>NZ_BBOL01000001.1:508786-1684643 GCF_020884815.1 Micromonospora sp. NBRC 110038 | reverse complement strand
GCCCGCCGCCGCCAGCGCGGCGGGGAGCACCCGGTCGACGTACTCGCAGAGCACGTGGGTGGAGACCAGGTGCAGCTCCTGGACGACCTGGCTGTCGGGGGAGGCGATGGCCAGGGTCTCGTGGCAGGCGTCGGCGAGGGGGTTGGGGGTGGGGCCGGTGAACGCCCAGCAGCGCAGCCCGGCGTCGCGGCCGGCGTGGGCGGCGGCGACGAGGTTGACGCTGGCCCCGCTGGTCGACATGAGCAGCAGGATGTCGTCGGGCCGGCCGTGGGCGCGGACCTGCCGGGCGAAGACCTCGTCGTAGCCGTAGTCGTTGCCGATCGCGGTGAGCGCACTGGTCTCGGCGTGCAGGGCGATGGCCGACAGCGGCTCGCGGTCGTCGCGGAGCTTGCCGACGAGTTCGGCGGTGAGGTGCTGCGCCTCGGCGGCGCTGCCACCGTTGCCGGCCACCAGCAGCCGACCGCCGGCGGCCAGCCGGTGCGCCAGCTCCCCGCCCCAGCGGGCCAGCAGCTCCTCCGAGCGCCGGTAGGGCAGCAGCGCGGCGGCCAGGGCGGCCAGGTGCGCGTCGAGCACCGACGCGGCGGCGGCACCGGCCGGGCCGGCGGAACCGGTGGTGGGCCGGGCCGGGCCGGCGGAGCCGGTGGCGGGACCGGCCGGGCGGGCCGGGCGGGCGGCGGCCATCAGGCGACCACCCGGGTGGGCCTGCGCACGGCGGCCACCGCGCCGTACACCTCCGCCAGCCGCTGGGCGGTGGCCGCCCAGGAGTAGCTGCGCCGGGCCCGGTCGCGGGCCGCCCCGGCGTACGCGAACCGGCGGATCCGGTCGTCGAGCAGGCCCCGGATCGCGGCGCCCAGCGCGCGCGGGTCCCGGGCCGGCACCAGGTCACCGGTGACCCCGTCGAGGACGGTGTCGGTCAGCCCGCCGACGGCCGTGCCGACCACGGGCACACCGCAGGCCATGGCCTCCAGCGGGGTCAGCCCGAACGGCTCGTACCAGGGGGCGGCGACCAGCACGTCGGCGGAGCGGTACCAGCGGCCCATCTCCTCCCGGGGCACCGCCCCGACCAGGCGCACCCGGTCGGCGACGCCGCACTCGCGGGCCAGGGCCCGCAGCCGCCGGGCGTGCGGGTCGGTCTCCAGCAGCCCCTCGGGCGGGCCGCCCACCACCACGCACTCGGCGTCCGGCACCAGGGGCATCGCGCGGATCACGTCCTGGAAGCCCTTGCGTTCCACCAGCCGGCCGACGGTGAGGACGCGGGCCCGGCCCGGGTGTCGCTCGACGGCCGGGCCGAGCGGGGCGAACGTGGCGAGGTTGACCCCGGACGGGACCACGCTGATCCGGTCGCGGGGCACCCCGAGGCGGACCAGCTCGTTCACCTCGTCCTGGCACTGGGCCACGACCCGGTCGACGGCCCGGCCCAGTTCCCGCTCGTCGCGGATCCGGCCGGGCGGGCTGGTGTCCTGGGCGCCCTGGTGCCGCCGCTTCACGGTGCCGAGGGCGTGGTACGTCTGCACCACCGGCACGCCGGTGCGCCGGCCGGCGGCCAGCGCGGCCAGTCCGCTCATCCAGAAGTGGGCGTGGATCACCTCCGGCGTCCCGTCCCCGCCCCGCCACCGCTGGGCCAGCCAGCGGCCGAACGCCGGCATGTGCGGCAGCAGCGCGTCCTTGGCCATCGGCTCCGCCGGGCCGGCCGGCACGTGCACCACGTCGTACCCGTCGGGGGCGCGGACCGTCACCGGCAGGTCCACCGCGTCGCGGCGGGTGTAGACCCGCACGTCGTGACCGGCGGCGGCGAGCGCGGCGGAGAGCTCCGCGACATGCGTGTTCTGGCCGCCGGCGTCCTCGCCGCCGAGGACGGCGAGCGGGCTGGCGTGCTCCGAGATCATCGCGATGCGCATACTTCCTCCTCCAGCAGCCGGTCCCAGTCGGCGAGGAAACGCTCCAGCCCGTAGCGGTCCCGGGCGGCCTTGCGCGCCGCCGCGCCCGCCCGGCCGGCGGCCTCGGGGTCGTCGAGGAACCGGCGGGCGGCCCCCAGCAGGTCGTCGACGCGGGTGGAGAGCGCGCCGGCCTCGGGCGGGACGGCCACCACCGCCTCGGTGGTGGCGAGCGCGACGACCGGCATGCCGATGGTCATGGCCTCGATCAGGCTGAGCCCGAGGGAGGTCCACCGGCACAGGTGCAGGTACGCCCGCCGCCGGCCCAGCTCGGCGTGCATCCGCTCCTGCGGCACGTCGTCGTGGCTGGCGACCCGGTCGGCGGGCAGCCCGAGCCGGTCGGCCAGCCCGGTCACCCCCATGCCGAAGACGTCGAGGGGCGCCAGCTCGGCGAAGCGGGGCAGCAGGTCGGTGCCGGTGACCCGCCAGCGGCGTACCGGCTCGTTGATGACGACGGCGAGCCGGTCGAGTTCGCCGGTCCACTCGACGGCCGGGGCGACGACGCCGTGCTCGACGACGGCGGTGCGGGTGGCCCCGTTGTCCCAGAACAGTTCGTTGAACCCGGTGACGTGGGTGAGCAGCAGGTCGTCGCGGTCGGCCATCGGGTGGCGGGTGTTGGGCACGTCGCCCTTGGGGGTGTTGTGCTCGACGTAGATCGCCGGCACGTCCCGGCCGACCCGCCGGCCCAGCCAGTCGCAGGCCAGGTCGAACTCCTCGGGACGCTGCAGGACGACCAGGTCGACGTCGGCCCGGCGCAGCTCCCGGGGGGTGACCTCGACGGCGCTGTCGGGCCACGGGTAGGTGCGGGCCCGGCCGAGGCCGTAGGGGCCCCGGTCGGGGGTGACGGGCACCAGGTAGCGGTGCCTGCCGCGCACGAAGGACGTGGTCCAGGAGCCGTGCACGTGCCAGACCAGGATGTTCATCGGCCGCTCCCGCCGCCGGCCGGCACGGCCACCCGGTCCGCCGGGCCGGCCGCCGCACGGCGCGATCCGCCCGGTCCGTCGGACGCGCCGTGGTCGCCGGCCGGGCCGGCGGGCGTGCCGGCGCGCACGCCGAGCAGGCGCAACGCGTCGAGGACCGCGCCGGGGTCGATCCCGGCCAGGCAGGGGTGCCCGGGGACGGGGCAGGTGGCGGCGCGGGTGTCGCGGCAGGCGGCCCCGGCGTCGCCGAGGCGCACGGTGGGCACCCGGTACGGCCCCCACTGCCCGTACGGGACGGTCGGGGCGAACAGGCTGACCACGGGCACGTCGAGCGCGGCGGCCAGGTGGGCGGGGCCGGTGTTGCCGACGACGAGCGCGGACGCGCCGGCGATGATGCCGGCGAGCTCGGCCAGGCCGGTGCGCCCGCCGAGGTCGACGCCGCCGGCGGCGGCCACCCGGGCGGTGAGTTCGCGTTCGCCGGGTCCCCCGGTGACCACCACCCGGTGGCCCGCCCCGGCGAGCGCGCGGACGATCCGGGCGGCCAGTTCGGGCGGGCAGGCCCGGGCGGTGGCCGTCGAGCCGGGGTGCAGCACGACGTACCCGGGCCGGTCGAGTCGCGGCGGCGGGGCGGGCACCGCGTCGCGGCGCAGGCGCAGCCAGGGCTGGTCGTCGCCGGGCAGGGCGTGGCCGGCGGCGGCGGCCAGCGACAGCGCCCGCTCCGGCTCGGGCACCCCCGCCGGCACCCGGTGGCGCACGTCGAGGAGGCTGCCCGGGTAGTCGTCGCTGATCGCGGCGATCCGGGGCACGCCGGCCAGGCGCAGCAGCAGCGCCAGCGGCAGCGGCGACTGGTGGAAGCTCGTGAAGATCACCGCCTCGTCGGCGCCCACGGCCGCGAGGCGCCGCACCAGCCGGCGGGTCCGGTCCGGGTCCACGGGGCCCGGGTCCGGGTCGATCCACTCCAGGGGCCACTCGACGATCTCGTCGATCCCGGGCAGCAGCTCCGCCGCCGCCCGGCCGCGCGGCCCGCACAGCAGCACCACCCGCCGCGCGTGGGCGGCCACCGCCCGGATGCCCGGCCCGGTGACCAGCACGTCGCCGGCCGAGTCGCTGCGCACCACCAGCACGGTGCCCGCCGCGCGGGGCGTGCCGGGGGCCACGGCGGCCTGCCGGCGCAGGATCTCGTCGACCGCCGCCGGCAGGGTGGGGCGTACGCACGGGGCGGCCGCCACCTCCTCTGGCCGGGTGACCGGCGTCGGCACCAGCACCCCGTGCGCCCCGGCGGCCAGCGCGGCGGCCATGTCCCGCCCGATGTCCCCCACCACCACGCAGCGCTGCGGCGTCGTGCCCAGCCGCGCCGCCGCCGCGTGGACGAGGCCCGGGGCGGGCTTGCGGCAGTCGCACCCGGCGTCGTCGTCGTGCGGGCAGACGTGCCAGGAGTCGAAGGGTCCCAGCAGCTCCTCGATGCGGGCGTGCACCCGGTCCAGCTGCCCCTCGGTGAAGCAGCCCCGGGCCAGCCCGGACTGGTTGGTCACCACGGCCAGCCGCAGGCCCGCGGCGCGCAGCCGGTCCAGGGCCTCCCGCGCGCCCGGCAGCGGGCGCACCTTGTCGGGGTCGCCGTTGTACGGCACGTCCTCCACCAGCGTGCCGTCGCGGTCCAGCAGCACCGCGTCGAACAGGACACCGCCGGACCCGCCCCGGCCAGGACCCGGGTCGACCCGGGCTGACCTGCGCTGATCCGGCTCCATCTGGTCCCGTCGCACGGGCGGCGGGTTCCCTGCGCCCCGGGGAGTAAACGTCGTCGGCGGCGCGGTGCCCGCCGCCGCCGGGTGCGGCGACGCCCGCCGCCCCGCCACCGTCCGGTGCCGCGATACCCGCCGCCGCCGAGAAGCTAACCCACCCGGCTCGTTAGGGGCCGCCGGGAGCGGGGTATGGGGGCGCAGTGGCGATTGTGGAGAAAGTGATCCAGGCACCCCCGCAGCAGGTGTTCGACGTGCTCGCCGACGGCTGGACGTACAGCGACTGGGTGGTGGGCACGGTGCACGTGCGCGACGTGGACGACGCCTGGCCCCGCGTCGGCACGCGGCTGCACCACAAGGCCGGGCCGTGGCCGTTCTCCCTCCAGGACGCCTCGACCGTGCTGGCCTGCGAGCCGCCGCACCGGCTGGTGCTGAAGGCGGGGCTGTGGCCGGCGGGCGAGGCGACCGTGGTCTTCACCCTGGAACCCGTCGGCGACGGCGCGACGCGGGTGCGCATCGGCGAGGAGTTCGCCGCCGGCCCGCTGCGCTGGGTCCGCACCAAGCTCAACGACCTGGTGCTGCACCAGCGCAACAAGGAGACGCTGCGCCGGCTGTCCGACATCGCGACCCGGCAGAAGGCGGACCGCTGACGAGTCGGCCCGCGGCGACCCGGCCCCGGCGCGCCCACCCGGCTCCCCGCCCTGCGCACGGCGTGTCGCACGCGTCGGACGGGGAGCCATTACGACATGGAACGGGCAACTGGCTACCCTCTCAGGTAAACCTGTCGGCAAACCGAGGATGTCCGTCATGATCGAACCCGTGCAGTTGCCCGCCCCCTGGCGGGACGCACGCCTGACCGTCGTGGTTCCCACCTACAACGAGGCGGGGAACCTCCCGGTCCTGGTCGAACGGCTCCTCGCGCTGCCGCTGCCGGGCCTGAAGGTGCTGGTCGCCGACGACAACTCCCCGGACGGCACAGGCGAGGTGGCCGACAAGCTGGCCATCGAGCACCCCGACCGGGTCCAGGTCGTGCACCGCGCCGGCAAGGAGGGCCTCGGCCGGGCGTACGTCGACGGGATCGGCCGGGCCCTCGACGGCGGCGCCGAATACGTGGCGCAGATGGACGCGGACCTGTCGCACCCGCCGGAGGCGCTGCCCGGCATGCTCGGCGCGCTGCTGTCCACGCAGGCGGGTGTCGTCATCGGTTCGCGCTACGTGCCGGGCGGGCAGCTCGACGAGGCGTGGCCGCTCTACCGTCGCGCGCTCAGCGGCTGGGCCAACCTCTACGTGCACACGCTGCTGCGGGTGCGCATCCGCGACCTCACGGCGGGCTTCAAGATCTGGCGGGCCGACGCGCTGCGCGACATCGGGCTGGACCGGGTGCAGTCCAACGGCTACAGCTTCCAGGTGGAGATGCACTACCTGGCCACGAAGCTGGGGCACACGATCCTGGAGGTGCCGATCCGGTTCGAGGAGCGCCGCGAGGGCGCCTCGAAGATGACCACCGCCACCAAGATCGAGAGCGCGCTGATGCCGTTCAAGCTGCGCACCCGGCACCGCAACATCGAGCCCTGACGCGCCGCCGGGCGGCTCTTCAGCGGTAGACCGCCCGGTGCGCCGCGCCGATCACGCCCGCGTACAGGCCGCCGGTGAGCGCCCGGTCGCGGGCCAGCGCGGCCCGGGCGGCGTTCGCGCCCGGCGCGCCGTGCACCCCGCCGCCCGGGTGCGCCGAGGCGCTGGCCAGGTACAACCGGTCCACCGGGGTGTCCGCGCGGCCCAGGCCGGGGATCGGCCGCAGGAAGAGCTGCTGGTACGCCGCCGCGGTGCCGCCGCCCAGCGCCCCGCCGACCAGGCTCGGGTCGCCCCGCTCCAGGTCGGCCGGGCCGGCGACGTGCCGGCCGAGGATCCGGGCGCGGAACCCCGGGGCGGCGGCCTCCAGCACGTCCTCCATCCGCGCGACGTGCGCGGCGACGTCCTCGGCCCGCCAGTCGCGCCGGAACGGCAGGTGGGTGTACGCCCACAGCGACTCGGTGCCGGGCGGGGAGTGGCTCGGGTCGGCGACGCTCATCTGCCCCACCAGCAGGAACGGGTCGCGGGGCACCTGGCCCCGGGCCAGCTCGGCGGAGTACGTCGTCAGCCCGTCGAGGTCCGCGCCGAGGTGCACGGTGCCGGCCCCGGCCACGGCCGGGTTGGTCCACGGCACCGGCCCGGACAGCGCCCAGTCGACCTTGAGCGTGGAGCCGTCCCAGCGGAAGTGCGCCAGGTCCTGCACGAGCCGGGGCGGCAACGCCGCCGCGCCGACCAGGTCCAGGTAGAGGGCGGGGGCGGGGACGTCGGCGAGGACGGCCCGCCGGGCCCGCCAGGCCCGGCCGTCGACGGTGCGTACCCCCATCGCCCGGCCCCGGGCGGTGAGCACCCGGTCGACGCGCGCGTCGTGGACGATCCGGCCGCCGCGCGCGGTGAGCCGGTCGACCAGCGCGTCGGTGATCCGCTGCGCACCGCCGACCGGCACCGGCCAGCCGACCTGCTGGCCGAGCATGGCCAGCAGCCAGCCGTAGACGCCGGAGCCGGCCTCCTCCGGTGACAGGTCGGTGTGCAGGGCGCAGCCGGCCAGCAGCAGCGTGCCGCCCTCGCCGTCGAACAGCTCGGCGCCGAGCTTGCGCACGGGCACGACGAGCCGGCGGGCCAGCCGCAGCGACCCGCCGACCCGCAGCCGGCGCAGCAGGGCGACGCCGCCGCGCACCGGCGGGAAGGGGGTGGTGATGGTGGCCAGCATCGGCCCGGCCACGTCGAGCCAGTCGGCGTACGCGTGCCGCCAGCGCTCCCCGTCGGCGGGCGCGAACACGGCCAGCGACGCGGCGGTGGCGTCGAGGTCCCGGTTGAGCACGGCCGCCCGCCCGTCGGGCAGCAGGTGGGCCAGCACGTCGGGGGCGTGGGTCCAGCGCAGCCCGTGCCGGTCCAGGTCGAGGCCGGCGAGCACCGGGGAGGCGTACCCGAGGGGGTAGAAGGAGCTGTAGAGGTCGCTCAGGTAGCCGGGGACGGTCACCTCGGCCGAGCGCACCGCCCCGCCGGGCGCGCCGGTCGCCTCCAGCACCAGCACGTCCCAGCCGGCGTCGGCCAGCAGGTTGGCGGCCACCAGGCCGTTGTGGCCCGCGCCGACGACGACCGCGTCGGCGCGCTCCGGGCCGGTCGGCACGCCGGACGTGGCGGCGGTGGGGATGCCGGTCGAGGTCATCCGACCCGCCTACCCGGGGCCACCCGCGGCGAAACGCGTTTGCCGGGCCGGGGCCGGGGGATGCACCGCCGCATGTACACGGTTGCGCAGCTCATCGGTGGGGTGTGGGGCGCCGGCGGCGCGGGGGGCGAGCTGGTCGTCCGCGATCCGGCCGACGGCCACCCGGTCAGCACGGTGCCGGTCGCGACGGCGGACGAGGTCGGCAAGGCGGTGGAGGCCGCGCGGGGGGTCGCGCCCGGGTGGGCGGCGACGGACCCGGCGGAGCGGGCCGCCGCGCTGCACCGGGCCGCCGACGCGGTGCAGGCCGCGGCGCAGGAGCTGGCGGCGGCGGTGACGGCGGAGATGGGCAAGCCCCTCGCGGACGCCCGGGGCGGCGTCGAGGCGGGCGTCGGCACCCTGCGACAGTACGCCGAGCTGGCCCCGGTGCGGGGCGGGCGCACGCTGCTCGGCGGCGCGGAGTCCATCGACTTCATGGCCCCGCAGCCGCGCGGCGTGGTCGCGGCGATCACGCCGTGGAACGACCCGGTGGCGGTCTCCTGCGGGCTGCTCGGCGCGGCCCTGGTGACCGGCAACGCGGTGCTGTACAAGCCGAGCGAGCGCACCCCGGCGACGGGGTGGCTGCTGGCCCGCGCGCTGGACGAGGTCCTGCCGCCGGGGGTGCTGTCGCTGCTCACCGGCGGCGCGGAGGTCGGCGCGGCGCTGGCCGGCGGCGACGTGGACGTGGTGGCGCACGTGGGCGCGACGGCCACGGGCCGCCAGATCGCCGCCGCGGCGGCCCGGACGGGGGCGAAGGTGCTGCTGGAGAACGGCGGCAGCGACCCCCTCGTCGTCGACGCCGGGGTCGACCCGGTCTGGGCGGCGGAACAGGCGGCGCTGGGCGCGTTCGCCAACGCGGGGCAGATCTGTGTGGCGGTGGAGCGGATCTACGTGCACCGGGACGTGGCGGAGGACTTCGTCGATGCGCTGGTGCGGCGGGCCGAGGCGCTGCGGGTCGGCCCGGGGCGGGACCCGGCTACGGAGCTGGGGCCGCTGGTCGACCGGCGGCACCGCGACCACGTGCACGGGCAGGTGACGGCGGCGGTGGCCGGCGGGGCGCGGCTGCGCGCGGGCGGGGTGCTGCCGGACGGGCCGGGGGCGTTCTACCCGGCGACGGTGGTCGTCGACTGCCGGCACGAGATGACGCTGGTGCGCGAGGAGACGTTCGGCCCGGTCGCCCCGGTGGTGGTGGTCGACTCGTTCAGCGAGGCGCTGCGGTGCGCGGCCGACTCGCCGTACGGGCTGGCGGCGACGGTGCTCACCGGCTCGATGAGTCACGCCCAGCGGGCCTGGCGGGAGCTGCCGGTCGGCACCGTGAAGGTCAACGCCGTGTTCGGCGGCGCGCCGGGCGGGGCGGCGCAGCCGCGCCGGGGCAGCGGCCAGGGCTTCGGCTACGGCCCGGAGCTGCTGGACGAGTTCACCGCCACGAAGGCCGTGCACATCGAGGCCCCGGGCGGCGGCCACTGGTGAGCGTACGGCGTGGGGCCCGGGACCGTGCGGCCCCGGGCCCCGCGCTGTCGTGGCCGGTCAGCGGCCCCCGCGCGCCTTGCGGGTGGCGTTGTTGTTGGCCTTCTCGATGGCCTTGACCAGTTCCGGCTTCGTCATCCGGGACCGGCCGGGCACGTCCAGCTTGCGGGCCACCGCCATCAGGTGGTCCTTGGTGGCGTTGGCGTCGACGCCGCCCGCCGTGGGGGCGCGGCGCGCCGGCCCGCCGCCGGCCGCCTGCTGGTCGCTGGGCCCCTTGCGGCCCTTGGGCTCCCAGTGGTCGCCGACCTTCTCGAACTCGTGCTTGACGGCGGCGAACGCGGTGCGGTGGGCCCGCTCGCCCTCGCCGTACGTCTCCACCGCCGAGTCGTGCGTCTTCTCCCAGGTGCGCTGCGCCTTCTCCGGGGAGCGCCGCAGCGTGCTGGGCAGTACCTCGCGCCCGGGCATGTCGTCCTCCTCCGCGTCGACTGCTTCCCGGTTGACCGTTCCCCCGGGCCGCCTGGGCAAACCGCCGGCCCGCGCGGCGGACCGCCCCGCCCCGTGTCGGGTTTGTCGATTTCCGACGCTGGGTACGGGCGGGGCCAGGCGAGCGCCGGGTGCCGGTCACCCCGCCGCCCGGGACGCAGGGGGCGGTCATGGCAGCGACGACGGAACCGGACACGGCGGTCCTCGACGACGGGCGGGCGCGGCGGCCCCGCCGGGTACGCCAGCTCAGCTGGCCCACCTGGCGGGGGGTGCTGGTGCGCAGCGGCCGGAACTTCGTCAAGGACAACTGCGCGGACTGGGCCGCCGCGCTCACCTACTACGGGGTGCTCGCCCTGTTCCCGTCGACGATCGTGGTGGTCGCCCTGGTCGGCCTGGTCTCCGACGGCGAGCGGACGGTCGACACGGTGATCGACCTGGCCCGGGACGTCGGCGCCGGGTCGGTGGTCGGCAACGAGGGGTTCGTGAGCGTGGTGCGGGGCGTGGTCGACCAGAGCGGCGGCGCGAAGACGCTGCTCAGCTTCGGTCTGCTCGGCGCGCTGTGGTCGGCGTCGGGGTTCATCGGCGCGTTCACCCGGGCGTCCAACGCCATCTACGGGGTGCAGGAGGGGCGGCCGGTGTGGAAGCTGCGCCCGTTGCAGATCGGGCTGGCCGCCGTGACCATGCTGCTGCTGGCCGTGGTGGCCACCGGGCTCATCGTCAGCGGCCCGGTCGCCGACGCGGTGGGCGACCTGCTGGGCGCGGGCGGGCTGGCCCGCACGGTGTGGGGCGTGGCGAAGTGGCCGGTGCTGGCCATGGTGATGATGGTGCTGCTGTCGCTGCTGTTCTGGATCGCCCCGAACGTGCGCCAGCCCCGGTTCCGCTGGCTCACCCCGGGCGGCGCGGTCGCCCTGGTCTCCTGGGCGCTGGCCTCGTTCGGTTTCGGCCTGTACGTGGCGAACTTCGGCTCGTACGACGTGACGTACGGCAGCCTCGGCGCGGTGATCGCGTTCCTGGTCTGGCTCTACCTGTCCAACTCGGCGCTGATGCTCGGCGTGCAGATCAACGCCGAGCTGCAGCGGGGCCGGGCGTTGCAGGCCGGTGAGCCGGACCCGGAGGAGCCGGTGCTGCCTCCGCGCAGCCCCGCCGCCGGGTGACGGGTCGCCTCGGCCGGGCGGCCGCGCCGGTTTACCGGCGTCCGCCCCGGGTAGCGCAGAAGGCATGGAACGTGGCAGCAGCAAGCACAGCCCGAGGGTCGACGAGCAGATGAGCCAGGAGGTCAGCGGCCTGGTCCAGGGCCCCGGCACCGGCGGCTCGCGGGTGGACGAGTTCCGCCAGCCCGAGCCGGCCGGCGAGGACCAGCCGGAGGCCACCACGGCCCCGGCGGGCGAGCTGCGCACCGGTTCCCCGCAGGGGATGAGCTCCACCGACGTGGAGCAGCGCAGCCGGCTCGGACGGTTCATCACGATGACCGCCCTGCCCGGCGACCGGGAGGCGCTCGTCGCCAACGCGCGCGACAACGACGCGCCGGACGACCTGGTCGCCGCCCTGGAGGGGCTGCCGCCGGGCACCCGCTACCAGACGGTTTCCGAGGTGTGGGCCGCCCTCGGCCACAGGAACGAGACGACGCGTTGGTGAGGGGGACCGTCCCCCGGCCCGCCCCGCACCCGCGCACTGAGGAGGATTGCTGATGAGTGGCGTCACCGAGCACGTGGACGTGTCCGTCCCGATCCGGACCGCGTACGACCAGTGGACGCAGTTCGAGGAGTTCCCGCACTTCATGGAGGGGGTGCAGGAGGTCCGGCAGCTCACCGACACGAGGACCCACTGGACGGTGGAGATCGCCGGGGTCAAGCGCGAGTTCGACGCCGAGATCACCGAGCAGCTGCCCGACGAGCGGGTGGCCTGGCGTTCCACCGGCGGCACCCAGCAGGCCGGGGTGGTGACCTTCCACCGCCTCGACGAGGCCAACACGCGGGTGACCCTCCAGTTGGAGTTCGAGCCGCACGGCGTGGTGGAGCAGGCCGGCGACAAGCTCGGCGTCGTCGACCGCCGGGCCAAGGGCGACCTGGAACGGTTCAAGCAGTTCATCGAGCGGCGCGGTCAGGAGACCGGCGCCTGGCGCGGCAGCGTCGACCGCCCCCAGCCCTGACCTTCCCCCGCACGAGCTGACCATGGCCGCCGGCTTCCGGCGGCCATCGTCGCGCCCGGGGCCGTTTGCGATCACCGGCCCCGGGTACCGCGAAGGGCATGACGGACAACGACAGCCACGTGTGGCGCGACGAGCAGCGGCTCCCGTTGGAGGAGCTGGACCGGGCGCTGGCCCGGTCGACCCTCGACGGGCAGGCAGACGACGTGACCGGCAACGACGCCGGGGAGGAGGCCGCGTTCGGGCACGGCCCGGAGGCGGTGGACCGGGGCGCGTCGCCGGCCGGCCGGGAGCGGGAGCGCACCGACGCGGAGCGGGCGTACCGGCCGTGGACCACGGGACGGACCGGCCCCGACACGATGTGACCGCCGCCCGCTGGTGGCGGTCAGGGGCGGCGGGACGCGACGGCGTGCAGGGTGGTCAGGGCCGCGGCGAGGACCACCAGCGCGGGCCCGAGGGCTTCGACCGAGGTGTACGCGACCAGCGCGCCGATGCCGCTGGGCACCAGCGCCCCGCCCAGCCCGGCCGCCGCGATCTGCACGCCGATGGTGCGGTCGGCGTGCGCGGCGCCGACCCGCTCGGCGGTGCCCAGGGTGAGCAGCGGGAACACGGGCGCGGCGGCGAAGCCCAGCACCAGCAGGCCGGCCACGGCCACCCAGGCCGGCGCGGGCAGGGCGATCAGCACCGCGCCGGCGACCATGCCGAGCAGGCTGGCGCGCAGCACCCGCCCGGTGCCGAGACGCTCGGCGACGAAGCCCTGCACCACCCGCCCGAGAAACAGGCTCCCCCAGTACCCGGAGACGCAGACTCCGGCCACCCCGGCGGCCAGCCCCCGCCCCTCGGTGAGCAGCAGGAACGCCCACAGGCCGGCGGCGATCTCGATGGCGACGTACACGGCGAACGCGAGGGAGCCCAGCCAGACGGCCGGCAGGCGCAGCGTGTCGCGTACCCGGACGGGGTCGGTGGTGGGCAGCGGGGCCGGGCCGGCGGCGGACGGGGCCGGGACGGACCGGTCGGCCCAGGCCCGCACGGTGAGGGCGAAGGCGGTGCCGAGGGTGAGCTGGGCGGCGGCGACGGTGCCGTAGCCCCAGCGCCAGGAGAGGCCGGCGCTGAGCACGGCGGTCATGATCAGTGGGCCGATGGCGACGCCGAGGCCGAAGAAGGCGTGCATCCAGTTCATGTGGCGGGGGCCGAACGCGTTGGCCGCGTACGCGTTGAGCCCGGAGTCGATCGCCCCCGAGCCGAGCCCGAGCAGCAGCGCGCAGCCGGTCGTGACGGCGAGCCCCGGGCTGGACGCGTACCCGGTGAGCGCGAGGCTGGCCAGCAGGGTGCTGCCGGCGAGCAGCCGGCCGACGCCGAGCCGGGCCAGGGAGAAACCGGCCAGCACGCTGGCGGTGAGGTATCCGGTGGTCCCGGCGGTCAGCATCAGCCCGACGGCCTCGGTGGGCACGTCGAAGTCCGCCCGCATGGACGGCCAGCCGACGCCGAGCAGTCCGTCGGGCAGACCGAGGCTGACGAAGGCGAGGTAGGCGAGCAGGAGCAGGGCGGGACGGGGCGACGCGGGGGTGGACACGATCGACCATCCTGCCCCACCCCGGCGAGAGCAACCAACGACTTCCCGCGCCTCCCCCGAAACGCCAAAAAGCGCGGTACGTCCGGCCGAAAACCCGGACAGGTCATCCAGAATCGTCCGATCGGGTGACGGCGATCCCGGCGCGTCGCGCAAGACTTTCCGAATGCAACAGGGCTCCGGCTTCCTCACCGTTCGTCAGCGTCGCCTCGCCTGGCTCGGCTTCCTCCTCGCCGCCGTCCAGGCGCCGGTCGCCGCCAAGTTCGCCACCGACGACTCGTGGCTGTTCAGCCTCTGCGTCGCCCTGATGGTCGCCACAGTGATCATCGCCGACGACGCCTCCCGGCGTCGCCCGGCGAACGCACGCTCCTCCGACTAGCGCGGCGGCGACGCGCCGGCCCGCTCGCCGGACCACCAGGTCGGTCACCGAAGGTAACGGCGGCGGCGGCAACACCGCGGACCGGTCGGCACCTCACGCTGGGTCACACCCCATCCAGCCTGCGCCACCAGTACCCCGCCCTTTGCTCTGCACCCACCCACGCAACACCCGGCCCGAGCTGGGGATATCCGAGATCCCGCCGGGCGAAGGCCGCCGCGTGCGGTTGCGCTGAGTGAACCGTTGCGTATCCGGGTGCAGAGCAAAGGGGTTCACCGGGGCCCTGCCGACCCCGCCCTTGGGGACAACGCAGGGTGACGACTCGGCGGGCGTACACGAGCGCAGGCCGCAGGCGGACGGCCCGGCGTCCGTCGCCGGGCCCGGTGTCACTCGCCGGCCGGGCGCGCCTCGTGGCCGGGGCGGCCCCGGGTGCGCCGCCGCTCCTTCATCTCCGCCTCGTACAGGTGCCGCCGGCCGGCGACCAGCTCGTCGCGGGCCTCCCGGTCGAGGTCCCGGAACAGCGCGTAGTAGCCGTCGTCGAAGTCCTCGACGATCTGGAAGGTCCACCGGCCGGCGATCACGTTGCGCCCGAGCAGGTCGGTGGCGATCCGGTCGGCGATCACGTCGTGCCCTGCGGCGCGGAACTTCTCGACGGCGTCGTCGAGCATCAGGTCCGCGTGGCCGACGAGCTGGTGCAGCGTGTAGAGGTGCCCGCGCGCCCGCTCGACGGTCTCCAGCGCCTCGCCGAGCTTGCCCAGCGCCTCGACGGTGTCGTCGCCGACCCCGGCGGGGCGGCGGTGCCGCTCGTCGGGCTGGTCCTGCTGTCCCATTGCGTTCCTCCAGGGTGCCGGTCGCGTCGGTGTCGACCCGTTCTCCCTTCTGCCCCGCGCCGGCCGGGTCAATCCCGGCGGCCGGGGTGTCGGCCGACCGGTGGAGGACCCGGGACCGGCCGAGCGGCGGAGGCGCGCGCGGTTACCGGCCGGTTAGCCTCGGTCCTCATGCGTGTGCCGTCGAACCGGGCCACGGGCCGCTCCGCCGTGGACTCCGCCAGCTCCGCCCTCGCCGTGCTGACGGTCTCGATCGGCACCGCCGGGCTCGCCGCCGCCGCCACCTGCCCCGGGTTGCTGGCCGAGGTCGACCAGCACGCCGCCGCAGTCCGGGACGCCCTGGGCGGCGACCGCCGGCCGCTGACCCCCGCCGCGCTCGCCGGCTACGCCGAGGGCGTCCGCGACGCGGCGCGCGAGCACGGCTGGCAGCCGCCCACCCGCTCGGCGGACTTCGCCGAAGCCGACTGGCTGCTCACCCGCCTGCTCGCGGTCTGCGCCCTGGCCCGTTCCCTGGGCACCCACCCGGCCCCGCTGCCGACGCTCTGACCACACCCGGGACGCGGGCCGCATCCGAGAACGGAGGGGACCCGTGCGGGCCCCCTCCGTCTCGTGCTACCCCCGGTCAGCTACCCGGGCGGCCGAACTGCTGGGTCTCGTCGCCCGGCATGTTGCCGGAGCGGTACGTCCCCTGCCCGCCGCGGGCGCCGGTCATCGACCCCTCGGGCATGGCCCGGGCGCGCTCGGCGCCCCGGTCGGCCATCCGCCGCTCGACGTCGCCCCGGCCGGTGGCCTGCGCCTGGCGGTGCTCCCGCAGCGCCCGGGACTCCTCGGCGGCCCGGTCGAGCCACCCCTCCCAGCGGTTCTGCATCGGCCGCACCAGGCCGCCGCCGACGCCGACGATCAGGATGCCGGCCACCGTGGCGAGCACCGCGATCAGCACCGGCGTGGTGACCGTGGTGGCGATGCCCACCTGGTTGAGCGCGGCGATGACACCGAGCGCCAGGATGAAGATCGCCGTCACGTCGGCCAGCACCCGGCCGTAGGACAGGCCGCCCAGGAAGCCGGTGACCAGGTCCCGCACCGCGTTGGCGATCGCGGCGGCCACCACCACGATGACGATCGCGATGAACGCCCGGGGCAGCCACGAGACCACGCCCCGGATCAGGTCGCTGATCGCGTTCGGCCCCCACACCCCGAAGGCGAACTGCAGGGTGAACAGCAGCACGGCGTAGTACGCCAGTTTCGCCAGGATGTCGCTGGCGTCGTACTTGGTGCGTTCCAGCGCGCGCCGGACCCCACCCCGTTCGACCGCACGGTCGAACCCCACCCGTTCCAGTGCCGCGTCCACGATCTTGAGGACCGCTTTGGCGATGAGCCACCCCACCACGAGGATCACGATGAACGCGATCGCCCTCGGGACGAAGAGCAGCACCGACCTCCACATATCGGTCAGGGCCGTACCGATGTCTACCTGCCCGACCGCGAGGGTTTTCTGCATGGTGTCCCTCCTGTCGCATGGACTTCGGCGCGCGCATACCCGCCTCGGTGCGCCGCACGCCGCGCGACGCGTACCGAATTTCCCGACATCGCCGCCCAGAGCGGCCCTGACCTGCGCTGACGGGCACCGGCCTCCGGCCCCGGGCGGCCGGTCGACGCGGGTCGGCCCCGCGATCGGGCCGTGGGCGGGGCGCTCCGGCTAGGCTGCGGACATGCCAGGCACGGTCGGGCGAGTCCCCACGCCAGCAACGCCCGCCGCGGAGGCGTCCGCCTCCGACGCCGCGGGCGTCGTCACCGGCCGCTCCCGGGCCGCGACGACTGCCGGCCCGCCCCAGCACTGGGACCCGTTGGTACGCGGCGCGGCCGAGCTGATCCTCGCCTCGCCGGTGCCGATGGCGCTGGCCCTCGGCGACGATCTCCTGCTGTTCTACAACGACGCGTACGCGACCCTCATCGGCGACCGCCACCCCGACGCGGCGGGCCGGCCGGCCGGCGAGGTCTTCGCCGACGTGTGGGGCGAGCCGGGCGTCGGCGACGCGTACGAGCGCGCCTACCGGCAGGGCGAGTCGTCGCTGGAGCGGGAGGCGGTGCTCCCGTACGACCGGCAGCACCCCGACGCCCGGGGGCAGGCGGTGTTCACCCGGGGCCACTCCCCGGTGCGCGACAGCGCGGGGCGGATCGTCGGGGTGTTGACCGTGACCGCCGAGACCAGCCAGGTCACCGAGCAGTTGCAGAGCCTCAGCGACGTGGCCGCCGCGCTGGCCGGCACGCTCACCCTGGACGACGTGGCCAGGGTTTCCCTGCGTTACCTGCTCACCGCGTTCGACACCGACCGGGTCACCTTCGGCGTCGACGACGGGGCGGGGTGGCGCACGGTGCGGCGGGTCCGCGGCGAGCTGCTGGACGAGGCCGACGAGCGGCTGCCCCCGCTGTGGCGGCGCTCGCCCGCCGACTCCACCGGGCCGCTGATCGTCGCCGCGCGCAGCGGGGTCGCCCAGTTCGTCTCCGACGGGCAGCCGCTGCGGGACATCGCGGTGGACCGGCACGACCAGAAGGTGCGGGCCCTGGCCGCCCAGCCGTTGCGCACGTCGGCGCTGCGCGGCGGGCTCACCGTCGGATACCACGCGGCGCGCGCCTGGTCGGCCGCCGAGCGGGCCCTGCTGGCCGCCTCGGCCGAGCTGATCGGCCAGGCCGCCGAGCGCGCCCGCCGGTTCGAGACCCAACACGGCACCGCCCAGCTGCTGCAACGCAGCATGCTGCCGGAGCACCTGCCGGACCTGCCCCGACTGCGGATCGCCGCCCGCTACGACGCCGGTGTCGACGGCAACGCCGCCGGTGGCGACTTCTACGACGCGTTCCTGCTGCCCAGCGGCGAGCTGGGCGTCGTCCTCGGCGACGTGGCGGGGCACGACGTGCAGGCGGCGGCCCGGATGGGCCAGGTCCGCGCGGCGCTGCGCGCGCTGGCCCTGAGCGACCCCCGGCCCGACGCCGTGCTCGCCGGGCTGGACCGCCTCGTGGGCAGCCTCGGCGCCGAGACGGGCAGCCAGGAGCTGTTCGTGACGGTGGTGTTCGGGGTGGTCGACGCGCAGCGGGAGCGGCTCACGCTGGCCAGCGCCGGGCACCCCGCGCCGCTGGTGCGCCGGGGCGGGCCCGGCGGGGAGCCCGTGGCGGAATACCTGGACGTGCCGCCCGGCGCCCCGCTCGGGCTAGGCTGCGCCCCGTGCACCACCACCGTCCGCTTCGCCCCCGGCGACACCCTGCTGTTGTTCAGCGACGGCGTGGTCGAGCGGCGGCGGCAGAGCCTCGTCGCGGGGCTGGACAGCCTGGCCGCCGCCGTGGCGGGGGCGGCCAGCGGCGATCCCCGGGCCCTGTGCGCGGTGGCGACGGCGGCCGTGGCCGGGGCCACGGAGGACGACGTGGCGGTGCTGGCGGTGGAGCACGCGCTGATCCCCAGCCGCTCGGCGAGCATGGAGGTGCCGGCGGAGCCGACCGCGCCGAGCCGGGTGCGGCACTGGATGACCGCCCAGCTCACCGACTGGCAGGTGCCCGAGGCGGTGGTCGGCGCCGCGGTGCTGTGCACCAGCGAGCTGACGACCAACGCGCTGCTGCACGCCGGCACCGCCGCCCGCGTCGAGATCGACCTCAGCCCGGAGCGGCTGTTGGTGTCGGTGGCCGACTCGGGCACCCGGGGCACCGTGACCCGGGCCCGCACCGACACGTTGAGCAGCCGGGGCCGAGGTCTCGGCCTGATCGAGCAGCTCAGCGACGCCTGGGGCACCGACCCGACGGTCCGTGGCTCGACGGTCTGGTTCGAGATCCTCATCCCAACCGGGCAACGGGACGTCCCGGCCGGGTAGGGCGGGCCCCGACCGGGTAGGAGGGCACGCATGGCCACCGACAATCAGCGCGGCGTCCTCTTCGACGTCGACGGCACCCTGGTCGACACCACCTATCTGCACACGGTGAGCTGGTGGGAGGCGCTGCGGCAGGCCGACCAGCCGGTGCCGATGGCGACCATCCACCGCGCCATCGGGATGGGCTCCGACAAGCTCCTGGACCACCTGCTCGGCCCGGAACGGGACCGCGCCGCCGACGGGAAGCTGCGCGACGCCCACGACAGCCTCTACGGCGAGTACTGGGAGCGGCTGGTCCCGCTGCCCCGCGCCGCCGACCTGCTGCGCGCCTGCGCCGCCCGAGGGCTGCGGGTGGTGCTCGCCACCTCGGCCGCCGCGCACGAGGTGGGGGCGCTGCGCCGGGCGCTAGACGCCGACGACGCGATCACGACGGTCACCTGCGCGGCGGACGCCGAGCAGAGCAAGCC
Organism: Micromonospora sp. NBRC 110038; assembly: GCF_020884815.1. Taxonomy (NCBI): domain Bacteria; kingdom Bacillati; phylum Actinomycetota; class Actinomycetes; order Micromonosporales; family Micromonosporaceae; genus Micromonospora; species Micromonospora sp. NBRC 110038. Next base: position 1,665,595 of record NZ_BBOL01000001.1, on the reverse strand, counting down.
CGCCCCGGACATCCTGGTGGCCGCGCTGGAGCAGTCCGGCCTGGACGCGTCCCGGGTGGTCTTCGTCGGCGACTCGGTCTGGGACGTCGCCGCCGCCGGCAAGCTGGACATCCCGTGCGTGGGGTTGACCTGCGGCGGGACCAGCCGGGGCGAGCTGGCCGGGGCGGGCGCGGTGGCCGTCTACGACGACCCGGCCGCCCTGCTGGAGGCCCTGGCGGACTCCCCGCTCGCGGCACCGCGCTGACCGCCGCGAGCGGGGAGCGCGGCACCGCGCGGGGCTGACCCCCGGGGGGTGCCCAGCGGTCAGCCCTGGCGTGGCGCGGCGCATCGATTGCGGCGGGCACGCTTACGGCGGCCGTCCACGGGGCAAGGTCCGTCACCACTCGCCCGCATCTCGCGGACGGGGCGGAAGGGTGGTGCCGTGGAGCCGGTAGACGTCGCGTTCGCGGTGGTGGGGCTGGGTGCCCTGCTCGCCGGGATCCTCCCGCGGGTGCTGGAGCGCCGGCCCCTGTCGATGCCGATCGCGTTCCTCGGCCTGGGCATGCTGATCTTCATCCTGCCGACCGGGCTGCCCGACCCGGATCCGCTGGAGCACTCCGAGATCGCCACCCACCTCACCGAGATCGGCGTGATCGTGGCCCTGATGGGCGCGGGGCTGAAGATCGACCGCCCGCTGAGCTGGGCCAGATGGTCGTCCACCTGGCGGCTGCTGGCGATCGCGATGCCGCTGTGCATCGCGGCGGTGGCGCTGCTGGGCTGGTGGTGGGCGGGGCTGGTGCCGGCCGCCGCGCTGCTGCTCGGCGCGGCGCTCGCCCCGACCGACCCGGTGCTCGCCTCCGACGTGCAGGTCGGCGAGCCGACCGACGTGGAGGACTCCGAGGACGAGGTGCGGTTCGCGCTGACCAGCGAGGCCGGCCTCAACGACGGCCTGGCCTTCCCCTTCGTGTACGCGGCCGTCGCCATCGCCACCGCCGGGCTCGCCCCGCGCGAGTGGTTCGTCGACTGGTTCACCGTCGACGTGCTCTACAAGCTGGCCGTCGGCGTCGGCGGGGGCCTGGCGGTCGGCTGGCTGCTCGGCAAGCTGTTCTTCCGGGCCCCGAGTCAGTTGCGGCTGGCCCGCCACGCCGAGGGGTTCCTGGCGCTGGCCGCGACGTTCCTGGCGTACGGGCTGGTGGAGGTCGTGGGCGGCTACGGCTTCCTGGCCGTGTTCGTGGCGGCGCGGGCGATCCGGGCGGCCGAGCGCACCCACGAGTTCCACTCGGTGCTGCACGACTTCGCCGAGCAGGTCGAGCGGCTGCTGACCGTCCTGTTGCTGCTGCTGTTCGGCGGCGCGGTGGTCGGCGGGCTGCTCGCTCCGCTGACCTGGCCGGCGGCGCTGGTCGGGCTGGCGCTGGTCTTCGTGGTCCGGCCGCTGGTCGCCTGGTTGTCGCTGCGCGGCGCGCCGGGCCGGCCGGCGGAGCACTGGGTGATCTCCCTGTTCGGCATCCGGGGCGTGGGCTCGTTCTACTACCTGGCGTACGCGACGACGAAGGCCGACTTCCCGCAGGCGGAGCTGCTGTGGGCGACAGTGGGCCTGGTGGTGGTCGTGTCGGTGGTGGTGCACGGGGTGGCCGCCACCCCGGTCATGCAGCTCCTCGACCACGAGGGCGAACGCACCGGCTCCCCCACCTCCCGCGATCTTGCACTGACGGCCCGGGAATAACGGGCATAAGCCCCGCTCCAGGGGCCGCAACTGCAAGATCGCCGAGGGTGGGTGGGGGTCCGGGGGGGTCAGGGGGTCAGGCGGGCGGCCAGGGCCCGGCCGAGGTCGTGGCCGGAGCGCCAGGCGCTCTGGATGCGGGGCTCACCGAAGGCGTCCCCGGCCAGGCCGATGCCGTCGGCGTCGAGGTGGTACGTGCCGTCGCCGGCCCGGTCGACGGGCTTCGCGTACGTCCAGCGGTGCACGTGCACGTGCTCGGCGCGGTCGGGCAGGCCGAGCAGGTCGCGGACGGCCTCCTCGATGGCCCGTGCGGCCCCGGTGGGCTGGGCGAGGTGCCCGGCGGCGAACTCGGGGGTGGTGTGCGCGACCAGCACCGGGGCGCGGTCGCCGCGCCGGTCGCCGTCGTCGCAGACGAGGTTGAGCAGCGGGTGGTCGTTGACGAACGCGCCCCGGAAGTCGGGCCAGGACCGGGTGGGGAAGCGCAGCACCCCGCTGAGCGTCGGCGACCACCGCTGCGCCTGCACGGCGGCGGTGGCCGCCTCCAGCGCCGGGTCGAGCAGCAGGGCCGCCTGGGGGCCGGGCACGGCCAGCGCCACGGCGGCGCAGGGCTCCCCGTCGACGGTCGGTCCCGGCTCGACGCCGAGCACCAGCCGGTCGACGACGACGGGCAGGTCGGCGGCCAGGTGCTCGACCAGGGAACGCAGCCCGCGCGGGGCGGCCCAGCGCATCGGCCCGGGGACCTCCCGCCGGCCGGCGGCGGAGTAGGCGACGAAGGTGTCGGTCCATTCCCGGGCCAGCCCGGCGGCCGCCCAGCCGCGTACCACCTCGGCGAAGCCGGGGTCGCTGACGGTGAAGTACGCCGCGCCGAGGTCCGCCGGTCGCCCGTCGAACCTCTTGCTGGCCATCCGGCCGCCCGGCACCCGGCCGCGCTCGCGGACCTGGACGGGGATCCCCGCCCGGTGCAGCTCGGCGGCGCAGGCCACCCCGGCGATGCCCGCTCCGACCACCACGACGCGCGCCCGGTCCACTCCCATCCGTTGATCGTAGGGGGTGGGGCGGCCCGGCGGTCTGGCAAGCTCGTGGGGTGACCGACGACCTGGATCGGGCGCTCGCCGGGGTCGGGCCCCGGCTGCGGGCGCTGCGCCGGCAGCGCGAGACGACGCTGGCCGAGTTGTCGGCGGCGACCGGCATCTCGGTGAGCACCCTGTCCCGGCTGGAGTCCGGTGCCCGCCGGCCGACCCTGGAGCAGTTGCTCCCCCTGGCGCGGGCGCACGGGGTGACGCTCGACGACCTGGTGGGCGCCCCGCCGACCGGGGACCCGCGCATCCACCTGCGCCCCGTCACCCGGCACGGCATGATCATGTTGCCGCTGACCCGCCGGGCGGGCGGCATCCAGGCGTACAAGCTGGTGATCCCGGCGGGCGGTGGGCGGCGGGAGCCGGATCCGCAGACCCACGAGGGCTACGAGTGGCTGTACGTGCTCAACGGCCGGCTGCGGATGGTGCTGGGCGAGCGGGACCTGGTCCTCTCCCCCGGCGAGGCGGCCGAGTTCGACACCCGCGTCCCGCACTGGTTCGGGGCCGCCGACGCCGGGTCGGTGGAGTTCCTCAGCCTGTTCGGCAGCCAGGGCGAGCGGGCCCACCTGCGCGCCCGCCCGAAGGCGTGACCCGGAAACCGATCGAACAACGTCACAGGGTCTTCACATGCTGGCAATGGACGCGTACCTTGTCGAGAAAGCGTGGGAGCGCTTCCACGCATAAACATCGATCCGTGGAGGACGACGCCCATGCGAAGCAGACCGGCGCTCGCGGCCGTGGCCGCCAGCGCGACCGCACTCACCGCCGCCACCGTCGCGGTCGGCCTGCTCGGGGCCACCCCGGCCGCCGCCGCCGACTCCGCGTTCTACGTCGACCCGCAGGCCAGCGCCGCCCGCTGGGTCGCCGCCAACCCCGGCGACTCGCGGGCCGCCGTGATCCGGGACCGGATCGCCAGCGTGCCGCAGGGCCGCTGGTTCACCACCACCAACACCTCGACCGTACGGTCCGAGGTGGACCAGTTCGTCGGTGCCGCCGCCGCAGCCGGGAAGATCCCGATCCTGGTGGTCTACAACATCCCCAACCGCGACTGCAGCGGCGCCAGCACCGGGGGCGCGCCCAACCACACCGCCTACCGGCAGTGGGTGGACCAGGTCGCCGCCGGCCTGGCCGGACGGCCCGCCACGATCGTGCTGGAGCCCGACGTCCTGCCGATCATGACGAGCTGCCAGAACTCCAGCCAGCAGGCCGAGACGCGGGCGTCGATGGCGTACGCCGGCAAGAAGCTCAAGTCGGGCTCGTCCCAGGCGAAGGTCTACTTCGACGCGGGGCACTCGGCGTGGCTGGCCCCCGCCGAGATCGCGTCCCGGCTCAACGGGGCGGACATCGCCAACAGCGCCGACGGCATCTCGCTCAACGTGTCGAACTACCGCACCACCGCCGAGTCCGTCTCGTACGCCAAGCAGGTCATCGCCGCCACCGGCGTGTCCCGGCTGAAGGCCGTGATCGACACCAGCCGCAACGGCAACGGCCCGGCCGGCTCCGAGTGGTGCGACCCGCCGGGGCGGGCGATCGGCACGCCGAGCACCACCGCGACCGGCGACTCGGCGATCGACGCGTTCCTGTGGGTGAAGCTGCCCGGCGAGGCCGACGGCTGCATCGCCGCGGCCGGCCAGTTCGTCCCGCAGCGGGCCTACGACCTGGCGATCGCCGCCGGCCCGCTCCCGACGACCGCCCCGCCGACGACCGCCCCGCCCACCACCGCGCCCCCGACCACCGCGCCCCCGACCACCGCGCCGCCGACGACGAACCCCCCGGCCGGCGGGTGCACGGTCACCTTCACCCCGAACACGTGGGCCGGCGGGTTCACCGCCGAGCTGCGGATCACCAACGGCGGAGGCGCGCTCAACGCCTGGTCGCTCAGCTTCGGCTTCCCGGCCAGCGCCGGGGTGCGGCTGTCCAGCGGCTGGAACGGCGAATGGAGCCAGAGCGGCGACACGCTCCTCGTCCGCAACGTGGCCTGGAACGGGAGCCTGCCGGCCAACGGCACGGTGAGCGTCGGGTTCCAGGGCACCTTCTCCGGGTCCTCGCTGCCCGCCCCCAGCGGCTTCACCCTCAACGGCTCCCGCTGCAACTGAGCAAGGAAAAGGGACCCCTCTTGACGCCTCCGGTATGGAGGGGTCCCCTTCTCAGCACCACCACCACCGGGCCCCGGCCGCCGCGCGAGAAGCGCGGGGCCGGGGCCCGGACCCGTCGGACGGGCGGGCGACGCCGGTCAGGCGCCCTGGCCCTGGTTCTGCATGAGCCCGCCGTCCATGAAGTACGTCGACCCGGTCACGTAGTCGGCGTCGTCGCTGGCCAGGAAGACGGCCAGCCGGCCGATCTCCTCGGGTTCGGCGGCCCGCTTCCAGGGAATCGACTGCACCTGCTCCTCCAGGTAGGCCGGGTCGTCGATGGCCTTCTGGTTGAACGGGGTGAGCACCATCCCCGGCCCGATGTTGTTGACGTTGAGGTGCATCGGGGCGACCTCCAGCGCGAGGCTCTTGGCGAACTCCAGCAGCGCCCCCTTGCTGGTGTCGTAGTCCGAGCCGCCGGCGCGGGCCACCTCCTGGTGGATCGACGAGATGTTGATGATCTTCCCGTGGCCGCCCTGGTCGCGGCGGTGCTGGACGAACCGCCGGGAGCAGAAGAACGCCCCGTACACGTTGGTCCGGATCGCCCGGTCCCACGTCTCGGTGTCCAGGTCCGCCACGGGGACGCCGGAGGCGTCGACCCCGGCGTCGTTGATCAGCACGTCGAGACTGCCGAACTCGGCGATGGCCGCATCGAACATCGCCTCGACGTCCTGCTCGTCGGTGATGTCGCAGCGCATCACCACCGCCCGCCGGCCGGCCCGCTCCACCCGGTCCCGGGTGTGCTCGGCCCCCTGCCGGTCGTGCAGGTAGTGCACCACCACGTCGGCGCCCTCGCGGGCGAACTCGATGGCGCTGGCCTGCCCGATCCCCGAGTCCGAGCCGGTGATCAGGGCCGTCCTCCCGTCGAGCCGTCCGGTCATCAGCGTGCTCCCTCCGGTCGTGCCGTGCCCGTCGGCACGGTCTGGCGCGGGCGGTCCGCACCCGTTGCACGTCGCCGCCCATCGGCGTCGACGTCGGCGTCGGCTTGTTTCCGGCCGGCGGTCGCCTCCGTCAGGTGCCCAGCGGCGTTGATCAGGCCGATGTGCGAGAACGCCTGCGGGAAGTTGCCGAGCTGCTCCCCGGTGGCCTGGTCGATCTGCTCGGCGAACAGGCCCAGGTCGTTGACCCGGCCGGCGAGGGACTCGAACAGCCGCTCGGCCCGGTCCACCTCCCCGGCCAGGGCCAGGCAGCCCACCAGCCAGAACGAGCAGATGACGAAGCCCGCCGGGTCGCCGTCCCACCGCCGCAGCAGGCCGTCGTGGGACAGCCGGGCCTCGACGACGTCGATGGTGGCGCGCATCCGGGGGTCGTCGGCGGGCAGGAACCCCACCAGCGGCATGAGCAGCACCGAGGCGTCCAGGTCGGGGGAGTCGAAAGCCCCGGTGTACGCGCCGACGCGCTCGTTCCACCCCCGCCGCAGCACCGCCGCGCGGACGGCGTCGCGGGCGGCCGCCCAGCGGGCCACGTCGGCGGCGTCGCCGAGGCGGGGCCCGAAGCGCACCGCCCGGTCCAGGGCGGTCCAGCACTGCACCTTCGACGACACGTAGTGCCGCTCGGCGTCGCGGGCCTCCCACATCCCGGCGTCGGGGCGGTGCCAGTCGGCGACCGCCTGGTCGGCCAGGGCGCGCAGGAGCTGGTGCACCTCCGGGTCCATCGGGTCGAGGTAGTGGCGCATCAGCCACGCCGCGTCGAGGATCTCCCCGAGCACGTCGGTCTGCCGCTGCCGCCACGCGTCGTTGCCGACGAAGACGGGCCGGCTGTCGGCGTACCCGGCGAGGTGGTCGAGGGGGTGCTCGGTGAGGTCCCGCTCCCCCTCGACGCCGTACATGATGGGCACCGGCTGGTTGCCGATGCGGCCCATCGCCCGCGCCACCCAGGCGAACTGCCGGTTGGCCTCGTCGGGGCAGGCCGCCCGCCACAGCGCCCGCAGGGTCAGGCTGAAGTCCCGCACCCAGACGAAGCGGTAGTCGTAGTTGCGGTCCCCGCCCAGCGCCTCCGGCAACGAGGTGGTCGCCGCCGCGACGATCGCGCCGCTGGGCTGGTACGTCATGCCCTGCACGACCAACGCGCTGCGCCGCACCGGCTCCGGCCAGCGGCCCTGGTACGGGTGCAGCCCCGCCCACGAGCGCCAGCCGGCCGCTGCCTCCGCCACCGTCGCCGCCGCCTCCGGCGTCACCGGGTCCCCGCCGTCGTACGTCGGCGCGTACCCCAGGGTGAAGCCGTAGGACTCGCCGGCCCGGACGGTGAACGTGGCGGTGGCCTCGCTCTCGCCGCAGGTCAGCGGCACGTCGCCGCGCAGCCGCAGCTTCGCCGCCCCGGCGGTGGCGTCGAGCCCCCCGGGGTGCGCGACCAGGTACGCGGCGACCCGGCCGTACTCGAAGCGGGGCCGGTAGGTCAGCCGCACCGGCACCGCGCCGGAGACGCCCTCCACTAGCCGGGCGAGGACGCGCGGCGAACGCCGGCCGATGTCGTGGCCGCGCGCGCCGGGCTCCAGCGCGAGCGCGTCCGTCACCGCGACCGACCCGCCGTCGGTGGTGAAGACGGTACGCAGCACCAGCGTGTCGTCCAGGTAGGAGCGTTCGCTGGTGAACCCGGCCTCGGCGGGGCTGATCGACCAGTGCCCCGCGTCGTCGTCGAGCAGCCGGCCGAAGACCGACGGGGCGTCGAACCGCGCCGGGCACCACCAGTTGACCGAGCCGGCCCGGTCGACCAGGGCCGCGCTGCGGCCGTCGGCCAGGAAGCCGTGTTCGCTGATCCGTCCGCTGTCCACGCCGGTGCCTACCCGGCCGGGCCGAGCAGCATTCGCCGGGGACGGCGACGTTACCGCTCGCCGGCCGGGGGAAGGCGGGTGGTCGACGAAGGAGGACACCATGACCAGACCCACGACTTCGACTGCGGCCTGGCAACCCGGAATGCCGGGCGCGAACAACCTCCCGTACGGCCCGGCGGGCCGACCCGCCGCGCCCGCTGGCGACGGCCACGGCCCGCAGGTGGGCGCGCCGACGGTGACGATCGGGTCGTACCCGGACTATCCGTCCGCCCAGCGGGTGGTGGACTATCTGGCCGACAACCGGTTCCCGGTGGAGCACACCGCCATCGTGGGGACGAACCTGACCCTCGTCGAGACGGTGCTCGGCCGGCTGACCACGGGCCGCGCGGCCCTGATCGGCGCCGGCACGGGCGCCTGGTTCGGCCTGTTCATCGGCCTGCTGTTCGGCATCTTCACCGCCGGTAGCTGGATCGCGGTGATCCTGGTCGGGCTGGTGATCGGCGCGATCTGGGGGGCCGTGTTCGGCGCGGTGGCGCACGCGATGAGCGGGGGCCAGCGGGACTTCACCTCGGCGAGTTCGCTGCGCGCCGCCCAGTACGCGGTCACCGTCGACGCCGGCGTGGCCGACCAGGCCCGGCAGCTGCTCGGCCGGATGCACATGACGCCGACGGGCGCGACCGCCCGCTGAGCGGTGACCTGACCGCCCACCGGCGGCCCCGGGGACTCCCCCGGGGCCGCCCGGCGTGCCGGGGGCGGGCCGTCGTCCGGGGGCCAGCCGCCCCGCCCCGCGGCCCGGCGTCCACCCCGCCAGGCCGGTGTCCGGTGCGGGGCCGGCATCCGGTGCGGGGCCGGCATCCGGGGCCAGGCCGGCATCCGGGGCCAGGCCGGCATCCGGCAGGCCGCCCCGCCCGAGATCGACTCCATGTCGGCGACATGGCGGTATCCGGGCGGCCGGGATACCCCCATGTCGCCGACATGACGCGCCGGCCCGGGGCGGGGCGGGGCGGGCCGGGGCGGGCCGGGGCACGCCAGGTCGGGGAGCCGGGTCAGCCGGCGCGCCTCGCCCGCTCGACGGAACCCGCCCGCGCGACGAAGCCGCGCCACGCGGCGGGCGCGAAGGTGAGCGTCGCGCCGGCCCGGTCCTTGCTGTCCCGCACCAGCACCACGCCGGGCAGGTTGTCGGCGACCTCGACGCAGTTTCCGCCGTTGCCGCTGCTGCGGGTGCTCGTGCGCCACCGCGCGCCAGTCAGGTCCATGCTTTCGCCATCTCCCCGAGTAGGTCGGCCGATTGCCAGTGGGAGAGCGCCTCGCCGCGCACGTTCTCCCAGACGGTCAGCAGGGCCGCGACGTCCTCCGGGTCGGTGACGAGCTGCCCGTCGAGCTGAGTGTCCACATAGCCCGCCGTGCGCAGCTCCGGCCCCACCGCGAGCACGAACGGACCGTTGAGCCCAGCGTACGCGCCGACCGTCGCCGGCACGACGTGCACGCGGACGTGCGGGGCCGCGCAGGCCGTCACCAGGGCCTCCAGTTGCCCGCGCATGACCTCCGGGCCGCCGACCGGGCGGCGCAGCGCCCCCTCGTCGATGACCGCCGTGAGGCGGGGCGGGTCGTCGCGGCGCAGGATGTCCTGGCGGGCCAGCCGGTTGGCGAGGTGCTGCTCGACGTCGCCCGGGGCGATCAGGCCCGCGCCGCCGAGCACCGCGCGGGCGTAGCCCTCCGTCTGGAGCAGGCCCGGCACCACCATCGACTCGTACGACCGCAGCGACACCGCCTCCCGCTCCATCTCCTGCCACGGCCGGAACCACGCCATGGGGTAGCGACGTCTCGACGTGTCCGGCCAGATGTCCCGGATGGGCTGCCCGAGCGCCTCGGCCGCCGCCACCCGGTGCCGGGCGTGGGGTATGCGGTCCTCGTTCAGCCAGCGGGCGACCGTCTTGCGGTCGACGCCCAGCCGGGCGGCGAGTGACTCGATCGAGTGCCCGCTGTCGCGCAGGGCGAGGCGCAACGCATCGTTCATGGTCTCCCCCGTGGTCGTGTGGGATGTCTGCGCACCATAGCCAGCACGGGCTGTTCCTGTCCGCTTACACACGGCAAGTTGGGGTGTCGAAGGGCGCGGATCGACGGGACCGGGAGCCGCCATGACACACCACACAGGACGCGAGCCGGGGTCGATCGCGCCAGAGCGGCTCGACGCGGAGAAGCCAGAACGGCGCGACGCGGGGGAGGCGACGTCTGCGGTGCGCCCCGCCGACGTGCCGGTCGACCTGGAGCTGCACTGCGCGGGGCGGCCCGCCTGGCGGTGCGTGCACGACGGCGAGCCGTTCCCCTGCCCGACCTGGCGGGCCCTGCCCCTGGACGACAGCCTGCGCGCCGTCCTGCTGGCGGCGTTCACCCTGTTCCTCCGCCCGGCGATCCGCGACCTGCGGGGCCAGCCCGACGGGCCGACCCCGCCGGAGATCGTCCGACGCTTCCTGTGGTTCCTGCCGGTCACCGACGAGGAGGCGCGCGCCGTCGCGCTGCGGTACCGCTGATGCCGCGCCCGCGCCCCCACCTGCCGGTACGCCCCGTGTGGCTGTGCGGGCGCTGCGGCGCCCCGTGGCCCTGCGGCGCGGCCCGGCTGTCGCTGCTGTCCGAATACCGGGGCGACCGCACCTCGCTGCTGGTCTACCTCGCGGTGCTGCGGGAGGAGGCGAGGGAGCACCTGACCGCCCTGCACCCGACCACCCCGCCCGGCGACCTGGCCGACCGCTTCCTCACCTGGGCCCGCGCCCGCCCCTGACCGATCCTGGCCCGCCCCGGCGATGATCGACTCCATGTCGGCGACATGGCGGCATCCGGACCCCCGGGACACCCCCACCCGCCCGGCATGAGCCGGCCACCCGCCCAGCCCACCCCCGGCGGGACGGCCCCGGGCGGGTCGGTCAGGGGTCGGTGGCCAGGCGGGCGTGCAGGTGCTCGTCGTGGCGGCGGCCGTCGCCGTAGCGGTGCGACTCGCGCAGGGTGCCTTCGAGGGGGTAGCCCGCCCGTTCGGCGACCCGGCAGGAGGCGGGGTTGGCCACCGCGTGGAACAGCTCGACGCGGTGCAGGCCGAGCATGGCGAAGCCCCAGCCGGTGAGCCGCCGGACGGCGGCGGTGGCCACGCCCCGCCCCCGGGCGGCGGGGACGGTCCAGTAGCCGATGTTGGCGTGACCGCCGCCGATGCCGCTCAGCGACACCGAGCCGAGCAGCGCGGTGTCGCCGGGGTCGGCGACGGCGAGGGAGGCGTGGTCCCCGGCGGACCAGTCGGCCCGGCGGCGTACCCACTCGCGCGCCCGCGCCTCGTCCATGTCGCCCTGCGGGTTCCAGGTCGTCACGGCCGGGTCGCGCAGGGCGGCCAGCACGGCGGGGGCGTCGGCCGCGCGCCAGGGGCGCAGCAGCACCCCGGGGGCGGCCAGGCGTACGTCGTCCATGGTCCAGCAGTCTGTCAGCCGCCGCCCGGGGCCGCCCGGCGTTTCTCATTCAAATCCGAAGCGAAGCGCCGTAGGCACGGAAAGTAGCACAGCTCACCCCCACTCCTGGGCACTTGTCAAAATTTGAAAGAGTGCTACTGTTGCGGCATGACGGAGAGCCTGGACAGCGAGCGGATGGCCTGCTGGCGGGCCTACATCGAGTCGAGCCAGCGGCTGTTCACCCAGCTCGAGGACGACCTGCGGGCCGACAGCGAGCTGAGCTTCGCCGACTACCACGTGCTGGTGCTGCTCTCCGAGGCGCCGGGGCAGCGGCTGCGCATGGGCGAGCTGGCCGGTCGACTGGTCTTCTCGCCCAGCCGGCTGACGTACCAGATCACCACCATGCAGAAGCGCGGCCTGGTGGCCCGGCAGTCGTGCGCCGAGGACGGGCGCGGCAGCGAGGCGGTGCTCACCGCCGCCGGGCTGCTGGCGCTGCGCGAGGCCGCGCCGCACCACCTGCGCTCCGTGCGCGCCCACCTGATGGACGACCTCGACGACGCCGAGGTCGCCTGCCTGACCCGGGTCTTCGAACGCCTCGGCCGGCGGCTGCGCGCCGACCGCGACGCCTCGTCCACCCCCAGCGAGTAAAGGAGTTCGAGATGCCCGCCATCACGGTCGACGACGTTCTCGTCCTGCCCCGCCTGCCCCGGCTCGACGAGTCCACCCGCTACCGCCCGGTCCGCAAGCTGACCACCGCCCCCAGCGGCTACGAGGGCGAGGGCTTCCCCGTCCGCCGGGCCTTCGCCGGGGTGCCGATGCACGAGCTGGACCCGTTCATCCACCTCGACCAGATGGGCGAGGTCGACTACGCCCCGGGCGAGCCGAAGGGCACCCCGTGGCACCCGCACCGGGGCTTCGAGACGGTGACCTACATGATCGACGGGATCATGGACCACCAGGACACGCTCGGCGGCGGCGGCACGATCACCGACGGCGACACCCAGTGGATGACGGCCGGCAGCGGCCTGCTGCACATCGAGGCCCCGCCGGAGCACCTGGTGGTCAGCGGCGGCCTGTTCCACGGCCTCCAGCTCTGGGTCAACCTGCCGAAGGTGGCGAAGATGAAGCCGCCGCGCTACCAGGACATCCGCGGCAAGGAGTCGGCGCTGCTCACCACGCCGGACGGCGGGGCGCTGATCCGGGTCATCGCCGGTGAGGTCGCCGGGCACCAGGGGCCGGGCTCGACGCACACCCCGATCACCATCGCCCACGTGACGGTGCAGCCCGGGGCCGAGCTGAGCCTGCCCTGGCGGGCCGACTTCAACGCCCTGGTCTACGTGCTCGCCGGGCGCGGCACGGTCGGCACCGAGCGCAGGCCGTTCCACACCGGGCAGCTCGCCGTCCACGGTCCGGGCGACGCGCTGCGGGTGACCGCCGACGCGACGCAGGACTCGAACGCCCCCGCCCTGGAGCTCTACATCATGGGCGGGCAGCCCATCCGGGAGCCCGTGGCCCATTACGGGCCGTTCGTGATGAACACCCGGGACGAGCTGATCCAGGCGTTCGAGGACTTCCAGGCCGGGCGGCTCGGGGTGGTCCCGGCCGAGCGGCTGCCGCACACCGGCGGGCAGGGCGAGCGCCCCTGACGCGGGCCGTGCCGGGCGTCACCGGGGTTGTCCCCGGTGACGCCCGTCGGCGTACCCGAAATGGCTGCCGGTCAGGAGACCGCGAAGATCCCCGCCACCCCCAGCAGCACCATCACCAACACGGCGACGAGCGCCCCCCGCTCACCCTCCACCGGCTGTTCGTGCTGCTCGGTCATGACATCGGTCGGCTCGGCGGGCATCGTGCGGCCTCCTCGGTGTGCGCTTCGCTATCTCGGATGTGGCTCCGCGCGGATCGTCGGCCAGGTCACCGGGGGTGCCGGTCGGCGTGCGGACCCGGCGCGGGGGTCCTACGGTGAGGACGTTGTCGACCTCGGGAGCTGGAGCGTGCCGATGCGGGACTGGTTCCTCACCGCGGCCGAACGCGCCAACCCGGTCTCACGGATACCCGTCTGGACGACCGGAAACCTCGCCGAGCCGCTGATTCACGGCTCGGCCTACTTTGACCGGCTGGTCAGCGAGGTGGAGGCGCTGCGGGCCGGCGACCATCTGTTCTTCACCGACTGGCGCGGCGACCCCGACGAGCTGATGCGCCCGGACGGCCCGACCGTCGCCCAGTTGTTCAGCCAGGCCGCCCAGCGCGGGGTGGTGGTCAAGGGCCTGCTGTGGCGCTCGCACCTCGACGCCCTGTCGTTCAGCGAGGCGGAGAACCGCAGCCTCAGCGAGACGATCTGCGCGGCCGGCGGCGAGGTGCTGCTCGACCAGCGGGTCCGCCGGGGCGGCTCGCACCACCAGAAGCTCGTCGTGCTGCGCCATCCCGAGGACCCGGAACGCGACGTCGCCTTCGCCGGTGGGATCGACCTGTGCCACAGCCGCCGCGACGACGCCGAGCACCGCGGCGACCGGCAGGCCGTGCTGATGTCGCCCCGGTACGGCGACCACCCGCCCTGGCACGACGTGCAGCTCGCGCTGCGCGGGCCGGTGGTCGGCGCGCTGGACACCACGTTCCGCGAGCGGTGGACCGACCCGATGCCGCTGGACTCGGAGAACCCTCTGGCCTACCTGCGGGACCGGCTGCGCGGGTCGGACCTGCGCCCGGACCCGCTGCCCGACCAGCCGGCCGACCCGCCGCCGTGCGGCCCGCACCGGATCCAGGTGCTGCGCACCTATCCGGCGGTGCGCCCGCGCTACTCCTTCGCCCCCGACGGCGAGCGGACGGTGGCGCGCGGCTACACCAAGGCGGTACGCCGGGCCCGCCGGCTGATCTACCTGGAGGACCAGTACCTCTGGTCGACCGAGGTGGCCGACCTGTTCGCCCGGGCGCTGCGGGACAACCCGGAGCTGCACCTGGTGGCGGTGGTCCCCCGGCACCCCGACGTCGACGGCCGGTTCGCGCTGCCGCCGAACCTGGTGGGGCGGGAGCAGGCGCTCGCGCTGTGCGGGAAGGCCGCGCCCGACCGGGTGCACGTCTTCGACGTGGAGAACCACGCGGGCGACCCGGTCTACGTGCACGCCAAGGTGTGCGTGGTCGACGACGTGTGGGCCAGTGTCGGCAGCGACAACTTCAACCGCCGCTCCTGGACCCACGACAGCGAGCTGTCCTGCGCCGTGCTCGACGAGACCCGGGACGACCGCGCCCCGCTGGACCCGGCGGGGCTGGGCGACGGGGCCCGCCGCTTCCCCCGGGACCTGCGGCTGCGGCTGTGGCGGGAACACCTGGACCGGGACCCGGACGGCGGCGGGGACGCCGACCTGCTCGACCCGGCCTCGGCGGTCCGGGCGATCACCTCGGCGGCCGACGCGCTGCAGCGCTGGCACGACTCGGGGCGGGTGGGCCCGCGACCGCCGGGCCGGCTGCGCCCGCACCGCCCCGAGCGGCTGCCGTGGTACACCCGGGCCTGGGCGCTGCCGGCGTACCGGCTGGTCTACGACCCGGACGGCAGGCCGCTGCGGGCGCGCCGATCCGGCACCTGGTGAGCGGGCGCGTACCCGCCCGGCCCGCCCGGGTACGCGAAGGAGGCGCGCGGCGAGTAGAAGCCCTCTGTGATGGTCAGCGGGTTGGCCGGGCGCAGCGCGTGGACGGGGTGGTCGGGGTCGAGGAAGTCGACGGACTCCACCTCGAACGGCGTCACCGGTTCGGCCACGTACGGGTGGACGCCGCCGGTCAGCTCCCCGTCGCGGGCGGTCACGTAGCGGTGGTGGCCGCTGCGGATGAGGTGACCGGTGTGGCCGACGTGGACCCGGGTGCGGATCAGCGGCATGCCGTCGACCTCAGTCTGCGCCACCAGCGTGTCGCCGCGCCGCTCCAGCCAGGTGTGCCCGGCCCCGACGGGTGCGCCGCGCGCGGCGGCGTAGCCGCGCATCCGGGGGCTGGAGCAGAGGTAGTGCGTCCACCAGCCGCCCGGGGCGCCCTGGCCGGCGACGCAGATGCCGAGGTAGGTCAGCGAGTATGCGCCGAGGCCGGAGGTCTGGGTCTCGTCGTCGACCACGTACTGGTTCATGAAGACGTGGGGGTCCGCCCCGGCGCGCAGGCCGGCCGGCAGTAGGGCGACGACCGCGTCCGGGGCCGCCGGCAGCCAGCAGAGGTAGACCATGCGGCTGTGCACGACGAGGTGCGGGTCGGCGGGGTCGAGCACGGCGCCTCCGGGCGGGGGAAGGTTCCCCGCGACGCTACGGGCCGTCCCGCACGCGGGACAACGACGGAAAGCCGACAGTTCGGACCCATAACCGACCTGGAACCGGTAATCGCGATCACAGATTCGTACGTTGCTGCCCTTTTTGGGGGTTTTGTTGTCGAACACACCTTAAGTACATCGTACTTTCGGCTAGATTTCTGGAGGCCGATCAGGCTAAGGTGAGTCCCGAACGGACCATCTGAAGCTAAACCAAAGCGTCACGTCTTTATCCGCGGACGAGGTGCAGGGAGGACCACCCATGACCGCGCCAACGACCAGCGAGCAGACGACCACAGCGCCGGAGTCCACGGCCAAGCTCGATCCGCGTGCGCTCACCGACAGCGCCGCCGATCTGCTCAACGCGATGGCGGCACTGCCCGCCAACCACCCGTCGCGCGCCGCGATGCGGGACCGGGCGATCGAGGCCTGGCTTCCCCTGGCCAACCACCTGGCCCACCGCTACAGCGGGCGGGGCGAGCCGACCGACGACCTCGCGCAGACCGCCGCCGTCGGCCTGATCAAGGCCATCGACAAGTTCGATCCGTCGCGCGGCGTCGACTTCGCCGGCTACGCCATCCCGACCATCATCGGCGAGCTCAAGCGGCACTTCCGCGACCGCACCTGGGACATCCGCGTCCCGCGCCGCCTCCAGGAGCTGCGCCTGGCGATCTCCGACGCCAACAGCTCCCTGCTCCAGACGCTGGGCCGCTCCCCCACGGTCGCCGACATCGCCGCCCACCTCAAGCTCACCGAGGAAGAGGTCCTGGAGGGCCTGGAGGGCGCCCGCGCCTACAACGCGGTGTCGCTGTCCACCCCGACCGGCGACGGCGACCGGGCCACCGAGCTGGGCGACATGCTCGGCGGCGAGGACAACGAGTTCGAGCTGGCCGAGCTCCGGGTCGCCCTCGGCCCGGCGCTCGCCACGCTCGACGAGCGCGAGCAGAAGATCCTCACGCTGCGCTTCTACGGCAACCTGACCCAGTCGCAGATCGCCGAGCAGATCGGCGTCTCGCAGATGCACGTGTCCCGGCTGCTCGCCCGGGCGCTGACCAAGCTGCGGGGCCAGCTCGACGGCACCTACTAGGCCCGCCCGCACGAAAGACGAGGGGGCCCGGCGCGCGCGTGCGCCGGGCCCCCTCGCGTGTCGGCTCCTCAGCCGGTCGTCGCCGGCTCCCGCCACATCGGGAAGAACGGGGTGCCGTCCGGCAGCCGGAAGACCTCCCGGGGCCGGTAGCCGTGCCGGGCGTACAGGTCCCGGCCGATCTCGCTGCTCGCCTCCAGATAGCCGGGCACGCCGTTGGCGTCCAGCCAGGCGTGGTGGTGGCGCAGCAGCGCCGAACCGATCCCCCGCCCCTGCCGGTCGGGCGTGACCGCGAGGAACGCCAGGTGGTGGTGCCCGTCGTGCGGGTGGCTGGCGGCGAACAGGTCGTCGAGGTGGCGGAACCGGTCGACCCACGCGCCGCACGCGGCGGCCAGCCGGGCGTCGTAGTCCACCGGTGGCGGGACGTCGTCGCCGGTCTGCGGGAACCACACCGCGACCCCCGACCGGTCGGCCGTGGCGTGCACCTGGCCGTGCGCCATGGCGTGGCCCACCAGGATCTCGAAGTTGTCGGCCAGCACGGCCCGGCGGCGCGTGGCGTCCGGCACGAGCCAGTGGGTCGCCGGCAACACCAGGAACGCCTCGGCGATCCGCTCGGCCACCAGCCGGGTCTCGGCCGGGCCGAGCCGCTCGATGCGTACGTCGCTCACCTGTGCGCCCCCGCGCCCACGCGGGCCGGCTCGCCGTCGAAGCCCTGGGCGGCCAGCAGGGTGGCGCTCTCCGCGCCCAGCCCGATCCGGGCGTAGACGTCGGGCCGGCTGTTGCGCAGCACCAGCGCCCAGAGCACGCCGACCAGCGCGGCCACCGGGTACGCGGCCGGGACGGCCCAGCGCAGCGCGGAGTCGGGGGCGACGCCGAGCAGGATGGCGAAGTTGTCCACCGCCACCGTGATGATGGCGACCAGCGCCACGGCGGCCAGCCCCGGGGCGATCAGCCGCCGCCACAGGTTCTCCTGCGCCCGGGTGCGGGCGAAGTAGGCCATCACCGCGATCGACGTGGTGGCGATCAGCAGCAGCACGCCGAACCCGCCGCCGGAGCCGGCGTAGTAGAAGAGCTGGAGCACCGGGTCCCAGCCGTTGACCGCGTACAGCACGATCACCAGCAGGCCGAGGGCGCTCTGCGCGAGCGAGGCCACCCGGGGCGAACCGGTGCGCGGCGAGGTCTGCCCGAACGCCGCCGGCAGCACCCGCTCCCGGCCGAGCGCGAACGCGTACCGGGCGGTGGTGTTGTGGAACGAGATCATCGCGGCCAGCACGGAGGTCATGAACAGCGCCTGCCCGATGGTGACGGCGGTGTCGCCGAGGTGCGCCCCGGCCAGGTTGAAGATCAGCTCGACGCTCTGCTCGCCGGCCTGCGCCGAGATCTGGTCCGGCCCGACGGCCACGGTCATCGCCCACGACGACAGGGCGTAGAGCCCGGCGATGATCGCCACCGACAGGTACGTGGCCATCGGGACCGTGCGCTTCGGGTCCCGGCTCTCCTCGCTGAACACCACGGAGGACTCGAAGCCGACGAAGCCGGTCATGGCGAGCACCAGCAGCGCGCCGGCCCCCGGGACGAGCAGGCTGTCCGGGGACAGCGCGGCGAGGCTCACCGAGCCGCCGGCCGGGTGGCCGAGCTGCCCGAGGTCGAACACGAGGATCACCGCGATCTCGGCGACCAGCAGCACCGCCAGGACCATGCCGTTGACATCGACCCGCAGCAGGCCGAGCACGGCGACCAGGGCCCACGCGACCAGGGCCACCACCCACCAGGCCGGCGACGCGCCGAACAGCCGCTCCAGCACCGGCGTCGCCGCCGCGCCGACCGCGCCGTACAACCCGACCTGGAGCGCGTTGTACGCCAGCAGGGCGACCCACGCCGCGCCGACGCCGGCCGGGCGGCCCAGCCCCCGCGAGACGTACGCGTAGAACGCCCCGGCGTTCTCCACCCGGCGGGCCATCGCCACGTACCCGACGGAGAAGAGGGCGAGCACCGCGCCGACCACCAGGAAGGCCAGCGGCATCCCGGTGACGCCGGTGACGGCGTAGCCGGTGGTGACCACGCCGGCCACCACGGTCAGCGGCGCGGCCGCCGACAGCACGAAGAAGATCACCGACGGCACGCCGAGGCGGCCACGGGCCAGGGCGTCGGAGACGTTGCTCGGTCGTTCGAATGTAGTCGTGGGGGGCATCGACTGCTCCGGTTCGAGGAGGGGTGAGGGGCCGGCGGCCGTCAGGGCATGCCGCGCAGCACGGCCGCGCCGACGGCAGCCTCGGTGTGCGCGACGAGCTCCTTCAGGGGCGGGGGCAACGCCGGGATGAGAACACTGAGCCGGTGGTGGGCGCGGGGGCCGGCACTCCACAGCACCTCGCGGGTGAGGCCGGCGGCGGCGACCAGGCCGAGCAGCAGCGCGTCCGGCACGGTCGGGGGCTCCGGCCGGTCGAGCAGGGCCCGCAGCCGGGTCGCCGGCCAGGCCACCGCGTTGAGGTCGATCGGGACGTAGCTGACGCTGGTGCGCAGCAGGCGGCGGTTCTCCTGCCGGCGCAGCACGCCGGCGCGGGCCAGCCGCTCCGCCACCGAGGTCGCCGCGCTCTGGCCGAGGAAGCTCAGCCAGGTGCGCACCGACTGGTGCTGGGACTCGCCGACCAACTGGTCCAGGACGGTGTGGGCCAGGGCGTCGGCGGGCGGGCGGCGGTCGACGACGGTCACGTTCCCGGCGGCGACGGTGACCTGTCCGAACAGGACCAACTCGCCGAGCAGGGCCGCCGCCAGGCCGATGCCCGCCGCGCTGGGATGCAGCTTGGGCTTGCCCCGGCTGTCGTTGTGGGCGATCAGATAGAACTCGTCGGCGGTGAGCACACGAGCCTCCCGAACGGATTGTCCACAACTGATCGACGCCGGGTGAAAGGATGCACGTCAGCGGGTTGCAACGCAACTCCCACTTTCGACAGTTGCACTCCGTGTCCGAACGACCTGGGGATCTTGGCGTGACAGACTCGGAGGGTGACCGCCAGCCCGACCGTCCGCCGCCGTCGTATCGCCCGCGAGCTGCGCCACCTGCGCGAGCGCTCCGGGATGACCCTCGACGTCGCCGCCCGCCAACTCGACATGTCCAAGAGCAACCTCTCCCGCATCGAGAACGCCCAGATCGGCATCAAGCCCCGCGACGTCCGGGCCGCCCTGGCCCTCTACCAGGTCACCGGGGCCGACGCCGAGGCGCTGATCGAGATCGCCCGGGGCGCGCAGCAGCGCGGCTGGTGGCAGAACTACAGCGACGTGCTCCCCGAGTGGTTCGAGTTCTACGTCGGGCTGGAGGCCGAGGCGGCGTCGCTGCGCACGTACGAGGCCGAGGCCGTGCCCGGCCTGCTCCAGACCGAGGCGTACGCCCGGGCGATCTACCGGCTGACCGCCGGGGAGGAACGCATCGAGCGCAAGGTCGCCGCCCGGCTGCGCCGGCAGGACGTGCTGCACCGGGAGAACCCCGTCGAGCTGTCGGTGGTGCTCAACGAGGCGGTGCTGCTGCGGCCGGTCGGCGAACCGGCGGCGATGGCCGAGCAGCTGGCCCACATCCACCACGTCGCACAACTACCGAACGTCACGGTGCAGGTACTTCCGTTCGCGGCCGGCGGGCACCCGGCGATGACCACTCCCTACGTCATCCTGGGCTTTTCCGACGACGCCGACGCATCCGTGGTTTACCTGGATAACCTCACGATGGGACTGGCTCTGGAGGAAGCCGATCATGTGCGCGGGTATAGCCTGTTGCACGAGAAGCTGTGCCGGATGGCGCTCAGTCCGGCGGATTCGTTGACCCGCCTGGAGGAGGCTTCTCGTAACTTTGCGTGACCGCATCGCGGCGCGCCAGCAGAAAGACGAGAGGTACGGGGATGACCGCGCTCGACCTGTCCCGGGCGGCCTGGCGGACCAGCA
The DNA here is from genome assembly GCF_020884815.1 of Micromonospora sp. NBRC 110038. Taxonomy (NCBI): domain Bacteria; kingdom Bacillati; phylum Actinomycetota; class Actinomycetes; order Micromonosporales; family Micromonosporaceae; genus Micromonospora; species Micromonospora sp. NBRC 110038. The sequence goes on along the minus strand of NZ_BBOL01000001.1, from coordinate 1,645,200 downwards.
GCCGCAGCAGCGGCAACGGCAACTGCGTCGAGGTGGCCACAGCCGACGGTCGGGTCGCGGTCCGCGACTCCAAGGACCGCGAAGGCCCCGCGCTGGTCTTCGCCCCGGGGGCGTGGGACGCGTTCGTCGCCGGCCTCGACGCCGTACGCCCCCGCTGACGCCCGGCGGCCCGGTGCGACAGTAGGACGGTGCTCGCCGACGTAACCCTCGACCTGCCGGTCCGCCCCGCGCTACCGGCGCTGCTCGACGCCCTGCGCGCGGCCGGCGGCGCGGTCCTGGTCGCGCCGCCCGGCACGGGGAAGACCACCCTGGCCCCGCTGGCCGTGGCCGGGGCGGTCGCCGGCCGGGTGGTGCTCGCCCAGCCGCGCCGGGTGGCCGCCCGCGCGGCGGCGCACCGGATGGCCGCCCTGCTCGGCGAGCGGGTCGGCGACCGGGTCGGGTACGCGGTGCGCGGCGAGCGCCGGGTCAGCGCCGCCACCCGGGTCGAGGTGGTCACCACCGGCCTGCTGGTACGCCGGCTGCACCGCGACCCGGAGCTGCCCGGCGTCGGCGCGGTGCTGCTCGACGAGTGCCACGAGCGGCAGCTCGACGCCGACCTGGCGCTGGCGTTCACCGCGCAGGCGCGCGAGACCCTGCGCCCGGACCTGTGGCTGCTGGCCATGTCGGCGACCCCGGACGCGGGCCGCTTCGCCGCGCTGCTCGGCACCGGAGGCACGCCGGCCGAGGTGGTGCGGGCGGAGGCCGCGCTGCACCCGGTGGCCCGGGTCTGGGCCCCGCCGCCCCGCCCGGCCCCCGTGACCGCCTCCGGCCGGGTCGACCCGGCGCTGCTGGACCACGTGGCGGCCACCGTGCGCCGGGCGCTCGCCCAGCACGACGGGGACGTGCTGGCCTTCCTGCCCGGGGTGGGCGAGATCGCCGCCGTGACCGGTCGGCTGGCCGCCCTGCGGGGCACCGTGGACCTGCTGCCGCTGCACGGGCGGCTGCGCGCCGCCGAGCAGGACGCCGCGCTGCGCCCCGCCGGCCGGCGGCGGGTGGTGCTGGCCACCGCCGTGGCGGAGAGCAGCCTGACCGTGCCCGGGGTCCGGGTGGTGGTCGACGCCGGGCTGGCCCGGGTGCCCCGGGTGGACCTGTCCCGGGGCCTGGGGGCGCTGGTCACCGTGCCGGTGTCCCGGGCGGCGGCGACCCAGCGGGCCGGCCGAGCCGGCCGGGAGGCACCCGGGCACGTCTACCGCTGCTGGTCGGAGGCGACGCACGCCCGGCTCGCCGCCCAGCCGGAGCCGGAGATCGCCACCGCCGACCTCACCGGCTTCGCCCTGGAGCTGGCCGCCTGGGGCGACCCGGACGGCACCGGGCTGGCCCTGCCGGACCCGCCGCCGGCCGCCGCCATGACGGTCGCCCGGGACACCCTGACCACCCTCGGCGCCCTGGACGCGGCGGGCCGGATCACCGACCGGGGGCGGGCCATCGCCGGGGCCGGGACGCACCCCCGGCTGGCCCGGGCGCTGCTGGACGGCGCGCCGGTGGTCGGCGCGGACCGGGCCGCCGCGGTCGTCGCGCTGCTCGCCGACGACACCGTCGCCGGGCCGGGCGACGACCTGACCGCCGCGTGGCGGCGGCTGCGGGCGGGCACGGATCCGGCGGCCACCGCCCGCTGGCGCGCCGAGACCCGCCGGCTGCGCGCCGCCCTGCCCACCGGGGCGACCACCCCGACGCCCCCGCTGCCCGACGAGCTGGCCGCCGGGCTGGTGGTCGGGTTGGCGTACCCGGAGCGGTTGGCCCGCCTCCGGCGGGCCGGCGGGTCGACGTACCTGATGGCGGGCGGCACCGCGGCGGAGCTGGCCCCGGGGTCGGCGCTGGCCGGCACGGCGTGGCTGGCCGTCGCGGTGGCCGACCGGTCCCCCGGCGCGCCGACCGCCCGGGTGCGGCTGGCCGCCGGCCTGGACGAGGCGACGGCGCGGGAGGCCGGCGGCCCGCTGCTGCGCTCCGGGCGGGAGGTGGCCTGGTCCGGCGGGGACGTGGTGGCCCGGGAGGTGGTCCGCCTCGGCGCGATCGAGCTGGTCGCCCGACCGCTGGCCCGCCCCGGGCCGGAGCTGGTGGCCGCCGCGCTGCGCGACGGGCTGCGCCGCGACGGCCTCGCGCTGCTGACCTGGTCGCCGGCCGCGCGGGCGCTACGCGAGCGGATGGCGTTCTGCCGGCACGCGCTCGGGCCGGACTGGCCGGACGTGACCGACGACGCGCTGCTGGCCGGCGTGGCCGACTGGCTGGGCCCGGAGCTGGCCGCCGCCCGCCGCCGCGCCGACCTGGCCCGGGTCGACGTCGTCGCCGCGCTGCGCCGGCTGCTGCCCTGGTCGCTGGCGGCCCGGCTGGACGATCTGGCCCCGGAGCGGATCGCCGTGCCCAGCGGCTCCCGGGTCCGGGTGGACTACGCCGACCCGGCGGCCCCGGTGCTCGCGGTGAAGCTCCAGGAGACGTTCGGCTGGGCCGACGCGCCCCGGGTCGCCGGCGGCCGGGTGCCGGTGCTGCTGCACCTGCTCTCCCCGGCCGGTCGGCCGGTGGCGGTCACCGCCGACCTCGCGTCGTTCTGGCGCACGGGCTATCCGCAGGTCCGCGCGGAGCTACGGGGGCGCTACCCCCGCCACCCCTGGCCGGAGGACCCGACCACGGCCGAGCCGACCCGCCGGGCGGCCCCCCGCCGCCGCTGACCCCGCCGCCGCTGACCCCGGCCCCGCCGGGCCGGGCCCCGGGCCGGCCCGGGCTCGGCGGCAGGCCCGCCCGGCCGGGTCGGGCTCACCATGTCGGCGACATGGGGGTGTCCCGGGGCCCCGGATACCGCCATGTCGCCGACATGGCGGCGGCCAACCGGCCGGCGGCCAACCGGCCGGCGGCCGACAGGCAGGCGGGCGACAGGCAGGCGGGCGGCGGGTCAGTCCTCGGCGACCACGTCGGCGATGACGACGGTGACGTTGTCCGGACCGCCGGCGCGCAGCGCCAGGTCGATCAGCCGCCGGGCGCACTCGTCGCGGTCCGGGTGCCCGGCCAGCACCTCGGCGAGGGTGTCCGGACGTACCACGTTGGACAGGCCGTCGCTGCACAGCAGCCAGCGGTCGCCGGCCCGGGGCACCATGGTCGCGTACGCCGGGGAGACCTCGCCGCCCTGCAACGCCTGGGTGACCACGGCCCGGCGGGGGTGGCTCGCGGCCTGGTCGGGGGTGATCAGGCCCTGGTCGACGAGCATCTGCACGAAGGTGTCGTCGCGGGTGATCTGCTTGAGCACCCCCTCCCGGTAGAGGTAGGCGCGGGAGTCGCCGACGTGGGCCAGGGCGAGGCAGCTTCCGGTGCGGGCGAAGAGCAGGGCTGTCAGGGTGGTGCCCATGCCCTGCCGCTCGGGGTCCTCGCGCACGGCCTCGGCGATCCGCGCGGTCGCCTGCTCGATGCCGCTCTGCAAGGCGGCGACGAGGGCGTCCTCGGGTGTGGCCAGGTCCAGGGGTCCGACCGCGTCGATCGCGATGCGGCTGGCCAGGTCTCCGGCGGCCATCCCGCCCATGCCGTCGGCGACGGCGACGAGCCAGGTGCCGGAGTGCAGGGCGTCCTGGTTGCCGCTGCGGATCAGCCCGCGGTCGCTCGCCCCCACGGAACGCAGCTTCAGGGTCATGGCACGCAGCCTGCCAGTTGGAGGGCGCAGTTGTCTCTAGGAGATCGCGAGGACGCCGCGTGGCGCGGCGAATCTCACGCGGCGGGACGGGTCGACAAATCTTATTCAGCGACCTCAATTGACACGGCAGACACCCGCTGGAAATATCAGGTCGATAGTGGGAGCGCTCCCAGCATCGGCGCAGCCCCGTCCCCCGGAAGGATCCCCCGTGACGCCATCCCGACGACGTCGACGCCGCCTCGCGGCACTCGCCGCGGCGACCACCCTGGCCCTCACCGGCACCACCGCCGGTGTGGCCCACGCCGAGGTTCCGCCGGACGCCCCCGAGCAGCTGAAGAACGGCGACTTCAGCGAGGGCGTCTCCCCCTGGTTCTCGTACGGCACCGGCCCGCTCGGCGTGACCGACGGCCGGCTGTGCGCCACCGTGGCCGGCGGGCTGGCCAACCCCTGGGACGCCGGCATCGGCCAGGACGCCGTGCCGCTGACCGCCGGCTCCGAGTACGAGCTGTCCTTCGACATCACCGCCACCCCAGGGGCGAACGTCAAGGCCGTGCTCCAGCTCGGCGCCGCCCCCTACACGCAGTACGCCAGCGTGGACGCCGCCGCCACCGGCACCAGCGCGCACTTCGCCAAGACGTTCACCGCGAGCGAGGACAACCCGAGCGCGCAGATCATCTTCCAGGTCGGCGGTGCCGCCGCCGAGCAGACCATCTGCCTCGACAACGTCTCGCTGCGCGGCGGCGAGCCGCCGGTGCCGTACGAGCCGGACACCGGGCCCCGGGTGCGGGTCAACCAGGTCGGCTACCTGCCGGGCGGCCCGAAGAACGCCACCGTGGTCACCGAGGCCACCACCCCGTTCGCCTGGCAGCTGCGCTCCGCCGCCGGCGCGGTGGTGGCCAGCGGGCAGAGCAAGCCGCGCGGAGTCGACGAGGCGTCCGGGCAGAACGTGCAGACCATCGACTTCTCGTCGTTCCGCACGCCGGGCACCGGCTACACGCTCGTCGCCGACGGCGAGACCAGCCACCCGTTCGACATCTCCGGCACCCTCTACGACAAGCTGCGCAGCGACGCCCTCCAGTTCTTCTACATCCAGCGCAGCGGCATCGCCATCGACGGCGACCTGGTCGGCGAGGAGTACGCCCGCGCCGCCGGCCACATCGGCGTCGCCCCCAACCAGGGCGACACCAGCGTGCCCTGCCAGCCGGGGGTCTGCGACTACTCCCTCGACGTGCGCGGCGGCTGGTACGACGCGGGCGACCACGGCAAGTACGTGGTCAACGGCGGCATCGCCACCTACCAGCTGCTGAACACCTTCGAGCGGACCAAGACGGCGGCCACCGCCGACGCCGGCGCGGGGCTGGCCGACAGCACCCTGCGGGTGCCCGAGCGCGGCAACGCCGTGCCCGACATCCTCGACGAGGCCCGCTGGGAGCTGGAGTTCCTGCTGCGCATGCAGGTGCCGGCCGGCAAGCCGCTGGCCGGGATGGCCCACCACAAGATCCACGACAAGAACTGGACGGGCCTGCCGCTCGACCCGGCCGCCGACCCGCAGCCGCGCGAGCTGCACCCGCCGTCCACGGCCGCCACGCTCAACCTGGCCGCCGTCGCCGCCCAGTGCGCCCGCCTGTTCGCCCCGTACGACGCGGCGTTCGCCACCCGCTGCGGCACCGCCGCGAAGACCGCGTACGCCGCCGCCAAGGCGCACCCCGCGATCTACGCCAGCCCCACTGACGGCACCGGCGGCGGCACGTACGACGACACCGACGTCAGCGACGAGTTCTACTGGGCCGCCGCCGAGCTGTTCCTGACCACCGGTGAGGCCGCGTACCTGACCGACCTGACCGCCTCGAAGCACCACACCGGCGCGGTCTTCGGCGACCAGGGCTTCGGCTGGCAGGGCGTCGCGGCGCTGGGCCGCCTCGACCTGGCCACCGTCCCCAGCGGCCTGCCGGCCGTCGAGCGCACCCGGGTCCGCGCCTCGGTGACCGCCGCCGCCGACCGTTACCTGGAGATCGCCGCCGGCCAGGCGTACGGGCTGCCCATGCCCGGCGACGCCAACAGCTACTTCTGGGGTGCCAACGGCAACATCACCAACAACGCGGTCGTGCTGGGCACCGCCTTCGACCTGACCCGCGACGCGAAGTACCGCGACGGGGCCGTGCAGGCGGCCGACTACCTGCTGGGCCGCAACGCGCTCAACATCTCGTACGTGACCGGGTGGGGCGAGCACACCGCGCGCAACCAGCACAGCCGGATGTACGCCAACCAGTTCGACCCCGCTTCGCCCAACCCGCCCGCCGGCTCCCTCGCCGGTGGCGCGAACGCCGGCCTGCAGGACCCGTTCTCGTCGAACCTGCTCGCCGGCTGCAAGCCGATGTTCTGCTACGTCGACGACATCAACTCGTACTCGACCAACGAGATCGCGATCAACTGGAACTCGGCGCTGACCTGGCTGGCCTCGTTCCTCGCCGACCAGGACGACGCGCCGGCCGTGCCGACCCCCACCTGCTCGGTCTCGTACGACAACTACGGCACCTGGCACGGCGGCACCGGGTTCACCGCCCAGGTGACCATCCGCAACACCGGCACCGCCGTCGTGAACGGCTGGACCGCGAAGTTCGCCTTCACCGGTGACCAGAAGGTGCGGGAGGCGTGGATGGCGAAGGTGACCCAGTCCGGGGCCACCGTGACGGCGAAGAACGAGTCGTACAACGCCCGGATCGACCCGGGCGGCGCGACGACCTTCGGCTTCAACGCCACCACCGGCGGCGGCGCGAACCCCGCGCCGGGCCTGGTCACGGTCAACGGGGCGCCCTGCACCCTGTCCTGACCCGACCATACGGAAAGGGTGGCCTCCCGTTCGGGGGGCCACCCTTTCGGCGTTCCGGCCGGCGGCGACGCCGCGCGGATCAGGGGGCGTCGTGCGCCCCGGCGGTGACCCCGCCCGCCATGCTCGGGGCGGCCTCGCCGCCGACCCAGACGTACGTCTTCCCGACCGTCGTCGTCGCGGCGAGGCCGCCGGCGAAGAGCTGGTTGACCCGGGACGCCTCGGCGGCGCTGGGGATCGCGTTGGTGCAGGACACCGGCGCGCTGCTGCCGGACATCAGGTCGGAGCAGAGGCCGGTGCGCTTGTCGGGCAGGCCGAGGATGTGGCCGATCTCGTGGGTGGCGATGCGGGTGCGGTTGTAGCCCTGGTCGACCGCCTCCCAGCCCATCCAGACCCGGCCGTTGCCCAGCGAGGTGGTCTGCGCCCGGGGCCAGCCGTTGTCGACGTAGATGGTGATGTTGCCGGGGGTGGCGGGCAGCAGCCGGACGGTGCTGACGTTGCTGTTCCAGATCTGGGCGGCCTGGTCGAAGTTGGTGCGGAACTCGCCGGCCCGGCTCGCGTCGTAGTAGACGGTGCGGACGGCGGACGCGCTGGTGCCGGTGGCGGCCAGCACCCCGGCGGCGGCCAGGACGGTCGCGGCCAGGGCTCCGGCCGTACGCAGCAGGTGTCGTCGGATCACACGCACTCCTCGGAGGTCACGGCGGCAACACCGCCCCGATCGATGTGCGTCGATGATAGATCCAGCCTGGCCGATCCATCCGCATAGCGGCTGCGTCATACGAGCCGCGTCGGCCCCGCCCTCCCGGGCGACGGCTCAGCCGATCTCCTCGTCGACGAAGCACCAGCGCCACGCCTCCCCCGGCTGGATGGAGCGCATCACCGGGTGGCCGCTGGCCGCGAAGTGCTTCGACGCGTGCTGGTACGGCGACGAGTCGCAGCAGCCCACGTGCCCGCAGGTCAGGCAGGACCGCAGGTGCACCCAGTCGGCGTTGCCGACGGTCACGCAGTCCGGGCACTCCGTCGTGGTGGCCGGCTCGGCCGTGCCCGCCCCCGCCAGGTGCTCGCAGCTCATGACTCCTCCTCCCGCCGCAGCAGCGACTCCTCCAGGTCCAGGTCGCGGTACGCCCGCACCAGCACCTCCTCCGGTATCCGGCCGGAGTCGCGGGCGGCCCGGAACACCTCCCGCTCCGCGTCGATCATCTCCTGCCGCAGCCGACCGTACGCCTGCGACGGCGTTTCCCGCTCGGTGCCGCCCAGCCGCTCCCACGCCAGGTTGGTGCGCTCCTGCGCCACCCGGCGCAGCCGCTCCACGACCGCCGTCGGCGCCGACTCGGCCAGCTCGTCGAGCCGCTCCCGGGCGGCCCGGCTGGCCTGCTGCTGCACGCCCGCCGCCGAGAGCGCGTCCTGCACCGGGTCGTCCGGGGGCAGCTTCAGCCGGCGGGCCACCGCCGGCAGCGTCGCGCCCTGGCCGACCAGCGTCACCACGATCACCGCGAAGGCCAGCCAGATGAACAACTGCCGGGGGTAGGGGCGGTCCTGCGCGAGGGTCAGCGGCAGGGCCAGCGCGGCGGCCAGGGTGACCACGCCCCGCATCCCGGCCCAGCCGATGACGATGGGGAACTTCGCCAACGGGGCCGGGTCCCGCTGCCGCACCCGGGGCACCAGGCGGGCCAGGTAGGTGGCCGGGAAGAGCCACACGAACCGGGTCAGGAAGACGGTGACCAGCACCGCGCCGGTGATCGCGGCGAGGAAGCCCAGCGGCTCGTCCAGGTCCCGCACCACCTCGCGCAGCTGGAGGCCGACCAGCAGGAAGACCAGCCCCTCCAGCAGGAACCGGACCAGCCGCCAGAACGCGCCGATCTGCAGCCGGGAGGCCGCCGACATCAGCAGTGGCATCTTGTGCCCGATCCCGAGGCCGGTCACCACCACGGCGACGACCCCGGAGGCGTGGATCTCCTCGGCGGCGAACACCACTGCGAACGGCACGATCAGCGACACCGCGTTGTCCAGCAGCGGGTCGGTGATCCGCTTGTGCAGGAACCCGAAGACCACCACCCCGAGCAGGCCCATCACGATGCCGCCGCCGGTGGCGACGAGCACCTCCCAGGCCACGTCGCCGACCCCGACCGAGGTACCGATCGTCGCCATCGTGGCCACCCGCAGCAGCACCAGCGCGGTGGCGTCGTTGATCAGGCTCTCGCCCTCCAGGATCGTCACCACCCGGCGGGGCAGGCCGATCCGGCGGGCCACGGCGGTGGCCGCGACCGCGTCCGGCGGGGCGACCACCGCGCCGAGGGCGAGGCAGACGGCGAACGGCACCGCCGGCAGCAGCAGGTGCACCACGAGGCCCACCGCGAACGCCGTGAAGATCACCAGCCCGACGGCGAGCAGCAGGATCGGCCGCAGGTTGAGCCGGAACGCCGGCACCGACGTCTCCAGGGCCGCCACGTAGAGCAGCGGCGGCAGGATGCCCACCAGCACCAGGTCCGGGTCGAGCCGGACCTGGGGGAAGCCGGGCACGAAGGAGAGCGCGAGGCCGACCACCACGAGCAGGATCGGCGCGAGCAGCCCGAGCTTGCGGGCCAGCGCCGCGCCGAGCGTCGCGATGGCGAGGAAGACGACGACCTCGAACAGGGGCTCCATGGGATACGAGCCTAGGGCCCCACCCGGCGCGGACCGATCACGCGGCCCGCAGTTTCGGCAGCACCTGGGCGCCGAACGTGTCGATGAAGGCCCGCTGCTGCTGCCCGACGTGGTGCAGGGCGATCTGGTCGAAGCCCAGCTCCACGTACTCCTGGAGCCAGCCGACGTGCCGGCCGAGGTCGGCCGAGACGTTGACCGTCGAGGCGACCTTCGCCATCGGCACGTCGGCGGAGACCACGTCGAAGTGCTCGGCGGTCTCCAGGTCCCAGCAGACCGGCGGCGCGAAGACGTTGCTGCGCCACTGGTCGTACGCGATCGCCTCGGCCTCGGCCTGCTCGGGCGCCCAGCTCACGTGCACCTGCAGGTGCAGCGGGCCCCGGCCCCCGGCGTCGCGGTAGGCGTCGATCATCTCGCGCAGGTGGCCGGTGGGGGCGTTGACGGTGATCAGCCCGTCGGCCCACTGCGCGCACCAGCGGGCGGTGGCCACGCTGACGGCCGCGCCGATCAGGGCCGGCGGCTGCTCGGGGCGGGTCCACAGCTTGGCCCGGTCGACCGTGACCAGGCCGTCGTGGCTGACCTCCTCGCCGGCCAGCAGCGCCCGGATCACGTCGACGCACTCGCGCAGCCGCGCGTTGCGCACGTCCTTGCGGGGCCACGGGTCGCCGGTGATGTGCTCGTTGCTGGCCTCGCCGGTGCCCAGCGCCGCCCAGAACCGGCCGGGGTACATCGCGCCGAGGGTGCCGATGGCCTGGGCGATGATCGCCGGGTGGTAGCGCTGGCCCGGCGCGTTGACGACGCCGAAGGGCAGGTTGGTGGCCTGGAGGGCCGCGCCCAGCCAGGACCACGCGAACCCGGACTCGCCCTGCCGGGCGCTCCACGGGGAGAAGTGGTCCGAGGACATGGCGGCGTCGAAGCCGGCCCGCTCGGCGTGGATCACCGCCTCCAGCAGCCTGGCCGGGTGGATCTGCTCGTGGGACGCGTGGAAGCCGAACACCGTCATGGGCGCACCTCCTACCCACGCCGGCGCCCGTTTACTCGGCGTGCGCCCCCGCGCCGGCCGTCGCCTCGCCCCGGCCCACCCAGACGGTCTTGGTGTTGCAGAACTCGCGCATGCCCAGCGCGGACAGCTCGCGGCCGTAGCCGGAGTTCTTCACGCCGCCGAAGGGCAGCTCGGGGAAGGAGGTCGTCATCCCGTTGACGAAGACGTTGCCGGCGTCCAGGTCGGTGGCGAAGCGCTCCTGCTCCTGCGGGTCGGTGGTCCAGGCGTTCGCGCCGAGGCCGAAGGCGGTCCCGTTGGCCACCTCGACCGCCTCGGCGTACGACGACACCCGGAACAGCCCCGCGACCGGCCCGAACACCTCCTCCGACCACATCCGCATCTCCGGCCGCAGGTCGGTGACGACGGTCGGCGGGTAGAACCAGCCCGGCCCGGCCGGCTTCTCGCCGCCGCAGAGCACGGTGGCGCCCTGCTCGACGGCGTCGCGGACCTGGGCGTCGATCTCGTCGCGGCCGCGTTCGCTGGCCAGCGGGCCGACGTCGGTGGCGGGGTCCATCGGGTCACCGACCCGCAGCGCGGCCATGTTCGCCGCGAACCGCTGCGCGAACGCGTCGAAGACGTCGGTGTGCACGATGAAGCGCTTGGCGGCGATGCAGGACTGCCCGTTGTTCTGGCAGCGGGCGGTGGTGGCGACCTCGGCCGCGCGGTCCAGGTCGGCCGACGGCATCACCACGAACGGGTCGCTGCCGCCCAGCTCCAGCACCGTCTTCTTCAGCTCCCGGCCGGCGATCTGGGCGATGGACCGGCCGGCGCCCTCGCTGCCGGTGAGGGTCGCGGCGCGCACCCGGGGGTCGCTCAGGATCCGGTCGACGGCGTCCGAGCCGACGAGCAGGGTGGTGAACGCCCCCTCGCCGAAGCCGGCGCGGCGGAACAGGTCCTCCAGGTACAGGGCGGTCTGCGGCACGTTCGAGGCGTGCTTGAGCAGGCCGGTGTTGCCGGCCATCAGGGCGGGCGCGGCGAACCGCATCACCTGCCAGAGCGGGAAGTTCCACGGCATCACCGCCAGCACCGGCCCGATCGGCTGGTAGCGCACGAAGGCGCGGGCGGCCTTGACGGCGCGGGCGTCGGCGGGCTCGTCGGCGAGCATCCGCTCGGCGTGGGCGGCGTAGAACCGGCACGCCGAGGCGCACTTGGTGACCTCGGCCTGCGCGGCGGCGTACGTCTTGCCCATCTCCGTGGTCATCAGCCGGGCGGTCTCGTCGCGCTCGGCGTCGAGCAGGTCGGCGGCGGCGGTCAGCCACCGGCCCCGCTGGGCGACGGTGGTCCGGCGCAGGTCGCGGAAGGCCAGGTCGGCCCGCTCGATGGCGGCGTCGAGCTGGGCGTCCGACATGGGGTCGTACGACGTGAGCACCTGTCCGGTGGCGGGGTTGGTGGTGGCGATGGACATCTCGTACTCCTGTCACTCGAACAGCGAGTGCCGCGCGCCCGGGGACTCCCGGCGGCGCGCGGCACGGCGGCGCTGGATGACGACCAGGTCGACCGCGGCGACGACGGCGAAGACGGCGCAGACGACGCCGAGCCACACCACGCCGGCCCACACCGCCAGCACGGCGAAGATCACCATGGTCACGAGCCCGAAGCCGGCGAGCACGAGGCGGAGGTTCAACGCGCTGTACGCGTGGCCCACGGTGCCGCGGGCGCGACGGGGCTGCGATCTCGTCATCCCTGCGGGCTACCCCCGATCGGCCCGGTTAACCGGGCATCGGGTCGCGGGCGAGCCGATTACCACACGCGGGGACGCCCGGGGCGTCGAGTGCCGGAAAGCCGACAGCAGGCCACCGCCCGCGCCGGTGACGCACGTAGGGTTGGCTGGCTGTCGCACTCCGCCGCGCGACAGGAAAGCAGCACTGGGGAAGCGGGACTGGGGAAGATGCCTCGACGCTGGGTCGCCGCCGTCGCCTGCCTGCTGGCCCTGGTCGCGCTCGCCTGCGAGAGCGGCGGCGAGGCCGGCCCGCGCCCTTCGGGCGGGTCACCGGCCCCGGGCACGCCGGCCGTCATGGCCGCCCTCGGCGACTCGATCAGCACCGGCTTCGGCTCCTGCCTGATGCTCAGCTCGTGCGAGCGCAACTCCTGGTCCACCGGTGACGGGCTGCGGGTGGACAGCCACTACCAGCGGCTGCTCGACCGCAATCCCAAGCTGCGCGGCGCGGCGCACAACCACGCCAAGCCGGGCGCGCGGGCGGCGGCGCTGGCCGGGCAGGCCGAGGCGGCCGTCCGCGACCGCGCCGACTACGTGACGGTGCTGATCGGCGCGAACGACGCGTGCCGCGACGACGTCGCCGCGATGACCCCGGCGGCGACGTTCCGCAAGCAGGTGGACGAGGGCCTGCGGGTGCTGCGCAAGGGTCGCCCCAAGGCACGGGTGCTGGTGGTCAGCGTCCCCGACCTGTACCGGCTGTGGGAGGTCGGGCACACCGACTCCCGGGCGGTGCGGGCGTGGGGGCACGGGGTGTGCCCCGCACTGCTGGCGAACGCCACCTCGACCGCGCCCGCCGACGTGACGCGCCGGGGGAAGGTACGGGACCGCATCGACGCGTACAACGCCCAGTTGAAGTCGGCCTGCCGGGCGTACGGCTCGCGGTGCCGCTACGACGGCGGGGCGGTGCACCGCGTCCGCTTCACCCTCGACCTGGTCAACGCGCTGGACTGGTTCCACCCCAACGTCGCCGGCCAGGGCCGGCTGGCCGACGTGACCTGGCGCGCCGCCGGCTTCGACTGACCGGGCCGAGCCGGGCCTGGCCGGGCCGCCGGCTTCGGCTGACGGAGCCGGGCCGGCGGGGCACGCTCAGCGGGGCCGGGCCGGCCGGCGCATTCAGCGGGGCCGGGGGACGCCCCCGGCGGGACCCATGCTGCGGTAGAGCTGCCGCGACCGCTCGGCCAGGTCCTTGGTCGCCGACGAGTTCGCCCAGGTGCCGAGGATGATCGCGGCCCCCGGGATCACCTTGGCGAAGATTCGCTTCGCCGCGCGGACCCCGGCCATCTGGGCCAGCCGGACGCCCAGTCGCAGCATCACCTTGCCGAGCGCGGCCTGCCCGCCGGAGCCGAAGAGGGCCCCGGCGCGCTCCCGCCCGGCGGCCACCCCCAGCGCCAGGCGGGCGGTCTCGGCGACCTTGTGCACCTTCTGCAGCACCAGCAGGTCGGTGGCCCGGTCCGGGTGCGTCGGGTCGATCCCGTGCGCCGCCGCGATGTGCAGGACCATCCGCGCCTGGGTCCAGGCCAGCACCCCGACGTCGATCACCGCGCCGGGGAGCCCGGCCGCGCCGGAGACCGCCCCGGAGAGCCGGGCCCGGTTGACGAACCGGCGGACGGCCTGCTCGGCCAGCTCCTCCGTCGGGGCACCGGGGCGCTCCGCCCGCGCGCGGGCGGCCCACCGCGCCGCCTCCGGCCCCAGGCGGCGCACCGCCTCCAGGGCCAGGTGTTCCGGCGCGTACTGCGGGTCCTCCCGCATGCGGTCCCAGAGCCGGGCCGGCGGCCCCTCCGGCGCGTCCTCGGCGGCGACCGCCGGGACCGGCAACCCCGGTGCCGCCTCCGGCACCGCCGCTGCCGCCTGCGGTGGCGCCGGTGCCGCCGGAGGCGACGGGACCGGCATGGGGACGGTGGGCTGGCCGTCGACGGGGGCGGAATCGGTCACGGAGGCTCCCGGGGTCGGAGACGGGCGGTACGGCGGCGTCGGCGCGGTCAGCGCCGGCTGGACAGGCGGGAGGCGAGCTGCTTCAGCTTGCGCTGCGTCTCCGGCTTGGCCAGCTCGCGGCGGCCCCGGTCGACGAGTTGCTGCCCCTGCGGCGACCGGAGAAACCGGGTGAGCCGCTGCACCAGTGCTGACATGTCGTCCTCCTGTCGGTCGTCCTCCTCCATGTGTACCCTGCCCCGGCAAGCGCGAATCGTCCACTGTGGTCGATCGAGGGGTCCGACGGGCCACCGCCGGCACGCCCCGCGCGGGACGCCTGCGGGCAACCGGGGTCACATCCCGGCGGAGAGGAAGGCGTCCACCACCTCCGCGGCCCGCCACTCGTGCTGCGCGTAGAGGTCCGGGTAGGCGGAGATCTGCACGGACTGGGCCGCGACCGTCAGCGGCAGGTCCTCCCAGCCGGGGATCTCGGCGAGGGCGGCGAGGAACTGCCGGGTGGCGAACGCGGGGTCCATGAGCTGCCCCACCTCGCCCCAGCCGCTGCTGGCGCGCTGCTGGAACAGCCCGACGGAGTCGTGGTCCCAGCCGATGCCCTGGTGCGGGTACTCCTGCGACTCGGGCAGCACCCCGCTGGCGACGTTGTAGAGGTTGCTCTCCTGCATCGCGGTGGCCACCGCGATGACCAGACCCCGCCGGGGGAAGCCCAACTCCCGGCCGGTGCGCACGATCACCTTCGCGTTCGCCATCTGCGCCCGGGTCAGGCCGGCCACCGGCGCGGGGTCGGCGGGCCGCTTCGGCGCGACGCGCTTGCGGCTGGCCGACGGTGACGCGGTGGCCGACGGGACGCTGGCCGTAGACGTGGGCGTGGGGCTCGCCGAGGGGGTGGGCGTCGGGCCGGGCGCGCGGTCCAGCGACCGCGAGGCGGCCTCGGCGGCGGCGCGGCGGGCGAGGTCCACGTCGGCGGCGGGGGGCGCGCCCCGCCCGGTGTCCGCCGGCTCCTCCCGGGCCTGGGCCAGGGCGGCCAGGCCCAGGCAGCAGACCACTCCGGCGGCAACGGCCACCCCCGCCCGACGGCCCCGACGGGGAGGCCCGACGCGGCCGGGGTCACCGGCCGCCGACCGGTCCGCCGGCCCGTTCGGAACCGGGAGGTTACGTCTCCACCCGGAGGGGGTAGGAACCAGGCCAGCGAGGGAAGTGAGGGAAGTCCGGAGGCGCCCGGGGCGTGCGCCGCCGGCGATGGTGGTGGGTGGCCGTTCGGACGAGGGGGAAACGTCCGAACGGCCCACCGCCGTGTGCGGGCCGCGCTGGTCGTCGAGGATGCCGTCGTCACGCATTCGACGAGGCTAGGCAGGTCATTCCGGGATAACCCAGGCCCTCAGGGTGGCCCTCGCCACACCGACGGGCCGGCGATGCGGACACCCGGGCGACCGCCGCCACGGCCCGGCGCGGACGGGACGGGCCGGACGAACCTCCGGTACGCATCGACGGGCGCACCGGGCGGCCGACAACGTCCCGAAACCCGAGCGACCCACCCCCTCCCCGCCCACCCCGCCGATCGGACGACCCCGCCTCACCCATCCGGCCCATCCCCGAGGGTGGCGGCGGGGCGGCCCGCCGAGCCGGGAGGGCAGCCGGGGACCGGGGCCGTTGCCTGATTGTGATCATGGATCGGGCGTGGGACCGCCCGACGCAGGAATGCACGAGGATGGCGGGTACGTTGCCCGAACCGGGAGCCGTGCGCGTCACGGTCCCGTACGCGCCAGCCCAGGGAGGTCCGCACCGGTGCTCGACCCACACGAGCTCTACGAGCTCTCCGACGATCTGCCCGAACTCGGACAGCCGGTCCTGCTCCAGGCCCTCACCGGCTTCGTCGACGCCGGAAGCGCCACCCGGCTGGCCCGTGAGCAGCTGTTCTCCTCCCTCGACGCCCGCCCCGTCGCCAGCTTCGACGTCGACCAGCTCTACGACTACCGGTCCCGGCGTCCCCCGATGACCTTCGTCGAGGACCACTGGGAGGACTACGACGCCCCCAAACTGGAGGTGCACCTGCTGCACGACGACGACGAGACCCCGTTCCTGCTGCTCAGCGGCCCCGAGCCGGACCTGCAGTGGGAGCGGTTCGTGGCCGCCGTCGGCGGGCTGGCCGCCCGACTCGACGTCCGGCTCACCGTCGGGCTCAACTCGATCCCGATGGCGGTGCCGCACACGCGCCCGACCGGGGTGACCGCGCACGCCACCCGCCGCGAGCTGATCTCCGGGTACGAGCCGTGGCTGCAGCGCGTCCAGGTCCCCGGCAGCGTGGGGCACCTGCTGGAGTTCCGCCTCGGCGAGCAGGGCCGCGACGCGCTCGGCTTCGCCGCCCACGTGCCGCACTACGTCGCCCAGGCCGAGTACCCGGCCGCCGCCGAGGTGCTGCTGGCATCGGTGTCGCGCAGCACCGGCCTGCTGCTGCCCCGCGACGGCCTGCGCTCGGCCGCCGAGGTGGTGCGGGTGGAGATCGACCGGCAGGTCGCCCAGACCGAGGACGCCGCCGCCCTGGTCTCGGCCCTGGAGGAGCAGTACGACGCGTTCGCCCGGGGGCGGGGCGAGAAGAACCTGCTCGCCACCGAGGGCGGTCCGCTGCCGACCGCCGACGAGCTGGGCGCGGAGCTGGAGCGGTTCCTGGCCGAGCAGGGCCGGCCGGGCGACACCCCGGGGAGCTGACCGGGCGGCCGGGGCGGGGATGCGGCAGGCTGGAGGCATGCGCCTGGCGACCTGGAACGTGAACTCGGTGAAGGCCCGCCTGCCCCGGCTGCTCGACTGGCTGGCCACCACCGCCCCCGACGTCGTCTGCCTCCAGGAGACGAAGTGCCCGGACGGGGCGTTCCCGGTGGCCGAGGTCGGCGAGCTGGGATACACGGTGGCCAGCCACAGCGACGGCCGGTGGAACGGGGTGGCGATCCTGTCCCGGGTCGGGCTGGCCGACGTGACGGTCGGCTTCCCCGGCGAGCCGGGCTTCCCCGAGCCGGAGGCCCGGGCCGTCTCGGCCACCTGCGACGGGCTGCGGGTCTGGTCCGTGTACGTGCCGAACGGCCGCGCCCCCGACGACCCGCACTACGCGTACAAGCTGGCCTGGTTCGCCGCCCTGCGCGACGCGCTGGAGCAGGAGCTGACCGGCGGGCTGCCGCTGGCCGTCTGCGGCGACTTCAACGTCGCCCCGACCGACGCCGACGTGTGGGATCCCGCCCTGTTCGTCACCTCCACCCACGTCACGCCGGCCGAGCGGGCCGCCCTCGCCGCCCTGCGTGACCTGGGGCTGGCCGACGTGGTGCCGACCCCGATGAAGGGGCCGCACCCGTTCACCTACTGGGACTACCGGGCCGGGATGTTCCACCAGAACAAGGGCATGCGCATCGACCTGGTCTACGCGTCCGCGCCGTTCGCCCGCGCGGTCCGCGCCGCGTACGTCGACCGGGAGGCCCGCAAGGGCAAGGGTCCCTCCGACCACGCCCCGATCGTGGTGGACGCCGACCTGGTCCCGGCCGTGGAGACGTTCTGAGTAGGGTGGGGCCATGGCAGTCGTGAAGATCAACGCGATCGATGTCCCCGAGGGCGCGGGCGAGGAGCTGGAGCGGCGGTTCGCGGCGCGGGCCGGCGCGGTGGAGGGCTCCCCCGGCTTCCTCGGCTTCGAGCTGCTGCGCCCGGTCGGCGGCGAGACGCGCTACTTCGTCTACACGCGCTGGGAGTCGGAGGAGGCGTACCAGAACTGGGCGGCCGGGCCGGCGCGGGCCGCGCATGCCGGCGGCGCGGGCGGCGAGCAGCGACGCCCGGTCTCCACCGGCGCGACCCTGCTGGAGTTCGAGGTGGTCCAGCAGGTGCCGGCCGCCGGCGGGCAGGGGTCCTGACCCCGCCGTCGACCCGTCACGGCACGGCCGGCGCGGCCGACCGCCAGCCCGCGCGGTGCAGCCGTTCGGCGCCGTCGAGCAGAAGGTCGAGGGCGAACTCGAACTCGAACTGCTCGTCGCAGCCCTGACCCACGGCCGCCAGGTCGCCCCCGGTGGCCGCCGTGGCGATGGCCAGGATGTGCGGGAACCGCCGCGCGAACTCGCGTGCCGTCGCCTCCTGCTCGTCCGGGGCGGGCGGTCGCGGGGCGGCCGGCTCGGGGGCGTTGAACAGCTCGGGGCTGAAGCCCCAGACCCGGTTGCCCAGGGCGTGCATGACGTGGTGGGTGAGGTCGGCGGAGAAGCCGCCGGCCAGGAACGCGCCGGCCAGCGAGTCGAGGTGGGCCAGGACGGTCGGCGTCCGGCTGGTGCGCGACTCGATGGCCTGCCGCGCCCAGGGGTGCCGGAGCACCACCCGCCGCGCCGCGAGGACCCGCTGCCGCACCGCGCCCTTCCAGTGCAGGCCCGGGTCCGGCGGCGCGATCCCGGCGATGACGGTGTCCACCATCCCGTCGAGCAGTTCCTCCTTGTCGGCGACGTGCTTGTAGAGCGCCATCGGCACCACGCCCAGGTCCTGGGCGAGCCGCCGCATGCTCACCGCCGCGATTCCGGCCTCGTCGGCGAGCGAGACGGCCGCCCGTAGCACGCGTTCCCGGTTGAGCCGCTCGCGCGCACCCACGTCGAAGCCCGGCATGACAAGTCCTCCACGGTCGCACCCTTGACGGTGTACGCCGTACACCTTACCGTGGGCGCGAAGGTGTACGACGTACACCTCGCCGCCGGGGAAGGGGAGGGTGGAGATGACCGCCAGCACGGGAACCACAGCCGCACGGATGCCGGTGGGCTCGCCCGGGAGGAGGACGGCGCTGGTCGCGGGCGTGTTCTACCTGATCACCTTCCTCGCCTCGCTCCCCGCCGTGGCGCTCATCGACCCGGTGCTCAGCAACCCCGACTACATCGTCAGCGCCGGCAGCGACACCCGGGTGATCGCGGGCTGCCTGCTCGACCTCGTCAACGCCGTCGCCTGCGTGGGCACGGCCGTCGCGCTCTTCCCCGTGGTCAGGCGTCAGCACGAGGCCGCCGCGCTCGGCTTCGTCACCGCCCGCGTCCTCGAAGCCGCGATCATCGTCGTGGGCGTCGCGAGCCTGCTGGCGGTGGTGACGCTGCGGCAACAGTTCACCGCCACGGCCGGCACCGACGCCCCCACCCTCGTCGCCGTCGGCACGTCGCTCGTCGCGGTCCGCGACTGGACGTTCCTGCTCGGCCCCGGCCTCGTCCCCGCCGCCAACGCGCTGCTGCTCGGCTACCTGATGTACCGCTCCGCGCTCGTGCCCCGGATCATTCCCGTGCTCGGGCTCGTCGGGGCGCCCCTGCTCGCCGCCTCGGCCGTGGCCACCATGTTCGGGCTCAACGAGCAGGCGTCCGCGCTCTCGGCGGTCCTGACCATCCCGGTGGCCGCGTGGGAGCTCTCGCTCGGGGTCTGGCTGGTCGTCAAGGGCTTCCGGCCGGCCCCGATCCTCGCCGGACCCACCGCCTGACCGGCCCATCCCTTGACCAGCCCGACCCTTGACCGGCCCGTCCCTTGACCGGCCCCACCGCCGACCGGGCCCACCGCGTGACCGGCCGCACCCACGACTGGCCCCTCCCCCACCGTTCCCGGCCGGGCTATTTGCGTTGCCCGCCCCCGGGCCCGTGTCTACTGTGCGGTGATGCCCTCGCCACTGCTCACAGTGACCTTCGACGCGCACGACGCCGTTCGCCTGGCGCGGTTCTGGGCCGGCATGCTCGGCCGGGAGGTCACCGGGGACGCCCGTGGCGCGCTCCTTCCCGGCGACGACACCCAGCCCAGCCTCCGGTTCGTCCCGAGCCCGACCGAGAAGGCGGGAGCCAACCGCCTGCACCTGCACCTGACCAGCACCGACCCCGCCGACCAGCAGCGCCTGGTGACGACGGCGCTGGGGCTCGGCGGCGGCCACCTCGACGTCGGGCAGCGCCCCGAGGAGGGGCACATCGTGCTGGCCGACCCCGAGGGCAACGAGTTCTGCGTGATCGAGCCGGGCAACCGCTTCCTCGCCGGGTGCGGCCCGCTCGGGGAGCTGGCCTGCGACGGCACCCGCGAGGTGGGGCTGTTCTGGAGCCGGGCGCTGGACTGGCCGCTGGTCTGGGACCAGGACCAGGAGACCGCCATCCAGTCACCGCACGGCGGCACGAAGGTCGCGTGGGGCGGCCCGCCCGTGGCCCCGAAGACGGCACGCAACCGGCAACGCTTCGACCTCGCCCCGCCCGCAGGCGACCAGCAGGCCGAGGTCGACCGGCTGGTCGCCCTCGGGGCGACCCGGCTGGAGACGGGCGCGGACGGTGCGGTCGTCCTGGCCGACCCCGACGGCAACGAGTTCACCCTGCCCGCCCCGCCTCGGTGATCAAGAGAAAAGCGGCAGAGTCGATCTCAACGATGACGCAAACCTCTTGATCACCGAGGCTGTCGGGGGTCGGGGGGTAGGAGGGTGGCGAAGGCGATGACGTTGTCGGCGTAGCCCGTGCGGCCGCCGACCCACGCGCCGCCGCAGGTGATCAGCCGAAGCTCCGGCGGGCCGTCGTCGCCGTACACCCGGTCGGCGGGCAGCTCGTCCTTGCCGAAGTGCTCGACGGAGTCCACCGCGAAGACCGCCACGTCGCCGTCGGCGCGGGTCACCTCGATCCGGTCGCCGGCCCGCAGCCTGCCCAGGTCGTAGAAGACGGCCGGACCGTCGCGGGTGTCCACGTGGCCGACGATGACGGCCCGGCCCGGCTCGCCGGGGATCACGCTGCGGTCGTACCAGCCGGTCTCGGCGGCGGCGCTCAGCGGCGGCACGGCGATCGACCCGTCGGCGGCCTGCCCGACCGGGCCGACGGGCGCGGACACCCGGATCGCCGGCACCCGGAGGCTCACCGGTCGGCCCACGGCCGGACGGGGCGCGTCGTCGACGGCGGCTGCCGCCCGTTCGGCCGGCCGGGTCGCCCACTCCAACGGCCCCGCCGCGCGGCCGAGGCCGGCGCCGGTGGCGAAGACGCCGAGCAGCACCAGGGCCACGGCCGCCGGCACCGACCAGGGCCGGCGGCGGCCGTCCAACCCGGTGGTACGCGCGGACGCCGCACCCGGGGCGGTCCGCACGGACGCCACCGCCCGGACGGTACGCGCGGACGCCGCACCCGGGGCGGTACCTGCCGACGCCACGGCCGGCCTCAGCGGCGGTTTCCGCCGCGGCCGGACCGCGGCCGACGGGCCGTGGCCACGCCGATCGTCACCCCGGCCACGGTCAACGCCACGCCGCCCGGCAGCAGCAGCCCGTCGGTGGCGCCCCGGGCGGTGCCACCGAAGCCCGTGTTCGGCCCCCGGCTGGGATGGTGCGTCGGCGGGTACGTCGGATGGTGGGTCGGCTGGTAGGTCGGCTTGTGGGTGGGCGCGGGCGAGGGCTGCTTCTTGACCACCTGGAGCATCGTGGTGGCGGTCTCGCCGCCCCGGCATTCGAGCTTGACCCGGTAGTTGCCCGGCCAGATGCGCTCACGGACCATCGGGGTGCCGGTGAGCAGGCCACGCTGCGGGTGCACGGCGACCCGGCCGAAGGCGTCGGAGACCACGATCGCCGGCACCGAGTTGTCGTGGCAGCTCGCCCGGATGCCCACGAGGTAGCCGGGCTGCACGGTGCTGGGGGTGACCTCGACGAAGACGAGCCAGCCGGGCTGCGAGCCGGGCTGCTGCCCACCGGCCGGGCCGGGCGGGCCGACCGGGGGCTCGGGGGCGGGGGCGGCCACGGGGACGGCCTCGGGTGCCCCGGCGGCCCGCGCGCCCGCCGCGAGCGGGCCGGCGAACGCGGCGACGGCGACGGCGAACGCGGCGCCGATCCGCGCGGCCAGCCTCGTGCCGGGGCCCGTGGCCGGTCCGGCGCACTGGTGCGTGGCTGCCCCCATGACCCCTCCGGCGCGGTTGTGCGTCGCCGGGCAGCGGCCCGCCCGGCCTGCCGTACGGGATGAATCTTCTCATCCCCGGTCGTACCTCACAGCCGATCCGGCGCGCTGGTCGCGTAAGCTCGGACCGCTGTGACCTCCACCGAAGCGAACCCCGTCGTGACCGTGCCGCCCCACGCGTCGCGGATCCGCACCTTCCACCCCCGCCGGGGCCGGATGACCGGCCGCCAGCTCGACGCGCTCGACCGGCTCTGGTCGGCGTACGGCCTGACGGTCGCCGACGATCCCGCCGCCGCGCCCGTGGACCTGGCGGCGCTGTTCGGCCGCCGGGCCCCGATCGTGCTGGAGATCGGGTCGGGGATGGGGGACGCCACGGCCGCGATGGCCGCCGCCGACCCAGGCCGAGACTATCTGGCGGTCGAGGTGCACACGCCGGGAATCGCCAACCTGTTGGGGCTGGTGGAGCGCCTCGGGCTGGGCAACGTGCGGGTCGCCCGAGGCGACGCGCTGGACCTGGTCCGGGCGCTGCCCGACGGGTCGCTGGACGCGGTGCACGTCTTCTTCCCCGACCCGTGGCCCAAGTCGCGGCACCACAAGCGGCGGATCATCTCCCCGACGCACGTGGCGCTGCTGCGCTCCCGGCTGACGCCCGGCGGGACGCTGCACTGCGCCACCGACTGGGCCGAGTACGCGGAGTCGATGCGCGAGACGCTGACCGCCGACCCGGGGCTGGTGGACGTGCACGGCGGGTACGCCCCGCGCCCGGCGCACCGGCCGGTGACCAAGTTCGAGCGGCGCGCCCTGACGGCGGGCCGCCCGGTGTTCGACCTGGTCCACCGCCGCGCCTGAGGGGTGCCGGCCGAGGCGCGGCGCGCGGCGCGCGTGCGGTGCGAGGAAGGACCCCTGTCAACGCATTCTGTTGCACAGGGGGCCCTGCCAACCACCCGGTTGGCGCGGAGGGGCCTGCGACAGGCACGATGGACGGGCTATGACGCTCACCGCCGCGCTGCCGACAAGCGCCGACCCCGACACCCTCTTCGACGCGTTCGCCAGCTGGGCGAAGGAGCGCGGCCTCGACCTCTACCCCCACCAGGAGGAGGCGGTCATCGAGATCGTCTCCGGCGCGAACGTGATCATGAACACGCCGACCGGCTCGGGCAAGAGCCTGGTCGCGATCGCCGCCCACTTCGCCGCCCTGGCCGACGACCGGACGACCTTCTACACCGCCCCGATCAAGGCCCTGGTGTCGGAGAAGTTCTTCGCCCTGTGCGAGGTCTTCGGCGCCGACAACGTCGGCATGCTCACCGGCGACGCCAGCGTCAACGCCGACGCCCCGATCATCTGCTGCACGGCCGAGGTGCTGGCCAACCTCGCGCTGCGCGAGGGCGCGCGGGCCGACGTCGGCCAGGTGGTCATGGACGAGTTCCACTTCTACGCCGAGCCGGACCGGGGCTGGGCCTGGCAGGTGCCGATCATCGAGTTGCCGCAGGCCCAGTTCGTGCTGATGTCGGCCACCCTCGGCGACACCAGCCGCTTCGTCGACGACCTGACCCGGCGCACCGGCCGGCCGACCGCCGTCGTGCGCTCGGCCGAGCGGCCGGTCCCGCTCCTCTTCTCGTACGCGATGACGCCGCTGCACGAGACCCTGGAAGAGCTGCTGGAGACCAGGCAGGCCCCGGTGTACGTCGTGCACTTCACCCAGGCCGCCGCCCTGGAGCGCGCCCAGGCGCTGATGAGCGTCAACGTCTGCACCCGGGCCGAGAAGGACATGATCGCCGAGGCGATCGGCCGGTTCCGGTTCACCTCCGGCTTCGGCAAGACGCTGTCGCGGCTGGTGCGGCACGGCATCGGCGTGCACCACGCCGGCATGCTGCCGAAGTACCGCCGGCTCGTGGAGACCCTCGCCCAGGCCGGCCTGCTCAAGGTCATCTGCGGCACGGACACCCTCGGCGTCGGCATCAACGTGCCCATCCGCACGGTGCTGTTCACCGGCCTGAGCAAGTACGACGGGGTGCGTACCCGGCTGCTCAAGGCCCGCGAGTTCCACCAGATCGCCGGCCGGGCCGGGCGGGCCGGCTTCGACACCCTCGGCCGGGTCGTCGTGCAGGCCCCCGAGCACGTCATCGAGAACGAGAAGGCCCTCGCCAAGGCCGGCGACGACCCGAAGAAGCGACGCAAGGTCGTCCGCAAGAAGCCGCCGGAGGGCTCGATCGGCTGGGGCCAGCCGACCTTCGACCGCCTCGTCGAGGCCGAGCCGGAGCCGCTGACGTCCAGCTTCCAGGTCAGTCACTCGATGCTGCTCAACGTCATCGGCCGCCCCGGCGACGCGTTCGCCGCGATGCGGCACCTGCTCACCGACAACCACGAGGACCGCGCCGCCCAGCGCCGGCACATCCGCCGGGCCATCGCCATCTACCGGGCGCTGCGGGCCGGCGGCGTGGTCGAGGAGCTGCCCGAGCCGGACGAGACCGGCCGCCGGGTGCGGCTCACCGTCGACCTCCAGCTCGACTTCGCGCTCAACCAGCCGCTGTCGCCGCTGGCACTGGCCGCGATCGAGCTGCTCGACGCCGAGAGCCCGTCGTACGCCCTCGACGTGCTCAGCGTGATCGAGTCGATCCTCGACGACCCGCGCCAGGTGCTGTCCGCGCAGCAGTTCAAGGCCCGCGGCGAGGCGGTCGCCGCGATGAAGGCCGAGGGCATCGAGTACGAGGCCCGCCTCGAACTGCTCGACGACGTGACCTGGCCCAAGCCCCTCGCGGAGCTGCTGGACGCCGCGTACGAGATGTACCGGCGGGGGCACCCGTGGGTCGCCGACCACCAGCTCTCCCCCAAGTCCGTCGTGCGGGACATGTACGAGCGGGCGATGACCTTCACCGAGTACGTGCAGTTCTACTCCCTCACCCGCTCCGAGGGCCTCGTGCTGCGCTACCTCGCCGACGCGTACAAGACGCTCCGGCAGACCGTGCCCGAGGACGCCAAGACCGAGGAGCTGATCGACCTCATCGAGTGGCTGCACGAGCTGGTCCGCCAGGTCGACTCCAGCCTCATCGACGAGTGGGAGCGGCTGAAGAACCCGTCGGACGTCGCCGAGGCCGCCGAGGCGCACGCCGCCCTCGACGACCGGCCGCCGGCGGTCACCCGCAACGCGCGGGCGTTCCGGGTGCTGGTGCGCAACGCGCTGTTCCGCCGGGTCGAGCTGGCCGCCCTGCGCCGCTGGGACCTGCTCGGCGAGCTCGACGCCGCCGACGGCTGGGACGCCGACGCGTGGGCCGACGCGCTGGAGCCGTACTTCGAGGCGTACGACTCGATCGGGACCGGGCCGGACGCCCGCGGCCCGGCGCTGCTCATGATCGAGCAGGGCCGGGACCGGTGGACGGTCCGGCAGATCCTCGACGACCCCGACGGCGACCACGACTGGCGCATCAGCGCCGAGGTCGACCTGGCCGCCTCCGACGAGGTCGGCGCGGCCGTCGTCCGGATCACGGACGTCGGCCAGCTCTGACCGTGGGCATGTCGCGTGGCCGGGGGCGCGGCTGGTACCGGGGCGACTGCCACGTGCACTCGGCGCGCTCCAACGGTGCGGACCTGACGCCGGAGCAGGTGGTGGCCGACGCCCGCGCCGTCGGCCTGGACTTCATCGCGATCACCGAGCACAACACCACGGACACGCACGGCGTCTGGGGCCCGCTCGCCGGCGACGACCTGCTGGTCATCCTCGGCCAGGAGGTCACCACCCGGACCGGGCACTGGCTGGCGCTCGGCATCGGCCCGGGGCAGGTCGTCGACTGGCGGTACGGCGTCCGCGACGGGGTAATCGACCGGCAGGTGGAGCAGGTGCACCGGGCCGGCGGGCTCTGCGTGGCGGCGCACCCCCACGCGCCGTACCCTTCCGGCGTCTTCGCGTACCCGTTCGACGGGTTCGACGCGGTGGAGGTGTGGAACGGGCGGTGGAGTTCGGAGCTGCCCTGGAACGCCGACAACGAGGCGGCGCTGGCCGAGTGGGGCCGGGGCCTGGCCGCCGGCATCCACGGCGGGCGGTGGCGGCCGGCGCTGGGCTGCAGCGACACGCACCTGGCGGGCCAGCTCGGGGTGCCGCACACCGTCGTGCTGGCCGAGGAGTTGACCACCGCCGCGATCCTCGCCGGCATCCGCGCCGGCCGGAGCTGGATTGCCGGCTCGGCCGCCGTCGAGCTGTCGCTCACGGCCACCACGGGCGATGCCGGCGCCGGGATCGGCCAGCGGCTGGACACCGGCGAAGGACCGATCGTCGTACGGGTGGACGTGCGCGGCGTGCCGTCCGGCACCGTCACCTTCCACACCGACCGGGGCGCCGTGCACCGCGTGCGCCTGCCCGAGGACGGCTCCGGTGCCCTGACCTGGCGCACCAGCGCGGCGGACGCGATGTTCGTCCGGGTCGAGGTGCGCCATCCCGGCGGGCAGATGGCCGCGCTCACCAACCCCGTCGTCCTGGCCGGCCCGTGACGGCGGTCAGCCGAGTGGCTCGGCCAGGGCGACGATGATGCCCGCCGGGCCGCGTACGTAGCAGAGCCGGTAGCTCTCCCCGTACTGCGCAATCTCGCCGACGAGGGCGGCCCCGTGCGCACGCAGGCGGGCGAGGGCTTCCTCGATGTCGTCGACGGCGAACATGACGTTGCGGATGCCCAGCGTGTTCGCCGGCGCGTTGGGCGGCCCGGCGTCGACCGCCGCCGGGGCGTGGAACCTCGCCAGCTCGATCCGGCCGTGGCCGTCGGGGGTCCGCATCATCGCGATGTCGACCCGGACGTCGTCGAGCCCAACGACCTGGTCGACCCAGCGGCCCTCGACCGGCGTCTGCCCCTCGACCTCCATGCCGAGTTCGGCGAAGAACGCGATGGCAGCCGCCAGGTCCTCGACCACGATGCCGACATGGTCCATCCGCAGGATCGCCATGCCCAGAGCATAGGGGCAACCGGGCGGCGATGTGCCCCTCTTGTCCCTGGGCGATGTCAGACCCGTCGATTAGAATGTATGTACTAAACCAAGTCCTGACCTGGGAGGACTTCCGTGACCGCGCCCACCTCCAGCACCCTCCCGCCCTACGCCACCCTCCTCGGCTTCACCCGGTACGTCGACCGCACCGGGCCCACCAAGGCAAGCTTCGTCGGGGGCCTGCGCAAGCAGCGGGCCAGCAAGCACGGCTTCAACCCGCACGGTCAGTTCGTCAAGGCGCTCAAGGCCGACGTCGCGTTCCACACCGGCGGCACCCACCTGGCGCAGGTGGCCGACGCGGTCAAGCCGCGCTGGCAGCCGCTCTACCGGGCGCTCGTGCCGGGCGCGACGGCCTGGCTGCACTCCCTCGGCGAGCCGACGGGCGTCGACCTGGCGCAGACGCGTGACGCCCTGGCCATGCTCGGCGACCTGCCGGTGAAGATCAATCCGCACTTCGGCATCCGGCACGCGGCCGACGGCCGCGCCGAGGCCATCCGCCTGCACTTCGACGAGACCCCGCCCAGCGAGGAGGCGGCACTGGCCACCCTGCACCTGATGGCCCGGCACATGGACGCGGTCCTGCCGCACGCCGCGCCCGTCCTGGTCGACGTGCGACGGGGTGTGGCGCACCGGATGCCCGACGGCGTCAAGCCCGAGCAGGTCGAGCAGTGGCTGGCCGGCGAGGCGGCGGCGTTCCGCGCGATCTGGTCCACCGCCGCCTGACCCCACCCACCGCCGCGCCACCTCCCACCGCCCCACCGGGCAGAGGGAGGTGGCGCGATCGCGTACGGAGCAGAGCGGCCCGCCGCGACGCGGCGATACGGCACGACGCGGCGCGCCGTGTCGCGGCGCGGGCCGCATGATCGCGCTCAATATGGGAAACAGTGGCATCGATCGCATCGGGAGGCCACTCGATCCCGGATCGGGCACGCTCTTGAGCGGCGTCACCAGGGTTATCCACAGGGGACAGCGCGGTGTCCGCAGAACCGGCACGGTAAGGACATGCCGAAGAGCCCTCGACGACCTCCCCAACTGCGAGGTCGGATCTTCCGCGGTTCGGTGGCCCGGTCCCGGGGCCTGCTGACCCGCAACGACCTCCGCAGTTCCGCCTGGCGGCCGTTGTTTCGCGACGTCTACGCCGATGCCGAGATCACGGTCAGCCACCGGCACCGGTGCATGGCGGTCGCCCGCTGGCTGATCCCGCCCGGCACCGCGATCGCTGGCCGCTCCGCCGCAGCGCTGTACGGCGTGGGAAAGATCCCACCCGACGAGCCGATCGACGTGCTGACGCCCAGCCCGCCGCCCGGCACAACGCAGAAGCGGCAACTGCCGGCGGTAACGCCCAGCGTACCTCCCACCAGGAGACCGGACGTGCCACCCTCAATGCCCGAGCCCTCGGCTCCTGCGCCGGCCCCGCCGTCGGGATCACCGACGCCGGCGACGCCGCTACAGGGCAGCCGCCGGCTGGGGCCCATGGCGGGGCTGTGCGTACACCGGGGTCCGGTGCTTCCGGGGGACATCGTCGACCGGGCGGGCATCCCGGTGACCAGTCCGACGCGCACCTGCTGGGACGTCGCCCGCTGGCTGGACGTGGTGGAAGCGGTCGTCGTCATCGACGGCCTGCTGGCGCGACGGATCGTCGACATTCCGGCGCTACGCGAGTACGCCCTGGCACGGGCGGGGTGCCGGGGCTGGCGGTCGCTGCTGCGCGCCGTCGACCTCGCCGACGCCCGCGCCGAGTCGCCGCAGGAGTCCCGGACCCGGGTCCGGCTGGTGCTGGCCGGCCTGCCCCGGCCCCGTACCCAGTGGGTCGTCTCCGACGGTGGACGGTTCGTGGCCCGGCTGGACCTGGCCTGGCCGGAGTTCCGGGTCGCCGTCGAGTACGACGGGTTCTGGCACGATGATCCCGAGCAGTTCCATCGGGACCGTCGCCGCCTGAACCGGCTGCTCGGCGGGGACTGGCTCGTCCTGCACGTGACGGCGCGACGCCTCCGCGAGGACTTCGACGGCTTCCTCGCCGAGGTGCGCGCCGCCCTGCGCTCCCGCGGCCACCGCCCCGGGGACTGAGCGTCCCGGACTGCGCGTCGGAGATCACGCTCGATCCGGGAAACAGTGGCTTCCTACACGGACGGATGCCACTCGATCCCGGATCGAGCGTGATCTCGCGGGGACCCGCGCGGGGCGCGGGGCGGGGCGCGCGGCGCGGGGCGGGGCGCGGGGTGCACGGGTCAGGCTGCCGGAACGTACTTCTCCAGGTCGTCGATGATCTTGTTGGCGGCGCCGACGCCGATCCCGGTCATCCAGGTCTCGTCGGAGACCACGTTCGCCCGGCCCGCCTTGACCGCCGACAGCCCCTTCCACAGGGTGCCGCCGGTGACGGTGGCCTGCTCGGCGGCGGCCTTCTCGCCGTACGCGGTCACGAAGATGACGTCGGCGTCGACCTCGTTGACCCGCTCGGCGCTGACCAGGTCGAACCGCTTGTCCTCCTTGCCGGCGAGCTGCTGCCGCTCGGGGCGGCCGAGGCCGGTGTCGCCGACGACGATGCCGGAGAACGAGTCCGGCCCGTACACCCGGATCGCGCCGGGGATGAAGCGCACGATGGAGACGGTGCGGTCGGCGGCGTCGCCGAGCTTCGCGCCGAAGTCCTTCGCCCGCTTCTCGTACGCGGCCAGCAGGTCCTTGGCCTGCTGCTCCTTGCCCAGGGCCTGGCCGTCGAGGAGGAAGTTCTCCTTCCAGGTGATGCCCACCTTCTCGGTGAACACGGTCGGCGCGATGGCGGCCAGCTCGTCGTAGAACTTCTCCTGGCGGAACTTGCTGCCCAGGATCAGGTCGGGCTTGAGGGCGTTGATCGCCTCCAGGTCGGGTTCGGTGAGCACCCCGACCTCCTTGATGCCGGCCAGCTTCTCCTCGCCGAAGTAGGTGGGCCAGCTCCTCGCCTCGCCGGCGGTCGCCGCGCCGACGGGTGTGACCCCGAGCGAGAGCGCTGTGTCGATCTTGTCGGTGTCGAGGACGACGACCCGCTTGGGCTCGGCGGGCACCTTGGTGGTGCCCATGGCGTGGGTGATCTCCCGGGTCTGTCCGGTGGCGGTGCCGGCGACGGGGTCGCTCTCACCGCAGGCGGTGAGCCCGACGCCGAGGGCGACGGCCGCGGTGAGCACGGCGGCGAGACGACGCATGGTGGGGTTCCTTTCGAGGGGTTCAGCCGGCCGACGGGCCGGCGGCAGAGGCAACGGAGGAGGCAGCGGAGGCGGAAGCCGCCGGGGCGGGGGCGGGAACGGCGGCCGGGGAGGGCGTGGTGAGGGCGGGCACGACCAGGGGCGCGCCGCTCACCGGGCAGGGCACCACCACGCAGTCGAGCCCGAAGACGTCGCGGACCAGCGCGGCGGTGAGGATCTCCCGGGGCGGGCCGGCGGCGACCACCGCCCCGGCGCGCATGGCGACGAGGTGGTCGGCGTAGCGGGCTGCCTGGTTGAGGTCGTGCAGCACGGCGACGACGGTGCGGCCCCGTTCGGCGCGCAGCCGGTGCAGCAGGTCCAGCACCTCGACCTGGTGGGCCAGGTCGAGGAAGGTGGTCGGCTCGTCCAGCAGCAGCGCCTCGGTGTCCTGGGCGAGGGTCATCGCGATCCAGACCCGCTGCCGCTGGCCGCCGGAGAGGGTGTCCACCGGGCGGTCGGCGAGGCCGGCCACGTCGGCGAGGGCCATCGCCTCGTCGACGGCGGCGCTGTCGGCCGCCGACCACTGCCGCCACCACCGCTGGTACGGCTGCCGCCCCCGGCCGACCAGGTCGGCGACCGTCACGCCCTCGGGCACCAGCGGGCTCTGCGGCAGCACCCCGAGCCGCCGGGCGACCTCCCGCGTCGGCAGGTCCCGGATGGCGGTGCCGTCGAGCAGCACGGTGCCCGAGCGCGGGGTCAGCAGCCGCGCCATGGTGCGCAGCAGGGTGGACTTGCCGCAGGCGTTCGGCCCGACGATGACGGTGAACGCGCCGGCGGGCAGCGTCACGTCGAGGCCGTCCAGGACGGTCCGCTCGTCGTAGCCGACGACCAGGTCGCGGGTGGAGAGCATCGCGGCTCCTCGGGAGGGGTCGGCGGGGTCCGGTGCGCCGGCGAGGGCAGGCGGGGCGGCGGGCCGGTCGGCGGGCGCGGGGGTCGTCACGACGCCCTCCGCCGGCCGCGCAGCAGCAGGAACATCAGGTACGGTCCGCCGATCGCGGCGGTCAGCACGCCCGCCGGCAGCTGGGTGGGCGCGAACAGCCGGCGGCCGGCGAGGTCAGCGAGGACCAGCAGCAACGCCCCGAGCAGGGCGGAGCACAGCAGCGGGGGCCGCTCGGCGCGGACCAGCCGGCGGGCCAGTTGCGGGGCGACGAGGGCGACGAAGTCGACGGCGCCGACCTGCGCGGTGACCATCGCGGCGGCGAGCACGCCGGTGCCGGCCAGCGTGACCCGGCGGGCCACGGGGCGCACCCCGATGCCCCGGGCCGTGTCGTCGTCCAGGGCGGTGCTGTTCAGCGCCCAGCCGGCCCAGAGCAGCACCGGCAGCAGCGCCAGCAGGGTCGCGGCGATCCACGCCGCCTCCGTCCAGCCCTTGCCGGCGAGGGTGCCGAGCAGCCAGATCTGGGCGCGCAGCCCGTCGATCGGGTCGGCGGTCAGCAGGACCACCTCGATGAGCGCCCGCAGGCCGAAGGCGACCGCCACCCCGGCGAGCACGAAGCGCTGGGCGGCCAGCCCGTGCCGGGCCCCGAGGGCGAACACCGCGACGGCGGCGGCCAGGCCGCCGAGCAGCGCCGCCGGGGCGACCAGCACGGCGGCGGCCCCGCTGGTGAGGGCCACCGTCGCGGCGAGCCCGGCGCCCTGGGTGATGCCGATGACGTCGGGGCTGGCCAGCGGGTTGCGGGCCACGCTCTGGATCAGCGTGCCGGCGACGCCGAACGCCGCCCCGGCCACCGCCGCGAGCACCAGCCGGGGCAGCCGCAGGTCGAGCACCACCAGGTCGTACGGGGTGCCCGCGCCGGCGAGCGCGCGCAGCACGTCGGGCGTGGCGACGTACGGGGTGCCGAGGGAGAGGCTGAGCAGCCCGGCGGCGACGAGCAGCCCGACCAGCGCGGCGGCGACCAGCACGGGGCGGCGGCGCACCGGCACCCGCAGCGGGCCGAGCCGCAGCAGCGACCGGCCGGCGGGGGCGACACGTCCACCGGTGGGGGCGAGCAGGTTCACGCGGTCACCACCCGGGCACGGCGCACCAGGAAGGCCAGCAGGGGCGCGCCGACCAGCGCGGTCACCACCCCGGCGGGCACCTCGCCGGGCGGGGCGACGAGCCGGCCCGCCACGTCGGCGCCGAGCAGCAGGGCCGGCCCGAGCAGCGCGGCGACGGCGAGGGTCCACCGGTGGTCCGCGCCGACCAGGGCGCGGGCCAGGTGCGGCACGGCCAGTCCGACGAACGCGATCGGCCCGGCCGCCGCCACGGCCGCGCCGGTGAGCAGCACCCCGGCCGCGCCGCCGCCGAGACGGACCAGCCCGACGCGGTGGCCCAGGCCCCGGGCCACGTCGTCGCCGAGGGCGAGCGCGTCGAGGCCCCGGGCGACCAGGACGGCCAGCAGCAGCCCGGCGAGGACGAACGGCAGCACCTGCCCGGCGACGCCGACGCCCCGGCCGGTCAGCCCGCCGACGACCCAGAACCGGTACTCCTCGAAGGTGCGGGCGTCGATGCTGAGCAGCGCGTACACGAGGGCCCCGAGACTGGCGTCGAGCGCCGCGCCGGTCAGCGCGAGGGTGACCGGCGACGCGCCGTCGCGGGCCCGGTTGGCGACGGCGAAGACCGCCAGGCCGGCCAGGAGCGCCCCGGCGATGCCGAACCAGACGTAACCGGCGAGGGTGCCGACGCCGAAGACGGCGATGGCGAGGACCACGCCGAACGACGCGCCCGCGCTGATGCCGAGGATGCGCGGCTCGGCGAGCGGGTTGCGGGTCAGCGCCTGGAACAGCACCCCGGCCACGGCGAGCGCGAGCCCGACGAGCAGGCCGAGGGCGGTGCGGGGCAGCCGCAGCTCGCGGACGATGGTGGTGGCGTCGCCGCCGTCGGGGGCGACCAGCGCGTGCCAGACCGCGCCGGGGGCGAGCGGGCGGCTGCCGAGGGCGAAGCTGGCGAGCACGGCGAGGGCGAGCACGGCCGCCGCGCCGAGGGTGACGGCAGCCCGGCGGCCCAGGCCCCGGGTCGTCGGTGTGCCGGCCCGGATCGGCCGCGCGGCGACGGTGGTCACGAATCTCCCTCGACTTAGGTACGCCTTACCTTAAACCGAAGGAGGCGGGTCACCCTAACCGGCGACCGTCGATCGGATCCGTCGCCACCCCCGCTGAGCAGGGCGGCCGCGCCGAGCGTCGCCCCGCCCGCAGGAGTCGGCCGGTCAGCCCGCGGCCCCCGCACGCCGGGAGGAACCGTCCCCGCCCTCGGCGGCACCGGACGGCAGCACCTCGATGGGGCGCATCATCTCGTTGTCCTCGTGTTCCAGCAGGTGGCAGTGCCAGACGTAGCGTCCTGGCAGGTCGAAGCGGACCTTGATCCGGGTCAGCTGCCCCGGGTACGCGACCACGGTGTCGTGGAAGCCGCGCTCCGCGGGGCCGGGCGGGGTGCGGCCGTCGTGTCCCCGCCCGAGCACCTGGAACTGCACCTGGTGGACGTGGATCGGGTGGGCGTCCTCGGTGCAGTTGCGCAACTCCCACTCCTCGGTGACGCCGAGGGCGGGGGTCTCGGTCACCGGCGCGTCCCAGCCCAGCGGCACCGGCCGGCCGCTGGCGGCGACGACGCCCAGCAGGGCACGTACCGGGCCGGCCGAGGACTCCTGCTCGTTGAGCGAGAGCCGCCGGACGACCCGGGCGGCGGGCAGCGGGGCGCACTCCGGCAGGGACAGCTGCCCGGGCGGCACGCTGGCATCGGCGCCGGCCCGGTCGCCCACCACGAACTTGAGCACCTGCCCGGTCGTCCGCGGGTCGGCCGGGGGGAAGTCCGTCCCCGGCGCGCCGCCGCCGAACGGCTCGTCGGGGCCCTCGTTGACCAGGTACAGCTCGGTGCCGGCCGGCACGTCGGTGAAGTCGACCACGACGTCGGCCCGCTGGCCGTTGGCGAGCAGGATCCGGGGCGCGGCCACGGGCTCGGGCAGGAACCCGCCGTCGCTGCCGACCTGCCACAGCGGCAGCGCGGGCCGGGCCGGGCGGCGGGTCGGGTGGTCGGTGACCGACAGCATCAGGAACCTGGCGTTGCAGCCGTTGAGCAGCCGGAACCGGTAGCGCCGCCGCTGCACCCGCAGCACCGGCCAGGTCGCGCCGTTGACCACCATGGTGGCGGCGAAGAACTCGGGGTTCCAGATCGGCGGCACGTCGGTCCCCGGCAGGTACGGGCCGGGGTAGTCGTCGAAGTCGGCGCGGCTTTCGGGATACCAGAGCGAGCCGTCGGGGCGGAAGGTGCGGTCCTGGATCAGCAGCGGCAGGTCGTACGACGCCTGCTCCGGCAGCGAGCCGGGCAGCGCCCCGGACGGCAGGTCGTCGGGGCCGCCGCTCAGCCGGTAGAAGCCGGCCAGCCCGGCGTAGAGGTTCACCCGGGTCATGCCCAGCGTGTGGTCGTGGTACCAGAGGGTCGTCGGGCGCTGGTCGTTGGCGTACTCCATGCTGG
This sequence comes from Micromonospora sp. NBRC 110038, assembly GCF_020884815.1. Taxonomy (NCBI): domain Bacteria; kingdom Bacillati; phylum Actinomycetota; class Actinomycetes; order Micromonosporales; family Micromonosporaceae; genus Micromonospora; species Micromonospora sp. NBRC 110038. The sequence continues at coordinate 1,610,898 of NZ_BBOL01000001.1, read as the reverse complement.
TCGTGCCGGGGGCACAGCGGACGCCGGTCCGCTCGGCTGCCAGGTCCCGGAACTCGCTGTAGGCCGAGCCGCCGTCGGCGCACCCGGCGGGCAGGTCCCGGGCCACGGGGAGGAACCACGCCTCGGGGTGGCCGTCGCTCTCCTGCCGGTTGTGCCCTCCGTGCACGTGCATGACGGTCGGGACGGGCCCCCGGTACGGGCCGGGGGTGCTGGTGAAGTGCGGCCGGTGGTCCCGGCCGTCGACGCCGCCGGTCGGGTTGGCCCAGTGCAGCGTCGGGTCGACCGGCAGCAGGTGCGGCAGGTAGCGGCCCCGCTCGTCGACGAGCTGGTTGCACCAGGTCACCCGGACCGGGCGGCCGACGGTGGCGGCGATGGTGGGGCCGGGGTAGGCGAAGCTGCGCGGGTGGGCGGGCGAGCCGAAGCCCCAGACCGTCGTGGCCGGCAGCCCGGCCGGGAGGACCTGCTGGCGGAACTGGCGGACGGCGACCACGTACTCGTCGACGCCGCCGCTGGTGCGGGAGGTGGGCATGGTCGTCGGCACGGGCAGCGGGGTGACGTACTTGGGCACGGCACGGGGGTCGATCAGGGCGGTCGGGGCGGTCGGGGCGCCGGCTGCGGTGCGACCGGTGGGCAGCAGCAGGGCCGCGCCGCCGGCCGCACCGGCGGCGATGAGTCGTCTACGGGTCACCATGCCGCGAGGCTAGAACGAGCATTGCTCACCAAAGTGCCGAAACAGCGTCGTTACTCCTTTAAGAGGACGAAACGGTTTCTAACGGTCAGCTGACCCTACTCCCCGGGGAGCAGCTCGGCGACCGGCACCGCGCGCAGCGCGTCCGCCGGGCCGACGATGACCCGGATCGACGGGAAGTAGTCCCGCAGCACCTGCTGGCACGGGCCGCAGGGGGTCAGGACGTCCCGACCCCGGTCGCCCACCGCCACGATGGTCTCCAGCTCCGTCTCCCCCTGGGTGGCGGCGGCCCCGATCACCACCACCTCGGCGCACGGCCCGCCGGTGACGTGGTGGACGTTCACGCCGGTGAACACCCGGCCGGCGGCGGTACGCGCGGCCGCGGCGACGGTGTGCCGGTCGCTGCGGCAGCGCAGCTTCGCCACGGCCGTGGCCGCCTGCACCAGCGCCCGGTCGGTGTCTCGCATGCTCATCCCAGGCCCCCGTGGTCGGCGTCGATCGGCGGTCAACTCTAGACGGCGGCAGCCCTGGCGACCGGTAACCCGGGGGCGGTCCCGCACGCGGCTGCCTATCCTTGGCGACGACATGCAGAATCCAGCCGCTCCCGCCGCAGCCGCCGGGCCCACCGCCGCCGCCGAGCCCACCGACGGGCCCGCCGCGTCCCACCGCCTCCGCGAGCTGCACCGCCGCCTGCCCGCCCTGATGTTCCGCGACCAGCGCCGGCTCCAGCGGCGCCTCGACGGGGTGCGCCGGCTGCGCGACCCGCAGCGGCGCGAGGCCGCGCTGGCCGAGATCACCGCCGACGTCGCCCGGGCCGAGCAGCGGCTCGCCGACCGCCGGGCGGCGGTGCCCCGAATCACGTACCCGGCGGGGCTTCCGGTCAGCGAGCGCAAGGACGATCTGGCCGCCGCGATCCGGGACCACCAGGTGGTGATCGTGGCCGGCGAGACCGGCTCCGGCAAGACCACCCAGCTCCCCAAGATCTGCCTGGAGCTGGGGCGTGGCGTGCACGGGCTGATCGGGCACACCCAGCCCCGGCGGCTGGCCGCCCGCACCGTCGCCGACCGCATCGCCGAGGAGCTGGGCACCGAGCTGGGCGACGTGGTCGGCTACAAGGTCCGCTTCACCGACCAGGTGAGCGACCGCAGCCTGGTCAAGCTGATGACCGACGGCATCCTGCTCGCCGAGTTGCAGACCGACCGGATGCTGCGCCAGTACGACACGTTGATCATCGACGAGGCGCACGAGCGCAGCCTCAACATCGACTTCGTCCTCGGCTACCTGCGCCAGCTCCTCCCCCGCCGCCCGGATCTCAAGGTGGTCATCACCTCGGCGACCATCGAGACCGACCGGTTCGCCCGGCACTTCGCCGACGCCGAGGGCCGGCCCGCGCCGGTGGTCGAGGTGTCCGGGCGCACCTACCCGGTCGAGGTGCGCTACCGGCCGCTGGTCGAGATCAGCGAGAGCGAGGACGACTCCGGCGACGACGAGGAGAACGTCCGCGACCAGATCCAGGCCATCGGCGACGCCGTCGAGGAGCTGGCCGCCGAGGGGCCGGGCGACATCCTGGTCTTCCTCTCCGGCGAGCGCGAGATCCGGGACACCGCCGACGCGCTGGGCAAGCTGGTGCAGTCCAAGCGGTCGCTGCTGGGCACCGAGATCCTGCCCCTGTACGCGCGGCTGTCGGCCGCCGAGCAGCACCGGGTGTTCGCCCCGCACACCGCGCGGCGGGTGGTGCTCGCCACCAACGTCGCGGAGACCTCGCTGACCGTCCCCGGCATCAAGTACGTGGTGGACCCGGGCACCGCCCGGATCTCCCGCTACTCCAGCCGGTTGAAGGTGCAGCGGCTGCCCATCGAGCCGGTGTCGCAGGCGTCGGCCAACCAGCGCAAGGGCCGCTGCGGGCGCACCTCGGACGGCATCTGCATCCGCCTCTACGACGAGTCCGACTTCGACTCCCGCCCCGAGTTCACCGACCCGGAGATCCTGCGCACCAACCTCGCCTCGGTCATCCTCCAGATGACCTCGATCGGGCTGGGCGACGTGGCGGCGTTCCCGTTCATCGACCCGCCGGACCGGCGCAACATCGCCGACGGGGTCAACCTGCTGCACGAGCTGGGCGCGCTCGACCCGACCGAGACCGACCCGGCGAAGCGGCTCACCCCGCTTGGCAGGCGCCTGGCGCAGCTCCCCGTCGACCCCCGGCTCGCCCGGATGGTGATCGAAGGCGAGCGCAACGGCTGCGCCACCGAGGTCGTCGTCATCGCCGCCGCGCTGTCCATCCAGGACCCGCGCGAGCGGCCGGCCGAGAAGCAGGCCCAGGCCGACCAGGCGCACGCGAGGTTCGCCGACTCCGAGTCGGACTTCGTCGCGTACCTGAACCTGTGGCGGCACCTGCGCGAGCAGCAGCGGGAGTTGTCCTCCAGCGCGTTCCGCCGGATGTGCCGGGCCGAATACCTCAACTACCTGCGGGTACGCGAGTGGCAGGACATCGTCAGCCAGGTGCGCCAGGTGCTGCGTACGGCGGAGAAGGGTGACGGCCGGCGCGGGGCCGGCGCGGACCTGCCGGAGGAGATCGACACCCCGAAGGTGCACCAGTCGCTGCTGCCGGGCCTGCTGTCGCACATCGGCCTGAAGGACCCGCAGAAGCACGAGTACCTCGGGGCGCGGGGGGCGAAGTTCGCCCTGTTCCCCGGGTCGGCGCTGTTCAAGAAGCCACCGCGCTGGGTGATGGCCGCCGAGCTGGTGGAGACCTCCCGGCTGTGGGGACGGGTCGCCGGCCGCGTCGAACCGGAGTGGGTCGAGCCCCTCGCGCAACACCTGGTCAAGCGCAGCTACAGCGAGCCGCACTGGGAGAAGAAGCAGGCGGCGGTGCTGGCCTACGAGAAGGTCACCCTGTACGGCGTCCCGCTGGTCACCGCCCGGAAGGTCAACTTCGGGCGGATCGACCCGGCGCTGTCGCGCGAGCTGTTCATCCGGCACGCCCTGGTGGAGGGCGACTGGTCCACCCACCACCAGTTCTGGCGGGACAACCAGAAGCTGCTCACCGAGATCGAGGAACTGGAGAACCGGGCCCGGCGGCGGGACATCCTCGTCGACGACGAGACGATCTTCGCCTTCTACGACGAGCGGATCCCGGCCGACGTGGTCTCCGGCCGGCACTTCGACGCCTGGTGGAAGAAGGAGCGGCGGCAGCGGCCGGACCTGCTCACCTTCACCCGGGAGTTGCTGGTCAACGCCGGCCGGGGCGGGCTCGACGAGGCCGACTACCCCGACGAGTGGCGGGCCGACGGGGTCACCCTGCCGCTGACGTACACGTTCGACCCGGGCACCCCCACCGACGGCGTGACCGTGGACATCCCGCTGCCGCTGCTCAACCAGGTGCCGGCGGAGAGCTTCGACTGGCAGGTCCCCGGGCTGCGCGAGGAGCTGGTGATCGCGCTGATCCGGTCGCTGCCCAAGGCGGTGCGGCGCAACTTCGTCCCCGTCCCCGACTACGCGCGGGCCGCGCTCGCGGCGATCACCCCCGGGCAGGAGCCGCTGCTGGACGCGCTGACCCGGCAGTTGCGCCGGATGACCGGGGTCACCGTGCCCCGCGACGCCTGGGAGCCGGGGAAGCTCCCCGCCCACCTGCGGGTCAGCTTCCGGGTGCTCGACGAGGAGAACAAGCCGGTCGCCGAAGGCAAGGACCTGCCGGCGCTGCAACGCCAGCTCCGCCAGGAGGTACGCCAGGTGGTGGCCGCCGCCGCCCCGGACGTCGCCCGGACGGGCCTGACGCAGTGGGACTTCGGCACCCTGCCGCGCACCATCGAGCAGGTCCGCGCCGGGTACGCGGTCACCGCGTACCCGGCGCTGGTCGACGAGGGGTCCACGGTCGGGGTGAAGGTCTTCGACTCCGAGGCCGAGCAGGCCGGGGCACACTGGGCGGGCACCCGACGGCTGCTGCGGCTGACCGTGCCGTCGCCGGCGAAGTTCCTCCAGGGGCGGCTGTCCAACGAGGCGAAGCTGGCGCTGAGCCGCAACCCGCACGGCGGCGTGCAGGAGCTGATCGCCGACGCCTCCGGGGCGGCGATCGACAAGCTGGTCGCCGACGCGGGCGGCCCGGCCTGGGACGCCGACGGCTTCGCCGCCCTGCGGGACCGGGTCCGCGCCGACCTGGTGGACACCGTCGTCGACGTGATGGGCCGGGTGCGGCAGGTGCTCGCCGCCGCGTACGCCGTCGAGCAGCGCCTCGGCAAGACCCAGAACCTGGCCGTGGTGGCCGCCCTGGCCGACATCCGGGCCCAACTGTCGGGCCTGGTGCACAAGGGGTTCGTCACCGAGACCGGCTACGCCCGCCTGCCCGATTTGCTGCGCTACCTCACCGCGATCGAACGGCGGCTGGACCGGCTGCCAGGCAACCCGCAGCGGGACCGCCAGCAGCAGGACCGGGTTGCCGCGGTGCAGAAGGAGTACGCCGACCTGCTCGCCGCGCTGCCGCCCGGCCGGCGCGGGTCGGCGGCGGTGCGGCAGATCCGCTGGATGATCGAGGAGCTGCGGGTGAACGTGTTCGCCCAGGCCCTCGGCACCCCGTACCCGGTGTCGGAGCAGCGGATCTACCGGGCGATGGACGACGCCGAGGGTCGCTGACCAGTCGTGGTGACGAGAGGACGGGCGACGGGTCAGCGCGGTTCCACGCCGGGTGGCAGGTCGTCCTGCTCGGTGGCCGTGCGGACGTACTCCAGGAGGATGCGGCGCAGCTCGCGGCCGGCGTGGGTGGGCTCCACGTCGCGACGTCGGGCCACGGCGATGGTCCGGCGGACGCCGGGCGGGGCCAGCCGGGTGACCCGGACGCCGGGCCTGCGGGCCACCACCATGCCGGGCACCAGCGCCACCCCGAGCCCCGCCTCGACGAAGCTGAGCACGGCGTCCATCTCGCCGCCGTCGACCGACAGGGTGGGCTCGAAGCCGGCCTCCCGGCACGCCTGGAGGGTGGCGTCGCGCAGGTCGTAGCCCTCCCGGAACATCACCAGGGGCTGGCCCCGCAGATCGGTGACCCGCAGCTCGCCGGCGGCCGAGGTGCCGGGCACCTCGTCCAGCGAGGCCACCACCAGGCTCTCCCGCAGGATCTCCTCGGCGTGCAGCCCTGGGTCCGCGCCCTGGGCGGGCATGATGATCAGCGCAAGGTCGAGGTCGCCACGCAGCAGGTCGCGGACGAGGTCCTGCGAGCCACCCTCCTCCACCCGCAGGTCGACGGCGGGGTGGGCGTCGCGGAACCGGCGCAGCACGGGCGGGGCGAGCGAGGTGGCCAGGCTCGGGGTGGCGCCGAGGCGGACCCGGCCGCGCCGCAGCCCGACCAGCTCCTGCACCTCCCGGGTGGCGGTGTCGACGTCGGCGAGGATGCGCCGGGCCAGCGGGAGCAGCACCTCGCCGGCGGCGGTGAGGGCGATCCGGCCCCGCACCCGCTCGAACAGCGGGGCCCCGAGGCTGGTCTCCAGCGCGTGAATTTGCTTACTCAGCGAGGGCTGGGTGATGCCGACGAGGTCGGCGGCTTGGGTGAAATGTCGTAGTTCCGCGACCGCGACGAAGTACCGGAGCTGGTGCAGCTGCATCGGCATAGCCTACGGCTATCGACGCTGCGAGTTCGATGCATTGGACGACTGATCCCAGGTCTCCTAGCGTCGGTCAGGTGGTACTCACGAAATCCCGGTCGCCCATCCGGTCCAACGTCGGCCTGAAGGCCGTCATGGCGGTGACGGGCATCCTGCTGGTGCTGTTCCTCGTCGCGCACATGCTCGGCAACCTGAAGATCTTCACGGGCGAGACCGCGTTCGACCACTACGCGCACTGGCTGCGCGAGATCGGCACCCCGCTGCTGCCGTCGACCTGGTTCCTGTGGATCCAGCGCACCGCCCTGCTGGCGGCCGTGCTGGCCCACATCGGGGCCGCCACGGTGCTCGCGGTGCGCGCCCGCGCCGCCCGCCCGGTGAAGTACGCGCACCGCAAGAAGGTCAACGGCAGTTACGCGGCCCGCACGATGCGCTGGGGCGGCGTGATCATCCTGCTCTTCGTGATCTACCACATCCTGGACCTGACCACCGGCCACCTGAACCCGCAGGGCGACCCCGGCAACCCGTACGGCAACGTGGTCGCCGACTTCGCACCGGAGCGGTGGTACGTCACCCTCTTCTACACCCTGGCGGTCGTGGCGCTCGGCTTCCACCTGCGCCACGGCGCGTTCAGCGCGTTCCGCAGCCTCGGCCAGCAGACCCCCGCCGGGGAGCGCCGGGCGCGCGCCGCCGCGCTGGGCTTCGCCGTCGTGCTCTGCGCCGGCTACCTCGTGGTCCCCTTCGCCGTACTCACCGGATTGGTGGCCTGACCATGGACCTGTTCACCGAGGGCGACCCGATCGCCGACGCCCGGGCCCCGCAGGGCCCGATCGAGACCCGCTGGGACCGCCGCCGCTTCGAGGCCAAGCTGGTCAACCCGGCCAACCGGCGCAAGCTGACGGTGATCGTGGTCGGCACCGGCCTGGCCGGCGGCTCGGCCGCCGCCACGCTCGCCGAGCAGGGCTACCGGGTCCGGTCGTACTGCTACCAGGACAGCCCGCGCCGGGCCCACTCGATCGCCGCGCAGGGCGGCATCAACGCCGCCAAGAACTACCGCAACGACGGCGACTCGGTGCACCGGTTGTTCTACGACACCGTCAAGGGCGGCGACTTCCGCTCCCGCGAGTCCAACGTGCACCGGCTCGCCGAGGTCTCGGTCAACATCATCGACCAGTGCGTCGCCCAGGGCGTGCCGTTCGCCCGCGAGTACGGCGGCCTGCTCGACACCCGCTCCTTCGGCGGCGCGCAGGTGCAGCGCACCTTCTACGCGCGGGGCCAGACGGGCCAGCAGCTCCTGCTCGGGGCGTACCAGGCCCTGGAGCGGCAGATCGGGCTGGGCAACGTGGAGATGAACGCCCGGCACGAGATGCTGGAGCTGATCGTCGTCGATGGCCGGGCCCGGGGCATCGTGGTGCGGGACCTGGTCACCGGCGAGATCACCAGCGAGTTCGCCGACGCGGTGGTGCTGGCCTCCGGTGGCTACGGCAACGTCTTCTACCTCTCCACCAACGCCAAGGGCTGCAACGTCACCGCCACCTGGCGGGCGCACCGCAGGGGCGCGTACTTCGCCAACCCCTGCTACACGCAGATCCACCCGACCTGCATCCCCGTCTCGGGCGACCACCAGTCGAAGCTGACGCTGATGAGCGAGTCGCTGCGCAACGACGGCCGGGTGTGGGTGCCGAAGGCCAAGGGCGACGACCGCCGCCCGAAGGACATCGGCGAGGACGAGCGGGACTACTACCTCGAACGGATCTACCCGTCCTTCGGCAACCTGGTGCCCCGGGACATCGCCTCCCGGGCGGCGAAGAACGTCTGCGACGCCGGACGCGGCGTGGGCCCCGGCGGGCTCGGCGTCTACCTCGACTTCGCCGACGCCATCGACCGCCTCGGCCGCAAGGCCATCGAGGCCAAGTACGGCAACCTCTTCGAGATGTACGAGCGGATCACCGGCGAGGACCCGTACGAGGTGCCGATGCGGATCTACCCCGCCGTGCACTACACGATGGGCGGCCTCTGGGTCGACTACGACCTCCAGTCGACCATCCCCGGCCTGTTCGTCATCGGCGAGGCCAACTTCTCCGACCACGGGGCGAACCGGCTCGGCGCGTCCGCGCTGATGCAGGGCCTCGCCGACGGCTACTTCGTGCTGCCCAACACGATCGCCAACTACCTGGCGGCCGGCCCGTTCGAGCGGGTCGACGCCAGCCACCCGGAGGCCGTGGCGGCGCGGCGCGACGTCGAGGACCGGATCCGGCGGCTGCTCGCCGTCGACGGCGACCGGACGGTCGACTCGTTCCACCGCGAGCTGGGCCAGATCATGTGGGAGCACTGCGGCATGGAGCGCAGCGAGGCCGGGCTGCGCAAGGCGATCGACGAGATCCGGGCGCTGCGCGAGGAGTTCTGGAAGCGGGTCCGCGTCCCCGGCGACGGCGACGGGCTCAACCAGTCGCTGGAGAAGGCCGGCCGGGTGGCCGACTTCTTCGAGCTGGCCGAGCTGATGTGCGTCGACGCCCTGCACCGCGAGGAGTCCTGCGGCGGCCACTTCCGGGCCGAGCACCAGACCCCCGACGGCGAGGCGCAGCGCGACGACGACCGGTTCGCGTACGTGGCGGCCTGGGAGTACACCGGCGGCGACGAGCCCGCCGTGCTGCACAAGGAAGACCTCAAGTTCGAGTACGTGCACCCGACGCAGCGGAGCTACAAGTGAACCTGACCCTGCGCATCTGGCGCCAGTCCGGCCCCACCGACAAGGGCCGGATGGTGACCTACCAGGTCGACGACGTCTCCCCCGACATGTCGTTCCTGGAGATGCTCGACGTGCTCAACGAGCGGCTGATCCTCTCCGGCGAGGAGCCGGTGGCGTTCGACCACGACTGCCGCGAGGGCATCTGCGGCATGTGCGGTCTCATGATCAACGGTGACGCGCACGGCCCGCAGCGCGGCACCACCGCCTGCCAGCTGCACATGCGGCAGTTCTCCGACGGCGACACGATCGACATCGAGCCGTGGCGGGCCCGGGCCTTCCCGGTCATCAAGGACCTGGTGGTCAACCGGAGCGCCTTCGACAAGATCATCGCCGCCGGTGGGTACATCACCGCGCCGACCGGCAGCGCCCCCGAGGCCCACTCGGTGCCGGTCGCCAAGGCCGACGCCGACGCCGCGTTCTCCTCGGCCGCCTGCATCGGCTGCGGCGCCTGCGTGGCGGCCTGCCCGAACGGCTCCGGCATGCTGTTCACCGCCGCCAAGGTCACCCAGCTCTCGCTGCTGCCGCAGGGCCAGCCGGAGCGGTACACCCGGGTCGTCGGCATGGTCGACGCGCACGACGAGGCGGGCTTCGGCGGCTGCACCAACACCGGCGAGTGCACCGCGGTCTGCCCGAAGGGCATCCCGCTGAACACCATCGGCCGGCTCAACCGCGACTACCTGGCGGCCACCGCCAAGCGGGGCGGCACCCCCGGCTCCTGACCCCGCCGCCCGCCCCGACACGCCGTCACGCCGTCACGCCGGTGCCCCGGCCGCCGCGCCCGCTCCGGGCCGGCGGCCGGCTTGGTTCCCGGCTGCCGCAGTCCACGGGGAGCGTCACCTGTCGCGGGTCCTAGGAGCTGAGTCAGCTACGACATCACACCCGCTACCCGCCGCGTGCCGGATGCCGGCGCGCCGCGTGCGGCCTGCCGGATGCCGAGTGCCGGGCGTCGGGTGCCGGGTGCCGGATGTCGCGTGCCGGCGCGCTGACGTGCCGCGAGTCATCTACGACATCAGCTCCCTAGCCTCCGAAGTCACCACGACCTCAGCTCCCCAGGCCCCGCCCTCCCCCGCCTCCCCGGCCTCCCCGGCCCTGCCCGAGCGCGCGAGCGCGCCCGCGTCAGGTCCGCAGTCCATCGGAGCGGTTCAAGCCGCGAGAGCCGGGTAGCAGTCCGGGGACGGCACGCCGAAGAGGGGACACGCGGGCATGAAGGCACTGACCTGGCAGGGCAGGCGGGACGTCCGGGTCGAGGACGTCCCGGACCCGCGCATCGAGGAGCCGACGGACGCGATCGTCCGGATCACCTCCACCGCGATCTGCGGATCCGACCTGCACCTGTACGAGGTGCTCGGGCCGTACCTCAAGCCCGGCGACGTCCTCGGCCACGAGCCGATGGGCATCGTCGAGGAGGTCGGGACCGGGGTGACCCGGTTGAAGCCGGGCGACCGGGTCGTGGTCCCGTTCAACATCGCCTGCGGGGCCTGCTGGATGTGCGACCGGCAGCTCTACGCCCAGTGCGAGACCACCCAGGTCACCGCCGAGGGCAAGGGCGCGGCGCTGTTCGGCTACACCTCGCTGTACGGGTCGGTGCCCGGCGGGCAGGCCGAGTACCTGCGGGTGCCGCACGCCCAGTTCGGCCCGATCAAGGTCCCGCAGACCGGCCCGGACGAGCGGTGGCTGTACCTGTCCGACATCCTGCCCACCGCCTGGCAGGCGGTGAAGTACGCCGACACCCCGCCCGGCGGCACGCTCGCCGTGTTCGGGCTCGGCCCGGTCGGGCAGTTCTGCGCCCGCATCGGCCGGCACCTCGGCGCGGGCCGGGTGATCGGCCTGGACCTGGTGCCGGAGCGGCTGGAGATGGCCCGCCGGCACGGCGTCGAGACGCTCGACGTCAGCCGGCTCGACGACGTGCCGGGCGCGCTGATCGACCTGGTCGATGGGCGCGGCCCCGACGCCGTGATCGACGCCGTCGGCATGGAGGCGCACGGCTCCACCTCCGGCAAGCTCGCCCAGACCGCCGCCGGCCTGCTGCCGGACCGGCTGGCCGACGCGATGATCGACCGGGCCGGCGTGGACCGGCTGACCGTGCTCAAGGCCGCCCTCAAGGCGGTCCGCCGGGGCGGCACCGTCTCGATCTCCGGCGTCTACGGCGGCGAGGTCGACCCGCTGCCGCTGATGGAGATGTTCGACCGGGGCGCCCAGCTGCGGATGGGACAGTGCCACGTGCGCCGGTGGACCGACGAGATCGTCCCGCTGCTCGCCGGCGACGACGACCCGCTGGGCGTGGCGGACCTGCGGACCCACCGGGTGCCGCTGGCGCGCGCGCCGCAGGCGTACGAGATGTTCCAGAAGAAGGAGGACGGCTGCGTCAAGGTCGTGCTCGCGCCGTGACCCGCACGGTCGTCGTCACCGGCGCGACCAGCGGGATCGGCCGGGCGGCGGCCCGGGAGTTCGCCGCGCGCGGCGACCGCCTGGTCCTCGCCGCCCGCGCCCCGGCCACCCTGGCGCAGGTACGCGCCGAGTGCCTCGCCGCCGGCGGCCGGGCGCTCGCCGGGTTGGTGCGGGCCCTGCAGCAGGAGGGGCGGGACGCCCCCGGGGTGCACGTCTGCCTGGTCAGCCAGGGCAGCGTGGACACCCCGGTCTACCGGCAGGCCGCCAACTACCTGGGCCGGATCGGCCGCCCACCGCCGCCGGTCGGCGGGCCGGAACGCGTGGCCCGGGCCATCGTGGCGTGCGCCGACCGCCCCCGCCGCGAGGTGTCGGTGGGCCGGGCCAACCTCGTGCTGCGGTTCGGCTTCACCGTGCTGCCCGGCGTGTACGACGTGCTGGTCGGGCCGGCGAGGCGGTGCGGGGCGGCCGGAATCGAAGCCCTCCCATACGGTTGCGGGACGGGCGATCCGCTACCACCCACGGGGAGAGACGAGTGACGATCAGAGTGAACCGCAGGGCCGCGCTGGGCATCGGCACGGTGGCCACCGCCGGCACGGTGCTCGGCGCCGCCGCGCCCGCGTCCGCCGCCGGTCGGCCCCGGGTGGCGACCACCCCCGCCCGGGCCGCCGCCCAGGTCGCCGCGAGCTACGCGCGGCAGACCGCGCGGGCCGGGGGCAACTGGCAGGCCTACGTGAGCGTCGCCGACGGCACCGCCGCGCCGCTGGTGGCCGTCGCGGACGAGGCGGACCGGCGCATCGAGGCGTACAGCGTAAACAAGATCGCCGTGGCCGTGGCGGTGCTGGACAAGGTCGACCGGGGGCTGCTCACGCTCGCCCAGCGGGTCGACGTGACCGCGTCCATCGTGATCCCCGGCGGGGACGGGATCTTCAGCCTCGACGGCGCGTACCCGAGCAGCATTACCCTGGGGCACGCCCTGGCGGCCCTGCTGACGGTCTCCGACGACACCGCCGTGCGGCTCTGCGGCCTGGTCTGCCCGGCCGCCGAGCTGAACCAGATCCTGGTCGCGAAGGGCTTCCCGAACACGCAGGTGCAGCCGGTGGCCAACCCGAACCGGTTCTACCTCGGCACCAGCACCCCACGGGAGACGCACGACCTCCTGCGGGCGCTGGTGAGCGGCACGCTGCTGTCGGCGTCCTCGACGGCGTTCCTGCTCGGCCTGCTGCGCTCCCCCATCGCGTTCACCGACGGGGTGCGGCGCGAGATGTCCTCGGCCGAGCGGGCCCGGGTCGCCACCAAGGCCGGCTGGTTCGACACCGCCCGGCACGAGGCCGGGATCGTCTTCGACGCCGCCGGTGCGCCGGTGCTGACGTACGCCCTGTTCGCCGACGGGCAGGCCGGCGCGGACGACTTCGGCGCGACCCACCCGGCGGTGCAGGCCCGGGCCCGGATGGGCTGCCTCTTCCTGACCGCCGTCGCGGGGCTGGCCGGCGCCGGCCCCACCCACCGAGCGGCCGCCTGGCAGCCCAGCAACGGCGGCTGATCCCCCGCCGGGCCGCAGGCACATCCGTAACGTCCTCCTCCCGGCACGGTTAAAGGATTGTCCGCGACACGTGGCACGCACGCGGGCCCAAGTCTCTGCCCCGTCGCCTCGGAGGTCCGCATGGTGGGTCAACAGTGCGGTGATCAGCTTGCGCCAACCGGGCGCATTCATCTGTCGCCGCCGGATGTGGGCGCCGCCGAGGAGGCTCTCGTCGTCGCGGCGATGCGGTCGGGATGGGTGGCTCCGACCGGGCCTGACCTAGACGCCTTCGAACGCGAGTTGGCCGCGCGGGTGGGCTGCGGCCACGCCGTGGGGGTCAGCAGCGGGACCGCCGCGCTGCACCTGGCGCTGCTGGGCGTCGGGGCCGGGCCCGGATCGGTCGTCGTGGTGCCGACCCTGACGTTCGTCGCGACGGCAAACGCGGTGACGTACACCGGCGCGGAACCGGTCTTCGTCGACTGCGACCCGGCGACCGGTAACCTCGACGTCGACCTGCTGTCCGACCTGCTCGACGACCTCACCCGACGCGGCCGGCGCGTCGCCGCGGTCGTGGCGGTGGACCTCAACGGCACCTGCGCCGACTACGACCGGCTGCTGCCGGCCTGCGCCGCAGCGGGCGTACCGGTCGTCGAGGACTCGGCGCAGGCCCTCGGCTCGACGTCCGGCGGGCGGGCCGCGGGCACGTTCGGCCAGTTCGGCGTCTTCTCGTTCAACGGCAACAAGATCCTGACCACGTCGAGCGGCGGCATGCTGGTCTGCGACGACCCCGCACTGATCGCCCGGGCACGGCAACTGTCCACCCAGGCCCGGGAGCCGGTCGCCCACTACGAACACCGCGAGGTCGGCTTCAACTACCGGCTGAGCAACATCCTCGCGGCACTCGGCAGGGCCCAGCTACGCCGACTCGACGCGATGATCGAACGGCGCCGGGCCGTGCGGGAACGCTACGCCAAGCTCTTCGCCTCCGTGCCCGGCACCCGCATCCTGGGCGACGGCCACCCTGGTTCGAACTGCTGGCTGACCTCGCTCGTGGTCGAGCCGGCAGCGGCCGGCTGGCGCGCGGACGAGCTGGGCGGACACCTGGCTGCCCACGACATCGAGAGTCGACCCATGTTCAAGCCCATGCACCAACAGCCGGCGCACCTGCACCACCACGCGGCGGTCACCGGCGCGGCCGACCGGCTCTTCGCCACCAGCATCTCGCTGCCGAGCGGCTCCACTCTCGTCGGCACCACGGCAGACCGCGTCTTCGGGGCCGTGGAGGAGTTCCTGACCCGACGCCGGTAAGGGCGGGGATCTTCGCCGGCGTCCTGCCGTCCCGCGATCCGAACCTCAGCGACCGCGCCGACCAGCACCCCACGCGCGGGGGCGGCGGCGGACTACGGTGTACTGCGGGACACCTGCGGAGGGGGCGGGACACGATGAGGGCACCAGCGGAACGGGCGGTCGAGCGGGCACTGGCGCGGCGGCTGCGCGGCGCGGCCGGCCTCGCCGCCCTGGTCGGCCTGGCCTGGGTGGCCCGGGACGTGCCGGCCGCCCTCGGCGGGCGGCTCAGCGGGGCCCGCGCCGAGCGGGCGGCCCGCTCCCCGCAGTTCCGCGACGGCGCCTTCCGGAACCGGGCGAGCACCCGGACGATGGCCGGTGCGCCCGACCGCAACCTGGTCCGCGAGCTGATCTTCGGCAAGCAGAAGCGCCGGCCGACCGCCGCCGTGCCGCTGGTGCGCCCGGCCGACCCGCCGGCCACCGCCGCCACCGAGCGCGAGCTGGGCGTCGTCTGGTACGGCCACGCCTCCGCGCTGATCGAGATCGAGGGCCACCGGGTGCTGGTCGACCCGGTGTGGAGCGACCGGTGTTCGCCGTCGGCGCTGGTCGGGCCGCGCCGGCTGCACGAGCCCCCGGTGGGCCTGCACGAGCTGCCCGCCGTGGACGCGATCATGATCTCCCACGACCATTACGATCACCTCGACATGGCCACCGTGCGGGCGTTGACCGCCGGCCAGTCCGCCCCGTTCGTGGTGCCGCTGGGGGTCGGGGCGCACCTGGAGCGGTGGGGCGTGCCGGAGGACCGGATCGTCGAGCTGGACTGGGCGGAGAGCCACCGGGTGGGTGGGCTGACGATCACCGCGACCGCCGCCCAGCACTTCTCCGGCCGTGGGCTACGCCGCGACGGCACGCTGTGGAGCTCGTGGGTGGTGGCCGGTGCCCACCGTCGGGTCTTCTACACCGGCGACTCCGGCTACTTCGACGGGTACGCCGAGATCGGCACCGAGCACGGCCCGTTCGACGTGACGCTGATGCAGATCGGCGCGTACGACCGGGCGTGGCCGAGCATCCACATGTTCCCGGAGGAAGCCGTCGCCGCCCACCTCGACGTGCGCGGCGGGCTGCTCCTGCCGGTGCACTGGGCGACGTTCAACCTGGCGCTGCACGACTGGTCGGAGCCGGTGGACCGGCTGTGGGCGGAGGCGAAGGCCCGCGACGTGCGGCTGGCGGTGCCCCGCCCCGGCGAGCGGGTGGTCGTCGACGCCCCGCCGGCGGTCGACGGCTGGTGGCAGTCCATCGCCTGACCGCACTCCGAGCCTGACCGCACTCCGAGCCTGAGTGCGTGCAGAGCCTGAGCGCGCTGTCAGAGCACGAAGGCGTCGGTCCACAGCGCGCCGGAGCGGCCCGACAGCGCGTCGAGCATCGCGACCGCCTGCCCGTCGGTGAGCTGCGCGACGAAGTCGATGATCGCCCGTCCCCGGGCCCGGCCGACCCGGTCCGGCGTACGCGGGTGCAGCTCCGCCTCGGCCAGCTCGACCAGGTCGTGCAGCCGACGCGGCAACCGGGACTCCTCCTCCGGGTCGAGCAGCCACTCCCACAGCGCCTCGACGAGGGTACCGAGCAGCCGCGCCTGGCCCCGCTGGTGCAGGGCCAGGTCGGGGCGGGCCAGCACGAACCGGTGGTGGACGAACTTGAGCACCTGCACCTCGTGCCACTGGGCCGGGGCGAGCAGCACGTGCCCGGAGCGCACCGACGGGGCCTGCGTCACGGTGATCGCGTCGACGAACCGGGTGGTCCACCGGGCGGAGAACCGGGCCACGTACTGCTCCGCCTCGATCGAGCCGTCGAACGGCAGCGCGAGCAGCCCCTCGACCAGTTCCTGCCGGACGTGCTCGACGGCGGCGGCGAACGCCTCGTCGTCGGCGATCCAGCCGTCCTTGCGGTGCAGCTGCCGGCGCAGCCGCTCGATGGCGGCCCCGGGCCGGCGGCCCACCCCGTCCAGCGCGGGGCCGGTGACCGCCCGCAGGTGATCGCCCTCCCGCTGCCAGGCCATCAGCTCGGCGGCGACGGCGCCCTGCTGGAGCACCCCGACCCGGTAGAAGTCCTCCACGTCGTGGATGGCGTACGCGATGTCGTCGGCAGTGTCCATCACCGACGCCTCGACGGTCTGCTGCCAGTCGGCGATCCGCCCGGCGAACGGCTCCCGGGCCTGGCGCAGGTCGGCCAGCTCCGTGCGGTACGCGCCGAACTTCGCCGACCCGCTGTCCGGGTCGTCGGCGGGCACGGCGGCGCCCCGGGGCGGCGGGACGAGGTGCCGGGGGTGCGGGTCCGGGTGGTCCAGCCGGGTCCACGGGTACTTCAGCAGGGCCGCCCGGACCGCCGCCGTCAGGTCCAGGCCGGTGGTCGCGGCACCGCGGATCTCGGTGCTGGTGACGATCCGGTACGACTGGGCGTTGCCCTCGAAGCCGTCGGCGAGGCCCAGCCGCTGGCGGGCCAGCCGGTCGAGCACCCGCTCCCCGAGGTGCCCGAACGGCGGGTGCCCGAGGTCGTGGGCGAGGGCGGCGGCCTCCACCACGTCGGGGTCGCAGCCGCCGAGGGAAGCCAGCAGGTCCCGCCACCGCTCGTCGGCGGTGAGCCGCTCGGCGATGGCGCGGGCGACCTGGGCCACCTTGAGGCTGTGGGTGAGCCGGTTGTGCACCAGCAGGCCGGAGCCGCCGGGGCTGATCACCTGGGTGACCCCGGCCAGCCGGGCGAAGAAGGGCGAGGCCACGATCCGGTCCCGGTCGGCCCGGAACGGGCTGGCGGCGAGGTCGCCGAGGGTCCGCGCGCTGCCGCCGAAGAGCCGCCGCGCCCGCGGGTCAGCGGGATGTTCCATGATCGCCACGCTAGCGCAGCCGGTGGCACTGCACGTCGGCTCGGCCCCGGCGGGGGTGCCGCGCGGCGTCGGGGGCGGGCGGCACAATGCAGGGCGGAACCCACACGAAGGCGGATGAAGATCGTGACCCAGTCTGTGCACCAGCGGATCGCCGACGAGCTCGGCGTCGCCGAACGTCAGGTCCGGGCGGCCGTGGAGCTGCTCGACGGCGGCGCCACCGTGCCGTTCATCGCCCGCTACCGCAAGGAGGCCACCGGCCTGCTCGACGACGCCCAGCTGCGCACCCTGGAGGAGCGGCTGCGCTACCTGCGCGAGCTGGACGAGCGCCGCGCCGCGGTGCTGGAGTCCATCCGCGGCCAGGGCAAGCTCGACGAGGCCCTGGAAGCGCAGATCATGGCGGCCGACTCGAAGTCCCGGCTGGAGGACATCTACCTGCCGTTCAAGCCGAAGCGGCGCACCCGGGCGCAGATCGCCCGCGAGGCCGGGCTGGAGCCCCTCGCCGACGCGCTGCTGGCCGACCCGGGCCAGGAGCCGAGGGAGCGGGCCGCCGGCTTCGTCGACGCCGACAGGGGGGTGGCCGACGCCGCCGCCGCGCTGGACGGCGCGCGGGCCATCCTGGTGGAGCGCTTCGCCGAGGACGCCGACCTGATCGGCACGCTGCGCGAGCAGATGTGGTCGCGGGGCCGGCTGGTCTCCCGCGTACGCGACGGCCAGGAGGCCGCCGGCGCGAAGTTCTCCGATTACTTCGACTTCGCCGAGCCGTACGCGAAGCTGCCCTCGCACCGGATCCTGGCGATGTTCCGGGGCGAGAAGGAGGGCGTGCTCGACCTGACGATGGACCCGGAGGCCGAGGGTGACTCCGATACCCCGGTCACCGGTCCGACCCGCTACGAGGCGGCGATCGCCGGCCGGTTCGGGGTGAGTGACCAGGGGCGGCCCGGCGACAGGTGGCTGACCGACACGGTGCGCTGGGCCTGGCGCACCCGGATCCTCATCCACCTCGGAGCGGACCTGCGGATGCGGCTGTGGCAGGCGGCCGAGGAGGAGGCCGTGCGGGTCTTCGCCACCAACCTGCGCGACCTGCTGCTCGCCGCGCCGGCCGGCACCCGGCCGACGATGGGCCTCGACCCGGGCCTGCGCACCGGGGTCAAGGTGGCGGTGGTCGACGCCACCGGCAAGGTGGTCGCCACCGACACGATCTACCCGCACGAGCCACGCCGGCAGTGGGACGCCTCGATCGACACCCTCGCGAGGCTGGCCGGGGCGCACGGCGTGGAGCTGATCGCCATCGGCAACGGCACCGCCAGCCGGGAGACCGACAAGCTCGCCGGCGAGCTGATCAAGCGGCACCCGGAGCTGACGCTGACCAAGGTGGTCGTCTCGGAGGCGGGCGCCTCGGTCTACTCGGCGTCGGCGTACGCCTCCCAGGAGCTGCCGGGCCTGGACGTGTCCCTGCGCGGCGCGGTCTCCATCGCCCGCCGGTTGCAGGACCCGCTCGCCGAGCTGGTCAAGATCGACCCCCGCTCGATCGGCGTGGGCCAATACCAGCACGACCTGTCCGAGGTGAAGCTCTCCCGCTCCCTCGACGCCGTCGTCGAGGACTGCGTGAACGCGGTCGGCGTCGACGTCAACACCGCCTCCGCGCCGCTGCTCACCCGGGTCTCCGGCATCGGGGCGGGGCTGGCGGAGAACATCGTGCTGCACCGCGACGCCAACGGCCCGTTCCGGTCCCGGGCCGAGCTGAAGAAGGTGTCCCGGCTCGGCCCGAAGGCGTTCGAGCAGTGCGCGGGCTTCCTGCGCATCCCCGGCGGCGACGACCCGCTCGACTCCTCCAGCGTGCACCCGGAGGCCTACCCGGTGGTGCGGCGGATCCTGACCCGCACCGGGCAGGACCTGCGCTCCCTGATCGGGCAGAGCGCCATCCTGCGCGGGCTGCGGGCCACCGACTTCGTCGACGACACGTTCGGCCTGCCCACCGTCACCGACATCCTGGCGGAGCTGGAGAAGCCCGGCCGGGATCCGCGCCCAGAGTTCCGCACCGCCACGTTCGTCGATGGCGTGGAGAAGATCTCCGACCTGGCCCCCGGCATGATCCTGGAGGGCGTGGTCACCAACGTGGCGGCGTTCGGCGCGTTCGTCGACGTCGGCGTGCACCAGGACGGCCTGGTGCACGTCTCGGCGATGTCCCGCACGTTCGTCAAGGACCCGCGCGACGTGGTCAAGTCCGGCGACGTGGTCCGGGTGAAGGTGCTCGACGTCGACGTGCCGCGCAAGCGGATCTCGCTCACGCTGCGGCTGGAGGACGACGCGGAGGCCGGGCGCGTTGGCCCGGAGGGCGGGCAGCGCCCGCGTGGCAGGCGGCCGGTCGGCCCGCAGGACGGCCAGAGCGGGCAGGGCGGCGGCCGGGACGGTCAGCGCGGCGGGCAGGAGCAGCGCAGCGGACGGGGCGGCCCACAGCAGCCGCGCCGGGGGCGGACCGGGTCGGCTCCTGCCCCGACCAACGACGCGATGGCCGACGCGCTGCGCCGCGCCGGACTGGCCTGACCAGCCCGCCGGCCGTCACTGTCCTCGGCGACGGCCGGCGGGCTCGGCCTCCCAGGGCCGTGCGGGAGCCGACACCCGTGGCCGTCGCACCTCGTTACCCCTGCTGAGGTGCCCGGGACGGGCCGCAGAAGGGCAGAGGGCGGATGAAGCTGGAAATCTGGGACGCGCGTCGGGAAGCGGATGCGGCCCGGTGGCGTGCCGTCCACGAGCGGTGGGAGGCTCGGGAGGTCTTCGCCCATCCGTCCTACGTTCGGCTGTTCGCGGGGGCACGGGACGAGCCGCTGGCCGCGTACGCCCGCACCGAGCACGGGTTCGTCCTGCTCCCGTTCGTGCTGCGCACCGTCGGCCCATCCGCCGGGGCAGGCGGCCGGGAGTACCGGGACGTCATCAGCCCCTACGGCTACGCCGGTGCGTTCCACCATCGGGCCGGCGAAGTCGAGGCCAAGGAGTTCTGGGCCGCCTACGACCGGTTCTGCACCAGCCGGCGGGTGGTGTCGGAGGTGACCCGGCTGTCGCTGTTCGAGGGGCAGCGGTTGGCCCACCCGGGGCTTGCCATCCGCACCTTCCCAAACGTCGTACGCGACCTGCGTGCCCCCGAGGACCAGATGTGGCGGGAGTTCGCCCACAAGGTGCGCAAGAACGTCAAGAAGGCGCAACGCAGCGGTGTGACGGTGCAGGTGGACACCGAGGGCACGCGGCTCGACGACTTCCTGCGCATCTACCGGGCCACGATGGACCGACGGTCGGCGGCGGCGCACTACTACTTCTCCCGCGGCTTCTTCACCACGCTGGTCACCGAGCTTCCGGGGCAGTTCGCGTTCTTCCACGCGCTGCACGAGGGGCGGGTGGTTTCCACCGAGCTGGTGCTGGCGTCCGCCCGGCACGTCTACTCGTACCTGGGCGGCACCGAGGAGTCAGCGTTCGAGCTGCGCCCCAACGACCTGCTCAAATACGAGATCTGCCGGTGGGGAAGGGCGACGGGCCGGACGCATTTCGTGCTGGGCGGCGGATACCAGCCGGACGACGGGATCTTCCGCTACAAGCGGGCGTTCGCGCCCCACGGCGTGGTGGACTACCAGCTGGGCACGCGGGTGGTGCATCCGGATGCGTACCAGGAGCTGTGCGCGACGCACCTGGCCGAGGGCCGCCGACGGGCCCCGTCCTGGGCACCGGGCGACGACTTCTTCCCCCAGTACCGCTTCCCCCTGCCGGGCTGAGCGGACCGGGCCGCCACTCGGTACCGACCAGTCCCTGACGGAGGTTCGCGATGGATCGTCGCCCGTCCGGCCCTAGCCGGCATGCCGGACACCGCACGGCTCACATGCCCTCCCTCCTGAGCGCCGCCGGCCCGGTCGTCGGACTCGTCGCGCCGACCGATGCGGACCTGGACGCCGCCGCGCGGCTGCTCGCCAGCTCCGTCCCGGTCGGCTGCAACGGGACCGTGGCCTACCACGCGAACGGGTTCCGCGCCTTCCTCGCCGCGGCCCTCACGCCACCACCGGGACTACGCACCGTCCTGCTGCGCGGCGTCCACGTCGACGGCCGGCTCGTCGCCGTGGCCGACTGGCGACTGGTGCCGCCCGCCCTGCATCTCAACGGGATCGCCGTGGATCCGGCGACCCGTGGGGTGGGGCTCGGTGGCACACTGCTCGCCGACGGCCTGGCCCTGGCTCGCGAGCTGGGGTGCGACCGGGCGCTCCTCGACGTGTCGCGGGACAACCCCGGTGCCCGCCGCCTCTACCTGCATGCCGGCTTCGCCGACGTGTCGCACACGACCTGGACCGAGGTGACGCCGGCACCCGGCGGAGGTGGGGTCCGGGCCCTGGACTGGCCGGCCTTCGCCGCCCACCGGGCGGCGTACGGCTTCGGGGACCTCCGGGTGCGCGTCGGGCCACATTCGGCGACCCTGCGAGTGGTCGGCACGGTGCTGCGGGCACCCGCCGGCCCCCTGGGAGGCATCCTGGCTGGCGGGCTGGCCGGCCTGCTCGGCACGAGCCGCGCCTATGCGATCGAGGAGGGGACCGGGCCGGCGGGCTTCGCCGCGTTCGCCCGGATGAGCCGACCGGTCCCGCCAGCAGCCTGACATCCCAACGGTGCGCGCCCGGCGGTCGGCACATCGGCCGTGCGGCAGCTTGACCGGCGCGACGCGTATCGTCGTGATGGTGGGTGACGACAGTTCCGCTTGGCGCGAGCGGCAGCGGCAGGCGGTCCGCGCGCATGCCGAGGCGGAAGAACGGCGACGGGCTGCCGAACACGCCAAGGCGGCGGAGATCGTGTCGTGGTTCGCCGCTGAGGCGAACCGGCGGGCGCTGCCGACGACCCGCCTGCACGCCCGGCCCTACAACGGTCGGGGTCGTTACCGCACGCGGCTCTTCGGATGGTACGTCGACCGGAGCCGACTACTGGCAGTGGACGTCGCCGGACGGTGGTATCCGCTGACCGTCCCGGCAAGCCTACGCGCCAGGTTCCTCGGCGCGGAACCATCACCTGCGCCTGCACCGCTGATCGTCGGCGAAGGTGGACGCGACGGCGAGTCGATTCCGTTGCGTGTCCTGCTCGCCCGGCGACTGGACGAGCTCCGCTCTGATCTGCCGGCGGCCGGGGCGGGCGAACGGGACTCGCGGACCGGTTGACAAGGATCAACCCGGCTACAGCATCATTGCCGGCGCCCAGGACGCCAACTCCGCACGGATCTCGGGGATGGTGCGCAGCAACGCGACGAGTTGCGGCACGTCCAACCGTCGAGCGGTTGAGGAGTTGAAGTCGGACAGGTACCGGCAGTCGACCCTCTCCTCGGCGACGCGGGATGCATAGTTGAGCTCTCTCAGATCGGCCGACACCCGATAGAAGTCACCGAAGTCCTCGGCCCGGGCCAGTTCCTCGCCGCTGGCCATCGTCTCGTCGCGCTTCTCGCCGTGCCGCAGTCCGATGACGTCGTACTTGACCGGCACCTCGAACACCTGGCACAACGCTGCGACCAGATCCCCGATCGTGCACGCGGCGGCCTTGCGGACGAACACGTCACCGGCACGCGCATGCTGGAACGCGTGCTCCACCAACTCCACCGAGTCCGCCAGTGATATCAGGAATCGGGTCATCCCCGGATCGGTCACCGTGGGCACCACCCCGGCCTTGATCTGCTCGATGAACAACGGAATCACCGAACCACGCGAGTACATCACGTTGCCGTACCGGACAGACGACACCACGGTGCCGCTACGCGGCCTGTTCCGTGCGTGCGCCTGAGCGACCTTCTCCATCATCGCCTTGCTCAATCCCATGGCGTTGATCGGATGCACGGCCTTGTCGGTGCTGAGCACCACCACTGAACCGACGCCGTTGCGGTCTGCCGCCTCGATCACGTTCGCACTGCCCAGGACGTTGGTGCGGATGGCCTCCAGCGGGAAGAACTCACACGACGGAACCTGCTTCAACGCCGCGGCATGGAAGACGAAGTCGACCCCCCGGGTAGCCCGCTCCACGCTGTCGTAGTCACGTACGTCACCGATGTAGTAACCCACCCGCCCGTCAGCGAGGGTCCTGCGCATCACGTCCTGCTTCGCCTCGTCCCGGCTGAACACCCGCACCTCACCCACGCCGCGGTCCAACAGGCAGCGAGCCATGGCCCGACCGAAGGAACCCGTTCCCCCGGTGATCAACACACGGCGTCCCACCGTCGAAGCCCCCATCGATGTTCTCCCATGTGTTCAGCGGTCGCGGTCAGCCCCACGGCCCCGCGCATCGTCGACTACCCCCAGACAGCGGCAGCCAGGACGACGCAGCCGCACGGCACTCCCTTCAACGAACCACAGGAACGAGGGAAGCGCAGAGCTATGCCCGATTTTCCCTTTTAGTCCTGGTGACGTACGCCGCGGCACGTAACGTCCCTCTCCGGCAACCAGTTAGGGGCAATGCCGGCCACCATCGGCCGGCCGGGCAGCGGGCTCGCCGTCACCGGGGCGGGTGACCGTCACGCCGTTCCCGCCAGGCCGACACGCCACGTCACGGCCACCCAACGCGAAGCGCCGGAAGCAGGAGAGCAGCATCGATGATGATCGGAAGATCTGCGTCGCCGCGGAAGCACGCACGCGACCCACACCTTCCCCTCCCACCCCGCCAGTCAACGACGACGTGGACGGCAGCCGCATGAGGGTGGGCGTGGTTTCCCTGCACTACCCACCGGAGCCCAACTTCCTCGTCGGCGAGATGGTCGACGAGCTGGTCTCCCGCGGCCACGAAGTACGGGTACTCACCGGTTTTCCGCACTACCCGAAGGGCCGCACGTATCCCGGCTACCAGCAACGGTGGCGGGAACGGACGACGAAGGGCCGGCTCACCGTGCTTCGCACCCCGGTCTACCCGAGTCACGACGCCTCGCCTCTGCGACGCATCGCGACCTACACCTCCTTCGCGGTCAGCAGCCTCCCGGCCGGGCTCCACTACCTGCTCGACGTGGACGTGATCTATGTCTGGCATCCGCCACCGACCACCTTCGCCGCCCCCGCACTGGCCCACCTCCTTCGCCACGTGCCGGTCCTGCTGCACGTGCAGGACCTCTGGCCGGAGGCGGTGACCGAATCCGGGATGTCACCGGAGGGCTGGCGAGGCCGGGCCGTCCACCGACTGCTCGACTCGGGCGTGCGGCGCCTCTACCGGTCGGCGGATGCCATCGTCGCCATCTCGCCGTCCATGCGGGATCTCGTCATCCGACGAGGGGCCACCCCCGAGAAGGTGGAGGTCGTCCTCAACTGGACCGAGGAGAGCACATTCCGACCGAAGCCTCCAACACTGGCAGCTCGGACGGCGATTGGCCACCGGGGCCGCTGCACGGTCATGTACGCCGGAAACATCGGACCCTTTCAGCGGGTGGAAGTCGCCGTGCGCGCCGCCGCGGCGGCAGCGGCACGGATGGACCTGGTCGTCGTCGGCTCCGGCATCGACGAGGATCGGGTTCGCCGGCTGGCTCAAGACCTCGACGCGACCAACGTCCGGTTTCTCGGCAGGCTTGCACCCGAACGGATGGCGGACCTGTACGCCGGGGCCGAATACCAGGTCGTCACCCTGCGGAAGCTGGAGTCGTTCGCAGGGATCGTCCCATCGAAGATCCAGAGCGCCATGGCCTGCGGTTCGCCCGTCATCGTCTCCGCCGACGGCGACGCCGCCCAACTGGTCGACACCGCACAGGCCGGGCTCACCTGCCCGGCCGAGGACTGGAAGGCTCTGGCGGACCGGTTCCTGGCCGCCGCCGATCTGCCCGAGGCGGAGCGACAACTGATGGCGCGGCGGGCCCGCGACGCCTACCTCGAACGCATGTCCCGCGCCGTCGGCGTCGGCCAAATCGAGACCATCCTGCACAGGATCTCGGCCGCGCGCTCCGACCGGCGCCGGCAGGCTCTGGGCCGCGACAGGCGGCGAGCAGACCGTCGCTGACATCGGCGCGAAGCCGATGTCTTCCAATAACGCCTGAAACGCCTATCTCCTGGCAAAAACTGTCAGATCATTCTTCGGTACATGGAGCAACGCCAGTTGTCACCTGCCCAGGTGACGGCAATCGACGGAAGGTGGCCCACCATGAGGGTCGTCGTCAGCAGTGACTCCCGGTACGCCCGGACCCCCGACGGTCGGGTGTGGACCTGGCAGGTGCCCGACTATCCGGTCTGGCGGCGTTACCTGACCGCGTTCGACAAGGTCCGCGTGGTGGCCCGCGTGTGCGACCAGCCGGAGGTGTCAGCGGATGCGTTGCGGGTCGACGGGGAAGGTGTCGAAGTCTGGCCGCTGCCCTACTACATCGGTCCGTGGCAGTATCTGCGGTGCCGCAGCAGCATCATCGACGTCCTCGCTGACGCCTCTGGCCCCACGGACGCGGTCATCGTCCGCGTACCGTCGTTCCTCGGCTCCCATCTCGCCAGGATCCGACGACAACGACGGCTGCCGTACGCGGCGGAGGTGGTGGCCGACCCGTACGACGTGCTCGCCCCCGGTGTCCTGCAGCCTCCGCTGCGACCACTGCTGCGCCACCGCTGCACTGCCCGGTTGCGACACGAGTGCCGCACCGCGGTCGGCGTCTCCTACGTGACGGAGTCGTACCTGCAGGCGCGCTACCCCTGCGCGCCTGGGGCCCCAACCGCAGCCATCTCCAGCATCGACCTGGTCGACGACGCTTTCGTCCCCGCCCCCCGCAGCATCGTCCGCCAGCCGGCCGAGGCGGTTCTCATGTCCGCCGGCACGATGGAGCAACTCTACAAGGGCATCGACACGCTCATCGAGGCGTTGGCCCGGCTGAGAGCGGCCGGCCTCGACGTCCGGCTCGTGCACCTCGGCACCGGCCGACTTCAACACCAGCTCGAGAAACTTGTTGCGGACCGTGGAGTCATCGACCGGGTGACCTTCGCCGGGTGGATCCAACCCGGTGCCCCCCTACGCGCGAAGCTCGACGAGGCCGACCTGTTCGTCATGCCCTCCCGCACCGAAGGGCTCCCGCGGGCGCTCCTCGACGCGATGGCCCGTGCCCTGCCGGCGATCGGCACCAACGTTGGCGGCATCCCCGAACTGCTCCCAGCCGAGGACCTGGTCGATCCGGACGACCCGGCGGCCCTCGCGTCCGCGATCGCGGCGATGCTCGCCGCACCCGAACGGATGGCAGCGGCATCCGCCCGCAACCTGTCGCGTGCACGCCAGTTCTCCCGCACCTGCCTCGACCCACGACGAACCGCCTTCTACCAGGCCGTCCGGGACGCGACGGCAAGCCGAACGGCCTGCCACGCCGGGTGAGTCCGGGCCGTCCCGGTCCAGTTTCGCCATCACCATTACCGAGCCCGATATCGGGCGCAGCTGGAGGAAGCACATGACAGCCTTGATCGGTCTCGCCCCACGACCCGTCCCCGCGGCCGAGGCGGTGGAAGCCAGAAGGCCGGCCGGCAACGGACTGATCGCCACGCTGCTCATCACCGCAGCCAGCATCGCACTGGTCGTGTGCGTACCGGTCCTGCGTCACTGGTTCATGGTGCCGACGACACTGGCCGGCATCCTCATCGGCACCGAGGCGGTCCGGTGGTTCCGTCGTGGAACCGACGTCTTCGAGCCCAGGGCCTGTACAGGTCTGCTGGGCCTTCAGTTCCTCTATATCGCACCGATCCTGCAGGTCGCGACGGATGCATGGTCGGTGGGCATCTACGACCCGCCGGTCTGGCGGGACGCGCTCGGCGCACTCGCCATTCTCAACGTCGTCGGGCTCGGCATCTACCGGGTGATCCTCACGTTGCCCCGCAGGCCCCGTAACCGACCGCGACGGGCCCGACCGATGCACATGCCCACCTTCTACGCGGCCGGCCTGGCCCTGACGGTGGCGAGCATCCTCGCCTTCTGCTATGAGATCGCCATGTTCGGCGGCGTCGGCGGTTTCGTCGCCGCCATGTCCGACCGAATCAATCCGGTGAAGATGGACGGGATGGGCGCGCTGATCATTCTCGCCGAGTCGTTCCCCACCATCGCCTTTGCCCTCGCCCTGGTCCGCTGGCGTCGGGCGCTCCGCAAGCACACCGCCCTGCTGGTGCTGCTCATCTGCGCCATGACCCTGACCCAGTTCTTCATCGGCGGGCTGAAGGGCAGCCGCAGCAGCACCCTCTGGCCCGTGCTATTGGCTCTCGTCCTGGTCCACGTGGTGCTCCGCCAAGTCTCGCGGAAAGCCCTCGCCATAGTGGCCGCACTCATGCTCGCCTTCATCTACATATACGCCTTCTTCAAGGTTGGCGGGATTGAGGCCATCGACGAGATTCGAGAGACCGGATCCATCCACAGCGCGGAGAAGGACACGGGCCGCGACCTGCCGGCGATGCTCACCGGGGACCTGGGCCGGGCCGACATCCAGAGCGTCGTGCTCTATCGCTACCTCAACGGCGAGTTCGAGCCGATGCTCGGCGAAACCTACCTGTACGGGTTCACCATGTTCGTGCCCGACGCGCTCCTTCCGGTCGTTCCGGAAGGCAAGATCGGCATCGGTTCGCGGATCCTCTACAACCCGCTCTACGAGAGGGGAGAGGGCTTCGCGAGCAAGATCTACGGCATGACCGGCGAGGGAATCATCAACTTCGGCCTCGCCGGCGGCGTCCTGTCCTTCGTGGCCTTCGGACTCGTCATCCGGGCCCTCCAGTCCTATTACACGGCGGCCTCCCAATCGCCGGAACTGGCCCCCAAGCTGATCGCACCCATGCTGTGGGCACTGGTCAACATCAACGGCGCCGATCTCGACAACATCCTGTTCTTCATGACGAAGTACGCGATGCCGTTGATCCTGCTGGCCCTGCTGGCCCAGCAGTTCGGTCGGTACAGGCAGGAGGCGAAGCCCGTCATGGGCATGCGGCGGTAGCTGGTCTGTCGAGTCGGCGTCAGCGGGAGGCTCGCCGGATCCCCGCCCAGTCGTGGTGTCGTCGGACAGTGGACAGGATGAAGTCCACCACCCGGCGGGAGGTGTCCTCGACCCGGTAGTCCGCCGGGCACGGGACTCCGTGGGCGACCACCTGGTCGACGGTAACCCCTACCGCCTCGACCACGCCCGACGGTTCCAGCCCGGTCATGATGATGCCGCCGGCGTCGAGGGCCTCCGGGCGCTCGATCGACTCCCGCAGCGTCACCGCGGGAAAGCCGAGGATCGCGGCCTCCTCGCTGATCGTGCCGCTGTCCGACAGGGTGCACCTCGCCTGGCTCTGCAGGCGTACGTAGTCGAGAAAGCCGAACGGCTCGTGGAAGGCGATGCCGTCGAGGACGGTGTCGTCGGCGGTGACCGCCTCCAGCCGCTTTCGGGTACGCGGATGGGTGGAGACCAGCACCGGCAGCCGCCAGGAGTCCCGGACGGCGCGCAGGCAGTCCAGCAGACGACGCAACCGTGTCGGGTCGTCGACGTTCTCCTCACGGTGGGCGCTGACCACGAAGTAACCGCCCGGCGTCAGTTCCAGCCGGTCGAGAACGGGCGAGGCGTCGATGGCGGCGCGGTGGTGCTCCAGCACCTCACGCATGGGCGAGCCGGTGTGCAGGATCCGGCGGGGGTGCAGGCCCTCGGCGAGCAGGTTGCGACGAGCGTGCTCGGTGTAGACCAGGTTGAAGTCGGCGACGTGGTCGACCAGGCGTCGGTTGGTCTCCTCGGGCACGTTGAGGTCGAAGCAACGATTGCCGGCCTCCATGTGGTAGACCGGCACCCGCATCCGGCGGGCTATCAGGGCGGCGATGCAGCTGTTCGTGTCGCCCAGCACCAGGAGCGCATCGGGGCGGAACTCCTCGATCGCGGCCTCCACGCCGACCAGGACCCCCCCGAGCACCCGGCCGAGAGACGAGGTGTCCACCCGCAGGAGACGGTCGGGCTGGCGCAGCCTCAGGTCACTGAAGAACACGTCGGAAAGGGCGGGATCCCAGTTCTGCCCGGTGTGCACCAGGACGTGGTCCACGGTCTGGTCCAACCGGTCGAGCACCCGGGACAGCCGGATGATCTCCGGCCTGGTGCCCACCACCGTCATCACCCTGGTCATCAGGGCCACCTCCGTTGTTCGTGCGGCGCGCGGCGGTCCGCGGCCGGTCGTCAGGCGGAGGCAGCCGCGACCTCGGCGACCGGCTCCGGGTAGGTGTCCGGCCGAGCCGGGTCGAACAGGTCGTTGGTCCAGAAGAGCGTGAGCAGCTCGTCGTCGCCGGTGTTGGTGATGTCGTGCACCCACATCGTGGGCATGTCCACCAGGACCGGCTCGTTCCCGCTCACCGGAAAGCACACGACCTCACCATGGCCGACCCGGCGCAGTCGGATCTCGGCCCGCCCGCGCAGCACGACGAACCGTTCCACCTTGGCCAAGTGGAAGTGCTTGCCACGCGTGACGCCGGGACGGGTGGTCGAGCAGAACGTCTGCCCCCTACCGTGAGCCTTGACGGTCTCGACCAGTTCGCCGCGTCCGTCGGCCCGACGGACGAGCGGCATCGGGTAGCTCGTCGGGAACAGGTGCGACCGATAGCTGTTGAACAGCCGCACCTCGTGCCGGTCCCGCAACGGCGGGACATCCCCTCCACGGTAGGTGGCGGCGAACGAGGCTAGCCGGTCGGCGAGGGCGCGGACGCCGATCCGCAGCGCCGGCATCGAGGTGTCCCAGACACCGCTGGGTGGGGCGTCGAGCAATGCGGCAGCCGCGTCGGTGGCGTGGACGAGGTGCAACTCGCGGTCATCGCGAACCTCGGGTTGCCCGCCGTCGGCAAGCACGCGACAGAACGTGGCGGTGACCGAGTTGTAGAACGGTCGCCCGTGCTCGCCGTACAGATGCGGCAGGCGGTGGTCGACGAGCTGGCAGCCGGCGGCGGCGTCGGCCAGGATCGCCGCCGCCGCCGCCTTCGAGTCGCCGTAGGGGGTGCCGTTGCCGGCCTGCACGGAGTTCGCGAACACGAGGGTCTTCGGCGGCTGCGCGCAGCGACGCAGGCTGCGGGCGAGGGCCTCTGCCACGGCGATGTTGCCGGCCGCGACCTCGGCCGGTTCTCCCCGGTTGACGCCGGCCAGGTGCACCAGCCGATCGACTCCCGCCAGGCGGTCGGCCAACGCAGCGGGTTCGGCCAGATCGGCCCGGCCGAGCAGGATGGGTTCGGGCCAGCCGAGCGCCCGGACGAGCACCCGAGTGTGCCAGCCGAGGAAACCGAAGGCGCCGGTTATCGCCACCCTCATGGCATCAGCGCCGGCTCGCGCAGGGCCAGTTCCGCACGAACCTCCGGCAACGCGCGCAGCAACGCGATGATCTCCGGCACGGACAGCCGTCGCGCGTTGGCTGACGTGAAGTCCTTGACCGGCCGCCCGCCGAGGTCCCCCTCGGTGACGTACAGCGCGTAGTTGAGGTCCCGCGCGTCCACCGGCACTCGATAGAACTCGCCGAAGTCCTCGGCCCGGGCAAGTTCCTCGCTGCTCGCCATGGTCTCGGTGCGCTTCTCGCCGTGCCGCAGCCCGATCACGTCGTACTTGACCGGAACCTCGAACAACTGGCACAGCGCGGCAACCAGGTCCCCGATCGTGCAGGCGGCAGCCTTCCGCACGAACACGTCACCAGGGCGGGCGTGCGCGAAGGCGTGCTCCACCAACTCCACCGAGTCGGCCAGGGACATCAGGAACCGGGTCATCCCCGGGTCGGTGACGGTCGGCACCACACCGGCCTTGATCTGATCGATGAACAGTGGAATCACCGAGCCACGGGAATACATCACGTTGCCGTACCGGACGCAGGACACCACGGTGCCGCAATGCGGGTGGTTGCGGGCGTAGGCCTGGGCGACCTTCTCCATCATCGCCTTGCTCATGCCCATGGCATTGATCGGATAGACCGCCTTGTCGGTACTGAGCACCACCACCGAGCCGACGCCGTTGCGCACAGCGGCCTCGATCGCGTTGGCGCTGCCCAGAACGTTGGTACGGACCGCTTCCAGCGGAAAGAACTCACACGACGGAACCTGCTTGAGCGCAGCGGCGTGGAATACGAAGTCCACGCCACGGGCGGCACGCTCCACACTGTCAAAGTCACGCACGTCACCGACGTAGTAGCGCACCCGCCCGTCACCCAGGGCACGACGCATGAGGTCCTGCTTCGCCTCGTCCCGGCTGAACACCCGAACCTCGCCCACCCCACGGTCCAACAACCGTCGAACCATGGTCAGACCGAAGGAACCGGTCCCTCCAGTGATCAAGACGCGGCGCCCCGCTGTCGAAGTGTCCATCGCACATTCCTTGTCTTCTCCCAGCCCGGCAGTGCCGCCGTGCCACCCACACCAACGACTCGATACTCGACCAAGATACGCAAATTGGACACCTCCGGATCCTCTTCCGACGTGCCAGCCCCGCCAATACGCAGGCTCACCCCGGTGGGGGGTGGCTGCCGAGGGAACGCGGTCGCAGACGCCAGCGGTGCCGGCCCGCCCGAACTCGTCGTCCGACCCACCATCGACCTCGCCCGCCCGCTGACGAGGGAGGGTGCCGCCCCCCGTGCCGGGCGAGCGTTCGCCGGTAGCCGTACAGCCCGGCTGGCAACACCGTCAGCGCGTAGGCAACGGTGCCGACGAAGGGAACAGCGGCGAGACCGTAGGCCTTGACGGCGTACCACTTGGCCACCGTTGCGACGGCGAGATAGGCGGCCAGCCCGACCAACTGCGGGCGAACCACCCCAGCGGCGTTCTGCACCATCATCAGCGCCGAGAACGCACCGAGCAGCAGGAACCAGAGCGCGAGTCCGGCCAGCAGCCACCGGTTCCCGTCCAGCGGCACCGGCAGCCAGCGGGCGAAGATCCAGTCACCCGCCACCACCAGGCAGACCGACGGCACCACGGTCGCCAGCAAGGAGAGCAGCACCATCCGCCGCACCATCCGACGGATCCAGGCCAGGTCGCCCCGGGCCAGGGCATCGCCGTTGGCGGACCACAACGGCATGTTGATCAGCGTGACGAGCATGCCGAGCATCGCCGCCAGCCGCGCCGGCACGGCATAGGCGGTGACGCTCTGCGGCCCGAGGGAGTGCGCGATGATCAGGTTGTCCATGTTGCCGGACAGCCCGGTCAAGATGGTCACCAGGAAGAACATCCCGCTGAGACGGAGCAGCCCGGTGCTCAGCGCGCGGTCGACCGCAGCGATCCGTGGCCGCAGCTCGGCAAGCCGCCAACCATAGACCCAGATGCTGTTCGCCGCGTTGGCCAGCAAGGGCCCCGCCGTGCTGGCGACGACCACCGCGACGGGCGGCAGCCCACCTCGGGCGACCAGCAGCACCAGGGGGACCGCCAGCAGGGCACCCGCGCCCTGCCACAGGTTGCTCTCTCCCACCTGCTGGTAGGCATACTGCACCCGCACGACCAGGGCCAACGGCATGTTGAGCAGGAACGCGGTGACGCAGATCAGCACGATGTGCCTGGTCTCCGCGGAGCCCACCGCACCGGTGACGTTGAAGACCGACGTCCAGGGCACCACCCAGGCCAGCGCCCAGAGCAGGCCGCACAGCACCAGCGCCATGGTGGTCAGCACGGCGTAGGCGGTCGAGACGTACCCCCGGGCGCGCACGGTGTCGCCGTCGGCATAGCAGGCTGCCAGCTTGGTCATCAGGCCGGCACCCAGGCCCAGGTCGGCAAAGGTCGCCATCCCGGTCAGCGCGAGTACGGCCATCCACAGCCCGTAGCGCTCCGCACCCAACTCGGACAGGCAGATCGGAATGATCAATACCGGCGCCAACAGGCCCGTGCCCTTGGCGAGCCCGGCGGTGACGACGCCGGTCAGAAGGCGGCGGGTGCGGGTGGTGCCGGGGTTCCGGTCGACCGGCGGCTCGCCCTGCCCACCGTCGTCCGCGAGTGCTTCGCGCGGTGCGGTCGTCGGTGCCGCGTGCCGCGCCGCCACGGTCAGCGGGCGGCGAGCACGCGACCGGACATCCAGTCCACGGTGGCCTCCAGGCCGGCCCGCAGAGGATGGCGACGCACAGCGGGGAACAGTTCGCGCAGCCGCGCACAGTCCGCCTGGGAGTCCCGTACGTCCCCGGCGCGCGGTGGGCCGTGTACCGTCTCCAGCCGGCGGCCGAGCACCGCCTCAAGCTCAGCCACCAGGTCCAACAGGGATATCCGTTCACCGAACGCGAGGTTGACCGTGTCCGGTGTGCAGACGCGCCGGCGGATCGCGTCCACGATCACGGCGGTGACGCTGCCGACGTAGGTGAAGTCGCGGGTCTGCAGGCCGTCGCCGAAGATCTCCAGCGGGCGGCCGGCGAGCGCCGCCGAGACGAACCGGGGCACCACCGCCGCGTACGCGTGGTCGGCGGCCTGCCGGGGCCCGAAGACGTTGAAGAACCGGAACGGAAGAACCGACAGCCCATAGCAGGAGGCGTACGCGTTGGCGTACGCCTCCGTCGCCAGCTTGGAGACCGCGTACGGACTCATCGGCATCGGGCGCAGGGTCTCCCGTCGGGGCAGGACCGGATTGGCCCCGTACACCGACGACGAGGACGCGAGGATCGTCTGCGGCACAGCGTGCCGCCGCGCCGCTTCCAGCACGGTCAGGGTTCCGGTGGCATTGGCGTGATGGCTACGCAGCGGATCCGCGATGGAACGCGGAACCGAGCCGAGAGCGCCGAGGTGGACGACGACGGCGGCACCGGCCATCGCCTCGTCCAGCAGCTCCCGGTCGAGGACGGAGCCGACCAACAACCGGACGGGCAGATCACCCAGATTGTCGAGCGACCCCGTCGAGAGGTCGTCGACCGCCACGAGATCGTGAGCTTCACCCAGGACGGCCAACTCGTGCAACAGGTTGGAGCCGATGAAACCGGCACCTCCGGTCACCACGATCTTCATCGAAGACATCCCCCTCTCGGCCAGCCTTCCGGCCTGCCGAACGGCTAACGCACCAGGCCGCGTCCGGTTACTAGAAGCCACACAAAAAGCCGCAAAAGGCGACTAAGGGGTATAACAGCTCTTCGCGCATGGTAATTCACGTGGGCCCGCTTGGGTATTTTAAACGGAAAATCGGGATGAAAGCTGCGATAGCAGGTAGAACAGTCACGTAGGTTACCCAAGGCACGAACCCGGAGGCACTCCCTCGTGAGCAGTCATCGCGGCACCTCCACCCGACCCGCGCGACCGCGTCCGCTGACCGCGACGACGCCGCAGAGCACCCGCCGACCCGGGACCTTCCGGTCGCTTGAGTTCCGGCTGCGTATCAAGCGCGTCATCGACGTGTTCGCCGCGCTGCTCGGGCTCATCCTGGCCACGCCGGTCCTGGCCGTGGCTGCCGCGTTCGTCGTCCTGCACTTCGGCAAGCCGATGCTGTTCCGGCAGGAACGGACCGGCCGTCATGGACGACGCATCCAGGTCTACAAGCTGCGGACGATGTCCGACGAGCGGGACGCCGAGGGCAACCTGCTCCCGGACGGCTTCCGATGCCGGGGAGTGGGACCGGTGCTGCGCCGGCTCAGCATCGACGAACTGCCGCAGTTGTGGAACGTCCTGCGGGGGGACCTCAGCCTGGTCGGCCCTCGCCCCCTGCTACCGCGATACGACCCGTGGTACACCAACCGGGAACGGCTCCGCTTCCTGATGCCACCGGGCCTGACCGGACTCCAGCAGATCAGCGGTCGCAACACTCTCGCCTGGGCCGATCGGCTGGAGCTGGACGCCCGATACGTCGAGACGTGGTCACTGAGGGAGGACCTGCGGATCCTGCTGCGTACCGTCGGCAAGGTGGTCCGGGGCAGCGGAGTGGTCGTCGACCCCTCCGCCCACATGCTCGACCTCGACAAGGAGCGGCAGCTCGCCTGGGCATCCTCGTGACACTGCGGTGACCCAGGGACGGTCGTCCGCCGCCCCTGGGTCACCGCCGGTTGAGTGCCCCGTCTCCGACCGGTTCCCGTCGCACCGTCGTGGCCGGCCGCCGCGTTTCGTCCAGGAACGCGGACAGCGGCCCGGTGAAGTTCCGATAGTCGAAGGACGCACGCGCCTGCCGGCGCGCAGCTTCGCGCATGGCACCCCGGCGGGCCGGATCCAGCCGCGCGGCCGCAGCAAGCACCAGCCGCAACGCATCCACCGAGTCATCCCGACACACCAGGCCCTCCTGTCCGTCCCGCAGGTAGCTACCCAGATCACTGGTCAGATTCGTGATCACCGGAGTGCCGTTGGCAAGGCTCTCGCAGAACTTGGTGGGAAAGCCAGCGTGGGCATACCGGGCGTCCCGCCTGAGGATGACGCTGAAGTCGGCCTGCCGGATGATCGCGGGGATCTCCTGCTGCGACAAGCTGCCCCGCAGCCGTACGCTCGGCGGAACGGCGCGACCACCGAGGAGCCTCCGCACCTCGTCCGCCGAGGGCCCACAGAGGTTCAGGACCACGTCAACGCCGTCCTGGGATACCCGATCGACGGCCTCGATCACCCTGCCGATCAGATCCTTCCTGCCCGGAACACCGCTGTAGACCAGGTGCAGGCCTGCCGGGTCGCCGCCCTCGCGCCGGCCGGCCACCTCCAGTGCTGCCACGTCGAGGGTGGGCGGAACCCGGATCACCCGGGTGCGCCGCCGGTAGTAGTTCTCCAGGTACGAACTGATGGCGATGACCCCGTCACAGCGGGGATGGTGATACCGCATCACCAGTTCGTTACTCAGACGCGACAGCCCTAACGGCCCTCCCGGGAGATGCCACGGGTCGTACCATTCGACCACGTCGGCGATGAGCGGGACGCGGTGGTTCCGGCACCACCTCCGCACCCGCGCGGTCCGGTCAGCGCCGACGCCATACAACAGCACGTGGGAGGGTGGCGTCGGCTGGGCCGCGAGCCACCGCAGGAGCGCACGATCCGCGACCAGCGACCGCTTCGCCCGACGAAGCATGCCAGCAGATGCGGGCACCGTCCCGCCGAAGCCGACGGTCGAGATCGATCCCGGCCCGTCCGGCCCGTCCACCCGGCTCAGGTCCGGCCCTCCGGACTGGCTGGTCAGAACCACGACATGGTGGCCCCCCGTCGCCAGGGAGGCGGCGATGCCGAACACCCTCCGTGCCGCCGCGCTCCCCCATGGAAAGGGGAAGGGGGCAATGTACGCGACCCATGGGCCATTGGTCGTCATCCAGCCTCACTCCAACTGCAGCGGGTACTCGTCAGGACCCGGCGGCAACACGCGGACATCGGACGACTGGACCAACGATGATTCGGCGGAGAGGGTATGCAAGTCCCTCTCCGCCCAGCTCCCAGCAGACCCGAGCACACTGCCGTCACCCGCGCCCAGCCCTGACCGTGCCCCAGGGCGCGACTCAGGCGCGCTTGAGCACCTCCGAGACCAGCTCCTTGGCCTCCTCCTGGATCCGGGCCAGGTGCTCCGGCCCCTGGAAGGACTCGGCGTAGATCTTGTAGACGTCCTCGGTGCCCGACGGGCGGGCGGCGAACCAGCCCGACTCCGTCGTCACCTTCAGCCCGCCGATCGCCGCCCCGTTGCCCGGCGCGGCGGTCAGCGTCGCCGTGATCGGCTCGCCGGCCAGCTCCGTCGCCGTCACCTGCTCCGGGGAGAGCTTCGCCAGCACCGCCTTCTGCCGCCGGTCGGCCGGCGCGTCGATGCGGGCGTACGCGGGGGCGCCGAAGCGCCCGGCCAGCTCCGCCCAGTGCTCGCTGGGCGTCTTGCCCGTCGTCGCGATGATCTCGGCGGCGAGCAGGCAGAGCAGGATGCCGTCCTTGTCGGTGGTCCAGGTGCTGCCGTCGCGGCGCAGGAACGACGCCCCCGCGCTCTCCTCGCCGCCGAAGCCGACCGACCCGTCGAGCAGGCCCGGGACGAACCACTTGAACCCCACCGGCACCTCCAGCAGCGGCCGGCCCAGGTCGGCGGCGACCCGGTCGATCATCGAGGACGACACGAGGGTCTTGCCGACCGCCGCGTCGGGGCCCCACTCCGGCCGGGTACGGAACAGGTGCCCGATGGCCACGGCGAGGTAGTGGTTGGGGTTGAGCAGGCCCCCGTCGGGCGTGACGATGCCGTGCCGGTCGGCGTCGGCGTCGTTGCCGGTGGAGACCTGGTAGTCGGCGCGGGCGGCGATCAGCGACGCCATCGCGTTCGGCGAGGAGCAGTCCATCCGGATCTTGCCGTCGCCGTCGAGGGTCATGAACCGCCACGTCGGGTCGACCGTCGGGTTGATCACCGTGAGGTCGAGCCGGTGCCGCTGCGCGATCTCCCCCCAGTACGCGACGCTGGCCCCACCCAGCGGGTCCGCGCCGATGCGCACCCCGGCGGCCCGGACGGCGTCGAGGTCGAGCGCGGCGGGCAGGTCGTCGACGTAGTGGGCGAGGAAGTCGTACGTGCCGGTGGTGTCGGCGGCGCGGGCCCGCGCGTACGGGATGCGGTTGACCTCCTTCAGCCCGGCGGCGAGGATCGCGTTCGCGCGGTCCTGGATCCACCGGGTCACGTCGGAGTCGGCCGGGCCGCCGTGGGTCGGGTTGTACTTGAACCCGCCGTCGTCGGGCGGGTTGTGCGACGGGGTGATCACGATGCCGTCGGCGAGCCCCGAGGTGCGGCCCCGGTTGTGGGTGAGGATCGCGTGCGACACCGCCGGGGTGGGGGTGTAGCCGTCGCGGCTGTCGAGCAGCACGGTGACCCCGTTGGCGGCAAGCACCTCCAGCGCGTCGACTGCCGCCGGGGCGGACAGGGCGTGGGTGTCCCGGCCGAGGAAGAGGGGCCCGTCGAGGCCCTGCTGGCGACGGTAGTCGCACAGCGCCTGGGTGACGGCGAGGATGTGGTCGGAGTTGAACGCGTGGCGCAGGCTCGACCCCCGGTGCCCGGAGGTGCCGAAGGAGACCTGCTGCGCCGGGTCGTCCGGGTCGGGATGCTCGGCGTAGTAGGCGGTGACCAGCCGGGGCACGTCGACCAGGTCGGTGGGCTCGGCGGGCTGACCGGCGCGGGGGTGGGCCACTGCTGCAACCTCCAGGGACGCTACGGACGATGGGTCTTCCCGGCGCGGGCCGGGCTCACACGCGACAGGACAAGTGTGGGTGGTTCAGGGCTCGACCCGCTGCCCCTTGCCGATCACCACGATGCCGTTGTCGGAGACCGTGTAGCGCTGCCGGTCCTTCTCCAGGTCGACGCCGATCTCGGCCCCCTCGGGGACGATCACGTTCTTGTCGAGGATGGCCCGGCGGACCACGGCGTGCCGGCCGATGTCCACGCCCTCCATCAGCACCGAGCCGTCGACGTGCGCCCAGGAGTGCACCTTGACCTTCGGCGAGACGATCGAGTTCTCCACCAGGCTGCCGGAGATCACCGCGCCGGGCGACACCATCGAGCCGACGGCCCGGCCGACCCGCTCGCCCCACTGGTGGACGAACTTCGCCGGCGGGTACGGCGGCTGCTCGGTGTAGATGGGCCACTCGAAGTTGTAGAGGTTGAACACCGGGTGCACGTTGATCAGGTCCATGTGGGCGTCGTAGAACGAGTCGAGCGTCCCCACGTCCCGCCAGTAGCCGCGGTCGCGGTCGGTGCTGCCCGGCACCTCGTTGTCGCGGAAGTCGTAGACGTTGGCCTCGCCGCGCTCGACCAGCATCGGGATGATGCTGCCGCCCATGTCGTGCTTGCTGGTCTTGTCCTCCGCGTCCTGCTCGACGGCCTCCAGGAGCGCCTTCGTGGTGAAGACGTAGTTGCCCATCGAGGCGTAGATCTGGTCGGGGGCGTCGGGCAGGCCGACGGCGTCGGTGGGCTTCTCCCGGAACGCCCGGATCCGCCGGCCGTCGGGGCCGACCTCGATCACGCCGAACTGGTCGGCCATCGACAGCGGCTGCCGGATGCCGGCGACGGTCACCCCGGCACCGGAGGCGATGTGGTCGTCGACCATCTGCCGGGGGTCCATCCGGTAGATGTGGTCGGCGCCGAAGACGATCACGTAGTCGGGCTGCTCGTCGTGGATCAGGTTGAAGCTCTGGTAGATCGCGTCGGCGGAGCCGGCGAACCACCAGGGGCCGCGGCGCTGCTGCGCCGGCACCGGCGTGACGTAGTTGCCGAGCAGCGTCGACATCCGCCACGTCATGGTGATGTGCCGGTCCAGCGAGTGGGACTTGTACTGGGTCAGCACGACGATCTTGATGAAGCCGGCGTTGGCGAGGTTGGACAGGACGAAGTCGACCATGCGGTACATCCCGCCGAACGGGACGGCGGGCTTCGCCCGGTCCGCGGTGAGCGGCATCAGGCGCTTGCCCTCTCCACCGGCCAGGACGATCGCGAGCACCTTGTCAGCCATGCCCAGACGCTAACCATCCGCGTGCGACTTCACCACTCGTACGGACGGACTTCTGCACTAGGGTGCGGGGCATGACCGCCGCCACCCCCGCCACCGGAGCACTCCGCGTCGATCTGCTCACCCGCGAGTACCCGCCGGAGGTGTACGGCGGGGCCGGCGTGCACGTCGAGTACCTGGCCCGCGAGCTGCGCCGACTGGCCGACGTACGGGTGCACTGCTTCGGCGCGCCGCGCAGCGAGCCGGGCGTCACCGCGTACGCCGAGCCGGCCGGCCTCGCCGGCGCGAACGCCGCGCTGCGCACCATGGGCGTCGACCTGGAGATGGCCGCCGCGTGCGCCGGCACCGACGTGGTGCACAGCCACACCTGGTACGCCAACCTGGCCGGGCACACGGCGAAGCTGCTGCACGGGGTGCCGCACGTGGTCACCGCGCACAGCCTGGAGCCGCTGCGGCCATGGAAGGCCGAACAGCTCGGCGGCGGCTACGCGCTCTCCTCCTGGTGCGAGCGCACCGCGTACGAGGCGGCCGACGCGATCATCGCGGTGAGCGCGGGCATGCGCGCCGACGTGCTGGCGGCGTACCCGGCGGTGGACCCCGACCGGGTGAAGGTGGTCTACAACGGCATCGACACCGCCCAGTACGCCCCGGACCTTGGCACCGACGTGGTGGACCGGCTCGGCATCGACCCGGCCCGCCCCAGCGTCGTCTACGTCGGGCGGATCACCAAGCAGAAGGGGCTGCCGTACCTGCTGCGGGCCGCCCGGGAGCTGCCGGAGGACACGCAGCTCGTGCTGCTCGCCGGGGCCCCCGACACGGCGGAGATCGCCGCCGAGGTGGAGGGCCTCGTGACCGAGTTGCGGGCAAAGCGCTCCGGGGTGGTCTGGGTCGCGGAGATGCTGCCCAAGCACGAGGTCATCCAGGTGCTCACCCACGCCACGGTCTTCGTCTGCCCCTCGGTCTACGAGCCGATGGGCATCGTCAACCTGGAGGCGATGGCCTGCGAGACGGCGGTGGTGGCCACCGCCACCGGCGGCATCCCCGAGGTCGTCGCCGACGGCGAGACGGGGCTGCTGGTGCCCATCGAGCAGGCCGCCGACGGCTCGGGCACGCCGTTGGACCCGCAGCGCTTCGTGGCCGACCTGGCGGCGGCGATCAACCGGGTGCTGGCCGACCCGGCGAAGGCCGGCGAACTCGGCCGGGCCGGGCGGGTCCGGGCGGTCGAGCACTTCTCCTGGGACGCGATCGCCGCCCGCACCGTCGAGGTCTACCGCTCGGTCGGCGCGTAAGGAAGGGCCCCTGTTAACGCCTGCGGTAGAGAAGGGTTCCCTTCTCACCAGCCATAGCAGGGCGCGGCACGCTGGCGCAGCTCCGGGTCAGGGGCGGGTCAGGTGACGCCGAGGGTGGCGGCGAGCCGGGTCAGGGCGGCCGGGGCCGCCGCCGACCGCGCCAGGACGCCGACGAGGTCCCGGGCCGCCGGGCGGTCGTGCACCTCGCCCCGGGCGGTGCGCTCCGCGTCCAGCACCGCCCGGCCGGCGCGCAGCCCGTCGCCTGCCGAGGCGTACAGGCGGGCCACGTCCAGCAGGTACGCGGCCCGGTGCTCGGGCGGCAGCCACCGCCACCCATCGTCGGCGACCAGGCTCTCGTGGCGTACCGTCGCCGCCGTGACCTGGCCGAGCGCGGACCCGGCGACCACCCGGGCGGCCTCGACCGCCGCCCGTCCGAAGCCCCCGCCGCCGAACTCGGCGGGGTCGCCGGGCTCGGCGGACCGGGCGGCCTCCCCGGCCCGGCCGAGCAGTTCGTCGGCGGCCCGCTCGTCGCCCCGGCCGGCGGCGGCCAGGGCGGCCTGGAGCAGCAGCGTCCCGCGCACGGCCGCGCCGTCGGCGGGCGCGGCACCGGACCGGCAGGGCCCGACGCGGTGGGCGGCCACGACCGCCGCCTCCACCGCCGACCGCAGCCGGCCGCTCGCCCGCAGGGCCTGACACAGCGGTACGGTCGCGGCGGCGGCCAGCCACGGATCGGCGGCGGCCGTGGCGACGGCCAGCCCCCGGTCGGCGGCCAGCCACGCCAGCTCCCCGTGGCCGACCTTCACGAGCACCAGCGCGACCAGCCCGTACCCGGACACCAGCAGACCGTCGGCGGCCCGGCCCGGATGGGCTGCGCGCGCCTCGCGGGCGGCGTCGAGCAGGCCGGGCAGCAGGGCGAGCAGCTCCGGGTACCGGGCGTGCCGATAGCTCTGCTCCGCATGCCCCAGCCGGGCCCGCACCTGGGCCACGTCGGGCGGCCGGGCCGGGGCCGGCACGTGGTAGCGGGCGAGGGCGGCCCGGACCCCCTCCACGCCCCGCGCCACGCCCGCCGCGGCCCGGTCCGCCGGCGCGGGTCGATCCGCCAGCAGCATCTCCAGGTCGATCCGGAGCGCCTCGGCGACCTCCCGCAGGCTGGACACCCGCTCCAGCCGGCGCACCCCGCGCTCGACCTTGTCCACCCAGCTCTTGGACTTGCCGAGGCGGTCGGCGAACTGCTGCTGCGTCATGTTGCGCCGCACCCGCCAGTGGGCGACCCTGCGACCGACCGGCAGCTCGTTCACCGCCGGGCCGTCCCGCTCACCCGAGGACCCCGAGAAGCAACAGCACGAGTACGACCACCGCGATCGTCGCGCCGTAGGCGTACTGCCGCCGGCTGACCGGAGCACGGGCGGGGCGGGACGGACCGGGCACCCGGTCCCCGTCGGGTTGCGGAGGTCGGCCGTCGGGCATCGGGTGCGCCGCCGGCAGCGGCCCGTCGTGCGGGCGCTCACGCATCTGCGCCTCCTTCGGGGTTGGGTGCTGTCAGGGGGCGGGGCGCACGGGGATCGCCCCGCCCAGGTGAGAGGCACTCCGTTTGCTGACGAGAGGCTCTCATCTGCAACCTAGAGTGCAGTGAGTACAGAGTCAACCCAACATGCACAGAATGCTGTGTCGAGTGGCATGCTCGAAGGGCTGACGAGAGGTGGCCCCGCCATGCCCAGACAAC
The DNA here is from genome assembly GCF_020884815.1 of Micromonospora sp. NBRC 110038. NCBI lineage: Bacteria > Bacillati > Actinomycetota > Actinomycetes > Micromonosporales > Micromonosporaceae > Micromonospora > Micromonospora sp. NBRC 110038. The sequence goes on along the minus strand of NZ_BBOL01000001.1, from coordinate 1,568,527 downwards.
CCGTATACGAGCAGGTTATCGACGATGTCACCGCGTCGATCCGAGGCGGCACACTCAAGCCCGGCGACAAGCTGCCCTCCATCACCGAACTGTGCGAGCAGTACCGCGCCAGCGCGACGCCGATCCGACTGGCCCTGCGGATCCTCGACGAGCGGGGTTGGATCGAGGTGCATCAGGGCAAGGGGTCGTTCGTGGCGCAGAGTCCTCCGGCCTAGGCAACGCGCGGGACCGGATGAATCTTGGAAGATTTCGGCCCCCCGAGGGGCCTATTTCTTCCAAGATCGCCTATTTGCGGAGCGGTTGCGGCGACGCCGACCGACTCCAGTCGGCGCTGGTCCCGTCGGGCACGGTCGTGCAGGCGCGCTTCGTACCGGGCCAGCCCGACGGACGACGCGGCGCCCCGACTCCGGCTAGGACCGGGGCACCAAGCCGTGACCAAGCGTAGCGCTGGCTCGCCCCCACCACCCGTCGGTGAGCCCCTTTGCTCTGCACCCACATACGCAACAGCTCACGCACCGCGACCGGCTCCCCTCGCCGCCCGCCGTCCACGGCTCCGCAGAACCCCTGGCAGGCCGGGTGTTGCGCCCGTGGGTGCAGAGCAAAGGGGGCGCGCGTGGTGCTGCGGGGTCAGGGGACCGTGACGGGGAGTGGAACCAGCCGAACCTTCCGGCCCCCGTTCCGCACACATCACGCAACGCAACCAGCGCGGGCAACGCGGCGGGCCAGCAGCCACGGACCCCAACCCCAGCGCTCCGCGAGGGCTTGATCGCGCACCGTGATTCCACGTAGCGTCTAACATCGATGGATACGAACGGGTCCGCGCAGGTGCTGGACATCCTCGACAAGGTCGCGCCGGCCGAGTTCGTGCCGGCCAGCCCGCACAACTTCGTCGTACGACCGGGCGGGTCGGTGCCGGCGGAGAGCCTGCTCGGCGACCCCGACGTCAGCCTGCACTGCCTCGACGACGAGCACCGCCTCGCGTACTTCGTGCAGACCCCGCCGGGGGTCGACCTGGCCGGCGGGCCGTTCCTCTACCTCGACCAGTACCGGGCCGCGCAGCGACTGGTCACGGTGCCCTACGACACCCTGCACCGGCTCGCCGACGGCCTGCCCGAACCGGCCAGGCTGGTCCTGGTCTACTCCGTCGGGCGCTGCGGTTCGACGCTGCTGAGCAGGGCGTTGGGCGAGGTGGCGGGGGTGCGCAGCTACTCCGAGCCCGACGTCTTCACGGAGATCGCGCTGCTGCGGCACGAGGACCCGGGCCGCGACGCGGAGTACGCGCGGCTGATCCGCAGCTGCGTCCGCGTCCTCGCCAACACCGGGAGCGGGGGCGCCGAGACGCTGGCGGTCAAGTTCCGGGCCAGCGGCATCCAGCTCGGCGACCTGTTCCACGAGGTGTTCCCCGACGCCCGGGGCCTGTTCCTGCACCGCGACGCGCGCCCGTGGCTGGAGTCGATGCACCAGGGCTTCACCCCGCACCTGCCCGACCCGGCGGCGCAACTGGCGTTCCTGAAGTACGTGCTGGCCCAGGCCCCGCTGATCATGCCCTTCGTCGCCCGGCACGAGCGGCAGCCGACGACGACGGAGGCGTACGTGTTGACCTGGCTGTCGGTGCTGGACCGCTACCGCGCGCTGCGCCGCGCCGGGGTGCCGCTGCTGCCGGTGGCCTACGAGGCGCTCGACGCCGACCCGAAGGCGACCCTCGCCGCCGTGCTGGCCCACTGCGGCCTGCCGGCCGACGGCGTGGACGCGGCGTACGCGACCTTCTCGGCCGACTCCCAGGAGGGCACCGTGCTGTCCCAGGCGAGCCGCCGCAGCAACCCGACGGCGGCCCTGGCCGCGGAGGACTACGCGCAGGCGCGGGCGGTCCTCGCGGAGCATCCGGTCGTCGGCCCCGACGATCCGCTCGTGCGCGGTCTGGTGGAGCCGCAAGGCGGTCCGATCGAGCCGTAGCGGGATCCGGGGAGAGCTTGCCCGCGCGCGAGACGATCTCGCACAGGTAGGTTGACAGGGTGACTGGACGGTTCCCGATCGAAGACGTCTCCCCCGCCGTCTCCTGCGGTCGCTACCCGGCCAAGGCGGTGGTCGGCGAGGCGGTGCCGGTGTCGGCCCGCGCCTACCGGGAGGGGCACGACGCGCTGGGCTGCAACGTGGTCTGGCTCGGCCCCGACGGGCGGGCCCGGACGTTCACCCGGATGCGCCCCGGCGAGCCCGGCCACGACCGGTGGCACGCCACCATCCGCCCCGACGCCGTCGGCGAGTGGACCTTCACGGTCGAGGCGTTCCAGGACCCGTACCTGACCTGGCAGAACGCGGTCACCAAGAAGATCGCCGCTGGGCAGGGTGCGGCGGAGCTGGCCAACGACCTGGCCGAGGGCGTACGCGTGCTGACCGCCGCCCTGCCCGTGGTGCCGGCGGGCGACGTCGCACGGGTCAAGGCGGCGGTGGCCGCGCTGGACGACGACGGCCGGGAGCTGCCCGCCCGCGTCGCCCCGGCCCTCGACCTGGCCGACCTGCTCTGGGCGCACCCGGTGCGCGAGCTGGTCACCACCGGCGACGAACACCGGCTGTGGGTGGACCGCCCCCGGGCGCTCTTCTCCGCCTGGTACGAGTTCTTCCCCCGCTCGGAGGGGGCGATCCCGGCGACCGTGGACGCCCCGGCCCGCTCCGGCACCTTCGCCACCGCGATGGACCGGCTTCCCGGCGTCGCGGCGATGGGCTTCGACGTGCTCTACCTTCCGCCGATCCACCCGATCGGCCGGGTCAACCGCAAGGGCCGCAACAACGCGCTCACCGCCGGGCCCGACGACGTGGGCTCGCCGTGGGCGATCGGCGCGGCCGAGGGCGGCCACGACGCCATCCACCCCGATCTGGGTACGCCGGAGGACTTCCGCGACTTCGTCGCCGCCGCCGCCGAGCAGGGCCTGGAGGTGGCGCTGGACCTGGCGTTGCAGTGCGCGCCGGACCACCCGTGGGTGACCGAGCACCCGGAGTGGTTCACCACCCGCGCCGACGGCAGCATCGCGTACGCGGAGAACCCGCCGAAGAAGTACCAGGACATCTATCCGCTGAACTTCGACAACGACCCCGAGGGCATCCGGGCGGAGATCCTGCGGGTGGTGCTGCACTGGGTCGGCGAGGGCATCCGGATCTTCCGGGTGGACAACCCGCACACGAAGCCGTTCGACTTCTGGCACTGGCTGATCGCCGAGGTGAAGAAGGTCGACCCGGACGTGCTGTTCCTCGCCGAGGCGTTCACCCGGCCGGCGATCATGCACGGGCTCGGCAAGATCGGCTTCACGCAGTCGTACACCTATTTCACCTGGCGCACGACGGCCGCGCAGATGCGGGAATACTGCGAGGAGCTGGTCGCCTCCGCCGACCACATGCGGCCCAACTTCTGGCCCAACACGCCCGACATCCTGCACGAGTCGTTGCAGCACGGTGGCCCGCCGATGTTCAAGATCCGGGCGGTGCTGGCGGCGCTGCTGAGCCCCTCCTGGGGCATGTACGCCGGCTACGAGCTGTTCGAGCACGTGGCCCGCCCCGGCGCGGAGGAATACCTCGACAACGAGAAGTACGAGCTGCGGCCCCGCGACTGGGCCGGCGCGCAGGCGCAGGGGCGGTCACTGGCCCCGTTCATCGCCACCCTCAACCGGGTCCGGCGCGACAACCCGGCCCTGCACCGGCTGCGCAACCTGGTCTTCCACGACATCGACAACCCGGCGCTGCTGTGCTGGTCCAAGCACGACCCCGACACCGGCAACACGGTGCTCGTGGTCTGCTCGTTCGACTCGCAGACCGTGCAGTGGGGCAACACCACCCTGGACATGCCGGCGCTGGGCCTCGACTGGGCCGACCGGTTCACCGTGCACGACGAGCTGACCGGCGCGGTCTACGACTGGGGGCAGCGCAACGCCGTACGGCTCGACCCGTACCTCCAGCCCGCGCACGTGTTCACCGTGCGCCGGCCCGCCACCGCAGACACCGCCCCCACCACCGACGCCGTTGCTGCTGCTGACAAGGACGAGCCACGATGGACGAGCTGATCGCCGGCACCGCGCACGACCCGCACGCCGTGCTCGGCGCGCACCCCGCCGACGGGCGCACCACGATCCGCACCCTGCGTCGGGGCGCCCGGCGGGTGAGCGCCGTCGTCGGCGGGCAGCGGTACCCGATGACCCGGGTCCACGACGCGGGCGTGTTCGAGGTCGTCCTGCCCGGCACCGTGCTCGACTACCGGGTCGACGTCGACGGCGCGCTGCGCGACGACCCGTACCGGCACCTGCCCACCCTCGGCGAGCTGGACCTGCACCTGATCGGCGAGGGCCGGCACGAGCGGCTGTGGGAGGCCCTCGGCGCGCGGGTGCTCGACGCGGGCGTCGCGTTCGCCGTGTGGGCGCCCAACGCCCGCGGCGTGCGGGTGGTCGGCGACTTCACCGGCTGGAACCCCGACGACGGCTGGCCGATGCGGTCGCTGGGCTCCAGCGGCGTGTGGGAGATCCTCGTGCCCGACGTGCCGGCCGGGGCGAAGTACAAGTACCGGGTGCTGGGCGCCGACGGGCGGTGGCGGGACAAGGCCGACCCCCTCGCCGCGTACGCGGAGGTGCCGCCGGCCACCGCGTCGGTGGTGCACCGCTCGGCGTACGAGTGGACCGACGCCGACTGGCTCGCCCGCCGCGCGCGGCGGCAGCCGCACCAGGAGCCGATGAGCGTGTACGAGGTGCACCTCGGCTCGTGGCGGCCCGGCCTCGGCTACCGGGAGCTGGCCGAGCAGCTCACCGCGTACGTGACGGAGCTGGGCTTCACCCACGTGGAGTTCCTGCCGGTGATGGAGCACCCGTTCGGCGGTTCCTGGGGCTACCAGGTCACCGGCTACTACGCGCCGACGTCCCGGTTCGGCGACCCCGACGACTTCCGGCACCTCGTGGACACGCTGCACAACGCCGGCGTCGGGGTGATCCTGGACTGGGTGCCCGCACACTTCCCCAAGGACGAGTGGGCGCTCGCCCGCTTCGACGGCACCCCGCTCTACGAGCACCCCGACCCGCGCCGCGGCGAGCACCCCGACTGGGGCACGTACGTCTTCGACTTCGGCCGCCGCGAGGTGCGCAACTTCCTGGTCGCCAACGCCCTGTACTGGTGCGACGAGTTCCACGTCGACGGGCTGCGGGTCGACGCGGTGGCGTCGATGCTCTATCTCGACTACTCCCGACCCGAGGGGCAGTGGGCCCCCAACGTGCACGGCGGCCGGGAGAACCTGGAGGCGATCGCCTTCATGCAGGAGGTCAACGCCACCGTCTACAAGCACCACGCCGGGGTGGTGATGATCGCCGAGGAGTCGACGGCGTGGCCGGGCGTGACCCGGCCCACCGCCGACGGCGGGCTGGGCTTCGGGTTCAAGTGGAACATGGGCTGGATGCACGACACCCTGCTCTACACGTCGAAGGATCCCATCTACCGGCAGCACCACCACCATCAGCTCACCTTCTCCCTGGCGTACGCGTGGAGCGAGAACTACGTGCTGCCGATTAGCCACGACGAGGTGGTGCACGGCAAGGGCTCCCTGGTGGCGAAGATGCCCGGGGACACCTGGCAGCGGCTGGCCAACGCGCGGGCGCTGCTGGCGTACATGTGGGCGCACCCGGGCAAGCAACTGCTGTTCATGGGCTGCGAGCTGGGCGACGACCGGGAGTGGAGCGAGGAGCGCGGCCTCGACTGGTACCTGCTGCACGACCCGGCGCGGGCCGGCGTGCAGCGCCTCGTCGGGGACCTGAACCGCGTCTACCGGGACACCCCGGCGCTGTGGGCGCAGGACACCACGCCGGCCGGGTTCCGCTGGATCGCCGGCGACGACGTCGCCCACAACACGGTGTCGTTCGTGCGGATCGCCCCCGACGGCGCGACGCTGGTGTGCGTGGCGAACTTCTCGGCGCTGCCGCTGGAGGACTACCGGGTCGGGCTGCCCGCCGCCGGGACGTGGACGGAGGTGCTCAACACCGACGCCCACCACTACGGCGGCTCCGGGGTGGGCAACCTGGGCGAGGTGCACGCGCAGGGCGTGCCGTGGCACGGGCTACCGGCGTCGGTGGCGCTGCGGGTGCCGCCGCTGGGCGTACTCTGGCTGCGCCGGGACTGACCAGGGCCGGGTCCCCGGCCCCGTCGCGGCGGTGACCCTCACACGGTGGTGAGGGCATGGCCGGTCGCGTCGTCGAGCCGCACCACCTGTGGGTCGAGGGTACGCAGCCAGCCGTCCAACGCCACCACGATCCACGCCCTCTCCCAGCGCAGCTGTCCCTCGCGCCAGCCGGCCAGCAGCGTGTCGACGGCGGCGGGACGCAGCAGTTCCCGCACCGGGGCGTCGGGCGCGCCGGCGGCCCGCACCCACGGGGCCAACGGTCCCTCCCGCATCCACCGGTCCATCGGCAGGCCGAAACCCCACTTGGGTCGCCTGGTGCTCCGGATCAGCTCCTCGTCGCCCAGCCAGTCGGCGAAGCGCCGCTTGCCCACACCCCGGGCCGGGTCGACGGCCAACGCACGACGGGCGAACGGCACGTCCACGAACGGCACCCGCACCTCGACCGAGGACGCCATCGAGAAGGTGTCGGTGTCGGCGAGCAACATGCCGCCGAGGTAGTGCTCGATGTCGAACCGCAACAGTGCCTGACAGGTGCGGTCGCCGGTGCTCGCCCGCGCCGGACGGGGTTCGTACCAGGGGGCGAGTGCCCGCACGTCCGGGTCGAGCAGCAGCCGGCGGGCGACCTCGCCGAAGCCGGCGGCATCCCGCGGCCCGGTGGGACCGACCAGTTGGGCCACCTTTCGGTGCCGCAGCCGCACGGCCCGTTCCAGCGGTCGAGCCAGCCCCAGCCGGTCGGTGACGCGCAGCAGCCCGAGCCGCCGCAGTTGCCGGAACCACGGGTAACCGGCGAGCACCTCGTCGCCGCCGGTGCCGGAGAGCGCGACCTTCAGGCCGAGGCTGGCAATCGCGCGGTTGACCACGAAGACGTTGAGGCCGTCGATCGAGGGACGTTGCATCGCCGCCAGGTAGTGACGCACGTCCGCCTCGTCAGGACTGGACGTCACGATCTCGTGCCGGTGACCGAAGCGCCGGGCGATGACGGCGGCGTTGCTTCCTTCGCCCATCTCCGTGCCCTGGTCGACCGTGACGCAGATCAGCGACTGCCCCAGTTCCCGGCAGGCCCAGGCGAGCGCCCCCGAGTCAAGCCCGGAGGAGAGCAGCAGCGCCACGGGAACGTCGCTGAGCAAGTGCAGCGAGACCGACCGCAGGAACTCGGCGCGCAGCTCGTCGGGGGAGGTTTCGGGCAGGTCGGTCAGCACGCCCCGGTGCACCGGACCCTCGGTTCGGCCCAGGCGGTCGTCCCACCGCACCCAGCCGTTCGCCGGCACTGCCCGGATGCCACTGAACGGGGACGCGGTGCGGCTCATCGAGCCGAACATGAGGTAGTGGGTGAGCGCCGCGCGGTCGACGGCGGGCCGGGGCACGAGGCCGATCAGGGGCCGGCACTCGGACGCGAACGCGATCGCGCCGTCGGCGGTGACCGTCCAGTAGAGGGGTTTGATCCCGAACGGGTCGCGGGCGAGAGTGAGCGTGCGGTCCCGGTCGTCGTAGACGGCGACGGCGAACATGCCGCGCAGCTCGCGGAACATCGCCGTGCCCAGCCTGGTCCACAGTTCCGGCAGGATCGCGCCGTCGCAGCGGGCCGTGGTGTGCAGGCGGAACCGGCGGCGCAGCTCCTCGTGGTTGTAGATCTCGCCGTTGAACACCACGGAGACCTGGCCGTCGGGCGAGACGAACGGTTGGCGGCCCGCGTCGGACAGGTCGACGATGGCCAGGCGGGTCTGCCCGAGGGTCACTCTCTTGCCGCCCCACCGGTCGGCCGCGTCGGGCCCCCGGTGCTCCTGGGCAAGGTTGATCCGCCCCACGAGGGCGTCGTCACCCTCGACGCGGCCGGACGGTCGCACCACGCCGCACACACCGCACATGCCTGCTCCTCGCCTGATCCAACTGGCCAGAAGGAACTTACCCGATAAGACAGTCATACAACGCATTGATTCGCTAAACGGACACAGCGACCTTGCGGGGTGTCGCCATGGGCGCAGCCTTGCTCTCCGGGGCGAGCCTGGGCGCGTCGGCCCGTCCGGCGACTACCCGGTGCGCCCCGTCACGCGGATCCTGCCCGAGAGACCGAGCACCGTCGGGGCCACGTACTCCAGTTCCACGGTCTCGCCCACGCCGACCGTGACCTCGTGCTCGGCCACGGCGAAGTCGTCGGTGCCGCCGAAGGGCACGACGACCCGCACGCTGCTCGGGCCGGCGGACACTTCGAACTCGTGGCTGCCCCAGCCGGGCACAGGCACCTCGACACCGGCGAGCAGCAGCCGTGGCCCGGTGGACCGGTACAACTCAGCGAAGGGACCGTCGGGACAGGAGAAGGTGATCCGCAGGCAGGGGCGCGTTGGCCCCGGGTACGGGTCGGGTCGATTCGTCACAATGACCGGCAGCGGCACGACCCTGTTGCGCCGCGCCTCGCGGCGGTTCGCCCAGGCGAAGTACCGGGGAACACCGACCACTGCGGTGATCAGGTAGACGCCGACGGCGAGGATCAGCACGATGGTCAGCCCGATCCGCGCCATGCCCAGGATCGTCACGGCCAGCGCCCACACCCGGGACACCGGCCGGCCGTACCGGCAGTCGGTGTTGCCCTTGCCGAAGCACGCCTCCCGGAAGTCGACCGGCCCGCCCCGGTCGGCCGGGGTGACGGCGGAGTTGCGGGTGACGATCCGCACCTCACGCCCGTCGCCGGTCCGGACGGTTACCGCGCAGTGCCACCAGTAGCCGAAGCCGTCGCCGCTGACCGGACCGACCCGTCGGCACGCCCCCACCGTGCCCTGCGCCGGACGCTCCGCCGGGGTGGACTTCACCACCCCCGTGCCCGAGTAGAAGCCCGTCATCGTGTCGAACACCAGCCACGAGACGACGATGGCCACGGCGCAGGCGACCGCCGCTCCGAACTTCGCCAGCCGACCCCAGAACGGCCCACGTCGCTCGTACGCGGCGATCAACTCGCGCTGTCTCGCCGCGGTTTCCTCGGGAGAGGTCCGGCTCACCACGGTCCCCCTGTCCGGCCGCCGCGGTCGGACGGTCGACCCGTCGCCTTCCCCGAGACTGTCCGCACGCTTCCGCCCTCGTCGACGAAAATCGCCAGGAGCCAGGTGACAGCCGAGGACGGACTCCCCCGACTGGGCACGCTCACGCCTGCGACGCGAGCAGGTACGCGCCGCCGGTCAGGGCCACCACACCCAGCAGCACCATCAACATCCCGAACGCCCGGTCGAACAGGATGAAACGATCCCGAGGTCGCTCGTCGGCTCGACTCGTCCTGCCGCCGAGACCGATCGGGCGCACGAGGCGTTGAGCAAGCTCGATGTGCCGGGCCGCGATGCCCCGGTAGTCGGCCGCGAGAGCCAGACCCGTCACGATCAGGAGCAGTCCGAAGGAGACTGCCACAATCGCTCGCCCCACGATGACACCTCCGCGTACGGGGGCGGGCTCCGGTGCCGGCCCCACATCGATCGACTCGTCAGGTTGAGCACGGCACAAGGCACCCGTCGCTCTACCCGGCGGACCCGTCTGCTTTGCGGGGGAACAGGCGGCCGTGCAGCCGAAGGTACCTCGGCGCACCAAGGGCAGCCCTGACGACGGCGGTCCCGCCAAGGATGATCATCAGGAACCAGCCCAGCTTGCCGACGGCCAGCAGCAGGCCCTACAGCGACTGGTTGGCGGCCCTGCCGACCCGCGCACACGCCCCGCCCGTGGCCTGCACGGCCCGGTCGCCCGGCCCGCGAACCACCGTCCCGGTGCCCGGATAGAGACTGACCAGGGTGGACAGCAGCAGGAACGTTCCCACCGCCGCCATCATCATCATCATCAGGATCGAAACGACCACGTTCCGCACGCAATACCCGACAGGGCCCAGACCCGCCGACATCCGCAGCTCGCGCTCACCGATGTCGGCGCTCTAGAGGCTCGTGTCGAACACCGCCCGGATCAAGCGCACAGCACCCCGGACGCCCGCCGATCACGCCAATCGCGTCGAACGAACACGCCGCACGTTGACAGTCCGCATGTCAGCACTTGAGGAACCTCACGGTATAGCCCTCGTCGGGGTCGCTCTCGTACCCGAAGAGCCCGACCTCCCCTTCATCCGTCCGACGAACGACCAGCTCACCGGACGGCGGACTCACGGATGATCCAAGCTTGTCGAACTCTAGGCGGACCCGGGGCGAAGTGGCAGTTTCACCGAAGGTCCAACTGCCGTTGCCTTCTTCGGGTTGCACGCCCCCGTAGTCCCGGTCAAGGAGGTAGCCCTCGACGAACTCGTCATCCTCGTGCAAGACCCCGAAGAAGTCGCGCGACAACATGACGAGATCGAACCTCCCACCAGCCTCCACGGTCAGAAGATCGCCACCGCCCGAACACCATTCTCCGGTCACTTCCTCCACCAGGATCGGCGTCGACGCCTGGCTGCAGGCACCGACAACCGCACCCACGGCCAAACAAGCCACCGACATGATCGAGGCACCGACCTTACCGACAGTCATCATCGTTTCACCCGCCGCGGTGGCGCATCAGCTCTCGATCGCGTAGAAGACGACCATCCTCGGCCACTCGCCAAACTCGTTCACTTCGCCGGCACTGTAGTTCAGGCCAAGGACCTCGACGTTTCCGTCGGCCCGCAGCGCATCGATCGATTCAGCGACATGGCGCAACAACCCAGCGACATCCCCCTGCCCCTCCCCGAAAGGAAGACCGATCGAATAGTAGTTGCACACCCAGTCCCTATTCGGGACATTCGAACCACCCAACTTAACCCCCGAAAACAGGTTCTACCGACGCTCAAGAAACGAGAGCGGGGTTGATCCAGCAAACCAATATGCAGACGACGACCGCGCCGACCGTGACCGCCACACCACCAGCCGCCGCCGCGCTTCCTGGCTCCGGTGCCTCAAACTTGACACCCTCGCCGCCCTCTTCTTTCTTCTTACCTCCCGCACCGTAGTGACTCTGCCTCTTCTGCCCGTTACGCGAGTCGATCTTCTCATTCGTGGTCTGCTTGGCCTTGGCTCTTTTGTAGACCTTTTCATCCACCGGAAGGCCATCCTTCCGGTCTTTGAGTGCCTGCCTCTCCTCCTCCGTCAACTGCTCACGAATATTGCGCTTACCACGCCCCCCGGATGCGGCCCAGCAGACATCCGAATCCCTACACTCTTCCATCTCCTGCACTTCTTGCTGGTGCGTACGCTCATTGGAAGCCAGCAGCTCCTGCGCCTCTTGCCGCTTCCGCCGCTCCTCGTTACTGAGGCACGAATCCGGGCGGGGGCATCCGCGGTGCCCTGGCCCCCGAAATCCGCCGGCATTGATGCCTTTTCGATACATCCTGGAACGAGTGGTGCTCTTGCGGTTCTTTCCGCCCCATTCTACGTTCCTGGTACTGCCGCAGCCGTATTTACAGCCCGCCGTGGGGCTATATCCATAACAGTCAAAATGCTTGCAGTCGTCAGGAATCATTCCGGTCGGGTCACTAAGGGTGACCGGGGTGTTGTTGGCGTAGGAGTAGCCGTTCCACTGTTGTGGTTGGCCGGTGTCCTGAAGCGAGTCGACGGAGGCGAAGCGTCCGACGGCCGGGTCGTAGGCGCGGGCGCCGACGATGGTGAGCCCCGTCGGGCTGATCGGCTTGTTGAGGAAGCCGCGGTTGTCGGGGACCGTGACCGCCGCACCTCGGGCCGCCCCGTACGGCGTGTACTGCCGCCAGGTGGGATTCTGCGCGGTGTTGTCGAGGTACAGGGTCGGGGTGCCCTGGTGGTCGGCGATGGCGAAGGCGTAGGCCGTGCCGCTGCCGGAGCGGATGCAACTGCCGCCGCCCGGGAGTGCGTGGTAGCGGTTGCCGTCAACGGCGTTCGTGGCGGTGTTGAGGGTGAGCTGCTGCCCCGGCAGGTAGAGGGTGGTCTTGCCGGGTTCCTTCTGGAGCAACAGGTTGCCGTCGGCGTCGTAGGTGAAGGTGTTGTTGCCGCTGGTGCCGCCGGTCACGCTGGTCAGCTTGCCGGCGTCGTCCCAGGCGAGGGTCTGGTTGCCCTGGGCGGCGTTACGGCCGGTGGTGTTGCCGGCGGCGTCGTACGTGTAGGAGGTGCTCCCGGTCGCCCCGCCGCTGGTGGCGGTGGACGTCAGGGTGTGGGGCTTGTTCTGCCCGTTGCCGTCGTAGGTATAGGTGGTGGTCGTGTCGGTGCCGCCGGCCAGGTTGTGCTCGACCTGCTGGGTACGGTTGCCGATCGGGTCGATCGTCCAGCTGGTCCAGTAGGCGCTGCCGGCGCCGACGGTGTTGCCGACCATGGTCTTGTTGGCGTTGGTCGGGGTGGTGGCGCAGGCGTCGGTGGCGGTCCACGCGTCGGTGAGGCGGGCGAGGCCGTCGTAGCCGTAGCACTGGGTCTCCGCCGGGGTGGTGACCCCCAGGCGCTTGCTCGTTTTGCGGGTGATGTTGCCGGCGAGGTCGTACCTGTACTCCTGCTCGTCGACCGTGGCCGGGGTGGCCGTGGAGCGGGTGACGAGCTGGTTGGTCAGCCGGCTGGTGTGGGTGTCGTAGGTGTTGGTGACGTAGGCGGCGCTGGTGGCCGTGCCGAGGGACTGCTGGTTGACCCGGCCCCAGGCGTCGTAGGTGACGCCGGTCGTGTAGGCGGCGAGGCCCGCGAGGGTGGTGGGCAGGTCCAGCACGCCGGAGTAGCCGTGCAGCACGGTCTCGGCGGGCAGGCTGCCCTTGGCCGGGTACGTGTCGGTCAGCGGCAGGCCCAACACCGAGGTGTACGAGTGCCCGAAGACGTACGAGCCGGCGAGGGCGCCCTCGGTGGCGGGGATGGTGACGGTCTGCCCGAGGCTGCTGCCGAAGACGTTGAACGCCTTCTGCTGAGTGGTGTAGGCCTGCCCGTCCCGGTAGGCGATGGTGGTGGTGAGCTGGCCGACGGCGTTGGTGACCCCGGCGACGGCGTTGCTGTTGTCGTACACCCAGGCGGCGCGTTGATTCGCCGACGACTGGCTGGCCACGGTGGCAGCGTACTCGCCGGTCTTCCGGTCGAGGGCGTCGTAGGTGAACGACAGGGTCTTGGTGCGGCCGTCGGTGGACTGGACGAGGTTGTCGTTGGCGTCGTAGACCATGCTGCTGTTGCCGGCGTCGGGGTCGGACTTCGCCACGACCTGGCCGAGCAGGTTGTAGGTCGAGGTCCACACGTTGTTGTCGGCGTCGGTGAGCGTCGTCTGATTGCCGCGGCTGTCGTAGCCGTACGTGCTGGTCGTGGCGGTGCCGCCGGTGACGGTGAAGTCGCCGGTGAAGGTGTCCGCCGGGGCGGTCACCGTCGGGCGGGCCTGGTATTCGTGCAGCTCCTTCTCCCGGCCCAGCGGGTCGGTGACGGTGGCCTTGACCACGCCACCCGTGGGCGGCACGACCGTGGTGCGGTCCCCGGCGTGGATCGTGGTGGTGGTGGAGACGGTGACGCCGTTCTTCGCCGCCGTGGTGATGACCGGGCGGCCGAGGCCGTCGTGGGTGGTGAAGGTCTGGTGGGGCACCTGCTTGCCGAGGGTCGCCGCCGACACCGGCGTGGTGACGGCGGGCGTGGTCGCGTCGTCCCACCACCCGTTGTACGACGCCCGGGTCCAGCCCCGGGTGTCGTAGAAGGTGTCGCTGATCATCCGGCCGCCCTGCGGGGTGACCGTCTGCGTCTGCCGGCTGCGCAGCAGGGCGTCGTAGAGGGTCACCGAGGTCTGGTAGCCGTTGGAGTTGTTGAGCTTCTGGCTGGTCACCGCCGTGACGCCGGTCTTCGACACCGTGTAGGTGAACTTCTGGTTGGCGTTGCTGCTGGTCGCCCGGTTGTGCAACCAGACGGCGGTGGCGCGGCCCAGGGCGTCGTACTGCTGCCGGGTCACCACGTTGTTGGCGTCGGTGCTGGTGAGCATGCCGCCGCGCTTCGGGTTGATCGTGGCGGACGACGTCTGGTTCAACGCGTTGGTCGTCGACGTCCCGGTGACCAGGTTGGCGGCGTTCATGGTGTAGCCGGTGCTGGTCTTGTTGTTCTTGGCGTCGTACTCGTCGACGACCCGGCCGTACGTGTCGTAGGTGGTCTTCTCGCTGGTCTGCCAGACGTAGGCGCCGGCGGTGTGGTCCCTGGCGACCTGGGTGAGGGTGACGTCGCCCTTGGTCGGGGCGGCGGCCTGCGGGAACGTGGTGGCGAACGTCGGGTCGTCGTAGAAGTTCCGCTCGGCCTTGACCACCTGGGCCGGCCGGTCCACCGTCGCCGGGGCGGTCAGCGTGTTGACGCTGCCCGGTTCGGAGGCGGGGCTGCCCTGGGTGAAGCCGCCGCACGCCACCGACACCGTCTCGGTCTGGCTGACCAGCCCGGCCAGGTTCGCGCCGGCGTTGACCGGGGCGTACGTGTAGCTGGTGCACTGGTCGTACGCGGTGTTGACCGGCACCGTGTAGGTGTAGGTGTGCTTCAGCTCGCCGAAGGTGGCGCTGGCGGTGTTCGCGTCGTAGCTGTTGTCGCTGGCCGTGTAGCGCCAGGTCAGCGACGCGCCGCTGGTCACCGCCTGCCGCGCGTACGTCTTGATCGGCGCGACCCACTGTGCGGTCAGCGCCGACAGGCCGGTGCGCGAGCGGGTGGCGGTGGCCCCGGACACCCAGTACGAGGTGATGGTGGAGGAGTCGACCCGGCCGCCCTCGCCGAGGTACTGGGTCGTCTCCAGTTCCCTGCCGGCGAGTTCGTCGACGTCCTCGTGGACGCCGCCGGCCGAGTCGGTCAGGTTGACCACGGTGGTGGAGTTGTTCTTGCTCATGCCGCGGTGGTAGGCGACCTCGGACTGGGTGCGGCGGTCGTTGACGCCGTCGCCGCTGAAGGTGCGCACCTTGGCGTAGCCACGGAACTGCCCGTAGGTGCGGTACTTGGCCTTGACGACCTCGTTCTCGTCGTAGCGCCAGGCCGCCCCGCCGAGGTAGCTGTAGCTGGTCGACAGCGCCGGTGCCCCGCCGGTCGGGTCGGTGGAGGTGACGCGGGTGACCGCGTACTTGTGGAACCAGTCAAGCTTCGGGTTCACGTACCCATCGGGGGTCCAGTAGACCGGGTAGCACGACTTGGTGTTGGTGGCCGGGGTGGTCGTCACCGGGGCGGTGCACGGCACCGGCAGCTCGTAGCTCGGGGAGATCACCGAGCCGGTCTCGGTGGTGATCGTGCTGATCCGCTGCCGGTAGAAGTTGGGCAGCCCGCCGGTGGTGTCGACCCGGTTGGCCAGCTTGACCCCGGTGAACGACACCGACGGCAGGGTGATCGCCGCCGTCGAGCCGCCCGCGCTCGTGTCGTGGCCCGTGCGGGCGACCGACGTCAGCCACAGGGTCGGCGACGTGCCGTCGCCGGTGGCCGGCATGGTGTGCGACAGGGCGTACGAGTCGACCGCCTCGTACGCCGACGTGGCCGTGTTGTACTGCTGCGCCTCGATGGACGTCAGGCGGACCGTCGAGAAGAACGACGGGCTCCAGTCGTCACAGTCGGTGCCGGAGTTGCAGATCAGGTCGAACGGCACGTCCGGCCAGTTCGCCTTGTTCGCCGAGTTCAGCGGCTGGCACGTGCCCGACAGGCAGCGATCGCCGGTGGTGAACACCACCCGGTTCGGCACGGTGCCGTAGGCGTTGCCGTCGGTGAAGCCGTAGTCGATGCGCGCCAGGTTGCTGTCCCGCACGTACGACACGTCGGTGGCGCCCTTGTTGCGGCCGTAGAAGTTGGTGGCCTGCTGGTAGTAGTAGGCCATCGCGTTGCCGTGGACGTCCTTGACGTAGTCGAGGTTCCACCGGTATGCCATCGTGCACACCGACGAGGAGAACCCCGCCGCGTTGTAGCACGGGTCCCCCGAGTGCGGGGAGTAGACGGGGCTGTGGTCGACCGACTTCGTCTCGGCCTTGCCCGACGTCCAGCCCGGCAGGCGGTTACGGCCGAACTCGTACACCGTGCCGTCGCGCAGCGTCACCCGCCAGTAGTCGGTGTTGTAGGTGCCGGTGCCGTTGTTCGCGTTCACGACGTGGGTGATCACCTCGCCGTTGTCCGACTCCGGCTTCCACTCGCTGGCGCCCGAGTCCCACACCAGCGACGTTGACGACCCGTTCAGCGACAGGGTCAGGATCGGCCCGTCGTAGCACCGGTCGTAGGTCTTCACCGGCGACGCGCTGCCGCCCGGATCGTCCATGCAGGAGGCGAACGTCTGCTCCACGTACGACCGGGGCGTCGACCAGCCGTCGCCCACCCACGACGACTGCGCGTTCGTCGACGCGGTCTGCCCGTCGACGCTGCCCGAGTCGTACGAGAGGGCCACCGTGGGCACCAGGTCCGACGCCGCCGGCGGCACCGTCACCGGGTACGAGTACGTGAACGAGCCCGTGCTCCCGCCGCCAGTCCACGAGCCGGACGGCTTGAGGTCGGTGGCCGCGTAGGTGCCGCCGTTGCCGCCCTCCTCGCCGGCCGCGGCCACCGCCGCCAGTACCACGCGCGCACCGGACGCGGAGGCGGTCATCGGCACCTCGGCCGAGACGGTCCGCGCCACCGGGTCGTTGGTGGACGCCAGCGGCTGCGCCGTGCGGCACGCCGCCGCCTTCGGCGTGGTCAGCGCGCACTCGGGCAGCCGGACCAGCCGCAGCCGCGACCCGTAGTTGCCGCCGAACGCCTCCGCGAAGCCCGCGTAGTCCACGCCGACCCGCGCCGCGCCCGACGACCGGTCCGGGGTCACCGACAGCAGCACGCCGTCGACGCCGGCCGCCTCGGCGGCCTTGCGGTCGGCCACCGTCACCGCGAGCCGCTTCGGCCCGGCGGGTTGTCCGCTTTTGACCGCCACCGGCTGCGCCCACACCGGGGTGCCCGCCGCCCGCGCCTTCGGCGACCCCGCCGACAACGCCTGCGGCGCGCCCAACTCGACCTGCGCCGACGCGGCGGTCGGCCACACCGTCCGTGCGGGGCGGTGGGTCGATTTCGCGTCGTCACGCGGCGTCACGAACCGCGTCGGCAACGGCTTGACGCCCTTCACCGCCGGGCCCGGCGACGTCGCGGGCGGCTTCGCCGGGCCCTCGCCCTTCGGCTTCGCGGCGGCCGGCGCGCCCGACCACAACCCCGCCACCAGCGCCGCCGACACGGCCACCGCGACCAACCGTCTCGGCCCAGTCAACAGGCGTGTTCCCCCGTGCCCGACCATGCGCGCTCCACTCCACAGAAGACAGAAAGCCACGCAGCGTGCCCGAACGAGCACCCACGTGGCGCGAACAATGTTTCACGTCCGCTCAGGCCGGAGGTCACGGCAAGGTAACGATAGGAGGATGACGCGCGGATCAAATGCTCCACAGGGAGTCCGAAAGGGACAACCCGGTGTGATGTTCGGCGTTCCCCGGGGCCGCGCGGGCTGATTCACTGTGCCCGCCCACCGGACGCGATTCCGCGTCCGCCGGACACAGTCACGGGGGAGGAACCACTCCATGCCCTTGAACAGCCCTCCTATCAGGACAACCGGGGTGAAGGCGATCGGGTCGATCGTCGCGACGAGTGTCGTCGCGGCGGGCGCGGCCATCGCTCTGGCCGCCCCGTCGGCCGCCGCCGCAGCCCCCGCGGCGCCCGCCGCAAGACCGGCCGCCGGCCCGCTCGGCGTGGACCGGGCCATGGCCGAGGCGCGGCGCACGGGCCGACCCGTCGAGGCGACCGCCGCCGGCAGCTCCACCTCCACCGTGACGGCCCGCCCCGACGGCACCGTGGAGCTGACCCAGACCGCCGTGCCGACCCGCACCCGCGTCGACGGGAAGTGGCGCAGCCTCGACCCGACCCTGGTCCGCCACGCCGACGGCAGCATCACCCCGACCGTGACCACGAACCAGGTCCGGCTCTCCCCCGGCGGCACCGGCCCTCTCGCCGAACTGACCAGCGGCGACCGCGCGCTGTCGCTCACCGCGCCGATGGCGCTGCCCGCGCCCACGTTGTCCGGGCCCACCGCCACCTACCCCGAGGTGCTGCCCGGCGTCGACCTCACCGTCCGGGTCACCGGCGAGGGCGGCTTCTCCCACGTCTTCGTCGTCAAGAACCGCCGGGCCGCCCGACACCCCAAGCTGGCCACCCTCGACCTGACCACGTCGACCAGAGGCGTCACCCTCACCGCCGACACCACCGGCAACATCACCGGCCGCGACCGCGCCGGACAGGCCGTCCTCACCGCCCCCGCCCCGACCATGTGGGACTCCGCCACCGGCCGCAACGAGCGGCCCACCGCCGCATCGAGTGCCGCCGCGCCGGGCCGGACCGCGAGGAGCGCCCCCATCGGCGTACGGATATCCCCCGGCACGCTGCGCCTGTCCCCCGACCGGAAGCTGCTCGACGACCCGGGCACCGTCTACCCCGTCTACGTCGACCCCACGTTCAACTGGACACCCGTCGGGCCGAAGATGTCCGGCTGGGCCACCATCTCCTACCAACACCAGTCCACCAACTACTGGAAGGACACCCCCGACCTCATCGGCCGCATGCAGGTCGGCAACTCCGGCAGCCAACGCTCCCAGACCCTGATCAACTTCCCGATCCCCTACAGCACCCTCGCCGGGGCCGAGATCTACGACGCCATCTTCAAGATCACCAACACCAAGTCGTGGAACTGCACCGCCAAGACCGTCAACATCCACGCCCCCGCGACCACCCTCACCTCCGGCAACGCCACCTGGAACCACTGGGGAGGCGTCACCAAGGGCAGCGTCGTGGCATCCAGGAGCTTCGCCTACGGCTACAGCGGCTGCGACGCCGACGCCGCCTCCTTCGACGTCACCAACCAGATCGAAGCCGACGTCACCGCCAAGAAGCCCACCCGCACCCTCTGGATGGTCGCCGCGAACGAGGCCAGCGACACGCAGAGCTGGAAGGAGTTCCTCGAAACCAGCCCCACCCTCACCATCCGCTACAACCACAAGCCCAACACCCCTACGGGGATGACCACCTCACCCACCACGTCCTGCGCCGCCGCCAGCCCCACCGTCGTCGGCGACACCTCGGTCTCGCTCTACGCCCCGGTCTCCGACACCAACCGCGGCACCCTCGGCGTCACCTTCAAGCTGTGGAAGGCCAGCGCTCCCGGGACACCGCTGGTCAACACCAACCCGAACCTGCTGACGTACTCCTCCGGCAGCACCGCCGTGTACGTCGTGCCCCGCGCCACCCTCGCCACCGCCGCCGGCGTTACCGGGACCAGCAACGGCGTGCCGACCACCTTCGCCTGGCAGGTCCAGGCCACCGACTTCCGCACCCCCAGCAACTGGTCGGCCACCTGCAAGTTCACGTTCGATGCGACCAGGGCCGGGCCGCCGCGGATCTCGCCGCCCGCCCAGACCACCGTCGGCGTTCAGGCCAGCTTCACGGTCGCACCGCCCGAGGCCGGCACGGTGCCGACCGCCTACACGTACCAACTGAACGCCGCGCCGCCGGTGACCGTCACCGCGGACGCCAGCGGCAACGCGACGATTCCCGTCCGACCCACCCGGCTGACGAACACGCTCTCGGTCACCAGCGTCACGGCGGCGGGCCAGAACTTCGGCGAGACCGACACCCTGACCTTCAACGCCGTCCCCCCGGCCACTCCGGCGTCCGACGGTGACCTCACCGGCGACGGCCGGGCCGACCTGCTGAACGTGGGCTCCGCCAACAACCTCGCGGCGGGGATCTGGCTGGCGGAGAACAACGGCGCGGCCGGCGTCAACCCGAACATCAGCAACATCGGCGCCCGGGGCAACGGGGTCTCCGGGACCAACTCGCCGGCCGACTTCGACGGCGCCCAGGTCGTCAGCGGTCGCTTCCTGGGCGGCAGCTTCCAGGACTTGCTGGTCTACTATCCGGCCGCCGACCCCGTCCGCGCGGAGCTGATCGCCGGCAACGGCGACGGTTCGGTGCTGCGCCCGGAGCGGGTCGAGAACCAGTTCGGCATCGAGGGTTCGCTGCTCAACGACCCGAACGGCAACCCGCCGATCCAGCTCGTCAACGCCGGTGACAGCCGGCAGGCCGGCTCCGGCTATCCCGACCTGATCGGGACCAGCGGGGACGCCACCAACGGCTACTTCCTCACCTACTATCCCAACTTCGGCATCACCGGTGGCTACCTCGGCACCCAGCACACCACCGCGTCCACCCCGACGGGTGGCACCGACTGGAACAACTGGCGCATCGCCACCGCCGAGGCGTCGGACGGCACCGCCATGTTCCTGTGGAACCGGACGACCGGCGCGCTGCACCTGTGGACCGGCCTAGCGTTCAACCAGGACACCGGGCAGCTCACCTACACCGCCCGCACCCTCGCGGCGTCCGGCTGGAACACCGGCGCGAGCCTGAGCCTGCGCGCGGGCGACGTCAACGGCGACGGCACCGCCGACCTGTGGACCGTGGGCGCCGACGCCGCCACCACGGCCTGGCTGGTGACCGGCCTCCAGGCCGGCAGCGCCACCGTGACCGCGCAGCCGAAGCAGACCCTGATCACCTCGGACCACACCTGGAAGTTCGACGACAGCGGCGACGGGGCGGTCACGACCGCGACGGACGTCACCGGCGGCAGCACGCTGACCGCCACCGGCGGCGACGCCCACTGGCGCAGCGACGACCTGTTCAGCCCGGCCCTGATCATGAACACCGACGAGACCGGCACCGCGGTGAACCCCTCGGGCGACGGGGCGCTGACGGTCAACAGTCCCCTGATCGACACGACGAAGTCGTTCAGCATCTCGGTGTGGGCCAAGCCGACCGCGGCGGGCGGGGTCATCGCCAGCGAGGACGGCGCAAACGCGTCGCGCTTCCTGCTGTGGAACAACACGAGCGACAACACGTGGCGCTTCGGCATGGGCAACGCCGACAGCGGCTGGTCGTACACCCAGGTGGTGACGCCGGCCGGGACGGCGCTCGGCGTCTGGACGCACCTGGTGGCGACCTTCAACGCCAAGACCCGGACGATCTCGCTGTACGTGAACGGGGTGCTCAAGGGCAGCGCCCAGTTCACCGCGACGCCGACGTGGCCCAGCGGCGGCAAGTTCGTCGTCGGCCGCTACCTCTACCAGGGCCAGCCCACCGCCTACTACGCCGGGATGATCAGCAACCTCCAGGTGTGGAAGCGGGCGCTCACCCCGACCCAGGTGGGGGCCACCAACACCGTGCCGGCGACCGGGGCACGCACCCCGTTCGGCGCGACCACCTGGACGCCGCCCGGCACCGGGACCACGGAGACGGACATCTACGCGGCCGACACCGGCGGCAACCTGTGGCGGTACCGCAAGCAGAACGCGCAGGTGGCCACCCCGCGGCTGATGTCGACCGGGTGGAACCAGTTCACCGTCTTCGGCATCGCCGACTGGGACCACGACGGCAACCAGGACATCGTGGTCCGCGACAACACCTCCTGCGAGCTGCAGGTCTTCCTCGGCACGGCCGACGACCTGAGCGCCACGCCGACGTTCCTGGGCAACCAGTGGTGCAACTACCGCCCGTACGGGGTGGCCGACTGGAACCGCGACGGCTTCCAGGACGTGATCACGGCGGGCTCCACCAACGACCTGTGGGTGTATCCCGGCGACCTCGCCGGGGGCACGAGCGCCCGGGTGGACATCGGCGACGGCTGGTCGACCGACTACACCCCGTACGGCATCGCCGACGTCGTCGGCGACCCCACGCCGGACGTCTACACCCGAGTGGTGAGCAACGGCACGCTGCGGTTGTACGACTTCCCGGCGGTGGGCATCACCCAGGTCGGCGTGGGCTGGGGCGGTTACACCTCGTTCGGCCTGACCGACTTCAACCGCGACGGCAAGCCCGATGTCGTCGCCCGGGAGAACTCGACGGGGATCCTGTGGCTGTATCCCGGCGCCTCGGCGGGCCTGCTGAGCGCCCGCAGCCAGATCACCACCGGCTGGTGACGTAGGGTGACCGGCTGGCCGGGCCCGTCGGCCCGGCCAGCCGGTGCCGGGCGGGGACGGGCGGGGACGGGCTCAGACCAGGCCCGCGTCGCGCAGCAGCTTCCACAGGCCCGCGCCGTCCGGCGCGGAGAGCCACTTCTGCCCCACGGGACCCGAGGAGGAACTGCCCGACGGGGTGGGCAGGCTGCCGGCGAGCACCGACTGGGTGGGTGACAGCCGGCGGATCGCCACGCCGGCCACGTTGTCGGGGTGCCCGGCGGCGAACTCGCGGTAGATCTCCGGGTCGTGCTGGCCGTCGTCGCCGATGAGCAGCCAGCGCACGTCGGGGAACTCGCGCGACAGCCGGGCCAGGGTCGCGCGCTTGTGTTCCCGGCCGCTGCGGAACCACCGGTCGGCCGTCGGCCCCCAGTCGGTGAGCAGCAGCGGCCCGGCCGGGTAGAGGTGCCGGGACAGGAACCGGGTCAGCGTCGGCGCGACGTTCCACGCGCCCGTGGACAGGTAGAACACGGGCGCGCCGGGGTGGGCGGTGACGAGGCGCTCGTAGAGCACCGCCATGCCGGGCACGGCGGCGCGGGCGTGCTCGTCGAGGACGAAGGTGTTCCACGCGGCGAGCAGCGGACGCGGCAGGGCGGTCACCATGACCGTGTCGTCGATGTCGGACAGGATGCCGAACCGGACGTTCGGGTCGAGGACGCGGATCAGTGCCTCCACCGGCTCGGCGTCGGCGACGCTGAGGCGCACCGACGCCCAGCCGGGGGTCAGGTCGGCCTCGACGACGGTGTCGACGAAGCCGCTGCGGTCGGCCTTCGCCTCGTGCGTCACCCCGCCGGCCTCGATGGTGACCGTCACGTGCTTGGCGGGCAGGGTGGTGAAGCTGCGCCAGCCGCGCACCTTCTCCAGCCGCTGCCGGGACCGGGTGTCGGGGCGGCCGAGCAGCACCCGGCACAGCACCCGCGCCCAGCCGGGGGCGCCGTAGCCGGCGTACGCGATGATGTTGGTCTGCCACCCGGTGCGCCGCAGCCGGCGCTCGACCAGGTTGTGCACGGCGTCCTCGAACCGCGCGGCCCGGTGCAGGTTCGGTACGGCCAGTTCGCCGGCGGGTGTCGGTGGCACACGGCAACCCTGCCACACCGCGGCGACGTCGGCCACGCGAGCCGCCGGCTCCGCGACGGCCGCACGGGCGACCGCGGCCCGCCTCCGGTCTGCGGCGATCCGGCCCGGCCCGCCCCGGTCGCGTGACACACTCCGGTCGGGGCGGCGACGGGGGCGTTGGTCGTGTCGACAGCTGTGCGGGACCGTGGGCGGTGGCGTCCGGCGCTCGACCGGCCGGCGCTGGCGGCGCTGCTACTCGGGCTGGCCGGGCTCGGCTACCGGCTGGTCCTCACGCTGCTCACGGTGCCCGTGTCGAACAGCGACGAGGCCACCTTCGGCCTGGCCGCGCTGCACATCGCCGAGGGCCGGGAGCACCCGATCTTCCTGTACGGGCAGCGCTACATGGGCATGGCGGAGGCGTACCTGGCGGCACCGCTGGTCGCCGTCGCCGGGCCGAGCTGGCCGGTGCTGCGGCTGCCGGTGCTGGCGCTGTGGGCGCTGTTCGTGTTCCTGGCGTACCGGCTGACCCGCCGGATCTGCGCGCCGTGGTTCGCCGTGCTGGTCGTCGGCCTGCTCGCGCTCGGCCCGGAGCGGGTGCTGCGCGACCAGTTGCAGGCGGTCGGCGGGCGGCCCGAGGTGAAGCCGGCGGTGCTGGCGATCCTGCTGGTGGCGGTGGGGCTCGCCGACGGGCGGGTGCGGTCCCGGCCGCTGGCGGCGGGGGCGGCGGGGCTGCTGGCCGGGTTGGCCGTCTGGTCGGACTGGCTGATCGTGCCGTACCTGGCGGCGGCCGTCCTGCTGCTGGCCTGGGTGCTACGCCGGGAGCTGCTCGGTTGGTGCGGGGCGGCGCTGGCCGCCGGGTTCGCCGTCGGGGCGGTGCCGCTGATCGTCGACAGCCTGCGCGCGTCGCCGGGGCAGGACTCGCTGTCGGTGGTGCGGCGGATCAGCGGGGAGGCCGGCGCGGCGCCGCCGCTGGCCGGGCGGCTGCGCGGCGGGCTGCTGGAGGGGGTGCCGCTGGCCACCGGGCTGTGCCCGGCCGGCGGCTGCGCCCGCTGGCAGCAGTGGTTCGGGGTGGCCTACCCCGTGCTGCTGGTCGCTGCCGCGGTGCTCGCGCTGGTCGCGTACCGGCGGGCCGCCGCCGGGCCGGCCGGCGACCGGGTCGGGCCGGCCGCGCAGCTCGCCCTGGTCGCGGGCGCGGCGTCGACCCTCGCGGCGTACGTGCGCAGCCCGCTGGCCGCCACCGACCCGCTGAACAACGCCCGCTACCTGTCGGTGCTCCAGCTGTCGCTGCCGGTGGTGCTGTGGCCGCTGTGGGTGGCGGCCCGGCACGTGTGGCGGGGCCCGGCGGGCGCGGCCGGGCGGCTCGCCGGGGCGTCGGCGACGGCCGCGCTGGCGGGGCTGGCCGCCACGGCGTTGGCCGCCACCGGCCTGTTCGTGGCGGGTCTCGGGCCGCTGCGCGTCGAGGAGCGGCAGGCCCGGCAGCTGGCCGACGTGGTGCGCCGGGCGGGGCTGCGCGCGGTGTACGGCGAGTACTGGACCTGCAACCGGCTGGTCTTCGAGACGGCGGAGGAGGTGCTCTGCGGGGTGCTCGACGGGCGGCTGATGCCGGGGCAGAACCGCTACCGGCCGTACTGGCGGCAGGTGGCGCTGGCCGACCGGCCCGGGTACGTGCTGGTGGCCGGCGGCCCGGCCGACCGGCGGCTGCGGGAGCTGCTCGGCCCGCGCGCCGGGGCGGCGCTGCGCGCCGAGGTCGGCCGGTATCGCGTGTACCACCCGGAGACGGCCGTGCGGCCGTGGCGCTGAGCGGGGTGCGTACGCTGGCCCGACCGGCGCGCACGTCGCCGGGTGCGCGAGGAGTCGTGAGGCGATGCTCATCCTGCTGCCGCCCTCGGAGGGCAAGGCCGACGCCGGGACCGGCCGGCGGCTGGACCTGGCCCGGCTGTCCCTGCCCGAGCTGACCGACGCCCGCGCGCGGGTGCTGGCGGCGCTGGTGGGGCTCTGCGCGGGCCCGGCCGGGGCGGGGGCCCCGGACGAGGCGGCGGCCCTGGAGGCGCTGGGGCTGACCCCGGGGCTGGCCGGCGAGCTGCGCCGCAACGCGCGGCTGGAGCGGGCGGCCACCGCCGAGGCGGGCCGGCTCTACACGGGCGTGCTCTACGAGGCCCTCGACCTGGCCACGTTGCCGGCGGCGGCGCAGCGGGCGGCCCGCCGGTCGGTGCTGATCAGCTCCGGGCTGTGGGGCGCGGTGCGGCTCACCGACCGCATCCCGCCGTACCGGTGCCCGATCGGGGCGCGGCTGCCCGGCGTGGGGGCGCTGTCGGCGTACTGGCGGCGGGAGCTGGGGCCGGCGCTGGAGGCGGCGGCCGGGCGCGGCCCGGTGCTGGACCTGCGCTCCGGCGCGTACGCGGCGACGTGGACCCCGCGCGGCGAGCTGGCGGAGCGGACGGTGACCGTGCGGGTGCTGCACGAGCGGGACACCCCCTCCGGGCCGGTCCGCAGCGTGGTGAGCCACTTCAACAAGGCGACGAAGGGCCGGCTGGTGCGCGACCTGCTCACCGCCGGGGCCCGGCCGCGCACCGCCGACGGGCTGGTGGCCGCCCTGCGGGAGGCGAAGTACACGGTGCTGGAGCAGCCCGTGGCGGCCGGGCGGCCCCGGGCGGTCGACGTGGTGGTGACGCAGTTGTGACGCTCTGAACTGTCGCAAGATTTCCTCAAGCCTGGCGGCCACGGGTACCACCGGGCCGTCCGGCGGGCCACGGTATGGGGTATCCGACGCCGACAAGGAGACTGTGGTGCCCCTCGAACCCACGCTGCTCGACCGGCCTCGTCTTCCGGCGGCCCCGGCCCCGCTGGACTGGGTGACCCTCGCCGACGCGTTCGAGGTGGCCTGCCTGCTGCGCTGCGTGTCCGCGCCGGCCGCCCCGGCCGCACCCGTCCGGGCCGGGCGGCGGCCGGCGGCCCCCGCCCACCCGCACGCCGGCCCCGCCGCCGAGTTCAACCGGGAGGACGCGGCGCACCGGATGCGCCAGCTCCTGGCCCGGCTGGAGATCCCGGTGCGGCACGAGGTGACCACCGGTGGCCTGCGCCGCCGCTATGAGCTGCACCGCCTCCAGGTGGCCCGCGAGCACCGGGCGGTGTACGCGGCGCTGGTGGAGACCGGCTGGCGGCAGGGCCGCCGGGAGCTGCTCGGCGGGCCCGCGTCGGGGGCGTCGGCGCCGCGCCGGACGTGGCGGCCCCGGCTGGCAGCCGCGGCGTGGCGGGCGTCGCTGCTGGCCGGCGGCCGGCACGTGCGCCGGCACATCCTCGGGATCCGGCTGACCGACCGGGAGCTGGCCGCCGTGCTGGTCCGGGGGGCCGCCCTGCTGGAGGTGCCCGCCCTGCTGCGGCCCGGCGCGGGCTGCTTCGTGGTGAGCGTGGCCGACGGCCCGGACCGGGACCGCATCCTGCACAGCGTCACCCTGGACCCGGCGACCGGGCCGGGGGTGGCCGCCGTCGGCTGACCGGCCCCGCGCACCGGCCGCCCCGCGCAGGCGGGTACGGGCTCGCACCGCGGCGGGCCCGGCCCGTGGGCTTGCGCGGGCGGCGGTGCACCGCGCAGAGTGCACCGGGTGAGCCGTAGCTGGACTGTGCCCCCGCGCGCCGCCGGCGTGGCGGCGCTGCTGCTGGTGCTGGTCGCGGCGGCGCCCGGGCTCGCCGGCTGCCAGGACTCGCCGGGCGAACCGGTGCCGATCCGCATCGCCACCGGCAGTCCCACGGCCGTCTACCACGCGTTCGGCCGGTCGCTGGCCGGCATCCTCAACCGGGAGCTGCCCGGGGTCCGGGCGAGCGTGGTGGTGACCGCCGCCTCGGCGGAGAACATGCGCCTGGTGGGCGCGGGCCAGGCCGAGCTGGGCTTCACCCAGGCCGACGTGCTGCCCACCGAGCGGGAGGAGCACCCGAGGGTCCTGGCGGTGGCGCGGGTCTACGACGATCTGCTGCACCTGGTCACCACGGCCGGCAGCCCGGTCCGCACGGTGGCCGACCTGCGGGGCCGGCGGGTCTCCGTCGGCGCGCCCGGCTCCGGCACGGAGGTCACCGCCACCCGGCTGCTGGAGGTCGCCCACCTCGGCGGCACCGCCGTGCGCCGGGAACGGCTCGGCCTCGACGACTCCGTCGCCGCGCTGCGCGCCGGCCGCATCGACGCGTTCTTCTTCTCCGGCGGGCTGCCGGTGCGCGGCGTCGAGGAACTCGCCGCCGGCAGCGCCGTGCGGATCGTCGACTTGGGCGAATGGACCGAGCCGCTGCGGCGCAGCTACCGCGAGGTCTACGTGTCCCGCGACATCCCCCGCTCGGTGTACGGGGTCGAGCCGGTCACGACCGTGGCGAACCCGAACTACCTGGTGGTCCGGGCGGACCTGCCGGAGCCACTGGTGCGCGAGGTGACCCGGCTGCTGATGGAGCGCCGGGCGGAGCTGGCGGCGGCCCACCCGGCGGCCGGGCGGATGAGCCCCCGGTCGGCGATCGCCACCGCCCCGTTGCCGCTGCATCCGGGGGCCGCCGCCTGGTACCGGTCGGCCAAGCCCTGACCGGTCAGCCGGCGTCGTCCGCGGCCGGGGCGGGCGCGGGTGCCGCGTCGACCGCGTCGGGGGCCGGGAACCACAGGCCGGCCACCAGCCCGCGCGGCTGCCCCGGCCGCATGGTGAGCCGGCCGTCGGAGGCGTCGACGAGGACCGCCACGATGGTCAGCCCGAGCCCCGCCCCGTCGACGTTCTGCACCTCCGGGGCCCGCCAGAACCGCTCGGTGGCCCGGTCGAGCTGGTCGAGGGTCATGCCCGGTCCGGTGTCCCGGACCTCCAGGGCCACCCCGTCGTCGGCCCGCCCGACGCTCACCGTCACCTCGCCGCCCGTGCCGCTGAACTTCACCGCGTTGTCGATCAGGGCGTCGAGCGCCTGGTCGACCGCGGTCGGCACGGTCCGGGCGTACGCCGGGCCGTCGGCCGTGGCCAGGCGGAGGGTGACCGACCGGTGCCGGGCCAGCGGCTGCCACGCGGCGACCCGCGACGCGGCCACGGCCGCCGCGTCGACGGTGACCCGCTGGTTCTCCTCGCGCTCGGCGCGCGCCAGGGTGAGCAGGGCGTCGAGCAGCAGCGCCAGCCGGTCGGTCTCCTCCAGCGCGAGCCGGTGCTCGGCCCGCCCCTGCGGATCGGTCAGGCTCGGCCCCAGCTCCTCCACCCGCAGTCGCAGGGCGGTCAGCGGGTTGCGCAGCTGGTGGCTGGCGTGGGCGACGAACGCCCGCTGCCGGTCCATCACGTCGGACACCACGTCGGCCATGTTGTTGAAGCTCGCCGCCAGGCGGCGCAGCTCCGGCGGGCCCAGCCGGTGCTGGACCCGGGCCCCCCGGTCCCCCTCGGCGATCTCGTGGGTGACGGCGTCCAGCTCGGTGACCGGACGCAGCACCCACCCGGCCAGCCCGAACGCGGTGAGCACGCAGGCCAGCACGGCGACGATGCCGGTCGCCGCGAGCAGCAGCCACCACGCGGTGACGGTACGGCGCAGCGCGCCGGCCGGAGTGGTGATGACGACGGCGCCGAGCACCTCGCCGCCGTCGTTGATCGGCACCGCCACCACGACGGGCCCGTCCGCCCACGGCCACACCGAGCCCGGGGCGCTGAACTGCTGCCCGGCCAGCGCGTTGTCCAGCGCCGACTCGGTCCCGGCACCCGACCGCCAGCTGCGCGACGCCACCACCGTGCGGCGGTCCCGGTCGACCACCGCCGCGCCGATGCCGTACAGCTCGTCGTAGCTGCTCAGCTCGCCGCCGATGGGCCCGGGGACGCCGCCGCGCAGCGCCGGCCCGGCGAGCGAGGCGAACCGGGTGGCGTCGGCGAGCCGGTCGGCGCGCACCAGGTCGGTCTCCCGGGTGGCCAGGGTCGCCGCGAGCGGGGTCTCCAGCGCGACGAGCACCAGCACCATCAGCAGCAGGTAGCTGATGACCAGCCGACGACGCACGGGGCTCCCCTCACTCCCCGCGCAGCCGGTAGCCGACCCCGCGTACGGTCTCCACCAACCGGGGGTCGCCCAGCTTGCCGCGCAGCGACCCGACGTGCACCTCCACGGTGTGCCGGTCGGCCCAGGTGGTGCCCCACACGTCCAGCAGGATCCGGTCGCGGGACACCGCCACCCCGAGCTGCCGGGCCAGCGACACCAGGATGTCGAACTCCTTGCGGGTGAGGGTGACCTCCCGGCCCGCGACCGTGACGGTCCGGGCGGCGACGTCGATGCGCACGGGCCCCGCCTCGATCACGTCCCGCTCCGGGGCGGCGTGCGCGGCCCGACGCAGCACCGCCTCGATCCGGGCCTGCAGCTCGACCATCGAGAAGGGCTTCACCACGTAGTCGTCGGCGCCCAGCCGCAGGCCCAGGACGCGGTCGCGTTCCTCGCCCC
Organism: Micromonospora sp. NBRC 110038; assembly: GCF_020884815.1. Lineage (NCBI taxonomy): Bacteria > Bacillati > Actinomycetota > Actinomycetes > Micromonosporales > Micromonosporaceae > Micromonospora > Micromonospora sp. NBRC 110038. The sequence goes on along the minus strand of NZ_BBOL01000001.1, from coordinate 1,539,005 downwards.
GGGCGGTGACGGCGATGATGCCGAGCTGGGCGCTGCGCCGGCGCAGGGCGCGGCACAGGTCGGTGCCGTCGCCGTCGGGCAGGGTCAGGTCGAGCAGCACCAGGTCGCAGGGCGCGGCGCGCAGCGCCGCCGCGACGGTGGCCGCGTGCTCCACCTCGTAGCCGCGGCGGGTCAGGGCGGACGACAGGGCGGCGGCCACCCGACGGTCGTCCTCGACCAGCAGGATGCGCAACCCGCCTCCCCGGTTCCTCGTTCTCGACCGTGGAATGGTCGCAGACGTGCCGGCCGGGCGGGAGGGCCGCCCGGTCAGTCCCCGTGTGCCCGTCCCGCGCGGCCGTCCCGGCGGCCCGCCGGTCCCGGCCCGCCGGGACGGTCCCGGCCGTAGGCTGCCGGGGTGATCTACAAACTGCTGACCGGTACGGAGTGGGACGCCGCCCGCGCCGCCGGGCACTTCGCCGGCTCGGCGGTGGACCGCCAGGACGGGTTCATCCACCTCTCCGCCGCCGGTCAACTGGTCGAGACCGCCCGGCGGCACTTCGCCGGCGCCACCGGGCTGACCCTGCTCGCCGTCGATCCGGCGGCGCTCGGCGCGGCGCTGCGCTGGGAGCCGTCGCGGGGCGGCGAGCTCTTCCCCCACCTGTACGCGGCGCTGCCGGTCGCCGCCGTGGTCGAGGCGCACGCCCTGCCGGCCGACGTGCCGGCCGCCGACGCGGTCGCGCGCCTGCTGGGCTGACCGCTCGCTATGCTCACTCCCGGCCGACGCCCCGGCCGGGCCCTCCGAGCCCACCCCCGGGCGCGGCAGCCCCCGATCCCGCGCGGACGGCGGCGAAACACCCGCCGTCGTTCCGCCGCGCCCACCGCCGGCGCCCGGCGCCCCGAGCGATGCGAGTTGAAGGATGACTGACACCACCGAACAGCCTGCCGCGACCTTCGTCCACCCCAGCGCCGACGTGGAGGAGGGCGCCCGCGTGGGCGACGGCACCAAGGTCTGGCACCTGGCCCACATCCGGTCCAGCGCCCGGGTCGGCGCCGGCTGCGTGATCGGTCGCAACGTGTACGTCGACGCCGGCGTCACCATCGGCGACCTCGTGAAGATCCAGAACAACGTGTCGGTGTACCAGGGCGTGACCATCGAGGACGAAGTCTTCGTCGGCCCGTGCGCCGTCTTCACCAACGACCTGCGCCCCCGGGCGCAGAACCCGGACTGGACCATCACGCCGACGCTGGTCCGCCGGGGCGCGTCGATCGGCGCGAACGCCACCCTCGTGTGCGGGGTCGAGATCGGCGAGTACGCGATGGTCGCCGCCGGTTCGGTGGTCACCCGGGACGTGGCGCCGTACCAGCTGGTCGCCGGCAACCCGGCGCGGCCGAAGGGCTGGGTGGACGAGAAGGGTGAGGTCGTCTCCCGCGACGTGACCAGCCCGCGCCGCCCCGACTGACGGTGGTACGGCGAAAGGGGGCGGCAGGTGCCGCCCCCTTTCGCCTGGCGTCGCCGATCAGCCGCAGAGGCGGCCGATCTCCTGCCGGAACCGCTCCATCGAGTTCGGCTCGTCCGGGCCGAGCAGGTAGACCTTCAGGTCCCGGCGGGCCTCGGTCATCGGGTCGTCGCCGGCCCGGGTGAGCGCGACGATCTTCTCCAGCTCGCCGCAGTCGCGCGACAGCAGGTACGCGCCCCGGGAGGTGGGGAAGTTGCGGCGGAAGTCGTCCTCGGGCAGGCCGCTCGGGTTCGCCACCACGTACGGGCGCTGGCTCTGCACGAAGTCGGAGACCACGCTGGAGATGTCGCTGATCAGCAGGTCCGTCTGGTTGAAGCAGTCGAACAGGGCCGGGACCCGGCCGGTGACGACCCGGTGGCGGGGGCCGTCGAGGGAGCTGGCGTCGATGTCGCCGCCGGCCGCGCCGATCAGCTCCACCACCCGCTCGTGGACGGCCTTCGCCTCCTTGGACCGGGTGCCGGTCAGCGGGTGCGGCTTGTAGATCAGCCGCAGCGACGGGCGGGCGGCGAGCAGGCCCCGGACGATCCGCTCCCCCATCAGCACCAGCGACGTGTGGTACGGGTCGTCGTCGAGCCACCCCTCCCACGTCGGCGCGTAGAGCACGGTGAAGGGCCGGTCGGGCGACTCCGAGCCGAACGTGTGCACGCCCGCGAGCTGCGGCCGTCCGATCTCGACGATGTCGGCGTCCAGCACGCCGACGCCGGCCCGCGCGTACCGCTCCCGGCCCGCCAGGCCGGCGACCCACACCTCGTCGTACACCTTGCTGTACGGGTTGACGCTGGCCTGCTTGTCGCTGTCGCCGTGCCCGACGAAGACGTGCTTCATGCCCGGCTCCCGGAGCATGTGGATGTTCGCGCCGACGTTCGCCGCGTACATGGCGGCGCGGACGCTGCCCAGCTCCAGGTTCATGAAGTCCACCCCGGCCGGCACGCAGATCACCGGCAGCCGGGTGTCGGCCAGCTCGTTGAACGCCTCGCGGCTGCGCATCAGCACCACGGCCCGCCGTTCGAGGGCCTCGGTGGGAGCCAGCCACATGTTGGCCTGGTAGACGTCCTTCGCGGGGCCGGCGAAGTAGAGGGCGACCTCGGGCCGGTAGGAGTCCAGCCACTTCTGCACCGCCGGCAGCACCGGGCTCTTGCCGGTGCCCCGGCCCCGCAGCCAGGTCAGCGCGACGATGCCGCCGGCCACGGCCGCGGCGAGCACGGCGGCGGCAGCGCCGGCCAGCACCGGCGCGGCGTCGTCCCACAGCGCCGAGAGCACGGCCGCCGGGACCAGCAGCAGGTTGCACATGGCGAGCCGCTCACCGGCGACCCCGGCCGCCCACTCGGGCGGGCGCGGCGCCGAGCGCATCGGGCCGAGGTCGATGTTGCGTACCAGCGCGGAGACCGGGTTGCGCCGGTCGATCATGCGGTTCAGCGCCCCGGCGAAGACCGCGATCACCCAGGTCACGGCGGGCAGCAGCAGGATCGCGGTCAGCTCGACCGAGCTGGGCCGGATCGCCGAGACCACGAGCAGCACGGCCGAGAGGTCGCGGGTGAGCTGCCGGTAGCCGCGGCCGAGGCCGACCTTCTCCAGCAGCGTCATGGTGGGCGTCGACCACCGGGCGAGGGCGAACTCACCGGCGATCGCGGCGATCCCGCTCACCGCGAACACCCAGACCGCGCCGAGGGCTCCCGCGGCGAGCGCGATCAGGTAGAAGAGCAGCAGCACGGCCCCGCGAGCGGCCACGCCCGCCGGTCCCATCAACTTGCCGAACAACGGTTACTCTCCCCCAACGAGATCGGCGACGGGGCCGGGCCCCGTGCGGGACCGGCCTCCTCGTTCAGTGCGGCTAGCGGCGGGGACCCCCCGTGCGTCGTCCTGGTCCCACTCGCCCCCAGACCTTAACGCGAGACGAACGGCGAGCCATATTCGGGTATTACGGGCTTCGTCCCGTTGCTACCCGATCGGCCCCCGACCGCGCCGTCGGGCGGGTCGGGGACCGGCCGTTCAGGGCTGCCGGAAGCAGCGGACGGCGCCGGGGGCGAACCGCCGGGCGTACATCTCGTAGCCGAGCCGCTTGAGGGCGGCCTTGGCCTCCAGGTTGACCCAGTAGACGCAGATGGTAGTCACGTCGAGCCGCTCGATGGACGCTTTCACCTCCGCGTCGGGGGCGATCGCCGTGCCGTCGGCGAACGCGGCCAGGCGCTGCCGGTCGCGGACGAAGTCGGAGTTCTGGTCGTACTCGACGAGGTAGCCGTCGCGGGGCATCACGACCCGCAGCCGGCTGCTGACGATGGGCGCGACCCGCATCAGCGTCGACGGGGCGAGCAGCAGGCCCGGCTCGCGGGGCAGCCCGTCGATCCACTGGACGATCTCCAGGCGCTGCTGCGGAAGCTTCCACAGCGGGCGCGGCGCCACCTCCATGAAGCTGTCCCTGCTCCACATCGGCACGCCGAACGTCGCGAAGCAGAAGATCAGCGAGCTGGCGACGATGAGGCCGACCAGCCGGGACACCCACGGCAGCCGGGGCAGCCGGACGGTGCAGAGGATCCCGATCAGGCCGGGCAGGGCGAGGATCCAGGGCACCCGCCACAGCACCGCGGACACGCCGCTGGCCTCGGCGAGCGCCTCCAGCACGCCCGGCACGAACAGCACGCTCATGGTCAGCGCCGCGCCGGCGGCGAGCAGCCGGGGCGCGCGCCCCCGGACGAGCAGGGGCGCCAGCCACAGGGCGAGGCCGCCGATGACGCCGAGCACGCCCACCAGCAGGGTGCGGCGGTAGGTGCCCTCGGCGTCGAAGAACTGGGTCTCGCCCCCGGCGGTGGCGACCGGCCCGAGCACCAGCCGGGACACCAGCACCCCGCCGATCGGGTAGGCGAGCGCGGCGACGCCCGCGGCCAGCGCCGCCCCCCAGCGGCCCACCAGGAGCATCGCCAGGCCGGCCGCGCCGACCAGCAGCGGCAGGATGATCGCGGACGTCGTGGACAGCCCGGTCGCCACCACGGACAGCGCGGCGATCAGGAACAGCTTCCACCTCGACCGGGATTCGAACCAGTCGGTCAGGTAGACCCACATGAGCGGGACGACCGCCGAGACGAACATGCCCTTGCCCTCGTAGAGCCGGGGCAGGTGGAAGGTGCCGAGCGCGGCGTCCGAGCCGACCACCAGGTAGAGGTAGGTGACGGCCACGACGAACGCCAGCACCGGACGGCGGGGCGCCCAGCGGTGCACCAGCCGCCACAGGGCCAGCACCGCGAGCACGGCCAGGGCCGGCAGCAGCACGAACCAGGTGGCGTCGGCGGCGTGCAGGCCCAGGAACCGGGCGAGCGCACCGGCGAAGACCTCGATCGAGGCGGTCGGCGGCTGGGTGCTCAGCGGGGCGGCCACGTTCTCGGTGAACAGGAAGTCGCGCACCGGGACGATGTCCCGCTCGGCCACCCACACCGACTTGCCGACGTAGAAGACGTCGTCCTTGCTGTTGCGGGCCATGTAGAGCGAGGAGACCGCGACCCCGGCCGAGACGAGCAGCACGAAGAGCGCCTGCCAGCCCGTGGCGGTCGGCTCCGGCGGACCGGTGCGGGCCAGCCAGGCCCGGCGGGCCAGCAGCGCCGCGCCGACGGACGCGGCGAGCCCCAGGCCGGTCGGCACCCACCACGACGCGAGCCCGCCCATGCCGGCGGTGACGGCGGCGCCGATGCCGACCCCGGCGGTGACCACGCCGACGGCGAGCCACCACCAGCGCGCCCTCCCGGCCGGCGCGGGGTCGGCGGGTGCGGCCGGCGGCGCAGGCGCGGCGCGGCGACGCCGTAGGGCGCGGACCACCCCGAGCACCACGGCGAGGACGGCGAGGACGCCACAGCACCACAGCCAGCTCAGGAACATCACCGACGGTCGCAGCTCGGCCACGAAGCCCGCGTGGTAGATCACCGTGAACAGCGCGAACGCCAGTACGGCGGCGTCGGTGATCCGGCGCGGGAGGGCACCGAAGGCGGCCCCGAACCGCCGGGGGAAGGACAGCCGCGCGGGGGCGGTCGGGGCGTCGGGGGCGCGCTCCGGCGCGGGCGGCTGCTCGGCCGGGTCGGCGGGCTCGGCGCTCGCGGCCGGCTCGTCCTGCGGTGTGCCGGGCTCGTCCTGCGGTGTCGCGGGGCGGTCGTCGGGCGTCTCCGGCTGGGCCTCGCGCGTGCCGGGCGGGTCCTGCGGCGTCTCGGGCTGGTCGTCCGGGGCGCGGGGCAGGTCCTCCGGCGCGCGCTGGTCCTCCACTGCCAGGGCGTCGTCTGCGACGTTCGGCACAGGGGATTCCTTGATTTCTGTCGAGGATTCTGTCGAGTCGGAAGGCGGGCCGTCGGGGCTCGCCCTCGGCGGGCGGCGGCGGCCGGCCGGGCGCACGGTGGGCAAGCCTACCCGAACGCGATCGCCGGCCCGGCCGGCGACACGAGGCCGCCGCCCGGGCCCGCGTGGTCAGCCGTGGTCGACGAAGAGCCGGCCGACGGCCCGGTGCGCCGGGAGGATCGACCGCCGCTCCGCGTCGGCGTCGGCGGTGCCGGCGAGGAGGTCCAGGAAGTGGTCGAGCTGGGCGGCCAGCGGCTCCCGGCCGGAGACCAGCTCCGGCACCTCCATGATGCTCTGCTGCCGGTAGCCCCGGCCGTCGGGCGTCGCCGCGTCGAGCGACACGTGCCGGTAGATGGTGACGTCCCGCCGGATCAGGTCCGCCTCGATCAGCCGATCCACCTCGCTGACGACCAGCGTCCGCACCTTCCGCTGGCCGATCCGGCTCGCCGAGACGTTGGCCAGCGCCGCGCCGCCGAAGGTCAGCAGGGCCTCGGCGACGTCCTCCGCGCCGGGCAGCGAGGACGGGTGGAAGTGGCCCAGCACCCCGCGTACGTCGGTCGGCTCCTGGCCGCCGAACGCCCGGATGGCCAGGTCGACGTCGTGGATCAGCAGGTCCCAGGCCACGCCGGTGCGGATCCGCGGCGCGTACGGTGAGTGCCGGGTGACCGTGAGGTGCACCGGGTTGTCGACCAGGGCGAGCGCGGTGAGCACCGCCGGGTTGAACCGCTCCAGCAGCCCGCACAGCAGCGGGACCCCGCGCTTCTCGGCGGTGGCCACGATGTCCTCGGTCTCGTCGAGGCTGCCGCAGACCGGCTTCTCGATCAGCAGCGGCTTGTCGGCGGCGAGCACCTCACCGGCGAGCGCGTGGTGGAACTCGGTGGGGGCGGCGATCACCACCGCGTCGACGCCGGACAGGTCCGACCCGTCGGGCGTCCACCGCGCGCCGTACCGGTCGGCGACCGCCCGGCCGACGGCCTCGCGGGGCTCGACGACCCGCACCAGCCGGGCCCGGTCGGACTGGGCGATGACCCGGGCGTGCAGGGCCCCCATCACGCCCGTGCCGACGAGGGCGAAGCGCACCGGGGCCGTCACGCGCCCGCCGCCTTGCGGACGGCCTCGACGACCCGGTCGACGTCGCCGTCGGCGAGGTGGTGGTGCACCGGCAGGGACAGGCACTGCCGCGCCACCCGCTCGGTGACCGGGGCGGGGTCGGCGACCACCCGGGGGTGCTCCCGGTAGCAGTCGTAGTCGTAGACCGCCTTCGGGTAGTAGATGCCGCAGCCCACCCCCTGCTCGCCCAGCCGGGCGGCCACCTCGTCGCGGCTGACCGGCGCGGCGTCGGTGACCAGCACGGTGTACTGGTGCCAGACGTGCGTCCGGCCCGGCAGCTCGGCCGGCAGGCGCAGCCCCGGCACGTCCGCCAGGCCGGCGTGCAGCCGGGCCGCGTTGGCCCTGCGCCGCGCGACGGTGTCGGCGTAGCCGGCCAGCTGCGGGATGCCGAGGGCGGCCTGCAGGTCGGTGAGCCGGTAGTTGTGGCCGGCCACCTCGTACTGGTAGCGCTGGCGCATGCCCTGGTTGCGCAGCACCCGGAGCCGGTCGGCGAGGACGGCGTCGTCGGTGGTGATCATGCCGCCCTCGCCGGTGGTGAGGTTCTTCGTGGCGTACAGGGAGAAGGTGCCCAGGCCGAAGCTGCCGGCCCCCTGCCCGCCGACCGTCGCGCCGAGTGACTGCGCGGTGTCCTCGACCAGGCCCAGGCCGTGCCGCTCGACCAGGGGGACGATCGCGCCCATGTCGGCCGGCTGGCCGTACAGGTGCACCGGCATGACGACCCGGGTGCGCGGGCCGATCGCGGCGGCGAGGGCCACCGGGTCCAGGCAGAAGTCGTCCTCTCGGATGTCGGCGAACCGCGCGGTGGCGCCGGCCTCGAGGATCGCGTTGAGGGTGGCGACGAACGTGAACGGGCTCGTGACGACCTCGTCGCCGGGCCGCAGGTCGAGCACCTCCAGGGCGGCGACCAGCGCCGTCGTGCCGTTGTTGACCGCCACCGCGTGCTCCACCCCGACCAGGTCGGCGAACTCGCGTTCCAGCCGGGCCACCATCGGGCCCTGCGCCAGCACGCCGGAGCGGATCACCTCCACCGCCAGCTGTTCGGCCTTCTCGTCGAGTTTCACGACGGAAATGGGGATCACAGCACGTCTCCTCGGGGTCGGTGGCAGCGAGCACGGTAACAGCGGCGGACGTCGACACGACGGGCGGTGGCCGGCGTCGCGGTAGGAATTCCGCGCGGGCGCGCCGGACGAGTGGGGGCGCGCGGCCTGGGCTAGTGTAGTGCCCTGCTCGGTCCGTCCTCACTTTCCGCTACGGACGAAACGCGACGCGGAGGCACGTTACGCATGGTTCAGACCGTCACGCGGAAGAATGTCGTCACCTCCGGTGCCCCGGAGTCGACCGACGTTCCCGCCGCCCCGGCCGGCCCGCTGAAGCGATGGCTGTCGCTGGGCGTCCGCGTCGCCGTCGTCGTCGCCATCGCCGCCGGGATGGTCTGGAGCGTCGTCGACCAGTGGCCGCAGGTCCGGTCGACGTGGCTGGGCCTGGCCTGGCAGTCGGTGGTGCTGTCCGTCCTCGCGGCGCTCGCCGGAATGGTGGCCAACACGATGGCCTGGCGGGCCGCCGTGCGCGACCTGGAGCACCGGGTGTCCGTGCCCGCCGCCCTGCGCATCTGCCTGGTGGGCCAGCTCGGCAAGTACATCCCCGGCAGCGTGTGGGCGTACGTGCTCCAGGTCGAGCTGAGCCGGCGGGCCGGCCTGCCCCGGGCCCGCGCCTTCCTGGCCACCCTGGTCTCCCTGGGCCTCGGCGTGACGGCCGCGCTGGGCCTCGGCCTGCTGAGCCTGCCGGCGCTGCGCGACGCGGCCGGCGGGGGCGACTCCACCTACGCCGACTCGGTGCGGGTCGCGCTGTGGATCGTGGCGGTGCTGTTCCCGGTCGCGCTGGTCTGCGCGGTGCCGCGGGTGCTCACCGCGCTGGTGCAGCTCGCCCTGCGGGTGCTGCGCCGCCCGCCGCTGGAGCACCGCCTCACCTGGCCGGGTGTGTCGCGGGTGGTGGGCTGGAGCGCGCTGGGCTACGCCCTGTTCGGCGTGCACCTGTGGCTGCTGGCCAACGCCCAGGCCACCCCCGGCATGGAGGGGCTGCTGCGCAGCGTCGGGTCGTTCGCCATCGCGATGACCGTCGGCATGTTCGCCTTCCTCTCCCCCTCCGGGCTGGGCGTACGGGAGGCCGTGCTGGTCGCCGCGCTGGCCCCGTTCCTGGAGGGCAACGGCGGCGTCGGCGCGGCGATGGGCATCGCGCTGGCGTCCCGGCTCATCTTCACCATCGCCGACGTGCTCGCCGCCGGCCTGGCCGCCCTGTCCGGGGTGCGCCAGCTCCGCCGGGCGGCCCCGGCCGAGGCGGCCACCACCTCCGCCGGGTAGGACGCCCGGAGGCAGGGGTCAGCGGGTGACGACGCTGGTGATCCGGGTGAACTCGCGCATCAGGTCGTACCCGTCCCAGGTCGCGGCGAAGCTCAGCGCGTCGCCGACCGGCACGATCCGGTCCACCCCGCGCCCGCCCAGCGCGCGGGCGAAGGCGACCAGCTCGTCGGCGGCGAAGCCGAAGTGGGTGACGGTCTGGTCGCGGCGCACCACCACCGGCGCGAGGTCGGCGAGGCTGTCGAGGCGGGCCTGCGGGAACGTGCCGACGCCGAGCCAGCGGCGCGGGATGTCGCCCGGCCCGGCCAGCTCCACCGTCGCCAGGTCGTTGCCGTCGAAGTGGATGGCCGTCGCCACCCCCTCCACGGCCAGGCCGTAGGTGGCGACCCGCTTCTCCACCGCCATCGCGGCGTCCACCTCGGGCCGCTTGCCGTCGAGCACCGTACGCAGCCGGGCCAGCAGGTCCGCGCGGGCGGCTTCGGTGGTGGCCGGGTCGCCGACCCAGTAGACGGTGCGGGGCGAGGCGCAGGCGGCCTGGTCGAACCAGTACGAGTCGTTGTAGAGGCCGAGGGCGGCGGCGTCGCGCTCGGCCTCGGCGGCGGCGAGCCAGCCGGCCGCCCCGATCACCGTGAACGACGACCGGTCCGGGAAGGTCAGGTCCCGGGCGTGCGGGGCGAGCGGGTGCCGGCGGATCTCGCCGACGGACCGGTCGCCGCCCCAGATCACCCGCAGGTCCGCGGCGGCCGACAGCACGGCGGTCACCGCGTCGTCCCGCCCGTACGTGACCATCCGCTGGGTCTGCCGGACCACGTCGTCGGCGTCTGCGAGGGTGTCGTCGAGCGCGTCGAGCACCGCGTCGGCGGCACCCGCCGACCGGGACGAGATCCGTACCACGTTGGCGTTGCCGGCGAGCGCGGACAGCGCCCACGAGTAGACGAAGATGGTGTCCACGTTGGCCGGCGGCACGTGGAAGACCAGCCCTCGGGGGAAGCGGAGCTGGCCGGGCTCGTCCGCGACCCGGGCCAGGGTCTTGGCGATCTCGCCCCGGCGCAGGAAGAACCCGAGGGAGGCCAGCTCCGGGTGCCGGCGGGCCACCGCCGGGCGCAGCAGCCGCCGGGCGAACGCCACCAGGAACTCGACGATCCGGTCGTCGCCGACGGTCAGCGGGCCGCCGGCCGGCACCGCGCGCAGCGCGCCGACCAGGTCGTCGACGGCGGTCGCGCCGCCGGCCGGGAACCGCTCGACGACCTTGCCGCTCATGCCCGCCCCTCGCTGCGCCCGCCCATGCCGCCGCCTCCGTGCCCGCTCATGCCGCCGCCTCCGCGAACGTGTCGCTGCACCCGCGCGCCTCGGCGCGGGGCAGCCGGCCCAGGATGGAGAACCGCTTGCCCGGCCAGGCCCCGTCGTCGACGCCGTGCACGACGCCCCGGTCCTCGGTGAGCAGCAGGTGCCCCGGGTACGACCGGGGCATCGTGCTGACCACCTGCACCACCCCGGGGGTGCCCACGGGCACCTCCGCCCAGGTGTGCGGGTCGCGGACGATGACGTCGGCGAACTCGGGGCAGTAGAGGCCGCCGCCGTCCGGCCCCTCCAGGAACGTCGTGCCGATCTGCTCGACCATCCCGTAGAAGTTGTGGATGCGCCGCAGGCCCGTGTCGGCGGTGAAGCGGCGGCGGAACTCCGCGTTGTCGACCGCGCGGTCGACCAGCTTCTTCCAGCCGCCGCTGTGGATCAGGATGCCGTTGCTCAGGTCGAACCGGTGCTCGCGGGCCAGCTCGTAGAGGTAGAGCCAGGTCATGAACGTGAAGCCGAAGATGAGGAACGGCTGGTCGCCGTGGCGGCCGAGGAAGTCGCGCACCGCGTCGGGGTCGGGCCGTTCCTGCTCATCGAGGACGAAGGTGTGGTCGCGGCCGAAGTTCATCAGGCCGAGCACCCCGGCGCCCCGGGCGGAGAACGACGTGCGGTTCTTGAACAGGGCCTTCGTGTCGACCAGCAGCATCGGCAGCCGCTTCGTGCCGATCACCGCGCTCAGCGTGGCCGACAGCATCTTCTGCTGCACGCCCGCCGCCTCCTTGTCCAGGTAGATCCGGCTGACGTCGCCGGTGGTGCCGGAGGAGGTGAGGACCTTGAAGACCTCGTCGTCGCCGATGCTCTTGAGGACGTGGTGCTTGAACAGCCGCACCGGCAGCCAGGGCAGGTCGGCGACGCGGTCGTAACGGCGGCCGGGCAGGTGGCCGAGGGAGGCGAGCAGGCGGGCGTACTCGGGGCTGCGGGCCCGGTGGTGCTCGGTCAACTCGACCAGCTCCGGCAGGAGCCGGGCCTCGCGGGCCGCCTGGTCGAGGGCGAACAGGGTCATACCAGCGCCTCCAGGGAGCGGTAATCGATCTTGCCGTTGGGCAGCTGCGGCAACCGCTCGACGGTACGCACGTCGAAGCCGGACCGGTGCAGCCGCAGCCGCTCCGCCAGCCGCCCCGCGAGGGCCCGCGCGCCGTCGTCGGTGCCGCCCTCGACGAAGACGACGACCCGGTCCGGGCCGGACACGGCGACGACGGGCCCCTGGTCGCGGGCCAGCTCCTCGATGTCGTGCAGGTTGACCCGGATGCCGAAGACCTTGCCGAACCGCTTGAGCCGGCCGCGCAGCCAGACGAACCCGTCGGCGTCGAGGTGGCCCAGGTCACCGGTGCGCAGCACCCCGCCCTGCTCGTCGCCGCGGGCCAGGTCGGCGGCACTCTCCGCGTACCCCATCATGACGTTGGGGCCGCGGTAGACCAGCTCGCCGACCACGCCGGGACGGTCGGTCTCCGCGCCGTCGGGGCCGAGCACCGTGAACGAGCCGCCGGGCAGGGCCGGGCCGACCGAGCCGACCCGGTCGGGCAGCGCATCGGCCGGCAGGGTGCTCATCCGGGGCGCCGCCTCGGTGCAGCCCCACATGACGTGGAACCGGCCGCCCGTCTCGGCGATCCTGGCGTGGAAGGCGAGGATCGTCTCGTCGCGCAGCTTGCCGCCGGCCTGGGTGAGGGTGCGCAGCGTCGGGTACTTCGCGGGGCTCCACCGGATCCGGTGCAGCATCTCGTAGTTGTGCGGCACCCCGGCCAGCGACGTCGCGCCGTACGCCGACACGGCCTGCCAGAACTCGCGGGCCAGCACGCCGCCGTCGACCACCAGGACGGTCGCGCCGGCGGCGAGGTGGCTGTTGAGCACGGACATGCCGAAGCTGTAGTAGAGCGGCAGGCTGGTCGGGGCGACCTCGTCCGGGCCGATGGCCAGCACCCGCGCGATGGCCGCCGCGTTGGACTCCACGGCGGCGCGGGAGAGCCGGACGAACTTCGGGTCCCCCGTCGAACCGGACGTGGCCAGCAGCACCGCGAGGTCCGGGTGCGGCTGGTCGGCGCAGGCCCGCTCGCGGACCCACACCGGGCCGAGCACCTCGTCGTCGACCGCGCGGTAGTCCCCGGGCCGCTCGCCGGGGTCCGCGCCCGCGCCGCCCTCGGCGAGGCCCACCACCACGGCGGGGGAGAAGCGCCGGACGAAGTCGGCCAGCACCGCCGGGTCCAGCGCCGGGTCCAGCAGCGCCACCGGGCGCTGCGCGCGCAGCGCGCCCGCGTACCGCAGCACCGCGGGCACCGACGTGCCGCTGCGGGCGAAGACCGCCCCGGGCGGAAACCCGGCGTACGCGGCGGCGTGCCGGCCCACCTCGGCGGCGAGGCCCGCGCCGCCGAGGACGGCACCCGTGGCGGCGTCGATCAGCCGGGCGCTCGGGGCGACCAGGTTCATACGGGCCTTTCCTCCGGCCTGGGTGGGTCGAGTCGGGGCAGCGGAGAGCCGGTCATCCGGGCGAACGCCTCGAGGTGCCGCCGGGCCACCACGTCGAGGGTGAAGTTGGCGTGCACGAGCTCCCGCTGCGCCTTCGCGATCCACTCCCGCTCCTGCGGATCGTCGAGCAGCCGGATGACGACCTCGGCCAGGTCCGGCCCGTCGTTCGGCCGGGCGAGCACGAAGTTCTCCCAGTTGCGCAGCTCGACGGCCGGGAAGTTGGTCTCGGTGATGGTGCCGATGGTCGCCCGACCGGCCGCCATCGCCTCCAGGCTGGCCGTGCCGAAGCCGCTGCCCTGCAGGTCGTGGGTGACGATGTCGGCGGCGGCGAAGAAGGACGGCACGTCCGCCGGTGGCACCACGCCCGTGGTGACGATCGCGTCAGTCACTCCCAGCTCGGCCGCCCGTTTCACGAAGGCGTCGTAGTAGATCCGGCCGACGATCATCACCTTGGTCTGCGGGTGCTTGTCGAGGATCGTCGGCAGCGCCTCGATGAGGGGCAACCGGTGGCGCAGCGGGATGACGTGCCCGAGCGAGACGATCAGCGGCTGGTCGCCGATGCCGTACTCGGCCCGGACGTCACGCGTCGGGGGGGCCTCGAACCGGCTCGGCTCCACGGCGACGGGAATGTACTCGAACTCGTCGCGGGTGGCGAGGTACCGCTGCTCGCAGTACGCGCCGCAGAGCTCGTCCATGATGACGTAGCGCGGGCGGTAGCTGCGCAGGATCGGCTTCACCAGGAACCGGTCCAGGCCCTTGAACAACGCCGTGTACTTGGGGTCGGGGCTCTCCAACCGGGTGTGCACCGACAGCAGCACGGGAATCTTGTTCCGCCGGGCGTACCAGCCGGAGATCCAGGTCAGGTCGAAGAACTGACCGTGCTGGTGGATCACGTCCGGCCGGAAGCCGTCGAGCAGCCTGCGCACCCGGCGCAGGTTGGCCGGGCGCGCCAGCGCGAAGGCCATGTCGAAGTCGATCGACAGGCCGAGCTGCGGCATCGGCATCGCGGGCAGCCGGACCACCCGGTATCCGTCGCGCTCCTCCTCGGGGGGCGCGTCCTGGTACGCCGCTGTCAGCACCAGCACCTCGTGACCGGCAGCCACATACCGCGCGGCGAGTGAGGCGGACAGGTGGGAACTGCCACCCGGCCGGGGCGGGAAGAAGTTGTTGACAACAGCGATCCGCACGGTGGTGACTCCTGTCAGCTCCGGTGGGGGACGGCGTGACCGGAGGAAGACCTGGACACGTGTGGGTATCGGTCGGGACGGTTCCGGCGCACCGCGCCACGCTACCGCAACCCTGGGCGGGTCACCGTGGACCGACCCGGCGCCCCGGCGTGGCCGAACTGTCCCCGCAACGAGATTGGACGACTCCGCCGGCACCGTCGATGACGTGCGAACGAACGTTGGGCGAACGCCTGTGGGCAGCACGTCTGGCAGCCGCTGGTCGGCCGATCCCTCCAGTAGGCTGGCCGACCGTGACCAGACCGGTCCAGACGGTGGCGAGCCGCCGGACCACGCCTGGGCCAGAATCAACCGCTGCTGAGAAGGAGCAACCCGTGCCGCTGTCCGACCGGCTCCGCGCCGTCTTCGTCGAGGCTCTGGAACTGGGCGGGGAGGTGGACGTGGAGAACCTCAAGTACCGCGAGATCGAACAGTGGGACTCGCTGGGCCACATGACCCTCGTCGCAGCGATCGAGGAGGAGTTCGACGTCCAGCTCGACACCGAACAGGTCATCGAGATGAGCAGTTTCAAGGTTGCCCTGGACATGCTGTCCGGGATGGGCGTCCGTGCCTGAGTCGGCGCGCGCCCTCGACGGGCGGGTGGCAGTGGTGACGGGTGCCACCCGAGGAATCGGCCGGGCAACGGCCGAGGCGCTTGTCGCCGCCGGAGCCTCAGTGATCGTCACCGGCCGCGACGGCGACGTGGCGCAGCGTGCGGCAAAGGAGGTCGGCGCCGTCGAGGGTCTTGCCCTCGACGTCACCAACCCCGGGCAGGTCGGCGCGGTGTTCAGGACGATCGCGTCCGGGCACGGCCGGATCGACGCACTGGTAGCCAACGCGGGCGTGCTGGAGAACGCGCCGATCGGCATGATCAGACCGGACCTGGTCGCCCGGATGCTGGACACCAACGTGGCCGGCACGATCTCCACCGTGCAGGCCGCCGCCCGGGTGATGATGCGCAAGAAGGGCGGCTCGATCGTCCTGCTCGCGTCCATCCTGGGCGAACGCGGCAGCGCCGGACAGACCGCGTACGCGGCGTCGAAGGCGGCGGTGACGGCGATCGCCAGGTCGGCGGCGAAGGAACTCGGGCCGCGCGGCATCCGGGTCAACGCGGTCGCGCCCGGGCTCATCGAGACCGACCTGATTCGCGACCTGCCGGCTGAGCTGATCGAGCAGCGGGTGGCCGACACCGCACTGCGCCGGCTGGGCCGCCCGGAGGACGTCGCCCGGGTCATCCGGTTCCTGCTCTGCGACGATGCCGCGTTCGTCACCGGACAGGTCGTCGGCATCGACGGCGGCCTGGTGCTCTGACCCGACCGGCCAGCGCACAGGCCGCCGTCAGCCAGCCGATGCGCCGTCGACAGCCACGAAGTCGGGCGTGCCGTCGGCGGCGAACTCGACCCGGGCAACAGGACGGGCGGGAACTCCGGCGACCACCGTCCGGGCGGGCACGTCCCGGGTGACCACGGCACCGGCCGCGACCACGGCCGAGTCGCCGATGGTCACGCCCATCATCACGGTGGCGTTCGCCCCGATGAACACCCGGTCACCGATGGTGACCGGGGCACGGTCGACCGTGGCATGGGCCCGACCCGAGACGCAGCGCCTGACCGACGAGTGGGTGTAGATCTGCGCCCCGCTGGAGATGTCGCAGCCGGCCCCGATGGTCAACCCACCGGAGCCGTCCACGACGGTGAAGGCGCCGATCCAGGTTCCCTCGCCGATGACCGGGTCGCCAACGATCCAGGCGTGTGCGTGCCACCGGTTCGGTGGCAGTTCTGCGGCAGGCACGCGCGTCAGGCCACCTCGACCTTGATCAGGTCGGTCATCCCGTCCTCGACCGCGATGGTCGGCTCCCAGCCCAGCACCTCGCGGGCCCGGGTGATGTCCGCCGCACGGCGGCTGACCAGCACCTCGCGCGGGTTGAACTGCGGTTCCACGTCCACCCCGACGGCCTTGATGAGGATCTCGGCGAGCGTGGCCACCGAGGTGTCGATGCCGGTGCCGATGTTGACCGGCACGTTGCCCTGCTCGGCCTCCAGCGCGGCGACCACCGAGCGGGCGATGTCGTGGACGTGGATGAAGTCCATCGACTGCTCGCCCCGGCCGTCGATGATCGGCGGCTGGCCGGTCTTCAACCGCTTCACGAAGTGGTTGATGACGGAGGTGTAGTACGCGGTCGGCTTCTGGCCGGGGCCGTACACGTTGAAGAAGCGCAGGGCGATCCAGTTGAGGCCCTTGCTGCGCTGGTAGAAGGCGAGCAGGTCCTCGCCGGCCCGCTTGGAGATGCAGTACGGGGTGAGCGGGTCGAGCCGGTCGTCCTCGTGCATCGGCAGCTTCTTCGGATCGCCGTACACGGAGGCGGAGGAGGCGAACACGAGCCGCTTCACGCCGTGGTCGGCGGCGGCCGCGAAGACGTTGTGGTTGCCGACCATGTTGATGTCGATCGACTCGTACGGGTCGGCCTGGCTCTTGTTGATGGAGACCGCCGCGAGGTGGACGACGAGGTCGCAGCCCTTCATGGCCGCGTGCACCGCGCCGCCGTAGCGCACGTCCTGGTCGACGAGTTCGACGTCACCGGTGGCCGCCAGCTTGGCGACCTGGTCCCGGTCGCCGCGGAACATGTTGTCGAAGATGCGGACCCGGTAACCCTTGTCCAGCAGGAGCGGCACCACGTGCAGGCCGATGAAGCCCGCACCCCCGGTGATGAAGACGGTCTGCTTCGACATGTCGTGCGATGTCCTTCCTGAAGGAGATCAGCGGCCGGTGGCGGCGCTGGCGACGACGTCGACCAGAGTGGCGACGACGGTCTCGACCTGGGCGTCGGTGAGGTTGGCGTGCATCGGGATGGCCAGGTGCCGGGCGAACAGGTCCGCCGAGACCGGGCACGGCGCCGACTGGCCGTAGAGCGGCTGCACGTGCGAGGCGTACGTGCCGAAGGTGCACTGCACGCCGCGCCGGCGCAGCCCGAGGGCGACCGCGCCACGGTCGATCGAGGGATCGAGGGTCACCACGTACGACTGCCAGGGGTGCTCGCGGTCCGGCGCCTCGTGGGGGGTGGTGATCAGCTCGTGGTCCTTGAGCAGTTCGCCGTAGCGGGCGGCGGTGCGCCGCTTGGCGGCGAGCAGGTCCGGCAGCCGGTCGAGCTGGGCGAGCATGATCGCCGCCGCCACGTCGGAGAGCCGGTAGTTGTAGCCCAGCTCGGTGAAGGCCGGAATCGGCAGGTCGGACAGCTCGGCCCGGGTCAGCGCACCCTCCACCCCGTACGTGTGCAGCTTGCGGGCGTGCGCGGCGAGGTCGTCGCGGTCGGTGACGTAGGCCCCGCCCTCGCCGGCGGTGATGCCCTTGCGGCCGTGGAAGCTGAAGGTGGCGACGTCGGCCAGGCTGCCGGCGGGGCGGCCCTTGTAGGTGGCGCCCGCCGCGCACGCGGCGTCCTCGACCAGGAACAGCCCGTGCCGGTCGGCGATGGCCCGCAGCTCGTCGTAGTCGGCCGGCTGGCCGAAGGCGTCGACGGCGATGATGCCGACGGTGCGGGGGGTGATGGCGGCCTCGACGGCGGCCGGGTCCACGGTCCAGATGTCGGGCCGCACGTCGGCGAAGACCGGCTTCGCGCCGGCCCACATCACGGCGTGGCCGGTGGCCGGGAAGGTGTAGTCGCCGACGACGACCTCGTCGCCGGGTCGGACCCCGAGGGTGAGCAGCGCGAGGTGCAGGGCGGAGCCGCAGTTGGCGGTGGTCAGGGCGTGTCGGGTGCCGGTGGCGGCGGCGAAGCGCTCCTCGAAGCGACGGCAGGTGGGACCGGCGCCGGCCAGCCAGCCGGAGGCAAAGACCTCGGCGATCGCCGCGAGCTCCGCTTCGCCGACGGTGGGCTGGCCGAGCGCGATGACGTCGTCTGACATGAGGCTCCCTAGAAGACGGACCCGGTGAGTGTAGGCACCCCCGGCCGGCAGCGACGAATCGGGCACGCCGGGCGCTGGTTACCATCGGTGGTCGCCTGGCGGAGGCGACGACCGGGCAGGGGAGAGCGAGATGACGAGGTTCGTGGTCGTCGGCGGCGGCATCGTCGGCCTGGCGGTCGCCCACCGGCTGGTGACCGACCGGCCGGGCGACTCCGTCACGGTGCTGGAGAAGGAGGCCGGCTGGGCGGCGCACCAGACCGGGCACAACTCCGGCGTGATCCACGCCGGGGTCTACTACAAGCCGGGCAGCCTCAAGGCCACCCTGTGCAAGGCCGGCAGCGCGTCGATGGTCGAGTTCTGCGCGGCGCACGGGCTGCCGTACGAGGTCTGCGGCAAGCTGATCGTCGCCACCGACGCGGCGGAGCTGCCCCGGCTGCGGGCGTTGCACGAGCGGGCCGAGGCCAACGGCCTGCCGGTGCGGCTGATCGGGGCGGCCGAGGCCGCCGAGCACGAGCCGCACGTGGCGGCCGTCGCCGCGCTGCACGTGGCCTCGACGGGCATCGTCGACTACGGCGCGGTCTGCCGGAAGCTGGCGGAGCTGCTCGCCGCCGCCGGGGCGGACCTGCGCACCCGCGCCGAGGTGACGGGGGTGACCGACCGGCCGGGGGGCGTGGTGGTCACCACCACGGCCGGCGAGGTGGTCGCGGACGTGCTGATCAACTGCGCGGGGCTGCACGCCGACCGGGTCGCCCGGCTGGCGGGGGTGCCGACGCCGGTGCGGATCGTGCCGTTCCGGGGCGAGTACTACGAGCTGACCCCGCAGCGGCGCGGCCTGGTGCGGGGGCTGATCTACCCGGTGCCGGACCCGCAGTTCCCGTTCCTCGGGGTGCACCTGACGAAGATGATCGACGGCAGCGTGCACGCCGGCCCGAACGCGGTGCTGGCCACCGCGCGGGAGGGCTACTCGTGGGGGCGGTTCAGCCCGCGCGACGTGTGGGACGAGCTGACGTACCGGGGGCTGTGGGCGCTGGGCCGGCGGCATTTCCGGTACGGGCTGACCGAGGTGGCCCGGTCGCTGTCGAAGGCGAGGTTCGCGGCGAGCCTGGCCCGGCTGGTGCCGGAGCTGACGCCGGCCGACATCGTCCGGGCCGGCGCGGGGGTACGCGCGCAGGCGATCCTGCCCGACGGCGGCCTGGTCGACGACTTCCTGATCGTCGAGGCGGACCGGCAGGTGCACGTGCTGAACGCACCCTCCCCCGCCGCGACCAGCTCGCTGGAGATCGCCCGGCACATCGTGTCCCGGCTACCGGTGGACACCGCCCGCTGAGGCGATCAGTCGGGCGGGCGCGGCGGGCCCGGACGGGGCGGCTCAGGCGGGGGCGGCGTCGCGCTGCCGGGGCACGGCGCCGGCCGCGCCGAGGCCGGTGGCGACGGCCTCCACCAGCGCGTCGAGGTACGCCTCGGTCGGCATCGTGCGGGTGATCGCCAGCCGCCAGTACAGCGGCCCGACGATCAGGTCCACGGCGGCGCCGGGGTCGGTGTCGGCGGCCAGTTCGCCACGGGCGACGGCGCGGGCGACGAGCGACCCGCCGACCTCCTGCTGCTGGGCCCGTAGCGCCGCCTGGAGGGTGGCGTCGATCTCGGGGTTGCGGGCGGCCTCGGCCAGCAGGTCGGGCACGATCTGCGCGGCCAGGGGGTGGCTCAGGGCGTGCGCGACCACCCGCAGCAGCAGGCCGAGGTCGCCGCGCAGGCTGCCGGTGTCCAGGCTCGGCAGCTTGCTGCCGGCGGCGGCGCCGACGACCTCGACGACCAGCTCCAGCTTGGAACTCCAGCGCCGGTAGATCGCGGTCTTGCTGACCCCGGCCCGGCGGGCGACGGCCTCGATGGAGAGCCGGCCGTAGCCGACGGCGGCCAGCTCCTGCATCAGCGCGCGGCGGATGGCCGTGGTGATCTCGCCCCGCAGCACCGCCGCGCCGGCCGGCGCGCGCCTCTTCTCGGTGGTCACGGCAGACTCTTCTCGCGCGTCACGGCAGACCCTCCTCGGCTGTCACGTGGGACAATGTACCGCAACGACGCTACGGTTGCGTCCCGACGTGGTTATGGACTACCTTCCACGCAGCGACGAGGCGGCGCTCCCACGCACCGGCCACCGGCGAACCCGTCGTCGCACCCACCCCGTTGGTACAACAGACGCACCCCGCTGGCACGACAAGATCGGAGCGCCCATCCCATGGCCAACACCGCGCTGGCCGACCCCGACGCAGGCCTGACCCAGGCGCAACTGGCCGCCCGGTACGGGCTGCGGGTCGCCGGCGAGCGGCCGTCCCTGGCGGAGTACACCCGCCGCCTGTGGGCGTACCGGCACTTCATCGCCGCGTACTCGAACGCCAAGCTGGTCGCCTCGTTCAGCAACGCCCGGCTCGGGCAGCTCTGGCAGGTGCTCACCCCGCTGACGAACGCGGCGGTCTACTACCTGATCTTCGGCCTGGTGCTGAAGCAGAACAGCATCCCGAACTTCATCGCGTACCTGACCGCCGGGTTGTTCATCTTCAACTTCACCCAGACCGCGGTGCAGAACGGCACCCAGTCGATCACCGGCAACCTGGGGCTGATCCGGGCGCTGCACTTCCCCCGGGCCTGCCTGCCGCTCGCCGTCATGCTCACCCAGTTCCAGCAGCTGATGGCCTCGCTGGTCGTGCTGATGGGCATCGTGCTGGTCACCGGCGAGCCGCTCACCGTCGAGTGGCTGCTGCTCGTGCCGGTCGTGCTGCTCCAGGCGCTGTTCAACGCCGGGCTCACCATGGCCGTGGCCCGGATGGGCTCGAAGGTCGCCGACCTCAAGCAGGTGATGCCGTTCCTGGTGCGCACCTGGATGTACGGCTCCGGCGTGCTCTACAACGTCGCGCTGTTCGAGGAGAACCTGCCGGGCTGGGCGACCCGGATCGTCGAGGCGAACCCGATGCTGGTCTACATCGAGCTGGCCCGGCACGCGCTGCTGGAGGGGGCGCCGCTGCTCAACTCCTCCATGGTCCAGGCGTGGACGTACGCGGTGGCCTGGGCGGTCGTGATGGGCGTGGGTGGTTTCATCTACTTCTGGCGGGGCGAACAGGAGTACGGCCGTGGCTGAGCACATCGAGGCGTCCAACGACGTCACCGTGACGCTGCCGAGGATCGTCGAGCGCATCCCGACCGTGGTGGTCGACGACGCGCACGTGATCTACCGGGTGCACAAGGGCGCCGCCGGCGGCACCAGCCCGGTGGCCGCGCTGAAGCGGATCATGTCCCGCACGTCCGCGCCGAACATCCGGGAGGTGCACGCGGTCAAGGGGGTCAGCTTCACCGCGTACCGGGGCGAGGCGATCGGGCTGATCGGCAGCAACGGCTCCGGCAAGTCCACCCTGCTGCGGGCCATCGCCGGGCTGCTGCCGGTCAACCGGGGTGCCGTCTACACGCAGGGGCAGCCGTCGCTGCTCGGCGTCAACGCCGCCCTGCTCAACGACCTGCCCGGTGAGCGCAACGTCACCCTCGGCTGCCTCGCCATGGGCATGCAGCCGGCCGACGTGGCCCGGCTCGCCCCGGAGATCATCGAGTTCTCCGGGATCAACGAGCGCGGCGACTTCGCCTCGCTGCCGATGCGGACGTACTCCTCCGGCATGGCCGCCCGGCTGCGCTTCTCCATCGCGGCGGCGAAGAAGCACGACGTGCTGCTGATCGACGAGGCCCTGGCCACCGGCGACAAGGGCTTCCGCAAGCGCAGCGAGCAGCGGGTGCGGGAGCTGCGGGAGGGCGCGGGAACGGTATTCCTGGTCAGCCACCAGCTCTCCTCGGTGCGGGACACCTGCGAACGGACGATCTGGCTGGAATCGGGCGTGCTGCGGATGGACGGCCCGACCGACGAGGTGCTGCGCGCGTACGAGGACTTCTCCAACAAGAAGTAAGGTTGCGGCGTCCGTACGGTGTCGTGCGGGTGTCTTCCCCACCGCGTCGTCCCTGGGGGGCGGCGCGGTGGTTGCGTTATGGTTCACCCGGCCGCCGTGCGGCCGTCACCCCCTGTTCGCAAACCGTGAGAGTGAGGATCGGCAATGACGCAGGACCACACCACTGGCCCGGACGCCACACCGGAGACCCCGGCGCCGTGGCGGCCCTCGCGGACGGTGGCGGTGGTGCTGGCGGGCGGGACCGGGACCCGGCTCGGCCTCGGCATCCCCAAGCAGCTGCTGAAGATCGCCGGCAAGCCGATCATCGAGCACACCCTGGCGGTCTTCGAGGCGGCCCCCGAGATCGACGAGATCATCGTGCTGATGGCCGACGGGCACGTCCCCGACGCCCAGCAGATCGTCGACAAGGCCGGCTTCCGCAAGGTCAGCAAGGTCATCGCCGGCGGTGACACGCGCAACGCCACCACCCGCATCGCGCTGGACGCGGTCGGCGAGGGCGACGTCAACATCCTCTTCCACGACGCGGTGCGCCCGCTGCTCAGCGGCCGGATCGTGCGGGAGTGCGTCAACGCGCTCTGGACGTACTCGGCGGTCGACGTGGCGATCCCGTCGGCCGACACGATCATCCAGGTCGACGACAACGACTGCATCACCGACATCCCGGTGCGCTCCACGCTGCGCCGGGGGCAGACCCCGCAGGCGTTCCGGTCCGGCACGATCCGCGAGGCGTACCGGATCGCCGCCGGCGACCCCGACTTCGCCGCCACCGACGACTGCGGCGTCGTGCTGCGCTACCTGCCGGGCACCCCGATCAAGGTGATCGACGGCTCGGACGAGAACATCAAGGTCACCCACCCGGTCGACGTGCACCTGGCGGACAAGCTGTTCCAGCTCGCCGCCGCGCAGGCCCCCCGGCTGACCGACCGGGGCTACACCGAGGAGCTGACCGGCCGCACGATCGTCGTGTTCGGGGGCAGCTACGGCATCGGCCACGAGCTGACCGAGCTGGCCCGCCGCCACGGCGCGCAGGTCTTCCCGTTCAGCCGCTCCACCACCGGCACCCACGTCGAGCGCGCCGAGGACGTCGAGGCCGCGCTGAAGACCGCCTTCGAGGCCACCGGCCGGATCGACCACGTGGTCGTCACCGCCGGCATCCTGGAGAAGGGCGAGCTGGCCGAGATGGACCAGGAGACGATGGACCGGGTCCTGCACGTCAACTTCGTCGGCCCGGTCACCATCGCCCGGCAGTCGCTGCCGTACCTGCAGCAGACCAAGGGCCAGCTGCTGCTCTACACGTCCAGCTCGTACACCCGGGGCCGGGCCCGCTACGCGCTCTACTCGGCCACCAAGGCCGCCCTGGTCAACCTCACCCAGGCGCTGTCCGACGAGTGGGCCGAGTTCGGCGTACGGGTCAACTGCATCAACCCGGAGCGCACCGCCACGCCGATGCGCACCAAGGCGTTCGGCGAGGAGCCGGAGCACACCCTGCTGGCCGCCGAGACCGTCGCCCAGTCGTCGCTGGACGTGCTGATCTCCGAGCTGACCGGGCAGGTCATCGACGTACGCCGGGCGCCGGGCGAGCTGCCCGCCGCGGGCGTGCCCGCCCAGGCCAGCCGGGCGTCCGCCCCGGCCACGGCCGGCTGACGGGTCGACGGCCACCGCGACGGGCGAAGGAAGCGAAGCGACATGCGTGGTGACCTGGTCAGGAAGCTGGCCGCCCGGGTGGCGGCCACCGGCCTGGCGGTGCTGGCGTTCCTCACCCTCGCCCTGACCGGGGCGACGGGCTGGGGCCTGGCGCTCGCGGTGGCGGCCCTCGCCGCCGCCGGCTGGGAGCGCCGGGTCCGCCCGGCCGCCGACAGCACCGCCGAGGCGGTGCTGCTCGCCGCCGGCATCCTCGTCGGGTACGCGCGACGGCTCGACGCCGGCTTCGACCCGGCGCTGGCGGCGACGGCCCTGGTGCTGCTGGGGCTGGTGCTGCTGGTGGGGCCGCTGCGGCAGGCCGGCGACCTGGAGATCCGGGCGGCGAACCTGCCCGTGCGGTCGTGGACCCCGTTGGTCGCGGCCCGGCTGGGCGACGCCCTGCTGGTGCTGCTCGCCGTGGTGGCGCTGGCCGCCGCCCTGGTGCTGCCGGCCTGGGTCGCCCTGCTGGTGGCCCTCGCCGTCGGCGCGGGGGCCGGGGCGGTCGCGGCCGACCTGGCGAAGCGACGGTTCCGGCCCGGGGCGGGCGGCTCGGCGGTGGCCCGAGCGCTGCGGGCGCACCGGCCGGAGTTCCTGCTGCACTTCTCCGCCCCGCCCGGGTCGGAATACCAGGTCACCATGTGGCTGCCGTACCTGGAGCGGATCGGCCGGCCGTTCTTCGTGATGGTGCGGGAGCCGGAGTTCCTCGCCCCGATCGCCGCGGCCACCAGCGCCCCGGTGGTCTACTGCCCGACGCTGAAGGCGATGGACGAGGCGCTGGTGCCGAGCCTGAAGGTGGCGTTCTACGTCAACCACGGGGCGAAGAACAGCCACTGCATCCGGTTCTCGCAGCTCACCCACGTGCAGATCCACCACGGCGACAGCGACAAGGCACCGAGCGCCAACCCGGTCACGGCGCTGTTCGACCGCAACTTCGTGGCCGGGCGGGCGGCGATCGACCGGTACGCCCGCGCCGGGGTGGACATCCCGGCGGAGAAGTTCGTCGTGGTCGGCCGCCCCCAGGTCGAGTCGATCGAGGTACGCCGCGCGCCGGCCACCGGCCTGGCGAACCCGACGGTGCTCTACACCCCGACCTGGACGGGGCACCACGCCGACGCGAACTACTGCTCGCTGCCGGTGGGCGAGACGATCGTGCGGGGCCTGCTGGCCCGGGGCGCGACGGTGATCCTGCGCGCCCACCCGTACACGGGGCAGAACCCGGCGTCGGCGCGGCAGCTCGCCCGGCTCACGGAGCTGCTGGCGGCGGACCGGGCCCGCACCGGGCGGCAGCACGTCTTCGGCGCGGCGGCCAGCCGGGAGCTGTCCCTGGTCGACTGCGTCAACCGCTCCGACGCGCTCGTCTCGGACGTCTCCGGCGTCATCTCCGACTACCTCTACTCCGGCAAGCCGTACGCGGTGACGGACATGGTCGGCGACGGCGACCGGTTCGTCGAGCGGTTCCCGCTGGCCGGCTCGGGTTACGTGCTGCGGAGCGACGCGGGCAACCTCGACGAGGTGCTCGGCCTGCTGCTGGACACCGACCCGAAGGCGGCGGCCCGCTGGGGCACCCGGGCCCACTACCTGGGCGACTTCCCGGCCGAGTCGTACGCCGAGGCGTTCCTTTCGGCGGCCCGCCGGGAGCTGGAGCCGGGCTGGAACCCGCCGGCCCCGCGCGCCGCCGACGCGATGACCCACTCCCCCACCGCCTGATCGTCCCGCCTCCGATTCTTGGACAGTTGCTGTTCGCCTTGAACCGCAACTGTCCAAGGATCGAGGCCGCCCCCGCCTACCCGGAGACGGCACCGGCCCCGGCTCTCTGCGGAGGAGAGCCGGGGCCGGTGGGGGGAGGGTGATGTCAGGCCGAGTAGCCCCGCGTCGCCGCCCAGTGGGCCAGCGCGGCGGTGCTGATCCAGTACGCCGGGACGGCCGGGTCCGCCGAGTCGGCGATGCGCACGGTGCGCCCGGAGTCGCGGTAGCCCACGACGGCGATGTAGTGGCCGCCGGGGAACGAGTGCCAGCCGCCGTCGACGTCGGTGGCGTCGCCGGCGATGTTGACCACGACGCCGCGACCGGCGCTGACCGCCTTCACCACGTCGGCCCGGAGCCGCTCCGTCTCCGCCGGGGTGGCGGCGCCGCCGGGGATCAGCCGGGTCCGGTACGGCTCGCCCTTGACCATCTCGTTGAGCACGCGGGTGGTGTCGTAGGCCGAGTTGGTGCCCATCTCGGTGGTGCCGAGGCGGGCGGCCAGGTCGTCCTGGGTGCCGTCGACACCGGTGGCGGAGAGCGCGTTGCGCACCGCAGCCGGGCCGCAGTAGTAGTAGGTGGTCTGGGCCTCGTAGTCGTAGTCGAGGACCTTGGACGACGGCGGCTTCGGGGCCGCGGGCTTCGCCGTGGTCTTCTTCGGCGTCGCCGAGGCCGTCAGGTCGGGGTTCGGGGCCGCCGAGGTGGCGCTCGGCGACGGCGCGGCGCTGCTCGGGGCAGCGAGCGGCGCGGCGATCCGGGCCTGGGCGCGGCTGGCCGCGCCGTCGAGGCGGGGTGCCACCTCGGCCACGGCGGCGTTGGTGGTCCGCTGCGGGGCGGGGGCGTCGTCGTCGACGGCGGCGAGCAGCGCGCCGGTGCCGGAGGCCAGCAGCAGCGCCGCGGCGGAGCCGGCGACGACCTGGTACGGGCGTTCCGTGGCGAGTCGCCGCAGGTGCCGCTTGAGCTGATCGTTCACGTGTTCCTCCACGGGACGGGGCGGAAGCGGAGGCACCCGGGCGCGCGTCGGCGCACGGCGGCGGGCGGTGTCCGCGGCCGGTGGGGTCCGCTTTCTGGGGCGCCCGCTCAGGCGGGCGTACGCAGGGGTGCGACGGTCAGTGCGCCGGCTCGGCGGCGGCGGACACGGGCACCGGGCTCCGTGGTGGAGGAACAACCCGGGGGGTGGGGTCGTGCTGCACGAGGATGGAACTCCTTCCGATACCGCCTACCGGGTTAGCTGACGGATTCGGGCGGGAAGATCGCCCTACCGCAGGCCGTGGCCCGCGGATTCACCCCGGACGTGCAATGGGTCCCCGGTTCGTGATCTTCACGATTGAGCGGGTCGGCGCGGCGTCGCCTCTTGCGATCGGGTACCGCACCAGACGGGCCGACACTACTGGCCGACGGAAGTCCTGCCAACCCCCCGCCACCTGCTTAAACGTCCGCTGACCGACCCATTTACGGGGCATTCGGAGACTGACGCGACTCAATGGGACTGCCGACCCATCCGACGCCAGCGGACCCGCAACGGGACGACGCGCCGCGAATCTCGGCGATTACCGCCCCCGATCAAACCGAATGGCCCCGCCTGCCCGATCCCACCCCACCATGACCCGCCTCACACCCCCGCCCTGCCCCCGCCCCGCCCCCGCCTCGGTGATCAAGAGAAAAGCGTCAGAGTTGATCTCCACGATGACGCAAA
Source organism: Micromonospora sp. NBRC 110038 (assembly GCF_020884815.1). Lineage (NCBI taxonomy): Bacteria > Bacillati > Actinomycetota > Actinomycetes > Micromonosporales > Micromonosporaceae > Micromonospora > Micromonospora sp. NBRC 110038. The sequence goes on along the minus strand of NZ_BBOL01000001.1, from coordinate 1,511,745 downwards.
CCTCTTGATCACGGCGGTCACCGCAGTGACCACGGTCACGACGGTCACGGCGGTCACGGCGGTCACGGCGGTCACGGCGGTCACCACCACCGCGGTTTCCGCGGTTACCGTGCCGGGGCGGGGCGGGGTGGGCGCCAGCCGGTGATCCCGAGGACCCTGCCGGAGGCCGTGGCGCTGGTCGCCGGCGCGTGGGCGGGCCGGGCGCGCTCGGCGGCGGCGTACGCCTCGGCGGCCAGCGCCCGGGCGGCCTCGGCCGCCAGTTCGGCGTCGCCCCACGCGGCCCGCTCGCGTGCGGCGGCGGCACGGTAGCGGGCCAGCCTGCCGTCCCGGACGGCCCGGGCCAGGACGACCTCCTGCTCCACCGGGTGCAGCCGGGGGTCCCAGCCGCCCCGGCGGGCGAAGACGTCGCAGAGCTGCCCGATGGACAACTCGCCCCGCAGGTGGGCCGCCGTGGCGGCGTGGTGCAGCCAGCGCTCCCGGGCCGCGTACTCGGCGGGGGTACGCGGGGTGTGCGGCGTCGGCAGCGCGCCCGCGTCGCGGAAGCGTCGGGCGGCGGTCTCCGCCTCGTCGTACGCCTGCCAGGCCCGCTCGGCGGCGTCCTGGGCGGCCGTCCAGGCGGCCCGTCGGCGGCGGGCGTTCTGCGCCGCCCCGGCGGCGGCCACCGCCACCTCCTCGGCGTACCGGCGCAGGTCTGCGGCGGCCGGGGCGGGCGGGGCGGCGGGCCGGACCGGGGGCTCGACGGCGGGCGGGCGGTCCCGCTCGGGGCGGGCGACCAGCACGGCGAGCACGGTGAGCGCCAGCACGAGCAGCACGGACCAGATGGCGGCGGCCAGCGGCACCTCGGTCAGGAACTGGTAGAGAACGATGTCCATGGTCGGCACCTCGCGGGCAGGGGAGGCGGAAAGGGATCCGGGCCGCCGCCGGGCGGGACGCCTGCGGCGTACGGGCCCGGCGGCTGGGGCGGCGGTGGGTGAGGGTCGTCGGCGACGGTGGTGGCGGGCGCGGCCCGCCGCGTGGCTCAGGCGGCCGGCGGCGCGCGGGGGCCGACGGCGGCGGGGACGAGCCCGGTCGGCACCCGCTGCGGGGCTGGCGCGGCGACCTGCAGGGGCCCGGCCTCGGCGGGCGGCGGCGCGTCGGCGGGCGGCCACGGGCCGGCGGCACCCGCTGCGGCGATGGAGCCGGCGGCGATGGAGCCAGTGACGGTGGACCCGGCGGCGGATGCCGCGACGGTGCGGGCCTCCGCGACGGCGACGGACCCCGCAACGGAGGCAGCGACGGCAGGGCCGGAGCCGGCCTGGCCGGGGTCGACGCTGGCGGGGAGCACCGTGCCCGGCGGCAGCGACGCGGCACCGAGGGAGAACGCGACCACGACGGCGAGGGTCGCCAGCATCCGCGCCGTCCAGCGCGCGACCCACCACAGGGGACAGGTCAGCGCGACGGGAAGCACCCGTCCACGCTACCGCCACCGGCCGCGCCACGCACCGCCGGCGAGCGTGTCACCTGCTGAACGCGGCGTGGCGCACCACGGACGACGCACCACAGGCCACGCACCACCGCCACGCGTCACCGGCGGCGGGGTCAGGGGCCGGGTCGGCGGCGGAGCAGGGGCAGGGGCAGGCGGCGGGCGGCGGGTCAGGCGGCGGCGGCCGGGGCGCGGGGTCGGCGCGGCGGCCCGAGCCGGCGGGTCAGCGGCATCTCCACCCACCGGTGCAACAGCGCGGCCAGGCCGAGGTTGACCAGCAGGAAGCCGACCGCCGCCAGCGGGCCCCACCAGCCGGGCAGCCCCGTGCCGAGCCGGTCGGCCAGCCGCAGGACGGTGATCATGACGAAGACGTGCACCAGGTAGAAGGCGAAGGAGACCTCGCCGAGCCAGACCATCGGCCGGGACCGCCACGGCGTCCGCGCGCCGCGCACGTCCGCGTCGGCGGCGGCCACGATGACCAGCAGGTACGCCGCCGCGAGCAGCGCCGCCCACAGCTCGGCGCGGATCCACTGGGCGGCGACCACCCAGGTGACGACGAACATGACGCTGGCGGCGGTGAGCCCCGGGCCGCGCCAGCGCCCCCGGCGCAGCAGCTCGGCGGCGGCCACCCCCATCCAGAACTCCAGGGACCGCACGACCGGGAAGATCTGGGTGAACCACCAGGTGCTCTCCTGCGGCACCAGGCGCTGCCCCGGCCAGAGCGCCACGATCAGCAGCGGCACGGCCGCCACCACCGCCCACAGCGCCCCGACCGGGGCCCGGCGCACCAGCGGCAGCGCGAACGGCAGGCAGACGTAGAAGAACAGCTCGCAGGAGAGCGACCAGCTCACCGAGTTGACGCTGTAGAAGTAGCCGGGCGTCGGGTCCCACGCCTGGACCAGGAACAGGTTCTCCACCGCGGCGCGGACGTTGACCGGGTCGGCGAAGACCCACACCCCGGTCACCAGCACCACCGCCCACATCAGCAGGTGGTTCGGGTAGATCTTGGCGAGCCGGCGGCGCAGGAAGTCGCGTCGGCGGTCCCCGTCGCGGGCCGACCAGACCAGCACGAAGCCGCTGAGGATGAAGAAGAACTCGACGCCGGACAGGCCCAGCGTGAACAGCCAGTCGACGACGGCCTTGGCCTCGGGCTGGCCGACGATCCGCATGGTGCCGACGTGGTAGCCGAAGACGAGCAGGGCGGCGACCCAGCGCAGCCCGGTCAGCGAGGGCAGCCGGCTGGCCGGACGGGCCGGCGCGTCGGGGCGTACGACGGTCGGGGCGCCGGGGAGGCCGGCGGCCCGACCGGCCGCGGGGGTCACCAGCACCGCTCTCCTCCTCGCGGACGCCCCGGGCCGACGCCGCCGCCCCGGTGGCGGCGGGCCGCGCGGTGCCGCCCCGCCGGCACCCTACCCGGTGCGGCCGGGCGCGCCGCCCGCCGTCGGCCGGCACGTGACGCGCCTGGCGGCGGCACGGGCACGATGGCCTAATATCGCGGTCTCGGCCACGACGAGGGGACAACACGGATGCACCAGCGGATCCTGCTGCGGGCCAAGAAGGGGCCGTTCGACGTCTACTCGCCGGAGGAGACGTTCGAGCGCAACTGGATCGGCGAGAACGCCGGCAACCTCGTGTTCAGCCACGCGGCGCACAAGCTGCTGCGGACGTCGACGGCGGAGGTCACCTCCTCGGAGTTCCGGGTCAACCCGCGCGAGGCCGACGAGATCAACGAGCGGTTCGACGTGTTCGTGGTGCCGTTGGCGAACGCGTTCCGGCGCAGCTACGCCCACCGCCTGGTCGCCATGACCCGGCTGATCGAGCGGCTGAAGATCCCGGTGGTGGTGTTCGGGGTCGGCGCGCAGACCAACGTCGACGCCGACCGGGAGTACCTGCGGCCGATCGACGACGCGGTGAAGGCGTTCGTCTCGGCCGTGCTGGACCGGTCGCACACCATCGGGGTGCGGGGCGAGATCACCGAGGGGTACCTGCGGACCCTGGGCTTCTCCGCCGTCGACGTGATCGGCTGCCCGTCGATGTTCCTGCACGGCGACAGCCTGCGGGTCGACAAGCGCAAGACCACGCTCACCGTCGAGGACCGGGTGGCGCTGACCGTCTCCCCGTACGTGAAGTCGATGGCGAAGGTCATCGCCTCGCACCACCGGCGGTACCCGAACCTGCGCTACCTGCCGCAGGACCTCAAGACGCTGGGCACCCTGCTCTTCGGCGACGCCCCGGAGGACCGGGGCAAGAAGGCGGCCATCCCGATCCACACCTCCCACCCGCTGTTCACCGAGGACAAGGTGCGAATGTTCGTCGACCCGTGGACGTGGATGGACTACCTGTCGCGGTTCGACTTCAACTTCGGCACCCGCATCCACGGCACCATCACGGCGCTGGTGGCGGGGACGCCGGGCTACCTCTTCGCGCACGACTCGCGGACGCTGGAGCTGGCCCGGTACTTCGACATCCCGCACCGGCTGATGAAGGACGTCCCGCCGGACGTGGACGCCATAGAGCTCTACGACGAGGCCGACTACACCGCGCTCAACAACGGGCACAAGGCCCGGTACGCGACGATGACGGCGTTCCTGGCCAAGCACGACCTCGGGGTCTCCTTCGCCGACGGCGACAGCGCCGCCCGGTTCGACCGGCAGGTCGCCGAGACGACGTTCCCCCCGGCGGTACGCGCGCAGTCGGCCACCGACCCGGCCGAGCTGATCGCCCGCATCCAGTGGCTGCACGACCGCAACCAGGAGCTGAAGGAGACCGTCGCGGGGTTCGAGTCGCACCGGCTGCGGGCCCGGGTGCGGGCGGCCGGCGGCCGGGTGAAGCGGATGCTCAACCGTTAACCCTCCGTAGGGGGTCTGTTCAGCGAGCCCACCCCCGGCGGATACGTCAGGTTCCGGGGCCGTCCATCCGGGCGGTCGAAGGTGTCGGGCGTGGTCAATGAGCCGACGCGGAGCCCGCTGCTGAGCATCGTCGTCCCGGTGCACGGCGTCGAGGCGTACCTGTACCAGTGCCTGGAGTCGATCCTCGGCGGCCTGTCCGCCGCCGAGGCCGCCGAGGTCGAGCTGGTCGCCGTCGACGACGCCTCCCCGGACCGGTGCGGGGAGATGCTGCGGTCGTACGCGGCCGGGCGGCCCCAGGTGCGGGTGGTGTCCCTGACCCGCAACGTCGGGCTGGGGCTGGCCCGCAACGCGGGGCTGGCGGAGGCGACCGGCCGGTACGTGTGGTTCGTCGACAGCGACGACTGGCTGCCCCCGGGCGCCCTGGCCGTGGTGCTGGCGCGGCTGCGCCGCGACGAGCCGGACGTGCTGCTGGTGGACCACCTGCGGGTGCACGAGGGCGGCCGGCTGGAGGTCGACGCGAGCAGCCACCTGCTGCGCGGGGTCGACGGGTGCGTCCGGCTGGCCGACCGGCCCGAGCTGCTGCGGGTGCAGCACACCGCGTGGAACAAGGTGGTCCGGCGGGGCTTCCTCGACGAGTTGGAGCTGCGCTTCCACCCCGGCTGGTACGAGGACATCCCGTTCAGCCACCCGCTGCTCATCGCCGCGGACCGGATCGGGGTGCTGGACCACGTCTGCTACCACTACCGGCAGGGCCGGCTCGGCGCGATCACCTCGACCCGCAGCGGCCGGCACTTCGACGCGTTCGTGCAGTACGAGCGCCTCCAGCAGTGGGTGGCCGAGCACGTCACCGAGGACTGGATCCGCACGGACCTGTTCGGCCTGATGATCAACCACTATCTGGTGGTGGTGGGCAACGACGGCCGGGTGCACCCGAGGCTGCGGCGGGGGTTCTTCCGCCGGGTCGCCGAGCACTACCGCCGCTACCTGCCCTCCGGCGGGTACGCCCGGCCGGGCGGGGTGGCCGGGCTGAAGCACCGCCTCGTCGCCCGGGACAGCTACCTCGCGTACAAGACGTTGCGGCGGGCGCACCGGCTGGCCGGCTCGCTGCGGCCGGTGTCGCCCGCCGGGGCGGCGGCCCCCGACGCGGCGTCCGGCGGGAGCGGGCCGCTGGCCGCCGAGGGCACGCCGTCGGGGGCGGAACAGGGCAGCGCCATGGCGGGGCGGGGATGACCGGGACGGGGACGAGCGGGACGACCGCCACCCGGGCCGGCGGGGTGCTGCGGCCCGCCCGCGACGCCGACCTGGCGACGATCCTGCGCTGGCGCAACCACCCGCAGGTCCGCGAGGTCAGCCTCACCCGGCACGAGATCGGCGCGGCCGAGCACGCCGCCTGGTGGGCGGGCGTACGCGTCGACCCGGACCGGCGGGTGCTGGTGCACGAGCACCTCGGGCAGCCCTGCGGCGTGGTGACCTTCTCCGGCGTGACCAGCCCGGACAGGGCGCTGACCTGGGGCTTCTATCTCGACGTCGAGGGGCTGGACGCCCGGCGGGCGCTCATGCCGGCCTGGCTGTCGCTGGAGCAGGCGGCGATCGCGTACGCGTTCGACACCCTCGGCGCGCGCACGCTCGGCGGCGAGACGCTGGCCACCAACCGGCCGGTGCTGGCGCTGCACCGGCGCTTCGGTTTCACGATCGTCCGGCGCTACGAGCGGGACGTCGACGGCACGCCGCACCAGGTGGTGTGGACGCAACTGAGCAGGGGAACATGACGACAGTCAAGATCGGCCCGCACGCGGTGGGCACCGGCGAGCGGCCCTTCGTGGTCGCCGAGATGTCGGGCAACCACAACGGCAGCCTCGACCGGGCCCTGGCCATCGTGGACGCGGTGGCGGCCAGCGGCGCGCACGCGCTCAAGCTCCAGACGTACACCCCGGACACGTTGACCATCGACGTGGACGCGCCGGAGTTCCGCATCTCCGGCGGCCACGAGCTGTGGGGCGGCGAGCGGCTCTACCAGCTCTTCGAGCGGGCGCACACCCCGTACGAGTGGCACGGGCCGATCTTCGAGCGGGCCCGCCGGCACGGCCTGACGGTCTTCTCGTCGCCGTTCGACGCCACCGCCGTGGAGCTGCTGGAGGAGCTGGACGCCCCGGCGTACAAGATCGCCTCGTCGGAGCTGGTGGACCTGCCGCTGATCCGGCTGGTGGCCGCCACCGGCAAGCCGATGGTGATCTCCACCGGCATGGCCACGGTCGGCGAGATCGACGCCGCGGTGACCGCCGCCCGCGAGGGCGGGGCGGGCGGCATCGTGCTGCTGGCCTGCACCGCGTCCTACCCGGCCCCGCCGCAGGACAGCAACCTGCGCCGGCTGCCGGTGCTGGCCGACACGTTCGGCGTGCCGGTCGGGATCTCCGACCACACCCCCGGCATCGGGGTGCCGGTGGCGGCGGTGGCGCTGGGCGCCTGCCTGATCGAGAAGCACGTGACGCTGCGCCGCGCCGACGGCGGGGTGGACTCGGACTTCTCGCTGGAGCCGACGGAGCTGGCGGACCTGCGCGTCGAGTCCGAGCGGGCCTGGGCGGCGCTGGGCGTCACCACGATCGGCCCGACCCCCACCGAGCGGGAGGGGCTGCGGTTCCGCCGGTCGCTGTACGTGGTGGCCGACGTCCGCGCGGGCGAGCCGGTGACCCGGGACAACGTGCGCTCGATCCGCCCGGCCGGCGGGCTGCCCCCGGCCGACCTGGACCGGGTGCTCGGCCGCACGTTCCGCCGCGACGTGCCCCGGGGCACCGCGCTGGGCTGGGACCTGGTCTGACCGGCGGACACGTCCCGTTCACCTGGCGGCCCGCTGTCGACGCGGGGCGGGCATGACGCATTCACCGCCCGCGTCGCGCCCGTTCACCGTCCGGCGTGGGGCCGTTAACTCTGCCGGCTTAGCGTCACGAACCGTCCGCCGGCCGGCACCGTCCCCGGCCGAAAGATCAACCGACCTTGGGAGCACCAGTTGAGCGAGTTGAATGGGTCCTCCATTCTGATCACCGGGGGCACCGGGTCCTTCGGCCGCACCTTCCTGCGGCACGTCCTCGCCGAGGCCGACCCGGCCCGGGTGGTGGTGTTCTCCCGCGACGAGCTCAAGCAGTACGAGCTGCGCCAGCAGCTCGGCGACGACCCCCGGCTGCGCTGGTTCATCGGCGACATCCGGGACCGCCACCGGCTCACCCGGGCCATGCACGGCGTCGACCACGTCGTGCACGCCGCCGCGCTCAAGCAGGTGGACACCGCCGAGTACAACCCGTCGGAGTTCATCGCCACCAACATCACCGGCTCGCAGCACGTCGTCGACGCGGCCATCGAGGCCGGGGTGAAGAAGGTCATCGCGCTCTCCACCGACAAGGCGTCCAGCCCGATCAACCTGTACGGGGCGACGAAGCTGGTCGGCGACAAGCTGTTCGTCTCGGCGAACCACTACGCCGCCCACCACCCGACCCGGTTCGCCGTGGTGCGTTACGGCAACGTGGTGGGCAGCCGGGGCTCGGTGGTGCCGCTGTTCCGCCGGCTCGCCGCCGAGGGCAAGAGCCTGCCCGTCACCGACAAGCGGATGACCCGGTTCTGGATCACCCTGGACCAAGCCGTGCAGTTCGTCATGGACTCGTTCGACCAGATGCAGGGCGGCGAGCTGTTCGTGCCGCGCATCCCGAGCATGCGCATCCTCGACCTGGTGGAGGCCGTCGCCCCGGACGCCACCACCCACGAGATCGGCATCCGGCCCGGCGAGAAGCTGCACGAGGAGATGATCGCCCCGGACGACAGCCGGCGGACCCTGCGCACCCCCGACCGGTTCATCGTGCAGCCGACCATCGCCACCTGGGGCTACCAGCCGCCCGCGCACTGCGAGCCGGTGCCGGACGGGTTCGCCTACCAGTCGGACAGCAACGACGAGTGGCTCGGCGTGGAGCAGCTGCGCGACATGCTCGGCATCGCCGCGTGATGGCGATGCTCCCGTACGGGCGGCAGTCCGTCACCGACGACGACGTCGCCGCCGTGGTCGCCGTGCTGCGCAGCGACTGGCTCACCACCGGCCCGCAGGTCGACGCGTTCGAGGCGGACCTGGCCGGCTGGACCGGCGGGGTCGGCTGCGCGGCCGTGTCCAACGGCACGGCCGCCCTGCACGTGGCGTACGCGGCGGCCGGCGTCGGCCCCGGCGACGAGGTGGTCGTGCCGCCGATGACGTTCGCGGCCACCGCCAGCACCGCCGTCGCGCTCGGCGCGCGGGTCGTCTTCGCCGACGTCGAGCCGGAGACGTACACCCTGGACCCGGCGGCGGTCGGCGCGGCGCTGACCGGCCGGACGAAGGTGGTGGCGGCGGTCGACTACGCCGGCCACCCCGCCGACTACGACGCGCTGCGCGCGGTGCTCGGCGGCGGCGACAGGCTGCTGCTCGCCGACGCCGCCCACTCGATCGGCGCGGCCTACCACGGCCGGCCGGTCGGGTCGCTCGCCGACCTCACCACGTTCTCGTTCTTCCCGACGAAGAACCTCACCACCGCCGAGGGCGGCGCGGTCGCCGCCGTCAGCCCGGCCCTGCTGGAGCGGGCCCGCCGGTTCCGCAACCACGGCCTCGTGCGGGACCGCGCCGCGCAGCGCTGGCCGGACGAGGGCGGCTGGCACCAGGAGATCCACGAGTTCGGGCTCAACTACCGGCTGCCGGACGTGCTCTGCGCGCTGGGCCGCAGCCAGCTGCGCCGGCTGCCCCGGTTCCTGGACCGCCGCGCCGAGCTGGTCGCCCGCTACGACGAGGCCCTGGCCGACCTGCCCGGCGTGTCGGTGCCCGGCCGGCGGTCGTGGGCCGAGCCGGCCTGGCACCTGTACCCGATCCGGGTGCACGAGGGCCGCCGCCGCGCCGTCTACGACGCAATGCGGGCCGCCGGGATCGGCGTGCAGGTCAACTACGTCCCCGTGCACTGGCATCCGGCGTTCGCGGAGCTGGGCTACCGGCGCGGCTACTGCCCGGTCGCCGAGGGGTTCTACGCCGAGCAGCTCTCCCTGCCGCTGTTCCCCGACCTCACCGACGCCGACCAGGACCGCGTCGTCGACGCCCTGGCCGCCGCCCTGCACGCCGCCCCGGCGCGCGCCGCCGCCTGAGGGGACCGGGATGCACCACGCGAACCACTTCTACGGCCACGCGCACGTGCTGGCCCGCTACTGCGGCCTCGGCGACGGGCACCCGCCCCGGATCAACGGGTACGTCCAGCACGGCTGGAACATCGGCGACGGCCTCGCCCCCGGCCACCCGTACGTCGAGGGCACGCCGAGCCTGCTGTGGTCGGAGCAGACCCGGCGGCGGGCCTGGTCGGTGGGGCGGCGCAACGTCGTGGTGACCGGCGCGCCGTTCGCGTACCTGCTGACGTTGCGCGCCGACGACCCGCCGGAGCCGCAGCGGGAGGGGACCATCTGGTATCCGTTCCACGGCTGGGAGGGCCAGCACGTGCGCGGCGACCACCGGGAGCTGATCGCCCGCATCCGCGCCACCGAGCCGGGCCCGGTCACCGTCTGCCTCTACTGGCACGAGTACGGCATGCGCCGGGTCCGCCGCCTCTACGAGCAGGCCGGGTTCCGGGTGATCTGCCACGGCTACCGGGGGCACTGGTGGAAGGACACGGACCCGCTCTTCCTCGACAAGCAGCTCACCGAGCTGCGCCGGCACCGCCGGGTGGCGTCCAACCGGCTGACCAGCGCCATCTTCTACGGCATCGCGGCCGGTTGCGAGCCCGCCGTCTACGGCGACCCGATGATCCTCGCCGACGAGGACCCGACGTTCGGCGGCACCGCCCGCATCCGCCGGCAGTGGCCGGACCTGCACGGCGAGTCGGTGCACCTGCCGACGGCGGTCGAGATCGCCCGCGCCGAGTTGGGCACCGACCACCGCTGCACGCCGGCCGAGCTGCGGGAGCTGCTGGGTTGGGCGACCCTCCAGGAGGAACACGTTGACCACTGACACCTCGACCCGGATCGCCCTGCCCGGCGGGGAGATGCTGGCCTGGTCGGACCTGACCGGCCGGCGGCTGCCCGGCGGCGGGCCCCTCGCGGCGCTCGCCGCCCGGGTCACCCCGGCCGGTGCGCGGGTGCTGCTGGCCGGGCCGCACGACCCCGAGCTGGTCGACCGGCTGGCCCACGCCGACGTCACCTGCCTGCTGCGCAGCTGGCCGGACGGGTCGGCGCTGGCCGAGGACCGGCCCGTGCGGGTGGTCGTCGGCGGCCCCGGCGGGCTGCCGGCCGACGAGACGTTCGACGTGGTGATCGCCGCCGCCGGCCTGGACGCGGTGGAGTCGGTGGAGGGGACCCCGGTCGGCTGGGACGGGCTGCTGCGCCGGCTCGCCGCCGTGCTCGCCCCCGGCGGGACGCTGCTGCTGCGGCTGGACAACCCGGTGGGGCTGACCCGGATGGTCGACACCGCGCCCTGGTACGCCGGCCGCGACGACGCCGACTGGGCGGTCGGCGGGGCGCTGGACGCCGGCCGTCCCGCCAACCTGGAGCAGGCGCGGGACCGGCTGGCCGGGGCGGGGCTGCGCCCCGGCGGCTGCTTCGCCGCGTACCCCGAGCCGGCCGCGCCGACCGCGCTGGTCGACGCCGGCGCGCTGGCCGCGCGCCCCGGCAGCGGGTTGTTGGACGCGGTGCTGCACGGCGCGTGCGCGCCGGGCCACGGCGACCGTCCCGTGCTCCAGGACCCGGCGAGGCTGGCGGTCGACGCGCTGCACGCGGGGCTGGGCACCGCGCTCGCCCCGGGCTGGCTGGTGCTGGCCCACCGCGCGGCCCCGGCCGTCCCCGCCGTGGGCGACCCGCCGAACCCGGCCGGCACCGAGGCGGGCGCGGCCCGGCCCGCGCCGGCCGAACCCGGCGGGCTGCCGGTGCTGTGGGTGCAGACCGGGCCGCCCGGGATCGGCGTGGTGGAGGTGACGGCGGCGGCGGACGGCTGGCGGTGGCGGGTGCCCGGCCCGGTCGCGGCGGCCACGGAGGCCCCGTTCGCCACCCGCGCGGCGGCCTGGCGGGACCCGGCCGTGCTCGCCGGAGCGGTGCCCGAGGGCCGGCTGCTGCGCACCGTGCTGCTCGACGCCTGCCTGCGCCGCGACCTGGCCGCCCTGCGCCGGCTGCTGCGCGGGTACGCGGCCTGGCTCGACGCGCACGCCGACGACGCCGGCCGGCTCACCGGCGCGACGGCCCTGGCCAGCCTCGACAACGTGGTGCTCGCCGACGGCGGGGCCTGCACGGCCCGCGACGCCACCGGTGCTCCCCCGGCGTTCGCGGTGCTCGACCCGAGCTGGCGGGCCAGCGACCCGTGGCCGGTGGACGTGACGCTGGCCCGGGGCCTGTGGCGGTTCGCCGCCGCCCTGGCCACCGGCGGTTACGCCCACCCCTGGTCGTCCACCCTCGACGTGGCGGGGCTGACCGTGGTGCTGGCCGGCACCGCCGGGCGCGACCTGGACCGGGCGACGGTGACGGCCGCCGTCGACGCGGAGGTCGCGGTCACCGCGGCGCTGCGCGGGTTGGACAACGCCGACCGCGTCGCCCTCGCCGACGAGCTGCGCGCGGTGGAGCCCACCGCGCCCCCGACCGGCCTGGACAGCCACCAGCAGCTCCGCGAGGCGTGGCTGCGGCAGAAGGCGGAGCTGACCCGGGTGACGGCCCTGCTGCGCTGGACGGAGGAGCTGCTCACCTCCCGGGAGCGGGCGCTGCGCCGGGCCGAGGCGACCATCAACCTGCTCAGCGGGTCGCTCAGCTACCGGGTCGGCCGGCTGGCGATCACCCCGGCCCGGCTGGCCAAGCGGGGCGCCCGCGCGGCGAAGCGGCGGGCCAAGGACGCCCTCGCGCCCCGGCGCGACGAACAGGAGCAGCAGTGACGCGGATCGTGGGGATCGTGCAGGCCCGGATGGGCTCGTCCCGGCTGCCCGGCAAGGTGCTGCGGCCGCTGGCCGGGCGCTCGGTCCTCGGCCGGGTGGTCCGGGCCGCCGCCGACGGCGGGGTGCTCGCCGACCTGGTGGTCGCCACCAGCACCGAAGCCGCCGACGACGCGGTGGTCGCCGAGTGCGCCCGGCTCGGCGTGGCCTGCCACCGGGGCCCCGTCGACGACGTGCTCGACCGGTTCGTGGGCGCGCTCGACGCGCACCCCGGCGACGCGGTCATGCGGTTCACCGCGGACTGCCCGCTGCTCGACCCGGAGATCGTCCGGCTGGTCGCCGACGTGTACCGGGCCGTGCCGGGGCTGGACTACGCGAGCACGTCGATCGCGCGTACGCTGCCGCGCGGGCTGGACGTGGAGATCATCCGGGCGGACACGCTGCGTACGCTGCACCGCATCGCCACCGACCACCACCGGGTGCACGTAACCTCGTACGCGTACACCCATCCGGAGTTGTTCCGGGTGCTCGGGGTGACGCTCACCCCCGACCGGTCGGCCCTGCGGCTCACCCTCGACACCGAGCAGGACTGGGCGCTGGTGCGGGCGGTGACCGACCACTTCGGCGACGTCAGCGTCCCGCTGGCGAAGCTCGCCGACTGGCTGGCGGGCCAGCCGGCCCTGCGCGCCCTGAACGCCTCGGTGCGGCAGAAGCGGCTGGAGGAGTCCTGAGCACCGTACGCGTCGGGGTCCGCTGCGACGCCGGGCCCACCCGGGGGGTGGGGCACCTGGTGCGCTGCCTCGCCCTGGCCGAGGAGTTCCTCGCCCGGGGCCACCGCGTCGAGTTCTTCGGCACCGTCGAGGGGGTCGGCTGGGCGGCCCGGCAGCTCGCCTCCCGGGGCATCCCGCTGCACCCCGGGCCGCAGCGCCCCGCCGACCTCGTGGCGACGGCCCGCCGGCACGGCCTCGACGTGGTGGTGCTCGACTCGTACGAGCTGGACCCGGCCGGGGCGGGGGCGCTGCGCGCGGCGGGGGTGGTGACCCTCGCCGTCGTCGACGGCGACACCCGGGGGCAGGACGCCGACGTCTACCTGGACCAGAACCTGGGCGCGGCGCACGGGCCGCTGCCCGGCCGGCTGCTCGCCGGGACGGCGTACCCGCTGCTGCGCGACGCGGTGGTGGCCGCCCGGCCGGCGGCGCCCCGCCCCGCGACGCCGGTGCCCCGGCCCCGGGTGCTCGCCTTCTTCGGCGGCACCGACGCGTTCGGGGCCGCCCCCGTGCTGGCCCGGGTGCTGCTGGCCACCGGGCACCCGATGGACCTGACCGTGGTCGTCGGCCGCGCCGACGTCGAGGCGGAACTGGCGGCGCTGGCCCCCGGCCGGGGGCAGGCCGTGCGGCCCGTGCCGCCCACCGACGACCTGCCCGCCCTGGTCACCGCCGCCGACCTGGTGGTCAGCGCCGCCGGCACGTCCACCTGGGAGCTGTGCTGCCTCGGCGCGCCGGCCGCGCTGGTGTGCGTGGTGGACAACCAGCGCGAGTCGTACGGCCGGGTGGTGGATGCGGGGCTCGTGGCCGGCCTCGGCGAGCTGCCCGCGCTGGCCGCCGCCGGGCTGCCCGGCCGGACGGCCCGCGCCGGGGCCGCGCGGACGCTGCGCGCCCTGCTCGACTCCCCCGAGCGCCGGGCCGCCCTGGCCGCCCGCGCCTGGGCCACGGTCGACGGGCGGGGCCGGGCCCGGGTCGCCGACGCGGTGCTCGCCCTCGTCGGCGCGCCCGGCCGCGGCTAGGGGAACGCCCCGCGCCGCCGCCTGCCGAGCAGCCGCTCCGGCTCAGGGCAGCCGCTCCACGCTGACCCGGGTGCGCAGCTCGGGGCGGGCGGCGAGCAGGTCCTCGACGACCCGGGCCGCCGCCGCGTCGGCGGCCAGGAAGCGGATCGGCCCCGGCACCGCCGCCACCACGGCGGCGCTGCGGGCCGGCTCGGCCAGCGGCAGCCGGTACACCGCCGGCCCCGACGCGCCGGCGGTGCCCTGAAGGGTGGAGACGAACAGCGTGACCAGGTAGCCCTCGCGGCGGCGGTCGCTCACCACCACCGTGACGGTGCCCGGCGCGGCCGGCGGCCGGGCCAGCGCGCGGACCGTCAGCGCCGCCGGGCCCGGGCGGGCCAGCGAGCCCGACCACCAGGCCGCCGCCCAGGTGGTGACCCGGTCGCCGAACGGCTGGGCGAAGAGCCCGGTGCCGCGCGGCAGCCCGGCCGCCCCGACGCAGGCCAGCACCACCGCGACCGCCACCGCCCACCGCGCGCCGGCCCGCCGTCCTTCGGCCCGCCGGCCCGCTCCACCGCCGGCCCGGGTGCCGGGCACGGTCCGCCCCGGTGGCGGCAGCAGCAGGGCCAGCGCGCCCCCGCCGACGAGCAGCACCGCCAGCAGCAGGTGCAGCGTCTTGCCATAGTAGTAGCGCGGGTCGGTGCCCAGCGCCCGGAAGTAGAGCAGGAACCCGGCCGCGAACACGCCCGCCGCGGCGAGCGCTCCCGCGTAGCGCCGCCACACCGGCAGCCGCCGGCCGACGACCAGGCCCGCGCCGACCAGGGCCGCGAGGGCCAGGAACGCGTCGTAGCGGGGGAACACGCCGCCGCCGGTGGCCACGTTGTCGACCTGGTCGGTGCGCAGCAGGCCGGCGACGGCCGGCAGCGGCGTCAGCACCGCCGCCACCAGCGCCACCACCGCCAACAGCCGCGGCCGGCGACGCAGCCGCCGACGGTCACGGACCAGCCACGCCGCCGCCAGCGCCGCGACCACCGGCAGGAACATCAGGTACGCGAAGCCGACCGTCACGCACAGCCCGCCGACCACGGCCACCTGGGTGCCGGTGCGGGCCACCGGACGGCAGGTCACCGCCACCAGCAGCACCGTCGCCGCCAGCCCGAGGCTCTCGCCCGGGTAGCCGTAGACGACGAAGCGGGCCAGCTCGGAGCCGAGGCAGGCGGCCGTGACCGCGCCGGTCAGGGCCAGCGCGCGGGGCGGGTCGAGCTGCGGGCCGGCGAGCCGGCGCGCCGCCCACGTCACGGCGAGCACCAGCAGCCCCCACGCCCCGACCGACCAGCCGAGGTAGTGGTCGAGGGCGTCGGCCGGCCCGGCGGGGGCCGTCGAGGAGCGCAGGAACGTGTCCAGCAGCGCCGCGGTGAGGTGGAAGCCCTGCGGATACCAGACCATCGGCTCCGGGGCGATCCGCGCCGCCGCCTGCGGGTCGGTGAACAGGTAGCCGCCGACGGCCCGGATGCCCTCCACCGTGGCCAGGTGCCGGCTGTTGTCCTCGCCGGTCATCGCGTACGCGAGGCGGCCGGCGAGGTCACCGGCGCGCAGGTACGGCCACGCCATGGCGACGGCGGCCAGCGACGCCGCCCCCACCGGCGGCAGGTCGGCGGCGACCGGACGGGGCAGCCTCGGCCGGCGACCGGTGGCCGCCGCGATCCCGAGCAGGACCGTCAGCGCGGTCCCCGACACCGGCACCGGGTGCAGCCCCCACGGCCAGGCCGAGAAGAGCAGCCCGGCGGCGCACGTCGCGCCGGCCAGCAGCGCGCCGGCCAGCACCAGCCGGTCCAGCAGGGTCCGGCCGCCCCGCAGCAGCCCTGCCGTCAGCCCGAGCAGCACCAGCGGCAGCAGCCCGGCCAGCCCCGCCGCGTACGCCAGCAGGGGCCCGACCCACGCGGCGGCGAGCCAGCCGACCAGCCGGCGGGCATGGCGGGCCGGGTGGCCCGGCGGCGGCTGCGGCGGACCGGCCGGCGCGACGACGATGGCGGACTGGCTCTGCACCCGGTCACGCTAGGCCCGGCCCGGCGACGGGCGGCGACGTCCACGTGTGCGGCAGGTGACCGGCGGGTGACGGACCGGACCACGGTCGCACACGCGTACGAAAGGCCAGGTAGGCTGCGCGGCATGTCCGGTGCCGCCTACCAGCCGTCGATGCTCGACCTCGCCGCCGACGGGCCGTCGCTGGGCCCGCTCGCCGGGCTGCGCCGGCACCCGCTGACCCGGGGCGCCTGGGTCGACCACCTGCCCGGCTGGGTGCGCGGCTCCGACGCGGTCCTCGACGTGCTGCTCGCCGACGTGCCCTGGCGGGCCGAGCGCCGCACGATGTACGACGCGCGGGTCGACGTCCCCCGGCTGCTCTGCTGGTATTCCGGCCACCGGGAGCTGCCCCACCCGGTGCTCACCCGGGCGCGAGCGGCCCTGACCGCGCACTACGCCCCCGAGCTGGGCGAGCCGTTCGTCACCGCCGGCATGTGCCTCTACCGCGACGGGCGCGACAGCGTCGCCTGGCACGGCGACACCCTGGGCCGCTCCGCGCACACCGACACCATGGTCGCCATCGTCTCGTTCGGCGCGCCCCGGCCGCTGCTGCTGCGCCCACGCGGCGGCGGCCCCGGCCTGCGCTTCCCCCTCGGCCACGGCGACCTGGTGGTGATGGGAGGCTCCTGCCAGCGCACCTGGGAGCACGCGATCCCGAAGACCGCGCGCCCGGTCGGCCCCCGGGTCAGCGTCCAGTTCCGCCCCGCCGGGGTCGCCTGAGCGCTGGACACGGCTCCTCTGCTAGAAACGACTTCCAGGGTCTCCGCCCCGCACCGCCGTCGACGCGAAAGGGCACCGCGATGACCGAGACCCCCACCGAACCGCGCTCCCGCTGGTCGCCCTGGTCCCTGCACGGCGACGGCCGCTCCGTCACCCCCGGCGACGTCGTCCACCCCGGCGAACGGCTCTCCTGGCCGCGCACCCTCGGCATCGGCGTACAGCACGTCGTGGCGATGTTCGGCGCCACCTTCACCGTGCCGCTGATCACCGGCTTCCCGCCGGCCACCACGCTGTTCTTCTCCGGCGTCGGCACCCTGCTCTTCCTGGTGATCACCGGCAACCGGCTGCCGTCGTACCTCGGGTCGTCGTTCGCGTTCATCGCCCCCGTGCTGGCCGCGAAGGCCGGCGGCGACATCGGCCCCGCGCTCGGCGGCATCGTCGTGGCCGGCGCCGCCCTGGCCGCCGTCGGCCTCGTCGTCCAGCTCGCCGGGGCACGCTGGATCGACGCGCTGATGCCACCCGTGGTCACCGGCGCCATCGTGGCGCTGATCGGGCTCAACCTCGCCCCCGTCGCCTGGGACGGCGGCGGCAGCGGCACCGGCGTCAAGGCCCAACCGCTGATCGCCGTGTTCACCCTGGTCGCGATCCTGCTCGCCACCGTCGCGTTCCGGGGCTTCGCGGCCCGGCTGTCCATCCTGCTCGGCGTCGTCGCCGGCTGGCTGTTCGCCGCCGCCCTCGGCGGCCTCGACCCGAAGGCCGTCGACGGGCTGCGCAAGGCGGCGTGGGTCGGCCTGCCCGAGTTCCACGCGCCCAGCTTCAGCCTGCGCGCGACCGTGCTGGTGATCCCCGTGATCCTCGTGCTGATCGCCGAGAACGCCGGGCACGTCAAGGCCGTCGCCGCGATGACCGGCCGCAACCTCGACCGGGACATGGGCCGGGCGTTCCTCGGCGACGGCCTGGCCACGATGCTCGCCGGCTCCGGCGGCGGCTCCGGCACCACCACCTACGCGGAGAACATCGGCGTGATGGCGGCGACCCGCGTCTATTCCACCGCCGCGTACTGGGTGGCCGGGCTGGCCGCCGTGCTGCTCGGGCTCAGCCCCAAGTTCGGCGCGCTGATCCTCACCGTGCCGGCCGGGGTGCTCGGCGGCGCGACCACCGCCCTGTACGGCCTCATCGCCGTCCTCGGCGCCCGGATCTGGATCGAGAACCGGGTCGACTTCCACGACCCGGTCAACCTGATGACCGCCGCCGTCGCCCTGATCGTCGGCGCGGCCAACTACACCCTGACCACCGGCGACCTCTCGTTCAACGGCATCGCCCTCGGCACCGCCGCCGCCCTGGCCACCTACCACGGCATGCGCCTCGTCGCCCGCCTGCGCACCCCCACCCCGGCACGCTGACCGGGGCGGGGGCGCGGACGGCTCAGTCGCGTTCGATCTGGTGGCCGACCACCGTGGGGCCCAGCATCACGGCGAAGCCGCTGCCGTCGCGGCGCGGATCCGCCGGAGGCAGCTCCACGGGGTCGCCGGTCGCCGTCGCGCCGACCGGCCGGGGGCCGACCCACGCCACCACCAGATCCGTCTCGCCCTTGAGGAACCGCTGCGCGCGCACCCCGCCGGTCGCCCGCCCCTTCGCCGGGTACGCCCCGAACGGCGTCACCTTCACCGTCGCCCCGGTGGACGTCACCACCATCGGCTCGCCGTGGGCCGGATCGTCCTCCCGGACCGCGCCGAAGAAGACCACCCGCGCCCCCGCCGGCAGGTTGATGCCGGCCATGCCGCCGCCCTTCGTCCCCTGCGGACGCACCGCCGACGCCGGGAAACGCAGCAGCGACGCCTCGGAGGAGACGAACGCCAACGTCTCCGCCCCGTCGGCCAGCCAGGTCGCCCCGACCACCTCGTCGCCCTCGCGCAGCCCGATCACCTCGAACTCGTCGGAGCGGACCGGCCAGTCCGGGGCGCACACCTTCACCACGCCCTGCCGCGTGCCCAGCGCCAGCCCCGGCGAGCCCTCCCCGGTCGCGCCCAACGGCGCCAGCCCCACCACCGACTCCCCCGGCTCCAGCGGCACCAGCTCGGCGGCGGACATGCCGCCGCGCAGCGACACCGTGCCGGCCTGCTCCGGCAGCACCGGCAGCGGCAGAACGTCGATCTTGAACGCCCGGCCGGCGCTGGTCACCAGCAGCACCCGGCCCCGGGCCGTGGAGTGCACCAGCGCGCGTACGGCGTCGTGCTTGACCCGACCGCTGCGCCGACGCCCCTCGGACGCCTCCTCCGACTCGGCCGCGGTGCGGGCCACGAGCCCGGTGGCCGAGAGGATCACCTGGCACGGGTCGTCGGCCACCTCGAGGGGACCGGCCGGCGCGGACGCGGCCAGCACCTCCTTCAGGTCCCCGTCGACCAGGGTGGTGCGCCGCTCGGTGCCGAACTTCTTCACCACGGCGGCCAGCTCGTCGGAGACGACCTTCCGCAGCACCTTCTCGTCGTCGAGGATCGTGGAGAGCTGCGCGATCTCCTTGCGCAGCTGCTCCTGCTCGGCCTCCAGCTCGATCCGGTCGAACTTCGTCAGCCGGCGCAGCGGGGTGTCCAGGATGTAACTGGCCTGGATGTCCGAGAGCTTGAACTGGCGCATCAGGCCGTCCTTGGCGGCCTGGGCGTCGTCGCTGCCCCGGATCAGCCGGACCACCTTGTCGATGTCGAGCAGGGCGATCAGCAGGCCGTCGACCAGGTGCAGCCGCTCCTGCCGCTTGCGCCGCCGGTAGGCGCTGCGCCGGGTCACCACGTCGTAGCGGTGCCGCAGGAAGACCTCCAGCAGCGCCTTCAGCCCCAGCGTCTGCGGCTGCCCGTCGACGAGGACCAGGTTGTTGACGCCGAACGACTGCTCCAGCGGGGTCAGCCGGTAGAGGTCGGCCAGCAGCGCCTGCGGGTTGACCCCCACCTTGCACTCGATGACCAGGCGGGTGCCGTTCTCGCGGTCGGTGAGGTCCTTGACGTCGGCGATGCCCGTGAGCCGCTTGGTCTTGTTGACCTCGTTGGTGATCGCGGCGATGACCTTCTCGGCGCCCACGCCGTAGGGCAGCTCGACCACGGTGATCGCCTGCCGGCCCCGGCTGCCCTCCAGCGGGCCGATCTCCACCCGCCCGCGCATCCGCACCACGCCGCGCCCCGTCTCGTACGCCCGGCGCACCTCGTCGAGGCCGAGCAGCACGCCGCCGGTGGGCAGGTCGGGGCCGGGGACGAACTCCATCAGCTTGTCCAGGTCGGCGTCCGGGTGGTTGATCAGCCACCGGGCGGCGGAGACGACCTCGGCCAGGTTGTGCGGGATCATGTTGGTGGCCATCCCGACCGCGATCCCGGACGCGCCGTTGACCAGCAGGTTGGGGAACGCCGCCGGCAGCACCGTCGGCTGCGTGAGCGAGCCGTCGTAGTTGGGCTCGACGTCGACCGTGTCCTCGCCCAGCTCGCCGACCAGCAGCATCGCCTCGTGCGACATCCGCGCTTCCGTGTAGCGCGCCGCTGCCGGGCCGTCGTCTGGGCTCCCAAAATTTCCATGCCCGTCGATGAGCGGGACGTTCAGCGAGAAGTCCTGGGCGAGCCGAACCATCGCGTCGTAGATCGCGGTGTCGCCGTGCGGGTGGTAGCGGCCCATCACGTCGCCGACCACCCGGGCCGACTTCACGTGCGCCCGGTCGGGCCGGTGCCCCGCCTCGTGCATCGAGTAGAGGATGCGCCGGTGCACCGGCTTGAGGCCGTCGCGGGCGTCCGGCAGGGCGCGGGAGTGGATGACCGAGAAGGCGTACTCCAGGTAGGAGTCGGAGACCTCGGTGACCAGCGGGTTGTCGAAGACCCGCGCGCCGGCCTGGTCGAAGGCGGCCAGGTCCGCCCGGGGACCGGTGTTCTTACGGCGTGCCATGGTTCAGCTCTCTCCTCGGCGGGCCACGGTCGGGCGACGGTCTGCCCGGCGGGCCGGGGCGGGGCGGGGACGGGTGGTCGTCATGCGTCGATCGCGTCCCGGTCGACCCGGTCGGCGGACTCGATCAGCCAGTTGCGGCGCGGCTCGACCTTCTCCCCCATCAGCAGCTCCAGGATCCGCTCGGCGGCGTCGACGTCGTCGAGGGTGATCCGGCGCACCGCCCGGGTCGCCGGGTTCATCGTGGTGTCCCACAGCTCGTCGGCGTCCATCTCGCCGAGGCCCTTGAACCGGGGGATCGGGGTGACGATCTGCCTGCCGGCCTTCTCCAGCTTGCGGACCGTCGCCTCCATCTCGGCCTGGGTGTAGGTGTAGGTCGTCTGCGGGTTGCGCCCCTTGGTGGTGATCTTGTGCAGGGGCGGCATCGCGGCGTAGAGCCGGCCGGCCTCGATCAGCGGGCGCATGTACCTGGCGAACAGGGTGATCAGCAGGGTGCGGATGTGCGCGCCGTCCACGTCGGCGTCGGCCATGATCAGCACCCGGCCGTAGCGCATGGACGACAGGTCGAAGGTGCGGCCGGAGCCGGCGCCGAGCACCTGGACGATCGCGGCGCACTCGGCGTTGTCCAGCACCTGCTGGAGGTTGGCCTTCTGCACGTTGAGGATCTTGCCGCGGATCGGGAGAAGCGCCTGGTATTCGGCAGATCGGGCAAGTCGCCCCGTCCCCAAGGCGCTGTCGCCCTCCACGATGAACAACTCACTCCTGTCGATGCCTGCGGCGCGGCAGTCGACCAGTTTCGGCGGCATCGACGCGCCCTCCAGGGCGGTCTTGCGGCGGGCCGCGTCCTTCTGCTGCTTCTGGGTGAGCCGGACCCGGGCCGCGTCGACGATCTTCTGGAGCACCGTGCGGGCCTCGGCCTTGGTGCGGCGGTCCTCCAGCCACGCCTTGACGTGCGCCTCCACCAGGCCCTGGAGCACCTTCGTGATGCCGGCGGTGGACAGCTCGTCCTTGGTCTGCGAGGTGAACTGCGGCTCGGGGATGCGCACGTGCACCACGGCCGTCATGCCCTCCAGGACGTCGTCCAGGGTGGGCGCGTCCTCCTTGGGCCGCAGCAGACCCCGGGCGGAGCGGGCCGCCTCGGCGAGGGTGCGGGCCAGGGCCCGCTCGAAGCCCTTGCGGTGGGTGCCGCCGTGGGCGTTGCGGATGGTGTTGGTGAAGCACTCGACGGTGCGGTCGTAGCCGGTGCCCCAGCGGAACGCGATCTCGACCTCGGCCCGGCGCTGCACGTTGGACTGCATGACGCCGTTGGCGTCGGCGGCGTTCTCCCGGTAGGTGCCCTCGCCGGTGACCAGCAGCGTGCCGGAGACCGGCCGGTCGCCGGCCGGGGCGAGGAACTCGACCATGTCGGTGAGGCCGTTGGGGAAGTGGAAGGTCTCCTCGACCGGCTCCTCGCCGGTCTCGTCGCGCAGCAGGTAACTCACGCCGGGGACCAGGAACGCGGTGTTGCGCACCTTGAGCCGGACGGCCTCGACGTCGAGCGTGGCGCCGGTCTCGAAGTAGCGGGCGTCGTGCCAGTAGCGGATCGAGGTGCCGGTGCGCTGGCCGCGCTTCATCGCGCCGAGGACCTGGAGGCCGGGGCCGGGGGTGAAGGCGGCGTCGGGGCCGGGGCCGGCGAAGACGCCGGGCACGCCGTGCCGGAACGACATGGCGTGCACCTTGCCGCCGCGGCGCACGGTGACGTCGAAGCGCCGGGAGAGGGCGTTGACGGCGGACGCGCCGACGCCGTGCAGGCCGCCGGAGGTCTTGTAGCCGGAGCCGCCGAACTTGCCGCCGGCGTGCAGCCGGGTGAGCACCAGCTCGACGCCGGAGATGCCGGACTTGGCGTGCACGTCGGTGGGGATGCCCCGGCCGTCGTCGTCGACCTGCACCGAGCCGTCGGCGTGCAGGATCACCTCGACGCGCGTGGCGTGACCGGCGACACCCTCGTCGGTGGAGTTGTCGAGGATCTCGTTGACGAGGTGACCCACGCCACGGCTGTCGGTCGAGCCGATGTACATGCCGGGGCGCTTGCGGACGGCGTCCAGCCCCTCGAGGTGCGTCAGGTCGTCGGCCCCGTAGAGCGTCTCAGGCTGTGCGGTCAACTGGTCGTACTCCCAGGTCTCGGCGGTGGTGGTGCCGCTCACCGGCTCGATCACCTCGCGCGGCGCGCCGCAGCGAGCCTAACGGGCAGGTGGGACAGGACGCCGGCACCCCGCACCTCGGGCCGCGCCGCCTGCGGCGCGGACGCTCGGGCGGCGGGCCCGTGAGCGCCCCGACACCGGGGGTCAACGCCGTCGGGTCCGCGGTTCATCCCGCTCCCCGACGGTACGCCGGCCGCCCGTCGGCCCTCGGCCGGCGAACCCCTGATCCGGTCACCGGTCGTTGACGCCCGTCACGCGCCCGTGATGTGATCACCGTCTCGTAGAAACTTTCATATTTCCATGGATAGATGGAGGACGCGCATGTCCGTGTTCCGTCGTACCGCGCTCGCGGCGGTGCTGACCGTCGCGGCGGCGGCGCTGTCGACCGCCGTCGCGCCAGCCGCACCGGCGGCGGCCGGCCTCCCCACCGCGGCCGTGGCGCTCGGCGACAGCTTCATCAGCGGCGAGGGGGCCGGGTCGTACTCCCCGGTCGTGGACGTCAACGGCGTCAGCCAGGGCTTCCCCGGCTGGGACGCGCCGAACAGCAACGCGTACTTCTGCCACCGCTCGCCCAACGCGTCGCTGTTCCAGGCCGACCTGCCGGGCATCACCGACCGGTTCAACCTGGCCTGCTCGGGCGGCCAGCCGTACGACATCGCCGGCGCCTCGGTCAACCGGGCCAAGGGCCGGTCGGTCGCCTCGCAGCTCGACCAGCTCCGCGCGGTCGCCCGGACCCACGACATCGACCTGGTGCTGGTCGGCCTCGGCTCGAACAACAGCTCGTTCACCTTCGGCAGCGTGGCGGAGAAGTGCGCCAACCGGTTCATCGCCGACGCGTGGACCGGCTGGTGGGAGTTCTGGGCGTACCTGGGCGGGCCGGTGCCGCAGGAGCCGTGCAGCGACGCCGACCTGGCCACCTCGGCGCAGTTCAGCGCGGCCACGGCGGAGACCACGGCCGCCGTACGGCAGCTGCTGGCCACCCTCGACCAGGTCGACGCCGACGGCCAGCACCGGGTCGTGTTCCAGGACTACACCAACCCGCTGCCGTTCGACCTGGCCTCGAACTACTGGGAGGAGGACGGCCGGGAAGACGACCGGGACAAGTTCCGTGACCTGGGCGCGGAGCGGTACGCGGCCGGCTGCCCGATCCACCGCGCGAGCCTGGCGCCCGGGCACCGCTTCTCCACCGGCCTGGGCACGCTGGTCCGGTCGGTGCGCGACAGCCTGGCCGCCGAGTTCCCGGCCGACGACCTGGTCTACCTGAACGTGCAGCGGGCGTTCGACGGCGCCCGGCTGTGCGAGCAGCCGACCAGCCCGTCGGGTGCGCTCGCCACGCCGATCCGGCTGATGGACGGCCCGAGCGGCAGCTTCGTGACCAGCCTCTCGGGCAAGGACAAGATCGACATTCAGCGGATCGCCAACACCTGCGTCTCGTACTTCCAGACGTGCCAGGAGTCGTGGCACCCGAACGTGGCCGGGCACAAGGCGCTGGGGCGCTGCCTGACCGGCGCGGCCGTCGCCGCCAACCGGGCGGTCGCCTGCGTCCGCGCGGCCGACGGCACGATCACCGTCAGCTGAGGCGTTAGGAAGGGCCCCTTGTTGACGCTTTCTGGTGCACAGGGGGCCCTTCCTAACCGTCGCTAACCACGGCGGGCGGCGCCGAGGACGTGCGGGGAGGCCGGCATCGGCACCGGCGTGTCGGGGAAGTGGAACCGGTGCAGGTCGGTCAGCGTGAAGCCGGCCGCCTCGATCGCGGCGACGGTGTCCCGCCCCGTGTGGCAGCCGCCGCAGACCAGCGGCCAGCAGGTGGCGTCGACGAGGCGCTGCGCCCGCCGCAGCGGGCCGGGCCGTTCGGCGCGTACGTGCTCGAAGAAGCGCAGCTGCCCACCGGGGCGCAGCACCCGGTGGGCCTCGCGCAGCGCGGCGGCCTGGTCCGGCACCGAGCAGAGCACCAGGGAGAACACGACGGCGTCGGCGTGGCCGTCGGCGACGGGCAGCGCATCGGCCAGCCCGGCCGCCACGGTGACCGGCACCGGCGCGGTGGTGGCAGCGTCCCGCGCGGCCCGGCGCAGCCGGGGTTCCGGCTCGACGGCGAGCACGGCGGTGACCGTCGGCGGGTAGTGCGCGAAGGCGCGGCCGTTGCCGGCGCCCACCTCGACCACCCGGCCGTGCAGGCCGGCCGCGGTCCGGCTGCGGTGCGCGCCGACCCCGGCCCGGTCCATCACGTCGGTGGCCCGGCGGTAGAGCCGGGCGAAGACCGGACGGGAGACCCCGGACATCGCATCCCCCTCTCGCTCGTTCGAGCCTAGCCCGGGTCGCGGGCGGGCCGCTCAGAGCGGCACGGCGGCCGGCGGCGGGGTCGGCCGGGGGCCGAGGGTGAGCAGCAGCGGGCCCGCCGGTCCGTCGACCAGGTCGGCCAGCCGCGTCTCGTCGAGTACGGCGAGGAACGCGGCCTGCGCGCGGCGCAACTGCCCGCGCAGCCGGCAGTCCACCGCCAGCGGGCAGGCCGGCTGCTCGCAGGAGACCACCTCGTCGTCGCCCTCGAACGCGCGGACGACGGCGCCCACGGTGAGCTGACCGGCCGCCTCGGCGATGGCCACCCCACCCGAGCGGCCCCGGATGGTCACCAGCACCCCGAGGCGTTGCAACCGCTGGACGACCTTGGCGACGTGGCTGCGGGGCAGCTCGAGCCGCTCGGCGAGCTCGTCCACCGTCGTGCGCGCCGGCGTGACGGCGGCCAGCATGGCGATGCGCAGCGCCATGTCGGTGGACCGGTTGAGCTTCACGCACCGACCCTAGCCAGCGGATCCGTCTTGCGGCACGGGCCGGAAGGCCGGTGCCCGCTGTGATCCGGACGACCCCCGACCCGGGACCTTCGACCCTGAAGAGGAATCTCCGATTCCTGTTTATTGGGCACATCGGGAGCCCGGCGGACGAGGCCGGCCCAACCGCAGGAGGAAGCGTGCTCACGGAATCTTCGGCAGCAGTGGTACGGGCGACCCTGCCCGCGGTGCAGGCGCACGGCGAGGCGATCACCGGCCGGTTCTACCAGCGGATGTTCGCCGCCCATCCGGAGCTGCTGGACCTGTTCAACCGGGGCAACCAGGCCACCGGGGCGCAGCAGGCCGCGCTGGCCGCCGCCGTCGTCGCGTACGCGGAGCACCTGGTCGGCGCGAGCGACGTGCCGTGGGGGCCGATCCTGGACCGGATCGCGCACAAGCACGCCTCGCTCGGCATCACCCCGGCCCAGTACACCATCGTGGGGCGGCACCTGCTCGCCGCCGTCGGCGAGGTGCTCGGGGACGCGGTCACCCCGGAGGTCGTCGCGGCGTGGGACGAGACGTACTGGCTGCTGGCCTGCGAGCTGGTGGCCCGGGAGGCGCGGCTCTACCAGGGCGCGGGGGTCGCCGAGGGCGGGTCGGTCTGGCGGGCCTGGCGGGTGGTCGAACGGATCCGGGAGACCGCGGACGTGGTCTCCTTCGGCCTGGCGCCGGCCGACGGCGGCGACGTGCCCGGCTTCGTCCCCGGCCAGTACGTCTCCGTCGCGGTCGACCTCGACGGCGGCCGGGGTCAGCAGATCCGGCAGTACAGCCTCTCCGGCCGCCCGGGGGCGGCGCGCTGGCGGATCACCGTCAAGCGGGTACGCGGCGTGGCCGGCGCGCCCGACGGGATGGTCTCCACCTTCCTGCACGACCGGGTCGCCGTGGGCGACACGCTGCGGCTGAGCCCACCGTTCGGTGAGGTCAGCGCGGTGGCCGGGGACGGGCCGCTGGTGCTGGTCAGCGCCGGCATCGGGCTCACCCCGGCGATGTCCGCGCTGGAGCACCTGGCGGTCACCGCGCCGCAGCGGCCGGTGACGCTGGTGCACGCCGACCGGGCCGGCACCGCGCACGCGCTGCGCGACGAGCTGCCCCGGCTGCACCACGCCCTGCCCAACCTGCGGACCGCGCTCTGGTACGAGGACCCGGACGGGGCCGACGGCTTGCTCACCGAGCTGCCCGTGCGGGTCACCCCGGGGCGGGTCGACCCGGAGCTGATCCCGCTCGCCGCCGACGCCCACGTGCACCTGTGCGGGCCGCTGCCGTTCATGAACCAGGTCCGGGGCGGCCTGCTGCGCCGGGGCTTCCCGAGCGACCGGATCGCCTACGAGGTGTTCGGCCCCGGCATGCTCCGCGACGCGGAGTAGGGCGGAGAAGTCGGCGGTCCGCCGGTTAGGCGCCGGGGGCGAGGGTAGGGACTCTGCCATGCGCATCGCGATGATCTCGGAGCACGCCAGCCCGCTCGCCGTGCTCGGGGAGCAGGGCGCCGGAGACGGGGCCACCGGCGGGGAGGGCGCCGGCGGGCAGCACGTCCACGTGGCGGAGCTGGCCGCCGAGCTGGTCGGCCAGGGCCACGACGTGCGCGTCTACACCCGCCGCGACTCCCCCGCCCTGCCCGACGCGGTGCCCACCGGCGACGGCTACCAGGTGTGGCACGTGCCGGCGGGCCCGGCCCGCCGGCTGCCCTCGGCCGAGCTGCTGCCGCACCTGGGCGAGTTCGGCCGGTGGCTGGCCGGCCAGTGGCGCGACGGCGGCTGGCTGCCCGACGTCGCGCACGCCCACTTCTGGACGAGCGGGCTGGCCACCGTGCATGCGGGACGTCGCGCCGGGGTTCCGGTGGTGCTGACGTACCACGCGCTGGGCGCGGCGGCGGCCCGGCGGCAGCGGGACCCCCGGCACGCCGGCCCACCGGGGCGGCTCGGCTACGAGCGCGCCCTCGGCCGGGCGGTGGACCGGGTGGTCGTGCAGTCCCAGGAGGAGGTCGGCGAGCTGGTCCGCCTCGGCGTTCCCCGGTCCCGGATGGCGCTGGTCCCGGCCGGGGTCAACGAGCGGATCTTCCGCCCGGACGGCCCGGTCGCCCCGCGCGACCCGGCCCGCCCGCGCGTGCTCACCGTCGGGCGGCTGGCGGAGCGCATGGGCCTCCAGGAGGTCGTCCGGGCGATGCCGGCCGTGCCGGACGCCGAGTGCGTGATCGTCGGCGGCCCGCCGGTGGGGCTGCTGCCCGCCGACGGCTTCGCCCGCCGGCTGACCGCGCTCGCCGAGTCGTGCGGGGTGGCCGACCGGGTCCGGCTGGTCGGTGCGGTCCCCCGCGCGGAGCTGGCCGCCTGGTACCGCTCGGCGGACGTGCTGGTCGCCGCACCCTGGCACGAGCCGTTCGGGCTGACCCCGCTGGAGGGCATGGCCTGCGGGGTGCCGGTGGTCGGCACCGACGTGGGCGGCATCGCCGACACCGTCGTCGACGGGCTCACCGGCGACCTGGTGCCGCCGCGCGACCCGCGCGCGCTGGGCGTGGCGATCCGCCGGCTGCTCGCCGACAACGTGCGCCGCTTCGCGTACGCGACGGCGGCGCTGGACCGGATCCGCAGCCGGTACTCCTGGCGGCGCTGCGCCGAGCAGCTCGGCGCCGTGTACGCGTCGGTGGGCGCCGCCGCCCGGCCGGCACCGGCGATGGCCTGACGGGACCGCACCACCCACCCTGGCTACCCGCCGGTAGCTTACGGCCGTAGGCTGGGCCGGTGAGCGCGCCCGGGGAGTACACGCAGGAGTACGTCGACGTCGACGGGGCCCGGCTCGGGGTGCAGGTGTACCCCGAGCCCGACGGGGCCCCCGGCGCCCCGGTCGTGGTGATCTGGCCCGCCATGGGGGTGCGCGCCCGCTACTACCGCCCCTTCGCCGCGCACCTGCGGGCCGCCGGCCTCGCCGTGGTCGTCGCCGACCTGCGCGGGAGCGGGGAGAGCACGCCCGCGCCGAGCCGCGCCTGCCGGTACGGCTACGCCGAGCTGGCCGCCGACGTGGGCGCGGTGCTGGCGGCGCTGAAGCCGCGGCTGGACGGCCGGCCCACGATCCTGCTCGGGCACTCCCTCGGCGGCCAGGCCGCCCTGCTGCACCTGGCCCTGCACGGCACCGGCGCGGTGGACGGGCTGGCCCTGGTCGCCGTCGGCGTCCCCTACTGGCGCACCTATCCCGGCCCACGCCGGTTCGGGGTCCTGCCGTACACCCAGGGGATCGCCGCCACCGCCCGGCTGCTCGGCGTCTGGCCCGGCTGGGGGTTCGGCGGCCGGCAGGCGCGCGGGGTGATCCGGGACTGGGCGCACACCGCGCGCACCGGCCGCTTCCCCGCCCTGGACGGGGTGGACGTCGAGGCGGCGCTGCGCACGCTGGACGTCCCGGTCCTCGCGGTGAGCGTCGACGACGACCAGTACACCCCGCACGGCACGGTGGACCACCTCTGCGGCAAGCTCACCGCGGCCACCGTCGTGCGCGAGCGCCTCACGGCGGCGCGGGCGGGCGCCCCGCTGGACCACTTCACCTGGGTACGCGCCAGCGGGCCGGTCGCCGTCCGGGTGGCGGCGTGGGCGGCCGACCTGCCGGGGGCGTGACATCGGGTTCCGCCCCGGTGCGTACTCGCGCGATCGGCGGGTATGCCGCTGCGCCCGTACGGTGGAAGGGGATCAGATGTCCGAACGACACACCGCCCTGCGCTCGATGCACGACCTCGGCCTCGCCGCCTGGTTCGGCGGCTCGCTGATGGGGGCGCTCGGCGTCAACGGCGCGGCGGCACAGATCGACGACTCGACCCAGCGGCTCCCGGTGGCCTCCGCCGGATGGTCCCGGTGGACGCCGGTCAACGCGGCGGCGATCGGGGCCCACCTGGCCGGCGCGGTCGGCGAACTGGCGACCGAGAGCCCCCGCATGCTCGCCCAGTCCGGGGTGGGCCGGATGAGCGCCGTGAAGACGGCCCTCACGGTCGGCGCGCTGGCGGTCACCGGCTACAGCCGGCTGCTCGGCATGCGGCTGCAACGCGCCGGCGGCCCCTCGGTCGAGGGGATCACCGAACCGAACCCGCAGACGCCGGCCGACGTGGCCTCCTACCAGCGGCAGATGCGGCTGCTCCAGTGGACCATTCCCGCGCTCACCGGCGCGCTGGTGGTGGTCACCGCCTACATGAGCGAGCAGCAGAAGCCCGGCCAGGTGTTCCGCGGGATGATCGGCCGGGTCGGCGGGCTGGCGAGCGCGCCGAAGACGATCGGCAAGGTGGCCGCGATGGGCGCGGCCAAGCGCCAGATGGCCATGTCCGGCCGCTGACCGTCCGCCACGCGCCGCTCCTGCCCCGCCGCAGCACGGGCGAGGCATGGGCGGCGCGCGGGCGGGCAACCGGTGCCCGTACCGCACACAGACCAGCGAGGTGGCCATGGCCAGCAGGGACGCATCGACGCCCGGCGGGGACCGGGGCGGACCCGGGTCCGCCGGCCCGTGGGGCAGCACCGACGGCTTCGACGCCGACCCGCCCTGGGGCGCCGGGGAGGACTCCCCGACGAACGAGGGCAGCGAGGAGACCGCCGTGCCGCGCGGAGGGCTCGGCGAGCGGCGGGCCGGCGAGCCGGCCGCACCCACGCCACCGGCGGGCCGGCACGGGTTCGGCCCGGTCGAGGAGCGGCCGGCGGTCCCGGCGGGCCCGGGCGCACCGCCCGACCCCGCGCCGTCGGGGCGCACCTTCCCCGACGACAGCGCCGACGGTGACCTCCCGGACAACGCCCTGGAGGAGACGACCGGCATGCACCCGGAGGGGATCAGCCGCCGCGGCTGACCCCGGTGGGCGCGAGGGCCGCCCGGCCGAGGAGTTCGGCCAGCC
Organism: Micromonospora sp. NBRC 110038; assembly: GCF_020884815.1. Classification (NCBI taxonomy): domain Bacteria; kingdom Bacillati; phylum Actinomycetota; class Actinomycetes; order Micromonosporales; family Micromonosporaceae; genus Micromonospora; species Micromonospora sp. NBRC 110038. Next base: position 1,481,218 of record NZ_BBOL01000001.1, on the reverse strand, counting down.
GGGCGGCGTCGCGCTGGGCCTGGTCGCCGCAGCAGTTGTTGAACAACACGTGCAGCTCGTCGACGCCGTCGGCCAGCCCGATCAACAGCTCCGCCCAGGTGCGCAGCTCCCGCTCGCCGTAGGCGTACCGGAACTTGTCCTGCTTGTCGCCGCTCTCCCACGCCGCGCTGTGGCCGTGGAACCGGACCACGGCCGGGTTCGCGGTGGCGACCAGGATCGGCGGCACCGACGAGGCGAACCCCTGCGGCATGTCCACGCAGACGAAGGAGAGGTCGTGCTCGCGCAGGAGGGTCAACGTGCGCAGCGCGGTGGCCTCGTCGGCGAACCAGGAGCCGTGCCGCAGCTCGACGCTCACCCGCCAGGGGCGCAGCCGCCCGGCGGTCTCGACGATGCGCCGCTCGGCGGCGGCGCTGCGCGCCAGCCACGGTGGAAACTGCAACAGCACCGCGCCGAGCCGGTCGGCCGCCGCGATCGGCTCCAGCGCCGCGCGGAACCGGCTCCACAGCTCGTCGTACGCCCCGGCGGGCAGGTCCCGGCGGCGCACGCGCGACGGGCCGCCGGCCGGGCGCAGGTCCCGGGGCAGCACCGAGACCGGCGTCGGGTGGCCGGTGAAGAGGCTGAACGCCTTGACGTCGAAGGTGAAGCCGGGCGGGGTGGCGGCCACCCAGCCGGCGGTGGTCTCCGGCACGGGCACCGCGTAGTACGAGGTGTCCACCTCGACCAGCCCGAACCGTTCGGCATAGAAGCCGAGGCGGCCGGCGGGGGTGTTGACGGCACGCGGATACCACCCGGAGCGCAGCAGCATCTGGTCGGCCCACGAGGACGTGCCCACCCTGATCTCACCCATGTGGATCAGTGGACCGCGCCCCGGGCGGATCGGCAACCGGAGCGGCGGCCGCCGCCCGGAGGGCCGGGCGCGGCGGAAGTGTCGGTGGGTCTGCATAGGTTGGTCGGGACGTGACCAGGAAGGACGGTGGCATGACCAGTCCCGAGCAGCTCCGCACCGGCGAGCGGGCCGACCTGTTGCAGGCCCTGCGCCAGCAGCGCGCGTTCCTGCGCAGGACCGTGGACGGCCTCACCGACGAGCAGGCCGCGCTGCGCAGCACCGTCAGCGAGCTCTGCCTCGGCGGCCTGATCAAACACGTCGCCCTCACCGAGCAGACGTGGCTGCGGTTCGCCGTGCACGGCGCCGAGGCGATGCGGGCCGGCCAGGATGACTGGGCCGACGGCTTCCGGATGGGCGACGACAGCCTGGCCACCCTGCTCGACCGCTACGCCCGGGTGGCCTCGGCGACCGACGAGCTGGTCGCCACGCTCGACCTGGACGCGGCCCACCCGTTGCCCGCCGCCCCCTGGTTCGAGCCCGGGGCGAGCTGGTCGGTGCGCCGGGTGCTGCTGCACGTGATCGCCGAGACGTCCCAGCACGCCGGGCACGCCGACATCCTCCGTGAGGCCATCGACGGCGCGAAGACGATGGGCTGAGCTGGTCCGTTCCGGTGGCGATGTGACACCCGCGCGCCCGATGGCGCTGAGGGACACGAGATGAACGCACACCGGATGGACCAGGAGACCGTCGAGCGTCTGCTCGCCAGCTCCGTCGGCGGCCCCGTCGCCGGCTCCGTCGGCAGCCCCCGGGGCGGCCCGGAGCCGCTGGTCCGGCTCCTGGCGGCGGTCCGCACCGCCCCCCGCCCCGACGAGCTACGCGGCGAGGGAGCGGCCCTGCACGCCTACCGCCTGGCCCGCGCCGGTGCGACCGCGCCGGTCCCCGCGGCCCGCACCCGGCCCTCGCTCCTCGCCGGCCTGTTGAGCGCGAAGGCCGCGCTCGCGGCCCTGGCCATCGCCGCGACCGGCGGGGTCGCGCTCGCCGCCACCCACGGCGCGCTGCCCCAGCCGCTGGGTGGGGCGGGCGAGCCGGCAGGGGCACCGGCGAACGGGCAGGCCGCGCCGAGCGGGTCGGCGGGGCGGACGGCCGGCTCGCCCGGGGGGATCCGCGATCCCCGGGTCCCGCCGGCCCCACTGGTCGTGCTCTGCCACCGGCTGCGCGCCGAGGCCACGGCGGACCACGCCCTGGCCGAGCCCCGCTACGCGGACCTGGTCTCCGCCGCCGGCGGCCGGGACCGCGTGCTGAGCTGGTGCGCCGAGGCGCTCGCGGCGTCCGGCCCGGCCGCCCCGACGCCGACCCCGATGCCCACGCCCACGCCCACGCCGACGGGCCGGTCGGGCGGCGACGGCGGGCCGGACAGGCGGCCCGGCCGGTCCCCGGCCACCCCCTCGCTGCCGGTGGGGCCGCCGCCGGGGATCCCGGCGTCGCCGGGGAACCCGTCACTGCCGACAGCCCCGTCGGTCCCGGTGACCCCGTCGGGTCCGGCGATCCCGCCGGCACCGGGAGCCCCGTCGGCACCGGCAGGCCGACCGGTCCCGGCCGACCCGTCCGCGTCCTTGCCCACCGCCCGCTGACCGCGGCTGGGCTAGGGCCGGGGGCGGGCCAGGGATGGGCCAGGGCCGGGGGCGGGCCGGGGCGAGGCCGGGGATGGGCCAGGGCCGGACAGCTGCCTCCCAGGTGATCGCTGACACGGTCGGCCGTGCTGCCTCCGCGCCCGGCACCCGTCATTCACCCGTTACGTAGAGCGACGCGCCAGCCAGGCAAGCCCACCATCGCAGCCGACCCCTTTGCTCTGCACCCACATACGCATCGGTCACACAGCGCAAAGATCGAGCAGACCCCCAAACATCCATTCACCTTAATTTGAGCAGCTTATTGCAGGTGTCGCGTATATGGGTGCAGAGCAAAGGGAGCGTGAGGTTGTCAGGCGGGCCGGAGCGGCGTGACGGAGGGTCAGGCGGCCGGCAACGTCGCAGCCAACTCGGGGATATCACCGAGAGTGGTCGACGCGGGTGGGCGGCCCTCGGCACGGCACGGCACAACGCGGCGCGGCGCGGCTCAGCGGAGGCGGGGGCGGGGGCCCCGGTCTCCCGGCGCGCGGTCCCGGCCGTACGCGTCGGCGTGCCCCCAGCGGCCCGGGATGTCGAGCAGCTCGATCCGCCCGAAGCCCTTCGGCAGCGCCGGGTCGACCAGCAGGTTCTCCCCGCAGGGCGACAGCCCGAGGATGGTGCCGAGCAGCATCAGCAGCGCCCCCGACGACCACGACTGGGGCCGCCCGGCGTGCGGGAGCTGGACCGGGTACCGGGTGAGGTCGCGGTGGTAGCCGGCGATGACCTCCGGCACCGGGCTGCCCAGCGTGAACACCACGTCGAAGATGCCGGCGGCGATCCGGGCCGCCTCCTCGTCGTAGCCGTACCGGCGCAGCCCGGCCGCGATGATCGCGTTGTCCGACGGCCACACCGAGCCGAGGTGCGCGCCGACCGGGTTGTACACCCGTTGCCCGTCGGCCAGGGTGCGCACCCCCCAGCCGGAGAACATCCGTGGCCCGAGGAGGTGCTGGGCCACCGCCTCGGCGCGCTTCTCGTCGACGATGCCGCTCCACAGCAGGTGCCCCATGTTGGAGGCGAGCGCGTCGACCGGCTCGCCGTCCGGCCCCAGGGCCAGCGCGTAGTAGTCCCGGTGGGACAGCCAGAAGTCCCGGTTGAACCGCTCCTTCAGCTCCGCCGCCTCCCGTTCCAGCCGGTCGGCGTACGCCGGGTCGTCCCAGAACTCGCGGGCCAGGCGGGCGGCGCGGCGCTTCGCGTCGTACGCGTACCCCTGCACCTCGCAGGTGGCGCGGGGCAGACCCGGCTCCCGGCCGTCGGCGTCGACGATCGCGTCGGGCGAGTTCTTCCAGCACTGGTTGATCAGCCCGGTGCGGGTGTTGCGCCGCTGGTAGCGCACGTAACCGTCACCGAGGATGTCGCCGTACTCGTCGATCCAGTCCAGCGCCATCCGGGCGGGATGACGCAGCTCGCGGACCAGGTCGGCGTCGCCGGACCAGCGCTCGTACTCGTCGAGCAGGATCACGAACAGCGGCGTGGTGTCGGCCGCGCTGTAGTGCAGGTAGGTGGGTGACTCGCCGAAGACCGCGTTCTCGCCGTAGCGGTACTCGGCCACGATCTTGCCGGGCTCCTCCTCGCGGTGGTCGTCGAGCCGGCCGCCCTGACCGAGGGCGAGCAGCCGCAACGTGGGCGGGGCCAACTCCGGGGTGAACGGCAGCGTCTCCAGGCAGGTGATCAGGGCGTCGCGGCCGTACAGCGCCATCGCCCACGGGAGGCCGCCCACCGGCAGCCTGCCCCGGATCGACAGCGGCGTGTAGCGCAGCGCGGCGAGGTCGGCGAGGCTACCGTCGTACGCCTCGCGGAGCCCGTCGCGCTCGGCGACCAGCTCCGGGGCGCGCTCCCGCCAGCGGCGCAGGTCCTCCCGCATGTCCCGGCGGATCTGCTCGCGGTGGGCCTCCAGGCTGGCCCGCAGGTCCCGGGCTGCCGCCCCCCGCATGATCATGCCGATGTGCAGGTCGGTCGTCCACGAGCCGTTCGGGGGGACCCGGATCCGGAAGGTCATCCCGCCGGGGTCCACCTCCACGGGCGCGGTGGACGACACGACGGTCTCGCGGGCGAACCGCTCCCGCTGGTAGGACAGCCGCAGCTCCCCTTCGGCCGGCATCGGGGTGGCGGCGATCCGCCGCGCCCTCGGCTCCTTGATCTCGGCGGTGTCGGCGAAGTCCGAGGCGATCTCCATCCGCACCGTGAACTCGGCCGGCTCCGCCGAGTGGTTGAGCACGACGAGCCGCTCGTTGAAGCTGTCGTCGAGCGACCGGTGCCGGATCACCGAGACGTCGGCGTCGACGTAGTGGCTCGCCGCGCCGGGAACCAGCACGAACCTGGTCTCGAAGTACGTCATCTCGTCGCGGGACAGCGCCTTCAGCCGCTTTCCGTCGATGGTGAGCACCCAGCGGGACAGGAACCGGGTGTCGAACGAGAAGAGGCCGATGGGCGCGCGCGGGTCGGGCGTCATGTCGCCCTGCGCGTCGCTGACCGCGAAGGAGTTGCCGGTCAGCACGTTGACCAGTTCCTGCTTCACTGCCGCTCACCCCGCTGCGGCAGCGACGTACGGTGCGCGGCGGCCGCCCTGACCGCCACCTCCCGGGGGTGGCGGGCGTCGGGCGGGCCGGGGAACAGCCGGCGCAGCAACATCAGCAACCGCAGGTCCCCCTGGGCGGTGACGTCGTTGCGGACCAGTGCCGCCCCGATGTGGGTGCCCTCGGCGACGATCCGGTCGAACACCTCCCGGTCCCCCGCGACGACAAGGTCCGCCTCCTCCGCCGACCGGCTCACCCCGACCTGCTGGTCACCGATCGTGAGGAACCAATGGTCGGTGCTGCCGTCGTCGCGGATGTCGAGGCGCACCGTGCCGCTGACGTTCTCCGGCAGGTCCTCGTGGCGACCCCCGACCCAGCAGGCCAGGTAGTCCGCGGCGGACGCGGTCATCAGCCCTCCCCTCCCGGACGACACAGGTCGTTTCCGGAGCATCCCCGCCGACCGGGTGACCCCGGCTCACCCGGTCCGGGTGAATCCCGGCCGGGGCGGTCCGGGCCGGGCGCGGCGGCGACCGTTTGTCCGGACGCCGAACGGGCACGCCGGCAACAAGAGCCGAGCGACGGAACAGGAGAGAACCATGCGCGCGCTGCGGTTGCCAGGCTGGAAGTCCGAACCCGAGCTGGTCGAGGTGGCCGAACCCACCGCCGGCCCCGGTCAGGTGGTGGTGCGGATCGGCGGGGCGGGGGCCTGCCACTCCGATCTGCACCTGATGCACGACTTCGAGGCCGGGGCGGTGCCCTGGAACCCGCCGTTCACCCTCGGCCACGAGAACGCCGGCTGGGTGCACGACCTCGGTGCGGGGGTGACCGGCCTGGAGGTCGGCCAGCCCGTGGCGGTCTACGGCGCGTGGGGCTGCGGCACCTGCGACCGCTGCCGGGTGGGCGTCGACCCGTACTGCGAGAATCCCGCCGCCGCGCCGGTGCCCGGCGGGGGCGGCGGCCTCGGCCTGGACGGCGGCATGGCCGAGTACGAGCTGGTTCCCGACGCCCGGCACATCGTGCCGCTGCCCGAGGGGCTCGACCCGGTGCAGGCCGCGCCGCTGACCGACGCGGGCCTCACCCCGTACCACGCGATCCGCCGGTCGTGGCACAAGCTCGCGCCCGGCAGCACCGCGGTGGTGATCGGCGTCGGCGGCCTCGGTCACGTCGGGGTGCAGATCCTCAAGGCCACGACGGCGGCCCGGGTCATCGCCGTGGACACCCGCCCCGAGGCGCTGAAGCTGGCCGAGGAGTGCGGGGCCGACCTGACGCTGCGTTCCGGCGAGGGGACCGCGCAGGAGATCCGTGCGGCCACCCCCGGCGGGCGGGGTGCGGACGTGGTCCTCGACTTCGTCGGCGCCGACGCCACGCTGCGGCTCGGCGCGGCGGCCGCCCGTACGCTCGGGGACCTCACCATCGTTGGCATCGCCGGCGGCACGCTGCCGGTGTCGTTCTTCTCCGTGCCGTACGAGGTGAGCATCCAGACCACCTACTGGGGCAGCCGGCCGGAGCTGATCGAGGTGCTCGACCTGGGCGCCCGGGGTCTGGTGCGGCCGAAGACGACCACGTTCCCGCTGGACCGGGCGGTCGACGCCTACCGGAGGCTGCAGGACGGCTCGGTGGAGGGCCGCGCGGTCATCGTCCCGTGAGCAGCAGGCCGCGCACGTAGGCGGCCTGGCCGACGTGCTGGAGGTCGTCCTCGGCGATGCTGACCAGCCGGACCCCGAGGGTCACCGGCGGGTCCCACGCCTCGTCGACCACCCGGTCCAGGTCCGCCGGCCGCAGCCCGGCCAGGAATCCCCGGGTCCGTTCCGCGACCGCGTCGTGGTAGTCGACGAGGACCCGGGGGCTCTCCGGCGCGACGGCGGCGACCTGGTCCGGGGTGTGCGCGTAGCCGGTGTCGTCCGGGTCGGCGAACAGCCCGAACCGGGCCGCCCAGTCGCCGGTGGCCCAGAGCTGCTCGGTGTCGAGCAGGTCGGCGACGTGGTGGTCCTGCACCCGGGTCAGGTGCCACACCAGCCAGCCCACCGGGTTCGCGCCGGGCGCGGGCGCGCGCCGCAGCTGCTCCGGGGACAGGCCGTCGACCGCGGCGCGGACCAGCGCGGGCAGTCGGCCGTAGGTCTCGGTCAGTACGTCGCTGATCTCCACGCGCTCCTCCTCGGCCGGGGCCTGCGGTCTCCTCGCCAGTACCGCACGGGCGGGCGACCAAACCTGGTCGCGGCAACGGCGCGGCCCCACCCTAGGGTGGGGCGGGTGGTCGCCGCGCTGGAGCTGTATCTCGACACCGACGCCACCCGGCGGATCCGGGTGCTGTGGGACGCGTTGGAGTCCGAGGGCGTGCAGAGCATGCGCAGCCTGCTGGAGCGGCGGCACCGGCCGCACGTGTCGCTCGCGGTGGCCCCGCGACTGGACCCGGACCAGGTGGCCGGCGCCCTGGCCGGGACGACGGTGGCGGTGCCGCTGCGGCTGTCGTTCCAGCACGCCGGGCAGTTCGTCGGCCGGGTGCTCTGGCTGGGGCCGTCGCCCACGGCCGATTTGCTGGCCCACCAGGCGCTCGTGCACGACCGGCTCGCCGCCGCCGGGGTCGGGTTGGCCGAGCACTACCGTCCGGGGCGCTGGGTGCCGCACTGCACGCTGTCGATGCGCGTGCCCAACGCCCTGATGGCCGCCGCGGTGCGGCGCTGCCTGGAGGTGCTGCCGCTGGAGGCGACGGTGGTCGGCGCGGCGGTCACCGACCATGCCCGGGGCATCTGCCGGCCGCTGCCCTGACCCGTGGCGCAACGACGCCGGGCTATGCAAGGAATCCTCACGGACCGTGCGCGGCCGACCAAGTCCAGCACTTAAGGATGATTCAGGGGTCATTTCTGGGGTCGATTGATCCCACCTCGCACGGAACCCAAATTACGGGTTATCTAATGTGTAGTTTCCTTGCCTAAAGCGCAATTCGCTACTTACATTTCACGGAGTTTACGCTCAGCCTGTGCGGAGGAGAGCACGTGGAACTCACATTGACCTTCGACGCCGCGTACGCGGCCCACGCGGCGGTCGTCATGGCGTCCGTCGCCGAATCGAACCCGGGCCAGGCGGTCCGCTACTGGCTCATCGCGGCCGACGACGTCAGCCCCTCGGCGCGCGCCGCCCTGACCCGGGCGGCCGGGCCGGACGCCACCGTGGAGTACCTGCGGGTGGACACCTCCGTGGTGAACCTGCCGAAGGGCAGCGACCCGGTGATGGCGTACCTGTCCCCGGCGATGTACCTGCGCCTGCTGGTCCCCGCCGCGCTTCCCGACGAGGTGCGGCGGGTGCTCTACCTGGACTGCGACACGATGTGCACGAACAGCCTCGCACCGCTGTTCGACGTGGACATGGGCGGCGCCCCGCTGGGCGCGGTCCGGGACCCGTTCAACCGGCGGCTGCTCGACATGGGCGGCATCCCCGGCCTGGCCGAATACCGCGACCTGGACCCGTACGCCCTCTACTTCAACTCCGGGGTGCTGCTCATCGACGTGGCCCGGTGGAAGGAGTGCGAGGTGACCGAGAAATCGCTGGCGTACCTCGCCCGGCACGCCCACGAGTCGCGGTACCCGGACCAGGACGCCCTCAACTACGCCGTGTACGGCAACTGGCTGCGGCTGCCCCGGCAGTGGAACGACCTGATGGCCTGGCGGCTGGAGCCCGAGTTCGGCGGAAAGCTCTCCGACTCGGCGGTCATCCACCCGGCCGGGCCGATCAAGCCGTGGCAGCCCGGCTTCCCGAAGGGGGCCCGCCGGGACCTGTACTGGCGGCACCGCCGCCGCAACGGCGGGCTGGTCGCCACCACGCGCCGCTGACCCCGGGAACCGGGCCGCCGGACCGGACCGCAACCCGGCCCGGCGGGGCGGGGCACGGCGGGCGTTCTGCCATCATCGTCACGATGTCCGCCACCCCACCCGCGCCGACCGCCACCCCGGTCGCCGCCCGCGCAGCCGCACCCACGGCCGGCCCCGGCGCCCCCGCGCGCGGCGCCGTGCTCGAAGCGGTGCTGGAACGCGTCACGTACGTCAACGAGGAGACCGGGTACACCATCGCCCGTGTCGCCACCGACCGCTCCGGCGACGACCTGCTCACCGTCGTCGGCACGCTGCCCGGCGCGCAGCCCGGCGAGCGGCTGCGGCTGGTCGGCCGGTGGGGTTCGCACCCGAAGTACGGGCGGCAGTTCGAGGTGCACCAGTGCACCACCGTCCTGCCGGCGACCGTGCAGGGCATCGAGCGCTACCTGGGGTCGGGCCTGATCAAGGGCATCGGTCCGAAGATGGCGGCCCGCATCGTGGCCGCCTTCGGCGTGGACACGCTGCGGATCATCGAGGAGGAGCCGGGCCGGCTGGTCGAGGTGCACGGCCTCGGCCGCAAGCGCACCGCCGCGATCGGCGCGGCCTGGCAGGAGCAGAAGGCCATCAAGGAGGTCATGGTCTTCCTCCAGGGTGTCGGCGTCTCCACCTCGCACGCCGTGCGCATCTTCAAGCAGTACGGCGACGAGTCCATCGCCGTCGTGCGCGACGACCCGTACCGGCTCGCCGCCGACGTGTGGGGCATCGGTTTCCGCACCGCCGACAGCATCGCCAAGGCGGTGGGCATCCCGCACGACAGCCCGCAGCGGGTGCGCGCCGGCATCCGGTACACCCTTTCCGAGGCCGCCGACGGCGGGCACTGCTACCTGCCCGAGCCGAACCTGGTCGCCGACGCCGCGACGATCCTGGAGGTCCCGGCGGACCTGGTCGCCGCCTGCCTGGCCGACCTCGTGGCGACCGAGGACGGTGTGGTCGGCGAGGCGGTGCCGAACCCGAGCAACGAGGGGGCGGTCATCCCGGCCGTCTACCTGGTGCCGTTCCACCGGGCCGAGTCGGCCCTCGCGGCGAGCCTGGTCCGGCTGCTGACCGACCGGGTGGACCGGATGCCGGCCTTCGCGGACGTGGACTGGGGCCGGGCGCTGTCCTGGCTGAAGGCCCGCACCGGGGCGGAGCTGGCCCCCGAGCAGGAGCAGGCCGTACGGCTGGCGCTGACCTCGAAGGTCGCCGTGCTGACCGGCGGCCCCGGCTGCGGCAAGTCGTTCACCGTCCGGTCGATCATCGAGCTGGCGGCGGCGAAGAAGGCGAAGATCGTGCTGGCCGCGCCGACCGGCCGCGCGGCGAAGCGGCTCACCGAGCTGACCGGCCACCCGGCGACCACCGTGCACCGGCTGCTCCAGCTGCGCCCCGGCGGGGACGCCACCTTCGACCGGGACAACCCGGTCGACGCCGACCTGATGGTGGTCGACGAGGCGTCCATGCTGGACCTGATCCTCGCCAACAAGCTGGTCAAGGCGGTACCGCCCGGCGCGCACCTGCTGCTGGTCGGCGACGTCGACCAGTTGCCCTCGGTCGGCGCGGGCGAGGTGCTGCGCGACGTGCTCGCCGCCGAGACGGTGCCCCGGGTCCGGCTGACCCGCATCTTCCGGCAGGCGCAGGAGTCGGGCGTGGTGGTCAACGCGCACCGGATCAACGCCGGCCAGGCCCCGGTGTTCGGCGAGCACCCCGACTTCTTCCTCTTTCCCAGCGACGAACCGGAGGTCACCGCCGAGCAGGTGGTCGACATCGTGACCCGGCGGATCCCGCGCCGGTTCGGGCTGCGCCCCCGCGACGTGCAGGTGCTCACCCCGATGCTGCGCGGGCCGGCCGGCGCCGGCAACCTGAACACCCTGCTCCAGCAGGCGATCGCCCCGCACCGCGAGAACGCGCCGGAGCGGCGGCACGGCGGGCGGGTCTTCCGGGTCGGCGACAAGGTCATCCAGGTCCGCAACAACTACGACAAGGGCGCGGCCGGGGTGTTCAACGGCACCGTCGGCGTGGTCACGGCCCTGGACCCCGACGAGCAGACCCTGACCGTGCGCACCGACGAGGACGAGGACATCGGGTACGAGTTCCACGAGCTCGACGAGCTGCAGCACGCGTACGCCATCACGGTGCACCGGTCGCAGGGCAGCGAGTATCCGGCGGTGGTGGTGCCGGTGACCATGGGCGCGTACACGATGTTGCAGCGCAACCTGCTCTACACCGCCGTCACCCGGGCCCGGAAGCTGGTCGTGCTGGCCGGTTCGCGCAAGGCGCTGGCCATCGCGGTGCGTACGGCCGGCACCGGTCGCCGGCACACGGCGCTGACCCACCGGCTCTCCCCCGACCGGCCCTGACCCGCCGGTGGTCGGCGCGGTCCCCGGCGGACCGCGCCGACCGCCGCGCCGCTGCCTGGCCTACTCGGCGATCCGGGTCCGGCCGGTCCAGCGGAAGACGACCGGCGCCTCGCCGCCGCCGGAGTCCCGCTCGAAGTGCTCGTAGCCCCCGTAGTGGCGTACCTTGATCTTGTGTTCCACGGGGGAGACCCGGTGGCTGCGCAGCTCGGTCGGCAGGTTGGCGGGCCCGCCCTCCAGCACGACGTCGATGATGCCGGCGGCCTCGCCGCTGATGGTCATGGCCGGCACCGTCCAGGCGATCCGGTCGTCGTCGTTGACGATGGGGTTCGCCGTCCGGGCGGTGGGGGCGGATTCGGAAACTGTCATCGCACGACCTCCGTCGTTCGTCGCTCCGCCACGAACGTAATCCAGGTCACACTCGGCGGGCACCCCTTAGCGACCCCCTAACGGCCTGCCCCTCGGCTCACTCCCAGCGGAAGAAGCGGGTGGCCAGGACGCTGCCGACGACGGCGGTGACGGCCAGGGCGAGCAGCTGCGGCCACGCCGGGCTGTCGCCGGCCCAGGCCGCCGCGAGGGTGTCCACGGTGGCCCCGAGCGGCGAGTAGTCGCCGATGCGGGCCAGCACGGTCGGCATCTGGTCGCGCGGCAGCCAGGCGCCGGCGAGGAAGAGCAGCGGGAAGAACAGCGCCGGCCCGATGGACTGGGCCGCCCGCGCCGACGGGGCGAGCGCGGCGATGAGCAGGCCGACGGCGAAGAGGCAGGCCACGCCGAGCAGGAACGCCAGCACGAAGGCGGGCACGTTGGCCGGGGCCGGCTGGTCCAGCAGGAACCGTACGCCGATCGCGGTGACCACCGCGCCGGCCACGCCCATCACCAGGTTGACCACCACCTGCGCCACGAGCAGCAGGGCCGGGTTGACCGGGGTGGTGGCCAGGCGGCGCAGCACCCGCCGCTCCCGGTAGATGCCCAGCGCCATCGGCAGGGTGAACAGCGCGAGCATGCCGATGGTGAGGGCCAGCGCGAGGGCCGGCAGGAAGGTCAGCTCGCCGTGCTGGCCGGCGTCCGCGCCGGAGGCGCCGCGCTGCGGCAGCCCGAAGACCAGCATGAGGCCGAGCGGCAGGGCGAAGACGAAGAACAGCGACACCGGCTCGCGCAGGAACAGCTTCGCCTCGACGGCGATCAGCTTGGACAGGGCGTTCACGAGGACCTCTCGTCGGTCGACGGCGGGGTGGTGGCCCGGGCGGCGCGGCCGGTCAGCGAGACGAAGGCGTCGTCCAGGGTGGGCTGCTCGACGCGCAGGCCGGCGTAGCGGACCTTCTGCTCGGCCAGGGCCGACAGCACCGTCTGCAGGACCTGCTCCGGGCCGGTGACGGTGACCTCGTCGCCGGAGCGGCGCACCCCGGTCACCTCGGGCAGCGCGGCGAGCAGCGCGTCGTCCACCGGGTCGAGCGGCCGGAAGTGCACCCGGTGCTCGGTGCCGACCCGGGAGAGCAGGCCGGACGGGGTGTCGATGGCCACGACCCGGCCGGTGTCGATGATGGCCAGCCGGTCGCAGAGCCGCTCGGCCTCCTCCATGAAGTGGGTGACCAGCACGACCGTCACCCCCCGGTCACGGATGCGCTCGACCAGGTCCCAGGTGTCCCGCCGGCCCTGCGGGTCCAGCCCGGTGGTCAGCTCGTCGAGGATGGCGATCTCGGGGCGGCCGACCAGGGCGAGGGCCACCGAGAGCCGCTGCTTCTGCCCGCCGGACAGCTTGTGGAAGGCGGTGTCGCGCTGCGCGGTCAGGCCGAGGTCGTCGAGCAGCTCGTCGATGTCGGCCCGGTTGCGGTAGAAGGACCGGTAGAGGTCCAGCGCCTCACGCACGCGCAGCTTGTCGGGCAGCTGGCTCTCCTGCAACTGGGCGCCGACGCGCTGCCGCACCTCGGTGCGGTCGCGGACCGGGTCGAGCCCGAGGACGCGGACGGTGCCCCCGTCGGCGCGGCGCAGCCCCTGCACGCACTCGACCGTGGTGGTCTTGCCCGCCCCGTTGGGGCCGAGCACGCCGAAGATCTCGCCCTGCTCGACGGTGAAGGAGACGTCGTCGACGGCGATCTTGTCGCCGTACCGCTTGTGCAGGTGCTCGACCTCGATGACCGGCATGGGCGTGGTCCTCCGTCAGGTGCGGACTGCCGCCGGCGAGGGCGGGCCCTCGGGGGAATCGCGGCGTCTGGGTGCTGGGTGGTGTCGCGGTGCTGGGGATGGGAGTGCGGTGCTGGGGTATGTGGTGCTGCGGGTGCGTCGTGGCCACGGTCGGACGACGACCGGCGCACGGGCGGTCGACGCCGGATATCATCCGGCCAACCGAGGCACGAATCAACTCATCGGCTGACGAACCGGGGTGCCGACCGGGATCGGGGCCGGCCGGCAGGGGTGCGGGGCGGTCACCCGGCGTGTCCGTCCACCCCGTCCGGTCCCCGGCCGGGGGCCGCAGGCCCGTCGCCGCCGGCCGGGGGCCGGTCACCGGGCGGCGTGGCGCCGGGGGCGGGGCACGGGTCGCAGAGCGGCAGCAGCTCCCCCAGCCCGGTCAGGGCGACGTCCGGGCCGGCGGCGAGCAGGGTCGCCGGGTCGGACTCCCCCCACAGCGCCGCGACCGCGAGGACCCCGGCCGCGCGGGCGCTGGCCAGGTCGCTGGGCGCGTCGCCGACCATCAGCGCGTCGGCGGGCGCGACGTCGAGCAGCTCCAGCGCGCGGCGCACGATGTCCGGGGCCGGCTTCGGGCGGGCCACCTCGTCGGAGCCCACCACGTGGTCGACCAGGCGCAGCAGATCCAGCCGGCGCAGCAGGTCGCGGGCGCGCACCCCGCTGCGGCCGGTCGCCACGGCCAGCCCGATCCCCCGCCCGCGCAGCACGCCGAGCAGGTCGGCCGCCCCGGGCACCGGCGTGACCAGGTGGGCCAGCCGGTAGCTCTCCCGCACGAAGGGGTCGGCCATGGCCGCCGGGAGGCCCATCAGCCGCAGCACGTCGGGCAGGTAGCGGCCCGGGTGGCGGCAGTATTCGTCGACGGGCGCGACGCCGCCGCCGACCACCTCGGCGTACGCGAGGGCGAACGCCTCGCGGGCCACGGCCAGGCTGTCGACCAGCACACCGTCGAGGTCCAGGACGACCGCCCGGACTCCCCCGGGCGCCCCGGACCGGCGCACCGCCGCACCGGCCACCGGCGTCACCTCCCCACCCACGCGCACGACACGCCGACGCCGGGCCGTAGGGGTGGCCCGCCCCGGGCACCCCGACTAGCGTCGGGTCGCCGGGACCCGCCGGGCCGGGTCGACCGCGACGACCCGACCGGCCGGCGTCCCCGCGAACCCTACCGGTGGAGAGGTGCGTCCACATGCCGCTGCTGAGCTGGCTGTCCGAGTCCGCCGACGACCGCCCGGACGCGGTCCGGGTCGACGACCGGGCCGTGTCCTGGGTGGAGCTGCGCCGGCTCGCCACGGCGGTCGCCGACGACCTGGGCGGCGTGGACCGGGTCGCCGTCGAGGCGACGCCCACCCTGGAGACGGTGGTCGGGGTGGTCGGGGCGCTGCTGGCCGGCGCGGCGGTCGTGCCGGTGCCGCCGGACGCCGGGCCGATGGAGCGGGAGCACATCCTGCGCGACTCCGGCGCGACGGCGCTGCTGGCCCCGGCGGGCGGCACCGGTCCGGCCGGCGACGGGGGCCCGCCGGTGATCCCGGTCGACCTGGCGCGGCGGTCGGACACCGTCCACCCCGAGCCGGACCCGGCCGCCACCGCGCTGATCCTCTACACCAGCGGCACGACCGGGGCGCCGAAGGGCGCGGTGATCGGCCGGCGGGCGGTCGCCGCCTGCCTCGACGGGCTCGCCGACGCCTGGGCGTGGACGCCCGAGGACCTGCTGGTGCACGGGCTGCCGCTGTTCCACGTGCACGGCCTCGTGCTGGGGGTGCTGGGGCCGCTGCGGCTGGGCAGCCGGCTGCACCACGTGGGCCGGCCGCGCCCCGAGCGGTACGCGGCGGCCGGCGGCACGGTCTACTTCGGCGTACCCACGGTGTGGTCCCGGATCGCGGCGGACCCGGACTCGGCGCGGGCGCTGCGCCCGGCGCGGCTGCTCGTCTCGGGCAGCGCGGCCCTGCCGGCGGCGGTCTTCGCGGACCTGGCCGCCCTCACCGGCCACGAGGTCGTCGAGCGGTACGGGATGACGGAGACCCTGATCACGGTGAGCGCGCGGGCGGACGGGCCGCGCCGGCCGGGGACGGTCGGCGTGCCGCTGCCCGGGGTGCGGACCCGGCTGGTCGACGAGCACGGCGCGGCGCTGCCCGCCGACGGGGAGGCGATGGGCGAGCTCCAGGTCGCCGGCCCGACCCTCTTCGAGGGCTACCTCGGCCGACCGGACGCCGACGCGGCCACCCGCGCCCCGGACGGCTGGTTCCGCACCGGCGACGTCGCCACGATCGGCCCGGACGGGTGGCACCGGATCGTCGGCCGCGCCGCCACGGATCTGATCAAGAGCGGCGGGTACCGGATCGGGGCCGGCGAGGTGGAGGACGCCCTGCTGGCCCACCCGGGGGTCCGGGAGGCCGCCGTGGTCGGCACCCCGCACCCGGACCTCGGCCAGCAGGTCACCGCGTACGTGGTGGGCGACGGGGTGGACGGCCCGGAGCTGATCGACTTCGTGGCCCGCCAACTGTCGGCGCACAAGCGGCCCCGCGAGGTGCGGCTGGTCGAGGCGCTGCCCCGCAACGCCCTCGGCAAGGTGCAGAAGACCAGGCTGGCGGCGGACTGAGCCGGGGCCGCGCCGGGGGTGGACGCCGGGCCCGCCCCGGTCAGCCGGTGACCGCCGGGATGCCGATGGCGGTGAGCACCAGGCCCCGCTCGACCAGGAACCGGCCGCGGAAGGCGGTCACCGGGGCGCCGCCGAGGACCGGGCCGGGCACCAGCAGGTGCGCGACGAACGTCCCGCCGGCGTCGACGACGATGTCCGCCTCGGCGAAGTCCAGCCACCGGCCGGTCAGCGGGAACCACGCCTTGTAGACCGACTCCTTGGCGCTGAACAGCAGGCGGTCCCAGCAGACCGTGGGGTGGGCGGCGGCCAGCGCGGCGGTGCGGGTCCGCTCGGCCGGCAGCGCGATCGCGTCGAGCACCCCCTCGGGCAGCGGCGCGTGCGGCTCGGCGTCGACGCCGAGGGTGGCCAGCGCGGTGGCGCGGCCGAGGACGGCCGCCCGGTAGCCCTCGCAGTGCGTCATGCTGCCGACCACCCCGGCGGGCCAGACGGGGGCGCCGCGCGCGCCGGAGACGATCGGCGTCTCGGCGATGCCCAGCTCGCGCAGCGCGCGGCGGGCGCAGTGCCGCACGGTGGTGAACTCCCGGCGGCGTTTGTCGACGGCGTTGGCGACGAGCCGCTCCTCCTCGGGGAACAGGGTCAGGCCGGCGGGGTCGGTGAACGCTTCGGCCACCACCGCGGCCGCAGGGAGGATCTGCTCGATCACAGCCGCCGATGCTAGGCCGCCCCGGCGGCCCGCGCCGTCCCTCGATCGGGCGCGACGCGCCGATAGGGGTGGGTACGGGTGGAGGGCGGCGGGGGCGGATGTCACCCTGAGGGGTGCCCCGGCCTGGTCGGTCGGGGGTGTGTAGTGGTCTTTGGTCTGAGGAATGCGGGTGGCGATGCTGACTGGCAGGGTGGTCCGGTTCGACGAGGTGCGGGGTTACGGCTTCATCGCTCCGGACGGCGGCGGGGACGACGTGTTCGTGCACGCCAACACGGTCGACGGCGACAAGTGGGCGCTGGGGCCGGGCGTCCCGGTGGAGTACGAGGCGGTGGAGAACGAGCGCGGCCCGAAGGCGCTGACCGTACGCGTGCTCGGCCCCGCCGTGGCGGGCGAGCGCACCGCCCCGGTCCGGACGGTCGCGCCGTCGACGGGGCGCGGCCACGAGTCGGGCCAGGGCGGGATCGAGGACGAGGAGGGGCTCTGCGACGTGCTGTCCGAGCGGTCCTTCGTCACCGAGACCACCGAGGCGCTGCTGATCTCCGTGCCGGACCTGACCGGGGCGCAGATCGTGGCGGTGCGCGCCCGGATGCTGGCGCTGGCGCGGCGGCACGGCTGGGTAGAGGGCTGAGGCTGCCGCCTCCCCCGCTGCGCGCCGGGTCGGGCCGGCCGGCGCGGCCCCGTCGCGCGGCGGGTTCGGCACGGTCGGCGGGTTCGGCGGGTGCTGCTCGGCGACGCCCACCTGGTCGACCGGTTCGCGGTCAGCCGGCCGCGATGAGCAGTGACTTCCTGATCCGGCCCTGCGCGCTGCGGGGCAGTTCGTCGACGAAGTGCACCCGGCGGGGCCGCTGGCCGGCCGACAGGTGGCGGCCCACGTGGTCGATGAGCACCTGGGCGGTGAGCCCCTCGGCGGCGACGACGTACGCGGTGACCTGCTCGCCCTGCCCGGCGTGCGGGGTGCCGACCACGGCGGCGTCGCGGACCCCGGGATAGCTGAGGAGCACCTCCTCGACCTGCCCGGCGTGGACCCGGCGGGTGCGGCCGTGCACCACGTCGGTCCGTCGCCGCCCGATGATCCGGTGCGAGCCGTCGGCCGCCACGGTGGCGAGGTCGCCGGTGGCGTGCCAGCCGGCGGCGTCGGCGCACCGCCCGCGCCCGTCGACGTAGCCGCTGGACAGCGTGGGGCCCCGGATGCTCAGCTCGCCGACGGACTCGCCGTCGGCCGGCACCGGCCGGTCGTCGCGGTCGAGGATCCGGGTCTGCACGCCGGGCAGGGGCGTCCCGGCGGTGCCTGCGGCGCAGGGCGCGTCGACCCGCCCGGTCACCGCGATCAGGGTCTCGGTGGTGCCGTACCCCTGGATGAGGGAGTGCGAGGTGAGCAGGCGGAGCCGTTCGGTCACGGCGGGGGCCAGCGGGGCGTCGGCGGAGACCAGGATCCGGGCCCCGGACAGCGACCGGGCCCAGGGGTGGTCCCGCGAGATGCGCGCCCACTGGCCGGGGACGGCCAGGTACATGGTGCCGACCGGGCCGGCGGCCGCGTCCCGGTCGAGGTGGACGAAGCGGCTGCCCGTGCGCAGCGCGCCGAGCAGGCCCACCACCAGGCCGTACGCCCGGAACAGCGGGGCGCCCTGGACGAGGACGTCCTCGCCGTTCCACCGCCACGCGTCGGCCAGCAGGTCCAGGTCGGCGGCGATGGCCCGGCGGGAGACGCGGACGCCCCTCGGTGGCCCGCTCGCGCCGCCGGTGTAGAGGATCACCGCGTCGGCGTCGGGGTGCGGCTCGGGTTGGTGGGCCGAGGAGCGTCGGCTCAGGTCGACGGGGACGGTGGCCAGCCCGGCGGCGACGGCCCGGTCGGGGGCGTCGGACGGGTCGCGGCCGAGGAGCACGGTCGCGCCGGACTCCCGCAGGATGCGACCGCGCTCCCGCGCGTCGGCCCGGGGCGGCAGGGGCACCAGCGGCACGCCGGCCTGGACGGCCCCGACCATGGCGACGACGGTCTCCAGGCTGGGGGTGGCGTCGACGGCGACCGCGGCGGCGCCCCGGATCCGGTCGGCGACCGCGTTCACGCAGCCAAGCAGGGCTTCGCTGGAGAGCGTCCGCCCGGCCACCCGGACGGCGTCGGGGCGGTCCGCGCCGGAGGCGCGTAACGCCGGCAGCAGTGTCATCCGCCCTAACCTCTGTCGAGGGCGCCGACGAGGCTCGGCAGTGGCAGGGACATCGCGGCCACAGAACCCTTCGCGTCATGGGTGCGGTAGCCCCATATCCGGCCATCCCCGCGTCCTGCGGGTGCCCCGAAATTAGGCTGCGCTATCGCCGGACACAACCCCTAGCCGTGGCGCGCGAGGCCCGCCGCGACACGGGGTCGCGCCGCTGCCGGCGGGCGGGCGGGCCAGGCAGGACCCCCGCCGGGGCGGGGGCCGGTCGCCTTGGGCGGGGCGATGCTGTTCCGCGAACCGGCGGCCCGTCGTCGGCACTCCGCGACCGGGGCGGAATTGGAATTGCGGCGCGGGCCGCACGGATTGCGCAACCCACCCGAAACGGAATTCCGATACATTGATTCCGACCACGCGTTCCGATCTGCGCTCGATTGACTTGAGCCACTGCCGGGGCCGCACTCCGCCGCCAGTCAATCGCGTATAACCCGCATTTAACGGCAAAGACGTCTTTTGTTTTTGAAGCGGCCCGAATCGGGCAAGCGGGCGTCGATGCCATCGAAGGGGACGCGACCTTCCCGCACTCCCGCCGGACGCCGCCGGCCGAGCCCACCTCGGCGGGCAGCCCGCCCGGCCGAAATGCCGCAGGCATCGATCCCCGCCGCTCGCGCGCGTACCCCCGCCGGGTCGACCGCCGCCCGCCGGCACCGCCGGTCCGTCACGCAGCGACATCGTCCCGCCCCTCGGGACGGGGTCGAACGTCCCGGCTCCGCGCCGCCCGACGCGGCCGCCCCGCCGCCGACACCCCCGCCCACCACCCCGCTCCCAGGACGAACGGCCCGCTCCGGCCGGGGTCGAGCCGGGAGCGCCCGGCCGCCGGGGCGGCAGACCCGCCGGACGCCGACGCGGCGCCGCGCGCGCGGATGCCACGCAGCGCCACCGTCGCCGGAGGCCGGGCGCGGGCCGGCTCCGGCGGGACCGGCGACCCTCGGCACCGCGGCACGGGGAGCGCTCCCTTGGGGTCAACGGGGCCGCACAGCCCTTTCCACCCAATTGTCGGCAAGCCCCGAAAACGGCATCAACCGACCGGAGAAACGCTCACGTATCACTTTGTGAATTCACCCGGCGACGGTCCGCTGTCAGTTCCGCCGACGGGCCCGGCGTCGCCCGAAGGCACCAAACCGATGTTTGCCTATCCTTTACAACCTTCGGCTTGCCGCCCAATTGCCGGACTGCCATACTCCCAGCATGCACGGCGGTCGATAGCGGGGGGATGCGTCCGGACGGGCCCTAGAATTGTCGAAGGTGCTGGTAGAGCCCTGGTCCGGGAGCATCAGCCAGTCAAGCTAATCGATGGCCCGCCGCGAACGCGTGACGGCCGTCTATATTCGCCAATACGGGAATGGGTCGAAAATTGCCGGTCTCCGATTTCGTCAGGCTCGATGGCAGACCAGGGAAGGTGGCGGGCCCCGTGACGGCTGGCCCCGCGCGCCTTCCGAGGCCACGCCCATGGAGCTGAGCGAACGGTCCCACCAGCTCGACCTCCTGGCCCGCCGGCTCGGCGACCTGGGCACCCCCGCCGGTCCGCCCGCCGACGCCCGGCCGGTGATCGCGCTGACCGGCCCCGTCGGCGCCGGCAAGACCACCCTGTTGCAGGCCTTCGCCCGGCGGGCCGCCGACGCCGACGCCCGCTTCCTCGGGGCGAGCGCCTCCCGGGCCGAACGTGCCGTCCCGCTGGAGGTCGTCCGCCAACTCGTCCGGGCGGCTCCGCCGGACGACGCCCGCGCCCGCCTCGAACGGCTGCTCGACCGGGGCGCCCTCAGCTGGCCCGACCTCGACGACGACCAGGAGGGGGCGGCCCGGACCATCGCGGCGATCGGCGGCGCCCTGCTGGAGCTGGCCGCCCGGGGTCCCCTGGTGATCGGGGTCGACGACGTCCACCACGCCGACGTGCCGTCGCTGCGCTGCCTGGACTACGTGGCCCGGCGTATCCCCGGCCTGCCCGTGCTGATCGTGCTGACCGAGGCGCCCCGCACCCGGCCGTGGCACCCCGAGGTCTACGCCGAGCTGCTGCAACCCGCCAGGCTGCACCGGATCCGGATCCCCCTGCTCACCCCGGACGGGACCTACCAGACCCTGGCCGACCGGCTCGGCGTGCCGACGGCGCGCAGCGTCGCCGAGGAGGTGCACCGGATCAGCGGCGGGAACCCCCTGCTGGTGCAGGCGCTCGCCGACGACCACCTGACCGCCGCGCCGCGCGGCGCCGCCCGCCCGGAGGCCGGCGAGGCGTTCCGGGAGGCCGTGCTGAGCTGCCTCTACCGGTGCGAGCACCTGGTGCTCAAGGCCGCCCGGGCGCTCGCGGTGACCGACGAGCCGCTGCACGGCGCCCTGCTGCCGCAGCTCGTCGACGTACGCGCGGAGTCCGCCCTGCTCGCGATCGACGAGTCCACCAGCGCCGGCCTGATCACCGAGGGCGGCCTGCGGCACCCCGCCGTCGGACGGGCCGTGCTCGACGGGACCACCGCCGAGGAACGCGCCCGGCTGCACCGGCTCGCCGCCTGCCTGCTGCACGAGGACGGCGCGTCGCCGGTCCTGGTCGCCGGGCACCTGCTGCGCACCGACGAGCTGGCCGAGCCGTGGATGGCCCGGACCCTGCTCGACGCCGGTGAGCAGGCGCTGCTGGACGGCGAGGTGGACGCGGCCCTGCGGTTCCTGCGCCGCGCCAACCGGGACTGCGCCGACGAGTGCCTGCGGGCGCGCGCCCGCTCCGCCCTCGCCCGCGCCGAGTGGCGCCTCGACCCGCAGGCCGCGATGCCCCACCTCCAGGGGGTGGCCAGCGCCGTCCGGGCCGGGCACCTGGGCAGCACGCAGGCCGCCGGGCCGATCCAGTACCTGCTCTGGCACGGCCAGATCGACAAGGCCGTCGAGCTGGTCCAGCACCTGGGCGAGCGCGCCGACAGCAGCGACCCGCGCTCCGCCGCCGAGCTGCTGGTCACCAAGGGCTGGATGGCCACCCTCTACCCCGGGGTGACGATCGACCACACAGCCCCCGCCCCGGCCCGGCGGGACCCGCTGACCGTCGCGAAGGTGAAGCAGCGGCTCCAGGGCGTGACCATGCTGGCCTCCGTGCTGGAGCGGGGCGACGGCGGTGCCGTCGAGGAGGCCGACCGGGTGCTGTCCACCATCGGGCTGGACGACGAGCGGGACATGTGGACCGCCATCTGCGCCCTGATCACCATGATCTACGCCGACCGGCTGGACCTCGCCGGCGACTGGTGCGGCCGGCTGGGCCGCAGCGCCACCGTCAGCCGGCATCCCACCCCGGCGGCGATGCTGACCGCCCTCGACGCCGCGATCGCCGGCCGGCGCGGCGACCTGCCCCGGGCGCAGAAGCTGGCCGACACCGCGCTGACCCAGCTCTCCCCGAAGGGCTGGGGCGTGGTGATCGGCATACCGCTGGCCATCCGGCTGCGGGCCCTGACGTTCCTGGGTGAACTCGACGCGGCGGCGGCCTGCCTCCAGGTTCCCGTGCCCCAGGTGCTCTTCGAGACCCCGTTCGGGCTGCACTACCTGCACGCCCGGGGGCTGCACGCGCTGGCCGCCGGCAGCCCGGAAAGCGCCCTGGCCGACTTCCAGCTCTGCGGGCAGCTGATGACGGCCTGGCGGCTGGACCTGCCGGCGCTCATCCCGTGGCGCACCGAGTCGGCCCGGGCCCTGCTGCAGATCGGCCGCCGGCAGCAGGCCGAGAAGCTGGTCCGGGAGGAACTGGGCCGGCTGCGGCCCGGCCACGTGCGGTACCGGGCCGCCGCGCTGCGGGTGCTGGCGGCGGCGCAGGACGGGCCGGACCCGATCCCGCACCTGCGCGGCTCCGTGCGGCTGCTGCGCCAGTGCGGCGACCGGATGGAGCTCGCGCACAGCCTCACCGACCTGGGCCACGCCTACCAGCAGGCGGGCGACCTGCGGCAGGCCCGCAAGGCGGCACGGGCCGCCCGGACGCTGGCCCAGGAGTGCGGCCTGCCGCTGCTGCGGCCGGCCGCCGGCACCGCCCGGGGTGGACCGGTCGGCGCCGACCCCGACGTGGCGGTGCTGGTGGAGGGGCTCAGCGACACCGAGTCGCGGGTGGCCACCCTGGCCGCGCAGGGCCACACCAACCGGGAGATCGCCGAGAAGCTGTTCCTGACGGTCAGCGCGATCGAGCAGCGGCTGACGCGCATCTACCGCAAGCTCGACGTCGACTCGCGCCGGCAGTTGGCCGTACGGCTGCGGTTGGACCGGCCCGGCGCGCTGCCGGCGGAACGCCTGGGCGCTCCCCGCACGCCCCCCGGCCGCGACGACGACGCCCGGCGCTGACCCCCGCCGCACCCACCGTCCCACCGACCCGCCGACCACCCGGAACACCCGAACGCCGACGTCCGTCCGCCGGACGTCCCGCCGTCGTGCCCTGGTGGAGGTGCGCCGGGACCCGAGCGTGTGACACCATCACCCCGCCGTGTCGACACCCGCCGTACGTCCCGTCGACACGTGCCGCCGCCCGGCCGTCGCCGACCCCCCTTACGGCGTCGCTGGCAACCCCTAACGGCCACCCGGATCCGCAGGTTTGCGCGCGAAACGATGGGGTCTCGCGCCCGTTGTCGCACACCCGGCCCGGTGCCAAACTCGCCTGGACATCCGGATCGCTCGCTGGGGAGCGCGGTCCGGTCAGGGGACAGTTCAGGTCCACCCGGCATGGCGGCCCGGTGCGCTCCACCCCTACCCGGTGCGACGGGTGGGTGTGGTGGAGGGGCGGCTGTCCGGCTTGGGGGGGCGGTGTCGGTCAGCGCCGGTGTTCCCGGCCCGGCACCGCGTACGAGAAGGGCTGACACGAGTGGTGCTGGTGCAGCGGGAGGAACAACTGGACCGGCTCCGGAGGGCGTTCGACGCCTGCGCGGAGCACCAACGCGGACACGTCGCGCTCGTGACGGGCGCGGTGGGCAGCGGCAAGACGAGTCTGTTGGAGACGTTCAGCGAGTGGGCCGCGGCCGCCGGGGGGCGGGTGCTCGGCGCGGCCGGGTCGCGGGCGGAACGCGGGCTCCATCTCGGAGTCCTGGGGCAGCTGTTCCACAGTGCAAGGCTGGAGCAGCAGGCGGCCACCCGGATCGAGAACCTGATGCGGGACGCCGCCTTCGCCGTGCCCCTGCCGGAGCCCGGCGGGGACGCGGCCGACGGGGCGGCCGCCGGCGACCGGGTCTGGGCGCCCCTGCTGCACGGCCTGTTCACGGCCCTGCTCGACCTCGCCGACGCCGGGCCGCTGGTCCTCGCCGTCGACGACGTGCACCACGCCGACCCGGCGTCGCTGCACTGCCTGCTCTACGTCACCCGCCGACTGCGGCACGCCCGGATCATGGTGGTGCTCGCCGAGGCGTCGACGCTGCGCCCGCCGCACCCGCTGTTCCGCGCCGAGCTGCTCAGCCAGCCGTACTTCTCGCGGATCAACCTGCCGCCGTTGACCGTCGACGGGATCGCCCGGCTGGTCGACGCCGACGGCGGGGCCGCCGCCGCCCGGGAGACGGCCGAACGGTGCCTCAGCATGACCGGCGGCAACCCGCTGCTCACCCGCGCCCTCATCGACGAGCGGGCCCCCGGCGGGGCGGCCGACGAGCGGGGGGCCGACCCGACCGGCGGCGACCCGTTCGACCAGGCCGTCCTCGGCTGCCTCTACCGGCACGAGCCCGGGGTACGGCGCGTCGCGCAGGCCCTCGCCGTGCTGAACCGCCCCGTCCCGGCCGAGCTGCTCGGCCACGTCCTCGACGTGGTGCCCGAGTCGGCCGCCCCGGCGGTGCGGGTGCTGCGCACCTCCGGGCTGATGGACTCCGACCAGCTGCGCCACCCCCGCATCCTGCGGTCCATCCTGACCGACATGTCCCCCGAGGAGCGTCGCGGCCTGCACCAGCGGGTCGCCGAGGTGCTGCACGAGCACGGCGCGGAGCCGGGCGCGGTGGCCGAGCACCTGGTCGCCGCCGCGTGGGCGGACGCCCCCTGGGTGGTGCCCGTGCTCTCCGACGCCGCCGCGCAGGCCCTGGCGTCGGGCCGGCCCGACGTGGCCGCGGCGTGCCTGCGCCTGGTCGCCCGCGCCGACGTCGACGAGCGCCAGCGCACCGCCGCCACCGCGATGCTGGTCAACGCCCGCTGGCAGGTCAACCCGCTCGCCGTCAACGGGCACCTGACCGAGCTGGTGGAGACCGCGCGGGCCACCGGCTGGTCCACCGGGGCCGCCCTGTCCACCGTGCCGTTCCTGCTCTGGCAGGGGCGGGCGGAGGAGGCCACCGAGGCCGTCAGCGGCATCTCCGGAGACGACGACCCCGGCTCCGCCGCCGGCCACGCCGGCCGGCTGCGGGCCATGCAGCTGCTGGTCTCCCTCTCCCACCCCGACCAGCTGGCCTCCGTGCGGGAGACGCCGAGCACGTGGAGCCGGGCGGCGACCGCGCCGACGTCGATCAGCCCCCAGTTGCAGGCCGTCACGGTGCTCGGCACGGCGCTGCTGCCGAACGCCGACAACGACACCGTGGCCACCGCCGAGCAGCTGCTGCAACGGCACCACACCGACGACGGGGCGTTGGGGCTGCTCACCGCCCCGCTGCTCGCGCTGCTCTGGTCGGGCCGCTGCGACCGGGTCGTGGCCTGGGCCGAGATCCTGCTCAACCGGCCGGCGGTCCGGCACGCCCCGGTGTGGCGGGCCGTCGTGCGGGCGGTCCGCGCCGAGGCCGCGCTGCGGCTGGGCGACCTGCCGGGCGCGGAGCACCACGCCCGCGCGGCGCTGGAGGACATCCCCGCCCCTGCGTGGGGGGTGGCCATCGCCGGGCCGCTGGCCACGCTGATCGCCTGCGCGACCGAGGCGGGCCGGTTCGCCGAGGCCGACCGGTGGCTGGCCCACCCCGTCCCGGCCGGCATGTTCCGCACCCCGCTGGGCGTGCACTACCTGGCCGCCCGGGGCCGGCACCACCTGGCCATGGGCCGGCCGCACGCGGCGACCGCCGACCTGCGCCGCTGCGGGGAGCTGATGCGCGGCTGGGGCATCGACGTGGCCGGGCTGGTGCCGTGGCGGCTGGAGCTGGCCCGGGTGCAGCTCAGCGTCGGCAACAAGACCCACGCCACCCAGCTCCTGCAGGAGCAGCTGCGCGTCGCGCACGGGGTCGACGACCGGACCCGGGGGCGGTCGCTGCGACTGCTCGCCACCACCGCCGCCCCGGACCACCGGCGCAAGCTGCTCGGCGAGGCGGTCAACCTGCTCCAGGGCTGCGGCGACCGGCTGGAGCTGGTGCGGGCCCTCGGCGACACCGGCCAGAGCCTGCAGCGGGCCGGCGACTCGGCGCGCGCCCGGCTGCTGGTGCGCCGGGCCTACCAGCTGGCCCAGGACTGCGGGGCGTCGGTGCTGGCCCAGCGGCTGATCCGGCGCGACGCGGGCGGCGGGCTGCCGGCGTACCCGGCCGGGGCCGAGGCGCACGAGCCGGACGACGGGCTCAGCGAGGCCGAGCGCCGGGTCGCCGCGCTGGCCGCCCAGGGGCACACCAACCGGCAGATCTCCAGCAAGCTGTTCATCACCGTCAGCACCGTGGAGCAGCACCTCACCCGGGTCTACCGGAAGCTGGACGTCAAGCGGCGCACCGACCTGCCGGCCCGGCTCGTCGCCTACGCGGAGCCGCTGGCCGAGGAGCCGCAGGGCGCGGCGTCCTGACCGACGACGCAGGGGCGGCGCGGTGGGTGACCACCGCGCCGCCCCCTTTCGCGTACGGGGGAAGGGCCTCAGCCGGCGGCGGGCGCGACGGCGCGACGCGACGCCGCCGCCTCGTCGCGGTGACGCAGCACCAGGTCGGCGGCGGCGCTGACCCCGCCGGCCTGGCGCAGCCGGCGGCTCCACAGCGCCGCTCGGTCCCGGAAGGTCCGCTCGGTCAGCAGCCGGCGCAGCTTCGCCACGATGTCGTCGACGTCGAGGGTGTCGTCGTGCTCGACGGCCAGGGCGACGCCCGCGTCGACGACCCGGACCGCGCCGTCGTGGCAGTCGAACCAGAACGGCAGCACGAGTTGCGGCACGCCGAACCAGGCCGCCTCGTGGATCGCGTTGGCGGCGGCGTGGTTGAAGAAGACCCGCACGTGCGGGTGGGCCAGCACCTCCACCTGCGACGGCAGCCACGACTCGACGCGCAGGTTCGCCGGCAGCTCGGCGGCCGGCGGCAGGTGCCGCTGCCGGTCGGCGGGGAGCTTCCACAGCACGTGGTGGTCGGGGCCGAGCCGGGCGGCGACGTCGACGAGCGCGGCCACCTGGGCGGCGGTCGGGCGCATGATGGTGCCGAACCCGACGTAGACCACCGACTCGTGGGCGTCGAGCCAGCCGCGCAGCTCCGCGCCGTCGGGGCTCGGCACGATCTCGGTGGGCACCATCGAGCCGACCGTGCGCAGCGTCGCCGGCGCGGTGGCGAAGGGATATTCCAACCCGAAGACCGTGTACGCCAGCAGCGCCCGCGCCGCCTGCGCGTACAGCGAGGGCCGCAGCTCCACGTTGGGGATCCCGGCGGCCCTGCGGCGCTGGGCGGCGGCGGTGTTGCGGGCCAGCCGCTGCGGCTCCATCAGGGTCTTCAGCAGCGCCTCACGGTGGCGGCCGTTGGCGGCCTGCTGGCTCGGGCTCATGTGCAGCGGCAGCCCCGACAGCGGCATCGGGTACGTCGGCGGCAGGCTGTCCTGGAGGAAGTTCGACGGCGGCACCGACACGCTGATCACGAACGGCACGCCCCGGACGGTCATCGCGTCCATCCCGAACGAGGCGAACGAGTCGACCACGGCCAGCGCCGGGGCCACCTCGTCGACCAGGGTCAGGCAGCGCTCGTACAGCTCGTGCAGGTAGTCGTAGTCGACGGAGGTGTCGACGTACGTCGCGAAGTTCTCCACCCGGCTGCCGGCGGACATCCGCCGGTGGGTCTCGTCGTCCCAGTGCTCGGGGCGCACCGCCAGGCGGGCCGGCCCCAGCGACAGGAAGGTCAGCTCCCCGCCGCCGGGCAGGCCCTCGACGTCGGCCCGCCGCTCGTCGGTGCAGGCGAAGAACACCCGGCGCGTCCCCCGGCGCCTCAGCTCGCCGGCCAGGGTGAGCAACGGGTTGAACAGCCCGGAGCTGCCCGAGGTGACGATCAGCAGCGGGCTCTCGTCGGCCGTCGTCGCGCCGGCCCCCTGAGTCGTCATCGCGCCGGCCGCCTCAGTCCATCGCCCGGCGCATGAAGCCGCGGATGCCGATGGCGCTGAACAGCACGAACACCCCGGCCAGCACGATCAGGTCCAGCCACAGCGGCACCGACTGCACCCCGGGCGGGGCGACCAGCGACCGGGTGGCCTCGCTGACGTAGGTGAGCGGGTTGAGGGCGCAGATCACCTGGAACCAGGGCAGCTGGTCCAGGGCGCGCAGCGGGAACTGGGTGGCGCCGGTGAACATCAGCGGCGTCATCGTCACGGTGAACATGATCTGGATGCGGTGCGGCGGGACGAGCGTGCCGAACGTCAGGCCCATGGCCGCGCCGACCATCGCCCCGGCGGTGAGCACCCCGAGCACCGGCAGCAGCGTCGACAGCGGCCACGTGACGCCGAGCATCAGCATGCCGATGGGGATCAGCACCACGCCGGCGATGACGCCCCGGATCGCCCCGAAGACGATCTTCTCGAACGCGACCAGCGGGATCGCCATCGGCGACAGCAGCCGGTCCTCGATCTCGCGGGTGAAGGAGAAGTCCATCACCATCGGCAGGGCGGTGTTCTCCAGGCCGATGAGGAACGCGTTGAGCGCGATGACGCCGGGCAGCAGCACGTTGGCGAAGTCGTTGCTGGCGTAGCCGAGGCTGGTGAGGACCTTGCCGAAGATCAGCAGCATGAACAGCGGCTGGAGGAACACCTGGGCGAAGAACGCGCCCAGCTCCCGGCTGGTGACGAACATGTCGCGCCAGAGCACCGCCCGGAAGGTGGCGAGCTGGTCCAGCCCGCGCACCGGCGCGGCCGGCGCCACGGCGGTCGACGGGGTGGCGGGTGCGGTGACGCTCACCGAAGTTCCCTTCCGGTCAGGTGGATGAAGACGTCTTCGAGGCTCGGCTGGCCGATGCTGAGGTCACGGACCTCGCAGCGCAGGTCGGTGAGGATCTTCAGCGCCATCGGCACGGCGTTGGCCGGCGCGGTGCCGGTGTAGAGGCGGAACGACAGCGTGGCGTCGGGGTCGGCGGGGGCGTCCGGCACCGGCATCGGCGGCATCCCGGGGAACATCGGCATCCCGCCGGGCGGGCCGCCGGCGCGCAGCCGCTCGACGCGCTCCACGTCGGCGACGTTGCCCAGCGCCGCCTGCACGTCCTCGGCGGGGGCACCGGCGGCCACCACCAGGGTCAGCGTGCTGCTGCCCGGCAGGGTGCGGGTCAGCGCCGCCGGGGTGTCCAGGGTGAGCAGCTTGCCGTGGTCGACGATGCCGACCCGGTCGCAGAGCTTCTCCGCCTCGTCCATGTCGTGGGTGGTCACCACGACGGTCACGCCGGCCTGCTTCAGCTCGGCAATCCGGTCGTGCACGAACAGCCGCGACTGCGGGTCGAGGCCGCCGGACGGCTCGTCGAGGAAGAGCACCTTCGGCGCGTGCATCAGCGCCCGCGCGATCATCGTGCGCTGGGCCAGGCCGCCGGAGAGGAAGTCCGTGCGGGCGTTCGCGAAGTCCTTCAGGCCCATCTGCTCCAGCAGCTCGTCGGCCCGCTTCGTGCGCACCGACCGGGACACCCGGTGGTACGCCGAGTGGAACAGCAGGTTCTGCCGGACGGTCAGCGCCCGGTCCAGGTTGACCCGCTGCGGCACCACCGCCAGCAGTTGCCGGGCCGCGGCCGGCGAGCGGACGACGTCCGCCCCGCACACGACCGCCCGCCCCGAGGTGGCCCGCACCCGGGTCGTCAGCACCCCGATCGTCGTGGTCTTGCCCGCGCCGTTCGGCCCGAGCAGACCGAAGACCTCACCGGCGGCGACGGAGAAGCTCAGCCCGTCCACCGCCGGCGGCATGTTGGGCTGGTAGCGCTTGACCAGCTCCTCGACCACCACTGCCTCGTCCACGTCGCCATGCTCCCGTCCTGGTCCCTGCTGGGACAGATGTCAATCGCTTCGTTAGGGGGTGCTAGGGGCAGGCCAGGGGCGGTGTCACAGGCCCCGGTCGGCCAGCCACCGCTGCACGGTGGCGGCCAGGTCGGGGCCCCGCTCGCCGACCATGGTGAAGTGGTCGCCGTCGGCGTCCACCGCCTCGTGCGGGTACGGCCACCGCGACCGCCACCCGTCGGGTTCGCCGTGCCACTGCCCCAGCGGCCGGGTGGCCCGCACCAGCAGCGTCGCCGACTCCAGCGGGGCGGGCTGCCAGGTGAGGAACAGCGGCAGGTAGCCGGCCCAGGCGGTGGTGCGGTAGTCGTCCATCGGCGTGTACGCGCTGTCCCGCTCGACCATCCCGTCGAGCAGTTGCCCCGTCCAGCCGCCGAGCACCTCGCTGTCGGCCGGGTAGGTGTCCATCAGCACCACCGCGGCGGGCGGCCGGCCCTGCCGTTCCAGCTCCCGGGCGAGCACGTTGGCGACCATCGCGCCGCCGGAGTGTCCGGCGAGGACGAACGGGCCGCCGCCGACCGTCCGCAGCACCGTGTCGGCGTGCACCCGCAGCAGCGCGTCCAGGTCGGCGGGGAGTTCCTCGCCGACGGCGAAGCCGGGGTTGGGCAGCGCCCACACGTCGCGGTGGCCCCGGAAGCCGGCGGCGACGCGGGCGTACTCGTGCGGGCCGGAGAGCAGCGACATGGTGCAGCAGAACACGATCGGGGCCGCGCCGGTGCCGCCCTCGGCGAGCCGCAGGATCGCCGCCGGGCGGCTGAGCTGGCCGGGCTCGGTGAAGCTGGGGCGGAACTGGGCGAGCTTGACCAGCAGCTCGGCGTATCCGGCGGCGTCCTCGCGGGCCTTGGGCTCGCGGAACAGTCCGCCGAGGATGCCGCCGGCCCCCTCCGGCGTGCCGTCGCCGGCCGCCGCGTCGCCGGCCGCGCCGAGCAGCTGGCCGAGCAGGTGCCGGGCCAGCGCCGTCGGGGTGGGGTGGTCGAACAGCAGGGTGGCCGACAGCTCCGCCCCGGTCTCCTGGCGCAGCGCGTCGCGCAGCTCCAGCGCGGTCAGCGAGTCGAAGCCCAGCTCCAGGAAGTCCCGGTCGGCCTCGATCGCCCCGGGCGAGGCGTGCCCGAGCACGGTCGCCACCTGCGCCCGGACCAGGTCGAGCAGGATCCGGTGCCGGTCGCCGACCGCGCTGGCGACGAGCCGGTCCCGCAGCAGCCGCGCCGGGTCGACGACCGGCTCGCCGGCCGGCGTCTCCTCGGCGTCGTCGGACGCCGGTCGGGGGGCGAGGTGCAGCGTCGGCGGCTCCGGCCAGTACCGCTCGTGGTGGAACGCGTAGGTGGGCAGGTCCACCCGGGCGGCGTCGGTGCCGGCGAAGGGCGCGGCCCAGTCGACGCCCGCCCCGCGCAGGTCGACGGCGGCGAGCGCGGCGAGCAGGGTGGCCGCCTCCGGCTGGTCCCGGCGGCCGACGGGCGCGAACGCCGCCGCGTCGGCGTCCGGCAGGCACTCCCGGCCCAGGGCGGTGAGCGCGCCGTCGGGGCCCAGCTCCAGGAAGGTGCCGACCCCGGCGGCGGCGAGGGTGGCCAGGCCGGCGTGGAAGCGGACGGTGTCCCGGACGTGGTCGACCCAGTAGCCGGGGTCGGTGGCCTCGGCGGCGCTCAGCGGGGCCCCGGTGCGGTCGGACACCAGCGGCACGGCCGGCGGATGCCAGGTGACCTTCTCGGCGACCACCCGGAAGTCGGCCAGCATCGCGTCCATCCGGGCAGAGTGGAACGCGTGGCTGACCCGCAGCGGGCGGGTCCGGTGGCCCTGCGCGGCGAGCCGTTCACCGGCCGCCGCCACCGCGTCGGCGTCGCCGGAGAGCACCACCGACGCGGGGCCGTTCACGGCGGCCAGGGCGACCCGGCCGTCGAGCAGCGGGGCCACCTCGGCCTCGGACGCCCGCACCGCCAGCATCGCCCCGCCGTCGGGCAGGGCCTGCATGAGCCGGCCCCGGGCGGCCACCAGCGCGGCGGCGTCGGCCAGCGACAGCACCCCGGCGACGTGCGCGGCGGCCAGCCCGCCGACGGAGTGCCCGAGGAGCTGCTGCGGGCGCAGCCCCCACGCGGTGACCAGCCGGTACGCGGCCACCTCGTACGCGAACAGCGCCGGCTGGGCGAACTCGGTGCGGTCCAGCAGGGCCGCCTCGGGGGTGCCCGGCGCGGCGAAGACGACCTCGCGCAGCGGGCGGGGCAGGTGCCGGTCGAGTTCGGCGGCCACCTCGTCGAACGCGGCGGCGAAGACGGGGAACCGGCGGTGCAGCTCCGCGCCCATGCCAGGGCGCTGCGCGCCCTGCCCGGTGAACAGGAAGGCGAGCTTGCCGGCGGGGCGGGCCACGCCGCGTACGACGTGGGGGGCCGGCCGGTCCTCGGCGACCGCGCGCAGGCCGGCGCGCAGCGCGTCGGCGTCGTCGCCGGTGACGGCGGCCCGGTGCGGCAGGGCGGCCCGGGTGGTGACCAGCGAGTACGCCACGTCGGCCGGGGCCAGGTCGGGATGGGC
Source organism: Micromonospora sp. NBRC 110038 (assembly GCF_020884815.1). Classification (NCBI taxonomy): domain Bacteria; kingdom Bacillati; phylum Actinomycetota; class Actinomycetes; order Micromonosporales; family Micromonosporaceae; genus Micromonospora; species Micromonospora sp. NBRC 110038. Next base: position 1,448,739 of record NZ_BBOL01000001.1, on the reverse strand, counting down.
GGCGAGGTGGTCGAGCAGCCGGCGGGCCTGCCCGGCGAGGGCCGGGGCGGAGCGGGCGGAGACGATCCACGGCACCGGCGGGGCGGGCGTCCCGGCCGGCCGGGTGGGCTCGGCGTCGGCGGGGTCGGCCTGTTCGACGATGGTGTGCGCGTTGGTGCCGCTGACCCCGAACGCGGACACCCCGGCGCGGCGGGGCCGGCCGGTGTCCGGCCACGGGGTGGTCTCGGTCAGCAGGGTCACCGCCCCGGCGGACCAGTCGACGTGCGGGGTGGGCTCGTCGACGTGCAGGGTGGGCGGCAGCACCCCGTGCCGCATGGCGAGCACCATCTTGATCACCCCGGCGACGCCAGCCGCGGCCTGGGTGTGGCCGATGTTGGACTTCACCGAGCCGAGCAGCAGCGGCGCGGCGTCGCCCCGGCCCTGCCCGTACGTGGCGAGCAGCGCCTGCGCCTCGATCGGGTCGCCGAGGGTGGTGCCGGTGCCGTGCGCCTCGACGACGTCGACGTCGGCGGCGGTGAGCCCGGCGTTGGCGAGGGCCTGGCGGATGACCCGGCGCTGCGAGGGGCCGTTGGGGGCGGTGAGGCCGCTGCTGGCCCCGTCCTGGTTGACGGCGCTGCCCCGGATCACGGCGAGGACCCGGTGGCCGTTGCGGCGGGCGTCGGAGAGCCGCTCGACGAGCAGCATGCCGACGCCCTCGGACCAGCCGGTGCCGTCGGCGGCGGCGGCGAACGACTTGCACCGCCCGTCGGTGGACAGGCCCCGCTGGCGGGAGAACTCGACGAAGACCGTCGGGGTGGCCATCACCGACACCCCGCCGGCCAGGGCGAGGGTGCACTCGCCGAGCCGCAGCGCCTGGCAGGCCAGGTGCAGCGCCACCAGCGACGACGAGCAGGCCGTGTCGACGGTGACGGCCGGCCCCTCCAGGCCGAGGGCGTACGAGATGCGGCCGCTGGCCACGGCGGCGGCGCTGCCGGTGCCGAGGTAGCCCTCGACGCCGCCGCCGACCCCGGACAGCAGGGCCGCGTAGTCGCCCTGGCTGCTGGTGGCCGCGTACACGCCGGTGGGCGCGCCGCGCAGCGTCGTCGGGTCGATCCCGGCCCGCTCGAACGTCTCCCACGCGGCCTCCAGCAGCAGCCGCTGCTGCGGGTCCATGGCGAGCGCCTCGCGGGGGCTGATGCCGAAGAACGCGGCGTCGAAGTCCCCGGCGTCGTAGAGGAACCCGCCGTCGCGCACGTACGAGGTGCCCCGGCTGGCCGGGTCGGCGTCGTAGAGCGCGTCCATGTTCCAGCCCCGGTCGCCGGGGAACGGGGCCATGGCGTCGGTGCCGGCGGCGACGAGGTCCCACAGCCGCTCCGGCGAGTCGACCCCGCCGGGGAACCGGCAGCTCATCCCGATGATCGCCACCGGTTCGCCGAGCGTGGCGGCGAGCTGCTGGTTCTGCTGGCGCAGCTTCTGGTTGTCGAGCAGGGACGCGCGCAGCGCGCTGACGACCTCGTCCAGCGAGACGCTCATTCGGGGCTCCTTGGGGCGGGCCGGGTCACGAGTCGGTGCCTTCCAGGGCCATCCGGACCAGGCCGGCGACGTCGAGTTCGCGGATCTCCGTCTCGGGGGCGGCCGGGGCGGCCGGCGCGGCCGGGCCGGTGACCGTGTGCGCGAGCTGGAGGAGCTGTTCGAGCAGGCCGGCCTGGCGCAGCTGGTCCAGCGGGATCGCGGCGAGGACCCGCCGCACCTGCTCCTCGTCGCCGGTGCCGCCCACGGCGGGGCCGGCGTCCGGCCCGGCCTCGGCGCCGAACAGCTCCTCGTGCAGGTGGTCGGCGAGGCCCGCCGGGGTCGGGTAGTCGAACACGACCGTGGTGGGCAGGTCGTGGCCGGTCGCGGCGGTGAGCAGGTTGCGCAGCTCCACGGCGGTCAGCGAGTCGAAGCCGAGGTCGAGGAAGCCCCGGTCGGTTTCGATCGCGTCGGCGGAGGAGTGGCCGAGGACCTTCGCCGCGTCCACCCGCACCATCTCCAGCAGCGCGGCCCGCCGCTCCTGGCCGGGCAGCGACCGCAGCCCGGCGAGCAGGTCCCGGCCGGCGGGCGCGGCCGGGTCCGGCGCGGCGGCCGGGGCGGCGGTCAGCGCGTGCACGGCCGGCAGGTCGGCCAGCAGCGGGCTGGGCCGCAGCGCGGTGAACAGCGGGTGGAAGGTGGCCCAGTCGACGTCGGCGACGGTGACGCAGGTGTCCCCGGCGGCGAGGGCGTGCCGCAGCCCGGCCAGCGCCACGCCCGGCGGCATGACCCGCAGGCCCCGGCGGCGCAGCTGCTCCGGCGCGCCGTCGGAGAACATGCCCGACTCGGTCCACGGCCCCCACGCCACCGACGTGGCGGGCAGGCCCCGGCCGCGGCGGGCCTCGGCGAGCGCGTCGAGGTGGGCGTTGCCGGCGGCGTACGCGCCCTGCCCGCCGCTGCCCCACACCGCCGCGATGGACGAGAACAGCACGAACGCGTCCAGCTCGACGCCGTCGAGCAGCTCGTCGAGCAGCTCCGCGCCGACGAGCTTCGGGGCGATGACGTACGCGAGGTCCTCCAGCGTCGTGTCGGTCAGCGGCACCACCTCGCTGACCCCGGCGGCGTGCACCACGGCGCGCAGCGGCGGCCCGTCGCGGCGCAGGTCGGCGATCAGGTCGGTCATGCCGGCCCGGTCGGCGGCGTCGCACCGGGCGACCCGGCAGTCGACGCCGAGGGCGGTCAGCTCGGCCAGCAGCTCCGCCGCGCCGGGGGTGTCGGTGCCGCGGCGGCTGGTCAGCACCACCCGCTGCGCGCCGGCGGCGGCCACCCAGCGGGCCACGTGCCCGCCGAGCGCGCCGGTGCCGCCGGTGATCAGCACGGTGCCCCGGGGCTGCCACGGCTCGGGTTCCCCGGCGGTGCCGGCCGGGGCGAGGCGGCGTACCAGCACGTCGGACTCGCGGACGGCGAGCTGGTCCTCGGCGACGCCGCCGGTGAGGACGTTGCCGAGCCGCATCGCGGCCCAGCTGTCGATCGTGGCGGGCAGGTCGACCAGTCCGCCCCAGCGGGCCGGCTGCTCCAGCGCCGCCACCCGGCCCAGCCCCCACAGCGTCGCCTGCCGGGGGTTGGCCGGCGCGTCGCCGTCGCCGGTGCCGACGGCGCCCTGGGTGACGCACCACAGGCGGGCCGCCGCGTCGCGGTCGGCGAGTTCCTGGAGCAGCTGGACGGTCGCGGCGAGGCCGCGCGGCAGCGCCGGGTGCTCGGCGTGCGGGGCGTCGTCCAGGCCGAGGAACGACAGCACCGACAGGGTCCCCTCGGCGGCGTCGAGGGCCTCGCCGAGCACGTCGGCGAGTTGCCCGCCCAGCTCGTCGGGGTCGGCGGCGAGGTCGACGCCGACGGTGGTCACGTCGGTGCCGAGGGTCCAGGTGCAGGAGTCCAGGACGGGGTCGTCGACCCGGTCGGCGGGCAGCAGCACCAGCCAGTGGCCGGGCTCCTGCGGCTCCGGGGTGGCCGCGAGGGGCTCCCAGACCGCCCGGTAGCGGGAGGCGTCCACGAGGGACCGTTCCCGGCCGCGCCGCCGCCACGCCGACAGGGCCGGCAGCACCGCCCCGAACGGCTGGTCGCGGTCGACGTCCAGCTCGCGGGCCAGGGAGTCGAGGTCCTCGGCGTCGACGGCCGCCCAGAACCGGCGCTCCACCTCGGTGTCGTCGGCGTCGCCGTCGCCCGCGGCGGGGCCGGCGGTGGCCCACGGCGGAGGCTCCGGCCAGTACCGCTGCCGGTCGAACACGTACGTGGGCAGGTCGACGCGCTGCGCGCCGGTCTCGGCGTACAGGGTGGGCCAGTCGGGGCTGACGCCGTGGGTGTGCAGGGCGGCGACGGCCCGCAGCAGGGCCGCCGGCTCGGGGCGGTCCCGGCGCAGGGTCGGCGCGACCAGCGGGGCCCGCCCGCCGGCCGGGGCGCCCTCGGCGAGGACGGCCTGGGTGAGCGCGGTGAGCACCCCGTCGGGGCCGATCTCGACGTACGCGGTGGTGCCCTGCCCGCGCAGGGCCGCGACGGCGTCGGCGAAGCGTACGGCGTCGCGGGCGTGCCGCGCCCAGTAGGCCGGGTCGGCCAGCTCGTCCGCGCCGACGGGCGCGCCGGTGACCGTGGAGACCATCGGCACGGTCGGTGCCTGCCAGTCCAGCCGCCCGGCGACGGCGGCGAGGTCGGCGAGCACCGGGTCCATCAGCGGGCTGTGGAAGGCGTGGCTGACGGTGAGCCGCCGCACCCGTACGCCCCGGGCGGCCCACTCGGCGGCCAGTTCCTCGACGGCGTCGCCGGCCCCGGAGAGCACCACGGCGGCGGGGCCGTTGACGGCGGCGACGGAGACCCGGTCGGCGCGGTCGCCGAGCGAGGCGAGCACGTCGGCCTCGGCGGCGGCGACGGCGAGCATCGCCCCGCCGTCGGGCAGGGCCTGCATGAGCCGGCCCCGGGCGGCGACCAGCGCGGCGGCGTCGGCCAGCGACAGCATCCCGGCGGCGTGGGCGGCGGCGAACTCGCCGATGGAGTGCCCGGCGACCGCGTCGGGCCGCAGCCCCCACGCGTCGAGGAGCCGGAACAGCGCCACCTCGACGGCGAACAGCGCGGGCTGGGTGTATTCGGTGCGGTCGAGCAGCGCCGCGTCGGCGGTGCCGGGCTCGGCGAACAGCACCGGCCGCAGCGGCCCGGGCAGGTGCGGGTCGCAGACGGCGCAGACCTCGTCGAGGGCGGCGGCGAAGACGGGGAACGCCTCGGCCAGCTCGCGGCCCATCCCGGCCCGCTGCGCGCCCTGCCCGGAGAACAGGTACGCCACCTTCGGGCGGGGCGCGACGGCCCCGGTGACCAGCAGCGGCGAGTCGTCGCCGGTGGCGAGGGCGCGCAGCCCGGTGCGCAGGGCGATCCGGTCGGCGGCCAGGACGACGGCCCGGTGGTCCAGGTCGGCCCGGGTCACCGCCGACGACCAGCCGACGTCGACCATCGGCGGGGCCTCCGGCCCGGTGAGCTGGTCGGCCCACGGCCCGGCCTGGGCGGCGAGGGCCGCCGGGGTACGCGCCGACAGCAGCACCGGCACCACCGGCAGCCGGCCCGGGTCGCCGGCCGGCGCGACCGGGGCGGGCTCGTCGGGGGCCTGCTCCAGGATGGTGTGCGCGTTGGTGCCGCTGATGCCGAAGGAGGAGACGGCGGCCCGGCGCGGGTGGCCGGTGACCGGCCAGGGCCGGCCCTCGGTGAGCAGCTCGACCGCGCCGACGCTCCAGTCCACCTGGTCGGTGGGCTCGTCGACGTGCAGGGTCGCCGGCAGGAAGCCGTAGCGCAGCGCGAGGACCATCTTGATGATGCCGGCGACCCCGGCGGCGGCCTGGGTGTGGCCGATGTTCGACTTGATCGAGCCGAGCCACAGCGGCTGGTCGGCGGGGCGCTCCCGCCCGTACGTGGCGAGCAGCGCCTGCGCCTCGATCGGGTCGCCCAGCTTCGTGCCGGTGCCGTGCGCCTCGACGGCGTCCACGTCCGCCGGGGTGAGGCGGGCGTTGGCGAGAGCCTGCCGGATGACCCGCTGCTGCGACGGCCCGTTCGGGGCGGTCAGCCCGTTGGACGCGCCGTCCTGGTTGACGGCGGAGCCCCGGATCACCGCGAGCACGGGGTGGCCGTTGCGGCGGGCGTCGGACAGCCGCTCCACCAGCAGCACGCCCAGCCCCTCGCCCCAGCTCGTGCCGTCGGCGGCCGACGCGAACGCCTTGACCCGGCTGTCCGGGGCCAGCCCCCGCTGCCGGCTGAAGCCGACGAACACGCCGGGGGTGGACATGACGGTGACGCCGCCGACGAGGGCCATGGAGCACTCCGCCTGGCGCAGCGCCTGGCAGGCCCAGTGCAGGGCGACCAGCGACGACGAGCAGGCCGTGTCGACCGACACGGCGGGCCCCTCCAACCCGAGGGTGTACGACACCCGGCCGGAGAGCACGCTGCCGGCGTTGCCGGTCATCAGGTGCCCCTCGGCGCCCTCGGCGCTGAACATGAGGTTGCGGTAGTCCTGGTAGTTGGTGCCGACGAACACGCCGGTGGGGGTGCCCCGCAGGGCCTGCGGGTCGATGCCGGCCCGCTCGATGGCCTCCCAGGACGCCTCCAGCAGCAGCCGCTGCTGCGGGTCCATGGCGAGGGCCTCGCGGGGGCTGATGCCGAAGAAGACGGGGTCGAAGTCGGCGACGCCGGTGACGAAGCCGCCCTCCCGGGCGTAGCTGGTGCCCTCGTTCTCCGGGTCGGAGTCGAACAGCCGGTCGAGGTCCCAGCCCCGGTCGGTGGGGAACTCGCCGATCGCGTCGCCGCCGGCCGCGAGGAGCTGCCACAGCTGCTCCGGGTTGTCCGCGCCGCCGGGCAGCCGGCAGCTCATCGCGACGATCGCGATGGGCTCGTCGTCCACGGGCGCGGCGGCCGGCGCGGGGGCCGCCGGCTCGGGGTCGGCGCCGGTGAGCAGCTCCGCCAGGTGCGCGGCGAGCACCGTCGGATTCGGGTAGTCGAAGGCGAGCGTGGCGGGCAGCCGCAGGTCGGTGGCGGTGGCCAGGAAGTTGCGCATGTCCACGGCGGTCAGCGAGTCCAGCCCCAGGTCCCGGAACGGGCGGGTGGCCGGCACGTCGTCGGCCGAGCCGTAGCCCAGCGCGGTCGCCGCGCACTGGCGGACCAGCTCCAGCAGCGCCTCGGCGCGGTCGGCCCGGGACAGCCCGGCGAGCCGGCGGGCGAGCGCACCCGACGGCGCGTCCGCCTCCTCCTCGGCGTCCGGCGCGGCGGCCGGCCGGGCCGCCTCGACCACCTCGGGCAGGTCGCCGATCAGAGGGCTGGGCCGGACCAGGGTGAAGGCGGGCGCGAACCGGGCCCAGTCGATGTCGGCGATCAGCGTCGTCGTCTCGCCCCGGCGCAGCGCGCGGGCGAGGGCCTCGACGGCCAGGTCGGGGTCCATGCCGACCATGCCGCCCCGGCGCAGCCGCTGCTGGGCGCGCTCGTTGTCGGCGGGCAGGCCGGCCCCGCTCCACGCCCCCCACGCCACGGACAGGGCGGGCCGGCCCTGCGCGCGCCGCCGCTCGGCGAGGGCGTCGAGGTAGGCGTTCGCCGCCCCGTACGCGCCCTGGCCGGCGTTGCCGGTGGTGCCGGCGACGGAGGAGAACAGCACGAACGCGTCGAGGTCGAGGTCGCGGGTCAGCGCGTCGAGATGGTCGGCGGCGACGCACTTGGGCGCGGCGACGGTGTGCAGGCGCAGCGGGGTGGCCGTGTCGACGATGCCGTCGTCGAGGACGGCGGCGGTGTGCAGCACGGCGCTCAGCGGCGCGTCGGCCGGTGCGGCGGCGAGGAGGGTGGCGAGCTGGGCGCGGTCGGTGACGTCGCAGGCGGCGACGGTGACCCGTACGCCGAGGTCGGTCAGCTCGGCCTCCAGCTCGGCCGCGCCCGGGGCGTCGGGGCCGCGCCGGCTGGCCAGCAGCAGGTGCGCCGCGCCGTGGCGGGCGGCCCAGCGGGCGAGGTGCCCGCCGAGGCCGCCGGTGCCGCCGGTGATCAGCACGGTGCCGCGCATCCGCCAGCCGCCGTCGGCCGCGCCGTCGGTGGCGTGCCGGGCCCCGTCGGCGGAGGGGGCGTCGCCGGCCGCGTCGGAGCTGACGGCTACGGCCCTCTCGGCGTCGTCGGCCGCCTCGGAAGAGGCCGGGTCGCCGGGGGTGGTCGGCTCGGGGTCGGTGATCCGGGTGAGCCGGCGGGCGTACACCCCGGAGTCGCGGACGGCGAGCTGGTCCTCGCCGCCGGTGTCGCCGAGCGCCGCGCAGAGCAGGGCCCCGGCGTGCGCGTCGAGGCTGTCGGGCAGGTCGATCAGGCCGCCCCAGCGGCCGGGGTGTTCCAGGGCGACGGCGCGGCCGAGGCCCCAGACGGCGGCGGCCGTGGGGTGCGGCGGCTGGTCGTCGGCGACGACGGCGACGGCCCCCCGGGTCGCGCACCACAGCGGCGCCTCGACGCCGAGCGTCCCGAGCGCCTGCACCAGCGCCACCGTCCCGGTGACGCCGAGGGAGGTGGCCGGGTGGTCGGGGTGCGCCCGCCCGTCGAGGCCGAGCAGGGACAGCACGGCCGCCGGCCCGTCCGCCGGCAGCGCGGCGCGCAGCCCGTCGGCGAGGGTCGCGGCGTCGGCGGTGGCGTCCACCTCGACGGGTACGACGTCCGCGCCGAAGTTGCCGAGCGCGCCGAGCACCCCGGCGACCAGCGGGTCGTCGGCCGTGCCGGCGGGCAACGGGACCAGCCACGTACCGGCGAGCCAGGTCAGCGGCAGGTCGGGCAGGGCGGGCCAGGTGATCCGGTACCGCCACCGGTCGATGTCGGGCGCGGCCTCGCCCTGGGTGAGGAACAGCGGCGGGGCGGGCCAGTACCGGTGGTGGTCGAACGCGTACGTGGGCAGGTCGACGGTCGCCGTCTCGGCGAGCACGGTGCGCAGGTGGACGGGCAGGCCGATCGCGTGCGCGGTGGCCAGGTTGGTCAGCAGCCGCGTCGGGTCGTCGTCACCCCGCCGCAGGCTGCCCAGCGTGTAACCGGTGACCCCCGCGTCGTCGAGGATCGCCGTCACCGGCATCGTCAACACCGGATGCGGGCTGATCTCCACGAACGTGGTGTGCCCGGCGGCGATAGCGACCCGGACGGCGGCATCGAACTGCACGGTCTGCCGCAGGTTGTCATACCAGTAGTCCGCCGTCATGCTCCCCGGCTCGACCCAGTCACCGGTGAGCGTCGACACGAGCCGGATGCGGCCCGGCTGGGGGGTGACGTCGGCCAGGTCGGCGCGCAGCCGCTCCGCGACGTCCTGCACCGACGGGGAATGCGACGCGTAGTCCACCGGGATCAGGCGGGCCCGGATCCCGTCGGCCTGGCAGGCGTCCACCAGGTCCGCGACAGGCTGAGGCGGACCCGAGACGACCACCGTGGACGGGCCGTTCACGGCGGCCACACCCACGCCCGGGAACGCGGCAAGGCGTTCGGTGACCGCGTCGGCGGACAGGTCCACCGACGCCATGGTGCCGGTCCCCCGCAACACCGCCAGGGCCCGCGACCGCAACGCGACGGTCCTCGCCGCGTCGTCGAGGGACAGGATCCCTGCGACACAGGCAGCGCCGATCTCACCTTGGGAGTGGCCGACCACCGCCTGCGGCGAGACGCCCGCGTGCTCCCACACGGCGGCCAGGGCGATGCCCACGGCCCACAGGACCGGCTGCACCACCTCCACCCGCTCCAACCACGACTCGTCGTCCCCCGTCAACACCGACACGAGATCCACGTCGAGATGCGGGGCGAGGGCCCGCTGACACTCGGCCAGCTTCCCGTCGAAGACGGGCGTACGACCCACCAGGCCGGCCGCCATGCGTGCCGACTGCGCACCCTGACCCGGAAACACGAACACCGGACCCGCACCGGGGGACGCGGCGACACCGGACACCACGTTGCCCGCCGGCAGACCACTCGCGAGAGCGTCCAGCCCCGACAGCAGTTCCTCGACCCCAGACCCGACCACGGCGGCCCGCTGGTCGAACGTCGACCGGGTCGTCGCCAGCGACCAACCGACCGCCGCGGTGTCCAGCACGCCGTGCTCCCGCACGTACGCGGCCAGCCGCTCGGCCTGACCGGCCAGGGCCGCCTTCGACCGGGCCGACACCGGCCACACCGTCACGTCGGCGTCGACCAGCCCCGGCGAGCGGGCCCCGGCCGACGCGTCGGCGGACTCGTCGGGCTGTTCGAGGATGACGTGGGCGTTGGTGCCGGAGATGCCGAACGACGACACCGCCGAACGACGCGTACGACCCGTCTGCGGCCACGGCGTCGCCTCGGTGACCAGGTCCACCGCACCCGCAGACCAGTCGATGTGCGGCGACGGGGCGTCCACGTGCAGCGTCGCCGGGACGACGCCGTGCCGCATCGCGAGGACCATCTTGATCACGCCGGCCACGCCGGCCGCCGCCTGGGCGTGCCCGATGTTCGACTTGACCGAGCCGAGCAGCAGCGGCGCGGCGTCGCCCCGGTCCTGCCCGTACGTGGCCAGGAGCGCCTGCGCCTCGATCGGGTCGCCGAGAGTGGTGCCCGTGCCGTGTGCCTCCACCACGTCCACGTCGGCGGTGGACAGGCGGGCCGAGGCGAGGGCCTGGCTGATCACCCGCTGCTGCGCGGGCCCGTTCGGGGCGGTGAGGCCGTTGGACGCGCCGTCCTGGTTGACGGCGGAGCCGCGTACGACGGCGAGGACCTGGTGGCCGTGGCGCCGCGCGTCCGACAGCCGCTCGACCAGCAGCCAGCCGACGCCCTCGGAGAACCCGGCGCCGTCGGCGGCGGCGGCGAACGACTTGCACCGCCCGTCCGGGGAGAGGGCGCGTTGCCGGCTGGACCCGATGTAGAGGCCGGGGGTGGCCATGACGGTCACGCCGCCGGCCAGGGCGAGGTCGCACTCCCCCGCCCGCAGCGCCTGCACGGCGAGGTGCAGCGCGACCAGCGACGACGAGCATGCCGTGTCGATGGAGACGGCCGGCCCTTCGAGGCCGAGGGTGTACGACACCCGGCCGGACGCGACGGCCGCCGCGCCGCCGGTCATCGAGTGGCCCTCGTCGCCGTCGGGCGACATCATCAGCAGGGTCCCGTAGTCCTGCCCGTTGGTGCCGACGAAGACGCCGGTGCGGCTGCCGCGCAGCGAGGCGGGGTCGATGCCGGCGGCCTCGACGGCCTCCCAGGACGTCTCCAGCAGCAGCCGCTGCTGCGGGTCCATGGTCAACGCCTCGCGGGGCGAGATGCCGAAGAACGCGGAGTCGAAGTCGCCGGCGCCGTCGATGAACCCACCCTCGCGGGCGTACGAGGTGCCCGGGTGGTCGGGGTCGGGGTGGTAGAGCCGTTCGACGTCCCAGCCCCGATCGGCGGGGAACGGGGCGACGGCGTCCCGGCCCTGGCTCAGCAGCTCCCACAGGTCGTCGGGGTTGCGCACCCCGCCGGGCAGGCGGCAGCTCATCGCCACGATCGCGACCGGCTCCAGTTCCTGGGACTGCGCCTCACTGAGCCGGCGGCGGGTGTCGTGGAGATCAGCCATGACCCGCTTGAGGTAGTCGCGGAGCTTGTCTTCATTGGCCATCGGGGTGCCGCTTCCTCGCAAGGGACGGGGGTGAGCCGGGCGGATCAGGAGATGCCGAGGTCCTTGTCCACCATCGCGAACAGTTCGTCGTCGGTGGCGTCGTCGAGGTGCCGGCCGATGTCGGCGCCGCCGCCGGCCTGGCCGAGGCGGGAGAGCATCGCCTGGAGGCGTACGGTGGCCCGCACCCGGGCGGCCTCGTCGCGCGCCACCACGTCGAGGCTGTCGGCGATCCGGTCGAGGTCGTCGAGGAGGACCGTCGGGGTGACCACGTCGTCGTGGGCGACCTCGGCGAAGAGGTACTCCGCCAGCGTCGTCGGCGTCGGGTAGTCGAAGACGAGGGTGACGGGCAGGGCGACGCCGGTGGCGGAGCCGAGCCGGTTACGCAGCTCGACGGCGGTGACGGAGTCGAAGCCCAGCTCGCGGAACGCCCGGTGCTCGTCGACCGACTCGGCGGACGGGTAGTTGAGCACGGCGGCGACCTGGCCGCGGACGAGGCCGAGGAGCACGGCGAGCCGGTCGGCGGCGGGCAGCCCGGCGAGCCGCTCCTGGAGCGAGTCGGGGCCGTCGCCGGTCTCCACGGTGGCGATCCGCTCGGTCGCCTGGAGCCGCCGCACGTCCGGCAGGTCGCTGATCAGCGGGCCGGGCCGGGTGGCGGTGAAGGCGACGGAGAACCGCTCCCAGGCGATGTCGGCGATGGTGAGGAACGCCTCGCCGTGGTCGACGGCCTGGTGCAGGGCGGCGATGGCCGCGTCGGGGGCCATTTCGGGTACGCCGTGGCGGTGCAGCAGCTCGCCGAGCGGCCCGTCGGCCATGCCGCCGCCGGCCCACGCGCCCCAGGCGATGGAGGTGGCGGGCAGGCCGAGGCCCCGCCGGTGCTGGGCGAGGGCGTCGAGGAACGCGTTGCTGGGCGCGTAGTTGCCGACGCCGGAGCTGGCGACGCTGCCGGCGAAGGAGGAGAACATGACGAACGCGGACAGGTCCAGGTCGAGCGTCAGCTCGTGCAGGTGGTACGCGACGTCGACCTTGGCCTGGAGGACCCGTTCGATCTGGTCCAGCCGGATGTCGTTGATCATGGCGTCGTCGAGGACGGCGGAGGCGTGCACGACCGTGGTGAGGGGATACTCGGCCGGGATCGACTCGATCAGCGCGGCGAGGGCGTCGCGGTCGGCGGCGTCGCACTCGACGACGCTGGCCTGCGCGCCTAGCGCGGTGAGGTCGTCGACGAGCTGCTGCGCGCCGGGCGCGTTCATGCCGCGGCGGCTGGCGACGACGATGTTCTGCACGCCGCTGCGGGCCAGCCAGCGGGCGGCGTGCCCGCCGAGGGCGCCGGTGCCGCCGGTGACGAGCGCCGTCCCGTAGGGCTCCCACGGGTTGGCGGGCTGGCTGTCGCCGAGCGGCACGCGGGTGAGCCGGCGGGCGAGGAGGCCGCCGGGGCGTACCGCAATCTGGTCCTCGTCTCCGGCGGCGGTGAGGGCCGCGACCAGCAGGCCGGCGCAGCGCTCGTCGACGGCCTCGGGCAGGTCGACGAGGCCGCCCCAGCGCTGCGGGTGCTCCAGGGCGGCGACCCGGCCGAAGCCCCAGACGAGGGCCTGCGTCGGGGAGCGCAGCAGGTCGGCGCGGCCGACGGAGGCGGCGCCGGAGGTGACGGCCCACATGGGGGCGCGCAGGCCGATGTCGCCGAGGGCCTGGAACAGCGCGACGGTGGCGGCGAAGCCGCCGGGCACGGACGGGTGCAGCGGGTGGACCAGCTCGTCGAAGGCGAGCAGCGACACCACGCCGGTCACGTCGGCGGGCTCGTCGGTGCCGCCGTCGGCGACGAGGGCCTCGCGCAGCAGCTTGCCGAGCAGGTCGCGGTCGGCGTCGGTGGTGGAGACGGGCACGGCGACGACGGTCGCGCCGGCCGCCGTGACGGCCTCGACGCAGGCGTCCTGCCAGGGCTCGACGATGTCGCCGGTGGGCAGGACCACGACCCACGTGCCGGTCATGCCCCGGTTGGCGATGCCGGTCAGCGGCTTCCAGGTGTCCTGGTAGCGCCAGCTGTCGATGTCGGACTGCCGGCGGCGCTTGCGCCGCCAGGAGGTGAGCAGCGGCAGGGCGGGGCCGAGCGCGTCGAGGGCCTCGTAGGCGGGGGTGTCGTCGGTGGCGACGGCCTCGGCGAGGGCGGTGAGGTCGCCGCGTTCCACGGCGGCCCAGAAGCCGGCGTCGTCGGGGTTGACCGAGCCCTGGAGCAGCGCCTCCAGGTCGACGCCGCCGCTGCCGTCGAGCCAGAACCGCTGGTGGTCGAACGCGTACGTGGGCAGCGGCACCACCTCGGCCTCGGCGAGGACCCTGGTGAGGTCGACGGGCAGGCCGATCGCGTGCGCGGTGGCCAGGTTGGTCAGCAGCCGGGTCGGGTCGTCGTCGCCCCGGCGCAGGCTGCCCAGGGTGTGGCCGGTGACCCCGGCGTCGTCGAGGATCGCGGTGACCGGCATGGTGAGCACCGGGTGCGGGCTGATCTCCACGAACGTGGAGTGCCCAGCCGCCACGGCGACGCGGACGGCCGCGTCGAACTGGACGGTCTGCCGCAGGTTGTCGTACCAGTAGTCGGCAGTCATCGACGCCGGGTCGACCCAGTCGCCGGTGAGCGTCGACACGAGCCGGGTGTGGCCGGGCTGCGGGGTGACGTCGGCCAGGTCGGCGCGCAGCCGCTCGGCCACGTCCTGCACGGCGGCGGAGTGCGACGCGTAGTCCACCGGGATCAGGCGCGCCCGGATGCCGTCGGCCTGGCAGGCGTCCACCAGGTCCGCGACGGGCTGCGGCGGGCCGGACACGACCACCGTCGACGGGCCGTTCACGGCGGCCACACCCACGCCCGGGAACGCGGCGAGGCGTTCGGTGACCGCGTCGGCGGACAGGTCCACCGAGGCCATGGTGCCGGTGCCCCGCAGCACGGCGAGGGCCCGGGACCGCAGGGCGACGGTCTTCGCCGCGTCGTCCAGGGACAGGATCCCCGCCACACACGCGGCACCGATCTCGCCCTGCGAGTGGCCGACGACCGCGTCCGGCACGACGCCGGCCGCCCGCCACACGGCGGCGAGCGCGACGCCGACGGCCCACAGCACCGGCTGCACGACCTCGACCCGTTCCAGCCACGACTCGTCGTCGCCGGTCAGCACCGACACGAGGTCGACGTCGAGGTGGGGGGCGAGGGCCCGCTGGCACTCGGCCAGCTTCGCGTCGAAGACGGGCGTGCGGCCGACCAGGCCGGCGGCCATCCGCGCCGACTGCGCGCCCTGGCCGGGGAAGACGAAGACGGGTCCCGCGCCGGAGCCGGTGACCGTGCCGGTGACCAGGTTGCCGGCCGGCTGGCCGGCGGCCAGGGCGTCGAGCCCGGCCAGCAGCTCCCCGGCGTCCGCGCCGACGACGGCGGCGCGGTGGTCGAACGTGGACCGGGTGGTGGCCAGGGACCAGCCGACCGCCGCCGGGGCGAGGTCGTCGTGCTGCCGCACGTGGGCGGCGAGCCGGGCGGCCTGGCCGGCGAGGGCCGCCTTCGACCGGGCGGACACGGGCCACACCGTCACGTCCGAGTCGACGAGCGCGGCGGCGGCAGTCTCCGCCTCGGCGGCCTCCGTGTCGACGGCCTCCCCGGCGTCCGGGGCGGCGGCCTGCGGCCGGTACTCCTCCAGGATCACGTGGGCGTTGGTGCCGCTGACGCCGAACGAGGAGACGCCGCCGCGCCGGGGGCGGTCCAGCTCGGGCCACGGCTTACGCTCGGTGAGCAGGGACACCGCCCCGGCGGACCAGTCGACGTGCTTCGACGGCTCGTCGATGTGCAGGGTCTCCGGCATGACGCCGTTGCGCAGCGCCATCACCATCTTGACCATCCCGGCGACGCCGGCGGCGCTCTGGGTGTGGCCGATGTTCGACTTGACCGAGCCGAGCCACAGCGGCCGGTCGGCGGGGCGGTCCTGGCCGTACGTGGCGATGAGCGCCTGCGCCTCGATGGGGTCGCCGAGGGTGGTGCCGGTGCCGTGCGCCTCGACCATGTCGACGTCGGCGGTGCCGAGCCGGGCGTTGGCGAGGGCGGCCCGGATGACCCGCTGCTGGGAGGGGCCGTTGGGGGCGGTGAGGCCGTTGGACGCGCCGTCCTGGTTGAGGGCGCTGCCCCGGATCACGGCGAGGACGGGGTGGCCGTTGCGCTCGGCGTCGGCGAGCCGTTCGACGACGAGCACGCCGCCGCCCTCGCCCCAGCCGGTGCCGTCCGCCCCCTCCGCGAACGCCTTGCACCGGCCGTCAACGGACATGCCGCGCTGCCGGGAGAAGACGACGAAGACGCCGGGGGTGGCCATGACGGTGACGCCACCGGCGATGGCGAGGTCGCACTCGCCCCGGCGCAGCGCGTTCACGGCGAGGTGCAGGGCGACCAGCGACGACGAGCAGGCGGTGTCGACGGTGACGGCCGGGCCGTTGAGGCCGAGGGTGAACGAGATCCGGCCGGACGCGACGCTGGTGGTGTTGCCGGTGCCGAGGTACATGTCGACGCCCTCGGGGACGTTCGGCAGGCCCATGCCGTAGTTGGAGGTGCTCACGCCGACGAAGACGCCGGTGGAGCTGCCCCGCAGCGACAGGGGGTCGATGCCGGCCCGCTCGACGGCCTCCCACGACGTCTCCAGCAGCAGCCGCTGCTGCGGGTCCATGGCGAGGGCCTCGCGCGGCGAGATGCCGAACAGGGTCGGGTCGAACGCCCCGGCGTCGTCGAGGAACCCGCCGACGCGGGTGTAGCTCTTGCCCGGCTTGTTCGGGTCCGGGTCGTAGAGGGCCTCCAGGTCCCAGCCCCGGTCGGCCGGGAACTCGGTGAGGGCGTCCCGGCCGTCGGCGACGATCTCCCAGAGGTCCTCGGGTGACCGGACGCCGCCGGGGAAGCGGCAGCTCATCGAGACGATGGCGAGGGGCTCGGTGTCGCGGGCCTCGACGGTCTGCAGCTTGCGCTTCGTGTCGTGCAGGTCGGCGGTCACCCGCTTGAGGAAGTACCGCAGCTTGTCGTCGCTCATCGGGTCGCACCTGCCTCGATCCGGAAGTCGGTCATCTCAGGAGATTCCAAACTCTTTGCTGATGAAGTCGAAGATCTCGTCGTCGCTGGCCGCGTCGAGATCGGGCCGGTCCTGCTCCGCGGCGGGGCCGGCGGCGAGGTCGGTCGCCTTGGCGAGCAGGTCCCGCACGCGGGCGGTGAACCGGTCCCGGGCCGCCGGGTCGAGCGGGATGGTGGTGAGCAGGCTCTCCACTGTGTCGATGCCGGAGAAGATGGGCTGGGTGGACGGGGCCGCGTCGGCGGCGATGTCGCCGGCCAGCCGCTCGGCGAGCGCGGCCGGCGTCGGGTAGTCGAACACCAGCGTCGCCGGCAGCCGCAGCCCGGACAGGGCGTTGAGCCGGTTGCGCAGGTCGACGGCGGTGAGCGAGTCGAAGCCCAGGTCGGTGAAGAGCCGGCCCGGGTCGACGGCGTCGGCGCTGGCGTGGCCGAGGACGGCGGCGATGTTGGCCCGCACCACGTCGAGCACGACCTTGAGCCGTTCGGGGCCGGCCAGGCCGGCGAGCCGCTGGGTCAGCGGCACCCCGCCGGTGCGGGTGCCGGCGTCGACCGAGCGCCGCATCGGCGCCCGGACCAGGGCCCGCAGCAGCGGCGCAAGGGCGCCCGCCTCGGCCTGGGCGCGCAACGCCGACACGTCCAGGCGCATCGGCACGACCGCCGCCGCGTCGAGCCGCCACGCCGCGTCGAAGAGGTCCAGGGCCTGCCCGGTGGCCAGGCCCGCCGCGCCCTGCTCGGCGATGCGCCGCACGTCGGCGTCGCCGAGATGGCCGGTCATGCCGCTGGCCTGCTCCCACAGGCCCCAGGCGAGGGAGATGCCGGGCAGCCCCCGGGCCCGCCGGTGCGCGGCGAGCGCGTCGAGGAACGCGTTGGCCGCCGCGTAGTTGGCCTGGCCGGCGCTGCCCAGCGTGGCCGCCGCCGAGGAGAACAGCACGAACGCGGCGAGGTCCAGGCCGGCGGTGAGCCGGTGCAGGTGCCACGCCGCGTCGATCTTCGGCACGGCCACCGCGTCGACGCGTTCGGGGGTCAACGACTCCAGCACGCCGTCGTCGAGGACACCGGCGGCGTGCACGACGGCGGTGAGCGGGTGCGCGGCGGGCACCCCGGCCAGCAGCGCCGCGAGCGCCTCCGGGTCGGCGGCGTCGCAGGCGGCGACGGTCACCCGCGTGCCGGCCTCGGCCAGCTCGGCGACGAGGTCGCCGATGCCGTCGGCCGCCGCGCCGCGCCGCCCGGCCAGCAGCAGGTGCCGCACGCCGTGGGTGGTGGCGAGGTGCCGGGCCAGGATCCGGCCCAGCACGCCGGTGCCGCCGGTGATCAGCACGGTGCCGTCGGGGTCGACGCCGCCGGGCAACGGCTCCACCCCGGCCGGGACCCGGCCGAGGCGCGGCGCACGCACCTGGCCGGCCCGCACCGCGAGCTGCGGTTCGCCGGAGCCGATCGCGGGGGCCAGCGCGGCGGCGCTGGCCGGGTCGGCGTCGAGGTCGACCAGCTGCAGCCGGCCCGGGTGTTCGAGCTGCGCGGTGCGCAGCAGGCCCCACACCGGGGCCTGGGCCAGGTTGACCGCCGGCCGCTCCCCCGCCGCGACCGCGTCGCGGGTGACCAGCACCAGCCGGGACCCGGCGAACCGGTCGTCGGCGAGCCAGGTCCGCACCGCCGCGAGGGTACGGTGCGTCGTGGCCCGCGCCTGCGCGGCGAGCCCCGGGTCCGCGTCGTCGTCCCCGCCGCCACCGACCCCGACGATCACGGCCTCGGGGGCGGGTTCGCCCCCGGCGAGCAGGTCGCCGAGCGAGTCCAGGTCGACGTCGCTGCGCACCCGCGCGCCCGCCGACTCGCAGGCTGCGCTGAGGGTCAGGTCGTCGCCGCCGAGCACCGCCCAGCGGGTGGCCGCCGGCACCGGGCCGGTCGGCACGGGCAGCGCCGGCCAGTCCACCTGGAACAGCGACTCGTGCCGGCCGGAGCGGGCCGCGCCGAGGGAGTCACCGGAGACCCGGCGCATGATCAGGGACTCGGCGTGCAGCACCGGCGCGCCGGTGGCGTCGGCCACCTGGAAGGCGACCCCGACCTCGCCTGCCGCGCTGACCCGCACCCGCAGGGCGGTGGCCCCGGCGGCGAGCAGGGACACCCCGGTCCAGGCGAACGGCAGCCGGGGCACGGTGGCGTCGCCGCCGTCGCCCATCCGGCCGAGGAAGCCGCCGATCGACATGGCCTGCAACGCGCCATCGAGCAGCGCCGGGTGCACCCCGAACCGGCCCGCCTCGGCGTGGTGGTCGGCGGGCAGCTCCACCTCGGCGAAGACCTCGTCGCCCCGGGTCCACGCGGCGCGCAGGCCGCGGAACGCCGGCCCGTACCCGAAGACGGTCGCCTCGATGCCGGAGTAGAAGTCGTCGTTCTCGACGGGGGTCGCGCCGGGCGGCGGCCACACCCCGAGGTCGAAGGCGGGCGGGTCGGCCGGGGCCGGGGCGAGCAGGCCGGTGGCGTGGCAGGTCCAGGCCACGTCGGCGAGGATCTCGTCGGAGCCGTCCCGGTACGGACGGGAGTGCAGCTGCACGGCCCGGCGGCCGTCGTCGTCGCGTTCGGCGACGGTGAGCTGCACCTGGAGGGAGCCCAGCTCGGGCAGGACGAGCGGGGCGAGCAGGGTCAGCTCGTCCACCCTCGGGCAGCCGGCCTGCTCGCCCGCGTACGTCGCCAGCTCCACGAACGCGGTGCCGGGCAGCAGGATGTTGTCCATCACCCGGTGCTCCCCGAGCCACGGGTGGGTACGCACCGACAGCCGGCCGGTGAACACCATCCGCTCGCTGTCGGGGAAGGTGAGGGTGGCGCTGAGCAGCGGGTGTCCGGCGTCCTGGAGGCCGGCGGAGGCGACGTCCTGCGCCCGGTGCGCGGGCGGCTCCACCCAGAACCGCTGGTGCTCGAACGCGTACGTGGGCAGGTCGACGGTCGCCGTCTCGGCGAGCACGGTGCGCAGGTCGACGGGCAGGCCGATCGCGTGCGCGGTGGCCAGGTTGGTCAGGAGTCGAGTCGGGTCGTCGTCACCCCGCCGCAGGCTGCCCAGCGTGTAACCGGTGACCCCCGCGTCGTCGAGGATCGCCGTCACCGGCATCGTCAACACCGGATGCGGGGAGATCTCCACGAACGTGGAGTGCCCGGCGGCGATAGCGACCCGGACGGCGGCATCGAACTGGACGGTCTGCCGCAGGTTGTCATACCAGTAGTCCGCCGTCATCGACGCCGGATCCACCCAGTCACCCGTCAGCGTCGACACCAGCCGAACCCGACCCGGCTGCGGGGCGACGTCCGCCAGGTCCGCGCGCAGCCGCTCCGCGACGTCCTGCACGGACGGGGAATGCGACGCGTAGTCCACCGGAATCAGCCGCGCCCGGATCCCCTCGGCCTGGCAGGCGTCCACCAGATCCGCGACGGGCTGCGGCGGCCCGGACACGACCACCGTCGACGGGCCGTTCACGGCGGCCACACCCACACCCGGGAACGCGGGGAGGCGCTCGGCCACCGAGTCGGCGGACAGGTCCACCGACGCCATCGCCCCAGTCCCGCGCAACACCGCCAGGGCACGCGACCGCAACGCCACCGTCTTAGCCGCATCCTCCAGGGACAGGATCCCCGCGACACAGGCAGCGCCGATCTCGCCCTGCGAGTGACCCACCACCGCCTGCGGGGACACGCCCGCGTGCTCCCACACGGCGGCCAGGGCGATGCCCACGGCCCACAGGACCGGCTGCACCACCTCCACCCGCTCCAACCACGACTCGTCATCCCCGGTCAACACCGACACGAGATCCACGTCGAGGTAGGGGGCGAGGGCACGCTGGCACTCGGCAAGGCGCGCGTCGAACACCGGCGTACGACCGACCAGGCCGGCGGCCATGCGTGCCGACTGCGCCCCCTGACCCGGGAACACGAACACCGGACCCGCACCGTGACCCGACGCCACACCGGCCACCACATTGCCCGCCGGAGCGCCTGCGGCGAGCGCGTCCAGACCAGAGAGGAACTCCTCCACACCCGCGCCGACCACGGCGGCCCGCTGGTCGAACGTCGACCGGGTCGTCGCCAGAGACCAACCGACCGCCGCGGTGTCCAGCACGCCGTGCTCCCGCACGTAAGCGGCCAGCCGCTCGGCCTGACCGGCCAGGGCCGCCTTCGACCGGGCCGACACCGGCCACACCGTCACATCGGCGGCCAGCAGCCCGGGGACGCCGGTGACGGCCGGGGCCACAGGCTCGTCGCCCTGCTCGACGATGACGTGCGCGTTGGTGCCGGAGATGCCGAACGACGACACCGCCGCCCGACGGGGCCGGTCCACCGCCGGCCACGGCCGCGCCTCGGTGACCAGGTCCACCGCGCCCGCAGACCAGTCGATGTGCGGCGACGGCTCGTCCACGTGCAGGCTCGCCGGCACCACACCGTGGCGCATCGCCTGCACCACCTTGATCACACCCGCCACACCCGCCGCCGCCTGCGCATGACCGATGTTCGACTTGATCGACCCGAGCAGCAGCGGCCGGTCGCCGGGACGGTCACGCCCGTAGGTCGCGAGGAGCGCCTGCGCCTCGATCGGGTCACCCAACGTGGTGCCGGTGCCGTGCGCCTCCACCACGTCCACATCCGACGTGGACAACCGGGCGTTCGCCAGGGCCTGCCGGATCACCCGCTGCTGCGACGGACCATTCGGCGCGGTGAGACCGTTCGACGCGCCGTCGGAGTTGATCGCGGTGCCGCGTACCACGGCGAGGACGTGCCGGCCCTGCCGGCGAGCGTCGGAGAGCCGCTGCACGAGGAGCATGCCGACGCCCTCGGACCAGCCCGTCCCGTCGGCCGACGCCGCGAACGACTTGCACCGCCCGTCGGCGGCGAGGCCGCGCTGGCGGGAGAACTCGACGAAGGCGGTGGGGGTGGCCATGACCATCACGCCGCCGGCCAGAGCGAGGTCGCACTCGCCGGCACGCAGCGCCTGCCCGGCCCAGTGCAGGGCGACCAGCGACGACGAGCAGGCCGTGTCGAGGGAGACCGCCGGCCCTTCGAGGCCGAACGTGTACGCCACCCGGCCGGAGATGACGCTGCTGGTCATCCCGGTCAGCATGTAGCCCTCGGCGGCCTCCGGCGAATACGCGAGCAGGCTGCCGTAGTCCTGGCCGCTGGTGCCGACGAACACGCCGGTGCTGCTGCCCCGCAGCGTGGCCGGGTCGATGCCGGCGCTTTCGAAGGTCTCCCAGGTGGTCTCCAGCAGCAGCCGCTGCTGCGGGTCCATGGCGAGGGCCTCGCGGGGGCTGATGCCGAAGAAGCCGGGGTCGAACCGGTCGACGCCGCGCAGGAAGCCGCCGCCGCGGGCGTAGAAGGTGCCGCTGGCGTCGGGGTCGGGGCTGTAGAGGCTGTCGAGGTCCCAGCCCCGGTCGGTGGGCAGGTCGGTGATCGCGTCGACGCCGTCGGCGACGAGCCGCCACAGGTCGTCGGGGGACCACACGCCGCCAGGGAGCCGGCACGCCATGCCGACGATGGCGAGGGGCTCGTCGTCACCGACTGCGACGCTGGTGGTGGCGGTCCGGACGGGCACCGGCGTGCCGGCGATCTCCGTGCCGAGGTGGCCGGCGAGGTCGGCCGGGGTGGGGTAGTCGAAGACGAGGGTGGCGGGCAGCCGCATCCCGAACGCGTTGTTGAGGCGGTTGCGCATCTCGACGGCGGTGAGCGAGTCGAAGCCGAACTCGCTGAACGCCCGGCGCGGCTCGATGGCGGCCGGGTCGGGGTAGCCGAGCACGGCGGCGGCCTGCCCCCGGACGATCTCCACGAGGGCGGCGACCCGGTCGGCGTCGCCGAGCGCGGCGAGCTGCTGGACCAGGGACGCGCCGGTGGTCGCGGCGGCGGCGCGGGCGGGGGTGCGGATCAGGGCCCGGTACAGCGGCGGGATGCTGCCCCCGGCGAACTGCACCTTCATCGCGGCGAGGTCGAGGCGGGCGGGCACGAGGGCGGCGTCGCTGCGGCGGCAGGCGGCGTCGAAGAGGGCCAGCCCCTCCTCGGCCTCCATGGCGGCGACGCCGGAGCGGGAGATCCGGTTGAGGTGGACGTCGTCCAGTTCGGTGGTCATGCCGCTGCGGTCGGCCCACAGGCCCCAGGCGAGGGTGAGGGCGGCGAGGCCGCGTGCCCGGCGGTGCTGGGCGAGGCCGTCGAGGAACGCGTTGGCGGCGGCGTAGTTGCCCTGGCCGGGGCCGCCGGCGGTGGCGGCGAGCGACGAGTACGAGACGAACGCCTTCAGGTCGAGGTGGGCGGTCAGCTCGTGCAGGTGCCAGGCGGCGTCGACCTTGGGCCGCAGCACGCCGTCCATCCGCTCGGGGGTGAGGGAGGAGACGACGCCGTCGTCGCGTACCCCGGCGGCGTGGACGACGGCGGTGAGCGGGTGCGCGGCGGGGATGGCGGCGAGCAGCTCGGCGACGGCGTCGCGGTCGGCGACGTCGCAGGCGGCGGCGGTGACGGTCGCACCGAGTTCGGCGAGTTCGGCGCAGAGTTCGGGGATGCCGGCGGCGGCCCGGCCGCGCCGGCTGGCCAGGACGAGATGCCGGACGCCGTGGACGGTGACGAGGTGCCGGGCCATGAGCTGCCCGAGGGTGCCGGTGGCGCCGGTGACGAGCACGGTCCCGTCGCCGTCGAACGGGGCGGCGGGCGGCTCGGCGGGGGCCGGCACGCGGGTGAGCCGGGCCCCGGCGGCGACGCCGGCCCGGATGACCACCTGCGGCTCGTCGGTGTCGACGGCGGCGACGAGGGCGGCGGCGCAGCCGGCCGGGTCGTCGACGTCGACCAGCAGGAACCGGTCGGGGTTCTCCGACTGCGCGGAGCGGACGAGGCCGATGACGGCCGCGCCGGCCAGGTCGGTCAGGTCGGCGTCGGCGGCCGTGGCGACGGCACCCCGGGTGAGCACGACGAGCCGGGAGGTGGCGTACCGGTCGTCGGCGAGGAACCGCTGCAGCACGTCGAGCGCCCGGTGGGTGGCCTCGGCGACGGCGCGCGGCACGTCGTCGGTGGCCGGCGGGTCGAGGAACGGCACGACCAGCACGTCGGGGGCGTCCGTGCCGGCGTCCAGCGCGGCGGCCAGGCCCGCCAGGTCGGGGTACGCGGCGACGGCCGTCCCGGTGGCGGCGAGCGCGTCGGCGAGGCCGGCGGCGTCGCCGAGGACCGCCCAGCCAGTGGTCGACGGGCCGGCGGGCAGGGCGAGCGGGGCCCACTCGATGCGGTACAGCGACTCGGTGCCGCCGCCGGAGGCGACGCGGAGCTGGTCGGCGGAGACGGGCCGCAGCACGAGGGAGCCGACGGAGATGATCGGCGCGCCGTCGACGTCGGCGAGGAGCAGGGAGACGCTGTCGGTGCCGGTGTGCGAGACGCGGACCCGGGCCGCCGCCGCGCCGGCCGCGTGCAGGGCGACGTCGTTCCAGGAGAACGGCAGCCGGCCGTAGCCGGGCGGCACGTCCGCGCCGGACGGTTCGCCGGCCGGCGTGGTGAGGCCGAGGGTGTGCAGGGCGGCGTCGAGCAGCGCCGGGTGCAGGCCGTACCCGCCGGCCTCGGCGGCCGGGGTCTCCGGCAGGGCCAGCTCAGCGAAGAGGTCGTCGCCGCGCCGCCAGGCGTTACGCAGCGCGATGAAGGACGGGCCGTAGTCGTAGCCCTGGGCGGCGAGGTTGACGTACAGGTCGTCGGTGGGGACCTCGGTGGCGCCGGGGGGCGGCCAGGCGGTGAGGTCGGACCAGCCGGGCGGGCCGGCGGGGGCGGCCGGGCCTCCGGCGAGTACGCCGCTGGCGTTGCGGGTCCAGCCGCGCTCGCCGCCCTCGGCCGGTTCGCTGTCGACGGCGGAGTGCAGGGAGACGGACCGGCAGCCGGTGTCGTCGGCGGGGCCGATCCAGAGTTGGATGTCGACGCCGCCGGTCTCGGGCAGGATCAGCGGCGCTTCCAGGGTCAGCTCGCGGACGTGGTCCGCGCCGACGTGCGCGCCGGCCTGCAACGCCAGTTCGACGAAGCCGGTGCCGGGCAGCAGCACGGTGTCGAAGACGACGTGGTCGCTGATCCACGGGTGGGTACGCCGGGCGAGCCGCCCGGTGAACAGGAAGCCCTCGGCGTGGGCGACGCCGACGGCCGCGCCGAGCAGGGGGTGCTGGGCGGGGCGCAGGCCGACGGCGGTGACGTCGCCGGTCCACCCGGCGCCGGCCTCGGGCCAGTACCGCTGGTGCTGGAACGCGTACGTGGGCAGGTCGACGCGGGTGGCGTCGGTGCCGGCGAACCACGGCCGCCAGTCCACGGTGGTCCCGTGCACGTGCAGTTCGGCGAGGGCGGCGAGCAGGGCGTCCGCCTCGGGGCGGTCCTTGCGTCCGGCGGCGACGGCGAGCACGCCCTCGGCGTCGGGAAGGATCTCGGCGGTCAGCGCGGTGAGGACGCTCGACGGCCCGATCTCCAGGAACGTGCCCGCCCCGGCGGCGCGCAGGGCGGCGATCCCGTCGGCGTAGCGGACCGCCTCGCGGACGTGCCGCACCCAGTAGTCGGCGGTGCGCAGGTCGTCGGCGTCGGCGAGGGCCCCGGTCACGTTGGACACGACGGGCAGGACGGGAGCGGCGAAGGTCAGCGTGGCGAGGACCGCCCGGAACTCGGCCAGCATCGGCTCCATCAGCGGGCTGTGGAACGCGTGACTGACGGTCAGCCGGCGGGTGCGCACGCCCCGGCCCTGCCAGAGCTGCTCGACCTCGTCGAGGGCTTCGACGGCCCCGGAGACGACGACGGACGTGGGCCCGTTGACGGCGGCGATCCCGACGTCGGCCCGACCGGCGATCGACTCCGCCACCGCCTCCTCGGCCGCGTTGACCGCGAGCATCCCGCCCCCGGCCGGCAGCGCCTGCATCAACCGGCCCCGGGCGGCCACGAGCTGGCAGGCGTCGGCCAGGGACAGCACCCCCGCCACGTGCGCGGCGGTGATCTCACCGACCGAGTGGCCCCCGACGAAGTCAGGCACCACCCCGAACGACTCCACGAGCCGGAACAACGCCACCTCGACGGCGAACAACCCGGCCTGCGTGAACACGGTCTGGTCGAGCAACGCCGCCTCGGCGGAGCCCTCCGGCGCGAACAGCACCTCCCGCAACGGCTGCGGCAGCAGCGGATCCAGGTGACCGCACGCCTCGTCCAACGCCGACGCGAACACCGGGAACGCCGCGTACAACTCCCGGCCCATGCCGGCGCGCTGCGCGCCCTGACCGGAGAACAGCACCGCGAGCGGACCCCGGTCGGCGGCCTGGCCGACCACCGCGCCGGACGCGTCCCCGGCGGCGAGGGCCCGCAGCCCGGCGGCGAGGTCGTCGCGGCCGGCGGCGGCGACGACCGCCCGGTGGTCCAGGGTGGAGCGGGTGGCGACCGACGAGAAGGCGACGTCGAGGGGGCGCAGGTCGGCGTCGGCGTTCAGCCAGTCGGCCCAGCGGCCCGCCTGCGCGGCGAGCGCGGCGGCGTCGCGGGCCGACACCACCACCGGTACGACCGGCCGGTCGGCCGGCGGCGCGGCGTCGGCCGGGGCCGGCTCGGCGGTCGGGGCCTGCTCGACGATGACGTGGGCGTTGGTGCCGGACACCCCGAACGACGACACCGCCGACCGGCGGGGCCGCGCGACGGACGGCCACTCGGTGGCCTCGGTGACCAGTTCGACGGCGCCCGCGTCCCAGTCGACCTGGGGGGTGGGGGCGTCGACGTGCAGGGTGGGCGGCACGACGCCGTGCTGCATGGCGAGGACCATCTTGATCACACCGGCGACGCCGGCGGCGGCCTGCGCGTGCCCGATGTTGCTCTTGATCGAGCCGAGCAGCAGCGGCGCGGCGTCGCCCCGGTCCTGCCCGTACGTGGCGAGCAGCGCCTGCGCCTCGATCGGGTCGCCGAGGCGGGTGCCGGTGCCGTGCGCCTCCACCACGTCGACGCCGCCGGCGGCGAGGCCGGCGTTGGCGAGGGCCTGCTGGATCACCCGCTGCTGCGACGGCCCGTTGGGGGCGCTCAGCCCGTTGGACGCGCCGTCCTGGTTGACGGCGGAGCCCCGCACCACAGCGAGGATCGGGTGGCCGTTGCGCTGCGCGTCGGAGAGCCGCTCCAGCAGCAGCACGCCGACGCCCTCGGACCACCCCGTCCCGTCGGCGGCGGCGGCGAACGCCTTGCACCGGCCGTCGGCGGCCAGGCCGCGCTGCCGGGAGAACTCGACGAACGCGGCCGGGGTGCACATGGCGGTGACGCCCGCGACGACGGCGAGGGTGCACTCCCGCTGCCGCAGCGCCTGCCCGGCGAGGTGCAGGGCGACCAGCGACGACGAGCAGGCGGTGTCGATCGTGACCGCCGGCCCCTCCAGGCCGAACGTGTAGGAGATCCGGCCCGAGACGACGCTGCCGGCGTTGCCGGTCATCAGGTGCCCCTCCAGGCCCTGCGCGGCGCCCATCAGCACGCCGCCGTAGTCCTGGCCGGTGGAGCCGGCGAAGACGCCGGTGCGGCTGCCCCGCAGCGAGTGCGGGTCGATGCCGGCCCGCTCGAAGACCTCCCACGAGGTCTCCAGCAGCCACCGCTGCTGCGGGTCCATGGCCAGGGCCTCGCGGGGGGAGATCGCGAAGAAGCCCGGGTCGAAGTCCGCCAGGTCGTGGACGAAGCCACCCTGGCGCGTGTACGAGGTGCCGGACTGCTCGCCGTCGGCGTCGTAGAGCGACCCCAGGTCCCAGCCCCGGTCGGCCGGGAAGTCGCCGACCACGTCCCGGCCGGACGCGACGACGTCCCACAGGTCCTCGGGCGAGCGCACGCCGCCGGGGAAGCGGCAGCTCATGGAGACGATGGCGATCGGTTCCTGCTCGCCGGCCTCCACCTCGCGCAGGCGCTGCCGCACCTGGTGCAGGTCGGCGGTGACCCGCTTGAGGTAGTCGAGAAGCTTCGCCTCGTCAGCCATGGACCGCCCACTCCTTGTGTTGACCCGTCGATCCGTGTTGGTCCGTCGCCCCGGCAGCGTTCATGTCAGGACACCCCCAGCTCCCGGTCGATGAAGTCGAAGACCTCGTCGGGGGTGGCGTCCTGGAGCTTCTCGGCGACGGTGTCCCCGCCCGCGCCCGCCGGGGCGTCGTCGGCGTTGAGGGAGGCCAGCAGGGCCCGCAGCCGCTCGGTGATCCGGATCCGGGCGCTGCGGTCCGGTGCCGAGCCGGTGAGTGCCGCCTCCAGCCGGTCCAGCTCCCCGAAGACCGGCGCGACGCCGACCACCCCGCCGTCGACGATCGCCGCCCGCACGTACTCGGCGAGGCCGGCGGCGGTCGGGTAGTCGAAGACGACCGTGGCGGGCAGCCGGACGCCGGTCGCCGCGGTGAGCCGGTTGCGCAGCTCCACGGCGGTCAGCGAGTCGAAGCCGAGTTCCCGGAACGCCCGGTCGGGTTCGACGGCGTCCATCGAGGCGTGCCCGAGCACGGCGGCGGCTTGGCCGCGTACCAGGTCGAGGAGGGTCTTGCGCCGTTCGGCGTCGGTCTGCCCGGCGAGCAGCGCGGCGAGGGACTCGGCGTTCGTGCCGGCGTCGTCGGCCCGCGCGGCGGCGGCCTGCTGCGCCTCGGCGATGCCGGCGAGCAGCGGGCTGGGCCGGACGGCGACGAAGCCGGGCACGTACCGGGCCCAGTCGATGCCGGCCACCAGCGTCGCCGGCTCGCGCCGGGCCACGCAGTGGGCGAGCACGGCGAGCGCGGGGGCGGTGTCGAGGCGGGCGACGCCGGTGCGGCGGCGGCGCTCCTCCACCGCCGGGTCGGCGGCGGCCATCCCGCCGGCCGCCCACGGTCCCCAGGCGATCGACGTGGCCGGCAGGCCCTGCCGGTGCCGCTGCTCGGCCAGCGCGTCGAGGTACGCGTTCGCGGCGGCGTAGCTGCCCTGCCCGGCCGCGCCGAGCTGCCCGGCCATGGCGGAGAACAGCACGAACGCGCGCAGCTCCCGGCCGACGGTCAGCTCGTGCAGGTGCAACGCGCCGAGCACCTTGGGCCGCAGCACGGTGGCGATCCGGTCGGCGGTGAGCCCGTCGAGGACCCCGTCGTCGAGGACGCCCGCCGCGTGCACGACGGCGGTCAGCGGCGCGTCGGCCGGCACCTCGGCGAGCAGCTTCGCCAGGGCGGCCCGGTCGGCGACGTCGCAGGCGGCGACGGTGACCCGCGTGCCC
This sequence comes from Micromonospora sp. NBRC 110038, assembly GCF_020884815.1. Classification (NCBI taxonomy): domain Bacteria; kingdom Bacillati; phylum Actinomycetota; class Actinomycetes; order Micromonosporales; family Micromonosporaceae; genus Micromonospora; species Micromonospora sp. NBRC 110038. The sequence continues at coordinate 1,420,383 of NZ_BBOL01000001.1, read as the reverse complement.
GCCCCGGTCAGCTCCCGGACCAGGTCGGCGGCGCCCGGGGCGTCGGCGCCCCGGCGGCTCACCAGCAGCAGGTGCTCGGCGCCCCGGGCGGCCAGCCAGCGGGCCACCTCCGCGCCGAGGGCCCCGGTGCCGCCGGTGACGAGGGTGGTGCCCCGGTGGTCGGGCTCGTCGGCGGCGGGGGTCCCGCCGGGGGCCCGGACCAGCCGGCGGACGAGGATCGTGGCCCCGTCGACCGCGACCTGGTCCTCGCCGTCGAGGCCGGCGAGGGCGGCGCAGAGCAGGTCCCAGCCGTGGTCGTCGAGGGTGGCCGGCACGTCGACCAGGCCGCCCCACCGCTCGGGGTGTTCCAGGGCGACGACCCGGCCGAGGCCCCACAGCAGCGACTGCTCCGGCCGGTCCACCGTCCCGCCCCGGGTGGTGCCGGCCGCGCCCCGGGTGACGCACCACAGCGGTGCGGCCACGTCGAGGTCGCCGAGGGCCTGGACCAGGGCGAGGGACCGGGCGAGGAACGGCGGCACCGGCTGGGTGTCGTCGACCGCGCCGTCGGCGAGGGCGAGCAGCGACAGCACCCCGTCGGCGGGGACCCGCCCGCCGTCGCCGTCACCGGTCGCGGCGGCCAGGTGGGCGGCGACGGCGGCCCGGTCGGTCAGCTCCTCGGGCAGCAGCACCAGCCGCACGGCGGCGCCCCGGCGGGTCAGCTCGGCGACGGCCGCCTCGCCCTCCCCCGCGTGGCGCTCGTCGGCGACGACCCACCAGTCGCCGGAGAGGAAGCTGACGGGCGTGCCGGTGTACGGCTGCCAGACGGGGCGGTAGCGCAGGTCGTCCAGGGTGGAACGCTCGCGTTGCTGCCGTCGCCAGGAGGCGAGCACCGGCAGGGCCGCGCCGAGCCGTTCGAGGGAGTCGGTGGCGTCCTGCGCGGTGAGTTCCGCGAGCGCGGCCAGGTCCTCCCGCTCGACGGCCGCCCAGAACGCGGAGTCGACGCCGCTCGGGGCCTCGTCCGCGCCGGCCAGCTCGGCCTTCGTGGGCCAGTACCGGCCCCGGTCGAACGCGTACGTGGGCAGCGGCACGGTGCCGGCCTCGGCGAGCACCCGGGTCAGGTCGACGGGCAGGCCGATCGCGTGAGCGGTGGCCAGGTTGGTCAGGAGTCGAGTCGGGTCGTCGTCACCCCGCCGCAGGCTGCCCAGGGTGTGGCCGGTGACCCCGGCGTCGTCGAGGATCGCCGTCACCGGCATCGTCAGCACCGGATGCGGGGAGATCTCCACGAACGTGGAGTGCCCGGCGGCGATGGCGACGCGGACGGCGGCGTCGAACTGGACGGTCTGCCGCAGGTTGTCATACCAGTAGTCGGCCGTCATGGTCGCCGGGTCAACCCAGTCGCCGGTCAGCGTCGACACGAGCCGAACCCGGCCCGGCTGCGGGGCGACGTCGGCCAGGTCGGCGCGCAGCCGCTCGGCGACGTCCTGCACGGACGGGGAGTGCGACGCGTAGTCCACCGGGATCAGCCGCGCCCGAATGCCCTCGTCCTGACACGCCTGCACCAGATCGGCGACAGGCTGAGGCGGCCCGGACACCACCACCGTGCCGGGCCCGTTCACGGCGGCCACACCCACACCCGGGAACGCGGCCAGGCGGGCGGCCACCGCGTCGGCGGACAGATCCACCGACGCCATCGCACCCGTCCCCCGCAACACCGCAAGTGCCCGCGACCGCAACGCGACGGTCCTCGCCGCATCCTCCAGGGACAGGATCCCCGCCACACACGCCGCACCGATCTCACCCTGCGAATGCCCGACCACCGCCTGCGGCGAAACGCCCGCGTGCTCCCACACCGCGGCCAAGGCGATGCCCACGGCCCACAGGACCGGCTGCACCACCTCCACCCGCTCCAGCCACGACTCGTCGTCGCCGGTCAGCACGGAGATGAGATCCACGTCCAGGAACGGGGCGAGGGCCCGCTGACACTCGGCCAGCTTCGCGTCGAACACCGGCGTACGACCGACCAGGCCGGCGGCCATGCGTGCCGACTGCGCGCCCTGACCGGGGAACACGAACACCGGCCCGGAGCCGTGACCCGACGCCACACCGCTGACCACATTGCCCGCCGGCTGACCGGACGCCAGGGCGTCCAGACCGGCGAGCAGGTCGGCCACACCCGAGCCGACCACGGCGGCCCGCTGGTCGAACGTCGACCGGGTCGTCGCCAGGGACCAACCGACCGCCGCCGGCTCCACGTCGCCGTGCTCGCGCAGGTGCCGGGCGAGGCGGGCCGCCTGACCGGCGAGGGCCGCCTTCGACCGGGCCGACACCGGCCACACCGTCACCCCGGCGGCGACCAGGCCCGGACCGCCCGCGCCGTCGCTGCCGGGGCCGGTGTCGGTGGCCTCGGCGGCGGGCAGGTCGTCGGGCAGTTCGAGGATGACGTGGGCGTTGGTGCCGGAAATGCCGAACGACGACACCGCCGAACGACGCGTACGACCCGTCTGCGGCCACGGCGTCGCCTCGGTCGCCAGCTCCACCGCACCCGCAGACCAGTCGATGTGCGGCGACGGCGCGTCCACGTGCAGCGTCGCCGGGACGACACCGTGCCGCATCGCGAGGACCATCTTGATGATCCCGGCGACGCCGGCCGCCGCCTGCGTGTGGCCGATGTTCGACTTCACCGAGCCGAGCAGCAGCGGCGCGGCGTCGCCCCGACCCTGCCCGTACGTCGCAAGCAACGCCTGCGCCTCGATCGGGTCCCCGAGGGTCGTGCCCGTCCCGTGCGCCTCCACCACGTCCACGTCCACCGTCGACAACCCCGCCGACGCAAGGGCCTGCCGGATCACCCGCTGCTGCGACGGACCATTCGGCGCGGTCAACCCGTTCGACGCACCGTCCTGGTTCACCGCAGAGCCGCGCACCACAGCGAGAACCGTGTGACCGTTACGCCGCGCGTCCGACAGCCGCTCCACGAGGAGCACCCCGACACCCTCACCCCACCCGGTGCCGTCCGCGCCGGCCGCGAACGCCTTGCACCGGCCATCGGCGGCCAGCCCGCGCTGCCGGGAGAACTCCACGAACAGCCCCGGCGTCGCCATCACGGTGACGCCGCCGGCCAGCGCGAGATCGCACTCGCCGCGCCGCAGCGCCTGCACCGCCAGGTGCAACGCCACCAGCGACGACGAACACGCCGTGTCCACCGACACCGCCGGCCCCTCCAACCCCAACGCGTACGCCACCCGACCCGACACCACGCTCGCGGCATTCCCCGTGCCCGCGAAGCCCTCCACCTCGTCCACGGCCACCATGAGCAGGGCCCCATAGTCCTGGCCATTCGTGCCGACGAACACCCCTGTTCGCGAACCCCGCAACCCCGCCGGATCAACCCCTGCCCGCTCCACCGCCTCCCACGACGCCTCCAGCAGCAACCGCTGCTGCGGGTCCATCGCCATCGCCTCACGGGGCGAAATGCCGAAGAAAGCCGCATCGAAGTCGGCCGCCTCGTAGAGGAAGGCGCCGCTGCGGACGTAGGAGGTGCCGGAGGAATAGGGGTCGGGGTCGTACAGCCGGTCGATGTCCCAGCCCCGGTCGCCGGGCAGGTCGGACACGGCGTCGCGGCCGGCGTGCAGCATCTGCCAGAACCGTTCGGGGTCGACGGCCCCGCCGGGGAACCGGCAGGACATGGCGACGATGGCGACGGGCTCGTCGTCGGTGAGCGACACGGGGGCGGTCTGCGTGACCGCTTCGGCCCCGCCGCCGAGTTCCTCGTGCAGGTGCCGGGCGAGGACGGTGGGGGTGGGGTAGTCGAAGACGAGGGTCACCGGCAGGCGCAGCCCGGTGGCGGTGGCGAGCCGGTTGCGCAGCTCCACGGCGGTCACCGAGTCGAAGCCGAGGTCCCGGAACGCGTGGTGCGGGTCGACGGCGTCGCCGCCGGCGTACTTGAGGACGGTGGCCGCCTGGCCGCGCACCAGGTCGAGCAGCGCGGCGCGGCGCTCGTCGGCGCTCATCCGGCCGAACGCGGCGGCGGGGCCGGCCTCGTCGGTCTCCTTCGCCTCGGCGAGGCCCTTGCTGGCGGCGAGCTGCTGCGCCTCGGGGATCTCGGCGATCAGCGGGCCGGGCCGGGTGGCGGTGAACGCGACGTAGAACCGGTCCCAGGCGATGTGGGAGATGGTCAGGTACGTCTCGTCGTGCTCGACGGCCTGGTGCAGCGCGGCGACGGCGAGCCGGGGGTGCATCTCGGGCGCGCCGTGGCGGTGCAGCATCCGGCCGAAGTCACCCTCGGCCATGCCGCCGCCGCCCCAGGCGCCCCAGCCGATGGAGGTGGCGGGCAGGCCGAGGCCGCGGCGGTGCTCGGCGAGGGCGTTGAGGAACGCGTTGCCGGGGGCGTAGTTGCCGACGCCGGAGCTGCCGACGGTGCCGGCCATGGAGGAGAACAGCACGAACGCGTCGAGGTCGTGGTCGCGGGTCAACTCGTGGAGGTTGAGCGCGGCGGTGACCTTGGCGCTGAGGGCGTAGTCGACCTGGTCGAGGGTGAGCGAGCTGATGACCGAGTCGTCGAGGACGGCGGCGGTGTGCACCACGGCGGTGAGCGGGTGTTCGGCGGGCAGGTCGGCGATGACGGCGGCGAGGGCGTCGCGGTCGGCGGCGTCGCAGGCGGCCACGGTGACCCGCGCGCCGAGCCCGGTCAGTTCGGCCTCCAGCTCGGCGATGCCGTCGGCCTGCCGGCCGCGCCGGCTGAGCAGCACCAGGTGGGACGCGCCGTTGGCGGCGAGCCAGCGGGCCATGTGCCCGCCGAGGGCGCCGGTGCCGCCGGTGACGAGGGCGGTGCCGGAGGGCCGCCAGGTGCGGGTGGCGGGGGCGTCGCCGAGCGGGGCGCGCAGCAGCCGCCGGCCGAACGCGCCGGCCCGGCGCAGGGCCACCTGGTCCTCGCCGTCGGCTCCGGCGAGGATGCGGGCGAGGCGGCGGCCGGTGGTGTCGTCCGGGTCGGCGGGCAGGTCGACGAGGCCGCCCCAGCGGTCGGGATGTTCGAGGGCGGCGACCCGGCCGAAGCCCCAGGCGAGCTGCTGCCCGGGGTGCGGCAGCGGGTCGGCGGGGTCGGTGGAGACCGCGCCGCTGGTCAGCGCCCACAGCGGGGCGCGGACGCCCGCGTCGCCGAGGGCCTGGGTGAGGGTGACGGTGGCGGCGAAGCCGACGGGCACGTGGGGGTGGGCGGGCGTGGGCGTCTCGTCGGGGGCGAGCAGGGAGACGATCCCGGCGGCGGGGTGGGTGGCGGCGAGGTCGCGCAGCCGGGCCGCGAGGGCGTCGCGGTCGGTGCGGTCGGCGGCCAGGGCCACGGGTACGACGGTCGCGCCGCGCCGGGCGAGGGCGTCGCGGGTGAACGCGGCCAGCCCGGCGCGGGCCTGCTGCTGTCCGGCGGCGCTGCCGTCGGTGCCGGTGCCGGTGTCGGTGCCGGTGCCGGTGCCGGTGCCGGTGCCGGTGCCGTCCGGGCCGGTGACCAGCCACCAGGTGCCGGTGAGGGCGGGCTCGTCGCCGCCGTCCGCGGCGACGGGCAGCCACGCGTCGCGGTACCGCCACGAGTCGATGGTGGCCTGGTCGCGGTGCCGGCGTCGCCAGGCGGTGAGGGCGGGCAGCACGTCGGCGAACGCCGCCTCGGGCACGGTGCCGCCGTCGGTGGCGTCGGCGAGTTCGGCGGTGAGCGCGGCCAGGTCGCCGTTCTCGACAGCGGCCCAGAACCGGGCGTCGGACTCGCCCTCGGTGGCGGGGCCGGCGGCCGGGGCGGTGGTGGTGGCGGGCCGCGGCCAGTAGAGCTGCCGCTGGAACGGGTACGTGGGCAGGTCGCGACGGCGCGCGGGCAGCCCGGCGTACGCGGGTCGCCAGTCGACGGGCGTACCCCCGGTGAAGACCTCGGCGACGGCCCGGTGGAACCGGCCGAGGTCGCCCTCGTTGCGCCGCAGGGTGCCGGTGACGGTGACCGCGCCCGGGTCGGCGGCGGCCAGCTCGACGCTCTCCTGCACGGCCATGGTGAGCACCGGGTGGGCGCTGACCTCGACGAACGTCTGGTAGCCGGCGGCGACGAGGCTGCGCACCGCCTCGTCGAAGCGGACGGTCTGGCGCAGGTTGCGGTACCAGTAGTCGGCGTCGAGGCCGGCGGTGTCGAGCCAGTCGCCCGTCACCGTGGACCAGAACCGGATCTCGCCGGTGCGGGGGGCCAGCCCGGCGAGCAGGTCGACCAGCTGCTCGCGCAGCGGCTCGACGTGCGCGGAGTGCGAGGCGTAGTCGACGGGCACCCGGCGGACCCGGGTCTCGCGGGCCTCGTAGTGGGCGACGAGTTCGTCGAGGGCGGCGGAGTCGCCGGAGACGACGACGGAGGTGGGGCCGTTGACGGCGGCGAGCGCGACGCGGCCGTCCCAGCGGGCGATGGTGGCGGTGGCCTCGTCGGCGGTGGTGGCGACGGAGACCATGCCGCCGTCCCCGGCGATGCCGGCGATGATCCGGCTGCGCAGGGCGACCACGGCCGCCGCGTCGTCGAGGGTGAGGGCCCCGGCGACGTACGCGGCGGCGATCTCGCCCTGCGAGTGGCCGACGACGGCGGCGGGGCGGACCCCGTACGACTGCCAGAGGGCGGCGAGGGAGACGCCGACGGCGAACAGGGTGGGCTGGACGACGTCGACGCGCTCCAGGGACGGTGCGTCGGGTGCGCCGCGTACCACGTCGACGGGCGACCAGTCGACGTACGGGCGCAGGGCCTCGGCGCAGGCGGCGAACGTGTCGGCGAAGACGGGGGCGGTGTCGAGGAGTTCGGCGGCCATGCCGACCCACTGGGAGCCCTGGCCGGGGAAGACGAAGGCGACCTCGCCGGGCGTACCGGTGCCGGTGACGGTGTCCGGGGCGGGCCCGGCGGCGGCGAGCGCGCCCAGCGCGGCGGTCAGGCCGGCGCGGTCGGCGGCGAGGACGACGGCCCGGTGGTCGTGGGCGGCGCGGGTGTCCACGAGGGACCAGCCGACGTCGGCGAGGGCGTCGTCGGCGACGGTGTCGAGGTGGTCGGCGAGGTCACGGGCGCGGGCGGCGAGGGCGGCGGCGGTGCGCCCGGACAGCACCCAGGGCAGTTCCCGGGCCGGCGCGGCGGCCTGCTCCTCGGGGGCCTCCTCCTCGGGGGCCTGTTCGAGGATGGTGTGCACGTTGGTGCCGCTGATGCCGAACGAGGAGACCCCGGCGCGGCGGACGCCGTCGGCGGGCTCCCACGGGCGGGCCTCGGTGAGCAGCGCGACGTGCCCGGCGGACCAGTCGACGTGCGGGGTGGGCTCGTCGACGTGCAGGGTCGGCGGCAGCACCCCGTGCCGCATCGCGAGCACCATCTTGATCACCCCGGCGACGCCGGCGGCGGCCTGGGTGTGGCCGACGTTCGACTTGATGGAGCCGAGCCACAGGGGCCGGTCGGCGGGCCGGTCCTGCCCGTAGGTGGCGAGCAGCGCCTGGGCCTCGATCGGGTCGCCGAGGGTGGTGCCGGTGCCGTGCGCCTCCACGGCGTCGACCTGGTCGGCGGTGAGCCCGGCGTTGGCCAGGGCCTGCCGGATGACCCGCTGCTGGGCGGGTCCGTTGGGGGCGGTCAGCCCGTTGGACGCGCCGTCCTGGTTGACGGCGCTGCCCCGCACGATCGCGAGGACGGGGTTGCCGTCGCGGCGGGCGTCGGAGAGCCGCTGGAGCACCAGCAGGCCGACGCCCTCGCCCCAGCCGGTGCCGTCGGCGGCCCCGGCGAACGGCTTGCACCGGCCGTCGGCGGCCAGCCCGCGCTGGCGGGAGAAGCCGACGAAGATGCCGGGGGTGGCCATGACGGTGGCGCCGCCGGCGAGGGCGAGGTCGCACTCCCCCGCCTGGAGGGCCTGCGCGGCGAGGTGCAGGGCGACCAGCGACGACGAGCAGGCCGTGTCGACGGTGACGGCCGGGCCGTGCAGCCCGAAGGTGTACGACAGCCGCCCCGAGATGACGCTCGCGGAGGTGCCGGTGGCGAGGTAGTTCTCGTCGACGTCCCCGGCGGCCATCAGCAGCGAGCCGTAGTCCTGGCCGTTGGTGCCGACGTACACGCCGGTGCGGCTGCCGCGCAGCGCGGTCGGGTCGATCCGGGCCCGCTCGAACGCCTCCCAGGTGGCCTCCAGCAGCAGCCGCTGCTGCGGGTCCATGGCGAGGGCCTCGCGGGGGCTGATGCCGAAGAAGGCGGGGTCGAACTCGCCGGCCCCGGCGACGAAGCCGCCCTCCCGCACGTAGCTGGTGCCGAGGTGTTCGGGGTCGGGGTGGTACAGCTCGGCGATGTTCCAGCCGCGCTCGCCGGGCATCAGGGTCATCGCGTCGGTGCCGTCGGCGAGGAGGTCCCACAGCTGCTCCGGCGAGCTGACCCCGCCGGGGAACCGGCAGCTCATGCTGACGATGGCGACGGGTTCGCGGTGGGTGTCGGTGCCGGCGGCGACGACGTCGCCGGGGGTGTCGCCGGGCAGCCGGTTGGTCAGCCCGTGCAGGTGGGCGGCCAGCTCGGCGACGGTGGGGTGGTCGAAGACGAGGGTGGCGGGCAGGGTCATGCCCGTCTCGGCGGTGAGCCGGTTGCGCAGCTCGACGGCGGTCAGCGAGTCGAAGCCGAGGTCCCGGAAGGTGCGCTCGGGCAGCGGCCTACCGGCCGGGTAGCCGAGCACCACGGCGGCCTGGGTGCGCACCAGTTCGGTGAGCTGCGGCAGGGACCGGCCGACGACGACGGCCCGGACGGGGCCGGTCGCCACGGCGGGCACCCCGGGCAGGGCCGCGATCAGCGGGTTCGGCCGCCCCCAGGACGCGGCGAGGCGTCCCCAGTCGACGTCGGCCACGGTGACGGCCGGCCCGGCGGCGTTGACGACCCGGCCGAGGGCGGTGACGGCCTCCGCGGCGGGCAGCGGGTTGATGCCGCCCCGGGTGAGCCGGGCGGTGAGCGCGGCGGTGGCGGCGGCCATCCCTTCGGCGGCCCAGGCGCCCCAGGCGACGGCGGTGGCGGGCAGCCCCTGGGCGTGCCGCCACGCGGCGAACGCGTCGAGGTAGGCGTTGGCCGCCGCGTAGTTGCCCTGCCCGGCGCTGCCGACGACCCCGGCGAGGGAGGAGAACAGCACGAACGCGTCGAGGTCCCGGCCGGCGGTGGCGTCGTGCAGCACCCGGGCGGCGGTGGCCTTGCCGGCGAGGACGGCCTGCATCCGGTCGACGTCGAGGCCGTCGAGGACGCCGTCGTCGACGATCCCGGCGGTGTGCACGACGGCGGTGAGCGCGGGCAGGCCGGCGACCAACGCGTCGACGGCGGCGGCGTCGGTGACGTCGCAGGCGACGACCCGCACCGCCCCGGTCCCCCGCAGCTCCTCGATCAACTCGGCGGCACCGGGAGCCTCCGGGCCACGCCGGGACGCGAGCACCACCTCGGCCGCCCCGTTGGCCAACAGCCACCGCGCCGTGTGCCGACCCAACGCACCCGTACCGCCGGTGACCAGCACCGTCCCCGACGGACGCCACCCCGACCCGACCGGCGGCGCGGCGGGCACGAGCCGCCGCCCGAGGACGCCCTGCGGGCGGATCGCCACCTGGTCGTGGCCGGCGTCGGCGAGGACGGCGAGCAGGGCGTCCCCGCCCGCCCGGTCGAGGTCGTCATCGAGCTCGGCGCTGTCCGTGCTGCGGCCCGCGCCGTTGTTGCCGCCTTCGCCGTTGCTGCCGTGCTTCCCGGCCCCGCCGCCCTCGCCGCTGCTGCGGCCCTTCGCGGTGCCGGGCAGGTCGACGAGGCCGCCCCAGCGGTCGGGCTGTTCGAGGGCGATCACCCGGCCGAGGCCCCAGGCCGCCGCGGCCGACGGGTCGGCGACCCGCTCGCCGCCGACGGAGACCGCGCCCCGGGTGAGGCACCACAGCCGGCCGGGCAGGCCGGTGTCGGCGAGCGCCTGGGCGAGGGTGAGCAGCAGCGCGGTGCCGGCAGGCACGGCGGGGGCGTCCGGCAGCGGCGCGTCCCGCTCGGGCAGCAGGCAGACCACCCCGGCCCAGCCCGCTTCCGAGCCCGATTCCCCGGCGTCTCCCCGCTCCCCCGCAGCCCCGCGCTCCGCGCCGGCATCCTGTCCGCCAGCCGCGCCCGGCTCCCCGAGCCGCCGCAGCGCCTCCCCCAGCTCGCCCCGCCCGACCCCACCGCGAACGCCGAGCACCTCGACCCGGGCCCCGCCCCGGCGCAGCGCCCCCACCACTCCGCGATCGTGCAAAAGCCGCGTTCCACCCGTTTCGGGGGCCGCAACTGCAAGATCGGCGGGGAGGGTGGGGGTGACGACCAGCCAGCGGCCCGGCAGGGGCCGGGTGGGGGCCGAGGCAGGGTGCACGGCTTCCCAGGCGACGCGGTAGGTCCAGGCGTCCAGCGCGGCGTCGCGCTGGCGGGCCCGCCGCCACGACGACAGCACCGGTACGGCGGGGGCGAGCGCCTCGATCGCGGCGGGATCGTCCTGCACGGCCAGGTGGGACGCCACCTCGGTCAGGTCGCCGCGCTCGACGGCGGCCCAGAAGTCGCCCTCGGTGCCGGCGGCGTGGACGGCCTGCGCGGCGGCGACCGCGCCGGCCTCGGGCCAGTACCGCTGGTGCTGGAACGCGTACGTGGGCAGGTCCACCCGGGACGCGCCGGTGTCGGCGAACCACGGCCGCCACGCCACCGGCACCCCGTTGACGTGCAGCTCCGCCAGGGCGGCCAGCAGACCGGCGACCTCCGGCCGATCCCGACGCTGAGCGGCCACCGCGACCACGTCCCCGCCGTCAGGCAGCGCCTCGGCCGTCAACGCCGTCAGGACGCTCTGCGGGCCGACCTCCAGGAACGTGTCCACCCCCGCCGACCGCAACGCCGCCACCCCGTCGGCGAACCGCACCGCCTCGCGCACATGCCGCACCCAGTAGTCGACGCTGCGGACCTCGTCGGGATCGGCCAACGCCCCGGTCACGTTCGACACGACGGGCAACTCGGGCGCGGCGAAGGTCAGCCGCGACAGCACCGCCCGGAACTTCGCGAGCATCGGCTCCATCAACGGGCTGTGGAACGCGTGACTCACCGCCAGCCGACGGGTCCGCACCCCCCGCCCCCGCCACGCCTGCTCCAGCACGTCGAGGGCGTCCACCGCACCCGACACGACGACGGAGGCCGGACCGTTGACGGCGGCGATCCCGACCAGGTCGGACAGCCCGTCGCGCGAGGCCAGCCCGTCCAGCGACGCCAACACGTCCGACTCGGCCGCGTTGACCGCCAACATCCCACCACCGGCCGGCAACGCCTGCATCAACCGACCCCGCGCCGCGACGAGGGCACACGCATGCTCCAGCGACAACACCCCCGCCACATGCGCGGCGACGATCTCACCGACCGAATGCCCACCCACGAAGTCCGGCACCACACCGAACGACTCCACCAGGCGGAACAGGGCCACCTCGACCGCGAACAACCCCGCCTGCGTGAACACCGTCGAGTCCAGCAGCGAAGCCTCGGCCGAACCGGGGCCGGCGAACAGCACCGGCTTCAGCGGCTGCGGCAGCGCCCGGTCCAGGTGCCCGCACACCTCGTCCAGCACCGACGCGAACACCGGGAACGACGCGTACAACTCCCGACCCATGCCCGCCCGCTGCGCGCCCTGACCGGAGAAGAGCACGGCGAGCTGGCCGCGCGAGGTGGCCGTACCGGCGGAGACGTTGCCTGCCGGGGTGCCGGCGGCGAGGGCGCGCAGCCCGGCGAGGAGGTCCTCGCGGCCCGTCGCCGCGACGACCGCGCGGCTGTCCAGGGCGGCGCGGGCGGTGACCGACGACCACGCCACGTCGAGGGGGCGCGCGTCGGCGTCGGCGTCGAGCCGGGCGGCCCAGCGGCCCGCCTGCGCGGCGAGGGCGGCGTCGGTGCGGGCCGACAGCAGCACCGGCACGGCGGGCAGCGCCCGCCCGGGGGCGACGGTCTCGACGGCGGCCTCGGGCTCGGGGGCCTGCTCGATGATGGTGTGCGCGTTGGTGCCGGAGACGCCGAACGACGACACGGCGGCCCGGCGGGGCCGGTCCACGGCCGGCCACGGCCGCGCCTCGGTGGCGAGTTCCACGGCACCGGCGGACCAGTCGATGTGCTGCGACGGCGCGTCGACGTGCAGGGTGGGCGGCACGACGCCGTGCCGGATGGCCTGCACCATCTTGATCACACCGGCGACGCCGGCGGCGGCCTGGGTGTGGCCGATGTTCGACTTGACCGACCCCAGCAGCAGCGGCGTGTCCCGCCCCTGCCCGTACGTGGCGAGCAGCGCCTGCGCCTCGATCGGGTCGCCGAGCCGGGTGCCGGTGCCGTGCGCCTCCACGACGTCCACGTCCACCGGCGACAGGCGCGCCGAGGCGAGGGCGTGGCGGATGACGCGCACCTGGGAGGGGCCGTGCGGGGCGGACAGGCCGTTGGACGCGCCGTCGGAGTTGACGGCGCTGCCCCGCACGACGGCGAGGATCGGGTAGCCGTGGCGTTGGGCGTCGGAGAGCCGGGCGAGCAGCAGCATGCCGACGCCCTCGGACCAGGAGGTGCCGTCGGCGGCGGCGGCGAACGCCTTGCACCGGCCGTCGGCGGCCAGCCCGCGCTGCCGGCTGAAGCCGACGAAGACCGCCGGGGTGGGCATGACGGTGACGCCGCCGGCCAGGGCCAGCTCGCAGTCGCCGTTGCGCAGCCCTTGCGCGGCGAGGTGGATCGCGACGAGCGACGAGGAGCAGGCGGTGTCGACGGTGACGGCCGGCCCTTCGAGGCCGAGCGTGTACGCGACGCGGCCGGAGATGACGCTGGTGGCGTTGCCGGTGAGCAGGTGCCCCTCGCCGTTCTCGGCCTGCGCCATGATCCCGTCGTAGCCGTGCGAGGCCGCGCCGACGAACACGCCGGTGCGGCTGCCCCGCATGGTGGCCACGGGCAGGCCGGCCCGCTCGAACGACTCCCACGCGGTCTCCAGCAGCAGCCGCTGCTGCGGGTCCATGGCGAGGGCCTCGCGGGGGCTGATGCCGAACAGGTCGGCGTCGAAGTCGGCGGCGTCGTAGACGAAGCCGCCCTCGGAGACGTAGCTGGTGCCGGGGTGGTCGGGGTCGGGGTGGAACAGCCGGTCCAGGTCCCAGCCCCGGTCTGCGGGGAACGGGCCGATGCCGTCCCCGCCGTCGCGGACGAGGTCCCACAGCTGCTCGGGCGAGGCGACGCCGCCCGGGTAGCGGCAGCTCATGGCGACGATGGCGATGGGTTCGCCGTCGCGGGCCTCCAGCTCCCGCAGCCGACGCCGGGTGCGCCGCAGCTCCGAGGTCGTACGCTTCAGGTACTCGACGTACTTCTCGTCCTCGTTGCTCACCGTGGACCCACCTCACTCGGCATGCCGTGGTCGTTGCGGCTGGTCACGACGTCTCCAGCTCGCGGTCGATCAGGTCGAAGATGTTCTCGGCGGTGGCCGACTCCAGGTCGTCGTCGCCGCCCGCGTCGGACTGCCGCTCGGCCAGCCGGTCCAGCAGGCCGTGCAGCCGGTCGGTGATGCGGCGGAACTCGTCGTCGGCCGGGTCGAGGCCGGCGAGGGCCGCCTCGATGCGGTCGAGGTCCAGGCTGGCTCCCGTCGCCGAGCCGCCCGCCGAATCGGCTGAACCGCCCCCCGACCCACCCGCCGGGGCGAGCTGCTCGGCGAGGTGCGCGGCGAGCGCCGCCGGCGTCGGGTTGTCGAAGACGAGGGTGGCGGGCAGCCGCAGCCCGGTGGCCGCGCCGAGCCGGTTGCGCAGCTCCACGGCGGTCAGCGAGTCGAAGCCGAGTTCGCGGAAGGCGCGGGTCGGCTCGATGCCGGCCGGGTCGCCGTGGCCGAGGACGACGGCGACGTTCGACAGCACCAGGTCGCGCAGGGCGCGTACCCGCTTGTCGGCGGTGAGGCCGGCGAGCCGCGCCGCGTACGCCTGCCCGTCGGTGGCCTCACCGGCGGCGGCCCGGCGGCCGGCGGCGCGGACCAGCCCGGTCAGCAGCGGGTGCACGGGCGCGCCCGGCGCGGCGACCCCGGTGCTGATCTTCGCGGGCATCAGCACGGCCCGCTCGGACCGCCAGGCGGCGTCGAACAGGGCGAGGGCCTCGTCGTTGGACAGGGCGGCCATGCCGCCCCGGTCGAGGCGGCGGATGTCGGCGGCGTCGAGGTGCCCGGTCATGCCGCTGGCCTGCGCCCACCGGCCCCAGGTGAGGGAGACCGCCGGCAGCCCGAGGGCCCGCCGGTGCTCGGCGAGGGCGTCGAGGAACGCGTTGCCGGCGGCGTAGTTGCCCTGCCCCGGGCCGCCGAAGACCCCGGCGGCGGCGGAGAACAGCACGAACGCGGTCAGCTCGTGGCCGACCGTGGCGCGGTGCAGGTTCCAGGCGGCGTCGACCTTCGGCCGCAGCACGGCGGCGAGCCGGTCGGGGGTCATCGACTCCAGCACCCCGTCGTCGAGGACGCCGGCCGCGTGCACGACGGCCCGCAGCGGATGCCGGGCGTCCACCATGGACAGCACGTCGGCGACGGCGTCCGGGTCGGCCAGGTCGGCGGCGACGATCGACACGTCCGCGCCGAGCGCCTTGAGGTCGGCCAGCAGCGCGTCCGCGCCCTCGGCGTCGGGTCCGCGCCGGCTGACCAGCAGGAGCTGCCGGGCGTCGTGGGCGGTGACCAGGTGCCGGCAGAGCAGCGCGCCGAGGGTGCCGGTCGCGCCGGAGACGAGGACGGTGCCGTCGAGGCGGGGCACCTGCGGGATGCTCAGGGCGAGCTTGCCGACGTGCCGGGCCTGGCTGAGGAAGCGGAACGCCTCCGGGGCGCGCCGGACGTCCCAGTCGCGGCGGGGCAGCGGCCGCAGCGCACCGGTGGCGAACAGCGCCACCAGCTCGGCGAGCATCTCGCCGATCTTGTCCTGGCCGGCCTCGATGAGGTCGAACACCTGGTAGCTGACGCCGGGATGGTCGGCGGCGACCCGCTGCGGGTCCCGCTTGTCGGTCTTGCCCATCTCGACGAACCGGCCGCCGGGGGCGAGCAGCCGCAGCGACGCGTCGACGAACTCCCCGCTGAGCGCGTTGAGCACGACGTCCACGCCGCGCCCGCCGGTGCGGTCGCGGAACGCGTCGACGAAGTCGAGGCTGCGGGAGGAGGCGACGTGCGCGTCGTCGAAGCCGGTGGCGCGCAGCGCCGGCCACTTGCCGGGGCTGGCCGTGCCGTAGACCTCCGCGCCGAGGTGGCGGGCGATCTGCACGGCGGCCATGCCGACGCCGCCGGCCGCCGCGTGCACCAGCACGGACTCGCCCGCGTCGAGGCGGGCCAGCTCGACCAGGCCGTACCAGGCGGTGAGGAAGACCACCGGCACGGCGGCGGCCTCCGCGTACGACCAGCCGTCGGGGATGCGGGTGACGAGGCGGTGGTCGGTGACGGCGACGCTGGCGAACGAGCCGGAGAACAGGCCCATCACCCGGTCGCCGGGGGCCACACCGGTGACGCCGGGGCCGACGTCGAGCACCACGCCCGCGCCCTCGTTGCCGAGCACCTCCTGGTCGGGGACCATGCCGAGGGTCAGCACCACGTCCCGGAAGTTGAGGCCGGAGGCGCGCATCGCAACGCGTACCTGCCCGGCCGGCAGCGCCTCGGTGACCTCGGGGCAGGGCAGCACGGCCAGGTTCTCCAGGGTGCCCTTCTCGGTGACGTCGAGCCGCCACGGCACGTCGTCACCGGGCAGGGCCAGCGTGCCGGCGTCGCGGGCCCGCACCAGCCGGGGCACGAGCAGCGCGCCGTCGCGCACGGCGACCTGCGGCTCGCCGCAGGCGACGGCCGCCGGGACGGCCGCGAGGCAGCCGGCGTCGTCGTCGGCGTCCAGCAGCGTGAACCGGCCGGGGTGCTCGGCCTGCGCCGAGCGGACCAGCCCCCACAGGGCGGCCCGCGCCAGGTCGCGGGGGGCCTCGCCGGGGGCCGCGCCGACCGCCCCGGCGGTGCGCAGCACCAGGCGGGACCGCTCCAGGCCGGGTTCGGCGAGCCAGCCCTGCACGAGCGCGAGGGCGTCCCGGGCCGCGTCGTGCGCGGCGTCGCCGGCCCGCGCC
The DNA here is from genome assembly GCF_020884815.1 of Micromonospora sp. NBRC 110038. NCBI lineage: Bacteria > Bacillati > Actinomycetota > Actinomycetes > Micromonosporales > Micromonosporaceae > Micromonospora > Micromonospora sp. NBRC 110038. The sequence continues at coordinate 1,404,329 of NZ_BBOL01000001.1, read as the reverse complement.
GGGTCCGCGCCGACCCACTGCGCGACCACCACATCGGGTACGTCGCCGCAGCGCTCGACCTCGGCGGCGAGGGCGGCCAGGTCGGCGTGGGCGGTCACGGGGTGCCCGGCGGCGGCCAGCGCGGCGGCGAGGCCGGCCGGGTCGTCGCCGAGCAGCGCCCAGCGGGTGCCGCCCGTGGCATCGGTGCCGCCCACCGCGTCGGCCCGTTCCGGCAGCGGTGCCGGGTCCAGCGGCGTCCGGTCCGGCGAAGCCCCGCCCAGCGGCGTCCAGTCGAGGTGGAACAGACAGTTGCGGCGCAGGGCGGCGGCCTCGTCGGCCCGACCGGCGGCGACCGGGCGGAACGTCAGCGACTCGACGGTGGCGACGGGCTGCCCGGCGGTGTCGGCGAGCGTGACGGCGAGGGTGTCGGTGCCGAGGGGGCGCAGCCGCACCCGCAGCCGGGTCGCCCCGTGGGCGTGCAGGCCGACGGCGCGGAACGCGAACGGCATCCAGCCCGTGCCGGCGGTGTCGCCGTCGGCGTTGCCGTCGCCGAGCAGCCCGGTGAGGCCGCTGGCCTGGAGCGCCGCGTCGAACAGGGCGGGGTGCAGGCCGAAGCGGGGCGCGTCGGCGGCCACCGCGTCGGGCAGGGCCACCTCGGCGTACGCCTCGTCGACGCCGCGCCACACCCGGCGCAGGCCCCGGAAGGCCGGGCCGTAGCCGAGGCCGCCGCCGGCCATGTCGGCGTACCAGGCGTCGAGGTCCGCGTCGACCTCGACGGCGTCGGCGGGCGGCCACTCCCCCGGCACGACCAGCGGGGCGGGGAGCTGCGGCAGCAGCAGGCCCTCGGCGTGCCGGGTCCACTCGCCGTCGCCGTCGCCCTCGGTGCGGGAGTGCACGGTGACGGTCCGCTCGCCGGTGTCGCTGGGCGCGCCGACGCGTACCTGCACCTGCACGGCCCCGGCCGGCGGGACGACGAGCGGGCTGATCAGGGTGAGGTCGCCGACCTGGCCGGCGTCGACCTCGTCGCCGGCCCGCACGACCATGTCGACGATCCCGGTCCCGGGGACGACCACCGTCCCGCCGACGGCGTGGTCCGCGAGCCACGGGTGGGTACGCACCGACAGCCGGCCGGTGAGCACGACCGTCTGGTCGTCGGCGACCGGGATCGCGGCGCTGAGCAGGGGGTGCCCGGCGTCCTGGAGGCCGGCGGCACCGACGTCCCGGACCTGGTGCGCGGGCGGCTCCAGCCAGTACCGGCCCCGGTCGAACGCGTACGTGGGCAGCGGCACGGTGCCGGCCTCGGCGAGGACCCGGGTCAGGTCGACGGGCAGGCCGATCGCGTGGGCGGTGGCCAGGTTGGTCAGGAGTCGGGTCGGGTCGTCGTCACCCCGGCGCAGGCTGCCCAGCGTGTGCCCGGTGACCCCGGCGTCGTCGAGGATCGCCGTCACCGGCATCGTCAACACCGGATGCGGGGAGATCTCCACGAACGTGGTGTGCCCGGCGGCGATAGCGACCCGGACGGCGGCATCGAACTGCACGGTCTGCCGCAGGTTGTCATACCAGTAGTCCGCCGTCATGCTCTCCGGCTCGACCCAGTCACCGGTGAGCGTCGAGACCAGGCGGGTGTGGCCGGGGCGGGGAGTGATGTCGGCCAGGTCGGCGCGCAGCCGCTCCGCCACGTCCTGCACCGACGGGGAATGCGACGCGTAGTCCACCGGAATCAGCCGCGCCCGGATCCCCTCGGCCTGGCAGGCGTCCACCAGATCCGCGACCGGCTGCGGCGGCCCCGACACGACCACCGTCGACGGGCCGTTCACGGCGGCCACACCCACACCCGGGAACGCGGGGAGACGCTCGGCCACCGCATCGGCGGACAGGTCCACCGACGCCATCGCCCCAGTCCCGCGCAACACCGCCAGGGCACGCGACCGCAACGCCACCGTCTTAGCCGCATCCTCCAGGGACAGGATCCCCGCGACACAGGCAGCGCCGATCTCACCCTGCGAGTGACCCACCACCGCCTGCGGGGACACGCCCACGTGCTCCCACACGGCCGCCAGGGCGATGCCCACCGCCCACAGGACCGGCTGCACCACCTCCACCCGCTCCAACCACGACTCGTCATCCCCCGTCAACACCGACACGAGATCCACGTCGAGGTAGGGGGCGAGGGCACGCTGGCACTCGGCAAGGCGCGCGTCGAACACCGGCGTACGACCGACCAGGCCGGCGGCCATGCGTGCCGACTGCGCCCCCTGACCCGGGAACACGAACACCGGACCCGCACCGTGACCCGACGCCACACCGGCCACCACATTGCCCGCCGGAGCGCCTGCGGCGAGCGCGTCCAGACCAGAGAGGAACTCCTCCACACCCGAACCGACCACGGCGGCCCGCTGGTCGAACGTCGACCGGGTCGTCGCCAGAGACCAACCGACCGCCGCGGTGTCCAGCACGCCGTGCTCCCGCACGTAAGCGGCCAGCCGGGCCGCCTGACCAGCCAGGGCCACCTTCGACCGGGCCGACACCGGCCACACCGTCACATCGGCGGCCAGCAGCCCGGGGACGCCGGTGACGGCCGGGGCCACAGGCTCGTCGCCCTGCTCGACGATGACGTGCGCGTTGGTGCCGGACATGCCGAACGACGACACCGCCGCCCGACGCGGCCGGTCCGTCCCGGGCCACGGGGTGGCCTCGGTGACCAGCTCGACGGCTCCGGCCGTCCAGTCGATGTGCCCCGACGGGGCGTCCACGTGCAGGGTGGCGGGCACGGTCCCGTGCCGCATCGCGAGGACCATCTTGATGATCCCGGCGACGCCGGCCGCCGCCTGCGTGTGGCCGATGTTCGACTTGATCGACCCGAGCAGCAGCGGCGCGGCGTCGCCCCGACCCTGCCCGTACGTCGCAAGCAACGCCTGCGCCTCGATCGGGTCCCCGAGGGTCGTGCCCGTCCCGTGCGCCTCCACCACGTCCACGTCCACCGTCGACAACCCCGCCGACGCAAGGGCCTGCCGGATCACCCGCTGCTGCGACGGACCATTCGGCGCGGTCAACCCGTTCGACGCACCGTCCTGGTTCACCGCAGAGCCGCGCACCACAGCGAGAACCGTGTGACCGTTACGCCGCGCGTCCGACAGCCGCTCCACGAGGAGCACCCCGACACCCTCACCCCAACCGGTGCCGTCCGCCGCCTCGGCGAACGCCTTGCACCGGCCGTCGGCGGCGAGGGCCCGCTGGCGGGAGAACTCAGCGAAGGTGGCGGGGGTGGTCATCACGGTGACGCCGCCGGCCAGCGCCAGGTCGCACTCGCCGCGCCGCAGCGCCTGCACCGCCAGGTGCAGTGCGACGAGGGACGACGAACACGCCGTGTCCACCGACACCGCCGGCCCCTCCAACCCCAACGCGTACGCCACCCGACCCGACACCACGCTCGCCGCGTTGCCGGTGCCCGCGAAGCCCTCCGCAGCATCGGCGGACATCATCAACAGGGCCCCATAGTCCTGGCCGTTGGTGCCGACGAACACCCCTGTTCGCGAACCCCGCAACCCCGCCGGATCAACCCCTGCCCGCTCCACCGCCTCCCACGACGCCTCCAGCAACAGGCGCTGCTGCGGGTCCATCGCCATGGCCTCACGGGGCGAAATGCCGAAGAAGGCCGCGTCGAAGTCGGCGGCGTCGTGGAGGAAGCCGCCCTGGTCGGCGTAGCTGGTGCCGGGGGTGGCGGGGTCGGGGTCGAAGAGCCGGTCGAGGTCCCAGCCCCGGTTGGTGGGGAAGTCGCCGATGGCGTCGGCGCCGTCGGCGACGAGCCGCCAGAGCTGGTCGGGGTCGGCGATGCCGCCGGGGTAGCGGCAGGCCATGCCGACGATGGCGACCGGGTCGTCGCCGTCCACGGTGGGCGCGGCGGCGGCCGGGGCGGGGTCGGTGGCGTCGCCGAGGAGGCCGCCGAGCAGGAAGCGGGCCAGCACGATCGGGCTGGGGTGGTCGAAGACGAGGGTGGTGGGCAGGGCCTGCCCGGTGGCGGCGGCGAGCCGGTTGCGCAGCTCCACGGCGGTGAGCGAGTCGAAGCCGAGGTCCCGGAACGCGGTGGTGGCGCCGATGGCGGCGGGTCCGCCGTCGTGGCCGAGCACGTCGGCGGCGTGGTCGCGGATCAGGTCGGCGAGGGTCTCCTCGCGGCGGGCCGGCGTGAGCCCGGCGAGGCGGCGGCGCAGGGTCGCGGCGGGGCCGTCGTCGCCGTCGTCGGTGGGTGCGCCGCCGTCGAGGGCGGCCTTCGCCTCGGGTACGCCCTCCAGCAGGGGCCGCCGCCGGGCGGAGGCGTACGCGGGGGCGAACCGGGTCCAGTCGACGTCGGCGACGGTGAGGGTGACGTCGTCGTGGTCGAGGGCCTGCGCGAGCGCGCCCATGGCGACGGCGGGGTCCATGGCGGGTACGCCCCGGCGGCGCAGCTGCTGGTCGGAGTCGGCCCCGTGCATGCCGCCGTCGGCCCAGGGGCCCCAGGCGACGGCGGTGCCGGCGTGCCCGTCGGCGCGGCGCTGCTGCACGAGCGCGTCGAGGTAGGCGTTGCCGGCGGCGTATCCGGCCTGGCCGGCGCTGCCCCAGGTGGCGGCGATGGACGAGTAGACGACGAAGGCGTCGAGGTCCCGGTCGGCGAGCAGGTCGTGCAGGTGGGTCGCGCCGGTGGTCTTGCCGCCGGTCACCTCGGCCAGTTCGGCGGCGGTGACCTCGGCGAGGGGGGTGGTCTGGGCGACGCCGGCGGTGTGCACGACGGTGCGTACGGGCGGGCCGTCGGCTTCGACGCGGCGCAGCAGGTCGGCGAGGGCGGCCCGGTCGGTGATGTCGCAGGCGGCGACGGTGACCCGGGTGCCGAGGGCGGTGAGTTCGGCTTCGAGGTCGGCGGCGCCGGGGGCGGCGGGGCCGCGCCGGCTGACGAGGACGACGTGTTCGGCTCCGGCGGCGGCGAGCCAGCGGGCGGCGCGCGCGCCGAGGCCGCCGGTGCCGCCGGTGATGAGGGCGGTGCCGGTGGGCGTGTAGCGGCGGGCCGGGGGGCGGTCGCCGAGGGCGGCGCGGACGAGGCGGCGGGCGAAGACGCCGGGGCCGCGTACGGCGAGCTGGTCCTCGCCGGTCGTGCCGGTGAGGATCGCGGCGAGCCGGCCGGTGGCGCGGGCGTCGGGTCGGGTGGGCAGGTCGACGAGGCCGCCCCAGCGGTGCGGGGCCTCGACGCTGACGACCCGGCCGAGTCCCCAGGTGGCGGCCTGGGCGGGGTCGGCGAGCCGGTCGTACGCGGCGGCGGCGACGGCGCCCCGGGTGACCAGCCACAGCGGGGCGTCGTGGCCGGCGTCGCCGAGGGCCTGGGTGAGGGCGAGGGTGGCGGCGAGGCCGGGCAGGGTGGCGTTGGTGGTCGGGGGTGCCCAGGCGAGCAGGGAGACGACCCCGGCGAGCGGGGTGTCGGCGAGGGCGGCGGCGAGGGCGGCGCGGTCGACGTCGGGTTCGACGGTCAGCGGCAGCGGGTCGGCCCCGGCGTCGGTGAGCGCGGCGCGGACGGCTGCCACGGCCGGGTCGTCGGCGAGGCCGGCGGGGAGCGCGAGGAGCCAGGCGCCGGCGAGCCGGCCGGGGGCGGGTTCGGCGGTGACCTGCCATTCGGCGCGGTACCGCCAGCCGTCGAGGACGGTGTGTTCCTGCCGCTGCCGCCGCCAGTCGGCGAGGGCGGGCAGCAGGGCGCGCAGGGAGTCGGCGGTGGCGTCGTCGATGTGGAGGGTGTCGCGCAGGGCGTCGAGGTCGGCGCGTTCGACGGCGTCCCAGAACCGGTGGTCGAGCGCGCCGGTGCCGGTGGCGGGGTCGGTGGGGGCCTCGGCGGGCACCCAGTAGTGCTGCCGCTCGAACGGGTAGGTGGGCAGGTCGACGAGGCGGCCGGGCCGGTCGGCGAGGACGTCGGCCCAGCGGACGGCGGTGCCGGCGACGTGCAGGTGGGCGAGCGCGGCGAGCAGTGCGCGGCGTTCGGGGCGGTCGCGGCGCAGGGCGGGCACGACGGCGGCGGTGGCGACGTCGGGGGCGGCGGCGACGGTGGCGACGGTCTCCTCGGCGGCGGCGGCGAGGACGGCGTCGGGGCCGACCTCGACGAAGGTGCCGACGCCGTGGGCGCGCAGGGCACGTACGCCGTCGGCGAAGCGGACGGCCTCGCGGACGTGCCGCACCCAGTAGTCCGGGGTACGGATCGCCTCCGGGTCGGCGAGGTCACCGGTCAGGTTCGACACGATCGGCAGGGCCGGCGCGCGCAGGTCCAGCCCGGCGACGACGGCGGCGAACCCGGCGAGCATCGGCTCCATCAGCGGGCTGTGGAACGCGTGACTGACCTTCAGCCGCCGCGTCTTCACCCCACGCGCGGCCCACAGCCCGGCCACCTCGTCCACGGCGGACGCCGCGCCCGACACCACGACGGACGTCGGGCCGTTGACGGCGGCGATCCCGACCGGGCCGGTCACCCCGGCGAGGGACTCGACCACCTCCGCCTCGGACGCCGCGACCGCCAGCATCGCCCCGCCGGGCGGCAACGCCTGCATCAGCCGCCCCCGCGCCGCGACGAGCGCGCAGGCGTCGGCGAGGGTGAACACCCCGGCGACGTGCGCGGCGACGACCTCCCCGATGGAGTGGCCCGCGACGAGGTCCGGGGCGATCCCGAACGAGCCGAGGAGCCGGTGCAGGGCCACCTCCACGGCGAACAGGCCGGCCTGGGTGAACACGGTCTGGTCGAGCAGCGCGGCCTCGGGCGTGCCGGCGGCGGCGAACAGCACCTCCCGCAGCGGCCGGGGCAGGTGCGGGTCGAGGGCGGCGCACACCTCGTCGAGGGCCTGCGCGAACACCGGGAACGCGGCGGCCAGTTCCCGCCCCATGCCGGCGCGCTGGGCGCCCTGCCCGGAGTAGAGGAACGCGACGGCGCCCCGTTCGGCGGCGGCACCGGTGACGAGGCCGGGGGCGGGCCGGTCGTCGGCGAGGGCGGTCAGGGCGGCGAGCAGCCCGTCGGTGTCGTCGGCGAGGACGACGGCCCGGTGCTCCAGGGGGCTGCGGGAGGTCACCGAGGACCAGGCGACGTCGGCGGGGTGGGGGGCGGCGTCGGCGACGTACCGGGACCACTGCTCGGCCTGGCGGCGCAGCGCGGCGCGCGTGCGGCCGGTGAGCAGCACGGGCGCGGGCGGCTCGGGCCGGTCGGCGGCGGCGGTCGCGGCGTCGGCGGCCTCGGGCTGTTCGAGGATGAGGTGGGTGTTGGTGCCGCTCATGCCGAACGAGGAGACGGCGGCCCGGCGGGGCCGGTCCACGGCCGGCCACGGGGTGGGCTCGGTGACGAGGGTGACCGCGCCGGCGGCCCAGTCGACGTGCGGGGTGGGCGCGTCGACGTGCAGGGTGGCGGGCACGGTGCCGTGCCGCATCGCCATGATCATCTTGATGATGCCGGCGATGCCGGCGGCGGCCTGGCTGTGGCCGAGGTTGGACTTGATCGAGCCGAGCAGCAGCGGCGCGGCGTCGCCCCGGTCCTGGCCGTAGGTGGCGAGCAGGGCCTGGGCCTCGATGGGGTCGCCGAGGGTGGTGCCGGTGCCGTGGGCCTCGACGACGTCGACGAGGTCGGGGGTGAGCTTCGCGCCGGCCAGGGCCTGCCGGATGACCCGCTGCTGGGCGGGGCCGTTGGGGGCGGTGAGCCCGTTGGACGCGCCGTCGGAGTTGACGGCGGAGCTGCGGATGATGCCGAGGACGGGGTGGCCGTTGCGGCGGGCGTCGCTGAGGCGTTCGAGCAGGAGCATGCCGACGCCCTCGGACCAGCCGGTGCCGTCGGCGGCGGCGGCGAACGACTTGCACCGGCCGTCGGCGGCGAGCCCGCGTTGGCGGGAGAACTCGACGAACGGGCCGGGGGTGGCCAGCACGGTCGCGCCGCCGGCGAGGGCGAGGCCGCACTCGCGCTGGCGCAGGGCCTGGCAGGCGAGGTGGACGGCGACCGACGACGACGAGCAGGCGGTGTCGACGGTGACGGTGGGCCCCTCCAGGCCGAAGGTGTAGGCGAGCCGGCCGGAGACGACGCTGGCGGCGGAGCCGGTGAGGACGTAGCCCTCGACGCCGGGGGCGCGGTGCAGCACGGCGGCGTAGTCCTGGCCGGAGGTGCCGACGAACGCGCCGGTGCGGCTGCCGCGCAGGGACAGCGGGGCGATGCCGGCGCGTTCGAACAGTTCCCAGGTGACCTCCAGCAGCAGCCGCTGCTGCGGGTCCATGGCGAGGGCCTCGCGGGGGGAGATGCCGAACAGGGCGGCGTCGAAGCGCCCGGCGTCGTAGAGGAACCCCCCGGCGGCGGTGTACGAGGTGCCGGGGTTGTCGGGGTCGGGGTGGTGCAGCCGGTCGAGGTCCCAGCCCCGGTCGGTGGGGAACTCGCCGATGGCGTCGCCGCCGGTGGAGACGAAGTCCCACAGCGCCTCGGGTGAGCTGATGCCGCCGGGGTAGCGGCAGCTCATCGCGACGATGGCGACCGGCTCGGACTCCTCGGCGGTGACCTCGCGCAGCCGCTGGCGGGTCTGGTGCAGCTCGGCGATGACCCGCGTGAGGTACTCGCGCAGCCTCTCTTCGTCCGCCATGGTTGATCTCGCTCCCTCGTGTGGCACCGGTACGTGTCGCGTGACTCAGGAAAGCCCGAGGTCCCGGTCGACAAGATCGAAAAGCTCCTGGTTGCTGGCGACGCGCAGCCGGTCGGCCACCTCGGCGGCCTCGTCGGGCCGCTCCCCCGCGCCCCGGTCGGCGGCGCCGAGGCGTTCCAGCAGCCGGTGCAGCCGCATGGTGACCCGGACCCGGCCGAGGTCGTCGGTGTCGCGCCGGACGAGGGCGGCCTCCAGCTCGTCGAGTTCCTCGACGGTCGGCAGCTCCTGCACGGACGCCTCGCTGACCAGCTCGCCGCGCAGGTGCTCGGCGAGGGCCTGCGGGGTCGGGTAGTCGAACACCACCGAACTGGCCGGGCTGAGGCCGGTCTCCCGCGCGAGCCGGCCGCGCAGCTCCACGGCGGTCAGCGAGTCGAAGCCGAGGTCCCGGAACGGCCGGTCGGCCTCCAGGGCGTACGGGCTGTCGTGGCCGATGACCGCGGCGGCGGCGGTGCGGATCAGGTCGACCAGCAGCCGGTTCTGCTCGGCGGCGGTGAGGTCGGCGAGCCGCTTGCGCAGCCCGGTGCGGACCTCGTCGCCGCCGTCGGCGGCCGGGTCGGTGCCGGCGCGCTGGGCCGCCACCTCGGGCAGGTCGCCGATCAGGGGCCGGGGCCGGGCGGAGGCGAAGACGGGGGCGAAGCGGGCCCAGTCGACGTCGGCGACGGTGAGCACGGTGCCGTCGCCGGTGATCGCGGCGCGCAGGGCGGCCATCGCGGGTTCCCGGTCGAGCAGGGACACGCCGCGCCGGCTCATCGCCACGGCGTGGTCGTCGCTGACCATGCCGCCGCCGGCCCACGGTCCCCAGTTGACGGAGACGACCCGGGCCCGGCCGGCGGGCCGGGACTGCGCCCACGCGTCGAGGAAGGCGTTGCCGGCGGCGTACGCGCCGTGGTCGCCGACGCCCCACGCGGCGGCGATCGACGAGAAGTAGACGACCAGCTCCAGGTCGTCGGGGTCGAGGAACTCGTCGAGGTGGCGGGCCCCGGCGGTCTTGCCGGCGACGACGTCGGCGAGTTCGTCGGTGCCGACGACGCTGACCGGGTTGAGCCGGCCGACGCCAGCGGCGTGCACGACGGCGCGTACGGTCTCGCCGTCGCGGCGCAGGCCGGCGACGAGGGCGGCGACGGCGTCGCGGTCGGCCAGGTCGCAGGCCACGGCGCGGGCGTGCGCGCCGAGGTCGGCCAGCTCGGCGAGGGTGGCGGCGACGCCGGGCGCGTCGGGGCCGCGCCGGCTGACCAGGATGAGCCGGCGAGCGCCGTGCCGGGCCAGCCAGGCGGCGGCGTACGAGCCGATCGCGCCGGTGCCGCCGGTGATCAGCACGGTGTCCGGCGGCTGCCAGGCGGGGGCGTCGGGCCGCTCGGCGCGGGCGGCGCGGGCGAGGCGGCGCAGGTGGATGCCGAGGGGACGCACGGCGAGCTGGTCCTCGGCGTCGGTGTTGGTGAGCGCCCGCAGCAGGTGGTCCCCGGCGGCCGGGTCCAGCTCGGCGGGCAGGTCGAGCAGGCCACCCCAGTGGGCGGGGTGTTCCAGGGCGGTGACCAGGCCGAGGCCCCAGGTGGTCGCCTGGGCGGGGTGGGCGATGGGGTCGCCGGGGCCGGTGCTGACGGCCTGCCGGGTGAGCAGCCACAGCGGCCCGGCGGGGGCGGCGTCGGTGACGGCCTGGACGAGGGCGAGGTTGCCGGTGAGCCCGGCGGGCACGGCCGGGTGGTCGGGGTGGGGCCGCTCGTCGAGGGCGAGCAGCGACACGGTACGGGTGGCCGCGCCGGCCGCCAGCAGCGCGGCCAGTTCGGCGCGGGTGGCCGTGGCGGGGTCGACGGCGAGGGTACGCACGGTGCCGCCGTGCGCGGCGACCAGCGCGCCGATCCGGTCGGCGACGTCGGCGGCCGACTCGGTGGTGCCGGTGCCCCGGTCGGCGGCACCGGTGCCCTGGTCAGCGGTGCCGGCGGCGGTACCGGGCTGGCCGGCGGGGACGACCAGCAGCCACTCCCCGGTGGCGGGGCCGGCGGTGAGGCGGCGCTGCGGCCAGGTGATCCGGTAGCGCCAGCCGTCGACGAGCGCGTCGGTCTGCCGCTGCCGGTGCCAGTGGGCGAGGGTGGGCAGCTGGTCGCGCAGCGGCCGGTCCGGGTCGACGCCGAAGCGGGTGGCGAGGGCGTCGCCGTCGGCGTCGGCCACGGCCTGCCAGAACGCCTCGTCGGCGGTGCCGGCGGCGGGGGCGGCCGGCTCGGCGGTGCGCAGCACGTCGCCGTCGCCGACGGGCCAGAACCGCTGGTGCCGGAAGGCGTACGTGGGCGGGGTGACCGGGTCGGCGGCGGGCAGCAGCGCCGCCCAGTCGACCCGTACGCCGTGGCAGTGCAGCCGGGCCAGCGCGCCGAGCAGCGCCTCGGCCTCGCCCCGGCCGGGCCGCTGGACGCCGGTGACGAGGGTGCGGCCGGCGTCGGGCAGCGCGTCGGCGGCCAGGGCGGTGAGCACCGTGTCGGGGCCGACCTCCAGCAGCGTGGCGACGCCGAGGGAGTGCAGGTGGTCGACGGTGTCGGCGAACCGGACGGCGTCGCGCACGTGCCGCACCCAGTAGTCGGGGGTGCAGATCAGCTCGGGGTCGGCGGCCCGGCCGGTCAGGTTGGACACGAGCGGGACGGTCGGCGGGGCGTAGTCGAGGCCGGCGGCGACGGCGGCGAACTCGGCGAGCATCGGCTCCATCAGCGGGCTGTGGAACGCGTGGCTGACGGTGAGCCGCTTGGTGCGTACGCCGAGGGCGGTGAAGTGGTCGGCCAGGTCGGTGAGGGCGTCGCCGTCGCCGGAGACGACCACGGCGGCCGGGCCGTTGACGGCGGCGACGGCGACCCGGCCGGCGTACGGGACGAGGGTGGCCTCGACGTCGGCCTCGGGCGCGGCGACGGCGAGCATTCCGCCGCCGGCCGGGAGGGCCTGCATGAGCCGGCCCCGGTTGCCGACGAGCGCGCAGGCGTCGGGGAGGCTGAGCACCCCGGCGACGTGGGCGGCGGTGATCTCGCCGACGGAGTGCCCGGCGACGAGGTCGGGGACGATCCCCCAGCCGGCGAGGAGCCGGTGCAGGGCCACCTCGACGGCGAACAGGCCGGCCTGGGTGAAGACGGTCTGGTGGATCAGGTCGGCCTCGGCGCTGCCGTCGGCGGCGAACAGCACCGCCTTGAGCGGCCGGGGCAGGTGCGCGTCGAGGTGCTGGCAGACCTCGTCGAGGGCCTCGGCGAAGGCGGGGAACGCCCGGTACAGCTCGCGGCCCATGCCGGCGTGCTGGGCGCCCTGGCCGGAGAAGAGGACGGCGAGGGTGCCGCCGGGCTCGGCGACGTCCCGGGTGAGGGTGGGGTGGTGCTGCCCGGCGGCGAGGGCCCGCAGCCCGGCCACGTACGCGTCGCGGTCGGCGGCGAGCAGCACGGCCCGGTGCCGCAGGTGGGAGCGGCCGGTGGCGAGCACCCGGGCGACGGCGGCGTCGCTGGTGGCTGCGACGTCGGCGGCGGGATCGGCGGGCCCGGCGGCGGCGGCCTCGGCCCAGTCGGCGAGGCGGGCGGCCTGGGCGGCCAGCCCGTCGGCGTCGTCGCCGGAGACCACCCAGGGCAGCAGCGGCGGCGCGGGCGGCTGCGCGTCGCCGGCCTCCGGCACGGGCGCGGCGTCGACGGGCGGGGCCTGTTCGAGGATGACGTGGGCGTTGGTGCCGCTGACCCCGAACGCCGACACGGCGGCCCGGCGGGGCCGGTCCACGGCGGGCCACGGGGTGGGCTCGGCGAGCAGCGCGACCGCCCCGGCCGCCCAGTCGACGTGCGGGGTGGGCTCGTCGACGTGCAGGGTGGGCGGCAGCAGGTCGTGCTGGAGCGCCATGACCATCTTGATGACGCCGGACACGCCGGCCGCGGCCTGGGTGTGGCCGATGTTCGACTTGATCGAGCCGAGCAGCAGCGGCCGGTCGGCGGGCCGGTCCTGCCCGTACGTGGCCAGCAGCGCCTGCGCCTCGATCGGGTCGCCGAGGCGGGTGCCGGTGCCGTGGCCGTCGACGGCGTCCACGTCGGCGGCGGTGAGCCGCGCGTTGGCCAGGGCCTGCTGGATGACCCGCTGCTGGGCGGGGCCGTTGGGGGCGGTGAGCCCGTTGGACGCGCCGTCGGAGTTGGTGGCGGAGCCGCGTACCACGGCGAGGACCCGGCGGCCGTCGCGGCGGGCGTCGGAGAGCCGCTGGAGCAGCAGCAGGCCGGCGCCCTCGCCCCAGCCGGTGCCGTCGGCGGCCCCGGCGAACGACTTGCACCGGCCGTCGGCGGCGAGGCCGCGTTGCCGGGCGAACTCCAGGAACGGGCCGGGGGTGGCCATCACGGTGACGCCACCGGCGACGGCCGTGTCGCACTCGCCGGAGCGCAGCGACTGCACGGCCAGGTGCAGCGCCACCAGCGACGACGAGCAGGCGGTGTCGACGGAGACGGACGGGCCCTGGAGGCCGAAGGTGTAGGAGAGCCGCCCGGAGACGACGGCCGCCACGTTGCCGGTGGCCTGGTAGCCCTCGGTCTCGGCGCGGGCGGCCATCAGCAGCGTGGCGTAGTCCTGGCCGTTGGTGCCGACGAAGACGCCGGTGTTGCTCTCCCGCAGGTCGGCGGGGGCGATGCCGGCGCGTTCGAACAGCTCCCAGCCGGTCTCCAGCAGCAGCCGCTGCTGCGGGTCCATCACCAGCGCCTCGCGCGGGGAGATGCCGAACAGCGCCGCGTCGAACCCGGCGACGTCGGCGACGAAGCCGCCCTCGCGCACGTACGAGGTGCCGGGGGTGTCGGGGTCGGGGTCGTAGATGGCGTCGAGGTCCCAGCCCCGGTCGGCGGGGAACCCGGCGATGGCGTCGCGGCCGTCGGCGACGAGCCGCCACAGGTCCTCGGGGCTGGCCACGCCGCCGGGGTAGCGGCAGCTCATCGCGACGATGGCGATGGGTTCGTCGAGGGCGGCGACGGCCCGGGTGGGCGCGGCGGCCTGCTCGGTGACGCCGAGGATGCGGTCGGCCAGCCAGCCGGCGAGCAGCGTCGGGGTGGGCCGGTCGAAGACCAGGGTGGCGGGCAGCCGCAGGCCGACGGCCTCGCCGAGCCGGTTGCGCATCTCCACGGCGCTGAGCGAGTCGAAGCCGATCTCCCGGAACGGCCGGTCCGCGCCGATCGCCTCGGCGGAGGCGTGCCCGAGCACGGCGGCGGCGTGCACCCGCACCAGCTCCAGCAGGGTGCGGCGGCGTTCCGGCTCGGCGAGGCCGGCGAGCCGGCCGCGCAGCGGGGACGCCTCGGCGGGCTCGTCGTCGTCGCGGCTGCGGGCGGCGATGATCCGGGCCACCTCGGGGATGTCCTCGATCAGCGGCCGGGGGCGGGTCATCGCGAACGTCTGGTGGAACCGGTCCCAGGCGATGTCGGCGACGGTGAGGGTGGTGTCGTCGTCGGCGAGGGCGCGGGCGAGCACGGCCACGGCCAGGTCGGGGCGCATCGGCCGGACCCCGGAGCGGAACATCTGGTCGGCGGCGCCGTCGGTTTCCAGCATGCCGCCGCCGTCCCACGCGCCCCAGGCGACGGCGGTGGCGGCGAGGCCCCGGCGGCGGCGGTCCTCGGCGAGGGCGTCGAGGAACGCGTTGCCGGCGGCGTAGCCGCCCTGGAGGCCGCCGCCCCACACGCCCGCGCCGGAGGAGAAGAGCACGAACGCGGACACGTCGCCGCCGAGGACCTCGTCGAGGTTGACCGCCCCGGCGACCTTGGCGTGCAGGCCGTCGGCCAGCTCGGCGACGTCGGTGCCGGCGAGCGGGCCGGCGTGGGCCACCCCGGCGGCGTGGAACACGGCGTCGACGGTGACGCCGTCGGCGGCGAGCCGGTCGACGAGGGCGCGCAGCGAGTCGGCGTCGGCCACGTCGCAGGCCGCGACGGTGACGCGCGCGCCGAGGCCGGTCAGCTCGGCCTCCAGCTCGGCCGCGCCGGCCGCCGCCGGGCCCTGCCGGCTGGTCAGCACCAGGTGCGCCGTGCCCTCGCGGGCCAGCCAGCGGGCCACGTGCGCGCCGAGGGAGCCGAGGCCGCCGGTGACCAGGGCGGTGCCGGCGGGCCGCCAGCCGGGCCGCTGCGGGGCGGGTTCGGCGGCGGCGCGGGCGAGCCGGCGGGCGAACAGGCCGGAGGTGCGTACGGCGACCTGGTCCTCGTGGCCGACGCCGGCCAGGACGGCGGCGAGCCGGCCCCGGGCGCGCCGGTCCAGCTTCGCGGGCAGGTCGACGAGGCCGCCCCACCGGTCGGCGTGTTCCAGGGCGGCGACCCGGCCGAGGCCCCAGACGAGGGCCTGCCGGGGGTGGTCGAGGGGGTCGGCGCGGCCGGTGGAGACCGCGCCGCCGGTGGCGCACCACAGCGGTGCGGTGATGCCGGCGTCGCCGAGGGCCTGCACGAGGGCGAGGGTGCCGGCGAGGCCGGCGGGGACGACGGGCCGCTGCGGGTGGGGGGTCTCGTCGAGGGCGAGCAGGGACAGCACGCCGGTGACGGCGGCGGCGTCGACCTCGGCGAGCCGCGCGGCCAGGGCCGCCCGGTCGGCGTCGGCGACGGCCAGCGGGGTCACGTCCGCCCCGGCCTCGCCGAGGGCCTGCACGACCTGACCGACGATCGGCTGGCCGGCGTACGCGGCGGGCGCGACGAGCAGCCAGGTCCCGCCGAGGGTGGCGCTGGCGGCGGCGGTGAGCGGCGTCCACTGCACCCGGTAGCGCCAGGCGTCCACCGTGGACTCGTCGCGGCGGCGCTGCCGCCACGAGGACAGCAGCGGCAGGGCCTCGCCGAGCGCGCGGGCGTCGGCGGTGTCGATGCGCATGGCGGCGGCGAGGGCGTCGGCGTCGGCGCGTTCGACGGCGTCCCAGAACTGCCGGTCGGCGGGGTCGTCGGCGGCGGCGGCCGGTCCGGTGCGTACGGGGGCCTCCGGCCAGTAGCGCTGCCGGTGGAAGGCGTACGTGGGCAGCGGCACGGCCGGGCCGGTGCGTACGCCGCAGACGGCGTTCCAGTCGGCCTCGACGCCGCGCACGTGCAGTTCGGCCAGCGCGGTGAGGATCCGGGCCCAGCCGCCGTCGCCCCGGCGCAGGGTGTTGACCACGGCCGCCTCGTGTTCGGCGGTGTCGATGGTCTCCTGCATGCCGAAGCTGAGCACGGGGTGCGGGCCGACCTCCAGGAAGACCTGGTGGCCGTCGGCGAGCAGGTTGCGTACGGCCTGCTCGAAGTTCACGGTCTCGCGCAGGTTGCGGTACCAGTAGCCGGCGTCGAGGGTGGTGGTGTCGGTCTGCTCGCCGGTGAGCGCGGAATAGAACGGCAGCTCGGCGGGGCGGGGGGTGATCCCGTCGAGGCTGGCCAGGAGCCGGCCGGCGACCGCCTCGACCTGCGGGGAGTGGGAGGCGTACTCGACGTCGATGGGGCGCGTGCGCACGCCGTCGGCGGTGCAGGCGGCGACGAGGTCGGCGAGGTCGTCGATGTCGCCGGCCACCACGACCGACCCGGGTCCGTTGACCACGGCGACGGAGAGCCGGCCGGCCCACCGCTTGAGCAGGTCGCGGGCCCGGTCGGCGGGCAGGGCCACGGAGACCATGCCGCCCCGGCCGGCGATGTCGACGAGCACCTGGCTGCGCAGGGCGACGATCTTGGCGGCGTCCTCCAGGGTGAGGGCCCCGGCGACGCAGGCCGCGGCGATCTCGCCCTGGGAGTGGCCGACGACGCCGCCGGGGCGGACGCCCAGCGAGCGCCACAGCCGGGCCAGGGAGACCATCACGGCCCACAGGGCGGGCTGCACGACGCCGGAGGCGACCAGTGGCGGGGCGCCCTCGGCCCCGCGCAGCACGCCGGTGAGGGACCAGTCCACCCAGGGGGTGAGGACGGCCTCGCACTCGGCGATGGACGCGGCGAACACCGGGGAGCTGTCGAGCAGGTCGACGGCCATCCCGGGCCACTGGGAGCCGTGGCCGGAGAACACGAAGACGGGGGCGGTGTTGCGCAGCGCCGTGCCGGTGACGACGCCCGCGACGGTCTCGCCGTCGACGAGGGCGGTGAGGCCCTGGGCCAGTTCGGCCTGGTCCTGGCCGAGCACGACGGCCCGGTGCGGAAACGCCGCCCGGGTGGTGGCGAGGGCGTAGCCGACCTCGGCCGGTTCGACCTCGGGATGGGCGGCGAGGTGGGCGCGCAGCCGGGCGGCCTGCTCCCGCAGCGCGGCCCGGTCGGTGGCGGAGAGCACGAACGGCACGAGGCCGGCGTCGGTGGCGGCGCCGGGCCGGGACTCGGCGGCGACGACCGGCTCGGGGGCCTGTTCGAGGACGACGTGGGCGTTGGTGCCGCTGATGCCGAAGGAGGAGACGGCGGCGCGGCGGGGCCGGTCGACGGCCGGCCACGGGGTCGCCTCCGTGGCCAGGGTCACCGCACCGGCCGTCCAGTCGATGTGCGGGGACGGCTCGTCGACGTGCAGGGTGGGCGGGACGAGCCCGTGCCGCAGCGCGAGCACCATCTTGATCACCCCGGCGACGCCGGCGGCGGCCTGGGTGTGCCCGATGTTCGACTTGATCGACCCCAGCAGCAGCGGCCGGTCGGCCGGCCGGTCCTGCCCGTAGGTGGCCAGCAGCGCCTGCGCCTCGATCGGGTCGCCGAGGGTGGTGCCGGTGCCGTGCGCCTCGACGGCGTCCACGTCGGCCGGGGTCAGCCGGGCGTTGGCGAGGGCCTGCCGGATGACGCGCTGCTGCGACGGGCCGTTCGGGGCGGTGAGGCCGTTGGACGCGCCGTCCTGGTTGACGGCCGTGCCACGCACGATCGCGTAGACGCGCCGGCCGTCGCGCTGCGCGTCGGCGAGCCGCTGCACGAGCAGCATGCCGACGCCCTCGCCCCAGCCGGTGCCGTCGGCGGCGGCGGCGAACGACTTGCACCGCCCGTCGGCCGACAGGCCGCGCTGCCGGGAGAACTCGACGAACGTCCCCGGCGTGGCCATCACGGTGACGCCGCCCGCCAGGGCCAGGTCGCACTCGCCACTGCGCAGCGCCTGCGCGGCCAGGTGCAGGGCGACCAACGACGACGAGCACGCGGTGTCCACGGTGACGGCCGGCCCCTCCAGGCCGAACGTGTACGCGACCCGCCCCGACAGCACGCTGCCGGAGGTGCCGGTGCCGATGTAGCCCTCCACCTCGGCGGGCAGGTCCATCAGCCGGGAGGCGTAGTCGTGGTACATGACGCCGGCGAACACGCCGGTGCGGCTGCCGCGCAGCCGGTGCGGGTCGAGGCCGGCGGACTCGAACGTCTCCCACGCGGTCTCCAGCAGCAGCCGCTGCTGCGGGTCCATGGCGAGGGCCTCGCGGGGGCTGATGCCGAAGAACCCGGGGTCGAACTCCGCCGCCCCGTAGAGGAAGCCGCCGTGCCGGGTGTACGAGGTGCCGCTGTTGGCCGGGTCGGGGTCGAACAGGGTGTCGAGGTCCCAGCCCCGGTCGGCGGGGAACTCGCTGATCCCGTCGCCGCCGGTGGCCAGCAGCTCCCACAGCTGGTCCGGGTTGTCCGCGCCGCCGGGGAAGCGGCAGGCCAGGCCGACGATCGCGATCGGGTCGTCGAGGCCCGTGGCGGTGGCCGCCTCGGCCGGGGTGACGGTGGCGGCCCGGTTCCCGGCGAGTTCCGCGTACACCTGGCCGGCGAGGATGCGCGGGGTCGGGTAGTCGAACACCAGCGTGGACGCCAGCCGCAGCCCGGTGGCCGCGTTGACCCGGTTGCGCAGGTCCACCGCCGTCAGCGAGTCGAAGCCCAGCTCCCGGAACGCCCGGTCCGCCGGCACGGCGTCCGCGCCGCCGTGCCCGAGGACCTGCGCGACGAGGCCCCGGACGAGGGCGTCGACCTGGTCGCGGGCGTCCTGCGGATCCAGGCCGGCGATCCGGTCGGCCCAGTTGCCGTGGCCGGCCTGCCGGCGGGTGGGCACCGCGCCGAGCAGCACCCGCAGCAGCGACGGCACCCGGCCGGCGACGACCCGGGCCCGCATGGCCGGCACGTCGAGCACGGCCGGCACGAGGGCGGGCCGGCCGGCGGCGAGGGCCGCGTCGAACAGTTCGAGGCCGGTGTCGGCGCTCATCGGCGAGATGCCGGCGCGGGCCGAGCGCGCCCGGTCGGCGTCGCCGACCGTCGCGGCCATCCCGGCGGTGTCCCACATCCCCCAGGCGAGGCTCGCGGCGGGCAGGCCGGCCTGCCGGCGGTACGCGGCGAGGGCGTCCAGGAACGTGTTCGCCGCCGCGTACGCGGCCTGGCCGGGTGAGCCGAGCACCCCGGCGACGGAGGAGTACACGACGAACAGGTCGAGGTCCCGCCCGGCCGTCGCCTCGTGCAGGTGCCACGCGGCGGCGGCCTTCGGGGCGAGCACCCCGGCCAGCCGCTCGGGGCTGATCGCGGTGACCACGCCGTCGTCGAGGACGCCCGCCGTGTGCACCACGCCGGCCAGCCGGCCGCCGACCCCGGCGACGAGGGCGGCCACCCGGTCGGGGTCGGTGACGTCGGCGGCGACCACCTCGACGCGGGCGCCCAGGCCGGTGAGCCGCTCCGCCAGCGCGTCCGCGCCGGGGGCCGCCGGGCCCTGCCGGGACACCAGCAGCAGCGACCGGGCACCGTACGCGGTGACGAGGTGCTCGGCGACGAGCGCGCCGAGCGCGCCGGTGCCGCCGGTGACCAGGACGGTGCCGTCGCCGAGGGCGGGGGCGGCCGGGGGCTCGGCCGGGGCGGCGGCGCGCACGAGGCGCGGGGTGAGCACGGCGTCGCCGCGCAGCGCCACCTGCCCGCCGGTGCCGGCGGGGTCGTCGGCCACCCGGGCGAGCACCGCCAGGGCGGCGGCGTCGACACCAGCGGCGTCGGTGCCGGCGGCCAGGTCGGCGAGGACGATCCGGTCGGGGTGCTCGGACTGCGCCGAGCGCAGCAGGCCCCACACGGCGGCCCCGGCGAGGTCGGTGACGGGGTCGTCGTCGCGGGTGGCCACCGCGCCCCGGGTCAGCACGACCAGCCGGGTGTCGGCCAGCGCATCGGCGGCCAGCCACGCCTGGACCACGCCGAGCACGTCGGCCGCGACGGCCCGGACGACGTCGGGCAGGCCGGCGGACGGTACGCCGGGCAACCCGGAGCGTTCGGCGGCGGACAGGCCGGCTCCGGGAGAGGCGACGGGCGGGCCGGCTTCGGGAGAGGCGACGGGCAGGCCGGCGGCGGGCGCGGGGAGGACCGGGAGCACGAGGGCGCGGGGCAGCCCCTCCCCCGCCTCGTCGGCGGCGGCCAGCACCGCCGCCACGTCTGCGAAGACGGGCAGGTCGAGGGCCCATACCGAGGGGGTCGCGGTCAGCAGCGCCCAGCCGGTGGGCTCCTCGGCGGGCGGCACCTCCTCGGCCTGCCAGGCGACCTCGAACAGCGAGCGGGCGGCGACGCCGGGGGCGGTCAGGCCCGTCATCTCCCGCAGCGCGAGGGCGTCCACCGACACCACGGGTGCGCCCGCGCCGTCGGTGGCGACGAGCCGCACCGCCGAGCCGTCGCGGGTCAGCCGCACCCGCAGCGCCGTCGCCCCAGATGCGTGCACCTGCACGCCGGAGAACGCGAACGGCACCCGGGGGCCGCCGTCGGCGTCGGCGAGCAGCGCCCCCACGGGGTGCAGGGCGGCGTCCAGCAACGCCGGGTGCACGCCGAACGCGGCGGCGGGCCCGGCGGCCTCCTCGGGCAGGGCGACCTCGGCGTACACCTCGCCGTCGCCGGTCCACAGCCGACGCAGCCCCCGGAACGCGGGCCCGTACGCCAGGCCGCGCCCGGCGAGGGCGTCGTACCACTGGGCGAGGTCGACCTCGGTGGCCGCGACGGGCGGCCACACGCCGAGGACGGGCTCGTCGGCGGCGGCCGGTTCGAGGACGCCCTCGGCGTGCCGGACCCAGCCGCCCTCCGGGTCCTCCTCGGACTGGGCGTGCACGGTCACCGCGCGGGCGCCGGTGTCGTCGGCGGCGCCGACGCGCACCTGCACGCGGACGCCGCCGGCCTCGGGCAGGGCCAGCGGGGTGGCGACGGTCAACTCCCGCACCCGGGACGCGCCGACCTCGTCGCCGGCCCGCACGACCAGCTCGACCAGGGCCGCGCCGGGCACCACGACGACGCCGGAGACGGCGTGGTCGGCGAGCCAGCCGTGGGTGGCCAGGGACAGCCGGCCGGTGAGCAGCACCATGTCCTCGCCGGCCACGGAGACCGCCGCGCCGAGCAGCGGGTGCCCGGCCGCGCCGAGGCCGGCGCCGGTGACGTCGGCGATCCGGCCGACCGGCTCCAGCCAGTACCGCTCGTGCGCGAACGCGTACGTGGGCAGGTCGACCCGGCGCGCGCCGGCCCCGGCGAGCAGGGCGTCCCAGTCGACGGGCAGGCCGTCGGCGTGCAGCCGGGCCAGGGCCTCCAGCAGGGCGCGCGGCTCGGGGCGGTCCTTGCGGGACAGCGGCACGAGCACGGCGGTCGGGTCGGTGAGGCAGCTCTGCGCCATCGCGGTGAGCACCCCGTTGGGGCCCAGCTCGACGTACGTGCCGACGCCGGCCTCGGCGAGCCGGTCGACGGCGTCGGCGAAGCGGACGGCCTCGCGGACGTGCCGCACCCAGTAGTCGGGGCTGCACAGCAGCTCCGGCCCGGCGACCCGGCCGGTCAGGTTCGACACGATCGGCACGGTGGGCGGGGAGAACGTCAGCCCGGCGGCGACGGCGGCGAACTCGGCGAGCATCGGGTCCATCAGCTCGCTGTGGAACGCGTGGCTGACCCGCAGCCGGTGGATGGGGGTGCCCCGCTCGGCCCAGTGGGCGGCCACCTCCTCGACGGCGGCGGCGTCGCCGGAGACGACCACGGCGGCGGGGCCGTTGACGGCGGCGATGCCGATCCGGCCGGTCACCCCGGCGAGGGACTCGACCACGGACGCCTCGTCGGCGGCGACGGCGAGCATCGCCCCGCCGGCCGGCAGGGCCTGCATGAGCCGGCCCCGGGCGGCGACCAGCGTCGCGGCGTCGGCGAGGGTGAGCACCCCGGCGACGTGCGCGGCGGCCAGCTCGCCGATGGAGTGGCCGACGAGGAGGTCGGGGGCGAGCCCGAACGACCCGGCGAGCCGGAACAGCGCCACCTCGACGGCGAACAGGCCGGCCTGGGTGAACACGGTCTGGTGCAGCAGGTCGGCCTCGGGCGTGCCGGCGGCGGCGAACAGCACCTCGCGCAGCGGCCGGGGCAGGTGCCCGTCGAGCGCGGCGCACACCTCGTCGAGGGCGGTGGCGAACACGGGGAACGCCTCGGCCAGCTCGCGGCCCATGCCGGGGCGCTGCGCGCCCTGCCCGGAGAAGAGGAACGCGACCCGGCCCCGGGGCGCGGCGGTGCCGGTGACGACCGGCGCGGCCGGCTCGTCGGCGGCGAGGGCGCGCAACCCGGCGAGCAGCTCGGCGCGGTCGGCGGCGAGGACGACGGCCCGCCGGGGCAGCCCGGCGCGGGCGAGCGAGGACGCGGCGACGTCGACGGGGCGGGCGTCGGGGTCGGCGTCGAGGTGGTCGGCCCAGCGGCGGGCCAGCGCGGCGAGGGACTCGGGGCTGCGGGCCGACAGCAGGACCGGCGACAGCGGCGGGACGACGGCCGGTGCGGCCGGGTCGGGCTCCTCGGCGGCGGGGGCCTGTTCGAGGATGACGTGGGCGTTGGTGCCGGAGATGCCGAACGACGACACGGCGGCCCGGCGCGGCCGGTCCACCGCCGGCCAGGGGCGGGGCTCGGTGAGCAGCGACACGGCCCCGGCCGACCAGTCGATGTGCGCAGACGGCGCGTCGACGTGCAGGGTGGCGGGGAGCCGGCCGTGCCGCAGCGCCTGCACCATCTTGATCAGCCCGGCGACGCCCGCGGCGGCCTGGGTGTGGCCCAGGTTGGACTTGACCGAGCCGAGCCACAGCGGCTCCGCCCCGGCCCGGTCCTGCCCGTAGGTGGCCAGCAGCGCCTGCGCCTCGATCGGGTCGCCGAGGGTGGTGCCGGTGCCGTGCGCCTCGACGGCGTCCACGTCGGCGGGGGCGAGCCGGGCGTTGGCCAGGGCCTGCCGGATGACCCGCTCCTGGGAGGGGCCGTTGGGCGTGGTGAGGCCGCTGCTGGCCCCGTCCTGGTTGACGGCGCTGCCCCGGATCACCGCGTAGACGCGGCGGCCGTCGCGCTGGGCGTCGGAGAGCCGCTGGAGCAGCAGCACGCCGACGCCCTCGGCCCAGCCGGTGCCGTCGGCGGCGTCGGCGAACGACTTGCACCGCCCGTCGGGGGCGAGGCCGCGCTGCCGGGAGAACTCGGCGAACACGCCGGGGGTGGACAACACGGTGACGCCGCCGGCCAGGGCCAGGTCGCAGTCGCGCTGGCGCAGCGCCTGCACGGCGAGGTGCACGGCGACCAGCGACGACGAGCAGGCCGTGTCGACGGTGACGGCGGGCCCCTCGAGCCCGTACGTGTAGGCGACCCGGCCGGAGACGAGGCTGCCGGAGTTGCCGGTGCCGAGGTAGCCCTCGACGCCCTCGGGCAGGTCCAGCACCCGGGAGGCGTAGTCGTGGTACATCACCCCGGCGAAGACGCCGGTGCGGCTGCCGCGCAGCCGCTGCGGGTCCAGGTCGGCGGACTCGAACGCCTCCCACGCGCTCTCCAGCAGCAGCCGCTGCTGCGGGTCCATGGCCAGGGCCTCGCGAGGGCTGATGCCGAAGAAGGCCGGGTCGAACTCGGTGGCGTCGTAGAGGAACCCACCCTGGTCCGTGTACGAGGTGCCCGGGTTGTCCGGGTCGACGTGGAACAGTCGCTCCAGGTCCCAGCCCCGGTCGGTGGGGAAGTCGCCGAGCCCCTCGCGGCCGGCGTCGACGAGGTCCCACAGGTCGTCCGGGCCGCGTACGCCGCCGGGGAACCGGCAGGCCATGCCGACGACGGCCATCGGCTCGCGGTCCTTCGCCTCCACCTCGCGCACCCGCCGCCGCGCCTCGCGCAGGTCGGCCGTGGCGCGCCGGAGGTAGTCGAGGAACTCCGCCTCAGTGGGCATCGGGCCACTCCGTATCGGGATCAGACGTCCGGGACATCCGGGTCAGGCCGTTCCGAGCTCGTCGTCGAGCAGGTGGAAGATCTCCTCCGCGGTGGCGGAGGCGAGCCCGCCGTCGCCGGTGCCGTCGTCGGCCGCGCCCGGCTCGGTGTGCGTCCACGCCGACAGCAGTTCCCGCAGCCGGTCGGCGACGGCGGCGCGGTCGGTGTCGTCGGCGGCGACGGCCCGCATGACCGTCTCCAGCTTGCTCAGCTCGCCGAGCACCGACAGCGCGGACGTGCTGCGCTCGGCGAGCAGCGCGCCCCGCAGGTAGCCGACGAGGGCGGTGGTGGTGGGCCGGTCGTAGACGAGGGTGGACGGCAGCCGCAGCCCGGTGGCGGCGGTGAGCCGGTTGCGGAACTCCACCGCCGTCAGCGAGTCGAAGCCCAGCTCCACGAAGCCCTTGTCGGCGTCGATGTCGCGCAGCGACGCGTACCCGAGGACCGCCGCCGCGTGGGTGCGGACCAGGTCGGACAGCACCCGGTCGCGCTCGGCCTCCGGGGTGGCGGCGAGGGTGTCGCGCAGCGCCGCCGCCGCGTCGGCGGCCGGGGCCGCCGCCGGTGCCGCCGCGCCGGCCGGGCGGACCAGGCCGTGCAGCAGCCGGGGCAGCGCCGGCCCGAGCCGGCCGAGCACCCCGAGATCCAGAGCGACGGGTACGACCACCGGGCCGGCGTGGCGCAGCCCCTCGGTGAACAGCTCCATGCCCTCGTCGGCGTCGAGGGGGCGGAAGCCGCCCCGGCTCATCCGCCGCTCGTCGACGTGACCGGGCCGCCCGCCGGGCAGGTCCGGGTTGGCCCACGGCCCCCACGCCATCGACGTGACGGTGAGCCCGCGCGAGCGCCGATGCTGGGCGAGCGCGTCGAGGAAGGCGTTCGCGGCGGCGTGGTTGGCCTGCCCGGGGCCGCCGAACAGCCCGGACGCCGACGAGAACAGCACGAACGCGGCCAGGTCCAGCTTCTCGGTCAGCTCGTGCAGGTGCCAGGCGGCGTCGACCTTCGGCCCGAGGACGGCGTCGAAGCGGGCCGGGGTGAGCGCCGGCAGCACCCCGTCGTCGAGGACCCCGGCGGCGTGCACGACGCCGACGAGGGGCCGGTCGGCGGGCACCTCGTCGAGCAGCACGGCGAGCGCGTCGCGGTCGGTGACGTCGGCGGCGACCACCTGCGCGACGACGCCGAGGCCGGTCAGCTCGGCGACGAGGTCGGCCGCGCCGGGGGCGTCGGGGCCACTGCGGCTGACCAGCAGCAGCCCACGTACCCCGTGCCGGGTGGCCAGGTGCCGGGCGACGAGCCGGCCGAGCGCGCCGGTCGCGCCGGTGACCAGGACGGTGCCGGCGGACAGGTCGGGGGCCGCCGCCTCGGCCGGCGGCGGGCCGAGCCGGGCCAGCCGGGGCGCGCGGAGCTGCCCGGCGCGCACGGCGAGCTGCGGCTCCCCGGTGGCCAGGGCCGCCGGCAGCGCCGCCGCCGACCGGGGATCGTCGTCCAGGTCGAGCAGGACGATCCGGCCCGGGTGCTCCGACTGGGCGGAGCGCACCAGGCCCCACACGGTCGCGGCGGGCAGGTCGGTGAGCCGGTCGTCGGCGGCCACGGCGACCGCGCCCCGGGTGACCACGACCAGCCGGGCCGCCTCCAGCTCCGGCCGGGCCAGCCAGTCCTGCGCCAGGGCGAGGGCCTCGTGGGCGGCCAGGTGCGCAGCCCGCGCCGGGCCCGGCTCGTCGGCGCGCTGCCCGGTGACGGCGGCGAGCACCGCGTCGGGCCGGGCCGCGCCGCCGGCCACGGCCGCCACCAGCGCATCAAGGCTCGGGTAGGCGTCAACGCCCGGCCACCCGTCGCCTCCTCCGAAGGCTTCGGCGGCGGCCGGACCGAGTGCGGCGAGGGCTACGGGCCGGCCAGCGGCCGGTTCCGGGGTGGCCCAGTCGAGGCGGTGCAGGGACCGGCTGGTGGTGCGGCGGGCGGCGCTGAGCTGGTCGGCGGTGATCGGCCGCAGCACGAGGGCGTCGAGGGAGGCGACGGGCACGCCGCCGGTGTCGGTGACGGTGGCCGCCACCGACCCGCCGGCGGCGGTGAGCCGCACGCGCAGTTCGCGGGCCCGGGTGGGCGCGATCGCCACCCCGGTCCAGGAGAACGGCAGCCCCGGCTGCGCGCCACGGCTCCCGACGTCGCTGCCGGCGTTTCTCTCGGTGCTGTCGGCGTCGGTGCCGGCGGCGGTCTCGCCGTCGGTGCCGGCGCGGCCGAGGGCGCTCGCGCCGATGGCGTGCAGGGCGGCGTCGAGCAGGGCCGGGTGCACGGTGAACGGGGCCGCGTCGCCCGGCGCGTCGGCGTCGAGGGAGACCTCGGCGAGGAGGTCGTCGCCGTGCCGCCAGGCGGCGCGCAGCGCCCGGAACACCGGACCGTAGTGGTAGCCCTGCTCGGCGAGGTGCGGATACAGGGCGTCGAGGTCGATCGGTTCCGCCCCGGGCGGGGGCCACGCGGCGGCCGGGGCGACGGCCACCGGCCGGGTGGGGGCGAGCAGGCCGTGGGCGTGCCGCTGCCACTGCCGGACGGCCGCCCCGGGCTGGTCGCCGCCGTCGCCCATGGACGGGTGGGCCTCGCCGACGGACGAGTGGACGGAGACGGGCCGCAGGCCGTCCTCGCCGGCCGCGCCGACGCGGACCCGCAGGTCGACGTTCCCCTCCTCCGGCACGGCGAGCGGTGCCTCCAGGACCAGCTCGGTGACGTGGGCGGCGTCGAGGTGCCGGCCGCTGAAGGAGGCCAGCTCGACCAGCGCGGTGCCGGGCAGCAGGACGGTGCCGAGCACGGCGTGGTCGGCGAGCCACGGGTGGGTGGCCAGGGAGATCCGGCCGGTGAGTAGCAGGCCCTCGTCGCCCGGCAGGTCGGCCACGGCGCTGAGCAGCGGGTGGTCGGCGGCGTCGAGGCCGACCGACGGCAGCCCGGCCCGGCTCGCGCCGCTGCCCTGCAGCCAGTAGCGGTCCCGCGCGAACGGGTAGGTGGGCAGGTCGACGATTCCGGCCTCGGCGAGGACCTTGGTCAGGTCGACGGGCAGGCCGATGGCGTGCGCGGTGGCGAGGTTGGTCAGCAGTCGGGTCGGGTCGTCGTCACCCCTGCGCAGGCTGCCCAGGGTGTGGCCGGTGACCCCGGCGTCGTCGAGGATCGCCGTCACCGGCATCGTGAGCACGGGGTGCGGGCTGATCTCCACGAACGTGGAGTGCCCGGCCGCGACAGCGACCCGCACGGCCGCGTCGAACTGGACGGTCTGCCGCAGGTTGTCGTACCAGTAGTCCGCCGTCATGCTCTCCGGCTCAACCCAGCCGCCGGTCAGAGTCGACACGAGCCGGACCCGGCCCGGCTGGGGGGCGACGTCGGCCAGATCGGCGCGGAGGCGTTCCGCCACGTCCTGCACCGACGGGGAATGCGACGCGTAGTCCACCGGAATCAACCGGGCCCGGATCCCCTCGGCCTGACAGGCGTCCACCAGGTCGGCCACGGGCTGCGGCGGCCCGGACACCACCACCGTGGCGGGACCGTTCACCGCCGCCACACCCACACCGGGGAACGCGTGGAGGCGTTCGGTGACCGCGTCGGCGGACAGGTCCACCGAGGCCATCGCACCGGTCCCCCGCAGCACCGCCAGGGCCCGCGACCGCAGCGCCACCGTCTTCGCCGCATCCTCCAGGGACAGGATCCCGGCGACACACGCCGCGCCGATCTCACCCTGCGAGTGACCCACCACCGCCTGCGGGGACACGCCCGCGTGCTCCCACACCGCAGCCAGAGCGATACCCACCGCCCACAGGACCGGCTGCACGACCTCGACCCGCTCCAACCACGACTCGTCATCGCCGGTCAACACCGACACCAGGTCGACATCCAGGAACGGGGCGAGGGCCCGCTGACACTCGGCCAGGCGCGCGTCGAACACCGGCGCACGACCGACCAGGCCGGCCGCCATCCGCGCCGACTGCGCACCCTGACCGGGAAACACGAACACCGGCCCGGAACCGTGACCCGACGCCACACCGGACACCACGTTGCCCGCCGGCAGACCACTCGCCAGGGCGTCCAGACCGGCGAGCAGCTCTTCCACGCCCGACCCGACCACCGACGCGCGATGGTCGAACGTGGCGCGGGTGGTGGCGAGGGACCAGGCCAGCGCGGCAGGGTCGAGGGCGTCGCGGTCGCGTACGTGGTTGGCCAGGCGGGCGGCCTGGTCGCGGAGCGCCGCCGCCGACCGGGCCGACACCGGCCAGACGAGGACGTCCGCGTCGACCAGTCCAGGCGCGGGGTCCTCGACCGGGGCGTCGGCGGGTTCCTCCGGCTGCTCGACGATGACGTGGGCGTTGGTGCCGGACATGCCGAACGACGACACCGCCGCCCGACGCGGCCGGTCCACCGCCGGCCACGGCCGCGCCTCGGTGACCAGGTCCACCGCGCCCGCAGACCAGTCGATGTGCGGCGACGGCTCGTCCACATGCAGCGACGCCGGGACGAGGCCGTGCCGCATCGCCTGCACCACCTTGATCACACCCGCCACACCCGCCGCCGCCTGCGCATGACCGATGTTCGACTTGATCGACCCGAGCAGCAGCGGCCGGTCGCCGGGGCGATCCTGCCCATAGGTGGCCAGCAACGCCTGCGCCTCGATCGGGTCACCCAAGGTCGTGCCCGTGCCGTGCGCCTCCACCACGTCCACATCCGACGTGGACAACCGCGCATTCGCCAGGGCCTGCCGGATCACCCGCTGCTGCGACGGACCATTCGGCGCGGTCAACCCGTTCGACGCCCCGTCCTGGTTGACGGCGCTGCCCCGCACCACGGCGAGGACCCGGTGCCCGTTGCGGCGGGCGTCGGAGAGCCGTTCGACGAGGAGCATGCCGACGCCCTCGGACCAGCCCGTCCCGTCGGCCGACGCCGCGAACGACTTGCACCGCCCGTCGGCGGCGAGGCCCTGCTGGCGGGAGAACTCGGCGAACGTGCCGGGGGTGGCCATCACGGTGACGCCGCCGGCCAGGGCCAGGTCGCACTCGCCCCGGCGCAGCGCCTCACCGGCGAGGTGCAGCGCGACGAGGGACGACGAGCAGGCCGTGTCGACGGTGACGGCCGGCCCTTCGAGGCCGAGCGTGTATGCGACCCGGCCGGAGATGATGCTGTGCGCGGCGCCGGTCATCAGGTATCCCTCGGTGCCCTCGGGCACCTCGGTGAGTCCCGTCCCGTAGCCGGAGGTGGACGCGCCGACGAACACGCCCGTACGGCTGCCCTTGAGGCTGCCGGGGTCGAGGCCGGCGCGTTCCAGGACCTCCCAGGAGGCTTCCAGGGTG
Source organism: Micromonospora sp. NBRC 110038 (assembly GCF_020884815.1). Classification (NCBI taxonomy): domain Bacteria; kingdom Bacillati; phylum Actinomycetota; class Actinomycetes; order Micromonosporales; family Micromonosporaceae; genus Micromonospora; species Micromonospora sp. NBRC 110038. Next base: position 1,375,325 of record NZ_BBOL01000001.1, on the reverse strand, counting down.
AGCCGCTGTTGTGGGTCCATGGCGAGGGCCTCGCGCGGCGAGATGCCGAAGAACGCGGGGTCGAAGGCCGGGACGTCGTAGAGGAAGCCGCCGGCCGGGGCGTAGCCGCTGTCCGGGGTGGGGGTGTCCCAGCCCCGGTCGGTGGGGAAGTCGCCGATGGCGTCGACGCCGTCGGTGACGAGCCGCCACAGCTCCTCGGGGCTGCGGGCGTCGCCGGGGTAGCGGCAGGCCATGCCGACGATGGCGACGGGCTCGTCGGTGCTCGCGGCGACGCGGGCCTCGGCGGGCGCGGCGGCGGTGCCGCCGAACGCGGTCTCGCGCAGGTGCCGGGCCAGGTCGGCGGGGGTCGGGTGGTCGAAGACGAGGGTGGACGGCAGGCGCAGCCCGGTGACCTCGTTGAGCCGGGTACGCAGGTCCACGGCGGTGAGCGAGTCGAAGCCGAGGTCGGCGAACGGCCGGCCGCGCAGGTCGTCGGCGGTGGCGTGGCCGAGGACGCGGGCGGTCTGCGCGTTGACGATGGCGAGGAGTTCGCGTTCCTGCTCGGCCTCGGGCAGGTCGGCGAGGTGGCGCAGGGCGTCGGCGACGCCGACCGGCGCGGCGGCGGCCTCGGCGTCGGCTTCGGCGAGGGCCCGCACCTGGGGCAGCTCGGACAGCAGCGGGCTGGGCCGGGTGAGGGTGAACGCCGGGTGGAAGCGTCCCCAGTCGACGTCGGCGACGGTGACGCAGGGGGTGGGCCGGCGCACCGCCCGGTCGAGGGCGACGAGGGCGTGCTGCGGGTCGATGGTGGGCAGGCCCATCCGGTGCAGCGCCTCGGTGGCGGTGTTCTTGGCGGCCATGCCGTCGGCCCCGCCCCACGCGGTCCAGGACACGGCGGTGGCGGCGAGGCCCCGGTCGCGGCGGTGCACGGCGAGCGCGTCGAGCAGCGAGTTGCCGGCCCCGTACGCGCACTGGCCGGCGCTGCCCCACACGCCGGAGATGGAGCTAAACAGCAGGAACGCGGTCAGGGGCCGGTCGGCGAGGCAGTCGTGCAGGTGCAGCGCGCCGAGCACCTTGCCGGCGACGACGTGGGAGAACTCGTCGAGGGTGGTGCCGGTGAGCGGGGTGAGCTGGTCGGTGCCGGCGGCGTGCACGACGGCGGTCAGGTCGGGCAGCGTGTCCAGCAGCGCGGCGACGGCGTCCCGGTCGGTGACGTCGCAGGCGGCGGCGGTGACCCGCCCGTCGTCGGCGTACCCGTCGAGGAGGCCGGGGGTGGCGGCGCCGCGCCGGCCGACGAGGACGACCCGGCGGGCACCCTTGTCGAGCAGCCAGCGGGTGACGTGGCCGCCGAGCGCGCCGGTGCCGCCGGTGACCAGGACGGTGCCGTCGGCCCACCAGTCGGCGGCGGGCCGGTCGGGGGCGGCGGCCGGGGCGAGCCGGCGGCCCCAGACGCCGCCGGGGCGGACGGCGACCTGGTCCTCGCCGCTGCCGCCGGCGAGGACGGCGGCGAGCCGGCGCAGCACGCTCTCGTCGGGGTTGGCCGGCACGTCGACGAGGCCGCCCCAGCGGTGCGGCTGCTCGACGGCGGCGGCCCGGCCGAGGCCCCACACCAGGGTCTGGAGGGGATGCTCGACCCGGTCGGCGGGGCCGGCCTTGACGGCCCCGCTGGTGACGCACCAGACGGGCGCGGCGACGTCGAGGTCGGTGAGGGCCTGGAGCAGCACGAGGGTGGTGGCGGCGGCGACGCTCGTGCCGGGGTGGGCGGGCAGCAGCGCGTCCTGGCCGGCGACGAGGTGCAGCACCCCGGCGACGGGCGCGTCGCCGACGGCGGCGCGCAGCCGGTCGGCGAGCGCGGCCCGGTCGAGGTCGTCGGCCCCGACGCGCAGGGTCGCCGGCTCGTCGCCGCCGGCCCGCAGCAGGCCGGCGAGGCCGTCGGCCCAGGCGGGCGCGGCGTCGGCGGGCAGCACGAGCAGCCAGCGGCCCGCAGGCCGGTCACCCTCGGCGACCGGCACGGGCTTCCACACCACCTGGTACGACCAGCCGTCCGCCACGCCCGAGTCGTGCCGGTCGCGTCGCCAGGCGGCGAGGACGGGCAGCGCGGGCAGCAGGGTGTCCACGGGGTCGGCGTCGCCGGCCGGGGCGGTGCCGAGCTGGTCGCGCAGCGCGTCGACGTCGGCCCGTTCGACGGCCGCCCAGAACGCGGCGTCGGCGGTGGACTCCGTGCCGGCGGGGGCGGGCGGGGCCGTCAGGTCGGGCCAGTAGCGCTCGCGGTGGAACGCGTACCCGGGCAGCCGGACCCGGCGGGGGTCGGCGCCGGCGAACAGTTCCCGCCAGCCGACGGGCACGCCGGCCACGTGCAGCTCGGCGAGCGCGGTGAGCAGGGACGCCGGCTCGGGGCGGTCGCGGCGCAGCAGCGCCACGGCGGCGGTGGGGTCGGCGTCGGGCCCGAGGACCTCCCGGGTCAGGGCGGTGAGCACCCCGCTGGGGCCGACCTCGAGGTAAGTGCCGACGCCGTGGGCGCGCAGCCGCTCGACGCCGTCGGCGAAGCGGACCGCCTCGCGGACGTGCCGCACCCAGTAGTCGGTGCTGCGCAGCGCCTCCGGGTCGGCCAGGTCGCCGGTCAGGTTGGACACGATCGGCAGGGTCGGCGCGCGCAGGTCGAGCCCGGCCACGACGGTCGCGAACCCGGCGAGCATCGGCTCCATCAACGGGCTGTGGAACGCGTGGCTGACCTTCAGCCGCTTGGTCTGCACCCCACGCGCGGTCCACAGGTCCGCGAGTTCGTCGATGGCGGCCTCGGTGCCGGAGACGACCACGGCGGCCGGGCCGTTGACGGCGCCGATCCCGACCGGGCCGGGCAACCCGTCCAACGACTCGGCTACGGATGCCTCGTCAGCGGCGACCGCCAGCATCGCCCCGCCGGCCGGCAGCGCCTGCATCAGCCGCCCCCGGGCGGCGACCAGCGTCGCCGCGTCGGCGAGGCTGAACACCCCGGCGACGTGCGCGGCGGTGATCTCGCCGATGGAGTGGCCGATCAGCACGTCGGGGGTGACGCCCCAGGACTCCAGCAGCCGGTGCAGCGCCACCTCGACCGCGAACAGGCCCGCCTGGGTGAACACCGTCTGGTCCAACAGCGCGGCCTCGGGCGTGCCGGCCTCGGCGAACAGGACGGTCTTCAGCGGCTTCGGCAGCCGGGGGTCGAGGTGCCCGCACACCTCGTCGAGGGCGGCGGCGAACACCGGGAACGCGGCGGCCAGCTCCCGGCCCATGCCGGCGCGCTGCGCACCCTGCCCGGAGAACAGGAACGCCACCTGCCCACCACGCGGGGAGCCGGTGACGAGGCCGGGGGCGGTGTCGCCGGCGGCGAGCGTACGCAGGTCGCGCAGCAGGTCGGCGCGGTCGGCGGCGAGGACGACGGCCCGGTGTTCCAGCGCGCCCCGGGTGGTGACCGACGACCAGCCGAGGTCGGTCAGCCGTGCCCCGGCGGTGTCGAGGTCGGCGTCGAGCCAGTCGGCCCAGCGGCGGGCCTGCGCGGTCAGTCCGGCGGCGTCGCGGGCGGACAGCAGCACCGGGACCAGGCCGGCGGTCGCCACCGGGGCGGGGCCGGCCGGTCGGGTCGCCGGGGCGGCCTCGGCGGGCGGGGTCCCGGGGGCCGCCGGGGCGGCGTCCGGCGTCTCCGCCGGGGCCTCCTCGATGATCACGTGGGCGTTGGTGCCGCTCATCCCGAACGAGGAGACGCCCGCGCGGCGGGGCCGCTCCCCCGCCGGCCAGGGCTGCGCCTCGGTGAGCAGGGACACCGCGCCGGCCGTCCAGTCGACGTGCGGGGTGGGCTCGTCGACGTGCAGGGTGGCGGGAAGCTGACCGTGGCGCAGGGCCAGCACCATCTTGATGACCCCGGCGACGCCGGCGGCGGCCTGCGTGTGGCCGATGTTCGACTTGACCGAGCCGAGCCGCAGCGGCCGGTCCGCCGGGCGGCCCTGCCCGTACGTGGCGAGCAGGGCGGTGGCCTCGATCGGGTCGCCGAGGCTGGTGCCGGTGCCGTGGGCCTCGACGGCGTCCACGTCGGCGGGGGTGAGCCGCGCGCCGGCCAGCGCCTGGAGCACCACCCGCTGCTGGGCGGGCCCGTTGGGGGCGGTCAGCCCGTTGGACGCGCCGTCCTGGTTGACGGCGGAGCCCCGCACGACGGCGAGGACGGGGTGGCCGTTGCGGCGGGCGTCGGACAGCCGCTCGACGAGCAGCACGCCGACGCCCTCGCCCCAGGCGGTGCCGTCGGCGGCCCCCGCGAACGCCTTGACCCGGCCGTCGAAGGCGAGGCCGCGCTGCCGGGAGAAGCCGATGAACGCGGCCGGGGTGGACATGACGGTCGCGCCGCCGGCCAGCGCGAGGGTGCATTCCCCCTGCCGCAGGGCGTGGCAGGCCAGGTGCAGCGCCACCAGCGACGACGAGCAGGCGGTGTCGACGGAGACGGCGGGCCCCTCCACGCCGAGCACGTACGAGATGCGGCCGGAGACGACGCTGGCGGCGGTGCCGGTGAGGACGTATCCCTCGACGCCGGGCGGGGGCGACTGGAGCAGCGCCGCGTAGTCCTGGCCGGTGGTGCTGGCGAAGACGCCGACCTGGTGGCCGCGCAGCGTCGCCGGGTCGATGCCGGCGTGCTCGAACGCCTCCCAGGACGTCTCCAGCAGCAGTCGCTGCTGCGGGTCCATGCCCAGCGCCTCGCGCGGGGAGATGCCGAAGAAGCCGGCGTCGAATTCGGTGGCCGAGTCGAGGAAGCCGCCCTGCCCCACGTACGAGGTGCCGGGGTGGTCGGGGTCGGGATGGACGAGCCGGTCGACGTCCCAGCCCCGGTCGGCGGGGAAGTCGGAGATGGCGTCGCGGCCCTCGGCGACGAGCCGCCACAGGTCCTCGGGGGACCGCACGCCGCCCGGGAACCGGCACCCGATGCCGACGATGGCGATGGGCTCCCGGTGGGCCGCCTCCAGCTCCCCGAGTTTCCTCTTCGTCTGGTGCAGATCCGCGGTAACCCATTTCAGGTATTCCCGGAGAGTGTCCTCAGTCGCCATTGCCGCCACCTCTTCGGGCCGGAAAAACCAGGCGGCCCAATACCGTCGACAGACGCCTCAAGCCGCAAAAACCAGAGCCCACGAACCGACCAGAAATTGCCAGACAAACACCACTGCAACACAGACCAGGTCCTACGTACCGGAGGAAGGTATTTGGCCCCGGACGGCGCTGCCAACCCCTAGCGGGCCCCTACCACGGCCCCTGGGCCGGGCCTCGCTGTCCGGCCGTCACCCGAGCCCGAGGGCCGCGGCGAGCCGGGCCACGTCCGCCGGGACCGGCTCGCGGCGCGCCAGGTCGGTGAGCAGCGTACGGGCCACCGGCCGTAACCGGACCTCGGCCGGCGCGGTCCGGTCCGCGTCGACCAGGGCCCGCCCGGCGGCGAGCGGGTCGCCGGCCCGGAGGTGCCCGCGGCCGGCGTCGAGCAGGTACGCCGCCCGGTGCTCGGCGGGCAACCGTCGCCAGTGGTCCGCGCCGACGACCCGCTCGTGCAGGAGCGCCGCCTCGCCGCCGTTGCCCAGCTCGACGGCGGCGGCGACCCGGGCCATCCGCACCGCCGTGGGGCCGAACCCGGTCCAGTGCCGGTCGTGCTCCTCGCCGGTCTCGCCGGTCTCGTCGGCGATCCGGGCCGCCTGGTCGACCAGTTCCGCTGCGCCGCGTTCGTCGCCTGCTCCGGCGGCGGCCAGGGCGGCCTGGACCAGCAGCGTTCCGTGCAGCGCCAGGCCCGGGGACAAGCCGTCGCGCCGCGCCTCGGGGGCGATGCGGTGCGCGGCGGCGACCGTGACGGCCAGCGCCGGCCGGGGCCGGCCGAGTGCGCGCAGCGCCTGCCCCAGCGGCACGGCGGCCGTCGCGACCAGCACCGGGTTGCCGGCGGCCACGGCCATGGCCCGGTCGGCGGCCAGCCAGCCGAGGTCGCCCACGCCGAGCTTCACCAACACCGACGACGTGATCCGGTACGCCTGCACCAGCAGCTCCGCAGCGCCGTCACCCTGAGTGGAGTGGGCGTGTTGGGTCTCGCCGAGCAGTTCCGGCAGCACCCGCAACAGTTGGGGATAGTCGGCGTGCTGGTAGGTCAGCCAGGCGTGCCGTATCCGCTGGTCCAGCTCGCCGACCGGCGGTGCCGCCTGCCGCGCCTGCGGCCCGGCCAAAGCGGCGTCGTAGCGGTCGAGGGCCGCGCGCAGCCCGTCGACGCCCTGCGCGGCGGCGCGGGCGGCCTGCGACGGCAGCGCGTCGCGGCCGAGCAGCGCCACCGGGTCGACGCGCAGCACGGCGGCGAGGTCCTGGATGACGGTGTACCGGTCGAGGGCGCGGACCCCGCGTTCGACCTTGTCGACCCAGCTCTTCGACTTGCCGAGCCGGTCGGCGAGCATCTGCTGCGTCATCCGCCGCCGGACCCGCAGCCGGGCGACCCGGCGTCCGATCGGCGGCTCACGGCTGGTCACGACGCCACCGCCCATCGGGTACGGCCCGGGGGCTCTCCTCGACGGCCCACATCTCCAACGGCCGGGTGCACCAGCCGACGATCCGGTCGGTTATCTCGGCGCTGCTCATGCCGGTGATCTCCGCGTGGGCGTCGGGGAGGTACGAGGCCAGGTAGCGGACGAGGGTCCTGACGTTGCACTGGCACAGCTCCTTGAGCTGGCGCTTACGGGCCAGGCACGGCCACGGGTCGCCGCAGACCAGGCAGTTCCAGTCCGGCCGCGACGGGCCGTGCAGCGCCGGGTAGTCAGTCATCGCCCGGCCTTTCCCCCGGCCGGCGGTGGCAGCCCTGCCGGCGGGGCGAGTAGGGCGGCCACAGGGGCGGGCGTCGGTACTCGTTCCGGGGCCGCCGCGCCGAGGGGCCGGGCCGCCAGCGCTCGGCGCGGAGTTCCGCCGCGTCCTCCCGGTGGCGGCGGGCCTCGTCCTGGGCGGCGACGAGCTGCCGGTAGAGGGCGTCGAGGTCGGCCTCCAACCGGCGCAGGAACCTGCGGACGGCCTCCGGGTCGAAGCCGCGCCGACCGAACCGGGTCAACGGGAACTCCTGCCACCGGACGTCGGCAGGGGTCAGCAGACCCCGGCGGGACTGGTAGACCGCACCGCCCTCGATAGCAGGATCTTCCCCAACCGGCCCGGCTGGTTCATCTTCTTTGGGATCCATGTGCCTCCGGCCTTCGCTGTCGAGAACGCTTCGCGGCCCGGCCACCCTGTCCTCACACTTTCCGACCAGCGGGGGCCACTTACCCGACACGTTGCCGACAGCGACGGGATCAGTACACGACGTTGTCATATGCTCAGGATTGTTCGGGACGTCCATGTTGGAGGCAGGATGAACCTGGCACTTCAAGCGGCCATGACCGAGGCCGGCGAGACGGCAGAGAGTCTTGCAGCTCAGACAGGGGTGGATCCGAAGACCGCAGCGCGGTGGATCTCCCCGGGACGCGTGCCGCAACCTCGTCGACGTGTGGCGGTGGCCGCCGTCCTGGGCCGGGACATAAATGACCTATGGCCCGATGTCCTGAAGCGGCGCGAGCCGCAGTGGCTGAGAAAGTGGGTCGACTGGGAGCGCGAAGCAGTCGCGCTACGGTGGTTCGAGCACGCCTGGGTGCCCGGCTTACTCCAGACCGAGGCGTACGCGCGAGCAACACTGGCTCACAACCTCCTGGCCCCGAACGAGATCGAAGAGCGCGTCGCGTCAAGGCTCGAACGAAGCGCCATCCTCTACAGCAACAAGCCCGTGCAGCTCGTCGCCGTCATCGACGTCATGGTCCTGCGGCGTCCCTTGAAGAGTCACCCCGCCGCGATGAAGGCGCAGCTCGCCCACCTGGCTGAGATGGCTGAGCTGCCACACGTACAGATTCACGTGGTTGGTGAAGACGCGGGGCTCTACCCTGGCCTACAGGGTGGATTTATCCTGGGCACACTGGGCGACGGCTCGGTGGTCGCGCACCTCGATCACCAGGTGCGAGCACAGGTGGTGGACCAAGCGGAAGACCTGGTTGCCCTCCAGCAAACGTGGGAGGCGGTCAGGGGCGAAGCGTTCTCCCGTAAGCAGTCACTCAGCCTGATCAAGGAAGCAGCGCAGACATGGACATGACCGACGCCAAGTGGCGCAAGAGCAGCCGCAGCGGCTCCAACGGCGGTTCGTGCGTCGAGGTCGCCGACAACCTGCCGGGCATCGTCCTGGTTCGGGACACGAAGGACCGTGAAGGCGGCACCCTAGACTTCACGCCGGGCAACTGGCAGTCGTTCGTCAACCTGGCCAAGCAGATCGGGCCGGTCGGCTGATCAGCACGACGAGAAGCCCCAGACCACCCGGCAAAGTGCGGCCTGGGGTTTCTCTTGTAGCCCCCATAAAGCTCCGATCGCCTGCTGCCCGCGGAAGCTCCTCGACCACTTGATCGACATACACCGAGTGTGAGGGAGGCGAAAGTGAGCGTTCTGGACACGGGTGCCGCGACGTGGCGGACGAGCACTCGCAGCGGCGCAAATGGCAACTGCGTAGAAGTCGCCCGGCTCGCCAGCGCTGTTGCACTGCGTGACAGCAAGGACCCATCGGGGCCAGCGTTGGTGTTCATGCCCCAGGAGTGGGCGGCTTTCATCGAAGGCGCCAAGGATGGGGAATTCGATCGAGGCTGACCAACTTACCGAATGACACCCAATCTTTAGATCGTGACACGTTCCGCCTCGATCACCAGGTGCGAGCGCAGGCGGTGGACGAAGCAGAGGACTTCGTTCCCCTCCAGCGGGCCGCAGCGGCTCCAACGGCGGTTCGCGCGTCGCGGCTGCTGTTGCCGTTGACGAATGCTGGACTTCTGTCTCGTCGGCGCGCAAGCCTCGCCGCGCCCCCGCCGAGCGCAAGTATCACCGCTTGCCAACGCAAGTTTTCAAACTGGCCGGCCGGTTCGTGCTCCTGTTCAGCGCATCGAGATTAGCGCCTGCTCGATGTGCTCGAAGATGTCCGAATCCGTCTCCTGCTGCCACTCTGGCATCTCCGACCAGTCGGCCACGTAGGAGGGCTTCGGGTTTGGAAAGTGCCTGAATATCTGCGCAGTCCAGCACAGGGCGACGAAGCGACCCTTCTGTTCACGGGTCAACTTTGCGGTTGCACCCTCGGCCACCTCGATGAACTGACGAACCTGCTCGTACACTGTGGCGGCGCTTACCCGTTCCCATTCGGGCGTGGCTTCCCAGGGCGCGACGTAGCCCGGCTTCGGTTCACCGGGATAGCGCTTACGGACTCCGGCGATCCATGCCTCGCGGAACGCACGCCCCGGTTCTTCGACCTGCACGCTGACCCTCCTGTGGTACGTCAATCCCTTGCCCTCACCAGGGCATTGATCTGGCTGTTGAGATGCATGTGAGTGTCGGCAAGGAACGGCTGCTGATGCTGTGTCGATCTGGTTCTCGTGCCGTAGGTCGCCCGCAGGTAGGCGTTGACCACCTCGGCGACCTCCTGCCGGGACATCCGTCGGCCTGAACCACTCGGGGACAGAAGTCGGCGACGGGCGTCACTGAGCAGAGTGTTGGGGCCATCCGACCGACCGAGCTTCGGAGCCATCCCATCGCCACCCTTCAAAACGATCTGGCAGTCCCTTCGGGCAGCCCACAGAGGTCTCCGCCACCCCTTACCCGGCCTGCTGGGACTCGACTGCGTCTCGCTGGACGGGTCCACCACCGGAGCGCCACGCCAGGATGCCAGCGTAGGCGAGCGATCACAAGCGGTAGCCGACATGGCGGACGCTGTCCGCCATGTCGTTGTCGCTGCAGACCCCGCGTGGTCCTCTCCCGAGGCTGCCCCGCTCACGCGCCCGCTCCCTGGTCGGTCGCCGCCTCGTAGAGGGCGTCGGCGAGCGCCATGATGACAGCGTTCATGCCAGGGCCGTCGCTGAAAATGTAGTCGGCCATGGTGTTGTGGCCTCCTGGTTGTTGACGGCTGCCTCAGCTGAGTAGCCACAACGGCGGCCGGACGGGCCACGACTCGAATGAAGCGCCGCCCTCTTCAGGACAGTTCGTCGCCGTCATCGCCATATGGGTGCTGCACCGGCCCATAAAGAGTCACCCCGCCCCGACAACCTTGGACACTTATCGTCCCATGTAGACAGGAGGTGTCCAAGATCCCCCAAGAGCAGTTCACCCGCCAGGTCGAGCAGATCGGGTCAGTACGATGAGAGAAGATCATGGATGGCTGGTCGAATAGGTCCGTGCATGGTCGGAACGTCGGCGCTTGTCAGCTCGCATCGGCCCTGGTTCGGTCACGCCCAAACGCGGATCACCCCCGCGTGCGCGGGGAACAGTTGACGGCAGCGGCCTCCAACAGTTCAATGGCCGGATCACCCCCGCGTGCGCGGGGAACAGCGCACCAACCGGGCGCAGACCGCGCTGGAGGTGGGATCACCCCCGCGTGCGCGGGGAACAGAGGTGGTGACGAACGGGGGCATGGCGTACCTCCGGATCACCCCCGCGTGCGCGGGGAACAGGCGATCGCCGAGGCCGAGGAGTGGGCGACCCACGGATCACCCCCGCGTGCGCGGGGAACAGAAGCGGGTCCGGTCGACCACGCCCCACATCTGCGGATCACCCCCGCGTGCGCGGGGAACAGGAGGGGTTGCCGGAATTCGGGGACATGGGGACGGGATCACCCCCGCGTGCGCGGAGAACAGCAAGACGACCTCGACGTGACCGTGATCGACGAGGGATCACCCCCGGCGTGCGCGGGGAACAGTCGACGCCAGCCGACCACGCGCGCTGGACGCCGGGATCACCCCCGCGTGCGCGGGGAACAGGAGTGGCACCTGGCCGTCCTCGGCCCGGGCGGGGGATCACCCCCGCATGCGCGGGGAACAGGCGCAGTCCCTCGCCGCCGGCGAGACTGGAGCGGGATCACCCCCGCGTGCGCGGGGAACAGGTCGCATCCTGGGGCTGTAGCAGGCCCAAGGGTTGGGATCACCCCCGCGTGCGCGGGGAACAGTCTGCGACCGCGCGCAGGTACTCGCCGCGCCACGGATCACCCCCGCGTGCGCGGGGAACAGCTGACGTCGAACGGGCCCGGGCAAGGCGCGTCGGGATCACCCCCGCGTGCGCGGGGAACAGCACACGGAGGGCACCGAGCCGACCCCCGGGACCGGATCACCCCCGCGTGCGCGGGGAACAGGCTTCCTGACCTGCACCGCTAAAGATCAACAACGCCGATTTCATTCACTTGCCCGCCCAAGATCCCTCCACCCGTCCGCCGGTTGCTGGTGACAAGGTACCGCTGACTTGCCGCGCTTGGCGCGCACTCGCCCCCGCTCCTACCATCCCCACCACCCACGACTGCCACCGTTCGGCAACTCCATCCTGGAGTCGTTGGCCCCCGCCGGAGGCAGCCCTAACCCAGGCCACCCGGCAAGGGGCGGCCTGGCTTCTATCTGTCGTTCTCCACAACGACCGCCAACGGAAGCCTCACCAGGCGGTCGAATCGGTCAGAAGCCTCCACCCAGGTTGCCGTCGGGGCCGCCCAGCTCCCGGTGGATGAAGTCGAACAGCTCGGCATCGCTGGCCGCGTCGAGCGTCGGTGCCACCGGCGCGTCGACCGGCGCGGGCCGGTCGTCGCCCCAGCGGGCCAGGAACGCCTGCATCTGCACCAGCAGCTTCTGCCGGGTGAGCTGGTCGGGCGCGCTGGCGGCGAACAGCCCGTCCAGCTTCTCCAGCTCGGACAGCAGCCCCTCGGTGGCCGTCGCCCCGTCGGCCACCACGAGCGTACGCAGGTGCCGGGCCAGGGCCAGCGGCGTCGGGTAGTCGAAGACGACGCTGGCCGGCAGGGTCGCCCCGGTGGCCGCCCGGAGCCGGTTGCGCAGCTCCACGGCGGTCATCGAGTCGAAGCCGACCTCCCGGAACGCCCGTCCCGGGCCGAGGTCACCGGCGTCGGGCAGGCCGAGCACCGCCGCCGCCTGGGCGGCGACGAGGTCGACGAGCACGGCGTCGCGTTCGGCGTCGGTGAGCGGGCGCAGCCGGTCCCGCAGCGCGTCGGCGGCCCCGTCGTCGGCCGGTTCGGCGCTGTGCAGGCCGCGCAGCGCCTCCCGGGCCTCGGGGACCTCCCCGAACAGCGGCCGGGCCCGCACGGCGGCGATGGCCGGCACGAACCGGTCCCACCGTACGTCGGCCACCACGACCTGCGCGCCGTCGGCGACGGCCTGCCGCAGCGCGGCGGTGGCCAGGTCGGGGGCCATGCCGGGCAGGCCCCGCCGGCTGAGCTGGTCGAGGTCGGCGTCGGCGAGCCCGTCGGCCCAGGGGCCGAACGCCACCGACGCCACCGGCAGCCCGGCCCGCCGCCGGTTCTCGGCGAGCACCTGGAGCAGGGCGTCGCCGGCCGCCTGGCCGGACCGCCCGCCGGAGCCCCACACCCCGGAGGTGGAGGAGCAGAGCACCAGCGCGCCGAGGGCCGCGCCCTCCAGCTCGTCGGCGTAGCGGGGGATGTCGCCGACGGTGGCGACGAGGTCGGCGGCGAGGCCGGCGAGGGTCAGCTCCGCCAGCGGCACGGTGCCGGTGTCGGCGGGCACGTGCAGCAGCGCCGTCACCGGCCGCCCGTCGGCGGCGAGCTGCTCCATCCGGTCGGTGAGTTTCCCGCCGGCCGGCTGGTCCAGCGGCACCACGGCCGCGCCCTGCCGGCCCAGCCAGGCCGTGGCGTGGCCGGCGACGGTGCCCGCCCCGCCGGTGACGAGGACGGTGCCGTGCGGCGTCCAGCCGCCGCCCGTACCCTCGGCCGGGTCGGTGGCCCGGACCAACCGCCGCGCGTACGCGCCCGGGGCACGGACAGCGAGCTGGTCCTCCCCCTCGGTGTTGGTGAGCGCGGCGACCAGCCCGGCGGCGAGGTCGGCGGTGACCGTGCCGGGCAGGTCGACGAGGCCGCCGACGTGCCGGGGGTGTTCCAGGGCGGCGGCCAGGCCGAGGCCCCAGGTGGTGGCCTGCCACGGCCGGGCGGCCGGCGCGTCGTCGGTGGCGACGGCCCCGGCGGTGGCCAGCCACAGCGGCAGCGGCACCTCGGCCGGCAGGCCGGTGTGCGCCTGCAACAGCAGCAGGTTCGCCGCGAGGCCGGCGGGCAGGGCGTCCTGACCGGGGTGCGGGGCCTCGTCGAGGGCGAGCAGGGACAGCAGCCCGGTCGGCTGGTGCGTGGCGCAGGCCAGCGCCAGGTCGGCGGCGAGGCCGTCCCGGTCGACGGTGGCCGGGTCCACGGTGAGCAGGTGCACGGCCGCCCCGCCGGCGCGCAGCGCGTCGGCGACCGCGTCAGCGGCCTCCCGGGGCGGCGCGACGACCAGCCAGGTGCCCGGGTCCCCGGCGGTGAGCCGCTGGGGCCGCCAGGTGACCCGGTACCGCCAACCGGCGATCGTGTCGTCCTCGTGCTGGCGGCGTCGCCACGACTCCAGCTCCGGCAGGAGGTCCCGCAGGGGCTGGCTGGTGTCGATGCCGAGCCGGTCCAGGTCGCCGTCGGTGACCGCCCGCCAGAACGCGGCATCGGCCCGGTCCGCCCCGGCCGGCGCGGCGGTCAGGGTGGGCCAGTAGCGCTGCGGCTGGAACGCGTACGTGGGCAGCTCCGGCAGGTCGCGCGGGGCCGGTCGGGGGCCGGCGAGCGAGGCGAGCAGCGCCGCCCAGTCGAGGTCCCGGCCGGTCGCGTAGCGGGTGGCGAGGGCGGCGAGCAGCGCCGCCGGCTCCGGCACGCCGGCCCGCAGGGCGGCCACGGCGGTGGCGTCGTCGGGCAGCAGCTCCGCGTTCATCGCGGTGAGCACGGCGGCGGGGCCGATTTCGAGGTACGTGTCGACGCCCGCCCCGCGCAGCGCGGCGATCCCGTCGGCGTAGCGGACGGCCTCCCGGACGTGCCGCACCCAGTAGTCGGCGGTGCGCAGGTCGTCGCCTACGGCGAGCGCCCCGGTCAGGTTCGACACCACCGGCACCAGCGGCGCGGCGAAGGTGAGCGTCTCCAACACGGCCCGGAACTCGGCCAGCATCGGCTCCATCAGCGGGCTGTGGAACGCGTGGCTGACCGTGAGCCGGCGCGTCCGGATGCCCCGGTCCCGCCAGGCCCGCTCGATCTCGTCGAGGGCCGCGACGGCACCGGAGACGACCACCGACGTGGGCCCGTTGACGGCGGCGATCCCGACGTCGGCGCGACCGGCGATCGAGGCGAACACGTCGGCCTCGGCCGCGTTGACCGCCAGCATCCCGCCCCCGGCCGGCAACGCCTGCATCAACCGACCCCGCGCCGCCACCAGGGCACACGCGTCGGCCAGAGACAACACCCCCGCCACGTGCGCGGCGGTGATCTCACCGACCGAGTGGCCGCCGACGAAGTCCGGCACCACCCCGAACGACTCCACCAGGCGGAACAACGCCACCTCGACGGCGAACAGGCCCGCCTGCGTGAAGACGGTCTGGTCCAGCAGGTCGGCCTCGGTGGAACCCGCGTCCGCGAACAGCACCGGCCGCAGCGGCTGCGGCAGCAGCGGATCCAGGTGGGCGCACACCTCGTCCAGCGCGGCGGCGAACACCGGGAACGCCGCGTACAACTCCCGGCCCATGCCGGCACGCTGCGCGCCCTGGCCGGAGAACAGGACGGCGGTGCCGCCCGTCGCCGTCGGGGCGGGCCCGACGAGGGCGGGGTGGGTGCTGCCGGCGGCGAGGGCCCGCAGCGCCGCGAGCCGGGTCTCCGGGTCGGCGGCGACGACCGTCGCCCGGTGGGTCAGGTGCGCCCGGCCCTCGACCAGCGCCCAGGCGACCGCCCCGGCGTCGGCCGCATCGGCACCGACCGTGCCGGCGTCGGCCGTACCGTCGCCCGGGGTTGCCGGGTCGGGGCCGGCCGGGGTCGTCGGGCCGGCGAGCCGGCGGGCCAGCCGGTCGGCCTGGTCGCGCAGCCCGGCGGCCGTGGCGGCGGAGACCGGCCAGGGCAGCGCCGCGCCGCCCGCCGCCGACCGCTCGCCAAGGCCGGCGGACCCGGCGAGGCCGACAGGCTCGACGGACCCAGCGGGGTCGACCGGCTCCTCCGCTGGTGCCTGTTCGAGGATCACGTGGGCGTTGGTGCCGGAGATACCGAACGACGACACGCCGGCCCGGCGGGGGCGGCCGTCGGCGTCCCACGGGCGGGCCTCGGTGAGCAGCGCCAGCGGGGACGCCGCCCAGTCCACGTGCGGCGACGGCTCGTCGGCGTGCAGGGTCGCCGGCAGGGTGCCGTGCCGCAGCGCGAGCACCATCTTGATCAGGCTGGCCGCGCCGGCCGCCGCCTGGGTGTGCCCGATGTTCGACTTCACCGAGCCCAGCCACAGGGGACGGTCGGCGGGCCGGTCCGGCCCGTACGCGGCCGTCAGCGCCTGCGCCTCGATCGGGTCGCCGAGGGTGGTGCCGGTGCCGTGGGCCTCGACGACGTCGACGTCCGCCGGGGTGAGCCCGGCGTTGGCGAGGGCCTGCCGGATCACCCGCTGCTGCGCGGGCCCGTTCGGGGCGGTGAGCCCGTTGGACGCGCCGTCCTGGTTGACGGCGCTACCGGCCACCACGGCCAGGATCCGGCGGCCGTCGCGGCGGGCGTCGGAAAGCCGTTGCAGGAGCAGGACGCCGACGCCCTCGCCCCAGCCGGTGCCGTCCGCGTCCGCGCCGAACGCCTTGACCCGCCCGTCGGCGGCGAGGCCGCGCTGCCGGGAGAACTCCAGGAACGCCCCCGGCGTCGACATGACGGTCACGCCGCCCGCGAGGGCCAGGTCGCACTCGCCGGAGCGCAGCGCCTGCGCCGCCAGGTGCAGCGCGACCAGCGACGACGAGCACGCCGTGTCGACGGTGACCGCCGGCCCGTGCAGCCCGAACGAGTACGCCAGCCGGCCGGACACCACGGACGCGCCGTTGCCGGTGGCCTGGTAGCCCTCCACCTCGGAGCGGGCGCCCAGCAGCAGGGTCGCGTAGTCCTGCCCGTTGGTGCCCATGAAGACGCCGGTGGCGGAGCCGCGTACCCGGTGCGGGTCGATGCCGGCCCGCTCGAACGTCTCCCAGGTGGTGTGCAGCAGCAGCCGCTGCTGCGGGTCCATGGCCAGGGCCTCGCGGGGGTTGATGCCGAAGAACGCGGCGTCGAAGTCGGCCACGCCGTCGAGGAACCCGCCGCTGCGGGCGTAGCTGGTGCCCACCCGGTCCGGGTCGGCGTCGAACAGGGCGGCGAGGTCCCAGCCCCGGTCGGTGGGCATCGGCCCGATCGCGTCGCCGCCGTCGAGCAGCAGCCGCCACAGCTCCTGCGGCGACGACACCCCGCCGGGGAAGCGGCAGGCCATCGAGACGATGGCGATGGGTTCGTCGGCCGCCGGCCGGGCCGCGACCACCCCGACCGCCGGGTCGGCGTCGGCCGCGCCGGCCACCAGTTCGGTACGCAGGAACCGGGCCAGCTCCGTCGCCGACGGATGGTCGAAGACGACGGTCGACGGCAGGGTCAGCCCGGTGGCCCGGCCCAGCCGGTCCCGCAGTTGCACGGCGGCGAGGCTGTCGAAGCCGAGTTCCCGGAACGCCCGGCCGGCGGGCACCTGGTCGGTGGAGTCGTGCCCGAGCACCGCCGCCGCCTCGGCGCGTACCAGGTCGACCAGCAGGTTCTCCTGGCCGGTGGCCGGCAGCGCGGCCAGCCGCGCCCGCAGGCCGCTCGTGGCGGCGTCGGCCTCCGGCCGCTGCGCCTCGGGGGCGGGAGCCGGGGCGACCCGGTCGAACAGGCGGCTCGGCCGGGCCGCGGTGAACGCGGCGACGAACCGGGACCAGTCCACGTCGGCCACGACCGGCGCGGGCTCGGGGGCGTTGACCCAGCGGCCCAGCGCCGCGACGGCGGCCTCGGGCGCGAGGGGGGTGAACCCACGGCGGCGCAGGCCCTCGGCGGTCTCCCCGGCGGCCATGCCGTCGGCCGCCCACGGGCCGTAGGCGAGGGCGGTGGCGGGCAGCCCCTCGGCCCGGCGGGCGGCGACGAGGGCGTCGAGCAGGGCGTTGCCGGCGGCGTAGCCGGCCTGGCCGCCGCCGCCCCAGACGCCGGCGACGGAGGAGAACACGACGAACGCGTCGAGGTCCCGGCTGCGGCAGGCGGCGTCCAGGTGCAGGGCCCCGAGCACCTTCCCGGCGAGGGTCGCCGACAGGTCGGCGGCGGTCACCTCGTGTGCCGGCGCGGTCCCGCCGGACGCGCCTGCGGTGTGCACGACGGCGGTGAGCGCGGGCAGCCCGGCGACGAGGGTGTCGACGGCGGCGGCGTCGGTGACGTCGCAGGCGACGACCCGCACCGCCCCGGCCAGCTCCTCGATCAACTCGGCGGCACCGGGGGCGTCCGCGCCACGCCGGGACGCGAGCACCACCTCGGCCGCCCCGTTGGCCAGCAACCACCGCACCGTGTGCCGACCCAACGCACCCGTACCACCGGTGACCAGCACCGTCCCCGACGGACGCCACCCCGACCCCACCGGCGGCGCGGCGGGCACCAGCCGCCGGCCGAAGACGCCGTTGCGGCGGATCGCCACCTGGTCCAAGGTGCCGTCGGCGAGCACCGCGACGAGCGCGGCGCGGGTGCTGCGGTCGGCGCGGGCGGGCAGGTCGACCAGCCCACCCCAGCGGTCGGGCTGTTCCAGGGCGACGGCGCGACCGAGGCCCCAGGCGAGCGCCGCCCAGGCGTCGGCGGCCCGCTCGCCGGCCGTGACCGGCATGGCGGCGCGGCTGAGCGCCCACACCCTGCCGGGCAGGCCCGTGTCGGTCAGCGCCTGGACGAGCGCGAGCAGCGCCGCCGTGCCGGCCGGCACGCCCGGCGCGTCCGGGAGTGCGGCGTCCTGCCGGGGCAGCACGCACAGCACGCCCGCCCAGCCGTCGACGCCGGTGCGGCGCAGCCGCTCGCCCAGCTCCGCCCGGTCGGGGGACGGCGGGGCGGTCAGCGTGTCGACGGTCGCGCCGGCCTCGGTGAGCGTTTTCGCGACGCCCGCGTCGGTGCCGCCGCCGACGGTGACGACGAGCCACCGGCCGGTCAGCCCGGCGGCCGGCGCGGGCCGCACGGGCTCCCACCCGATGCGGTACGACCAGCCGTCGAGCGCGGTGTCGCGGGTGCGCGCCTGCCGCCAGTGCGACAGCGCGGGCAGGGCCGAGCTGAGCGCGTCCAGGTCGGCGTCGTCGCCGAGCTGGGCGGCGAGGGCGGTGAGGTCGCCGCGTTCGACGGCGGCCCAGAACTCGGCGTCCCCGCCGTCGGTGTCCTTGCGGGGGCGCGGCAGCGCCTCGGGCCAGAACCGCTGGTGCTGGAACGCGTACGTCGGCAGGTCGATGCGGGACGCGCCCGTGCCGGCGAACCACTGCCGCCACGTCACCGGCACACCGTTGACGTGCAGCTCGGCCAGGGCGGCGAGCAGCGCGGTCGCCTCGGGCCGGTCCCGGCGCTGGGCGGCGACGGTCAGCACGCCCTCGTCGCCGGGCAGCGCGTCGGCGGCCAGAGCAGTCAACACGCTCTGCGGCCCCACCTCCAGGAACGTGTCCGCCCCGGCGGCGCGCAGGGCGGCGACCCCGTCGGCGAACCGGACGGCCTCCCGCACGTGCCGCACCCAGTAGTCGGCGGTGCGGATCTCCTCGGCGTCGGCGAGCGCCCCGGTCAGGTTCGACACCACCGGCACCAGCGGCGCGGCGAAGTCGAGCCCGTCGAGGACGGCCCGGAACTCGGCGAGCATCGGCTCCATGAGCGGGCTGTGGAACGCGTGACTGACAGTCAACCGGCGGGTGCGCACACCCCGGTCGCGCCAGACCTGCTCAAGTTCGTCCAGGGCCTCGACGGCACCGGAGACCACCACGGCCGACGGGCCGTTCACCGCCGCGATCCCGACATCGGCGCGACCGGCGATCGACTCCGCCACCTCGGCCTCGGCCGCGTTGACCGCGAGCATCCCGCCGCCGGCCGGCAACGCCTGCATCAACCGACCCCGCGCGGCCACGAGCTGGCAGGCGTCGGCCAGCGACAACACCCCCGCCACATGCGCGGCCGTGATCTCACCGACCGAGTGCCCACCGACGAAGTCCGGCACCACCCCGAACGACTCCACCAGCCGGAACAGCGCCACCTCGACCGCGAACAGCCCGGCCTGCGTGAAGACGGTCTGATCCAACAGACCGGCCTCGGCGGAGCCCTCCGCCGCGAACAGCACATCCTTGAGCGGCTGCGGCAGCAACGGATCCAGGTGGGCGCACACCTCGTCCAACGCCGACGCGAACACCGGGAACGCCTCCGCCAACTCCCGACCCATGCCGGCACGCTGCGCGCCCTGGCCGGAGAAGAGGACCGCGAGCTGACCGCGTTCGGCGGCCGTGCCGGTGACGATCGCCCCGGAGGGGTCGCCGCCGTCGAGCGCCCGTAGCGCGGCGAGCAGGCCGTCCCGGTCGGCGACCAGGGCGACGGCCCGCCGCTCCAGGGCGGGACGCGTCGTCACCGACGACCACGCCACGTCCAACGCGGCAAGCGACCCGTCACCCGC
Source organism: Micromonospora sp. NBRC 110038 (assembly GCF_020884815.1). Lineage (NCBI taxonomy): Bacteria > Bacillati > Actinomycetota > Actinomycetes > Micromonosporales > Micromonosporaceae > Micromonospora > Micromonospora sp. NBRC 110038. Next base: position 1,355,838 of record NZ_BBOL01000001.1, on the reverse strand, counting down.
CAACCACCGGGCCCACCGACCCGCCTGCCCCGCGAGGGCGGCACCCGTGCGAGCCGACAACACCACCGGCACCACCGGCGGCGTCACCCGCTCCACCACCACACCCTCGACAACCTCCACCGGAGGCTGCTCGATGATCACATGCGCGTTCGTGCCGGAGATACCGAACGACGACACCGCCGCCCGACGCGGCCGGTTGACGACCGGCCACGGCGTCGCCTCCGTGGCCAGGGCAACCGCCCCGGTGGTCCAGTCGACATGCGGCGACGGCTCGTCCACGTGCAGGGTCGGCGGCACCACCCCGTGCCGCATGGCGAGCACCATCTTGATGATCCCGGCGGCACCGGCCGCCGCCTGAGTGTGCCCGATGTTCGACTTGATCGAGCCCAGCAGCAGCGGGGTCGCCCGGTCCTGCCCGTAGGTGGCGAGCAGCGCCTGGGCCTCGATCGGGTCACCCAGCGTCGTGCCCGTGCCGTGCGCCTCGACGGCGTCCACGTCGGCCGGGGTCAGCCGCGCATTCGCCAGGGCCTGCCGGATCACCCGCTGCTGCGACGGACCATTCGGCGCCGTCAGGCCGTTCGACGCCCCGTCCTGGTTGACGGCCGTCCCCCGCACCACGGCGAGGACCCGGTGGCCGTTGCGGCGGGCGTCCGACAGCCGCTCGACGAGCAGCATGCCGACGCCCTCGGACCAGCCCGTCCCGTCGGCGGCGGCGGCGAACGACTTGCACCGCCCGTCCTGCGACAGCCCGCGCTGCCGAGAGAACTCGATGAACGTGCCCGGGGTGGCCATGACGGTCACGCCACCCGCGAGCGCCAGGTCGCACTCCCCGGAGCGCAGCGCCTGCGCCGCCAGGTGCAACGCGACCAGGGACGACGAGCACGCCGTGTCCACGGTCACCGCCGGCCCCTCCAGGCCGAACGTGTACGCCACCCGCCCCGACAGCACACTGCCCGACGTGCCCGTACCCACATAGCCCTCCACCTCGGCGGGCAGGTCCATGAGGCGCGTCGCCCAGTCGTGGTACATCACGCCCGCGAAGACGCCGGTGCGGCTGCCCCGCAGCCGGACCGGGTCGACCCCGGCGGACTCGAACGTCTCCCACGACGCCTCCAGCAGCAACCGCTGCTGCGGATCCATGGCCAGGGCCTCGCGGGGCGAGATCCCGAAGAACCCGGGGTCGAACTCCGCCGCTCCATAGAGGAAGCCGCCGTTGCGGGTGTAGGAGGTGCCGCTGTTGTTCGGGTCCGGGTCGAACAGTGCGTCGAGGTCCCAGCCCCGGTCGGCGGGGAACTCGGAGATCCCGTCCCCGCCGTCGGCCAGCAGCGCCCACAGGTCGTCGGGGCTGGCGACCCCGCCCGGGTAGCGGCAGGCCATGCCGACGATCGCGATCGGCTCGTCGGTGTCCTTCGTCGCGCTGGCGACCAGGTCGGTCGCCGACTGGCGTACGCCGGCCAGCTCGGACCACAGGTGCTCGGCGAGCACGGCGGGGGTCGGGTAGTCGAACACCAGCGTCGAGCCGAGGCGCAGCCCCGTCGCCGCGTTGACCCGGTTACGCAGGTCCACCGCCGTCAACGAGTCGAAACCCAACTCCCGGAACGCCCGATCCGCCGGCACCGCCTCCGCACCACCATGCCCCAACACCTGCGCGACGAGGCCCCGGACCAGGAGCACGAGTTGCGCCCGGCCTTCGTCTTCGGTGAGGGCGGCGAGCCGCTCGGCCCACCCCCCGCCACCGCCCTGCCCCGCCTGGCGGCGGCTGGTGGTGGTGACTCCGACGAGGGTGCGCAGCATGGGCGGCACCAGGCCGCCGGAGGCGGCGGCCCGCAGGGCGGGCACGTCGATGGTCGCCGGCACCAGGGCAGGCCGTCCCGCCGCCAGGGCCGCGTCGAACAACTCCAAACCGGTGGCCGCGCTCATCGGCGTCAGACCCGCCCGCGCCGAACGCGCCCGGTCCGCGTCACCGATCGACGCCGCCATCCCCTCGGTGTCCCACATTCCCCACGCCAGGGACACCGCCGGCAGACCAGCCCGGCGCCGGAACGCCGCAAGACCATCCAGGAACGCATTCCCCGCCGCATACGCGCCCTGACCCGGCGAACCGAGGACCCCCGCGATCGACGAGAACACCACGAACAGATCCAGGTCGAGACCGGCCGTCGCCTCGTGCAGATGCCACGCCGCGTCGACCTTCGGCGCGAGCACGGCGGCCAGCCGTTCCCCGGTGAGCCCCTCGACGAGCCCGTCGTCGAGGACGCCCGCCGTGTGCACCACCCCGGCCAGGCGACGGCCGTCGGCGGTGAGCCGCCCGACGAGGGACTGCACGGCCTCGGCATCGGTCACGTCACACGCCGCCACCTCCACCGACGCGCCCAGACCCGACAACCGCCCCGTCAGCTCGTCCGCGCCGTCAGCGGCGGCACCCCGACGCGACACGAGCACCAACGACCGCACCCCGTGCACCGACACCAGATGCTCCGCGACCAGAGCGCCCAACGCGCCCGTACCACCGGTCACCAGCACCGCACCGTCGCCCAGCGGGGCAACCGCCGGGACGTCAGGCACCGACGCGCGCACCAGGCGCGGCACCCACACCCCGCCCGAACGCACCGCCACCTGACCACCGACGACGACATCGTCGAGGGCGCCGGCCAGCACGGCCGGCAGTTCGGTTGCGCCGTCGCCGTCGGCGTCGAGGTCCGCGAGGACGATGCGGCCGGGGTGCTCCGACTGCGCCGAGCGGAGCAGGCCCCACACGGCCGCGCCGGCCAGGTCGGTCACCCGGTCACCGTCACGCGCCGCGACCGCGCCCCGGGTGACGACGACCAGCCGCGTGTCGGCGAGCGCGTCGGAGGCCAGCCACGCCTGCACCGCACGCAACGCCTCCGACGTCACCGCCCGCACCACCTCGGGGGCCGCGTGGGCGGCGGCGACCGGCAGCACGAGGGCGCGCGGGGCGTCGGCCCCTGCGGCCACCGCCGCCAGCAGGGCCGCCACGTCGGGGTACGCCGCCAAGCGGCCCCCGCCCGTCGGCTCGCCGAGGAACCCGGCCGCGGTGGCGTCCTCGGGGGTGAGCAGCGCCCAGCCGGCGGGGTCGGCGGCCGGGGCGACCTCGGCGGCCTGCCACACCACCTCGAACAACGACCGCGACGCCGCACCACTGGCGCCGACGCCGGTCAACTCCCGCAGCGTCAGCGAATCCACCGACACCACCGGCGCACCCGACTCGTCCACCGCGACGAGACGAACCCCGGAACCCACCCGGGTCAGCCGCACCCGCAACACCCGCGCACCCGACGCGTGCACCTGCACACCCGAGAACGCGAACGGCACCCGCGCCGCCGACGCCTCTTCACCAAGCAGCAATCCGATCGGATGCAACGCCGCATCCAGCAACGCCGGATGCACCCCGAACCCGTCCGAGCTCCCCGCCTCATCGGGCAGAGCCACCTCGGCGAACACCTCGCCGTCACCGGCCCACACCCGATATAGCCCGCGGAACACCGGCCCGTACGCCAGACCCAGCCCCGCCAGGCCCGCATACCAACCCGAAGCATCCACCTCCGACACACCCACCGGCGGCCACACCGCCACCACCGGCTCCTCAGCGGACGCCCCCTCCAGCACACCCTCGGCGTGCCGAACCCATCCGGCATCACCGTCGCGTCGGGAGTAGATGGTCACCGGCCGCTCCGGCGCGTCGGCGGGGCCGTCGACGCGTACCTGGATACGCACGCTCCCGGCGTCGGGCACGACCAGCGGCGCGGCCATGGTCAGCTCCCGGAGCCGGGGCAGACCCGCCTCGTCGCCGGCCCGGACGGCCAGCTCCACGAGCGCCGTGCCCGGCACGAGCGTCGCGCCGGAGACCGCGTGATCCGCCAACCAGGGGTACGCGGCGAGGGACAGCCGGCCGGTGAGCACCACCTCGTCGTTGCCGGCCAGGTCGACGGACGCGCCGAGCAGCGGGTGCCCCGCGTCGCCCAGCCCGGCCCCCGACACGTCGCCGATCCGGGGCCGGCCGGCGTTCGGCCAGTACCGCTGGTGCTGGAACGCGTACGTCGGCAGGTCGACCCGCCGCGCGCCCGTGCCGGCGAACCACTGCCGCCACGTCACCGGCACCCCGTTGACGTGCAGCTCGGCCAGGGCGGCCAGCAGCGCCGTGGCCTCGGGCCGGTCCCGGCGCTGGGCCGCGACGGTCAGCACGCCCTCGTCGCCGGGCAGCACGTCGGCGGCCAGGGCCGTCAACACGCTCTGCGGCCCGACCTCCAGGAACGTGCCCACCCCGGCGGCCCGCAACGCGGCGACCCCGTCGGCGAACCGGACGGCCTCCCGCACGTGCCGCACCCAGTAGTCGACGGTGCGCAGGTCGTCGCCGGTGGCGAGGGCCCCGGTCAGGTTCGACACGACCGGCAGCAACGGCGCGGCGAAGGTGAGCGTCTCCAACACGGCCCGGAACTCGGCGAGCATCGGCTCCATGAGCGGACTGTGGAACGCGTGACTCACCGTCAACCGGCGAGTGCGCACACCCCGGTCGCGCCAGGTCTGCTCAAGTTCGTCCAGGGCCTCGACGGCACCCGACACGACCACGGCCGACGGGCCGTTGACGGCGGCGATCCCGACGTCGGCGCGACCGGTGATCGACTCCGCCACGTCGGCCTCGGCCGCGTTGACCGCGAGCATCCCACCGCCGGCCGGCAACGCCTGCATCAGCCGACCCCGAGCGGCGACAAGTGCGCACGCATCGGCCAACGACAGCACCCCGGCTACATGCGCGGCCGTGATCTCACCGACCGAGTGGCCACCGACGAAGTCCGGCACCACCCCGAACGACTCCACCAGACGGAACAGGGCCACCTCAACGGCGAACAGGCCCGCCTGCGTGAACATGGTCTGGTCCAACAGAGCGGCGTCGGCAGAACCCTCATCGGCGAACAGCACCGGCCGCAGCGGTTGCGGCAGCAGCGGATCCAGGTGACCACACACCTCGTCCAACGCCGATGCGAACACCGGGAACGCCGCGTACAACTCCCGACCCATCCCGGCGCGCTGCGCGCCCTGACCGGAGAACAGCAGCGCCAGGTGTCCGCGCTGCTCCGGGGCGCCCACGACCACGGCCCCGGACGGCTCACCCTCGGCCAGGGCCCGTAGCGCGGCGAGCAGGCCGTCCCGGTCGGCGACCAGGGCGACGGCCCGCTGCTCCAGGGCGGGACGCGTCGTCACCGACGACCACGCCACGTCCAGCGCGGCAAGCGACCCGTCACCCGCCAACCAGCGTGCCCACCGACCCGCCTGACCCGCGAGGGCGGCACCCGTGCGAGCCGACAACACCACCGGCACCACCGGCGGCGTCACCCGCTCCACCACCACACCCTCGACGACCTCCACCGGAGGCTGCTCGATGATCACGTGCGCGTTCGTGCCGGAGATACCGAACGACGACACCGCCGCCCGACGCGGCCGGTCCACGGCCGGCCACGGCGTCGCCTCGGTCGCCAGGGCGACCGCCCCCGCAGCCCAGTCGACGTGCGGCGACGGCTCGTCCACATGCAACGATGCCGGCACCACCCCGTGCCGCATCGCCATGATCATCTTGATCACACCCGCCACACCGGCCGCAGCCTGAGTGTGCCCGATGTTCGACTTGATCGACCCGAGCAACAGCGGCCGGTCGCCGGGCCGGTCCTGCCCGTACGTGGCCAACAACGCCTGCGCCTCGATCGGGTCACCGAGGGTGGTGCCGGTGCCGTGCGCCTCGACGGCGTCCACGTCGGCGGCTGTCAGCCGCGCGTTCGCCAGGGCCTGCCGGATCACCCGCTGCTGCGAGGGACCATTCGGGGCGGTCAGGCCGTTCGACGCCCCGTCCTGGTTGACGGCCGTGCCCCGCACGACGGCGAGGATCCGCCGGCCGTCGCGCCGCGCGTCGGAGAGCCGCTGCACCAGCAGCATGCCCACACCCTCGGACCAGCCCGTCCCGTCCGCCGACGCCGCAAACGACTTGCACCGCCCGTCGGCCGACAACCCCCGCTGCCGCGAGAACTCCACGAACGTCCCCGGCGTCGCCATCACCGTCACGCCACCCGCGAGCGCCAGATCGCACTCCCCCGACCGCAACGCCTGCGCCGCCAGGTGCAACGCGACGAGGGACGACGAGCACGCCGTGTCCACGGTCACCGCCGGCCCCTCCAGGCCGAACGTGTACGCCACCCGCCCCGACAGCACACTGCCCGACGTGCCCGTACCCACGTAGCCCTCGGTGTCCGGCGGCAGGTCGGCCAGCCGGGAGGCGTAGTCGTGGTACATGACGCCGGCGAAGACGCCGGTGCGGCTGCCCCGCACCCCCGTCGGGTCGACCCCGGCGGACTCGAACGTCTCCCACGACGCCTCCAGCAGCAACCGCTGCTGCGGATCCATCGCGATCGCCTCACGCGGCGAAATGCCGAAGAAGGCGGGGTCGAAGTCGGCCGCCCCGGCGAGGAAACCCCCGTGCCGGGTGTACGAGGTGCCGCTACGGTCCGGGTCGGGGTCGAACAGGGTGTCGAGGTCCCAGCCCCGGTCGGCGGGGAACTCGGAGATCCCGTCCCCACCGGACGCCAGCAGCGCCCACAGGTCGTCGGGGCTGGCCACCCCACCCGGATAACGGCAGGCCATGCCCACGATCGCGATCGGCTCGTCGGTGCCGGCGACGGCGCGGGTCACCGACCGGCGGGCGGTGAGCTGGCCGGAGACCTGCTCGTAGAGGTGCTCGGCGAGCACGGCGGGGGTCGGGTAGTCGAACACCAGCGTCGAGCCGAGCCGCAGCCCCGTGGCCGCGTTGACCCGGTTACGCAGGTCCACCGCCGTCAACGAGTCGAACCCCAACTCCCGGAACGCCCGATCCGCCGGCACCGCCTCCGCACCACCATGCCCCAACACCTGCGCCACCAGGCCCCGCACCAGCACGTCGATCTGGGCGCGGGCCTCGTCGGGGTCCAGGTTTGCGAGCTGGTCGGCCCAGTCTCCACCGCCCTGGCCGGCCTGCCGGCGGGTGGTCGTCGTGCCGACGAGGGCGCGCAGCATCGCCGGGACCGGGCCGCCCGCGCCGAGGGCGGCCCGCATGGCCGGTACGTCGAGCACGGCCGGCACCAGGGCGGGCCGTCCCGCCGCGAGGGCCGCGTCGAACAGTTCCAGACCCGTGGCCGCGCTCATCGGCGTCAGACCCGCCCGCGCCGAACGCGCCCGGTCCGCGTCACCGATCGACGCCGCCATCCCCTCGGTGTCCCACATTCCCCACGCCAGGGACACCGCCGGCAGACCAGCCCGCCGCCGGAACGCCGCAAGACCATCCAGGAACGCATTCCCCGCCGCATACGCGCCCTGGCCCGGCGAACCGAGGACCCCGGCGATCGACGAGAACACCACGAACAGGTCCAGGTCGAGGCCGGCCGTCGCCTCGTGCAGGTGCCACGCCGCGTCGACCTTCGGCGCGAGGACCCGGGCCAGCCGGCCGGCGTCGATGCCGGTGACCACCGCGTCGTCGAGAACACCCGCCGTGTGCACCACCCCGGCGAGCCGACCACCGTCGGCGGTGAGCCGGCCGACCAGAGCACGCACGGCCTCGGCGTCCGTCACGTCACAGGCCGACACCTCCACCGACGCGCCCAGGCCCGCCAGCCGCTCGACCACGGCGTCCGCGCCGGCAGCAGCCCGGCCCCGGCGCGACACGAGCACCAGCGACCGCACTCCGTGCGCCGACACCAGATGCTCCGCGACCAGAGCGCCCAACGCGCCCATACCACCGGTCACCAGCACCGCGCCGTCGCCGACGGTCACCGGCGTCTCCGACGTGGACGCGCGCACCAGGCGGGGCACCCACACCCCACCCGAACGCACCGCCACCTGACCGCCCACGACGGCGTCGTCGGCGGCCCGGGTGAGCAGGCCCAGGGCGTGCCCGTCGAGGTCGCCGTCGACGTCGGCGAGGACGATCCGGCCCGGGTGCTCGGTCTGCGCCGAGCGGAGCAGGCCCCACACGGCGGAGCCGGCGAGGTCCGCGACCGGATCGTCCGGCCCGGCGGCCACGGCGCCCCGGGTGACGACGACGAGTCGCGTGTCGGCGAGCGCGTCGGAGGCCAGCAACGCCTGGATGGCCGCGAGGACGCCGGTGGTGACCGCCCGCACCGCCTCGGGGAGGGCGGCGTCGGGGGCGGCGGCGACCGGCAACACGAGGGCGCGCGGGGCGTCGGCCCCTGCGGCCACCGCCGCCAGCAGGGCCGCCACGTCGGGGTACGCCGGCAGGCCGGGCAGCATCGCCGGCAGGTCCTCGCCGGCCAGCAGCGCCCAGCCGGCGGGGTCGGCGGCCGGGGCGACGTCGGCAGCCTGCCAGGTCACCTCGAACAGCGACCGGGACGCCGCGCTCGCGACGCCCACCCCGGTCAACTCACGCAACACGATCGAGTCCACCGACACCACCGGCGCACCCGACTCGTCCACCGCGACGAGACGGATCTCAGAGCCCGACCGCGTCAACCGCACCCGCAACAGGCGCGCACCCGACGCGTGCACCTGCACACCCGAGAACACGAACGGCACCCGCGCCCCTGCCGGCCCCTCGTCGGCCAGCAACAGCCCGATCGGATGCAACGCCGCGTCCAGCAACGCCGGATGCACCCCGAACGCCGCCGCGCCCTCCACCTCATCGGGCAGGGCCACCTCGGCGAACACCTCGCCGTCGCCGGCCCACACCCGACGCAGCCCGCGGAACACCGGCCCGTAGACCAGGCCGAGATCCGCCAAACCCGCATACCAACCGGACAGGTCCACCTCCGGCAGGCCCGCCGGCGGCCACGCCCCCACCACCGGCTCCTCGGCCGCCACCGGCTCCAGCACACCCTCGGCGTGCCGAATCCACCCGGAGTCACCGTCGGTCTCGGCGTGCACCGCGACGGGTCGGGCGCCGGTCGGGTCGGGCGCGCCGACGCGCACCTGGACGCGTACGCCGCCGGTGGCGGGCAGCACGAGTGGCGCGGCGATGGTCAGTTCCCGGAGACGGGAGACGCCCGCCTCGTCGCCGGCCCGGACGGCCAACTCCACGAGGGCGGTGCCGGGGACGACGACCGTGTCGGAGACGGTGTGCTCGGCGAGCCACGGGTGGGTGGCGACGGAGAGGCGGCCGGTGAGCACGACCATGTCCTCGCCGGCGACGGTGACGGCCGCGCCGAGCAGGGGGTGCCCGGCAGCGCCGAGGCCGGCGCCGGTGACGTCGCCCGCGCGGGCGCGGCCGATGCCGAGCCAGTACCGCTCGTGCTGGAAGGCGTACGTGGGCAGGTCGACGCGCTGCGGTTCGGTGCCGGCATACCACTGGGTCCAGGTGACGGGCACGCCGTGGACGTGCAGCTCGCCCAGCGCGGCGAGCAGCGCCCGCGCGGCGGGCCGGTCGCGGCGCTGGGCGGCGACGGTCAGCACGCCCTCGTCGCCGGGCAGCACGTCGGCGGCCATGGCCGTCAACACGCTCTGCGGCCCGACCTCCAGGAACGTGCCCACCCCGGCGGCCCGCAACGCAGCGACCCCGTCGGCGAAGCGAACCGCCTCGCGGACGTGCCGCACCCAGTAGTCGGCCCGGGTCAGCTCCTGCGGTTCGGCGAGCGCCCCGGTCAGGTTCGACACGACCGGCACGAGCGGCGTCCGGAACGACAGCCCGTCGAGGACGGCCCGGAACTCGGCCAGCATCGGCTCCATCAACGGACTGTGGAACGCGTGACTGACGGCGAGCCGGCGGGTGCGCACGCCCCGGTCCCGCCACGCCTCCTCGATCTCGTCCAGAGCTTCGACGGCACCGGAGACGACCACGGCCGACGGCCCGTTGACGGCGGCGATCCCGACGTCGGCCCGACCGGCGATCGACTCGATTACGTCGGCCTCGGCCGCGTTGACCGCCAGCATCCCGCCGCCGGCCGGCAACGTTTGCATCAACCGACCCCGCGCCGCGACGAGCTGACACGCGTCGGCCAGGGACAACACCCCCGCCACATGCGCGGCCGTGATCTCACCGACCGAGTGCCCACCGACGAAGTCCGGCACCACCCCGAACGACTCCACCAGCCGGAACAACGCCACCTCGACCGCGAACAACCCCGCCTGCGTGAACACGGTCTGATCCAACAGACCCGCCTCGGCGGAACCCTCATCGGCGAACAGCACCGGCCGCAGCGGCTGCGGCAGCACCGGATCCAGGTGACCACACACCTCGTCCAACGCCGACGCGAACACCGGGAACGACGCGTACAACTCCCGACCCATGCCCGCCCGCTGCGCGCCCTGGCCGGAGAAGAGGACGGCGAGCTGCCCGCCGGGGGTGCCGGCGGCGGCGGTGACGACGGTGCCGGCCGGTTCGCCGGCGGCGAGGGCGCGCAGCCCGGCGAGGAGTTCGTCGCGGTCGGCTGCCGCGAGCACGGCGCGGTGTTCCAGGGTGGCCCGGGTGACGACGGACGACCAGCCCACGTCGGCGGGGCGGGGGGTCGGGTCGGCGGCGAGCCAGCGGGCCCAGCGGTCGGCCTGGGCGGCGAGGGCCGCCTGGGTGCGGCCCGACAGCAGCACGGCCGCCGGGTGCGCGTCGCCGGTGTGGGCGGACGCGTCGCCGGAGCGCACCGCCGCCTCGCCGGGTCGGGCGGGCCGGGGGTCGGCGGGCGGCTGCTCGATGACGACGTGCGCGTTGGTGCCGCTGACCCCGAACGAGGAGATGGCGGCGCGGCGGGGGCGGCCCGTCTCGGGCCACGGCCGGGCCTCGGTGGCCAGTTCGACGGCGCCGGCCGTCCAGTCGATGTGCGGGGACGGCTCGTCGACGTGCAGGGTGCGGGGCACCACCCCGTGCCGCATCGCCATGATCATCTTGATGATCCCGGCGGCCCCGGCGGCCGCCTGGGTGTGCCCGATGTTCGACTTGATCGAGCCCAGCAGCAGCGGGGTCGCCCGGTCCTGCCCGTAGGTGGCGAGCAGCGCCTGCGCCTCGATCGGGTCACCCAGGGTGGTGCCGGTGCCGTGGGCCTCGACAGCGTCCACGTCGGCCGGAGCCAGCCGCGCGTTCGCCAGGGCCTGCCGGATCACCCGCTGCTGCGACGGACCGTTCGGGGCGGTCAGGCCGTTCGACGCACCGTCCTGGTTGACGGCCGTGCCCCGCACCACGGCGAGGATCCGCCGGCCGTCGCGGCGGGCGTCGGAGAGCCGCTGCACCAGCAGCATGCCCACACCCTCGGACCAGCCCGTCCCGTCCGCCGACGCGGCGAACGACTTGCACCGCCCGTCGGCCGACAACCCCCGCTGCCGCGAGAACTCCACGAACGTCCCCGGCGTCGCCATCACCGTCACGCCGCCGGCCAACGCCAGGTCGCACTCCCCCGACCGCAACGCCTGCACGGCGAGGTGCAATGCGACCAGCGACGACGAGCACGCCGTGTCGACGGTGACGGCCGGCCCCTCCAGGCCGAACGTGTAGGCGACGCGTCCGGAGACGACGCTGCCCGAGTTGCCGGTGCCGATGTAGCCCTCCAGGCCCTCCGGCAGTTCCTGCACCTGCGAGGCGTAGTCGTGGTACATCAGGCCGGCGAAGACGCCGGTGCGGCTGCCCCGCACCCGCGCCGGGTCGACCCCGGCGGACTCGAACGTCTCCCACGACGCCTCCAGCAGCAACCGCTGCTGCGGATCCATCGCGATCGCCTCACGCGGCGAAATGCCGAAGAAGGCAGGGTCGAACTCCGCCGCCCCGGCGAGGAAACCGCCGTGCCGGGCGTAGGAGGTGCCGGGGTGGTCGGGGTCGGGGTGGAAGAGGGACTCCAGGTCCCATCCCCGGTCGGCCGGGAACTCGGAGATCCCGTCCCCGCCGTCGGCCAGCAGCGCCCACAGGTCGTCGGGGCTGGCCACCCCGCCCGGATAACGGCAGGCCATGCCCACGATCGCGATCGGCTCGTCGCCGCCGCCGGTGGCGGCGACCGCCTCGGGCCGGTCGGCGGTCACGCCGGTGAGCTGCTCGTGCACGTGCGCGGCGAGGGCCGTCGGGGTCGGGTAGTCGAACACCAGCGTGGACGCCAGCCGCAGCCCCGTGGCCGCGTTGACCCGGTTACGCAGGTCCACCGCCGTCAACGAGTCGAAACCCAACTCCCGGAACGCCCGATCCGCCGGCACCGCCTCCGCACCACCATGCCCCAACACCTGCGCGACCAGACCCCGCACCAGCACGTCCACCTGGGCGCGGGCCTCGTCGGGGGCGAGCGCGGCGAGGCGCTGCGCCCAGCCGCCGGCCGCGCCGCCGCCGGCCTGCCGCCGGGCGGTCGCGGTGCCGACGAGGGCGCGTAGCATCGGCGGTACGCCGGTGGCGGTGGCCGCCGCGCGCAGCGCCGGCACGTCGACGACGGCGGGGACGAGCGCGGCGGCGTCGGCGGCGACGGCGGCGTCGAACAGGGCTACGCCGACGGGCCCGCTGATCAGGCCGAGGCCGGAGCGGGTGACCCGGGACCGGTCGGCGGCGCTGAGGGTGGCGGCCATGCCGTCGGTGTCCCACATGCCCCAGGCCAGGGAGTGCGCGGTCAGGCCCCGGGCCCGGCGGTGGGCGGCGAGCGCGTCGAGGAAGTGGTTGGCGGCGGCGTACGCGCCCTGGCCCGGGGAGCCGAGGACCCCGGCGATGGAGGAGAACATCACGAACAGGTCGAGGTCGAGGCCGGCGGTGGCCTCGTGCAGGTGCCACGCCGCATCGACCTTCGGCGCGAGGACCCGGGCCAGCCGGTCGGCGTCGATGCCGGTGACCACCGCGTCGTCCAGCACCCCGGCGGTGTGCACCACCCCGGCGAGCCGACCACCGTCGGCGGTGAGCCGCCCGACCAGGGCACGCACGGCGTCGGGGTCGGTGACGTCGCAGGCGAGCACGTCGACCCGCGCGCCGAGGCCGGTCAGCTCGGCGGCGAGGTCGGCCGCCCCGTCGGCGGCGGGGCCGCGCCGGCTGACCAGGGCGAGGGAGTCCACGCCCCGGTCGGTGACGAGGTGCCGGGCCAGCAGCGCGCCGAGGGCGCCGGTGCCGCCGGTGACGAGGACGGTGCCGCCGAGGGGACGTCGGGCGGGCGCGGGTGGGGTGTCGGCGCGTACCAGACGGGGGGTCAGGATCGTGTCGGCGCGGACGGCGAGCTGCGCCGCAGCCGGGTCGTCGGCGGCGGCGGCGAGCAGCGCGACGGCGGGTGCGTCGAGGTCCCGGTCGAGGTCGGCCAGAACGATCCGGCCGGGGTGCTCGGACTGGGCGGCGCGCAGCAGGCCCCACACGGCCGCGCCGGTCAGCTCGTCGGCGGGGTCGGCGTCGGTGGCCCGGACCGCGCCCCGGGTGACCACCGCGAGGCGGGTGTCGGCGAGGGCGTCGGCGGCGAGCCACGCCTGGACGGCGGCGAGCACGGCGGCGGTGCCGGCCCGCACGGCGGCGGGCAGCGCGTCGGCGGGCAGCGCGTCGGCGGGCAGGCCGGCGGGCGTGGCGGACACGGGCAGCAGGACCAGCGGGGGTACGTCGCCGGCGGCGGCCAGCTCGGCGACGCCCGGGTACGCGGGGACGCCGGGCAGCGCGGGCGTGGCGGGGCCGAGCAGGGCGGCGCGGGGCGCGTCGGCGGGGGCGAGCGGCTCGGCCCGCCAGTCGACGCGGAACAGCGACCGGGCGGCGAGGGTGGCCGCCGACGGGTCGCCGCCGGTCATCTCGCGCAGGACGAGGGAGTCGACGGTGACCACGGGCCGGTCGGTGTCGTCGACGGCGAGCAGCCGCACGGCGGTGCCGGCGCGGGTGAGCCGGACGCGGAGGGTGTCCGCGCCGACGGCGTGCACCTGGACGCCCGCGAACGCGAACGGGGCCTTGGGGCCGGTGGTGCCGTCGCCGGGCAGCAGGGCGGTGGGGTGCAGGGCGGCGTCGAGCAGGGCGGGGTGCACGCCGAAGCCGGCGCTGCCGTCGGCGGTCGCGGCGGGCAGGGTCACCTCGGCGTAGACGGTGTCGTCGCCGGCCGTCCAGGCGCGGCGCAGGCCCTGGAACACCGGCCCGTACGTCATGCCGTGGCCGGCGAGGGCGTCGTACCAGCCGGCGAGGTCGGCCTCGACGGCGGCGGCGGGGGGCCACGCGCCGAGGCCGGCGTCGGCGGTGGGTTCGACGGCGGTGAGCAGGCCCTCGGCGTGCCGCACCCAGTCGCCGTCGGGGTCGTGGTCGGGCTGGGAGTGCACGGTGACGGCCCGTCCGCCGAGGCCGTCGCGGGGGCCGACGCGGACCTGGACGCGCACCGCGCCCTGGGCGGGGAGCACGAGCGGGGTCGCGATGGTCAGCTCCCCCACCCGGCAGGGGCCGAACTCGTCGCCGGCGCGCAGCGCCAGTTCGACGAGCGCGGTGCCGGGGACGACGACCGCGCCGGCGACCACGTGGTCGGCCAGCCACGGCTGGGCGGCGACGGAGAGCCGGCCGGTGAGCACGGCCGCGTCCTCGCCGGCCAGCCGGACGGCGGCGGCGAGCAGCGGGTGCCCGGCCGCGCCGAGGCCCGCCCCGGAGACGTCGGAGGCGCGGCCGGCGGGCCGCAGCCAGAAGCGCTCCCGCGCGAACGCGTACGTGGGCAGGTCGACCCGGATCGGGGCGGCGTCGGCGAGCAGCGGGGCCCAGTCGACGGTGGATCCGGCGGCGTACAGTTCGGCGAGGGCGGCGAGCAGGGCGCGGGGCTCGGCGCGGTCGCGGCGCTGGGCCGGGACGGCGAGCAGCTCGTCGCCGGTCAGGGTCTCGCGGACCAGGGCGGTGAGCACCGCGCCGGGGCCGATCTCGACGAACGTGTCCGCCCCGGCGGCGCGCAGCGCGGCGACCCCGTCGGCGAAGCGGACGGCCTCGCGGACGTGCCGCACCCAGTAGTCGGCGGTACGCAGGTCGTCGGCGTCGGCGAGCGCCCCGGTCAGGTTCGACACGACCGGCACGAGCGGCGCGGCGAACGTCAGCGTCTCCAGGGTCGCCCGGAACTCGGCCAGCATCGGTTCCATCAGCGGGCTGTGGAACGCGTGGCTGACGGCCAGCCGGCGGGTGCGGACGGCCCGGCCCTGCCAGAGCTGCTCGACCTCGTCCAGGGCCGCGACCGCGCCGGAGACCACCACGGAGGTGGGCCCGTTGACGGCGGCGATCCCGACGTCGGCCCGACCGGCGATCGACTCCGCCACCTCGGCCTCGGCCGCAGCGACCGCGAGCATCCCGCCCCCGGCCGGCAACGCCTGCATCAGGCGGCCCCGGGCGGCCACGAGCTGACACGCGTCCGCGAGGGACAGCACCCCCGCCACGTGCGCGGCGGTGATCTCACCGACCGAGTGCCCGCCGACGAAGTCCGGCACCACCCCGAACGACTCGACGAGCCGGAACAGGGCCACCTCGACGGCGAACAGGCCCGCCTGCGTGAAGACGGTCTGGTCCAACAGAGCGGCGTCGGCGGAGCCCTCCGCCGCGAACAGCACCTCCTTGAGCGGCTGCGGCAGCAGCGGATCCAGGTGACCACACACCTCGTTCAACGCCGACGCGAACACCGGGAACGACTCCGCCAACTCCCGGCCCATGCCGGCACGCTGCGCGCCCTGGCCGGAGAAGAGCAGGGCGACGGGGCCCCGGTCGGCGGCGCGGCCGGTGACGACGGCGTCGGTGGGCTCGCCTGCCGCGAGGGCGGTCAGGGCGGCGGCCAGCTCGGCGTGGTCGGCGGTGAGGAGCACCGCGCGGTGTTCCAGGGCGGTGCGGGCGACGAGCGACGTCCAGCCGACGTCGACCAGCCGGGGCAGGTCGCCGCCGGTGGTCCGGTCGGCCCAGCGCCGGGCCCACCGGGTGGCCTGGCGGGACAGGCCGTCCTCGCCCCGGGCGGAGAGCAGCACCGGCACCAGCGGCGGGGCGGGGTGCCCGGCGTCGCCGTGCGGCCGGTCGGCGGTCGCGCCGTCCTGCCGCTGCACGGTCGCGCCGGGCGGCTGCTCGGCGGTCGCGTCGTCGGCCACCGGCGTGGGCGGCTGCTCGATGATCACGTGGGCGTTGGTGCCGCTGACGCCGAACGACGACACGGCGGCGCGGCGCGGCCGGTCCACCTGCGGCCACGGCCGGGCCTCGGTGAGCAGCTCGACCGCGCCGGCCGTCCAGTCGACGTGCGGGGTGGGCTCGTCGACGTGCAGGGTCGCCGGCAGGGTGCCGTGCCGCAGCGCCTGCACCATCTTGATCACCCCGGCGACGCCGGCGGCGGCCTGGGTGTGGCCGATGTTCGACTTGATCGACCCCAGCCACAGCGGCTGGTCGGCGGGGCGGTCCTGCCCGTACGTCGCCAGGAGCGCCTGCGCCTCGATGGGGTCGCCGAGGGTGGTGGCGGTGCCGTGGGCCTCGACGGCGTCCACGTCGGCGGTGGTGAGGCCGGCGTTGGCCAGGGCCTGCCGGATGACCCGCTGCTGCGACGGCCCGTTCGGGGCGGTCAGCCCGTTGGACGCGCCGTCCTGGTTGACGGCGGAGCCCCGCACGACGGCGAGGATCCGGTGGCCGCGCCGCTGGGCGTCGCTGAGGCGTTCGACGAGGAGGACGCCGACGCCCTCGCCCCAGCCGGTGCCGTCGGCGGCGGCGGCGAAGGAGCGGCACCGCCCGTCGGCGGCGAGGCCGCCCTGCCGGGTGAACTCGACGAACGCGCCGGGGGTGACCATGACGGTCACGCCGCCGGCCACGGCGAGGTCGCACTCGCCCTGCCGCAGCGACTGCACGGCCAGGTGCAGGGCCACCAGCGACGACGAGCAGGCGGTGTCGACGGTGACGGCCGGGCCCTCCAGGCCGAACGTGTAGGAGACGCGGCCGGAGATGACGCTGTGCGCGCCGCCGGTGAGCCGGTAGCCGTCCAGGTCGGGGGTCTCGTCGCCGGTGCCGTAGCCGGACGGGGACGCGCCGACGAACACGCCGGTGGGGGTGCCGTGCAGGCTGTCGGGGGTGACGCCGGCCTGCTCGAACGCCTCCCAGGTGGCCTCCAGCAGCAGCCGCTGCTGCGGGTCCATGGCGAGGGCCTCGCGGGGGGAGATGCCGAAGAAGACGGGGTCGAAGTCGGTGGCTCCGTCGAGGAACCCGCCGTGCCGGGTGTAGGAGCGGCCGGGCGCGTCGGGGTCGGCGGCGAGGAGCCGGTCGAGGTCCCAGTGCCGGTCGGGGGCGAACTCGGTGATGCCGTCGCGGCCGGAGGCGACGAGGTCCCACAGCCCGTCGGGGTCGCTGACGCCGCCGGGGTAGCGGCAGCTCATGCCGACGATGGCGATGGGTTCGTCGGCGGCGGCCGGGCCGGTGCCGCCCCCGGGGGTCCCGGCGGCGGGCGCGGCGTCGTCGAGCCGCAGCAGGGCGGCCAGGTGCCCGGCGAGGGCGGCCGGGTTGGGGTAGTCGAAGATGAGGGTGGTGGGCAGGGCCAGCCCGGTCGCGGCGGTGAGCTGGTTGCGCAGCTCCACGGCGGTCAGCGAGTCGAAGCCCAGCTCCTTGAACGCCCGCTTCGGCTTGACCGCGTCGGTGCCGGTGTGGCCGAGGACGGCGGCGGCGTGGCCGCGCACCAGGTCGGTGAGCTGCCGGTCGCGTTCGGCGCGGGTCACGGCGGCCAGGTCGCGGCGCAGGGCGGCGGCGTGGTCGGTGATGCCGTCGGCGGGGCGGGCGGCGAGGGCGTCGCGGGCCTCGGCGATGTCGTCGAGCAGCGGGCGGGGCCGGGCGGACGCGTAGGCGGGGGCGAAGTGTTCCCAGGCGACGTCGGCGACGACGAGGCAGGTCTCGCCGTGCTCGACGGCGCGGCGCAGGGCGAGCAGCGCGGCGGCCGGCTGCATCGGGTTGAGGCCGCGCCGGCTGAGCAGTCGCTGCGCCTCCTCGGTGGTGGCCATGCCGCCCTCGGCCCAGGCACCCCAGGAGACGGAGGTGGCGGCGAGTCCCCGGGCGCGGCGCTGCTCGGCGAGCGCGTCGAGGTACGCGTTCGCGGCCGCGTACGCGCCCTGGCCGCCGCTGCCCCACACACCGGAGATGGAGGCGAACGTGACGAACGCGTCGAGCGGCCGGTCGCCGAGCAGCTCGTCGAGGTGCACCGCCCCGGCGACCTTGCCGGCCATGACGTGGTCGAGGACGTCGAGGTCGGTGTCGACGAGGGCGGTGAGCTGGGTGATGCCGGCGGCGTGCAGCACGGCGGTGAGCGGGGCGACGTCGTCGAGGCCGGCGACGAGGGCGGCGACCTGCTCGCGGTCGGCCATGTCGCAGGCGGCGACGGTGACCCGTACGCCGGTGGCGGTCAGCTCGTCGGCCAGCTCGGCCGCGCCGGCGGCGGCGAGTCCCCGGCGGCTGGTGAGCACCAGGTGTTCGGCGCCGTTGGCGGCGAGCCAGCGGGCGGCCTGCGCGCCGATCGCGCCGGTGCCGCCGGTGACGAGGATGGTGCCGCGCGGCTGCCACGTCGTGACCCGCCCGGCGGTGCGGGTGGTGGCGCGGGCGAGGCGGCGCACGAACGTGCCGTAGGGGCGGACGGCGAACTGGTCCTCGTCGCCGCCGCCGACGAGGATGCGGGCGACCTCGGCCCAGCAGGCGGCGTCGGGCGCGGCGGGCAGGTCGACGAGGCCGCCCCACTGGCCGGGGTGTTCCAGGCCGACGACCCGGGCGAGGCCCCACAGGGCGTGCTGGGCGGCGCTGGCCACCGGTTCGGCCGGGTCGGTGCCGACGCCGCCGACGGTGAGGCACCACAGCGGGGCGGGCAGGTCGGCGTCGCGCAGCGCCTGCACGAGGCGGGTGGTGGCGACCAGGCTGGTGGGGATGCCGGGGTGGTCCGGGTACTGGTCGTCGGCGAGGCCGAGCAGCGACACCACGCCGGCCAGGGGCGCGTCCCGGTGCGCGGCGAGGGCGGCGGCCAGCTCCTCGCGGGTGGCCCCGGCGGGGTCGACGGCGACGCGCCGCACCCGCCGGCCGTCGGGGGCGGACCCCGGTGCGGCGGCCGGGTCGGCAAGGGCGGCTTCGAGGGCGTCCACCCAGCCGGCCACGGTGGCGTCGCCGGCCGGCAGGACCACGAGCAGGTCACCGGCCACGGTCGGGCCGGCGGGCGGGCCGGCGGGCTTCCAGACGATCCGGTACGACCAGCCGTCGAGCACGGCGCGCTGCAGCCGGGCCTTGCGCCACGACGACAGCACGGGCAGCGCCGGGGCGAGCACCTCCAGGTCGGCGGGCGCGCCGTCGAGCTGGGCGGCGAGGGCGGCCACGTCGGCGCGTTCGACGGCCGACCAGAACTCGACGTCGACGACGTCGGGGCTGACCGGTCCGGTGGCGGTGGCGGCGGCCGTCCGCTCGGGCCAGTAGCGCTGCCGCTGGAACGCGTAGGTGGGCAGGTCGACCAGGGCGTCGGCGGGGGCGAGGACGCGGCGCAGGTCGACGGCGAGGCCGTGGGCGTGGGCGGCGGCGAGGCTGGTGAGCAGCCGCGCGGCGGCGTCCTCGCCGCGGCGCAGGGTGGCCAGGGCCCGGCCGGTGGTGCCGGTGTCGTCGAGGATCGCGGTGAGCGACATGCTCAGCACCGGATGCGGGGAGACCTCGACGAAGTCGGTGTGTCCGGCGTCGACGGCGGTGCGCACGGCGGTGTCGAACAGCACCGGCCGGCGGAGGTTCTCCGCCCAGTAGTCGGCGTCGAGGGCCGCGCCGTCGATCCAGGTGCCGGTGACGGTGGAGAGGATCCGCACGTCGGCGTCGCCGGGCACGACGCCCGCCAGGTCGGCGCGCATCCGGTCGGCGACGGGCTGCACGGCCGGCGAGTGGGAGGCGTAGTCGATGTCGATGATCCGGGCGCGTACGCCCTCGGCGGCGTACGCGGCGGCCAGGTCGGCGACGGCCTGCGGCGGGCCGGAGACGACGGTGGCGGTGGGCCCGTTGACGACGGAGACGCTCAGCCCGTCGGGGAGCCGGCCGGCGACCTCGGCGGCGGGCAGGTCGACCGCGACCATCGCGCCGGTGCCGGCGATGCCGGCGAGGGCGCGGGCCCGCAGGGCGAGGATCTTGACGGCGTCGGCGAGGGAGAGCGCCCCGGCGACGTGGGCGGCGACGATCTCGCCCTGCGAGTGGCCGACGACGGCGCGGGGGGTGAGGCCGGCGTGCCGCCACACCCGGGCCAGGCCGACGCCGACGGCGAACAGGGCCGGCTGGACGACCTCGGTGCGGGTCAGCCACGACTCGTCGGCGCCGGTGAGGACGGCGACCAGGTCCACGTCGAGCCAGCGGTCGAACTCGGCCTGGCACTCGGCGAGGGCCTCGTCGAAGACGGGGCAGGTGCCGATCAGGCCGGCGGCCATCGAGACGTACTGGGCGCCCTGGCCGGGGAAGACCCAGACGGGTCCCTCGCCGGGTTCGCCGGCCACGCCGGTGACGACGGTCCCGGCGGGGGTGCCGGCGGCGAGGGCGTCGAGGCCGGCGAGGAGCTGCGCCGGGTCGGCGGCGACGACGGCGGCCCGGTGCTCGAACTCGGAGCGGGTGGCGGCGAGGGACCAGGCGAGCCGGGCCGGGTCGAGGCCGGCGCGGGCGCGGACGTAGCGGGCGAGACGGGCGGCCTGGGCGCGCAGGGCCGCCGTGGACCGGGCGGACAGCGCCCACACGGTGGCGGCGGGCGCGGCGAGCAGGCCGGGCCGGTCCTCGGGTACGCCGGGGGCGGGCGCGGCGTCGGCCTGTTCGAGGATGACGTGGGCGTTGGTGCCGGAGATGCCGAACGACGACACGGCGGCCCGGCGCGGCCGGTCCACCTCGGGCCAGGGCCGGGGCTCGGTGAGCAGCGACACGGCCCCGGCCGACCAGTCGATGTGCGGCGACGGGGTGTCGACGTGCAGGGTAGCCGGCAGCAGCCCGTGCCGCATCGCCATGACCATCTTGATGATCCCGGCGATGCCGGCGGCGGACTGGCTGTGCCCGATGTTCGACTTGATCGAGCCGAGCCACAGCGGGTCGTGCCCGTCGCGGTCCCGCCCGTAGGTGGCCAGCAGCGCCTGCGCCTCGATCGGGTCGCCGAGGGTGGTGCCGGTGCCGTGGGCCTCGACGGCGTCCACGTCGGCGGGGGCGAGCCGGGCGTTGCTGAGCGCCTGCCGGATGACACGCTGCTGCGCCGGCCCGTTGGGGGCGGTGAGCCCGTTGGACGCGCCGTCCTGGTTGATCGCGGAGCCGCGCACCACGGCGAGGACGCGGTGGCCGTTGCGCTGGGCGTCGGAGAGCCGTTCAACGAGGAGCAGGCCGACGCCCTCGGCCCAGCCGGTGCCGTCGGCGGCGGCGGCGAACGACTTGCACCGCCCGTCGGAGGCGAGGCCGCGCTGCCGGGAGAACCCGACGAACGCGCTGGGGGTGGCCATCACGGTCACGCCGCCCGCGAGGGCCAGATCGAACTCGCCGGACCGCAGCGCCTGGCAGGCCAGGTGCAGGGCGACCAGCGACGACGAGCAGGCGGTGTCCACGGTGACGGCCGGCCCCTCCAGGCCCAGCGCGTACGCGATGCGGCCGGAGACGACGCTGGTGGCGGTGCCGGTGAGCAGGTAGCCCTCGTCGGCGCCGTCCGCGCCGCCGTCCTGGCCGACGCCGTAGCCGTTGGCGGCGGTGCCGACGAACACGCCGACCTTCTGCCCGCGCACCGACGACGGGGCGATGCCGGCCGACTCGAACGCCTCCCACGAGGTCTCCAGCAGCAGCCGCTGCTGCGGGTCCATGGCCAGGGCCTCGCGGGGGCTGATGCCGAAGAAGTCGGCGTCGAACTCGGCCGCCTCGTAGAGGAACCCGCCCTGCTGGGTGGTGGAACGGCCGACCCGGCCGGCCTCCGGGTCGTACAGGTTGTCCAGGTCCCAGCCCCGGTCGGCGGGGAAGCCGCCGATGGCGTCGCCGCCTGCGGCCACCAGGTCCCACAGCTCGTCCGGCGACGACACCCCGCCCGGGTAGCGGCAGGACATCGCCACGATGGCGATCGGCTCCCGGGCCGCCGCCGTCAGCTGCTGGTTGAGCTGCTTGAGCCGGCTGGTCTCCTTGAGCGAAGCCCGAAGCGCCTCGACGACCTTATCTGCAGACGTGGACATCAGTTACTCCGTACGTGGGGCAAGGTCAGGACTCGGAGCCGTCGAGCGCCAGCCTGATGAGGGTGTCGGCGTCCATCTCGTCGATGTCGACGTCCCCGCCGGTGGGGGCGGGGTCGGTGTCGTCGTTGGTGAGCTTGAGCAGCAGGTCGAGGAGCCCGGCCTCGCGGATGCGGGCCAGCGGGATGGTGGCCAGGGCCTGGCGTACCGCCGTCTCGGCCGGGTCGGCCGCCTCCTCCCGGTGCGCCTCGGGGACCAGCGCGGTGAGCAGGTGGTCGGCCACGGCGGCCGGGTCGGGGTGGTCGAAGACGAGCGTGGTGGGCAGGGGCAGCCCGGTGGCCCGGGTGAGCCGGTTGCGCAGCTCCACGGCGGTCAGCGAGTCGAAGCCGAGGTCCTTGAACGCCCGCCGCGGCTTGACCCGCTCCGGGCCGGGGTGGCCGAGGACGGCGGCGGCCTCGGCGCGGACCAGGTCGGTGAGGTGCCGGTCCTGCTCGTCGCGGGGCAGGGCGCGCAGCCGGTCCCGCAGGGCCTGCCCGCCGTCGGCCGGCGCGGCGTCGTCGTCGGGGCGCTCGGCGGGCCGGGCCTCGGGCAGGTCGGCCAGCAGCGGCCGGGGCCGCACCGACGCGTACGCCGGGGCGAACGTCGCCCAGTCGACGTCGGCGACGGTGAGGCAGGCCCGCCCGCGCCCGACGGCGACCCGCAGGGCGTGCACGGCGTCGGCGGGGGACATCGCCCGCAGCCCGCGCCGGGCCAGTTCCCGCTGGGCGTCGTCGGTGGCCATCCCGCCGTCGGCCCACGGTCCCCACGCCACGGAGGTGGCGGCGAGTCCCCGGGCGCGGCGGCGCTCGGCGATGGCGTCGAGGTAGGCGTTGCCGGCCGCGTAGCCGGCCTGCCCGCCGCTGCCCCAGATCCCGGCGATGGACGCGAACAGCACGAACGCGTCGAGCGGCCGGTCGCCGAGCAGTTCGTCGAGGTGCACCGCCCCGGCGATCTTGCCGGTCAGCACCCCGGCGAGCCGGCCGAGGTCGGTGTCGACGAGCGGGGCCACGTCGTTGAGCCCGGCGGCGTGCACCACGGCGGTCAGCGGGGCCGGGTCGGCGTCGACGCGGGCGAGCAGGGCGGCGACCGCGTCCCGGTCGGCCACGTCGCAGGCGGCGACGGTGACCCGTACGCCGAGGGCGGCCAGCTCGTCGCGCAGCTCCACCGCCCCCGGCGCGTCCTCGCCGCGCCGGCTGGTCAGCACCAGGTGTTCGGCCCCGCTGCCGGCGGCCCAGCGGGCCACGTGCGCGCCGAGCGCGCCGGTGCCGCCGGTGACGAGCACGGTGCCGGAGGGCCGCCACCGGTCGGCCGCCGCCGCGTCGGCGGGGACGGCCCGGGTCAGCCGGCGCGCGTACACGCCGGTGGGCCGCACGGCGAGCTGGTCCTCGTCGCCGGCGGCGGTGAGGGCCGCCGCGAGCCGGGCGGGGTCGACGCGGCCGGCGCTGCCGGCGGGGTCCACGTCGGCTCCGGCGGCGGGCAGGTCGAGCAGGCCGACCCGCAGTTGCGGCAGCTCCAGGCCGGCGACGCGGCCGAGGCCCCACAGGCCGCCCTGGGCGGCGCTGCGGACGGCGTCGCCGTCGCCGGTGCCGACCGCGCCCCGCGTCACGCACCACAGGGTCGCGCTCGCCCCGGCATCGTGCAGGGCCTGCGCCAGCGCCAGCGTGGCCGCCGTGCCGACGGGCACGGCCGGGTGCTGCGGGTGCGGGTCGTCGGCCAGGCCGAGCAGGGAGACGACGCCGGTGACGGGCCCGTCGGCGAGCGCGGCGGTGAGCCGCCGGGCCAGGCCACCCCGGGTGGCGCCGACCGGGTCGGCGGGCAGCCGCCGCACGTCCGCGCCGGCCGAGGCGAGCGCGGCGGCGATGTCGTCGGCGGTGTCGCCGTCGGGCCCGACGAGCAGCCAGCCGCCGGCCGCCACCGGCGGGTCGGCCGGGTCGATCGGCCGCCACCCGATCTGGTACGACCAGCCGTTCACCGCCGCGTCCCGGGTGCGGGCCCGTCGCCAGGTGGTGAGGGCGGGCAGGGCCGGGGCGAGTGCGTCAAGGGCGGTGTCGTCGCCGAGTTGGGCGGCGAGGGCGGTGAGGTCGCCGCGTTCGACGGCGGCCCAGAACTCGGCGTCCCCGCCGTCGGTCTCCTTGCGCACCACCGGCCCGGCCTCGGGCCAGAACCGCTGGTGCTGGAACGCGTACGTCGGCAGGTCGATGCGGGACGCGCCCGTGCCGGCGAACCACTGCCGCCACGACACCGGCACCCCGTTGACGTGCAGCTCGCCTAGGGCGGCCAGCAGCGCGGTCGCCTCTGGCCGGTCCCGGCGCTGGGCCGCGACGGTCAGGACGCCCTCGTCACCGGGCAGCACGTCGGCGGCCAGAGCCGTCAACACACTCTGCGGCCCCACCTCCAGGAACGTGCCCACCCCGGCCTTGCGCAGCACGGTCACGCCGTCGGCAAACCGCACCGCCTCGCGGACGTGCCGCACCCAGTAGTCGGCGGTGCGGATCTCGTCGGCGTCAGCCAGCGCCCCGGTCAGGTTCGACACGACCGGCAGCAACGGTGCCGCGAAGGTGAGCCCCTCCAACACGGCCCGGAACTCGGCGAGCATCGGCTCCATCAACGGACTGTGGAACGCGTGGCTGACGGCGAGCCGGCGTGTGCGCACGCCCCGGTCCCGCCACGCCTGCTCGACCTCGTCCAGGGCCTCGACGGCCCCGGAGACGACCACGGCCGACGGGCCGTTGACGGCGGCGATCCCGACGTCGGCGCGACCGGCGATCGACTCCGCCACCACCTCCTCGGCCGCAGCCACCGCGAGCATTCCGCCCCCGGCCGGCAACGCCTGCATCAGGCGACCCCGCGCCGCAACCAGTGCGCACGCGTCCGCCAGGGACAACACCCCCGCCACGTACCCAGCCGTGATCTCCCCGACCGAGTGGCCCCCGACGAAGTCCGGCACCACCCCGAACGACTCCACCAGGCGGAACAACGCCACCTCGACCGCGAACAACCCGGCCTGCGTGAACACCGTCTGGTCCAGCAGACCTGCCTCGGGGCTGCCCTCCGAGGCGAACAGCACCGGCCGCAGCGGCTGCGGGAGCAGCGGGTCCAGCCCGGCGCACACCTCGTCCAGCGCGGCGGCGAACACCGGGAACGCCTCCGCCAACTCCCGACCCATCCCGGCACGCTGCGCGCCCTGGCCCGAGAAGAGGACCGCGAGCTGGCCGCGCTGCTCCGGGGTGCCGACCACCACGGCACCGGACGGCTGACCGGCGGCCAGAGCCCGCAGGGCAGCCAGCAGATCGTCCCGGCCCTCGGCGACGACCACCGCCCGCTGTTCCAACGCCGGACGCGTCGTCACCGACGACCACGCCACGTCCAACGCGGCAAGCGACTCGTCATCGGCCAACCACCGGGCCCACCGGCCCGCCTGACCCGCCAACGCCCCATCCGTGCGGGCGGACAGCAGCACCGGCACCACCGGCGGCGGCACCCGGTCCACCACCACACCCTCGACGACCTCCACCGGAGGCTGCTCGATGATCACGTGCGCGTTCGTCCCCGAGATCCCGAACGACGACACCGCCGCCCGACGCGGCCGATCCACGGCCGGCCACGGCGTCGCCTCGGTCGCCAGGGCAACCGCCCCGGCGGTCCAGTCGACGTGCGGCGACGGCTCGTCGACGTGCAGGGTCGGCGGCACGACGCCGTGCCGCATCGCCAGGACCATCTTGATGATCCCGGCGACGCCAGCCGCCGCCTGCGTGTGGCCCATGTTGGACTTGATCGACCCCAGCAGCAGGGGACGGTCGGCGGGCCGGTCCTGCCCGTACGTGGCCAACAGCGCCTGCGCCTCGATCGGGTCACCCAGCGTGGTGCCGGTGCCGTGCGCCTCCACCGCGTCCACGTCCGCCGGCGTCAGTCGCGCGTTCGCCAGGGCCTGCCGGATCACCCGCTGCTGCGACGGACCATTCGGCGCCGTCAGGCCGTTCGACGCCCCGTCCTGGTTGACCGCCGTGCCCCGCACCACCGCCAGAATCCGGTGGCCGTTGCGGCGGGCGTCGCTCAACCGCTCGACGAGGAGCATGCCGACGCCCTCGGACCAGCCCGTCCCGTCGGCGGCGGCGGCGAACGACTTGCACCGGCCGTCGGCCGACAGGCCGCGCTGCCGGGAGAAGCCGACGAAGGCGCTCGGCGTGGCCATGACGGTGACGCCGCCGGCCAGGGCCAGGTCGCACTCGCCGGAGCGCAGCGCCTGCGCGGCCAGGTGCAGCGCGACCAGCGACGACGAGCACGCGGTGTCGACGGTCACCGCCGGCCCCTCCAGGCCGAAGACGTACGCCACGCGACCGGAGGCGACGCTGCCGGCGGTGCCGTTGACGAGGTAGCCCTCCAGCTCCTCCGATGCCGCCAGGCGGCCCGCGTAGTCGTGGTGGATCAGGCCGGCGAAGACGCCAGTGGTGGCCTTCGTGTCGCGCGGGTCGATGCCGGCGTGTTCGAACGCCTCCCACGAGGTTTCCAGCAACAACCGCTGCTGCGGATCCATCGCCAGGGCCTCACGAGGACTGATCCCGAAGAACCCCGGATCGAACTCCGCCGCGTCGTACAGGAAACCACCCTGCCGCGTCGTCGACGTCCCCGCCCGATCCGCATCCGGGTCGTACAACGCGTCGAGGTCCCAACCCCGATCGGCCGGGAAACCACCGATCGCATCCCCACCCGACGCCACCAGATCCCACAACTGCTCCGGGCTGGACACCCCACCGGGGAACCGGCAGGCCATGCCGATGATCGCGATCGGGTCGTCGTCGTCCCGGGCTACGGCCCGGGTGGTGGCGGCCGGGGCGGCGGAGTGGCCGAGTTGCTCGTGCAGGTGCTCGGCCAGGCGCTCCGGCGTCGGGTAGTCGAACACCAGCGTCGCCGTCAACCGCAGCCCCGTCGCCGAGGCCAACCGGTTACGCAGCTCCACGGAGGTGAGCGAGTCGAACCCGAGTTCCTTGAACGCCCGCCCACCCGCAACCGCCTGCGCCGACGCATGCCCCAACACCGCCGCCGCCTGACCACACACGAGCTCCACCAACAACCGACGCGCCTCGTCCCGCGACAGCCCGACCAGCCGCTCGGACCAGCCCGAGCCGGCCCCGGCCCGCGCGGCACCCGCCTGGCGGCGTACGCCGGTCCGGGCCAGCAGCCGGACGATCGGCGGGACCTGCCCGGCGTCGCCGGTGATCCGCAGCCGGGCGGCGACCACCGCCGCCCGGGGCCCGGCGGTCGCGGCGTCGAGGAGGGCGGCGCCCTCATCGGCGGTGAGGCCGGTCATGCCGAGCCGACCCAGGCGCTGCCGGTCGTCGGCGCTGAGCTGGGCGGCCATCCCGCCCGTGGCCCACATGCCCCAGCCGATGCTGGTCGCCGGCAGCCCCTGGGCGCGGCGGTGCTGGGCGAGAGCGTCGAGGAACGCGTTCGCCGCCGCGTAGTTGCCCTGACCCGGCGAACCCAACGTCGCCGCGATCGACGAGAACACCACGAACGCCGACAGATCCAACCCCGCCGTCGCCTCGTGCAACGCCCACGCACCGTCCACCTTCGGCCGCAGCACCGCAGCCACGCCGTCGACGGAGAGCGAGCCGATCGTCGCGTCGGCGATCACCCCGGCCGTGTGCACCACCGCCGTCAACGGATGCGCCGGGTCCACCCCGGCCACCAGCGCCGCCACCTGCCCCGCATCGGCGACGTCCACCGACACGGCAGTGACCTGCGCCCCGGCCCCGGTCAGCTCCGCGACCAGGGCCGCGTAGTCGGAACCCTCGACCGGCAGCCGACGCGACGCCAACACCAACCGACGAGCCTGACCCGTGGCCACCAGGTGCCGCGCCACCACCCCGGCCAGGGTGCCCGAAGCGCCCGTGACCAGCGTCGTGCCCTCGGCATCGGCGGCCACCGGCACGGTCAGCACCACCTTGCCGACATGCTTCGCCTGACTCAGGTGCCGCAACGCCTGCCGCGCCTGCCGCACGTCCCACACCCGCACCGGCAACGGCGACAACACACCCTGCTCGAACAACGCCAACAACTCGCCCAGCATCTGCCCGATGCGCTCGCCGCCCGCCTCGTTCAGGTCGAACGCCCGGTAGACCACCCCCGGGTGCAGCTGCGCGACCGCGTCGGCATCACGCACATCGGTCTTGCCCATCTCGACGAACCGGCCGCCACGCGGCAACAACCGCAACGACGCATCCACGAACTCACCCGCAAGCGCGTCGAGGACCACATCCACCCCGGCACCACCGGACGCGGACGCGAACACCTGCTCGAACTCCGTCGACCGCGACGACCCGATCCGCTCCGGAGCCACCCCAAGGCCCCGCAGCGTCCCCCACTTACCAGGACTCGCCGTCGCATACACGGTCGCACCGAAATGCTGGGCAAGCTGAATCGCCGCCATGCCCACCCCACCCGCACCCGAGTGGATCAACACCGACTCACCCGACCGCAGCCCTGCCAGATCGTGCAACGCGTAGTACGCCGTCAGGAACACCACCGGCACCGACGCCGCCTCGACAAACGACCACCCGCGTGGCACCCGCGCCACCCGCAACCGCTGCGCCACCACCTGCGGCCCGAAACCCGGCTCGAACAGGCCGAACACCCGATCACCCGGGCTCAAGTCGTCGACACCCGGGCCGACCTCCAGCACCACACCCGCACCCTCGCTACCCATCACCGCCGACGGATCCGGATACATCCCCAACGCAATCAACACGTCCCGGAAGTTCACCCCGGCGGCACGTACCTCGATGCGGACCTCGCCGGGGGCGAGGGCGGCCGGGGCGGCGGCGACGATCTCGACGCCGTCGAGCGTGCCGGGGCGCGCGGCGGCGACGTGCCACGCACGGTCCGCCGGCGGGGTCAGCTCCGCGCCCGGCTGGCGCACGAGCCGGGGTACGCACACCGCGTCGCCCCGCAGCGCGAGCTGGCCGCCGACGGTGGACGGATCGGCCGCGACGGTCGCCAGGACGGCGAGCGCCTGCGGGCCGATGGCCTCGTCGGTGTCGGCGAGCACGATGCGGTCGGGATGCTCCGACTGCGCCGAACGCAACAGACCCCACACCGCCGCACCCGCCAGGTCGGTCACCCGGTCCTCGTCCCGCGCCACCACGGCACCCCGGGTCACCACCACCAACCGCGAATCGGCGAGCAGATCGGCGGCAAGCCACCCCTGCACCACACCCAACACACCCGCGACGACATCCCGCACCGCGTCCGGCACAGGCCCTCCGGCGACGCCGACGGGCAGCAACACGAAAGCCGGAGCGGGTCGCCCCGCCTCCACGGCCGCCACCAGCGCCGGCACGTCCGCGTACGCGGACACGTCGTCAGGCAGCCCGACCTCGCCGAGCGCCACCCAGCCGGATCCGTCGGCGGTGGGGGCGACGTCCTGCGGCTGCCAGGTCACCTCGAACAGGGAACGGTCCACGGCGCTGGGCGCGGCCACACCGGTCAGCTCCCGCAGGACGAGGGAGTCGACGGAGACGACCGGCGACCCGGAGTCGTCGACCGCGACGAGACGCACCCCGGAACCGGCACGACTCATCCGCACCCGCAACACCGACGCACCGGCGGCGTGCACCTGCACACCGCTGAACGCGAACGGCACCCGAGGCCCGGTGCCGGCGTCGAGCAACCCGATCGGGTGCAGCGCGGCATCCAGCAACGCCGGGTGCAGCCCGAACGCGGACGCGTCCGCCGCCGACTCCGGCAGGGCCACCTCGGCACACAGCTCGCCGTCGCCCGTCCACACCCGGCGCAGCCCCTGGAACACCGGCCCGTACGCCAGCCCATGCCCGACGAGCGCGTCGTACCAGCCCGACAGGTCCACCTCGGACATGCCGACCGGCGGCCACTGCCCCACCACCGGCTCCTCGGCCACGGCCGACTCCAGCACGCCATCCGCGTGCCGGACCCACTCCCCGTCCGCATCCTCGTCGGGCTGGGCGTGCACCGTCACCTCACGGGCACCGGAGTCGTCGGCCGACCCGACGCGCACCTGCACCCGCACCCCGCCCGAGACCGGGAGCGTCAGCGGGGCGGCGATCGTCAACTCCCGCACCCGCGACGCACCCACCTCGTCGCCCGCCCGCACCACCAGCTCGACCAGCGCCGCACCCGGCACCACCACCGCACCAGAGATGACATGGTCGGCCAGCCACGGATGCGTCGACACCGACAGCCGACCGGTCAACACGACCTCGTCGTCACCGGCCAGGCGCACCGCCGCGCCGAGCAGCGGATGCCCCGGGGCGGCCAGTCCGGCACCGGACACGTCGCCGGCCCGCCAGGCCGCCGCGTCGGGCCAGTACCGCTGCCGCTGGAACGGGTACGTCGGCAGGTCCAGCGGGCGCACGGCCGCGCCGCCGCCGGTAAGGGTGGCCCAGTCGACGGGCACGCCGCCCGCGTACGCCTCGGCGAGGGCCGCGAGCAGCGCGGACGCCTCGGTGCGGCCCCGGCGCAGGGTCGGCACGACCACCGGCCCGGCGGCGGGTTCCGCGGTGTCGGCGAGGCAGTCGGAGATCATGCCGGCGAGCACCCCGTCCGGCCCGACCTCCAGGTACGTGCCGACGTTGCGCTGCCGCAGGTAGGCGATCCCGTCGGCGAAACGGACGGCCTCCCGGACGTGCCGCACCCAGTACCCGGGGTCGCACAGGTCTTCCGGGTCGGCGGCGACGCCGGTCAGGTTGGACACGACGGGCAGCGTCGGCGGCTGGAAGGTGAGCCCGTCGAGGACGGCCCGGAACTCGGCCAGCATCGGTTCCATGAGCGGGCTGTGGAAGGCGTGGCTGACCCGCAGTCGGCGGGTGCGTACGCCCCGATCCCGCCAGCCGGCCTCGACGGCGTCGAGGGCGTCGGCGGCGCCGGAGACGACGACGGCCGCAGGCCCGTTGACGGCGGCGATGCCGAGCCGGTCGGTCAGGCCCTCGATGGAGGCGCGGACGTCGGCCTCGCCGGCGGCGACGGCGAGCATGCCGCCCCCGGCGGGCAGCGCCTGCATGAGCCGCCCCCGGGCGGCGACCAGCGCGCAGGCGTCGGCGAGGGAGAGCACCCCGGCGACGTGCGCGGCGGTGATCTCGCCGACGGAGTGGCCGCCCACGAGGTCGGGGACGATCCCGAACGACTCGACGAGGCGGTACAGGGCGACCTCGACGGCGAACAGGCCGGCCTGGGTGAACACCGTCTGGTCGAGCAGGTCCGCGTCGGGGGAGCCTTCGGTGGCGAACAGCACGTCGCGCAGCGGTCGGGGCAGCAGCGGGTCGAGGTGGGCGCACGCCTCGTCGAGCGCGGCGGCGAACACGGGGAACGCCCCGTACGCCTCCCGGCCCATGCCGGGGCGTTGCGCGCCCTGGCCGGAGAAGAGGACGGCGAGCCGGCCGGGTCGGACGGTGCCCCGGACGACGACGGACGACGGCTCGTCGGCGGCGACGGCGGCCAGGCCGGCGAGGAGGCTCTGCCGGTCGCGGGGCAGCAGCACCGCGCGGTGTTCGAACGCGGACCGGCCGGTGGCGAGGGCGTGGCCGAGGTCGGGCAGGCCGACGGTCGGGTTCTCCCCCAGCCAGTCGCGCAGCCGGCGGGCCTGTTCGGCCAGGGCGTCGCCGGTGCGGGCGGAGAGCACGCAGGGGGTGGTGAGGTCGCCGGTGGTGATGGCGGCGGGGACGGTCACGGTCGGCGCGGGCGTCGCCTCGGGCGCCTGCTCCAGGATGGTGTGGACGTTGGTGCCGCTGATGCCGAACGACGACACGGCGGCGCGGCGCGGCCGGTCCACCTCGGGCCAGGGGCGGGGCTCGGCGAGCAGCGACACCGCCCCGGCCGACCAGTCGATGTGCTCCGACGGGGTGTCGACGTGCAGGGTGGCGGGAAGCTGGCCGTGCCGCATCGCCATGACCATCTTGATCACCCCGGCGACGCCTGCGGCGGCCTGGGCGTGGCCGATGTTCGACTTGATCGAGCCGAGCAGCAGCGGCCGGTCGGCGGGCCGGTCCTGCCCGTACGTGGCCAGCAGCGCCTGCGCCTCGATCGGGTCACCGAGCGCCGTGCCGGTGCCGTGCGCCTCGACGGCGTCCACGTCGGCCGGGGTCAGGCGCGCGTTGGCGAGGGCCTGCCGGATGACGCGCTGCTGCGAGGGGCCGTTGGGGGCGGTGAGGCCGCTGCTGGCCCCGTCCTGGTTGATCGCGCTGCCCCGGACGACGGCCAGGACGCGGTGACCGTTGCGTTGGGCGTCGGAGAGCCGTTCCAGCAGCAGCATGCCGACGCCCTCGGCGAAGCCGGTGCCGTTGGCGCCCGCGCCGAACGCCCGGCACCGCCCGTCGGGCGACAGGCCGCGCTGGCGGGAGAACTCGGCGAGCATGCCGGGGGTGGACATGACGCTGACCCCACCGGCGAGGGCGAGGCCGCACTCGTTCTGCCGCAGCGCCTGCGCGGCGAGGTGCAGGGCGACCAGCGACGACGAGCAGGCGGTGTCGACGGTGACGGCGGGGCCTTCGAGGCCGAACAGGTAGGAGATGCGGCCGGAGGCGACGCTGCCGGCGCTGCCGTTGCCGACGTACCCGTCGAGCTCGTCGGACGTGCCGAGGGCCTTGCCCGCGTAGTCGTGGTAGATCAGGCCGACGTAGACGCCGGTGCTGCTGCCCCGGGCGGTCAGCGGGTCGATGCCGGCCCGCTCGAACGCCTCCCACGAGGTTTCCAGCAGCAGCCGCTGCTGCGGGTCCATGGCGAGCGCCTCGCGGGGGCTGATGCCGAAGAAGGCGGCGTCGAAGTCGGCGGCGTCGTAGAGGAACCCGCCGCGCTGCGGGGTGGCCGTGTCGTCTCCGGCGTCGCCGCGCAGGTCGGTGAGGTCCCAGCCGCGGTCGGTGGGGAAGGGCGCGATGACGTCCGCGCCGGCGGTGACGAGGTCCCACAGTTGCTCGGGGGTCCGCACGTCGCCGGGGAAGCGGCACGCCATGCCGACGATCGCGATGGGCTCGTCGACGCCGGGCGCGGCGGCAGCGGCGGGGGCCGGCGCGGGGGTGGCCCGGCCGCCGATCTCCCGGTCGAGGAAGTCGGCGAGCACGGCGGGCGTCGGGTAGTCGAAGGCGACGGTGGCAGGCAGCCGCAGCCCGGTGGCGGTGGCGAGCCGGTTGCGCAGCTCGACGGAGGTGAGCGAGTCGAAGCCGAGTTCCTTGAACGGCCGCTGCGGGTCGACGGTGTCGGCGGAGCGGTGGCCGAGCACGGCCGCCACGGCACCGGCGACGAGGTCGAGGAGCCGGCCGCGCCGTTCGGCGGGGCTGAGGGCGGCGAGCCGCTCGCCCAGCGACAGGTCGGTGGCGGCCCGGGTCGCCGCCCGCCGCCGGGTGCGGGGCTGGCGCACGAGGTCGCGCAGCAGCGCGGGGACCGGTCCGCCCGTGGCCGCCGGCACCTTCATGAGTACGAGGTGCGCGCCGCCGTGCCGCTGCGCGGCGTCGAGGAGCGCGAGCCCTTCGGCGTCGGTGAGCGGCGCGCTGCCGGCGCGGATGACGCGCCGGTGCTCGGTGGCGTCGAGGTGGGCGGTCATGGTGCTGGTGGTGGCCCAGAGACCCCAGGCGAGGCTGGTGGCCGGCAGCCCTTGGGCGTGGCGGTGCTGGGCGAGGGCGTCGAGGAACGCGTTCGCCGCCGCGTAGTTG
The DNA here is from genome assembly GCF_020884815.1 of Micromonospora sp. NBRC 110038. NCBI lineage: Bacteria > Bacillati > Actinomycetota > Actinomycetes > Micromonosporales > Micromonosporaceae > Micromonospora > Micromonospora sp. NBRC 110038. Next base: position 1,322,086 of record NZ_BBOL01000001.1, on the reverse strand, counting down.
CCCTGACCGGGCGAACCCAACGTCGCCGCGATCGACGAGAACACCACGAACGCCGACAGATCCAACCCCGCCGTCGCCTCGTGCAACGCCCACGCACCGTCCACCTTCGGCCGCATGACCGCAGCCACGCCGTCGACGGACAGGGAGCCGATCGTCGCGTCGGCGATCACCCCGGCCGTGTGCACCACCGCCGTCAACGGATGCGCCGGGTCCACCCCGGCCACCAGCGCCGCCACCTGCGCCGCATCGGCGACGTCCACCGACACGGCAGTGACCTGCGCCCCGGCCCCGGTCAGCTCCGCGACCAGGGCCGCGTAATCGGAACCCTCGACCGGCAGCCGACGCGACGCCAACACCAACCGACGGCTCTGGCCCGTGGCGACGAGGTGCCGGGCCACGACCCCGGCAAGGGTGCCCGACGCCCCGGTCACCAGGGTCGTGCCGTCCGGGTCCACCGCAGCCGGAACCGTCAGCACCACCTTGCCGACGTGCTTCGCCTGACTCAGGTGCCGCAACGCCTGCCGCGCCTGCCGCACGTCCCACACCCGCACCGGCAACGGCCGCAGCGCACCACTCTCGAACAACGCCAACAACTCACCGAGCATCTGCCCGATGCGCTCGCCGCCGGCGGCGTTCAGCTCGAACGCCTGGTAGGTCACGCCGGGGTGTTGGCGGGCGACCAGTTCCGGGTCGCGTACGTCGGTCTTGCCCATCTCGACGAACCGGCCGCCACGCGGCAACAACCGCAACGACGCATCCACGAACTCACCCGCAAGCGCATCGAGGACCACATCCACACCCGCGCCACCGGACGCGGACGCGAACACCGCCTCGAACTCCGTCGACCGCGACGACCCGATCCGCTCCGGAGCCACCCCAAGGCCCCGCAAAGTCCCCCACTTACCAGGACTCGCCGTCGCGTAGACCGTCGCGCCGAAGTGCTGCGCAAGCTGGATCGCCGCCATCCCGACCCCACCCGCACCCGAGTGGATCAACACCGACTCACCCGACCGCAAACCCGCCAGATCACGCAACGCGTAGTACGCCGTCAGGAACACCACCGGCACCGACGCCGCCTCAACAAACGACCACCCGGACGGCACCCGCGCGATCCGCTGCCGCTGCGCCACCACCTGCGGCCCGAAACCCGGCTCGAACAGGCCGAACACCCGATCACCCGGGTTCAGATCATCCACACCCGGGCCGACCTCCAGCACCACACCCGCACCCTCGCTACCCATCACCGCCGACGGATCCGGATACATGCCGAGCGCGATCAACACGTCCCGGAAGTTCACCCCGGCCGCGCGCACGGCGATGCGGACCTCGCCCGGGGCGAGGGGCTGGGCGGTGCCGGGCAGCAGGTCGACGCCGTCGATCGTGCCCGGGGCGACGGCGGCCACGTGCCACAGGTCGCCCTGCGGGGTGAGGGCGTCGCCGGCGGGGCGGGTGACCCGGGGCGCGAGGACGGTGCCGCCCCGGACGGCGAGCTGCCCGCCGGTGGGGGCGGGGTCGGCTGCCACCGCCGCGAGCAGCGCCACCGCGTCGGCGTCCAGCGGGCCGTCGAGGTCGGCGAGCACGATGCGGTCGGGGTGCTCCGACTGCGCCGAACGCAACAGACCCCACACCGCCGCACCCGCCAGGTCGGTCACCCGGTCGCCGGGCAGCGCCGCCACGGCGTCGCGGGTCGTCACGACGAGCTTCGTGTCGGCGAGGGCGTCGGCGGCCAGCCACGCCTGGACGGCCACGAGGATGTCCGACGCCGCGGCCCGGACCAGGCCGGGCAGGTCGCGGTCCGGGGTGCTCCCGGGGGTCCGGTCCGGGGCGGAGCCGGCGTCGCCGGGCGCGCTCGGGCCGGCCGGCAGCAGGACGATGCTCGGCGCGGGCCGGCCCGCCTCGACGGCGGCGGCCAGGGCCGCAACGTCCGGGTACGCCGGCACGTCGCCGGGCAGGGCGACCTCGCCGAGCGCCACCGCGCCCGACACGTCGGCGGCCGGGGTCACGTCCTCGGCGTGCCAGGTGAGCTCGAACACCGACCGGTCGGCGGCGTTGGGCGCGGCGACGCCGGTCAGCTCCCGCAGGACGAGCGAGTCGACGGCGACGACCGGCGCACCGGACTCGTCGGCGGCAACCAGGCGCACCCCGGCACCGGCACGGCTCAACCGCACCCGCAGCACCGACGCGCCCGCCGCGTGCATCTGCACACCGGCGAACGCGAACGGCACCCGAGGCCCCGACGCCTCCTCCGCCGACAACAGCCCGATCGGATGCAGGGCGGCATCCAGCAGCGCCGGGTGCAGCCCGAACCGGCCGGCGCTCTCGGCGACGTCGTCGGGCAGGGCCGCCTCGGCGTAGACGTCGCCGTCGCCCGCCCACACCCGGCGCAGGCCCTGGAACACCGGCCCGTACGCCAGCCCATGCCCGACGAGCGCGTCGTACCAGCCGGACAGGTCCACCTCGGACACGCCGACCGGCGGCCACTGCCCCACCACCGGCTCCTCGGCCACGGCCGGCTCCAGCACACCATCCGCGTGCCGGACCCACTCCACGTCCCCGTCCCCGTCGGGCTGGGCGTGCACCGTCACCTCACGGGCACCGGAGTCGTCGGCCGCGCCGACCCGCACCTGCACCCGCACGGCCTCGGCGGCCGGCAGCGTCAGCGGGGCGGCGATCGTCAACTCCCGCACCCGCGACGCACCCACCTCGTCGCCCGCCCGCACCACCAACTCGACCAGCGCCGCACCCGGCACCACCACCGCACCCGACACCACATGGTCGGCCAACCACGGATGCGTCGACACCGACAGCCGGCCCGTCAACACGACCTCGTCATCACCCGCCAGGCGCACCGCCGCACCCAACAGCGGATGCCCAGGAGCGGCGAGCCCCGCCCCCGACACGTCGCCCGCGTGCCACGTGCCCGCCTCGGGCCAGAACCGCTCCCGCTGGAACGCGTACGTCGGCAGGTCCACCCGGGACGCGCCGGAGCCGGCGAGGACGGCGGCCCAGTCGACCGGTACGCCGGCCGTGTGCAGGCCGCCGAGCGCGGCGAGGAGCTGGCGGGGGCCGTGCTCGTCGCGGCGCAGCGACCCGACCACGACGCCGCCGGGCTGGCCGTCGGCGGCCCGGTCGAGCGCGTCCTGCACCACCACCTTGAGCACGGGGTGGGGGCTGACCTCGACGAACGTGCGGTAGCCGACGGCGATCAGCGCGTCCACGACGGGGGCGAGGCGCACCGGTTCGCGCAGGTTCCGGTACCAGTAGTCGGCGTCCAGCTCGACGGTGTCGATGGGCTCGCCGGTGACGGTGGAGTGGAACGCCACCTCGGTGGGATGGGCCTCGATCGTGCCGAGCGCGGCGGCCAGGTCCTCGCGGACGGCCTCGACGTGCCCGCAGTGGGAGGCGTAGTCCACGGCGATCCGGCGGGCCCGGATGTCGCGTTCCGCGCAGGTGGCGAGCAGTTCGTCGACGGGGCCGGCGTCGCCCGACACCACGGTCACGGCGGCGCCGTTGACGGCGGCGACGGACAGGGCACCGGCCCAGGGCGCGACGAGCTGCTCGGTGTCGGCGGCGGACAGCGGCACGGACACCATGCCGCCCAGCCCGGAGATGGCGAGCAGGCCCCGGCTGCGGGCGACGACGAGCCGCATCGCGTCGGGCAGGGTGAGCGCGCCGGCGGCGCAGGCGGCGGCGATCTCGCCCTGCGAGTGGCCGATGACGGCGTCGGGCCGTACGCCGCACGACTTCCACACCTCGGCGAGGGAGACCATGACAGAGAAGAGCAGCGGCTGGACGACGTCCACCCGGTCCATCGGCGGGGCGTCGGGCGCGCCGCGCAGGACGTCCTCGGGGTTCCAGTCGACCAGCCGGGACAGTTCCGCCGCGCACTGGTCCATCCGGTCCCGGAAGACCGGCGAGGACTCCAGCAGGTCGAGGGCCATGCCGGCCCACTGGGAGCCCTGGCCGGGGAAGACGAAGACGACCTTCGGCGTACCGTCGGGGATGCCGGCGTGGTGGTCGGCCTCGGCGATCGCGGCGAGCCCGGCCAGCGCGGACTCCCGGTCGGCGGCCACGGTGACCTGCCGGTACGGGTGGTGGGCGCGGCCGGTGGCGAGCGAGTACGCGAGGTCGACGAGGTCGAGGGCCGGGTCGTCGGCGAGGTGGGTCCGCAGCCGGGCCGCCTGGTCGCGCAGGGCGCGGGCGCTGCGGGCCGACACGAGCAGCGGTACGGCGTCGGCGGCGACCAGGCCGGGCGACGGCACCGCCGGCTGTTCGGGGCGGGGCGCCGGGGCTTCGGCGGGGGCCTGCTCGATGATGGCGTGGGCGTTGGTGCCGCTGATGCCGAAGGAGGACACGGCGGCGCGGCGGGGCCGGTCGACGGCCGGCCAGGGCGCGGCGGTGGTGGTGAGGGTGACGGCCCCGGAGGTCCAGTCGATGTGCTCCGACGGCGCGTCGACGTGCAGGGTCGGCGGGACGACGCCGTGCCGCATCGCCATGACCATCTTGATCACCCCGGCGACGCCGGCGGCGGCCTGGGTGTGGCCGATGTTCGACTTGATCGACCCGAGCAGCAGCGGCGTCTCCCGCCCCTGCCCGTAGGTGGCGAGCAGCGCCTGCGCCTCGATGGGGTCGCCGAGGGTGGTGCCGGTGCCGTGCGCCTCGACGGCGTCCACGTCGGCCGGGGTCAGCCGGGCGTTGGCGAGGGCCTGCCGGATGACGCGCTGCTGTGACGGCCCGTTCGGCGCGGTGAGCCCGTTGGACGCGCCGTCGGAGTTGACGGCGCTGCCCCGCACGACGGCGAGGACCCGGTGGCCGCGCCGCCGGGCGTCGGAGAGGCGCTCGACGAGGAGGATGCCGACGCCCTCGCCCCAGCCGGTGCCGTCGGCGGCGGCGGCGAACGCCTTGCACCGGCCGTCGGGGGCGAGGCCGCCCTGGCGGGAGAACTCGGAGAACATGCCCGGCTGGGCCATCAGCGCGACGCCACCGGCGAGGGCCATGTCGCATTCGCCGGAGCGCAGCGCCTGCGCCGCGAGGTGCAGGGCGACCAGCGACGACGAGCACGCCGTGTCGACGGTGACGGCCGGGCCCTCGAAGCCGAAGGTGTAGGCGACGCGGCCGGAGGCGACGCTGCCGGCGGTGCCGGTGAGCAGGTGCCCTTCGAGCCCTTCGAGGCCGTCGCTGCCGGTGGCGGCGTAGCCGGAGGAGGCGGCGCCGATGAAGACGCCGGTGACGGTGCCGTGGCCGGTGGCGGGGTCGATGCCGGCGTGCTCGAACGCCTCCCACGAGGTTTCCAGCAGCAACCGCTGCTGCGGATCCATCGCCAGGGCCTCACGAGGACTGATCCCGAAGAACCCCGGGTCGAACTCCGCCGCGTCGTACAGGAAACCACCCTGCCGCGTCGTCGACGTCCCCGCCCGATCCGCATCCGGGTCGTACAACGCGTCGAGATCCCAACCCCGGTCCCCCGGGAAACCACCGATCGCATCCCCACCCGACGCCACCAGATCCCACAACTGCTCCGGACTGGACACCCCACCCGGGAACCGGCACGACATGCCGACGATGGCGATGGGCTCGTCGGTGCCCGCCGGGCCGGCGGCGCGGGCGGCGGCCGGGGCGGCGCTGGCGGTCTCGCCCAGCCGCTCGCGCAGGTGCTCGGCCAGGCGCTCCGGCGTCGGATAGTCGAACACCAGCGTCGCCGTCAACCGCAGCCCCGTCGCCGAGGCCAACCGGTTACGCAACTCCACGGAGGTGAGCGAGTCGAACCCCAACTCCTTGAACGCCCGCCCACCCGCAACGGCCTGCGCCGACGCGTGCCCCAACACCGCCGCCGCCTGACCACACACGAGCTCCACCAACAACCGCCGCGCCTCGTCGGGCGCGAGGCCGGCGAGGCGGTCCGACCAGGAGGTGCCGGTGCCGCCGGTCGCGCCGCCCGCCTGGCGGCGTCCGCCGGCGCGGGCGAGCAGCCGCAGGATCGGCGGGACCTGGCCGGCGTCCCCGGTGATGCGGAGGCGGGCCGCCGCGATCGCCGGCAGGGCCCTGGCGGTGGCCGCGTCGAGCAGGGCCGCGCCCTCGGCGGCGGTGAGGCCGGCCATGCCGAGCCGCCGCAGCCGCTGCGCGTCGTCGCGGTCGAGGTGGGCGGTCATGGCGCTGGTGGTGGCCCACATGCCCCAGCCGATGCTGGTGGCCGGCAGCCCTTGGGCGCGGCGGTGCTGGGCGAGGGCGTCGAGGAACGCGTTCGCCGCCGCGTAGTTGCCCTGACCCGGCGAACCCAACGTCGCCGCGATCGACGAGAACACCACGAACGCCGACAGATCCAACCCCGCCGTCGCCTCGTGCAACGCCCACGCACCGTCCACCTTCGGCCGCAGCACCGCAGCCACGTCGTCGGCGGTGAGGGACGTGACGACCGAGTCGGCGAGGACGCCCGCGCAGTGCACCACGGCCGTCAACGGATGCGCCGGGTCGATCCCGGCGACCAGGCCCGCCACCTGCGCCGGGTCGGCAACGTCCACCGACACGGCGGTGACCTGCGCACCCGCCCCGGCCAGCTCCGCCACCAGCGCCGCATAGTCGGAACCCTCGACCGGCAGCCGCCGCGACGCCAACACCAACCGACGAGCCTGACCCGACGCCACCAGGTGCCGCGCCACGACCCCGGCCAGCGTCCCGGACGCGCCGGTCACCAGGGTCGTGCCGTCCGGATCGACCGCGACCGGGACCGTCAGCACCACCTTGCCGACGTGCCTGGCCTGACTCAGGTGCCGCAACGCCTGACGGGCCTGCCGCACGTCCCACACCCGCACCGGCAACGGCGACAACACACCCTGCTCGAACAACGCCAACAACTCGCCGAGCATCTGCCCGATACGCTCGCCGCCCGCCTCGTTCAGGTCGAACGCCCGGTAGGCGACCCCCGGGTGCAGCTGCGCTACCGCGTCTGCGTCGCGGATGTCGGTCTTGCCCATCTCGACGAACCGGCCGCCGCGCGGCAACAACCGCAACGACGCGTCCACGAACTCACCCGCGAGGGCATCGAGGACCACATCCACCCCGGCACCACCGGAGGCGGACGCGAACACCTGCTCGAACTCCGTCGACCGCGACGACCCGATCCGCTCCGGAGCCACCCCAAGGCCCCGCAGCGTCCCCCACTTACCAGGACTCGCCGTCGCATACACGGTCGCACCGAAATGCTGCGCGAGCTGAATCGCCGCCATCCCCACGCCACCCGCACCCGAGTGGATCAACACCGACTCACCCGACCGCAGACCCGCCAGATCGCGCAACGCGTAGTACGCCGTCAGAAACACCAGCGGGACGGAGGCGGCCTCGGCATAGGACCAGCCGGCGGGGATCCTGGCCACCCGCTGCCGCTCGGCGACGACCTGCGGGCCGAAGCCCGGCTCGAACATGCCGAACACCCGGTCGCCGGGCGCGAGTCCGTCGACGCCGGGACCGACCTCCAGCACCACGCCCGCGCCTTCGCTGCCCATCCGGGCCGCCGCGTCCGGATACATGCCGAGCGCGATGAGGACGTCACGGAAGTTCACGCCGGTGGCGCGTACGGCGATGCGGACCTGCCCGGCCCCGAGCTTCGCGGCCGGGGCGGCGACCAGGTCGACGCCGTCGATCGTGCCGGGGGCGACGGGCGCGAGATGCCAGAGACCCGACGCCGGGGGCGTCAGCTCGTCGCCGGTCAGCCGCGTCAACCGGGGTACGCGCACCGCGCCCTCGCGGACGGCGAGCTGCCCGCCGGTGGGGGCGGGGTCGGCGGCCACCGCCGCGAGCAGCGCCACCGCGTCGGCGTCCAGCGGGCCGTCGAGGTCAGCGAGCACGATGCGGTCGGGGTGCTCCGACTGCGCCGACCGCAACAGACCCCACACCGCCGCACCCGCCAGATCGGTCACCCGGTCCTCGTCCCGCACCACCACGGCACCCCGGGTCACCACCACCAACCGCGAATCGGCGAGGACGTCAGCGGCGAGCCACCCCTGCACCACACCCAACACGCCCGCGACGACATCCCGCACCGCGTCCGGCACCGACGTCCCCGCAGCGGTAGTCGGCAGCAGCACGAGCCTCGGCGCGGCCGTGCCCGCCTCCACGCCCGCCACCAGGGCCGGCACGTCCGCGTACGCGGACACGTCGTCAGGCAGCCCGACCTCGCCGAGCGCCACCACACCGGGCACCTCGGCGGCCGGGGTCACGTCCTCGGCGTGCCAGGTCACCTCGAACAGGGAACGGTCGGCCGCGCTCGGGGTCGAGACGGTGCCCATCTCCCGCAGGACGAGGGAGTCGACGGAGACGACCGGCGACCCGGACCCGTCGACCGCGACGAGCCGCACCCCGGCACCGGCGCGGCTCAACCGCACCCGCAGCGCGCGGGCACCGGCGGCGTGCACCTGCACACCGGTGAACGCGAACGGCACCCGAGGCCCGGTGCCGGTGCCGGCGTCGAGCAACCCGATCGGGTGCAGGGCGGCATCCAGCAGCGCCGGGTGCACCCCGAAGCCGGTGGCGTCGGCCGCCGCCTCGTCGGGCAGGGCGACCTCGGCGTACACGTCGCCGTCGGTGTCGGTCCACACCCGGCGCAGCCCCTGGAACACCGGCCCGTACGCCAGGCCGTGCTCCGCGAACGCCGGATACCAGCCGGCCAGTTCCGCCTCGGTCGCCCCGGCGGGCGGCCACGCGCCGACGGTCGGCTCCTCGGCGGCGGCCGGCTCCAGCACACCCTCGGCGTGCCGGATCCACTCCGCGTCCGGCTCGTCGTCGGGCTGGGCGTGCACCGTCACCTCGCGGGCACCGGAGTCGTCGGCCGCGCCGACGCGCACCTGCACCCGCACGGCCTCGGCGGCCGGCAGGGTCAACGGGGCGGCGATCGTCAACTCCCGCACCCGGGAGGCACCCACCTCGTCGCCCGCCCGCACCACCAGCTCGACCAGCGCCGCACCCGGCACCACCACCGCACCCGACACCACATGGTCGGCCAGCCACGGGTGCGTCGACACCGACAGGCGACCCGTCAGCACCGCCTCGTCGTCACCGGCGAGGCGCACCGCCGCGCCGAGCAGCGGATGCCCCGCCACGCCCAGGCCGGCGGCCGACACGTCGCCCACCTGCCACGTGCCCGCCTCGAGCCAGAACCGCTCCCGCTGGAACGCGTACGTGGGCAGGTCCACCCGGGACGCGCCCGTGTCGGCGAACCACGACCGCCACCCCACCGACACCCCGTGCACGTGCAGCTCCGCCAGCGCGGCCAGCAGACCGGCGACCTCCGGCCGATCCCGACGCTGAGCGGCCACCGCGACCACGTCCCCGCCGTCAGGCAGCGCCTCCGCCGTCAACGCCGTCAACACACTCTGCGGGCCGACCTCCAGGAACGTGTCCACCCCCGCTGACCGCAACGCCGCCACCCCGTCGGCGAACCGCACCGCCTCGCGGACATGCCGCACCCAGTAGTCGACGCTGCGGACCTCGTCGGGATCGGCCAGCGCCCCGGTCACGTTCGACACCAACGGCAGCACCGGCGCGGAGAACGTCAACCGGCTGACCAACGCCCGGAACTTCTCCAGCATCGGCTCCATCAACGGGCTGTGGAACGCGTGACTCACCGCCAGCCGACGGGTCCGCACCCCCCGCCCCCGCCACGCCTGCTCCACCACGTCCAGGGCGTCCACCGCACCCGACACCACCACGGACTCAGGACCATTGACCGCCGCGACCCCCACCCGGTCGGACAGCCCGTCCAGCGACGCCAACACGTCCGACTCGGCCGCGTTGACCGCCAACATCCCACCACCGGCCGGCAACGCCTGCATCAACCGACCCCGCGCCACCACCAACGCACACGCATGCTCCAGCGACAACACCCCCGCCACATGCGCGGCGACGATCTCCCCCACCGAATGCCCACCCACGAAGTCCGGCACCACACCGAACGACTCCACGAGACGGAACAGGGCCACCTCGACAGCGAACAGGCCCGCCTGCGTGAACACCGTCTGCCCCAGCAGCTCGGCCTCCGGCGTCCCCGCCTCCGCGAACAACACCGGCCGCAGCGGCTGCGGCAACCCACGGTCCAGGTGCCCGCACACCTCGTCCAGCACCGACGCGAACACCGGGAACGACGCGTACAACTCACGACCCATCCCCGCCCGCTGCGCGCCCTGACCGGAGAACAGCACGGCGAGCGGACCCCGGTCGGCGGCGCGGCCGGCGACGACCGCGCCGGACGGCTCGCCCGCCGCCAGGGCGCGCAACCCGGCGAGGAGGTCCTCGCGGCCCGTCGCCACGACCACCGCGCGGCTGTCCAGGGCGGCGCGGGCGGTGACCGACGACCACGCCACGTCCACGGGACGCGCGTCGGGGTCGGCGTCCAGCCAGGCCGCCCAACGGCCCGCCTGCGCGGCGAGGGCGGCGGGGTGCGCGGCGGAGAGCAGCACCGGCACCGCCGGGAGTTCCCGCGCGGGGGCCTCGGTCGCGGCGGCGGGCTCTGGCGGCGGGGCCTGTTCCAGGACGAGGTGGGCGTTGGTGCCGCTCATGCCGAAGGAGGAGACGGCGGCGCGGCGGGGCCGGCCGGCGTCCCCGGTCCACGGGCGGGCCTGCGTGAGCAGGGCGACCGCGCCGCCCGTCCAGTCGACGTGCGGCGTGGGCTCGTCGGCGTGCAGGGTCGCCGGGAGCAGCCCGTGCCGCATCGCGAGGACCATCTTGATCACCCCGGCGACCCCGGCGGCGGCCTGCGTGTGGCCGAGGTTCGACTTCAACGAGCCGAGCCAGAGCGGCCGGTCGGCGGGCCTGTCCTTGCCGTACGTGGCCAGCAGCGCCTGCGCCTCAATCGGGTCGCCGAGCCGGGTGCCGGTGCCGTGCGCCTCCACGACGTCCACGTCGGCCGGGGTGAGGCCGGCGTTGTCGAGGGCCTGGCGGATGACGCGCTGCTGGGCGGGGCCGTTCGGGGCGGTGAGGCCGCTGCTGGCCCCGTCGGAGTTGACGGCGCTGCCCCGGATCACGGCGAGCACGGGGTGGCCGTTGCGGCGGGCGTCGGACAGCCGCTCGACGAGCACCATGCCGACACCCTCGGCCCAGCCGGTGCCGTCGGCGGCGGCGGAGAACGCCTTGCACCGGCCGTCGGCGGCCAGCCCCCGCTGGCGGGAGAACTCGACGAACCCGCCGGGTGTGGCCATCACGCTGACGCCGCCGGCCACGGCGAGGGTGCACTCGCCGTCACGCAGGGCCTGGCCGGCCAGGTGCAGCGCGACCAGCGACGACGAGCAGGCGGTGTCGACGGTGACGGCCGGCCCCTCCAGGCCGAACGAGTAGGCGAGCCGGCCGGAGATGACGCTGGCGGCGGTGCCGGTCAGCACGTAGCCTTCGGCGCCCTCGGGGAGGCGGCGCAGCACGGAGGCGTAGTCCTGCCCGGCGGTGCCGACGAACACGCCGGTGCGGCTGCCGCGCAGCGACCCGGCGTCGATGCCGGCGCGTTCGAACACCTCCCAGGTGGTCTCCAGCAGCAGCCGCTGCTGCGGGTCCATCGCGAGGGCCTCGCGGGGGGAGATGCCGAACAGGGTCGGGTCGAAGTGGCCGGCGTCGTCGAGGAACCCGCCCCGGTCGCTGTACGAGGTGCCGGGGTGGTCGGGGTCCGGGTCGTACAGCCGGGCCAGGTCCCAGCCCCGGTCGGTGGGGAACGGACCGGTCGCGTCGGTGCCGGCGGCCACGAGGTCCCACAGGTCCTCGGGGGAGCCGACGCCGCCGGGGAACCGGCACGCCATCGCGACGACGGCGATCGGTTCGGGTTCGGCGCTCTCCAGCTCCCGCAGGCGCCGGTGCGCCTGGCGGAGCTCGGTGGTCACCCACTTGAGGTGTTCGAGGAGCTTCTCTTCGTCCGCCATGACCCACCCGCCCGGAGCTTGCTACCGATCGATTCCGCCGAACACTGAGGAAGCCACCACCGCAGGCATCCGGCCCTGGGAATTGCCGGTATCCGACCCTCACCGTGAGTGGACGGTACTGAGCGCGCTACGGCGGCCCAACCCCTACGGGACCCCTCATTCAGCCCCCGCGCGGCGCCTCCCGGAGGGGCGATAACCGCAGGATGAGGCCGGTGGGAGGGCCCTCGGGGACGCCCGTTCCCGGCGGTCAGCCGTGGGGTCGGGCGGGGGCCGGGAGGATCTGGCGGGGCCGTCCCGGCGGCGTGGCGCGGCGACGCCACTCGCGCGGGTAGCCGACGGACACCTCCTCGAACCGGACGCCGTCGTACCAGGTGGTGCGCGGGATGTGCAGATGGCCGTAGACGGCGACGCGGGTGTCGTAGCGCAGGTGCCAGTCGGCGGTCAGGTCGGTGCCGCACCACTGGGCGAACTCGGGATAGCGCAGGACCCGGGTGGGCTCGCGGACCAGCGGGTAGTGGTTCACCAGAATGGTGGGCAGGCCGCCGCGCTCGGCGTCGAGCCGCCGCTCGGTCTGGATCACCCGCGCCCGGCACCAGGCGTCCCGGCTCGGGTACGGGTCGGGGTGCAGCAGGATCTCGTCGGTGCAGACCACGCCGGTCTCGTGCGCCCGCGCCAACGCCTGCTCCCGGGTGTACGTCCCCGGGGGCCGCCACGTGTAGTCGTACCCGACGAAGAGCGGGGCGATCAGGACGGGATCCCCGTCCGGGTCCCACACCGGGTACGGATCCTCCGGCGTGACCACGCCCAGGCTGCGGCACAACGCGACGAGGTGCCGGTAGCGTTCCTCGCCACGCAACTGGACGGTGTCGTCGCGGGGCGTCCACAGCTCGTGGTTGCCCGGTGCCCAGATCACCCGGGCGAACCGGTCGCGGAGCAGGCCGAGCGCCCACTGGATGTCCTTGGCGAACTCGCCGACGTCACCGGCGACGATCAGCCAGTCGTCGTCGTTGTCGGGGCGCAGGGCCTCGACGATGGCCTTGTTCTCCGCGTACACAACGTGCAGGTCGCTGATCGCGAGGAGCTGGCCGCTCTGGGAGCCGGTCACAGGGCACCTCCCGTGTCTCCGGGCACCCGCGCGCACCCCCGCCTCCGCCCGCCCCGCGCCAAGCGGGACGACAACCTGTCGGGCTCCGACCCTACGGAGCCCGACAGGAGGCGACACACCCCTAGATCCACCCACCAGACCCCTAGCCCCACCCTCCCGGCCGCCCTCCCGGCGGTCTCCCCCGGCCCTCCCCCGGCGGTCTCCCCCCGGTGATCAAGAGGTTTGCGTCACCGTCGAGATCAACTTTGACACTTTTCTCTTGATCACCGGGGCGGGGGGCGGGGGGGGCGGGGGGTGGGGGGTGGGGGTGGGGGCGGGGGGTGGGGTGGGTCAGGACTTGCCGAATTCGCGTTGGATGATGGCGAAGATGTCGTCCTCGGTGGCGGTGGACAGGTCGTCGGCCACGGCTACGGCCTCGGCCGGGGCGGGCGACGCGGAAGCCGGCGACGAGGGATCCAGCGAGGCCGGATCCAGCGAGGCGGGGGATGGCGACGACGGGGCGGTGGCACCTCGCCAGTGGGCCAGCAGATCCTCCAGGCGGCGGGTGATCTCCGAGTCGTCGCGCCGGTCGGCGGGGACGGTCCGCAGCAGTTCCTCAAGCCGTTCGATCTCGGCGACGACCGGGGTGGCCGCCCCGTGCGGCACCAGCTCGGCGCGCAGGTGCTCGGCGAGCGCGGCCGGCGTCGGATAGTCGAAGACGAGGGTGCTGGGCAGGGCGAGGCCGGTCTCGGCGGTGAGCCGGTTGCGCAGCTCCACGGCGGTCAGCGAGTCGAAGCCGAGTTCCAGGAAGCCCCGGGCGGCACGGATCGCTGCCGGGGTGCGATGCCCCAGCACGGTGGCGGCGGTGCCGCGTACCAGGTCGAGCAGGATGCGGTCCCGCTCGGTGTCGCCCGCGGCGGCCAGCCGGTCCCGCAGCTGCTGCGGGGCGCCGGTGCCCGACGGCGGCGTCTCCGGGCGTTCGACGGCACCGGCCTCGGGGATGCCGCCGAGCAGGGGGCTGGGCCGCAGGGCGGTGAAGGAGGCGGCGAACCGGTCCCAGGCGACGTCGGCGACGACGACGCTCGTGTCGTCCCGGTCGAGGGCCGCCTGCAACGCGGCGACCGCCAGCTCCGGATCCATCGCCGGCAGCCCCCGGCGGCCGAGCTGTTCCTGCTGCTCGCCATGCGCCATCCCCGCGCCGGCCCACGGGCCCCACGCCACCGCGGTGCCGGCGGCACCCCGGGCGCGCCGCCGGGCCACCAGCCCGTCGAGGTACGCGTTGGCCGCCGCGTAGCCGGCCTGCCCGGCCGAGCCCCACACCCCGGCGATGGACGAGAACACCACGAACGCGTCCAACTCCGGCAGCAACGCATCGAGATGCGCCGCCCCGTCGACCTTGGCGCGCAGCACCTCGCGCAGCTCGTCGGCGGTCAGCTCGCCCAGCGGGGTGGAGTGCGCCGCGCCCGCCGCGTGCACGACGGCGCGCACCGGGTCACCGTCGGCGGCGAGGCCGTCGAGCAGCGCGCCCAGCGCTGACCGGTCCGCCACGTCACAGGCCGCCACCGTCACCCGCACCCCGGACGCCCGCAACCGCTCCGCCAACTCCACCGCACCCACAGCCCGCTCACCACGCCGACTCACCAACACCACATGCCCGGCACCCGCACCGACCGCCCACTCCGCAACCCGGGAACCGAGAGCCCCCGTACCACCGGTGACCAGCACCGTCCCCGACAACCGGAACTCCCGCCGCGCACACTCACCGCCGGCACGGGCCAGCCGGCGCACGAACAACCCCGACGACCGCACCGCCACCTGATCCTCGACACCCGCCGCCAGCACCTGACACACCCGGCGGACCACGCGGGCGTCCACCACCTCCGGCAGGTCCACCAGGCCACCCCACCGTCGTGGCTCCTCCAACGCGGCCACCCGGCCCAGGCCCCAGGCGGCAGCGGCGACCGGGTCGACCGGGGCGTCCGACGCGCCCACGGACACCGCGCCCCGGGTCACCCACCACACCCGGCCGCCCAGGTCGGCGGCGGCCAGCGCCTGCACCGCCCCCAGCGCCTCGCCCACGCCGACGCCGGCCAGCGACAGCAGCGACACCACACCGGCGGCCTCGCCGACGTCGCGGAGCGACTTCGCCACCAGTTCGCGGTCGTCCGCCGGGCCGTCGAGCGTCAACGTCCGGACCTTCGCCCCGGCCGAGGCGATCCCCTCGGTCACGGCCGCGAGCACCGGGGCATCGACCCCGTCGTACGGCACCAGCACCAGCCAGGTCCCGGTCAGCTCCGCCCGCGCATCGGGTGCGGCCTGCCACTCGACGCGGTAGCGCCACGAGTCGACGGTGGACCGCTGCTGACCCGCCCGCCGCCAGCGGGCGAGCTTCGGCAGCAGGTCACTCAGCGACTGCTCCGCCGCCAACTCCGCACCGAGGCCGGTCAGGTCCTCCCGCTCCACCGCCGCCCAGAACCGCTCGTCGGTCGCCGAGCCCCCGCCGGTGGACGCGACGGCGGCCGGCGAAGCGTCGTGCAGCCAGTAGCGCTGCTGCTGGAAGGCGTAGGTGGGCAGGTCGACGGTGCGGGGCCGACCGCCGGTGTGGGTGAACCAGGTCGCCCAGTCGATCGACGTGCCGGTGACGTGCAGCCGGGCGAGGGCGGTGACCAGGGCGGTCACCTCCGGCTGGTCGCGGCGCAGCGCCGCCACCAGGTGCGCCGGACGGTCGGCCGGGGTGTCGGCGGCCATCGCCGTCAACGTCGCGTCCGGCCCCACCTCCACGAACGTCGACACGCCCAGCTCACGAAGGGTGGCGATGGAGTCGGCGAACCGCACCGCCTCCCGCACATGCCGCACCCAGTACTCCGGGTCGGTGATCTCCCCCGCCTCCGCCACCCGCCCCGTCAGGTTCGACACGACCGGCAGCCTCGGCGCACGCCACTCCAGGCCAGCCAGGACCGTGCGGAACTCGGCCAGCATCGGCTCCATGAGCCGCGAGTGGAACGCGTGACTCACCGGCAGCCGCTTGACCCGCCAACCCCGCTCGGCGCACTCCCCCGCGATCCGATCCAACTCGACAACCTCGCCGGCCAGCACCACCGACCGAGGACCGTTCACCGCCGCCACGTCCACACCGTCACCGGCCAACCCGCGCGCCTCTCCCTCGGCCACGCCCACCGCCAACATCCCGCCACCGCTGGGCAACGCCTGCATCAACCGGCCCCGCGCCGCCACCAACGCGCACGCATCCTCAAGCGACAACACACCCGCCACATACGCCGCCGTCACCTCACCGATCGAATGCCCCACCAGGTAGTCGCCGGTCACGCCGAAGGCAGCGAGCAGCTCGTGCAGCGCCACTTCCAGGGCGAACAGGCCCGCCTGCGTGTACGCCGTCTGATCCAACAGCCCTGCCAGATCACTGCCCGGTGAAGCGAACACCACCTCCCGCAACGAGCGGTCGAACCGGCCCTCGAACCGGGCGCACACCCGGTCGAAAGCATCCGCGTACACCGGGAACCGGTCGTACAACTCCCGGCCCATCCCCGACCGCTGCGCACCCTGACCCGTGAACAACAACGCCCGCCGACCCGAGACCACCTCACCGGTGAACACACCGGGTGCCGCAACGGAGCCGGCCAGCGCGGCAAGCCCCTCGCGCAGGTCGTCCCCGGTCGCGCCGAGGACGACAGCCCGGTGCTCCAGGGCGGCGCGGGCGGTCGCGAGCGACCAGGCGATGTCGGTCGCCGTCGGCCCCGCGTCGGATCCCAGGTGCTCGGCGAGCCGGGTGGCCTGCGCGGCGAGGGCTTCCGGCGTGCGCGCCGACACCAGCCAGGGCACCACGGGCAGGTCAACGGGCCGGGGCGGCTCGGCCTCGACGGGCTCCGCCTGCTCGAGGATCACGTGGGCGTTGGTCCCGGAGATGCCGAACGAGGAGACGGCGGCCCGGCGCGGGCGGTCCACCACCGCCGGCCACTCGCGCCGCTTGGTGACCAGCGTGACCGCGCCCGACGTCCAGTCCACCTTCGTGGAGGGCTCGTCCACGTGCAGGGTCGCCGGCACCACGCCGTGTCGCAGGGCGAGGACCAGCTTGATCACCCCGGCGACACCGGCCGCCGCCTGCGTGTGGCCGATGTTCGACTTGATCGACCCGAGTAGCAGCGGCGCGGCGTCGCCCCGACCCTGCCCGTACGTCGCAAGCAACGCCTGCGCCTCGATCGGGTCACCCAGCGTGGTGCCCGTGCCGTGCGCCTCCACCACGTCCACGTCGGCCGTGGACAACCCCGCCGACGCGAGGGCCTGCCGGATCACCCGCTGCTGCGACGGACCATTCGGCGCGGTGAGCCCGTTCGACGCACCGTCCTGGTTCACGGCGGAGCCGCGCACGACCGCGAGAACCCGGTGACCGTTACGCCGCGCGTCCGACAGCCGCTCGACGAGGAGCACCCCGACGCCCTCACCCCACCCGGTGCCGTCCGCCGACTCCGCGAACGACCGGCACCGCCCGTCGGCGGAGAGGCCGCCCTGCTTCGCGAACTCGACGAAGGTCGCCGGTGAGGCCATGACCGTCACGCCGCCCGCGAGGGCCAGGTCGCACTCGCCCGAACGCAGTGACTGTGCCGCCAGGTGCAACGCGACCAGCGACGACGAGCACGCCGTGTCGACGGTGACCGCCGGCCCCTCGAACCCGAACGAGTACGCCACCCGCCCGGACAGGACGCTGGTCGCGTTGCCGGTGAGCAGGTGGCCGCCGACCTCCTGGTCCCGGCCCATGGCCGTGGACGCGTACCCCTGGAAGCTGGCACCCGCGAAGACGCCGACCCGCTCCCCCTTCAGGCGGGACGGGTCCACGCCCGCCGACTCGACCGCCTCCCAGGAGACCTCCAGCAGCAGCCGCTGCTGCGGGTCCATGGCGACGGCCTCGCGGGGGGAGATGCCGAAGAACCCGGCGTCGAACGCCCCCGCGTCGTAGACGAAGCCGCCCTGGCGGGGGAACGAGGTGTCGGACAGCCGGCCGTCGAGGAAGCTGTCCCAGCCCCGGTCGAGGGGGAAGTCGGAGATGCCGTCGCGCCCGGCGGTGAGCATGTCCCACAGCTGGTCGGCGGTGTCGACTCCGCCGGGCAGGCGGCAGGCCATGCCGACGATCACGATGGGGTCGTCGTCGACGGCCGCGACCCGCTCCCGCTCCACCGCCCCGGCCGGGGTGCCGGTCAGCTCGGCGGCCAGGTGGGCGACGAGCGCCAGCGGCGTCGGGTGGTCGAAGACGAGGGTGCTGGGCAGGGCGAGGCCGGTCTCGGCGGTGAGCCGGTTGCGCAGCTCCACGGCGGTCAGCGAGTCGAAGCCCTGCCGCTGGAACGCCTGGTCGGCGGGGACGGCGTCCGGCGTGGCGTGCCCGAGCACCGCGGCCACCTGGGCGCGCACGAGGTCGAGCAGATACGCGTCCCGTTCGGCGGTCGTCAGGGTGGCGAGCCGGCGGCCGAGCTGCGCCCGTTCCTCCCCCGCATCGGCGGCGGCGGCGGGCGACGCGGGCCGCGCCTCGGGGATCTCGTCCAGCAGGGGGCTGGGTCGCAGGGCGGTGAAGGAGGCGGAGAACCGGTCCCAGGCGACGTCGGCGACGACGACGCTCGTGTCGTCCCGGTCGAGGGCCGCCTGCAACGCGGCGACCGCCAGCTCCGGATCCATCGCCGGCAGCCCCCGGCGGGCCAGTTGCTCCTGCGCCTCGCCCTGGACGGCCATGCCGGCACCCGCCCACGGGCCCCACGCCACGGCCGTGGCGGCGGTGCCCCGGGCCCGTCGGCGCGCGACGAGGGCGTCGACGAAGGCGTTGGCCGCCGCGTAGCCGGCCTGCCCGGCCGAGCCCCACACCCCGGCGATGGACGAGAACACCACGAACGCGTCCAACTCCGGCAGCAACGCATCGAGATGCGCCGCCCCGTCGACCTTGGCGCGCAGCACCTCGCGCAGTTCGTCCGGCGTGACGTCGGCCAGCGGGGTGAACTGGGGCGCTCCGGCGGCGTGCACGACGGCGCGGACGGGGTCACCGGCGTCGGCGAGGCCGTCGAGCAGCGCGCCGAGCGCCGACCGGTCCGCCACGTCACACGCCGCCACCGTCACCCGCGCCCCGGACGCCCGCAACCGCTCCGCCAACTCCACCGCACCCACAGCCCGCTCACCACGCCGACTCGTCAACACAAGGTGTTCTGCCCCGACACCCACCGCCCACCGCGCCACCCGGGAGCCCAACGCCCCGGTGCCGCCGGTGACCAGCACCGTCCCCGACAACCGGAACTCCCGCCGCGCAGACTCACCACCCGCCCGCACCAGCCGCCGCACGAACAACCCCGACGACCGCACCGCCACCTGATCCTCGACACCCGCCGCCAACACCTGACACACCCGCCGCACCGCCCGACCGTCCACCACCTCCGGCAGATCCACCAGGCCACCCCACCAGCCCGGCAGCTCCAACGCCGCCACCCGGCCCACGCCCCACACGGCCGCCGCGACCGGGTCGACCGGGGCGTCCGACCTGCCCACGGACACCGCGCTCCGGGTCACCCACCACACCCGGCCGCTGACGCCGCAGTCGTTCAGCGCCTGCACCACGGCGAGGGTCTCGCCCACGCCGGCACCGGCCAGCGACAGCAGCGACAGGACCCCGGCGATCTCACCCGGGCTGGGCAGCGCGGCCCGCAGCCGCTCGGCCGCGTCGTCCCGGTTCGTCCCCGCCGGGTCGAGGCTGACCGTCAGGACCTCCGCGCCGTGCGCGGCCAGGCCCTCGGCAAGGGGGTGGTCGGCCTGCGCCGGGGGCACCAGGACAAGCCACCTCCCGGTCAACCCCTCCGACGGTACGGCCGGAGCGGGCCGCCACTCGACGCGGTAGCGCCACGAGTCGACGGTGGACCGCCGCTGACCCGCCCGCCGCCAGCGGGCGAGCTTCGGCAGCAGGTCACGCAGCGGCTGCTCCGCCGCCAACTCCGCACCGAGGCCGGTCAGGTCCTCCCGCTCCACCGCCGCCCAGAACCGCTCGTCGATGTCGTCGCTCGCTCGCGAGGTGCCGCCGACAGCCGATACGGGCTCGGGCCAGTACCACCTGCGGTGGAAGGCGTAGGTGGGCAGGTCGACGGTGCGGGGCTGGCCGCCGGTGTGGGTGAACCAGGCGGCCCAGTCCACGGGCGTGCCGGTGACGTGCAGCCGGGCCAGGGCGTTCACGATGCCGGTCGCCTCGGACTGGTCACGGCGCAGCGCCGCCACCAGGTGCACCGGACGGCCGACGGGCGTGTCGGCAGCCATCGCCGTCAACGTCGCATCCGGCCCCACCTCCACGAAGCTGCTGACGCCCAGGTCGTGCAGGGTAGCCACGGCATCGCCGAACCGGACCGCCTCCCGCACGTGCCGCACCCAGTACTCGGGGTCGGTGATCTCCCCCGCCTCCGCCACCCTGCCCGTCACGTTCGACACGATCGGCAGCCTCGGGGCCCGCCAGTCCAAGCCTTGGAGCACCGTCCGGAACTCCGCCAGCATCGGCTCCATCAACCGCGAATGGAACGCGTGACTCACCGGCAACCGCTTGACCCGCCAACCCCGATCCACGCACTCCCCCGCGATCCGATCAAGATCGGCCACCGGCCCCGACAGCACCACGGACTGTGGACCGTTCACCGCCGCCACGTCCACACCGTCACCAGCCAGCGCACGCACCTCGGCCTCGGCCGCGCCCACCGCCAACATCCCGCCACCAGCAGGCAACGCCTGCATCAGCGAGCCACGCGCCGCCACCAACGCACACGCGTCCTCCAACGACAACACACCCGCCACATGCGCGGCCGTGACCTCACCGATCGAATGCCCCACGAGATAGTCAGCCGTCACACCAAACGAGGCCAACAGCTCATGCAACGCCACTTCCAGGGCGAACAGACCCGCCTGCGTGTAAACGGTCTGATCCAACAACCCCGCCAGATCAGAGCCCGGTGATGCGAACACCACCTCCCGCAACGAACGTTCAAGCCGGCCCGCGAACAGGGCACACACCCGGTCGAACGCGTCCGCATACACCGGGAACCGGTCATACAACTCCCGACCCATCCCCGACCGCTGCGCACCCTGACCCGTAAACAACAACACCCGACGACCCGAGACCACCTCACCCGCCACCACACCCGGAGCCGCCACGCCGGCCGCCACCGCATCCAGCCCGGACAGCAGGTCGTCTCGACCCGCCCCAAGGACGACCGCCCGGTGCTCCAGAGCAGCCCGCGACGTAGCGAGGGACCAGCCCACGTCGACCGGCGACAACCCGGAGCCCTCCCGGACGAAGTCGGCCAGCCGCACCGCCTGCCCACCGAGAGCCTCCGCCGAACGCGCCGACACCAACCACGGCACCACCGGCAACTCCACCGGCCCGGACGACCCGGCCCCGGCCTCCACCGGATCCGACTGCTCCACGATCACGTGCGCATTCGTCCCCGAGATCCCGAACGACGACACCGCCGCCCGACGCGGCCGACCCACCACCGGCCACTCACGTGGCTCCGTCACCAACTCGACCGCACCAGACGACCAGTCCACCTTCGACGACGGCGCATCCACGTGCAGGGTCGCCGGCACCACCCCGTGCCGCATCGCCTGCACCATCTTGATCACACCGGCGACGCCGGCTGCCGCCTGCGTGTGACCCAGATTCGACTTCACCGACCCCAGCAGCAGCGGCGTCTCCCGCCCCTGCCCATACGTCGCCAACAACGCCTGAGCCTCGATCGGGTCACCCAGCGTGGTACCCGTGCCGTGCGCCTCCACCACGTCCACGTCCAACGGCGACAG
This sequence comes from Micromonospora sp. NBRC 110038, assembly GCF_020884815.1. Classification (NCBI taxonomy): domain Bacteria; kingdom Bacillati; phylum Actinomycetota; class Actinomycetes; order Micromonosporales; family Micromonosporaceae; genus Micromonospora; species Micromonospora sp. NBRC 110038. Next base: position 1,300,288 of record NZ_BBOL01000001.1, on the reverse strand, counting down.
CCGAGCCGACGCCAGGGCCTGCCGGATCACCCGCTGCTGCGACGGCCCATTCGGCGCGGTAAGACCGTTCGACGCACCGTCCTGGTTCACGGCGCTACCGCGCACCACGGCGAGGACCCGACGGCCGTCCCGCCGGGCGTCCGACAGGCGCTGCACCAGCAGCACCCCGACGCCCTCGCCCCAACCCGTCCCGTCCGCCGACTCCGCGAACGACCGGCACCGCCCGTCGGCGGACAGTCCCCGCTGCCGGGAGAACTCGACGAACGCGCCGGGAGTGGCCATCACGGTGACGCCGCCGGCCAGCGCGAGGTCGCACTCGCCCGACCGGAGTGACTGCGCCGCCAGGTGCAGCGCCACCAGCGACGACGAGCACGCCGTGTCGACGGTGACCGCCGGCCCCTCGAACCCGAACGAGTACGCCACCCGCCCCGACAGGACGCTCGCGGAGGCCCCGGTGGCGCCGTAGCCGGCGAGCTGTTCGCCGCCGTTGCGGATGAGGTTGTCGAAGTCCTGCCCGTTGGTGCCGGCGAAGACGCCGACGCGCCCGCCGCGCAGCGTGAGGGGGTCGATCCGGGCGTCCTCGATCGCCGCCCAGGACACCTCCAGCAGCAGCCGCTGCTGCGGGTCCATGGCGACGGCCTCGCGGGGGGAGATGCCGAAGAACCCGGCGTCGAACGCCCCCGCGTCGGCGAGGAACGCCCCCTGCGTCACGTACGACGCCCCGGGGTGCCCGGGGTCGGGGTGGTGGAGCGCGGTCAGGTCCCAGTGCCGGTCGGTGGGGAAGTCCGACATGGCGTCGACGCCGTCGGCGAGCAGCCGCCAGAACTCCTCCGGCGAGCCGGCCCCGGCGGGAAAGCGGCAGCCCATGCCGACGATGACGATCGGGTCGTCGTCGACGGGGCGTACGGCCGGGGCCGTCGCGGACGGCGACTGCCCGCCCAGCAGTTCCGCGCGGATGTGGGCCGCCAGGGCGGTGGGGTTGGGGTGGTCGAAGGCGAGCGTGGCGGGCAGGGTCAGCCCGGTGGCGGCGTCGAGCCGGTTGCGCAGCTCGACGGCGGTCAGCGAGGTGAAGCCGAGGTCCCGGAACGCGCGTTCGGCCGGCACCCGGTCGGCGCTGCCGTGGCCGAGCACCGCCGCCACCTCGGCGCGCACCAGGTCGCGGAGGGTGTCGAGCTGCTCGGCGTCGGTGAGCCCGGCGAGGCGGTCCCGCAGGGCACCGCCGCCGGCTGCCCGGTCGGCGGTGGCGGCGTCGGTGACCTGCGGCGCGGTCAGCAGGCCCCGGATCAGCGGGTCGGGGCGGCGGCCGGCGGCGCTGCCCGCCACCCGGTCCCAGTCGACGTCGGCGACGACGAGGTGGATCTCGTCGTCCTCCAACGTGCCGGTGAGGGCGCGGACGGCCGTGGCGGGATCCATCGCCCCGAACCCGTTGCGGGCCATCCGGTGTTCGAAGTCGCCTGCGCTGACGCCACCGTCGGCCCACAGCCCCCAGGCGATGGCGGTGGCGGGCAGCCCCTCGGCGCGGCGGCGCCGGGCGAGGGCGTCGAGCCAGGCGTTGCCGGGGGCGTAGTTGGCCTGCCCGGGTCCGCCCATGGTGCCGGCGAGGGAGGAGAACAGCACGAACGCGGACAGCTCGTGGTCCCGGGTCAGCTCGTCGAGGTTGCGGGCCGCGTCGACCTTGGCGCGCAGGGCGGTCGCCATCCGGTCTGCGGTGAGGGCGTCGACCACGGTGTCGTCGAGCGCCGCCGCCGTGTGCACGACGGCGGTGAGCGGCAGGTCGGCGGGGATCGCCGCGAGCAGGTCGCGCAGGGCGTCCCGGTCGGCGGCGTCGCAGGCCGCCACGGTGACGCGGGTGCCGAGGGCGGTCAGTTCCTCGGCGAGGGCGGCGGCGCCGGGGGCGTCGGGGCCACGGCGGCTGACCAGCAGCAGGTGATCGGCCCCGGCCGCCGCGAGGGCGCGGGCGACGTGCCCGCCGAGCGCGCCGGTCCCGCCGGTGACGAGGGTGGTGCCGCGCGGGGTCCAGGCGCGTGCGGGGGTGGCGGGCCGCCGGGCGCGGGTCAACCGCCGGGCGTACGTGCCGGTGGCGCGCACCGCGAGCTGGTCCTCCGCGCGCTCGCCGCCGAGCAGCCGCCGCACCTGTCGTACGCCGCGCGCGTCGGCGGTCGGGGGCAGGTCCACGAGCCCGCCCCAGCGTTGGGGGTGCTCGGCGCGCAGCACGCCGCCGAAGCCCCACAGGGCCGCCTGGTCGCAGTCGACGGCCTGGTCGCTGGGGTCGACGGAGACCGCGCCCCGGGTGGCGATCCAGAGCCGGGCGGGGATCGCGGCGTCGCCGAGGGCCTGGGCGAGGGCGACGGTGTGGGCGAGGCCGGCGGGCACGGAGGCGGCGTCGGGGTGGCCGCCGGTTGCGAGGCCGAGCAGCGACAGGACGGTGCCGGGTCGCCCCTGGCCGTCGGCGTACGCGTCGGCGAGGTCGCGGGCGAGGCCGGCCCGGTCCCGGTCGGCGGCGACCCGCAGCACCCGTACGCCGGGCGCGGCGAGCGCGCTCGCCCACTGTCCGGCCGCCCCGTCGTCGGGCACGAGGGTGTCGTCGGGCACGACGAGCAGGAGGTCGTCGGCCTCCCGCCGGTGGTGGTCGGCCAGCGGCTGCCAGGTGACCCGGTACCGCCACGAGTCGAGGCTCGACCCGGCGGGGGCGGTGCCGTGGGGGCGGGTGCGGGCGTCGAGCCAGTAGCGCTGGTGGTGGAAGGCGTAGGTGGGCAGGTCGACGGTGCGGGGCTGGCCGCCGGTGTGGGTGAACCAGGCGGCCCAGTCCACGGGCGTGCCGGTGACGTGCAGCCGGGCGAGGGCGGTGACCAGGGCGGTCGTGTCGTCCTGGTCACGGCGCAGCGCCGCCACCAGGTGCGCCGGACGCTCCGCCGGGGTGTCGGCGGCCATCGCCGTCAACGTCGCGTCCGGCCCCACCTCCACGAACGAGGTCACGCCCAGCCCGTGCAGGGTGGTGATCGAGTCGCCGAACCGCACGGCCTCCCGCACATGCCGCACCCAGTAGTCAGGGCTGGTGATCTCGGCCGTCTCCGCGATGCGCCCCGTCACGTTCGACACGATCGGCAACCTCGGCGTCTGCCAATCCAAGCCTTCGAGGACCGACCGGAACTCGGCGAGCATCGGCTCCATCAACCGCGAATGGAACGCGTGACTCACCGGCAGCCGCTTCGCCCGCCACCCCTTCTCCGCACACCGCTGGGCGATCACGTCCAGGTCGGCGACCGGCCCCGACAACACCACCGACTGCGGACCGTTCACCGCCGCCACGTCCACACCAGCACCGGCCAGCGCACGCACCTCGGCCTCCGCCGCGCCCACCGCCAACATCCCGCCACCAGCAGGCAACGCCTGCATCAGCGAGCCACGCGCCGCCACCAACGCACACGCGTCCTCCAACGACAACACACCCGCCACATGCGCGGCCGTGACCTCACCGATCGAATGCCCCACGAGATAGTCGGCCGTCACGCCGAACGAGGCCAACAGCTCGTACAGGGCCACTTCCAGGGCGAACAGACCCGCCTGCGTGAACGCCGTCTGATCCAACAGGGCCGCCAGGTCGGAACCCGACTCCGCGAACACCACCTCCCGCAACGGACGATCGAGGCGACCCGCGAACAGCCCACACACCCGGTCGAACGCCTCCGCATACACCGGGAACCGGACATACAGTTCACGACCCATCCCTGACCGCTGCGCACCCTGACCCGTGAACAACAACACCCGACGACCCGACGACACCTCACCCGCCACCACACCCGGGGCGGTCTCGTCGGCGGCCAGCGTGTCCAGGCCGGACAGCAGGGCATCGCGGTCGGCGCCGAGGAGCACCGCCCGGTGCTCCAGAGCAGCCCGCGACGTAGCGAGGGACCAGCCCACGTCGACCGGCGACAACCCGGAACGCTCCCGGACGAAGTCGGCCAGCCGCACCGCCTGCCCACCGAGAGCCTCCGCCGAACGCGCCGACACCAACCACGGCACCACCGGCAGGCCGACGGAACCGGCCGACCCGACCTCGGCCTCCACCGGATCCGCCTGCTCCACGATCACGTGCGCATTCGTCCCCGAGATCCCGAACGACGACACCGCCGCCCGACGCGGCCGACCCACCACCGGCCACTCACGTGGCTCCGTCACCAACTCGACCGCACCAGACGACCAGTCCACCTTCGACGACGGCGCATCCACGTGCAGGGTCGCCGGCACCACGCCATGCCGCAGGGCGAGGACCATCTTGATGATCCCGGCGACGCCCGCCGCCGCCTGCGTGTGACCCAGATTCGACTTCACCGACCCCAGCAGCAGCGGCGTCTCCCGCCCCTGCCCATACGTCGCCAACAACGCCTGAGCCTCGATCGGGTCACCCAGCGTGGTGCCCGTGCCGTGCGCCTCCACCACGTCCACGTCCAACGGCGACAGCCGAGCCGACGCCAGGGCCTGCCGGATCACCCGCTGCTGCGACGGCCCATTCGGCGCGGTAAGACCGTTCGACGCCCCGTCCTGGTTCACCGCGCTACCGCGTACCACGGCCAGGACGCGGTGGCCGAGCCGCCGGGCGTCGCTGAGGCGTTCCACGAGGAGCATGCCGACGCCCTCGGACCAGCCGGTGCCGTCGGCGCCCTCGGCGAACGACTTGCACCGCCCGTCGGGGGCGAGGCCGCGCTGCCGGCTGAAGTCGACGAAGGTCTCCAGGGTGGTCATCACGGTGACGCCGCCGGCCAGCGCGAGGGTGCACTCGCCGGAGCGCAGCGACTGCACGGCGAGGTGCAGCGCGACGAGGGACGACGAGCAGGCGGTGTCGACGGTGAGCGCGGGCCCCTCGAACCCGAACGTGTAGGCGACCCGGCCGGAGAGGACGCTGCTGGCGGTGCCGCCGCCGATGAACGCGTCCAGGGTCTCGGGCACCTCGGCCAGCCCGGCGGCGTAGTTGTGGTACATCATGCCGGCGAACACGCCGACGCGACTGCCGCGCAGGGACAGCGGGTCGATGCGGGCGTCCTCGATCGCCTCCCAGGACGCCTCCAGCATGAGCCGCTGCTGCGGGTCCATGGCGAGGGCCTCGTACGGCGAGACCTTGAACAGCTCCGAGTCGAAGTCACCGGCGTCGTGCAGGAACCCGCCCTCCCGCGCGTACGTGCTGCCCCGGCGCTGCCCGGTCGGGTCGTACGCGGCGTCGGTGTCCCAGCCCCGGTCGGTGGGGAATCCGGTGACGCCGTCGGTGCCGGTCGCGACGAGTTCCCACAGCTGCTCGGGCGAGCGGACGCCGCCCGGGTAGCGGCAGCTCATCCCGACGATGGCGATGGGCTCGTGGTTCTTGGCGTCGGCCGCCTTGAGGCGCTCGCTGGTCTCGGCGAGGTCGGCGGTGACGCGCTTGAGGTACTCACGGAGCTTGGCTTCGTTCGCCATCGGGATTCACCTGTCGCGTTGGTCGGCAAGCGGGGCGGTACGACGGTCAGGAGCGACCGAACGTGCTGTCGATGAAGTCGAAGAGTTCGTCGTCGCTGGCGTCGTCGATCACCTGGGCGACGCCGGCGGTGTCACCGCTGTCGCCGTCCCAGCGGGTGAGCAGCGCCCGCAGGCGGGCGGCGACGGCGGCGCGGGTCTCCTCGTCGGCGGCGAGTTCGGCGAGGGCCTCGGCGGGGGTCGCGGCGAACGCCGCCTCCAGCCGGTCCAGTTCGTCGAGGAGGGTGGGCGCGGACCGGCCGGTGCCGAGCTGCGTCATCAGGTGCCCGGTGAGCGCCTCGGGGGTGGGGTGGTCGAAGACGAGGGTGGCCGGCAGCGTCAGGTCGGTGCGGGCGGTGAGCCGGTTGCGCAGGTCGACGGCGGTCAGCGAGTCGAAGCCCAGTTCGGTGAAGGACTGGCCGGGGGCTACGGCGGCGGCCGTGGCGTACCCGAGGACCTCGGCGACCTGACCGGTGACGAGTTCCTCGACGAGCCGCCGGCGCTCGGCGTCGGGGGCGTCGGCGATCCGGTCGCGGAAGTTGCCGGCCGGTGCGGCGGACCCGGCGGCGCTGCGCCGGGCGCGGACGCCGGCCAGGCCGCGCAGCGGCGCGGGCAGGTGGTCGACGGTGGCGAGGGCACGCAGCGCGGCGAGGTCGAGGCGGACGGGCAGCAGCAGCGGCTGCCGGCTGCTGCGGCTGGCGTCGAAGAGGGCGAGCGCCTGCCCGACCGCGAGGGGGGTGATGCCCTGGCGGGCCATCCGTTCCCGGCGGGCGGTGCCCAGGTCGCGGGTCATCCCGCTGTCGGTCTCCCACAGCCCCCAGGCCAGGGAGGTGGCGGCGAGGCCGGCGGCGCGCCGGTGCTGGGCGAGCCCGTCGAGGAACGCGTTGGCCGCCGCGTAGTTGCCCTGCCCGGGGCCGCCGAGGGGGCCGGCGATGGACGAGAACAGCACGAACATCGGCAGGTCCAGGTGCCGGGTGAGGTCGTGCAGGTGCCAGGCGGCGTCGGCCTTGGGGCGCAGCGCGGCGGCGATCCGCTCGGGGGTGAGCGCGGTGACGGTCGCGTCGTCGAGGACCCCGGCGGCGTGCACGACGCCGGTGAGGGGGTGTTCGGCGGCGACGGTGGCGAGCAGCGCGGCGACCTGGTCGCGGTCGGCGACGTCGCAGGCGACGAAGCGGGCGTGCGCGCCGAGGCGGGTGAGTTCGGCGAGGAGGTCGGCGGCGCCGGGGGCGTCGCCGCCGCGCCGGCCGGCGAGGAGCAGGTGCCGGACCTTGTGGGCGGTGACGAGGTGGCGGGCGAGGAGGCCGCCGAGGGTGCCGGTGGCGCCGGTGACGAGCACGGTGCCGTCGGGGAGGAGGTCGACGGCCCCCGTGGGGTCGGGTTCGGCGGGGGCGAGCCGGGGCGCGAGGAGCTGGCCGGCGCGGAGGGCGAGCTGGGGTTCGTCGCTGGCCAGGGCCCGGCCGAGCAGGTCGGCGTCGATGTCGGGGCCGGCTTCGGGGTCGAGGTCGACCAGCACGAGCCGGCCGGGGTGTTCCAGTTGCGCGGAGCGGACCAGGCCCCAGACGGCCGCGCCGGGCAGGTCGGTCACGTCGCCGGTGGCGGTGGCGGGGACCGCGCCGCGGGTGAGCACGACGAGCCGGCGGTCGGCGTGCCGGTCGTCGGCCAGCCAGCCCTGGACGGCGGCGAGGGTGTCGGCGAGCCGGGCGCGGGTGGCGTCGAGGGGGTCGCCGGGCGGGGTGGTCCCGGCGGGCGACAGGTCTCCGGCGGGCAGCAGCACGAACCGGGGGTCGAGCCGGCCGGCGGCGACGGCGTCGGCGAGCGCGGGGAGCCCGTCGGGCAGCGACGCGGCGGCGGTTGCGGTGGAGCCGGCGGCGTCGAGCGCGACGATGCCGGTCGCCGGGCGGGGCGGCAGGGGCAGCGCGGTCCAGCGCAGGTCGAACAGGGGCAGGTCGGCGGGGCCGTTCGGGTCGAGCTGGTCGGCGCCGACGGGCCGGGAGACGAGCGAGTCGACCCGGGCGACGGGCGCGCCGGTGCCGTCGGCGAGGGTGAGGGTGACGGCGGAGCCGGCGCGGGTGACGCGTACCCGAAGGTGGGTCGCGCCGACGGCGGCGAGCGCGACGCCGGACCACGCGAACGGGAGTCGGGCCCCGGCGGTCTCGTCGGCGTCGTCGGCGTCGGTGAGGCCGACGACGTGCAGCGCCGCGTCCAGCAGCGCGGGGTGCAGGCCGAACCCGTCGGCGGCGACGCCGTCGGGCAGCACGACCTCCGCGAGCACGGCATCGGGGGTACGCCACGCGGCGCGCAGCCCCCGGAACGTGGGCCCGTGGTCGACGCCGAGGCGGTGGAGCTGGGCGTAGATGGGCTCGACGGGCACGGGGGTGGCGTCGGCGGGCGGCCACTCGGTGAGCGCCTCGGGGGCGTCGCCGCCGCCGGGGGCGAGGACCCCGTCGGCGTGCCGGGTCCAGTCGCCGTGCGGGTCGTCGGCGGGCCGGGAGTGGATGGCGAGCCGGCGGCGGCCGTGTTCGTCGGGGGCGGCGAGGCTGAGCTGCACCGCGCGGGCGCCCTGCTCGGGCAGGACGAGTGGGGCGGCGAGGGTCAGCTCCGCGAGGGTGTCGCAGGCGGCCTGTGCTCCGGCGTGCAGGGCGAGCTCGACGAGCGCGGTGCCCGGCACGAGAACGGAGCCCCACACGACGTGGTCGGCGAGCCAGGGCTGGGTCTGCACCGACAGCCGGCCCCCGTACAGGCGGGTGTCGTCGTCGGCGGAGACGAGTTCGGCGGTGAGCAGGGGGTGCCCGGCGCTGCGGACCCCGAGGCCGGAGGCGTCGGCCCCGGACGGGCTCGCGTCGAGCCAGTAGCGCTGGTGGTGGAAGGCGTAGGTGGGCAGGTCCACGGTGCACAGCCGGCCGCCGGTGTGGGTGAACCACGCCGCCCAGTCCACGGGCGTGCCGGTGACGTGCAGCCGGGCCAGGGCGTTCACGATGCCGGTCGCCTCGGACTGGTCACGGCGCAGCGCCGCCACCAGGTGCACCGGCCGCTCCGCCGGAACGTCGGCCGCCATCGCCGTCAACGTCGCATCCGGCCCCACCTCCACGAACGAGGTCACGCCCAACCCATGCAGGGTGGTGATCGAGTCGCCGAACCGCACGGCCTCCCGCACATGCCGCACCCAGTAGTCGGGGCTGGTGATCTCCCCCGCCTCGGCGACCCTGCCGGTCAGGTTGGAGACGATGGGCAGCCTCGGCGTCTGCCAGTCCAGGCCCGCCAGGACCGTCCGGAACTCGGCGAGCATCGGCTCCATCAACCGCGAATGGAACGCATGACTCACCGGCAGCCGCTTCGCCCGCCAACCCCGCTCGGCACACCGCTGGGCGATCACGTCCAGGTCGGTCGTCGGCCCCGACAGCACCACGGACTGCGGGCCGTTCACCGCCGCCACGTCCACACCGTCACCGGCCAGCGCACGCACCTCGGCCTCGGACGCACCGACGGCGAGCATCCCGCCGCCGGACGGCAGGCCCTGCATCAGCGAGCCACGCGCCGCCACCAACGCGCACGCGTCCTCCAACGACAACACACCCGCCACATGGGCGGCCGTCACCTCACCGATCGAATGACCCACGAGATAGTCGGCCGTCACACCAAACGAGGCCAACAGCTCATGCAACGCCACTTCCAGGGCGAACAGACCCGCCTGCGTGTACACCGTCTGATCCAACAACCCCGCCAGATCAGAGCCCGGTGATGCGAACACCACCTCCCGCAACGAACGTTCAAGCCGGCCCGCGAACAGGGCACACACCCGGTCGAACGCGTCCGCATACACCGGGAACCGGACATACAACTCCCGACCCATCCCCGACCGCTGCGCACCCTGACCCGTAAACAACAACACCCGACGACCCGACGACACCTCGCCGGTGACCACACCCGGGGCGGTCTCGCCGGCGATAAGCGCGTCCAGGCCGGACAGCAGGGCGTCGCCGTCGGCGCCGAGGAGCACCGCCCGGTGCTCCAGGGCGGCCCGCGACGTCGCAAGCGACCAACCCACGTCGACCGGCGACAGCCCGGACCGCTCCCGGACGTGCCCGGCCAGCCGGCCCGCCTGCCCGGCAAGGGCGTCGGCCGTACGCGCCGACACCAGCCACGGCACCACCGGCAGCCTGACCGGCGCCGTCGGCTCCGCGTTGGCCGGCTCCGCCTGCTCGACGATCACGTGCGCGTTGGTGCCGGAGATCCCGAACGACGACACCGCCGCCCGGCGCGGGCGGTCGGCCGCCGGCCACGGCGTCGGTTCGGTCGCGAGGGCGACCGCGCCTGAGGACCAGTCCACCTTGGACGACGGCGTGTCGACGTGCAGGGTGGCGGGGACGAGGCCGTGTCGCATCGCCTGCACCATCTTGATCACCCCGGCGACGCCGGCGGCAGCCTGGGGGTGGCCGAGGTTCGACTTGATCGACCCGAGCAGCAGCGGCGTCTCCCGACCCTGCCCGTAGGTCGCGAGCAGCGCCTGCGCCTCGATCGGGTCGCCGAGGGTGGTGCCCGTGCCGTGCGCCTCGACCACGTCCACGTCGGCCGGCGACAGCCGCGCCGACGCGAGGGCCTGCCGGATCACCCGCTGCTGCGACGGACCATTCGGCGCGGTCAACCCGTTCGACGCGCCGTCCTGGTTCACCGCGCTCCCCCGCACCACGGCGAGGACGCGGTGGCCGAGCCGCCGGGCGTCGTCGAGGCGTTCCACGAGGAGCATGCCGACGCCCTCGGCGAGGGCGGTGCCGTCGGCGCCGTCGGCGAACGCCTTGCACCGGGCCGACATGGACAGGTTGCCCTGCCGGGTGAAGTCGACGAAGACGGCGGGGGTGGGCATCACGGTGACGCCGCCGGCCAGGGCCAGGTCGGATTCGCCGGAGCGCAGCGACTGCGCCGCGAGGTGCAGGGCGACCAGCGACGACGAGCAGGCGGTGTCGACGGTGACGGCCGGGCCCTCGAACCCGAGCGCGTACGCCACGCGGCCGGAGCTGATGCTGCCGGCGTTGCCGAGGCCGAGGTAGTCGACGACACCGTCGGGGACGTCGGTGGCCCCGGCGGCGTAGTCGCCGTGGGTGAGGCCGGCGAACACGCCGACGCGGCCGCCGCGCAGCCCGGTCGGGTCGATCCCGGCGGACTCGAACGCCTCCCAGGACACCTCCAGCAGCAGCCGCTGCTGCGGGTCCATGGCGAGGGCCTCGCGGGGGGAGATGCCGAAGAACCGGGGGTCGAAGTCACCGGCGTCGTGGACGAAGCCGCCCTCGGCGACGCAGGAGGTGCCGGGGCGTTCGCGGGTCGGGTCGTGCAGGTCGGTGAGGTCCCAGCCCCGGTCGGCGGGGAACGGGCCGACGGCGTCGCCGGAGGCGGCGACGAGGTCCCACAGCGCGTCGGGCGAGGTGATCCCGCCGGGGAAGCGGCAGGCCATCCCGACGATGGCGATCGGCTGCCCGGCGGCGTCCTCGACGTCGCGGAGGCGTTGCCGGGTCCGCCGCAGGTCGGTGGTGACCCTCTTCAGATACTCCCGGAGCTTCTCTTCGGTGTCCATCAACCTGACCCATCGCGGTGGCCGGCGGAGACCTGACGTAGGCGACGGGACGAATGCGCGAATTCCTCAGGCCAGATCGGTTCTACGTCCTTTGCACAATGCGGCCGGCAGCCCCCGGGTCCCCTCTGCCGGGGAAAGCTATGGCGTCGCGATGACCTGCGACAACCCCTAACCCGCGCGGCGGTCCGCTAGGGGTGGCCGCCCCCGGTGGATCCGATTAGCGTCCTTTTGATCGCACCGGTGCCGGCGGATCCCGGCACCACCGCTGGAAGGACCGCGTGTACGCATGACCGACTCAGACAACGGCCTGTGGGTCCGCCGGTTCCACCCGGCGCCGGCCGGGGCGCGGCGGCTGGTGTGCCTGCCGCACGCCGGTGGGTCCGCGAGTTTCTACTTTCCCGTGTCGCGGGCGCTGTCGCCGGCGGTGGAGGTGCTCGCGATCCAGTATCCGGGGCGGCAGGACCGCCGCCAGGAGCCGTGCGTGGACAACCTGCCGGAGCTGGCCCGGCAGGTGTTCGGGGTGCTGCGGCCGTGGCTGGACCAGCCGCTGGCGATCTTCGGACACAGCATGGGCGCGACGCTGGGCTTCGAGGTGGCGCGGCTGATCGAGGCGGAGACGGGCGCGTCGGCGGCGCACCTGTTCCCGTCCGGGCGGCGGGCCCCGTCGTGCCCACGGCACGAGACGGTGCACCTGCTCGACGACGAGGGGCTGCTCGCCGACGTACGCAAGCTCAGTGGCACGAACTCGGCGGTGCTCGGCGACGCGGAGCTGCTGCGGGCGGCGCTGCCGGCGATCCGCAACGACTACCGGGCGGCCGAGACGTACGAGTACACGCCGGGGCCGAAGCTGGGCTGCCCGGTGACGGTGTTCACGGGCGACGCCGACCCGAAGACGACGGTCGACGAGGCGCGGGCGTGGGAGCGGCACACCACGGGCGCGTTCGACCTTCAGGTGTTCCCGGGTGGGCACTTCTTCCTGGCGCAGCACCAGCCGGCGATCCTGCGTACGATCTCGGCGGCTCTGGCGCGTACGCCGGTGTCCTGACCGCAGTGGTTCGTGGCGCGGCCCCCGCCGGACACCGGCGGGGGCCGCGTCGGTGTCACGGCTTGTGCGCGACGGCGATGACGTAGTCGAGCAGCGCGAGTTCCTTCTTGATGAGCGTCTCGTCGCGCCAGTGGTTGGCCATGCCCTTGACGGCGCTGCGGTCGGCCTCGGCCTGGAACGCGGGGTCGGACGGGCGGCTGGCCTGGAACCGCCGCCAGCCCTCCCAGGTGCGGTCCTGGATGGACTGCACGTCGGCGTTGGCGAAGCCGGCGGCGGTGAGCTGCTCGGCGTAGCCGGCGCGGTCGTGCCAGTTCTCGTCGGGGATGCTGAACTTGATGAAGCTCAACGGGCCCGAGTTGATCGACATGCGGGCGGTGTCGTTGCTGAGCGGGATGATGTCGGCGGTGGCGAGGGTGCCGCCGGGCTTGAGCACCCGGAACGCCTCGGCGAAGAAGGCGCTGCGCGGATAGAAGTGGAACGCCGACTCCAGGGCGACGACCCGGTCGAAGGTGCCGTCGGCGAAGGGCAGCGCGAGGGCGTTGCCGAGCTGGAACTCGGCCTGCTCGGCCAGGCCCTCGCGGCGGGCGCGCTGCTGGGCGTGCTCGACGTGGCGGGGGGTGACGTTGATGCCGTGCACCTTGGCGACGCGGCGCTCGCGCAGCCAGGCGAAGTCCTGGTCGCCGTAGCCGAAGCCGACGTCGAGGACGGTGTCGTCGGGCTTGAAGCCGGCCGCGTCGGCGAGCTTCATGGCCAGCGCCTCGCCGGCCACGTCGAGGCTGGTGACGCCGTCCTCCCAGTAGCCGACGTTCATGTAGCGGGTGGTGCGGGCGGCGAACTCCACGTTCGGGGACTGGATCTCGTAGAAGCGGCGGACCCGGGTCACCGGGTCCTTCGTGGCCAGGGTGCGGATGACCCGGCCGAGGGTGCGGAGGTTCTCCAGCATGTCACTCCTTGCGCAGCAGGTGGTCAGGGTTGCGGCACCCGGGCGGAGACCTGCTGGCGCAGGTCGTCCACCAGGGCGGCCAGGCCGGTGGGGCCGGCGGCGACGCCGAAGACGTAGAAGTCGGGCCGGACCAGCACGGCGTCGGCGTCCGCGCCGGCCAGGTAGGTGAGGTAGACGCCGTCGAGGTCGACGACGTCGGTGCCGGCCGCGTCGGCGTCGGCGTCGGCGGGACGGACGGTGACCCGGCGGACGTCGAGGGCGTCGAGGAACGCGGTGGCGGCGTCGTCGAGGGCGGCGGCCGGGTCGGCGCGGGTGATCAGCACGAAGCCGCGGCCGACGACGTCGTCGAAGCGCCCGGTGCGCCCGTCGGCGGCCACCCGCCCCTGGGGTACGGGGTCGCCGGCTCGCGGGGCGGGCGTGCCGTCGGGACGGCGGTGCAGCACCCCGTCGGCGATGGCCTCGCGCAGCGACCGGGCGTGCTTTTGCTGGGTACGGCGGCGCAGCGCGGCGAGCATCACCGAGTCGCGGCCGGCGGCCTGCTTCGGGTCGGTCTCGCAGATCACCTTGCCGGAGTCGATGGACATGCGGATGGCGTGCTGCACGTGCGCCTTGCGTTCCACCTCGTACGTGTCGAGCAGGGTGGCGTCGGCGAGTCCCCGGCGCACCAGGTCCAGCTTCCAGGCCAGGTTGATGACGTCGCGGAAGCCGGAGCTCATGCCCTGGCCGAGGAAGGGCGGCATGACGTGGGCGGCGTCCCCGGCGAGGAACACCCGCCCGGAGCGCCACGTGTCGGCGTAGCAGGCCTGGGTGGTGTAGACGCCGTACCGGTCGAGGCGGGCGGTGGCGGGGGTGATGTCGAACAGGCCGAGCAGCCGCCACACGCTGGCCTCGGTCTGGAACTCCTCCAGGGTCTCCCCCGGCACCCGCATGAACTCCCACCGCCGGTGGTCGGGGCCGGCGGAGACGGCGGTGCGGGGGCGGGCCGGGTCGCAGATCTGCAGGTTGTTGGGCTTGAACTCGACGGGCTCGTTCAGCACGACGTCGCAGACCAGCCAGTCGTAGCCGAACCCGAGGTCGGTGACGGTCGCGCCGAGCCAGCGGCGGACGAAGCTGTTCGCGCCGTCGCAGCCGAGCACCCAGTCGGCGGTGAAGGTGCGGGGCGTGCCGTCGGCGTCGACGGCGGCCACCTCGACGTGGTCGCCGTGGTCGGCGAGGTCGGTCACCTCGACGCCGCGCAGCACCCGTACGCCGGGCAGGGCCGCGCCGCGCGCGGCGAGGGCGGCCTCCAGGCCGGGCTGGTAGAAGGAGATCGAGTCGGGCCAGCCCGTCGGGCCGTCCTCGGCGACCTTGACGTGCAGCAGGGTGCGGCCGAAGCCGTTCTTCCAGGTGTATTCGCCGGACAGCTCGCACACCGGGTCGAGGGTGTCGCCGAGGTCGCAGGCGGCGAGGATGCGGCTGGCCTCGCCGTCGTAGGAGACGGCGCGGGGCATGCTGTAGGGGGTGGCCCACTTCTCCACCACCTGCACGGTGAAGCCGCGCTGGGCGAGCAGGATCGCCGCCACCTGGCCCACCGGGCCGTAGCCCACGATCAGTACGTCGGTCATCGCCGTCCCCCCGGGTCCGCGCGTCGGGTCGGGCGTCACAGCCCGAGTTCCGTGTCGATCAGGCTGAAGATCTCGTCGTCGCTGGCCTGGGCCAGGTCCAGGTCGTGGTCGGTGGCGGACGCGCCGCGCATGGTGCGCCACTTGGCGACCAGCACCTCCAGCCGAGCCGCGACCTGGGTGTGCAGCTCCGCCTCGACGACCGTCTCGGCCAGGGACCGTTCCAGGCTCTCCAGCTCGGCGAGGATGGCCGGCGCGGCCTGGCCGCCGTCGGGCACGAGCTGGGCGCGCAGGAAACCGGCCAGCGCGGTCGGGTCCGGGTAGTCGAAGATTGCGGTGGCGGGCAGCCGGTGGCCGGTGGCCTCGGTGAGCCGGTTGCGCAGCTCGACGGCGGTCAGCGAGTCGAAGCCGATCTCGTTGAACGCCTGGGCGGGTTTGACGGCGTCGGGGCTGGCGTGGCCGAGGACGGTGGCCGCCTCGGCGCGGACCAGGTCCAGCAGCAGGGCGGACTGCTCGCCGGTGGTGAGGGCGCGCAGCCGGCCGGCGAGGTCCCGGCCGCCGGGGGCGGCCTCGGCGCGGGCCCGGGGGCGAACGCGTCGGACGAGGCCGCGCATCAGGGCGGGCACGCTGGCCCGGCCGGCGAGGGCGGTCACGTCGACCCGGGTGGGCACGAGGTGTTCCTCGGGGGCGGCCAGGCCGGCGTCGAACAGCGCCATGCCGAGGTCGGTTCCGATGGCGAGCTGCCCGTCGCGGGCGGTGATCCGGGGGTCGGCGCGGTCCAGTTTCGCGGTCATCGCGCTGGCCTGCTCCCACAGGCCCCACGCGTACGACTGGGCGGGCAGGCCCGCGCCGCGCCGGCGGGTGGCGAGGGCGTCGAGGTAGGCGTTGGCGGCGGCATAGTTGCCCTGGCCGGGCACGCCGAACACCCCGGCGCCGGAGGAGAACAGCACGAACCCGGCGAGGTCGAGGTGGCGGGTGACCTCGTGGAGGTGCCGGGCGGCGTCCACCTTGGGGGCGAAGACGGTGTCGAGGCGGTCGGGGGTGAGCGCGGTGACCACGCCGTCGTCGAGGACCCCGGCGAGGTGCACGACGGCGGTGAGCGGACGCTCGGCGGGCACGGCGGCGACGAGCCGGGCCACGGCGGCGCGGTCGGCGACGTCGGCGGCGGCCACGGTGACGGTGACGGTGGCACCGAGGGCGGTCAGCTCGGCGGTCAGGTCGGCGACGCCGGGTGCGTCGGGGCCGCCCCGGCTGGCGAGCAGCAGATGCCGCACCCCGTGGCCGGTGACGAGGCGGCGGGCGACGAGGCCGCCGAGCAGGCCGGTGCCGCCGGTGAGCAGGACGGTGCCGTCGGGGTCCCACGGGGCCGGCACGGTGAGCACCACCTTGCCGACGTGCCGGGCCTGCTGGACGTGGCGGAACGCGTCGGGGGCCTGCCGGACGTCCCAGGCGCGCACCGGCAGGGGGGTCAGCTTGCCGGCGGCGAACAGGCCCATCAGCTCGACGAGCATCCGCTGGACCTCGTCGGGGTCCACGGTGGTCAGGTCGTACGCCTGGTAGGCGACGCCGGGGTGGTCGGCGGCGACGCGGTCGGGGTCGCGCAGGTCGGTCTTGCCCATCTCGACGAACCGGCCGCCGCGGGGCAGCAGCCGCAGGGAGGCGTCGACGAACTCCCGGGCGAGGGAGTCGAGGACGACGTCGACCCCGCGTCCGCCGCTGGTGGCGAGGAAGTGCGGTTCGAAGTCGAGGGTCCGCGACGACGCGAGGTGGCTGTCGGGGATGCCCATCGCCCGCAGGGCGGGCCACTTGCCGGGGCTGGCGGTGGCGTAGACGTGCGCGCCGAGGTGGCGGGCGAGTTGCACGGCGGCCATGCCGACGCCACCGGCGGCGGCGTGCACGAGCACGGACTCGCCGGCCCGCAGCCCGGCCAGGTTGACCAGCCCGTGGTAGGCGGTGAGGAACACCACGGGCACGGACGCGGCCTGGGCGTACGTCCAGCCGTCGGGCACCGGCGCGAGCAGCCGGCGGTCGGTGACGGCGACGGGGCCGAAGCAGCCGACGAAGACGCCGAGGACCCGGTCGCCGGGGCGCAGGTCGGTGACGTCCGCGCCGACCTCGGTGACGACGCCGGCGGCCTCGCCGCCGGGCGGCCCGGGGTCGCCGGGATAGAGGCCGAGCGCGTTGAGCACGTCGCGGAAGTTGAGGCCGGCGGCGCGGACCCGCACCCGCACGTCGAGGGGGCCGAGGGGCGCGTCGGCGGCGTCGGTGGGCGCGAGGGTGAGGTTCTCCAGGCTGCCGCGCGCCGTGGTGTCGAGCCGCCAGGCGGTCGCGCCGGCCGGCGGGGTGAGCGTCGCGGCCTCGACGCGGCGGGCCAGCCGGGGGGCGTACGGGGTGCCGGCGCGCAGCGCCACCTGGGGTTCCGCGGCGGCGAGGACGGCGGTCAGCTCGGCGTCGGTGGGCGGGGTGTCGGCGTCGAGCAGGACGAACCGGTCGGGGTGTTCGGACTGGGCGGTGCGGACGAGCCCCCAGGCGGTGGCGGCGTCGGGGTCGTCGACCTCGGCGGGGCTGTGCACGCCGACCGCGCCCCGGGTGAGCAGCACCAGCGGGGTGGCCGCCCAGCGGGGGTCGGCCAGCCACGCCTGGACGAGGGCGAGCGCCTCGGCGGCGACGGCCCGCGCCCGGTCGGGCTCCCCCGCGAACGCGTCGGGCACGTCGGGCACGTCGGGCGCGGGGGCGTCGGACCAGCCCAGCGGGGCGAGGACCGCGTCGGGCGGGGCCGCGCCGCCGTCGACGGCGCGGGCGAGCGCCGCCGGGTCGGCGTGGTGCGGGAACGCGCCGACGGCCCGGCCGAGCGCGACGACGCGGGCCGGGGCGGGGGTCTCCGGCGCGGCGAAGGGCTGCCAGTCGAGGCGGAACAGCGCGTCGTCGACGGCGGCGTCGCGGGTGCCGAGTTCGGCGCGGGGGATGGGGCGCATCGCCAGCGACGCCACCTCGGCCACGGGTGCGCCGGTGGCGTCGGCGACGGTCAGCGCGATCGCGTGCGGGGCGACCCGGGTGAGTCGGACCCGCAGCGCGGACGCGCCGGCGGCGTGCAGGGCGACGCCGTTCCAGGCGAACGGCAGCAGCAGCCGGTCGGGCCCGGCGTCGCCGACGCCGCCGAAGTGCGCGGCGTGCAGGGCGGCGTCGAGCAGGGCCGGGTGCAGGTGGTACCGGTCGGCGTCGGCGCGCTGCCCGGCGGGCAGTTCCACCTCGGCGTACACCTCGTCGTCGCCGGTCCACACGGCACGCAGCCCCTGGAACGCGGGCCCGTACGCGTAGCCGTCGGCGGCGAGCCCGGCGTAGAAGCCGGTGAGGTCGGCGGGGCGGGCGTGCGGCGGCGGCCAGGCGGCGAGGCCGGCGGGCGGGGCGGGCTGCGCGGCGGAGAGGGTCGCGCTGGCGTGCCGCGTCCACGGGGTGCCGGGCGGGGCGTCGGCGGGGCGGGAGTGCACGGCGACGGGGCGGCGGCCGGCGTCGTCGGCCGCGCCGACGGTGAGCTGCACCTGGGTGGCGGCGCGACCGGCTCCGGGGCTGCCGGCGGCGTCGGCGGGCAGCGCGAGCGGGGCCTCGATGACCAGCTCGTCGAGGACGGGGCAGCCGACCTCGTCGCCGGCCCGCAGGCACAGCTCGACCAGGCCGGTGCCGGGCACCAGCACCGTCTCGCCGACCCGGTGGTCGGCCAGCCACGCCGGTGCGCCGGCGGCGATCCGGCCGGTGAACAGGTGCCCGCGCGCCTCGGCCAGCGCCACGGACGCGCCGAGCAGCGGATGCCCGGCGGCGTCGAGGCCGGCCGCGCCGACGTCGCCGGGGCCGGTGGCGGGCCGGGGCCAGTAGCGGCGGTGGTCGAACGCGTAGGTGGGCAGGTCGACGCGACGGCCGCCGGCCAGGGCGGGCCGCCAGTCGACGGCGACGCCGCGCACGTGCAGCTGGGCGGCGGAGAGCAGGAACCGGGCCCGGTCGCCCTGGTCGCGCTGCACGGAGCCGACGACGACGTGCGGGGCGTCGTGCTCGGCGAGGGTCTCGGTGATGCCGACGGTGAGCACCGGGTGGGGGCTGCACTCGACGTACGTGTCGTGGCCGAGCGCGGCCAGTTCCGCCACGGCCCGGTGCAGCTCGACGGGCTGGCGCAGGTTGCGGTACCAGTAGTCGGGGCCCAGCTCAGGCCCGTCGAGCCAGCGCAGGTCGGTGGTGGAGAACAGCGGCACGGCGGCCGGGCCGGGGCTGATGCCGGCCAGTGCCTCGGCCAGATCGGCGCGGATCCGTTCCACCTGGGCGGAGTGGGAGGCGTAGTCGACGGCGATGCGGCGCACCCGGGCCCCGTCGGCGGCCAGCTCGGCGAGCACCTCCTCGACGGCGGCCTCCTCGCCGGAGACGACGACGGCGGCGGGCCCGTTGACGGCGGCGACGGCGACGGCGTCGCCGTGGCGGGCGATGCGGTCGCGGACCACGTCGGCGGGCAGCGCCACGGACGCCATCGCCCCGTGCCCGGCCAGGGCCCGGATCGCGCGGCTGCGCAGCGCCACCACCTTCGCCGCGTCGGGCAGGGAGAGCACCCCGGCGACGCAGGCGGCGGCGATCTCGCCCTGCGAGTGGCCGACGACGGCGGCGGGCCGCACGCCGTAGGAGCGCCACAGCTCGGCCAGCGACACCATCGTCGCGAACAGGGCCGGCTGCACCACGTCGACCCGGTCGAGGCTCGGCGCGTCGGGGGCCTGGCGCAGCACGTCGAGCACGGAGAAGCCCAGGTGGGGGCGCAGGGCCGCGTCGCAGGCGGCCATCCGCTCGGCGAACACGGGTGCCTGGTCGAGCAGGTCGAGGCCCATGCCGGGCCACTGGGAGCCCTGGCCGGGGAAGACGAACACGACCTTCCCGGCGGCGGTGGCGTCGCCGCGTACCAGGTCGGGGTCGGGGCGGCCGGCGGCGAGTGCGTCGAGGGCGGCGGCGACCCGGTCGGGTTCGGCGGCGACGACCACGGCCCGGGCGTCGAACGCGGCCCGGGTGGTGGCCAGCGACCAGGCCGCGTCGCGGGGCGGCTGGTCGGGGTGGTCGGCGAGGTGGTCGCGCAGCCGGCGGGCCTGCCCGGCCAGCGCCCCGGGGGTACGCGCGGACAGCAGCCACGGCAGGGCGGCGGGGTCAGTGGGCGGGGCGGGGTCGGGCTGCGGCTCGTCGGCGACGGCCTCGACGACGACGTGGGCGTTGGTGCCGCTGATGCCGAAGGAGGAGATCCCGGCGCGGGCGGGCCGGTCGGCGCGCGGCCACGGGCGGGCCTCGGTGAGCAGCTCCACGGAGCCGGCGGCCCAGTCGACGCGGGTGGTGCGTTGCTGGGCGTGCAGGGTGCGGGGCAGGACGCCGTGCCGCATGGCGAGGACCATCTTCAGCACCCCGGCGACGCCGGCGGCGGCCTGGGTGTGCCCGAGGTTGGACTTGACGGAGCCGAGCAGCAGCGGCGGGGCGTCGGCGGGGCGTTGGCCGTAGGTGGCGAGGATCGCCTCGGCCTCGATCGGGTCGCCCAGCGGGGTGCCGGTGCCGTGGGCCTCGACGGCGTCCACGTCGGCGGGCGTGAGGCCGGCGGCGGCCAGCGCGGCCCGGATGACCCGCTCCTGGGAGGGCCCGTTGGGGGCGGTCAGCCCGTTGGACGCCCCGTCCTGGTTCACGGCGGTGCCCCGGATCAGCGCGAGGACGGGGTGGCCGCGGCGGCGGGCGTCGGAGAGGCGTTCCACGACGAGCACGCCGACGCCCTCGGACATGCCGAACCCGTCGGCGTCCTCGGCGAACGCCTTGCAGCGGCCGTCGGCGGCGAGGCCGCGCTGGCGGCTGAACCCGGTGAGCCCGGCGGGGCTGGACAGCACCGACACGCCGCCCGCGAGGGCCAGGTCGCAGTCGCCGGCGCGCAGCGCCTGCGCGGCCAGGTGCAGCGCGACCAGGGACGCCGAGCAGGCGGTGTCGACGGTGACGGCGGGCCCCTCCAGCCCGAGGGCGTACGCGACCCGGCCGGACAGGACGCTGCCGGCGGTGCCGGTGAGCAGGTGTCCCTCGTCGGCGGTGGTCTCCCCGTCGTCGGAGGCGACGCCGGGGGCGATCTGGTCGGCGTAGTCCTGCCCGTGGGTGCCGGCGAACACGCCGGTGCGGCTGCCGCGCAGGGTCCCGGGGTCGATGCCGGCGCGTTCCAGGGCCTCCCAGGAGGTCTCCAGCAGCAGCCGGTGCTGCGGGTCCATGGCCAGGGCCTCGCGGGGGCTGATGCCGAAGAACGCGGCGTCGAAGTCGGCGATGCCGGCGAGGAATCCGCCGGAGCGCACGTAGGTGCGGCCGGGGGTGCCGGGGACCGGGTCGTACAGGTCGGGCCAGCCCCGGTCGGTGGGCAGGTCGCCGATGACGTCGCCGCCGTCGTCGAGCAGCCGCCACAGTTGTTCGGGCGAGCCGATGCCGCCGGGGAACCGGCAGGCCATGGCGACGACGGCGACGGGTTCGTCGGCGGCGACGGTGGCGGCGTCGGCGACCTCGGCGGCGGTGGTGCCGAGCAGCCGGGCGTGCAGGTGCGCGGCGAGCAGCTCCGGGGTGGGGTGGTTGAACACGGCGTGCGGGGCGAGCCGGACGCCGGTGGCGGCGGAGAGCCGGTTGCTCAGCTCCACGGCCATCAGCGAGTCGAAGCCGAGGTCCTTGAACGGGCGGCGCGGCTCGATCTGCTCGCCGCCGGTGTGCCCGACGACGGTGGCGCACCGGGCGCGCACCAGGTCGAGCAGCGCGGCGGCCCGTTCGGGTTCGGTGCGGCCGGCGAGCCGGTCGGCGAACCCGGCGGCGGAGGCGGGCGCGGGGTCGGCGTTGACGGCCCGGCGCGGCGGCGGGGGCAGCAGGGCCCGCAGCAGGGCGGGCGCCTCCCCGGCGGCCCGGACGGCGGCCAGGTCCAGCCCGATCGGCACCAGCGCGGGCCGGTCGGCGTGCAGGGCGGCGTCGAACAGGGCCAGGCCGGCGGCGGTGTCCAGGGGGCGGGTGCCGCCCCGGGCGAGGCGGGCCAGGTCGGCGGTGGTGAGCGCGCCGGCCATCCCCTCGGGCTCGGCCCACAGGCCCCACGCGAGGGCGGTGGCGGGCAGGCCGTGGGCGCGGCGGTGCGCGGCGAGGGCGTCGAGGAACGCGTTGCCGGCCGCGTAGTTGCCCTGCCCGGGGCTGCCGAACACGGCCGACGCGGAGGAGAACAGCACGAACGCGGCCAGGTCGAGGCCGGCGGTCAGCTCGTGCAGGTGCCACGCGCCGTGCACCTTGGAGCGCAGGGCCCGCTCCCAGCGGGCGGCGTCGAGGCCGGTGAGCAGGGCGTCGTCGGTGGCCCCGGCGGCGTGCACGACGGCGGTGAGCCGGCCGGCGAGCGGGGCGAGGACCGCGTCGAGGGCGGCCCGGTCGGCGACGTCGGCGGCGACGACCCGCACGGCCGTCCCGGCGGCGGTGAGCGCGTCCATCCAGTCGGCGTGCCGGCCGGTGCGGCTGACCAGCACCAGCTCGGCGACGCCGTGGGCGGTGGCGAGGTGGGTGGCGACGTGCCGACCGATCCCGCCGGTGCCGCCGGTGACGAGGACGGTCCCGCCGGCCAGCGCGGGCAGCGGCCCGGCGGCGGTCGGGCCGGCCGGCAGCGGGCCGGGAGCGGTCGACGCCGGCAGCGGGCCGGCGGCGGGCGCGGGCGTGCCGGCAGCCGGGGCCGGCGTACCGCCGGCGGGGGGCTCGACGGGGCGCAGCCGGGGCAGCAGGGCCCGGCCGTCGCGGACGGCGACCTCGGGCTCGTCGGGGCCGGCGGCCAGGGCCGTGCGGATCCCCGCGTCGTCGGCCGCGTCGAGGCGCAGCAGCAGGAACCGGTCGGGGTGCTCGGCCTGGGCGACGCGGACCAGCCCGGCGACGGTCGCGTGCGCGGGGTCGCCGTCGCGGACGGCGACGGCGAGCCGGGTGCTCTCGGCACGGGGGTCGGCCAGCCAGCGCTGGAGCACGCCGAGGGTGTCCAGGCCGACGGCGTGCGCCCGGTCGGGCACCGGTGCGGCCGGGTCGCCGTCGCCGACCCGCAGCACCAGCAGCGGCGGCAGCGGGCCGGCCGGCGGCGCGCCGTCGGCGAGCGCCCAGGCGGGCACCGGCGTCGCCGGGGTCGCGGCGGGCAGCCAGTCCACGGCGTACAGGCCGGCGGGGGCGGCGGCGGGGGCCGGGCCGTCGGGGGCCGGGGCGGCCACGGCGCGCAGCACCACCCGCTCCACGTCGAGCACGGGGGCACCGGCGTCGTCGACGGCGGAGAGGGTGACCGCGTCCGCCCCGGCGGGGGCGAGCACGACCCGCAGGGCGTGCGCGCCGGTGGCGTGCACGCGCACCCCCGCCCAGTCGGTCGCGGTCGGCCGCGCCGCGGCCCCGGCGGCGGGGGCGAAGCCGGCGAGCGGGAGCAGGCGCAGGGCCGCGTCCAGCACCAGCGGGTGCACCGCGTACCGGTCGGCGTCGGCGTCCCGGGCGTCCTCCGGCAGGCGTACGTCGACGCAGAGCCGGTCCCCCGCGACCCAGGCGGCCCGGGCCAGGTCGCCGGCGAGCGCCCGCCGCTGCGGGGTATCCAGGTCGACGGGCCGGGCCCCGGTGGGCGGCCACACCGCCGTGGCGGCGGCCGGTCCGGCCTGGTGGTCGGCGGGGGCGAGGACGGCCTCGGCGACCTCCCGCCACGGCTGGCCGTCGGCGGCCCGCACGTGGCAGCGCGCCACCCGGCGCGGGTGCTCGTCGGGCGCGTCGACGGTGACCTGCACGTCGACGGAGAGGCCGGCGGGCAGCGGCACCGGCGCGGGGACGCGCAGCCGCTCCACGGTGGGCAGGTCGAGCAGCACGCCGAGGTGGGCGAACAGGTCCAGCAGGGCGGTGGCGGGCAGCAGCGCCGGCCCGTCGGCGTCGGGCGCGACCAGCCACGGGTGGGTGGCGGCGGCGACCCGCCCGGTGCAGACGACCTGCCCGGTGCCGGCGACGGGCAGCACCGCGCCGAGCAGCGGGTGCCCGGCGTCGGCCAGCCCCACGTCGGCGGGCCCGCCGGCCACCGCCGAGTACGGCAGCCAGTAGTGCCGGCGCTGGAACGCGTACGTGGGCAGGTCGACCCGGCGGCGCGGCCCGGGGCCGGCGGGGGCGGCGGGGTCCACGGCGACGCCGCGCACGTGCAGCCGCGCCACGGCGGCGACCAGCGCGTCCGGTTCGCCGTCGACGGTCCGCACGGCGGGCACGAAGGCCAGCTCGTCGGCGGTGTCGTCGGCGAGGCAGTCCTGGGCCATCGCGGTGAGCACCCCGCCGGGGCCGACCTCCAGGAACGTGGTGACCCCCAGCCCGCGCAGGGCGCGCATCCCGTCGAGGAAGCGGACGGTGCCGCGCACGTGCTCCACCCAGTGCTCGGGCGAGCAGAGCCGGGCCGGGTCGACCGGCCGACCGGTCACGTTGGACACCACGGGCAGGTGCGGGGTGCGGTAGGTGAGGCCGGCGGCCACGGCACGGAACGCGTCGAGCATCGGCTCCATGCGCGGCGAGTGGAACGCGTGCGACACCCGCAGCCGGCTGGTGCGCCGGCCGGCGGCGCGCAGGGTCGCGGCGACGGCCAGCACCGCGTCGGTGTCGCCGGAGAGGACGACGCTGCGCGGCCCGTTGACGGCGGCGAGCCCGACCCGGTCGGTGAGGTGGGCGGCCACCTCCGCCTCGTCGGCCTCCACGGCGACCATCGCGCCGCCGTCGGGGAGCTGCTGCATCAGCCGGGCGCGGGCGGCCACCAGCGCCGCCGCGTCGGCGAGGGAGAACACCCCGGCGACGTGCGCGGCGGCCAGCTCGCCGACGGAGTGGCCGAGCAGCGCGTCGGGGCGTACGCCCCAGGACTCCAGCAGCCGGTGGAGGGCCACCTCGAAGACGAACAGGGCCGGCTGGGTGTAGAGGGTGTCGTCGAGCCGGGCGGCGAGGTCGGTGCCGTCGGCGGCGGCGACCACGTCGGCGACGGGGTGCGGGGCGTGCCCGGCGAGGCAGCGGTCCAGCTCGGCGCAGGCGGCGTCGAACGTCTCCGCGAAGACCGGGTACGCGGCCCGCAGCTCGCGGCCCATCCCGGGGCGCTGGCCGCCCTGCCCGCCGAAGAGCAGGCCGAGCCGGCCGTCGGCGACGCGGCCGGTGAGCACGGCGGCGGTGTCGGGTTCCGCCTCGCCCCGGGTCAGCGCGGTCAGCCCGGCGCGGGCGGCGGCCGGGTCGCCGGCCAGCACCACGGCCCGGTGTTCCAGGGCGGCGCGGGTGGTGGCCAGCGCGTGCCCGACGTCGGCCGGGTCGGCGCCCGCGCCGGGGCCGTCGAGCCAGGCGAGCAGGCGGGCCGCCTGGTCGCGCAGCGCCTCGCCGGTGGCGGCGGACAGCGGCCACGGCACCGGCGGCCGGCGGCCGGCGGTGCCCGGGGCGGCCAGGTCGGCGGCGGTCTCCTCGTCGTCGGCGGCGGGGGGCGCCTCGATGATCACGTGGGCGTTGGTGCCGCTGATGCCGAACGACGAGACCGCCGCCCGCCTCGGCCGGTCCACCGCCGGCCACGGGCGCGCCTCGGTGAGCAGCTCCACCGCGCCGCCGGCCCAGTCCACCTCGGACGTCGGGGCGTCCACGTGCAGGGTCGCCGGCAGCGTGCCGTGCCGCAGGGCGAGCACCATCTTGATCACCCCGGCGGCGCCGGCGGCGGCCTGGGTGTGGCCGAGGTTCGACTTCAGGGAGCCCAGCCGCAGCGGCTCGGCGTCGCCGCGCCCCGCACCGTACGTGGCCAGCAGCGCCTGCGCCTCGATCGGGTCGCCGAGCCGGGTGCCGGTGCCGTGCGCCTCCACGACGTCCACGTCGGCTCCGGTGAGCCCGGCGTTGGCCAGCGCCCGCCGGATGACCCGTTCCTGGGCGGGCCCGTTGGGCGCGGTCAGCCCGTTGGACGCCCCGTCCGAGTTGACGGCGCTGCCGCGCAGCACGGCGAGCACCGGGTGGCCGTTGCGGCGGGCGGCGGAGCGGCGTTCCAGCAGCAGCACGGCGACGCCCTCGGACCAGCCCGTGCCGTCGGCGGCGTCGGCGAACGCCTTGCACCGGCCGTCGGGGGCGAGCCCGCGCTGCCGGCTGAACTCGACGAACGCCTGCGGGGTGCCCATCACCGCGACGCCACCGGCGACCGCGAGGTCGCAGTCCCCGGCGCGCAGCGCCTGGGCGGCCAGGTGCAGCGACACCAGCGACGACGAGCAGGCGGTGTCCACGGTGACCGCCGGCCCCTCCAGCCCCAGCGCGTACGCGACGCGGCCGGAGACGACGCTGCCGGCGGTGCCGACGCCCAGGTAGCCCTCGGTGCCGGGCGGCGCCTGGCGCAGGTTGGCGGCGTAGTCGTGGTGCATGACGCCGGTGAAGACGCCGGTGGCGCTGCCCCGCAGCGAGGTGGGGTCGATGCCGGCGCGCTCGAACAGTTCCCAGGAGGTCTCCAGCAGCAGCCGCTGCTGCGGGTCCATGGCCAGCGCCTCGCGGGGGCTGATCGAGAAGAGGGTGGCGTCGAAGTCCGCCGCGTCGGGCAGGAACCCCCCGACGCGCACGTACGAGGTGCCGGGGGCGTCGGGGTCGTCGGAGAACAGGTGCGCCAGGTCCCAGCCCCGGTCGGTGGGGAACCCGGTGAGCCCCTCCCGGCCCTCGGCGACCAGGTCCCACAGCTCCTGCGGGGAGCCGACGCCGCCGGGCAGGCGGCAGGCCATCGCGACGATGACCACGGGATCGTCGGCGTCGGGCGCGGTGGCCGGCCCGGCCGGGGCGACGGGGGCGTCCGGGCCGCCGCGCAGCCGGGCGGCGACGTGCCGGGCGAGGGCGTCCGGGCTCGGGTGGTCGAACGCGGCCGTGGCGGACAGCCGTACCCCGGTGGCCCGGGCCAGCCGGTCGCGCAGGGCGACCGCACCGACGGAGGTGAAGCCCAGTTCCTTGAACGCGCGGCCGGGGCGGACGGCGGCCGGGCCGGGCAGGCCGGCGACGTCGGCGGTGGCGGCGCGGACCAGGTCGAGCAGGAGCCGGTCACCCTCGGCGGTGGTCAGGCCGGCCAGCCGGCGGCGCAGCTCGGCGGCGTCGGCCGCGTCGCCGCCCTCGCCCGCCGCGCGGGCGGGGGGCCGCCAGGCGGGGTGGGTCGCGTCGGCCGGCACGGCGAGCAGCACGGGGTCGTCGCCGTCGTGGGCGACGTCGAACGCGGCGAGGTCGACGGCGGTCCCGCCCGCCGGGGCACCGGCGCCGGCCGTGTGCGGCGGCGCGGCGGGGTCGACCCGCCGGCCGGCGGCGTCGGTCGGCTGCGGCGGCGTGGCGGGATCGGCCGGCTGCGGCGGCGCGGCCGGGTCGGTCGTGCCGATCAGCCGGGCGGGCAGGCCCGCCGCCCGGCGGCGGGCGACGAGGGCGTGCAGGGCCGCGACGGCCGCCGCGGCCCGCTCCCGCCCGGCCGCGCCGAGCAGCAGGGCCGCCGGGACGGCGACGGTGAACACCGTGGCGGCGGCGTGCCGGGTCCGGGCGTCGAGCGCCCCGGCGAGGGTCAGCAGCGCCGCGACGGCGGCGTCGTCGGCGAGGTCGGCGGCCGACGGACAGAGCAGGACCGCGCCGAGCGGCCCGTCGGCGGCGACGGCACCGGCGGGCGCGCCGTCGGTGTCGGCGTCGGCGAGCACGGCGTCATCGAGCACGGTGTCGGCGTCGGCGTCCAGCGGGGTGACCGTCGCGCCCGCGTCGGTCAGGTCCGCGACGAGTCGCCGCAGGGCGGCGTCGTCGGGTGGGCCGGCGTGCGCCAGCCGCAGCCGGCGGGCGCCGTGCGCGGCGACCAGGTGCCGGGCCAGCGCCGCGCCGGTCGGCCCGTCGACCCCGGTCACCACCGCCGGGGCGGCCGGGTCGACCACCGTCGCCGGCCGCCGGGGCGCGCGGGCGGGGGCCGGCCCGAGGGCCGGGTGCCGGGCCGCGCCGGCGCGCAGCGCGACCTGCGCGACGCCGGTGGCCACGGCGGCCGGCACCAGGGCCAGCGACAGGTCGTCGGCGTCCCGGTCGACCAGCACGACCCGATCCGGGTACACGGCGTGCAGGCAGCGCCCCCACGCCCACGCCGCCACGGCCGCCGGCACCAGGTCGGGGTCGTCGGGGCGGTCGGGAGTGGACGCGTCGACGGCGCCGGTGGTCAGCAGCGCGATCCGGGTGCCGGCGTACCGGGCGTCGGCGAGCAGGTCGCCCAGCCGCCCGGCGAGGTCCGGCGGGTCGGCGACGCCGGCCGGCAGCAGCGCCACGTCGGGCGCGTACGGGTCGTCGCCCAGCGCGGCGAGATCCGGGTACGCCCGGAACACGTCGCCCGCCGACGCCCCGACCAGCGCCTCGACGAGGGCGTCGCCGCCCGGCCCGACGACCGCCCAGCGACGCGGTCCGGGGGTCGGCTCGGCGCTGGCCTCGGCGGTGGGCTCGGCGGCGGCGGCCAGGTCCAGCGGCTGCCAGGTGACCCGGCTGAGCGTGTCGTGGTGGCCGCCGTTGACCGCGCGCA
Organism: Micromonospora sp. NBRC 110038; assembly: GCF_020884815.1. NCBI lineage: Bacteria > Bacillati > Actinomycetota > Actinomycetes > Micromonosporales > Micromonosporaceae > Micromonospora > Micromonospora sp. NBRC 110038. The sequence goes on along the minus strand of NZ_BBOL01000001.1, from coordinate 1,272,112 downwards.
GCCGCGCCGGCCGGGCCAGCAGCAGCCGGCGGGTGACCTTGCCGGACGCGGTGCGGGGCACCCGGTCGATCTCGTACAGCGCGTCGGGGACCTTGTAGTAGGACAGCCGCTCCCGGCAGGCCGCGTACGCGGCGGCGGGGTCGAACCCGTCCGGGCCGGGTACGAGGAACGCCACCGGCACCTCGCCGAGCACCTCGTGCGGCCGGCCGGTGACCGCCACGTCGGCGACGCCGGGCACCGACCGCAGCGCGTCCTCCACCTCGGCCGGGTGGATCTTCTCCCCGCCCCGGATGATCAGCTCCTGGTGTCGGCCGGTGACGAAGAGGTTGCCGTCGGCGTCGCGGCGGGCCAGGTCCCCGGTGCGGTACCAGCCGTCGCGCAGCGCGGCGGCGGTCACCTCGGGCAGGCCGTGGTAGCCGAGCATGACGCTCGGGCCGCGTACCCACACCTCGCCCTCGACGCCGGCCGGGACGTCCACCCCGGTCTGCGGGCTGACCAGGCGCACCTCGACGCCGGGCACGGGCTGCCCGCAGGAGCCCTCGACCCGGGGCCGGTCCGGGCGGGTGATCGCGATCGAGCCGCAGGTCTCGGTGCTGCCGTACGCGTCGAGCAGCGGCGCGTCGAAGACCTCCTCGAACGCCCGGCGCAGCGCCCCGGTGGTGATCGCCCCGCCGACCAGGCACACCCGCAGGTCGGGGGCGCGGAAGCCGGTGCTGCGGGCGGCGGTGACCAGGTGGTGGTACATGGCGGGCACGCCGGCCAGCACCGTCGCGGAGTCCTCGGCGACGGCGGCCAGCACGTCGTCGGCGGAGAAGCCGTCGACGAGCCGGGCGCTCGCGCCGACGGCGGTGACGCTGAGCACGCAACCGATGTGGGACAGGCTGTGGAACAGCGGCAGCGGCCACACGACCCGGTCGTCGCCAGTGAGGCCGGGGATCGGCACGTAGCAGGACGCCACCGACCACAGGCAGGTGCGCTGCGTGGAGAGCACGCCCTTGGGCCGGCCCGTCGTGCCCGAGGTGTAGAGCATCCAGGCGACCTCGTCGAGGCCCAGGTCGTCGCGGGCCGGCACGCCCGGTTCGGCGTCGACCAGCTCGCCCCAGGCGGCCACGTCGTCGGGGGCCACGCCGTCGCCGGTGACCCAGAGGCGCAGGGCGGGGCGGTCGGCGCGCAGCCGCAGCAGCTGGTCGAGGTGCTCCGGGTCGGTGACGACCAGCACCGCGCCCGAGTCGTCCAGCAGATGGGCCAGCTCCGCGTCGGTGCAGCGCGGGTTCAGCGGTACGCCGACCGCGGCGGCCCGGGTGACCGCCAGCCACGTCTCGACCGTCTCCACCCGGTTGCCCAGGCAGAACGCCACCCGCTCGCCCCGGCCCACCCCCGCCGCCGCCAGGTGCCCCGCCAGCCGGGCGGTACGCGCCGCCAGCTCGGCGTACCGGACGGCGCGGCGGTCGTCGCGGAACGCGACCCGGTCCCCGAACTCCTCCGCGTGCGCCTTCAGCAGACCGGGCAACGGCTGGACCAGGTCGCTCCGAAGCATGTCACCATCCGTCCGCTCGGCGAGACTCCCCATCCGCGGCGTAGACCTCGCTCGCCGTAACGGCACAAGTCTTCCCAGCGTCGTGGCGGCGACCTACCCCTGTCGCACCCCTAACCCGTCCCCAGTTCCGGCCGCCGACCGACCGGCGCGACCTGCGGCGGAGGTGATGATGGGGCGAGCCTGCGCAGACCGTCGTGCCCATGCCCCACCTTCCGTCAGTCGAGGTGCCGTCGTTGGAACGCTCGTGGTTGTTCGCCCGCCTGGCCGTGCCGGCCGGCGGCTGCCCGGACGCCGGGGCGGCCGAGCTGGTCGGCACCGTCGTCGCCGGGCTGGTCGCCGCCGCCCGCCGCGCCGACCCGGGGTCCGGCTGGTTCTACGACCGGCTCGACCCCACCGGCGCCCCGGTCGCCCCGGCCGGCTCCGCCGCCGGGCCGCGGCTGCGCCTCGGCATCCGCGCGTCGGCGGCGGGGCTCGACGTGGTCCGGGCCGGGCTGCGCGCGTACGACCGAGGGTTTTCCCTGGTCGACGAGGCGCACGTGGTCCGCGATCCGGCCCGGGGCGGACCCCTCGCGCAGGCCGGCAGCGACCTGGCGCTGGCCCTGCTCGCCGGGGACGGGCCGTGGCTGCCCGGCGCGGAGCTGCCGCTGGCCGTGGCGCACCTGCGGCACCTGGCCGGGCTGCTGCCGGCGGCCGACCGGGCCGCGTTCCTCTTCCTGCACTGGCAGGACCGCGGCGCGACGCTCACCGGGGCGCACCGCCGGGAACTGGCCGCGCAGGCCGCCGCCGGGGCGGACAAGATCGTCCTCGCGGCGGACGACCTGCCGCCGGGCGGGACGGCCGAGGCCGCGTGGCGGCGCTACCTGGACCGGGTCGCCGACGTCGCCGGGCGGGACCATCCGGACGCGCCGCGCGGCTTCCTGCTGGCCCACCACGCCCAGCTCAGCCACGACCGGTGGGGCATCGCCCCGGACGTCGACGCGCTGGCAGCGCTGGCGCTGCGGCTGACGCTGGTCCGCCGCACACCCGAGTCGGAGGAGAGAGCAGCCGCATGCAGGTGACGGAGACCCCCGCGCGGATCGAGGTGGCGCTCGGCGAGCGCGCCTACCCGGTGCTGATCGGGCCGGGCGTGCGCCACCGGCTGCCGGCGGAGGTGGCGCGGATCGGCGCGCGGCGGGTCGTCGTGGTCTCGGCCCGGCCGCCGGAGTGGACGCCCGACCCGGGCGTGCCCCACCGGGTGGTGCCGGCCCGCGACGGCGAGCACGACAAGACCCTCGCCACGGTGGAACAGCTGTGCCGGGCGTTCGCCGAGTTCGGGCTGACCCGCACCGACGCGGTGGTCTCCTGCGGCGGCGGCACCACCACCGACGTGGTGGGGCTGGCCGCCGGCCTCTACCACCGGGGGATCGCCGTCATCCACCTGCCGACGTCGCTGCTGGCCCAGGTCGACGCCAGCGTCGGCGGGAAGACGGCGGTGAACCTGCCGGAGGGCAAGAACCTCGTCGGCGTCTACTGGCAGCCCCGCGCGGTGCTCTGTGACACCGAACACCTGACGACCCTGCCGGAGCGGGAACGGCGCAACGGCTACGGGGAGATCGCCCGCGCCCACTTCATCGGCGCGGGCGACCTGCGCGGGCGGCCCGTCGCGGAGCAGATCGCCGCGTGCGTGGCGCTCAAGGCGCGGGTCGTCGCCGCCGACGAACGCGACTCGGGGCTGCGGCACATCCTCAACTACGGCCACACGCTGGGGCACGCGCTGGAGGTCGCCACGGGCTTCCGGCTGCGGCACGGCGAGGCCGTCGGCGTCGGCACGGTCTTCGCGGGCCGGCTCGCCGGCGTCCTCGGTCGGATCGGCCCCGAGCGGGTCGCCGAGCACCACGAGGTGGTCGCCGGCTACGGCCTGGACACGGAGCTGCCCTCCGACGTGGACCACGACGAGCTGGTCGCGCTCATGCGGCGCGACAAGAAGGCCACGGCGGGCCTGTCGTTCGTCCTCGACGGCCCGGCCGGGCCGGAGCTGGTGGCGGACGTCCCACCGGAGGCCGTCCGCACCGCACTGGGGTGAGAGGAAGGGCACTCCGTCGGCGCTGATGACGGGACGATGATCCGGCCGTGACGGCCCCGGGGACGCTGGCGACATGATGACTCTCGGACTTCACCCAGCCCCATCGAGAAGTGGCCCATGCGCGGCATGAGCAGGCTCGCCTCGGCCGCATCCGCCGTGCGCAGCCGGTGGTCGCGCATCCTCGGGTCGGCGACCGCTCTCACCATCGTGCTGGCAGTCGGTGGCGCGGCTGTCACCCCACCGCAGGCGGCCCGGGCTGCGAGCTGCAAGGCGGAGACGTGCGAGGGCAAGTGGGCCGGTGACGCGGGTTGCCTGGCCGACAAGGTGGTCGCCGACGACCAACGGATCCTCGTCGAATCGCCCGAGGACAGCGTCAAGCTGTTGGAAGGCACCAGCACGCTCTACTACTCACCGAGCTGCCAGTCGACCTGGACGGACTGGCTGATCACCTTCGACGAGACGTATTGGGAGGTGGAGTTCCAGTTCTGGGAGCTGACCCAGTACGGCGCGAACGAGATGCGCAAGCCAGCGGCACCGTCCCCGCTCTTCCCTGACGCGTACGTCAACTACACGACGGCCGGGGTCAACCTGTGGCGCTCGGCGATGACGGACTGGAACAAGTCGGTGCGGGCCTGCTGGTACGTGGTCGGCTCGGGGGACCCTCCCACTCCGAACAACGATCCCGACGAGCAACTGGAGTGCACCAAGTGGAACTGAAGCGTGACCGACCGGCGCGACCGGTCGTCCTTGGTGCGCTCGGTGCGGTGGTCGCGATGAGCGCCTCGGTGCTTGTCGTTCCCCAGCCTGTGGCCGCCCGGCCGATCTCACCGGTCCCCGCCGAGACCCTGAGCCGGGGGGCGCTCGCCGACCCGGACGCCTCGCTCGGCCCCGACTGGGCCGGCTCCAGAGACCAGTTGGTCGCCGGGGCCGGTGACCGAAGCGGCTTCCACCTGTTCGTGGCCCGGGAGCGGGACGCCTTCGCCTGGTCGAACCTGACCACACTGAATGCCGGTCTCCCCGACGTCGGCAACTGGACGGGCAGCGTCTGTGTCACCGGCTCCGGCAAGCGTGCCGTCGCGGTGTACGCGCCGACCTCGTACAGCAACAAGCCGGAACTGGCCACCAAGGGCGCCTACGTCGCGGTGGTCGACCTGACCAACGGCAAGGTCGTTCCGCTGAAGGAACGGGTTCAGCTGGCGTACTACAACCCGTCCTGCGGGGCCGGTGAACGCGTGCTGGTCACCCGGCCCACCGACGTCGACCAACAGACCACCGAGGTCATCGCCATCGACGCGGCAGCCGGCAAGGTGACCTCGACGGTCCGCCTGGCCGGGCAGTTCACCAACGCGGCACCGGCGGCCGAGGGCGACTACGGCATCCTCCGGGGCGGTCTGCACCGGCTCCGGGCCGGCAAGCTCACCAAGCTGGCCGACCCGGGCGGGCAGCCGTTCGCCGTGCGGGTGACGGCTGCCGGCGCGGTCGACGTGCTGACCGTGGACGAGGCGAAGCCGGGCGTCGAGGCCCGGGCGAGCGCCCACCGGTACGACGGCCGCCGGCACACCGTGCTCGGCACTGGCCGGGCCACCGGCCTCGAACTGGTCGGCCTTTCGGGCGGTCGCAACGCCCTCGTCGGCGACATCGCCGGAATCCGCCGGCACCCCGCCGACCTGGTGCTGCTCACGGCCGGCGACAAGACCCGGGTGGCCTCTCGGGAGGGACACCTGCTGCTGATGTCGGCCAGCCCGGTCGAGACGGGTCAGGCCGACCGCCGAACCCGCCTCGACGTCACGGTCCGGGCCACGAGGAGCGGCCGGGAGAGCCGGCACACGGTGACCACCACACCGAAGGCTCCAGCGGACGTCGCCGCTCCCCGGGCCGGTCGGCGGCAGGCCCCCAGCGCGCAGATCACCGGAGAGGTCGTCACCAACCCCTTCTTCCGGCCGACCTGCGCGGTTCCCCGCAACGACATTCGCCGCCAGGTGCTCCAGCCGAGCGCCAACCAGGTGGAGTGGGCGGTGGACCTCGCCGTGCAGGGCAAGTTGACCGTCTCCCGACCGGCGAACTACCTGAAGACCGGCGGGCCGGCGTACACCCCGCAGGGGCTCTTCCCGTTGCCGTCCGGGCCGCGGGTGCCCGCGCAGGTGATGCTGGCGGTGCTGGCCCAGGAGACCAACATGGCACAGGCTTCCTGGCATGCCGCGCCGGGCGACGGCGGCAACCCCCTCGTCTCCGACTATTACGGCAGCCGCAGCAGCAGCTCGTGGGGGTGGGACTACATCGACTACGACAGCAGCGACTGCGGATACGGCATCTCCCAGGTCACCGACGGCATGACCTGGGACTCGACGAAGTGGACCGAGGCCGAGCGGGTGGCCATCTCGAGCGACTACGCCGCGAACATCGCCGCCGGTCTGCGGATCCTCGTCGAGAAGTTCAACCAGGTGCAGTCGCTCGGCATATCGGTCAACACCAACGACCCCCGCTACATCGAGAACTGGTTCCTGGCGGTCTGGGGCTACAACAGCGGCGTGCACCCGCGGGGCGAGCCGGGCGCCAACGGGAACTACGGGCTCGGGTGGTTCAACAACCCGGCCAACCCGTCGTACCCGGCGAACCGGGCGCCGTTCCTGCGCATCAACACCGACGACGCCAGCCACCCGTCGGACTGGTCCTACCCGGAGCGGATCATGGGTTGGGCCGAGGTGCCGCAGTGGCAGTGGATCGATCCGGTGACGAAGTACTCCAAGCCGCTGTTCGGATCGTCGAGCAACCAGCTGAGCCTGCCGAGCAGGTACCAGTTCTGCGGTGCGGCGAACAACTGCTCCCCGTTCGGGGACAACTCGGGCTGCGACGAGTCCTGCTGGTGGCACGGCAGCACCAGCTGGGCGTCCGAGGCCGCCCCGCTGAGCACCGAGAAGCTGGTGTACGCGGTGGGTTCGGCAGAGCCGGCCGTCAAGGCGGTCTATCCGAAGCGGTGCACTCCGTTCTCGGCGAGCGGGGCTCTGGTGGTCGACGACCTGAAGGACTCGTCGATCAATCCGCTGGGCTGCGCGGGGCAGAGCTGGGGCGGCAAGTTCACCCTCCGCCTCGGGTCTCCTGCGGGCGACGGGAACAGCTTCTACGCAGACATCGACGTCCATCAGCTCGGGGCGGGCTATCTCGGCCACATGTGGTTCACCCACAGCGTCGACGACAGCGACGCGCCGCTGCACCAGGTGGTCGGCACGTGGACGCCGAACATTCGCAGTGGCATCCAGAGCTGGGACATCGTGGTGCACCTGCCGTCGCACGGCGCCAACGAGACGGCGGCCGAATACCTGATCCAGCCGGGTATCGGCATCTACAACGACCCCCGCGACCAGGAGCGCACCTGCGTGGTCAACCAGGACTCAGCCACCCAGGGCGCCGACCGGTGGGTGAGCCTCGGCCGCCACACCCTCGGGCCGCGTGCGCGCGTACAGCTCAGCAACAGGATCACCGGCGCGAACGGCGAGGTCGACATCGCCTGGGACGCGATGGCGTTCGTGCCGGCGACCGGCACCGCGAAGTCCTGCGGCACTGCCTGGTGACACAGCTGACCGGGTGAGTCGATCCGAGGGGCGGGGACCTACCGGTGCCCGCCCCTCGGCCTGCGCTCCGCGAAGAATCCGGCGACCGGCACCCGGTGCCCCCTTCGACACCCGTCGCGTCGACGGGTAATCGGGTGGACAGCGTGCCGTTGCGGGGCGATCGTCGGCCCATGAGGCAGGAAGACATCTGGGACGCAGACGCCGCCGCGCGCTACGACACGCCGGGCGTCGGCATGTTCGCACCCGAGGTGCTGGGGCCGACCGTGGACCGGCTCGCCGCGCTCGCGGGCGGCGGGGCGGCGCTGGAGTTCGCCGTCGGCACCGGCCGGGTGGCCGTGCCGCTCGCCGAGCGCGGGGTGCCCGTCACCGGCATCGAGCTGTCCACCGCCATGGTCGACAGGCTACGGACGAAGGTGGACGAGGCGGCGTTGCCCGTGGTCGTCGGGGACATGGCCACCACCGTCGCGCCGGGGGCGTACACGCTCGTCTACCTGGTCTTCAACACGATCGCCAACCTGCTCACCCAGGCCGAGCAGGTCGCCTGCTTCCGCAACGCGGCCCGCCACCTCGGCCCGGGAGGCCGGTTCGTGATCGAGCTGTGGGTGCCGGAGCTGCGCCAGCTCCCGCCGGGCCGGCAGGCCACGGTCTGGCACTGCGAGCCCGGCTACATCGGCCTGGACACCTACGACGTGCTGCGCCAGCACGTCGTGTCGCACCACTTCAGGTTCGGCGAGGACACCGAGGCGCAGGTGTTCCGCACGCCGCACCGCTACATCTGGCCGGCGGAGCTGGACCTGATGGCGCAGTTGGCCGGCTTCGAGCTGGAGTCGCGGCACGCGGACTGGGCCGGCGGCGAGTTCACCGCCGAGTCGCGCGACCACGTCTCCGTGTACCGCCTCCCCTGACCGGCCGCCACGCCGCCGGTCACCGGACCGGCGGGTCCGGGGCCGGCGGGTCGCCCCGCCATGTCGCCGACATCGCGGGATCCGGGCCGACTCGATACCGCCATGTCGCCGACATGCCGACCGCGCCCGACCGCCCGCCGCGCCCGACCGCGCCGCCGCCCCGCGGATCAGGGCCGCCGCGCGGGTCAGCGCCGCCGCGCGCCCAGGGCGGGCGGGTCAGGGGACCAGGGCCGCCGGGCAGTACGCCAGCAGGTCCGTCGGCGCGTGGGCGACCACGTCCGGGCCGGCGGCGAGCAGGACGGCGACGTCCCCGCCGTGCCAGGTGGTGGCGACCGTGGTGACGCCGGCGTCCCGGCCGCTGAGCAGGTCGATCACCGCGTCGCCGACCATCATGGCCTGCTCCGGCGGCACGTCGAGGTGGCCGAGGGCGGCGAGGACGATGTCCGGGGCCGGCTTCGGGCGGGCCACCTCGTCGGAGCCGATCACCTGGTCGAACAGGTCCAGCACGCCGAGCGTGTCGAGCAGCGAGCGGGCCCGCGGGCCGCTCTTGCCGGTGGCAATGGCCATCCGGACGCCCCGGCCGTGCAGCTCCTCCAGGGTCTGGCGTACGCCGGGGAACAGCGGCACGAGGTGCGCCATCCGGTAGCTCTCCCGGACGAACGGCTCCTCCATCTCCAGCGGCAGCCCCATCAGCCGCATGATGTCCGGGAAGTACCGGCCCATGTGCCGGTTGTACTCCTCGAACGGCGCGGGCCCGTCGCCCACCACCTCGGCGTACGCGATGCTGAACGCCTCGCGCATGACGGCCGAGCTGTCGACCACGACGCCGTCGAGGTCGAACACGACCGCGCGGATCGGGCCCCGGGCGGGCGGCGGCGGGAGGGTGACGTCGACGGTGGACGGTGGATGGGTCATGGCTGCTCCCCGGAGCGAGTGAGGTCGCCGGTGGTTCTCACCGGTCGCGTTGGCCCGCCAGCGCGTGCTCCCGCTCCGGCTCGGTGGGCCGGGCGGTGCGGTAGATCCGTTCGATGATGTCGATGGTCCGGTGTGCCTCGGCGACGGCCGCGCCCCGGCTGGCCGGGGCGGCGAGCAGGCCGGGCAGGGCATCGAGTTGGCGGTCGTACTCGGTGCCGATCGGCTCGGCCGGCAGCGGCAGCGCGACGGTCTCGCCGTCGCGGGTGCGGGTGAGCACCGGCGTCGGCTCCCGGTTCGGGCTGAACCCGAACGTGCAGCGCAGGGTGGCCGTGCCGGCGGCGCCCTGCACGGTGATGGTGGTGCGGTCCAGCGCCTCGTGCGACGCCCAGCAGGCGTGCACGGCGACGGACGCACCGTCGGCGGTGAGCAGGAACCCCCGCGCGGTGTCCTCGACGTCGCCCCGCGACCCGCCGACCGAACCGTCGCCCCGTAGCGCGCCTGCGGCAGCGGCGGAACCGGCGGGGTCGCGCCAGACGGCGTGCGCGGCGGTGTCGTTGACGAAGTCGGCGGAGACGCTGCCGACGGCGTGGGTGATCCGGGTGGCCGGGCCGAGCAGCGGCAGCACCGTGTCGAGCAGGTGCCAGCCGAGGTCGACGAGCGCGCCGCCGCCGGAGAGGTCGCGGCGGGTGAACCAGCCGCCCGCGTCGGGCACCCCCCGGGCGCGGACCCATGCCACGTCGACGTGCCGGATCGGGCCCAGCTCGGCGGCGGCGTCGGCGAGGGCCCGCACGTCGGCGCGCCACCGGGCGGCGCTGCCGGCCAGCAGCACCGCGCCGCCGGCGCGCTCCGCGTCGGCCAGCAGCGCCGCCTCGGCGGAGCTGAGGCAGACGGGCTTCTCCAGGAACACGGGTACGCCCCGGCGCAGCAGCCGGGCGGCGACGGCGGCGTGCAGGTGGTTGGGCACGGCCACCACCACCAGGTCCGCCGCTCCGGCGGGCAGGTCGTCGACGTCGGCGTACGCGAAGGGCACCGCGTGGGTGTCGCGGGCGGCTTCCCGGACGGCCGGCTGCGGGTCGACCAGGGCCGTCACCTCGAAGGCCGGGTGCGCGGCGAGCCGGGGCAGCCAGATCTCCCGGCCGGCCCAGCCGAGGCCGACCACGGCGACCCGGATCGGGCCGCCGGGCGGCACGGCGACGCCGGAGACGGCCGGCGGCGGGGTGGTCATCCGGCGAGGACGTCGGCCAGCACGGCGGCGATGTCGTGCATCTGCTGCTCGGTGCCGAGCAGGGTGCGGTGGTGCAGCCAGACGCAGTCGGAGTGGATCTGCTCGACGTTGGGGCAGCGGGCGGCGATCTGCTCGACGGTCTCGTCGGGGGCGCCGGCCTTCCAGAACCCCTCGCACCGGTAGATGGCCCGGAACGCCACGAACGCGGGCACGCCCCGGGCGATGAGCGCGTCGACCACGGCGCGGCGGCGCTCCGGGGTGATCCCCGGGATGCGGAACATGGCCATGTAGTGCGGGTTGCGGTCGGTGCGCGGGTCGATGGTCTGCGGGACCACGCCGGGGATCTCGGCGAGCAGGCCGGCCAGCAGCGGCCAGCGCTGCTCGCGTACGTCGATCTGGCCGGCGAGGCGGGCGAGTTGGGCGCGCAGCACGGCGGCGGTGAACTCGCCCATCCGGTAGTTGGAGCCGGTGGTGCGGTGCAGGTAGTCGCGGTCGGTGCGCGGCCGGCCGCAGCTGTGCACGAGGAAGGCGCGCTCGCGGGTCTCCTCGTCGGGGAAGAGCACCGCGCCGCCCTCGCCGGCGGTCATCAGCTTGCCGTTCTGGAAGCTGAACGCGGCGATCGAGCCGAGTTCGCCGACCTTGCGGCCCTGCCACTGCGCGCCGTGGGCGTGCGCGGCGTCCTGGAGCAGCGCCACCCCGGCGTCGGCGGCGATCTTGTCGAGCGCGTCCATGTCGGCGAACTGCCCGGCCATGTGCACCGGCATGATCACCTTGGTGCGGTCGGTGACGGCGGCGGCGACGGCGGCCGGGTCGACGCAGTAGGTGTCGAGGTCGACGTCGACCGGCACGGCGACCGCGCCGAGGCGCTGCGCCGCGAGCGACGACGAGATGAAGGTGAACGCCGGCACGATGACCTCGGTGCCGGGCCCGACGCCGAGCACCTCGAGGGCGACCTCCAGGGCGTGGGTGCCGTTGGTGACGGCGAGGGCGTGCGGCGTGCCGTGGTACGCCCCGAACTCGGCCTCGAAGGTGTCGACCTCGCTCCCGCCCATCCGCCACCACTGGCCCTGTTCGAGGGCACGGATCAGGCCGGCTCGTTCCTCGTCACCGAACTGCGGCCACTCGGGGAACTCCGGCACCGTCGACGGCTGACCACTCATGACTTCCCACTTCCCAATCCAGGAGGACCAGCGGTTCCCCGGCCGTCCCACGGCGGCTGGACGCAGCGGTCTCCAGCTGGCAACGTCATCGGCTCGCGGTGGACGCTAACCGACCCGGCAGCCTGCTCACTTCCCCTAGCGGGCCCCTACCCACCCCTTAGTTCGCCGGTCGGCCGGCGGTGCCCGGCCCGTGGTCGGCGGGTGGCGTAGTAAGACTGCGGGGAATCTGTCGCCGGCCCCGCCGGGTCGCCCCACGCGAGGTGAGCTGTGTCCGACGTGCTCCTGCTGAACGGCCCGAACCTGGGCATCCTCGGTCGACGCCAGCCGGAGATCTACGGCACCGACACCCTCGCCGACATCGAGCGGGCGGTCGGCGAGGAGGTCGCCGCGCGGGGCTGGAACGTGGTGGCCGTGCAGCACGACTGCGAGGGCGCGCTGGTGCGTACGGTGCAGGAGCACTACGACACGGTGGGCGCGATCGTGAACCCGGGCGCGTTGATGATCGCGGGCTGGAGCCTGCGCGACGCGCTGGCCAACTATCCCCGGCCGTGGATGGAGGTCCACCTGTCCAACGTGTGGGCCCGGGAGAGCTTCCGGCACGACTCGGTGCTCGCCCCGCTGGCCAGCGGGGTCATCGTCGGGCTCGGCCCGCTGGGCTACCGGCTGGCCGCCCGCGCCCTCGTCGCCACGGTCGGCTGAGCCGGGCAGCCCGATAGGGTCCCCGGCGACCCGTCACCCCCTCCACTAAGGATGTTTCCGTGCGGACTCCCACCATCACCCTCAGCATCATCCTGGCCGCCGTGTTCATGGCCACGGCCGTGCAGAAGCTCGTCGGCGAGCGCAAGACCCGCGAGCGGATGGACCACCTCGGCGTCTCCGCCGGCCTCACCCGGGTCATCGGGGTGTTGGAGCTGGCGGCCGTCGTCGGCCTGCTCGTCGGGCTGTTCTGGCCGCTGGCCGGGCTCGCGGCGGCGGTCGGCCTCGTCCCGCTGATGATCGGCGCCGCCGGCTACCACCTGCGCGCCCGGGACCCGTTCGCGGTGACGGTGATGCCGATCGCGTTCGGGTTGGCGGCCGCCGCGCTCGCGGTGCTGCACGTGCTCCAGAGGTGAGACCGGTGCCCGGGGGCAGCGGCAGGGACCACGTCGGCGTCCTCGGCGTCGACATCGGCGGCACCAAGGTGGCGCTGCGCGCCGAGGAGTTCGCGGCCGGGCCTGCGGAGGGCGCGCACGCCGGGGAGGTCCGGGTCGCGACGGGAGCGGGCGTCCGGGCGTACGAGCGGGTGCTGACCTGGCCCGGCGGCGGCGTCGAGGCCGACGTGGCGGCGCTGGCCGACGCGGTCGGCGCACTGCGCGCGGAGTCGGGGCTGCGGTTCGCGGCGGTCGGGGTGGCGATGCCCGGCACCACCGGCCCGACGGGCCGGGTGGTCGTGTGGCCGGGCCGGCCGAGCTGGGCGGGCCTGCCCTTCGACGAGACGCTGCGCGGGCTCTTCCCGGGCAGCCGCACCGCCTGGGCCGACGACGGTGACCTGGCTGCGCTGGCCGAGGCCCGGCACGTGGGCGCGCAGGACGTCGTCTACCTCGGGGTCGGCACCGGCGTGGGCGGTGGCGTGGTGCTCGGCGGCCGGCCCCTGCCGGCGCCGGGCCGGGGCTCCCCCGAGGTCGGCCACCTGGTCGTCGACGTCGACGGGCCCCGGTGCGACTGCGGCCGGCACGGCTGCCTCCAGGCGGTCGCCTCCGGGCCGGCGACGCTGCGTCGGGCCGGTGCGGCCCGGGGCGGCGAGGTGGGCTTCGCCGAGCTGCGCGACGGGCTGGAGCAGGACCGGCCGTGGGCCCACGACGCGGTCCGACCGGCGGGTACGGCCCTCGCGGCGGCCGTGGTCAGCCTGGGCGAGCTGCTCGACCCGGCGGTGGCGGTGCTGGGCGGCGGCTTCGCCGCCGGGCTGCCCGGCTTCGTCGACCTGGTCGGTCGGGAGGTGATCCGGCTCGCCCGGCCGGGCCGCCCGGCCCCCGCCGTGCGGGCCGCCGCCCTGGGCGGGCTCTCCTCGCTGCACGGCGCGGTGGCGCTGGCCCGGGACCTGGCCGCGCCCCGCTGAAGCCGCACCGGCCCGGGTCGACCCGGGCCGCCCGTTCGACCGAGAGGAACGCACATGATCAGGATCGGTGTCGTCGTCGGCAGCACCCGGCCGGGCCGCAAGGCGGAGGCCGTCGCCGCCTGGGTGCGGGACATCGCCGCCCAGCGCGGCGACGCGACCGCCGAGCTGGTGGACCTCGCCGATCACGCCCTGCCGCACCTGAACACGCCGCTGCCGCCGTCGATGGCCCCGTCGGGTGACCCGGCGGTGCGCCGGTGGGCCGCCCGGATCGCCGCCTTCGACGCGTACGTCTTCGTCACCCCGGAGTACAACCACTCCGTGCCCGGGGTGCTCAAGGACGCGATCGACTACCTCTACCGGGAGTGGCGGAACAAGGCGGCCGGGCTGGTCAGCTACGGGGTGCACGGGGGCACCCGGGCGGCCGAGCACCTGCGGCTGGTCCTCTCCCAGGTGGAGGTCGCCGACGTCCGGTCGCAGGTGTCGCTCTCCCTGGTGACGGACTTCGTCGACTTCACCGAGTTCCGGCCGGCCCCGGCGCAGGCGAAGGCGGTGGGCGAGATGCTCGACCAGGTGGTCGCCTGGGCCGGCGCGCTGCGCGTGCTGCGGGGGCGCTGACCCGGCCGCCGCAGACCCACCCCCACCAGCGCGGACGGCCGGGACGGCCGGCCGCGGCGGGGTGGGCATAGACTGCGGGCATGGGGCAGCATCGGTGAGCGGCGACGGCTGCCCCGCGCTGCCCACCGACCACGTCTGCTGGCGCCACGACGACCCGGCCGCCTTCGCCGCCGCCGCCCGCGCGTTCCTCACCGTCGGCCTCGTCGCCGGCGAGGAGCTGTGGTATGTGACGGAGCGGGATCCGGCCGAGGCCCGCGAGTGGCTGGCCGCCGTCCCCGGGCTGGCCGACGCCCTGCGCGACGGCGCCGCCCGGGTCGTCCCGCTCGACGGCACCTACGTCGACGGCCGGATCGCCGACCCGGCCGCCCAGGTGCGGGCCTACGCGGAGGCGACCGAGGCGGCCCTGGCCGCCGGTCACGCCGGGCTGCGGGTCGTCGCGGAGGCCACCGGGCTGGTCCGCACCCCGCGGCAACGGGTGGCCTTCACCCGCTACGAGCACCTGGTCGACGGCTACATGCGGGCCCACCCGTTCTCCGCCATGTGCGTCTACGACCCCCGCGAGCTGGGTGCGGCGGCGGTCGCCGAGCTGGCCTGCCTGCACCCGGCGGGCAACGCCGACGACGTGCTGTTCCGGCTCTACGCGGCGGGCCGGGGCCGGACGGGGCTGGCCGGCGAGCTGGACCTGTCGGCCCGCGACCTGCTCGCCACCGCGCTGGAGCGGGCCGCCCCCCGCCCGGTCGACGGGCGGCTGGTGTTCGAGGCGGCCCGGCTGCGCTTCGCCGACCACCGCTGCCTGCAACTCCTTGGCGAGTACGCCCGCAGCCGGGGTGCCGTGGCAGTGCTGCGCGGCCTGCGCGGAGCCGGCGTGGCCCGCCTCGTCGACCTGCTGGGCCTGCCCGGGATACGGGTGGAGGCCGCACGATGAGGACGGGCGCGGCGGCTGGTCACCTGGGCCACTTCCACGAGGCGGTCTGCTATGCCTCCGACGAGGAGTTGCTGACGGTCGCGGTGCCGTTCCTGCTCGGCGGGGTCGCGGCCGGGGAGCCGACCGTGGTGTCGCTGGGCGCGCACAACGCCGCCCTGGTGCGGGGTGCCCTGCCCGGCGGCTGCGGGGTCACCTTCCTGCCCGGCGACGACGTCTACGCCCGGCCGGCCGCCGCCATCCGCTCCTACCGCGAGATGCTCGCCGGGCACGTGGCCGACGGGGCCCGGCAGATCCGGATCGTCGGGGAGCTGCCGCCGAGCGCGCTGGGGGTGACCTGGGACTGGTGGGCCCGCTACGAGTCGGCGACAAACCACGCGTACGACGAGTTCCCGCTGTGGAGCATGTGCGCGTACGACACGCGCAGCACGCCCGCCTCGGTGCTGCGGGACGTGGCGCGCACCCATCCCCGGCACGCCACCCCGGACGGGCGGCACGTGCCGAGTCCCGGCTACACGGAACCGACCACCTACCTGCGGGAGAACCGGCCGGTGCCGCCGGACCCGCTTCAGTCGACGCCGCCGGTGGTCGAGCTGTCCGAGCCCACGGCGGCGCAGGCCCGGGCCGCCGTGCACGCCGTCGACGGGGGCCGGCTGCCCGTCGACGACGTCGAGGACCTGGTGGTGGCGGTCAGCGAGACGGTGACCAACGCGCTGCGCCACGGCCAGCCGCCGGTCTGCCTGCGGCTGTGGGTGGGGCCCGACCGGCTGGTGGCGACGGTCTCCGACGGCGGCGACGGGCCGAAGGACCCGTTCGCGGGTCTGCTCCCGGCCGGCGACGGCACGGAGGGGGGCCTCGGCCTGTGGATCGCCCACCAGTCCTGCAACCACGTGTCGGCGCACCGGGGGCCGGGCGGCTACACGCTGCGGCTGACGGCGGGCAACCCGCACTTCGTCGCCTGAGGCCGCCCGGCCCGGCGGCTCAGGGGATCGTCACCCCGTACGCGGCGAGGATCTCGCCGATCGGCTGGTAGTAGCTGGTGCCGCCGGTGGTGCAGTTGCCGCTGCCGCCGGAGAGGATGCCGACGATCCTGCCGGTGGCGGCGACGTAGAGCGGGCCGCCGCTGTCGCCGGGTTCGGCGCAGATGTTGGTGCGGATCAGCCCGCTGACCGAGCCCTGGGCGTAGTTGACGGTGGCGTTGAGCCCGGTGATGGAGCCGCACCGCACGCCGGTGGTGGCGCCGCTGCGGCAGACCGCCATGCCGACGACGGGCGCGGCGGTGCCGGTGACGGTCAGCGTGCCGGGGTAGGTGTGGACGGCGCTGGGGTGGGCGATGGTGGTGGAGGTGTAGCGGACGATGCCGTAGTCGTTGCCGGGGAAGCTGCTGCCGGCGCGGGAGCCGAGCACGCTGGTGCCGGCGCTGTCGGCGTACCAGGTGGTGGCGGTCGTCGTGCAGTGGCCGGCGGTGACGAAGTAGTAGGTGCTGCCGCTGCGGACGTTCGCGCCGAGCGAGCAGCGCCCGCCGCCGGCGGCGTAGACGGCCTGCCCGCCGGCGATGAGGGTGCTCAGCCGGCCCGGTTCGCGGCGGACCACGGCGTCGGTCCCGGCCAGCCGGGCGCGCAGGGCGGCCAGTTGGCGGTCGCTGACTGTGTCGTCGGCGGCGACGGTGGTCCGGCCGGTGACCGGGTCCACGGTCCACGCGGTGCCGGCCGGCGCGTCGGCGACGACGACCGGGGCGGGCGCGCCGGTCGGGGCGGTGGGGGCGGCGTGGGCGGCCACCGGCGGCGCGAGCAGGGGTACGGCGAGCAGGAGGGCGAGCAGGGGGAAGCGGCGCATCCGAACCTCCATGTATCGGCGTGCGTGGATGCGTACAGCTTCCCCGTCCGGACCCGCCCGGATCAAGTGCCCTGACGGTCGGCGACCACCACCGAGATGCCGTCGAGCACCCGTTGCAGGCCGAACTCGAACGCGTGCTCCGGCCCGTACGCCGCGCCGTGCGCCTCGCCGGCCGCGGTGCCGACCCGGGCGGCCGTCGGGTAGCTGCCCGACTTCATGAACCGCTCCAGCCAGGGCGCGTGCGACTGCCACCACTGGCCGTCGGTCATGCCGGTCTCGCGCTCCAGGTTCACCACGTCCAGCTCGGCCCGCGCCGCGCTCCGGACGTGGCCGAGGACCAGGGTGAGCACGGCGTCCATCTCGACGTCGTCGAGCCCGATGTCGGCCACGGCGCCCAGCTCGTAGTCGTACTTGGCGAGCAGGTTCGGGCCGAGCACCGGCCGGCTCGTCTCGGCGCGCAGCAGCCACGGGTGGGCGCGGTAGAGCCGCAGGTTCTCCCGCGCGATCTGCTCCAGCCGGGCCCGCCAGCCACCGGGCACGTCGGCCGGGCGGCTCATCTCGCCGTAGAGCGTGTCGACCATGACGTCGAGCAGCTCGGCCTTGCCGGGCACGTACGTGTAGACCGACATGGTGCCGGCGCCCAGCGCCTCGCTGACCCGGCGCATGGTGAGCGCGTCGATCCCCTCGGCGTCGGCGATCTCGATCGCCGCCCGGACGATCCGGTCGACGCTGAGGCCGGGCCCGGCGCTGCGGCTCGCCGGCTCGCGGGTGCGCCAGAGGATGGCCAGGCTGCGGGCGGGGTCGACCTTGCCCTTGCGCGCGTTCGACATAGTGCCGCCATCCTAGCGGCGGGATACCGTACCTCGTACGGGGCGAGCGGCGGGGCCGACAGCGTCAGCTCTGGGGAAGGTCGAGCAGCGCGTCCGCCGGGTCCGGGCCGGGCGGCCCCGCCGGCCACCACTGGCCCGCGCGCCTGCGGAACGGATACCACCGGCCGTCGCGGCCGTAGCGCACCTGCGCGTCGCGGCCGACCGTCCACCGGTTGCGCCAGTTCTTCACCTCGGGAGCGGCCCCGTCGACCCCGCCCGCCTCGCGCAGCGCTTCGGTGGACCGGGCCACCAGCTCCCTCGGCGGGCTGAACACCGCGTCGACGACGTCCACGCCGGCCGCGCCCGCGTACTCCCAGGCCTTGACGGCCCGGGGCAGGTCGGCGGCCCGGCCGCTGGCCTCGCCCAGCCGCCCCGCCGCCGCAGATCGCGGCATCCGGGCCGCCAACCGCACCGCGTCGCACCAGGCGTCGGGCTCCGGGGCGAGCGGTTCCGCCCCGAGCGCGGCCGGGCGCGACGACGCCGGTGACGCGACGCCCGCGAGCAGGTGCCGGGCCCGGTGCGCCGCGTCGGCGGCGAGCACCCCGAGCGCCTCGGCGTCGATGCCGGGCGCCTCGTGCCCGGCGAGCAGCGGGGCGAGGGCGAGGGGCTCGCCGGTCACCGGCCCCGGCGGCGCGGGCAGGGCGGCGGGCGGCGCGGCGTACGCCTGCTCGGCCGGGGTGCCGGCCGCCTCGTCGGCGGCGTCGGTGGCGACGGACCGGCGGGCGTTGCGCCGGCGCAGGTCCGCCATCAGCTCCGCCTCGCCCCGACCGCGCATCAGCAGCAGCACGAACGGGTCCCGGTCGAGCAGCCACGCCGCCTGGTACGCGAGCGCGGCGGCGTGCCGGCACGGGTGGTCCCAGGACGGGCAGTCGCACTCGGGGTCGAGGTCGCCGTAGCCGGGCAGCAGGCGCACCCCGGCGTCGTCGGCGGTCTGCACCAGGTCGTGGGGCATGTCCCGGTCGAGCAGGGCCGCGATGTGCCCGGCCTTCGCGGCGACCCGGTCGAGCAGCCGGTCCCACTCGGCCGCGGCGAGGGTGCCGACGCGCACGACGGTGTCGTGCGGGGTGTACTGATCGCCGTCGTGCACCCCGGCGGAGATCCGGCCGGGGCTGACGGTGATCGACCCGACCTGCCCGGCGAAGGCGTACCGGCGGCCCTTCCTGAGCTGTTCGGGGTCGAGGGCGGTGCGTTCCATCGACTCGATCCAGGCGTTACCCCACCACGTGTCGGCGAACTTCCGGCCGACCCGCCGGCCGGGGGCGAGCCTCGGGAAGCTGCGCGCCCGCCGCTCGTCGGCGGTCGGCTCGTCGTCCGGCTCCAGCTCGTCGTCGGCCTCGTCGTACTCGATGTCGAAGTCCACGTCGTGGCTCCTCATCCCTCGTGGCGCAGTTGCACGAGCCGGAGCAGCTCGGCGTCGGAGAGTTCGGTCAGGGCGGTCTCGCCGCCGGTGAGCACCGCGTCGGCCAGCTCCCGCTTGGCCTCCAGCAGGTCGGCGATCCGGTCCTCCAGGGTGCCCTGGGCGATCAGCCGGTGCACCTGCACCGGCCGGGTCTGGCCGATCCGGTACGCGCGGTCGGTGGCCTGCTCCTCCACGGCCGGGTTCCACCACCGGTCGTAGTGGACGACGTGGTCGGCCCGGGTCAGGTTGAGGCCGGTGCCGGCCGCCTTGAGCGAGAGCAGGAACACCGGCACCTCGCCGGCCTGGAACCGGCGCACCAGTTCCTCGCGCTGCGGCACGGGCGTGCCGCCGTGCAGCAGTTGCGCCGGCACCCCCCGCTCGGCCAGGTGCCGCTGGAGCAGCCGGGCCATCTGGACGTACTGGGTGAAGACCAGCGCCGCGCCGTCCTCGGCGAGGATGGTCTCCAGCAGGTCGTCGAGGAGTTGCAGCTTCTCCGACCGACCGGCGAGCGGGCCGTGCGCCTCCTTCAGGTAGTGCGCCGGGTGGTTGCAGACCTGCTTGAGGCCGACGAGCAGCTTGAGCACCAGGCCACGCCGGGCGATGGTGGTGGTGCTGGCGCGGATCTCGGCGAGCACGTCGGCGACCACCCGCTGGTAGAGGGCCGCCTGCTCGGCGGTGAGCGACACGAGGTGGTCGGTGACGGTCTTCGGCGGCAGTTCGGGGGCGATGCCGGGGTCGGACTTGCGCCGCCGCAGGAGGAAGGGGCGGGCCAGTCGGGACAGCCGCGCCACGGCGGGGCCGTCGCGGTCCACCTCGATCGGCCGGGCCCAGGTGGCCCGGAACGCGCCGACGGAGTCGAGCAGGCCGGGGGTGGTCCAGTCGAGGATCGCCCACAGCTCGGAGAGGTTGTTCTCCACCGGCGTGCCGGTGAGCGCGACCCGGGCCCGGGCGGGGATCGCCCGCAGCGCCTTCGCGGTGCCGCTGAGCCGGTTCTTGACGTACTGCGCCTCGTCGGCGACCACCAGGCCCCACCCGTGGCCGGCGAGGTGGCCGGCGTCGACGCGCATGGTGCCGTAGCTGGTCAGCACGAACCCGCCGGTGAGCCCGTCGAGGGACCGGGCGGTGCCGTGGAACCGGCGGACGGTCGTGCCCGGGGCGAACCGCCGGATCTCCCGCTCCCAGTTGCCGAGCACCGACGCGGGGCAGACGACGAGGGTGGCCCCGGCGGTCGCCGGTTCCGCCTGGCGGCGCAGGTGCAGCGAGATGACGGTGACGGTCTTGCCCAGGCCCATGTCGTCGGCGAGGCAGCCGCCGAAGCCGAGCGAGGTCATCCGCTCCAGCCAGCGCAGGCCGCGTAGCTGGTATTCGCGCAGCGTGCCGTCGAGCGCGGCCGGGGGCTCCAGCGACTCGGGGCCGGCGTCGGGTTCGGCGATCCGCTCGCGCAGCGCGCCCAGCCAGCCGTCGGCGACCACCTCGACCCGTTCGCCCTCGACCTCGGTGCTGGCGATCAGCGTCGCGGCCAGGGCGTCGTAGGCCCTGCGCGGCTTGAGCTGCCGCTCGCGGGCCTTGCGGGCCAGCTCCGGCTCGACCGCCACCCACCGGTCCCGCAGCCGGACGATCGGCCGGGACTTCGCCACCAGGTCCATCTCGGCGTCGGTCAGCGCGTCGCCGGCCAGGGTGAGCTGCCAGCTCAGCGGCATCGGCGCGGCGGAGCCGAAGAACTCCGCCACCTCGGCGGGCCGTTCCGGCGGGGAGCTGACGAGCACCCGGGCGGCCAGCTCGCGGGAGATCCCGGGCGGCCATTCGACGTCGATGCCGGCGGCGGCGAGCCGCGCCTCGGCCCCGCCGAGCAGGTCGACCAGGTCCTCGTCGAGCAGCTCCAGCTCGACCGGCGCGGCGTGGTCGAGAAGCCGCTCCAGCGGCTGCCACACGGCGGCGGCGCGGCGCACGGCGAGCATGGCTTCGAAGGTGGCCTGCTCGCCGAGGCCGTGCCCGTCGCCCTCCCACAGGGCCGCCGCGTCGGCGACCAGCGTCGGGTCGGCGAGGCTGCGCAGCCGCACCACGGCGGCGAGGGGCGTGCTGCCGAGGTCGCCCCGGCCCTCCAGCCGCAGCGCCACCCGCAGGCCGGTGTCGACGCCGGCGGAGACCTCCCGCGCCCAGTCGCGCAGGTCGTCCACCGGCTCGGGCTCCAGGCCGGTGAACCGGGGGTCGCCGGTCAGCCACGTCGCGGCCGGGGTGCGCGGCAGCGTGTCGGCCACCGCGTCGAGGAAGGCGCGGACCAGCCCTTCCGGCTCGGGCAGGGCAAGGTGTTCGGCAGCGGCGTCGACCGGTATCGCCCGCGCCTCGGGCGGCATCGCCGCCGCGAGGGCCCGGATGCGTTCCACGTCGGCCACGTCGAGAGGGCCCACCCGCCAGGCGTCCCAGCCCTGCGGGGAGACGCCGGGCAGGATCCGCCCCCGGGCGGCCAGGTGCAGGCCGGTGACCGCCACCGCCGACCAGAACGCGGCGGCGGGAGTGGGGTCGTCGGCGTCGCGCAGCGCGGCGAGCTGCCGGACCGCGTCGCCGACCGGCACGGCGCAGGCGGGCACCGTCCAGGCCGCCACGGGGCCGTCGAGCCGGAGGGCGAGGTCCAGCTCGCCGCACTCCCCCAGCGCGTCGAGCTCCTCGGGCAGCGCGTGCCCGGCGGGGTCGTAGAAGCTGACCGTGCCGGCCCGGGGCGGGTCGCCCGGCTCGAAGACGACCGCGAACCGGCCGAGTCGCACCGTGCCTCCTGCGGTGGTCGGGCGGGCGGCGACCGCCCGCCGAGGGAAGGACAACCCTAGCGTACGTCGTACCGTAAGCGGCACGATCGGGGCGGGCGTCAGCGGCCCAGGGCCCGGTACCTGCGCACCGACAGCGGCAGGAAGACGGCGACCAGCGCGACCGGCCAGATCAGCGCCAGCTCCGGCGCGTGCTGGGCGGCCCAGGAGTCGCCGCCCCAGCCGGGGTTGCCGAACAGCTCCCGGGTCGCGCCGACGGTCGCCGACAGCGGGTTCCACTCGGCGACCGCGCCGAGCCAGCCGGGCATGGTGGCCGGGGCGACGAACGCGCTGGACAGGAAGCCGAGCGGGAACTCCAGCGTCTGCACCCCGGCCACGGCCTGCTGGCCCTTCAGCACGAGGCCGAGGAAGACGCCCACCCAGACCAGGGCGAAGCGCAGCAGCAGGACCAGCCCGAACGCCGCGACGGTGTCGCCGACGCCGCCGTGCGCCCGCCAGCCGACCGCGAGGCCGACGAGCAGCATCACCGCGAGGGTGAGCACCGCGAAGAGCAGGTCGGCCGCCGCCCGGCCGACCAGCGGGGCCAGCGGGGAGACCGGCATCGAGCGGAGCCGGTCGGTGACGCCCCGGTCCAGGTCGGCGGAGACGGCGAGCGTGGTGAGGCTGATGCCGAACACCATGGTCATGGCGAACATGCCGGGCATCAGGAACTCCCGGTAGTCGCCGCCGCCGGGCACCCGCAACGCGCCGCCGAACAGGTAGGCGAACATCAGCACCATGACGATGTCGAACCCGAGGGACGCGACCAGCGGCCCCGGGTCGCGACGCCAGTGGGCCAGGCTGCGCCGGGTCAGCGTGACGCTGTCGGCCAGCAGGGCGGGGCGGCCGGGCGCCACGTGCGGGGACGCGGTGTCGGGCAGGGTCGCGCTGGTCACGCGGGAACCTCCTCGGCGGTCTCGGTGCGGCGGCCGGTCAGGTGCAGGAACACCTCGTCCAGGGTCGGCCGGCGCAGCGCCACGTCCTCGACGGCGACGCCCGCGGCGTCGAGCGCCCGCAGCACCTCGGTCAGCGCGCCGGCCCGGTGCTCCACCCGGGCGCTGACGAGCCGCCGGTCCGGGTCGACCTCCGGCTCGCCGCCGGCCACCCGGCCGAGCTGGGCGCCGGCCGCGGCCAGGTCGGCGGCGTCGCGGACGACCAGGTCGATCCGGTCGCCACCGAGCCGGGCCTTCAGGTCGTCGGGGGTGCCCTCGGCGATGACCCGCCCGCCGTCGAGCACCGAGATCCGGTCGGCGAGCCGGTCGGCCTCGTCGAGGTACTGGGTGGTGAGCAGGACGGTGGTCCCCGCGCGGACCAGCTCGCGGACCGCCTCCCACACCTCGTTGCGGCTGCGCGGGTCCAGCCCGGTGGTCGGCTCGTCGAGGAAGAGCACCGCCGGGGCCAGGATCATCCCGGCGGCCAGGTCGAGCCGTCGGCGCATGCCACCGGAGTACGCCCTGACCGGCCTGCCGCCCGCGTCGGCGAGCCCGAACCGGTCGAGCAACTCGCTGGCGCGCTGCCGGGCGCGCCTCGCGCCGAGGTGGCACAGCCGGCCGAAGACGACCAGGTTCTCGTGGCCGCTGAGCACCTCGTCCACGGCGGCGCGCTGCCCGACCAGGCCGATGCGGTGGCGCACCTGGTCGGGCTGGCGGGCCACGTCGAAGCCGGCGACCTCGGCGCGGCCGGAGTCGTGGCGCAGCAGGGTCGACAGGATCCGCACGGCGGTGGTCTTCCCCGCCCCGTTCGGGCCGAGCAGGCCGCACACCCTTCCCGGCCGGACCCGCAGGTCGAAGCCGTCCAGGGCCGGGGTGTCCCCGTACCGCTTGCGCAGCCCCTCCGCCGCGATCGCGAAACCGTCCGCTGTCACGTCGCCCCCTCCGCCACCTACCGTACAACATACGGTAGCACGTACGGAACGGGCGACGGCGACGCCGTTACCGGCCGATCGCCGCGTAGCGGGCCTCCGTTGCGGCCTTCTGCGGCCCCCACCACCACTCGTTGCGGCGGTACCAGTCGACGGTGGCGACCAGCCCGTCGGCCAGGTCCCGGTGGCGGGGACGCCAGCCCAGCTCCCGGCGGATCTTGGAGCTGTCGCAGGCGTAGCGCAGGTCGTGGGCGGGGCGGTCCGGCACGTGGTCGAAGTCGTCGGCGGGCCGGCCGAGCAGCGTCAGGGTCAACTCCAGCAGGGCACGGTTGCTCCACTCGGCCCCGGAGCCGATCAGGTACGTCTCCCCGCACACCCCCGCGTCGAGGATCAGCAGCACGGCGTCGTTGTGGTCGTCGACGTGGGTCCACTCCCGCACGTTCGCGCCCGTGCCGTAGAGCTTGGGCCGCTGACCGCGCAGCACGTTGGTGATCTGCCGGGGCAGGAACTTCTCCACGTTCTGGTACGGCCCGTAGTTGTTCGCGCAGTTGGACGTCGTCGCCCGCACCCCGTACGACCGGACCCACGCCCGGACCAGCAGGTCCGAGGCCGCCTTCGTCGCCGAGTACGGGCTGGACGGGTCGTAACGGCTCTGCTCGGTGAACGCCCCGCCGCCGTGCAGCGGCAGGCTGCCGAACACCTCGTCGGTGGAGACGTGGTGCAGCCGCCGGTCGTGCCGGCGGACCGCCTCCAGCAGCACGAACGTGCCCTCGACGTTGGTACGCAGGAACGGCGTCGGGTCCTGCAAGGAGTTGTCCACGTGGGACTCGGCGGCGAAGTGGACCACCGTGTCGCAGTCCGAGACGAGGGCGTCGACCAGGTCGCCGTCGCAGACGTCGCCACGGACGAAGGTGATCCGGTCGGCGACCTCGGCGAGGCTGTCCCGGCTCCCGGCGTAGGTGAGCGCGTCGAGCACGGTCAGCCGCAGGCCCGGCCGGGCGGCCAGCGCCCGGCGCACGAAGTTGGCGCCGACGAACCCCGCACCCCCGGTGACCAGCATGTGTTCCATGCCGCGACGCTAACCGACGCGGCCCGCAGCGGGGTCGGACCCGGCCACTTGGGCGCACTGCCTAGGCTCGCTGCCGGGCGGACTGTCCACCCGACACACGGCGCGGAGGTGCGGAATGAGCGGGCCCAGCCCCACCCAGCGGTCCCTCACCCGGGACGACGTGGCCTGGTACGTCCGGGCCTCCCTCGGCCCCGGGCGTGACGTGGTCGACTGCGGGCCGCTCGGCGGGGGCGGCTTCGCCACCGTGTGGTGGGTGACGCTGGACGACGGCGGCGCGGCCGTGCTGAAGGTGGCGCCGCCGCCCGGGGCCCGCCTGCTGCGCTACGAGCGCGGCCTGGCGGCGGCGGAGGCGCGCTACTTCCGGCTGGTGGCCGCGCACGCGCCGCAGGTGCCCGTGCCCCGGGTGCTGCACCACGGCCGGGACCCGGAGCGCGGCGAGTGGCTGCTCACCGACCGGCTGCCCGGGCGTCCCCTCGCCGAGCTGACGGCCGACGTCGACGCCGGCCCGGCCCGCGCCGACTTCGGCGCCGCCACCGTCGCGCTGCACCGGATCACCGGCGACCGGTACGGCTACGACGGCGGCCGGGCCGGCGGGCCGACGTGGTCGCGCGCGTTCGCCGCGATAGTCGACGACCTGCTCGCCGACGCGGCGGACTGGGACGTCGCCCCGCCCGGCGGGCCACGGCTGATCCGGGAGCTGGTGCGCCACCACGCGGGGGCGTTGGACGAGGTGCGCCGCCCCGCCCTGCTGCACTTCGACGGCTGGGACGGCAACGTGCTCGCCGCGCCGGACGCGACCGGCGCGTACCGGATGTGCGGGCTGGTCGACGGCGAGCGCTACCTGTGGGGCGACCCGCTGCTGGACCTGGTCTCGCCGCTGCTGTTCCGGCGGGCCGAGGACGAGCCGGACCACCCCTTCCTGCGCGGCTGGCGGGCGGCCGGCGGCCAGCCGGCGGCCTTCGACCCCGGGGCCCGGGTGCGACTCGGCCTCTACCGGCTGCACCTCTACCTGCTGATGATCGTGGAGATGCCCAGCCGGGGGATGACCCCGGAGAACGCCCCGGACCGGTCCGCGCTCCTGGCCGAGCTGCTCGACCGGGAGCTGGCCGACCTCGGCCGGGGCCGGCCCCGTCCCTGAGCCGGGGCCCGCCGACGGTTCCGGGTCACTCCGTGGGCATCGGGGCCGGTTCCGCGCTGGCCATCCGGGCCGGGTCCCAGTACGAGGCGTCCGGGGACGGCGGCCGGCTGCTCGACGCGCCGGTGTCCCCCACGGACGCCGGCGCCGCCGGCCGCTCCCCCGGACCGGACCGGCGGGCCGCCACCCCGGCCACCACGGCGACGACCACGACCACGGCGACGGCCACCGCCACCGCCGCACCCCACCCCTGCCTCATCCCGCACTCCTCTCCGCCGCCCCCGCGGCGACGCGGGACCGGGAACCCGACGCCCGGCCACGACCACACCTCTTTGGACGCGCGCCGCCCCCGGCCGGATCCGTCGGATCCGGCCGGGGGCGGGCATCACCCGATCGGATGACTCAGACGCGGGCCGCGACCGAGTTGTAGACGTCCATGACCGCGGTGTCGAAGTACGAACTCTTGTTCACCCCGGCGCTGTTCAGTGTGCTCATGATTCCGTTCACGTAGCCGTACACGTCGTTGTAGAGGCGTAGCCAGACCGAGCCGCTGGAGCCGCCCGTGAAGCCGCAGTTGAGGGCGATCTTGTTCTCGCTGCCGGGCCGGTACGTCGTGCCCTGGCAGTACTGCTGCCACCCGCCGTCGTACGGCGGCGCCGCCGGGTAGGCGAGGATGGTGACGGCCTGGGTGTAGCTGTAGTTGACCGAGAGCCCGTTGCCGCCGACCACGTTGACCAGCTGCTGGCCCGACGCGTTCGGGTACACGGTGATGTACGAGACGTCCCGGTCGAGGTTGCTGTCGTTGATCCAGGCGTTGAACGCGGTCAGGTACTTGGCCGACCACCGGCCGTACGGCTCGGCGCCGTAGTTGTAGAGCGGCACGAAGATCCAGTTCTGCATCCACTGGCCGCCCCTGCCGCCGTGCACGCAGTGCCCGGCGCTCATGACGAGCAGCTTGGAGGTGCTGTTCACGGCACCGGCCGAGCAGACGTAGTTCTTGCCGTCCACGGGGTTGTAGAAGAAGACCTTGCCGACGGTGGCGGACGCGGCGACGTAGGCGCTGATGTCCCCACCGGCCTGCGACGCGACGCTGGAGGCGGCCGTCACGGTGGGCGCGGCCGGCGGCACGGAGCGGGCCGGCCCGGTCGGCTTCAGGCCCTTGCCGGCCACGGCTCCCGCCTTCTTGACCAGCACGTCCGCCGAGATCGCGGTGCGCATCCGCTCCTTGGTCCAGTAGTCGCTCGCCTGCTGGGCGGCGGTCAGCCCGCTGCGGGCCGCAGTGGTGGAGGTGGTCGCCGCCACCGTGGTGGCCGACGCTCCGCCGACGGGGGCTGCCTGCGCGGGCCCGGTGCCCACCAACACCGTCGCCGCGACGAGCGCGGCGGACGCGGTGACCGTGGCCACCCGCCGGATGTCCGGAAAGTGCATTCGTTCTCCTCCCACCAAACACATTGGCGCTTGTCTAAGCGCTCGGCACAGCATGCGGGGCCGGGAAACGGCGACGGAAGGACCCGGGGCCGTCAACTCTGTCGCTGACAGTGTGTCCGCGACCTGACTGACCGCAAGGATTCAACATCGGACAGTGGTGAAGCTCGGAGGTTTCCGGGCCAGCGCCAAGATGTGGGGAGAACGCCAATGGGCCGGCTCACCCGCCCTCTCGTGCCAGCAGGTCCCCTCGCCGACTTCTACGACCGACTACACGCCCTGCACCTCGCCGCCGGCCAGCCCAGCGTGCGCCGGCTGCAACAGCTCACCCGCGCCGAGCGGCGGCCCCGGGGCATCAACCCGACGTCGATCCACGCGGTCTTCACGCGTCCCCGCCTGGCCCGGTGGGAGGTGGTGGGTGAGATCGTCCGGGTGCTCGGCGGCGACGTCGAGGAGTTCGCCAGGTTGTGGCGTCGGGCCAACCGCTGCCAGTCGCACGACGACAGCCTGGTCGACCCTGCGCCGCACGCCCGGCCGTGGGCACCCGCCGACGCCACGCCCGTCCCCCGCGAGCTGCCGCCGGACGTGCTGCCGTTCACCGGGCGCGGCCCGGTCCGCGCCGCGCTCGACGGCCTGCTCGCCGAGGGCGCCACCCGGGCGGCGATGATGACCGTGCTGCTGACGGGCTCGACCGGGATCGGCAAGAGCGCGCTGGCCGTGCACTGGGCCCACCGGGTCGCCGACCGCTTCCCCGACGGCCAGCTCTACGCCGACCTGCGCGGCGAGAGCCCCGGGCAGCCGCCGACACCGGTCGAGGTGCTCACGGCCTTCCTCGACGCCCTCGGCGTCGCCACTGCCGGCCTGCCCGCGTCGCCGGCCGCCCTCGCCGCCCGCTACCGCACCCGGATGTCGGGACGCCGGATGCTGGTGCTGCTCGACAACGCCAGCACCGTCGGGCAGGTGCGTCCCCTGCTGCCCGGCTCGCCCGGCTGCCTGGTCCTGGTGACCAGCCGGGACGGCCTGGCCGAGCTGGTCGTACGGCACGGGGCGCGGCGGCTGGAGCTGGGTCCGCTGAGCGCCGAGGCGGGCGTCGAGCTGCTGCGCGGGCTGATCGGCGACCGGGTCGACGCCGACCCCGAGTCCGCCTACGACCTGGTCCGGCGCTGCGGCGGTCGGCCGCTGGCCCTGCGGGTCGCGGCGGAGCGGATGACCGCCCTGACCACACCCGCCCTGACCACACCCGCCCTGGCCACGGCACCCGCCCTGGCCACGACCGCCCTGCCGGGGCCGCCCCTGGCCCCGGTACGGGTGGTGGACCACCCCCGGTTGTGCGTGCAGCGGTGGACGGCGCTGGCTGACTCTGGGTGACCCTCCTCCGACCCCAACCGACCTCGCACGCCCCCTTTGCTCTGCACCCACGGACGCAGCACCCGGCTGGGCTGCGCACGAACGCGAACGCGAACGACGCCGCGACCGGCGGACCGTCGCGCTGCGTAGGCGTTGCGTAGGCGGGTGCAGAGCAAAGGGGGCGGAGAAGGGTGTCGGCGCCCGGCGAGCGGAAACCACGCCGTGTCACACGACGTCGGCCGGACCAGGCCGGGCCGGGCCGGGCCAGGCCGGGCCGGGCCGGGCCAGGCCAGGCACGCTGCCGCAGCCAGCCAGCCCGCCCGCCCGCGTCACGGCGCTGGGGCGGCCTCCGGGGCCACGCCGGGGGCGGGGGTGATCGGCAGCAGCACGCGGAACACCGTCCGGCCGGGCTCGCTCGTCACCCGGATGTCCCCGTGGTGCTTGTTGACCACGATCCGGTACGAGATGTCCAGCCCCAGCCCGGTCCCCTCGCCGACCGGCTTCGTGGTGAAGAACGGCTCGAAGATGCGCGGGCGCACCGCCGCCGGGATGCCGGGGCCGGTGTCGGCCACCTCGACGGTCAGCTGGTCGTCGACCCGGCCGGTGCGGACGGTCAGCGTGCCCTCGTCGCCCATCGCGCCGAGCGCGTTGTCGATCAGGTTGGTCCACACCTGGTTCAGCTCGGCCGCGTACGCGGGGATCGGGGGCAGCGCCGGGGCGTACTCCCGGACCAGGCGGACCCCCGGCGGGAGCTTGCCCTTGAACATCACCAGCGTCGCGTCGAGCAGCTCGTGCACGTCCACCACCTGGTAGGGGGCCCGGTCGAGCTGGGAATACTGCTTGGCCGCGCCGACCAGCTTGGAGACCCGGGTGGCCGCGTCGGCGATCTCCCGCATGAGCAGCTCGGTGTCCACGGTGTAGGTCAGCCACCGCACCGCCGGCTCCAGGTCGTCGGTGCCGAGCTCCGCGCGGACCCGGTCCAGCCAGGCGACGTCCAGCCCGCCGGCGACCAGCGTCGGGGCCAGCTCCCAGCCGGCGGCGATCCCCTGGTCGTCCAGCCAGTCGGTCAGCTCGTCCTCGGCGTCGCTGGTGGCCAGGGGCGACAGCGCACACGCCTTCGCCGCCCGCTCGACCGCCTCCTCCTGCAACGCCACGAGGGCGTGCAGCCGCCGCCCGTCGAGCCGGCCGTCGGCGATCATCGCCAGCTTGTGCCGCATGCCGGCGACCCGGTCCCGCAGGGCGGACGCGGCCCGCACCGCCGCGCTCGCCGGGTTGTTCAGCTCGTGGGTCAGCCCCGCCGACAGGGCGCCCAGGGCCACCAGCCGCTCCCGCTCCCCGACGACCGTCTGGGTGTCCCGCATCCCGATGAACAGCCCCTCCAGCAGGTGCATCGCCATCGGGAACCAGGACCGCACCGCGTGGGCGAACGTCTCGGCGGGCAGCACGAAGAACTCCGCGTCGCTGACCGCCCACATCCCGTTGCGGTAGATCTGCTGGTCGTCCAGGTATGCCTGGGTGGCCCCGCCGTACACCCCGCGCTGCGCCGTGCGGAGGATCTCCACCTCCTCGCCGTGGATCGTCCGGCACAGCCGCACCTCGCCGGCGAGCAACACGAAGAAGCAGGTCGCCGGCTCGCCCTCGGCGTAGACGGCCTCCCCGGCCGTACGCTGCTCGACCCGGCCGTGCTCGGCCAGCCAGGCGACCTGCCGGTCGTCGAGCGACTCGAACAGGAACAGCGTCCGCACCTCGGCGGGGGTCAGGCCGGTCACTGCGCCTCCAGGTAGCGGTGCACCAGCGACACGGCCATCGCGCCCTCGCCGACGGCGGAGGCGACCCGCTTGACCGAGGCCGCGCGCACGTCGCCGGCCGCGAACACGCCGGGCAGGCTGGACTCCAGGTGGTAGGGGTCGCGGGGCAGCGACCAGCCGGGCGGCCGGCTGCCACCGGCCACCAGGTCCGGCCCGGTGACGACGTACCCCCGCTCGTCGCGGACCACGACGCCCTCCAACCATTCGGTACGCGGCTCCGCGCCGATGAACACGAACAGCCACGACGCGTCGACGTCGCGCCGCTCGCCGGTGCGGGTGTCGCGCAGGGTCAGCCGTTGCAGGTGCTCCTCCCCCGCGCCGGCCACCACCTCGGTGTGCGGGTGCACGGTGATGCGGTCGATGCGGTCGAGCTGGTCGATCAGGTAGCTCGACATCGACGCCGTGAGGTCCGCGCCCCGGATCAGCACGTGCACCCGGGCGGCGTACCGGGAGAAGTAGACGGCCGCCTGGCCCGCCGAGTTCGCCCCGCCGACGATGTAGACGTCCTGGTCGACGCAGCTCGGCGCCTCGGTGGCGGCCGAGCCGTAGAACACGCCCCGGCCGGTGAGCTCGGCCAGGCCGGGGGCGTCGAGCATCCGGTACGACACGCCGGTCGCCAGCACCACCGCGTGCGCGGCGATGGTGGACCCGTCGTCGAAGCGCAGCAGCCGCGCCGAACCGGCCTCCGCCAGGCCGACGACCTCCCGGGTGCTCAGCAGCTCCGCGCCGAACTTCAGCGCCTGCCGGCGGGCCCGGTCGGTGAGCTGCGCCCCGGACACGCCGTCGGGGAAGCCCAGGTAGTTCTCGATCCGGCTGCTCTGCCCGGCCTGCCCGCCGGTGGCCCGCCGCTCCACCAGCACCGTGCGCAGCCCCTCCGACGCCCCGTAGACGGCAGCGCCGAGCCCGGCCGGCCCGCCGCCGACGACCACCAGGTCGTAGAAGTCCGACGCCGGGACGACGTTGAGGCCGACGAGGCCGGCCAGCTCCGTCTCCGAGGGCGCCACCAGGGCCTTGCCGTCGGCGGTGACGACCAGCGGCACGTCGGCGGCGCTCACCCCGGCCGCCGCGAGCAGCCGCCCGCCCTCGGGCTCGTCGGCCAGCAACCAGCGGTACGGCACCAGGTTGCGGGCCAGGAAGTCGCGCACCGCGAAGGACGGGGCGGACCAGCGGTGCCCGACCACCCGGATCTCCGTGGTGGCGGCCTCCGGGCTGGCCGTCCACGCCTCCAACAGCGCGTCGACGACCGGGTAGAGCTTCTCCTCCGGCGGGTGCCACGGCTTGAGCAGGTAGTGGTCGAGGTCGACGAGGTTGATGGCGTCGATGGCCGCGCCGGTGTCCGCGTACGCGGTGAGCAGCACCCGGCGCGCGGCGGGGAAGAGGTCCATCGCGGCCTCGAGGAACTCGATGCCGTTCATCTCGGGCATCCGGTAGTCGGCGACCAGCACCGCCACCTGCTCGCCGCGCAGCTTGATCTCGCGCAGCGTGTCGAGGGCCTCGGGGCCGGAGCCGGCGCGCACCACCCGGTACCGGTCGCCGTAGCGGCGGCGGAAGTCGCGGGCGACCGCGCGGGAGACCGCCGGGTCGTCGTCGATCGAGAGGATCACCGGGTGCGCCATCGGACCATCAAACCACCCCGGCGTTACGACTTGGCTGCCCACGCCCCCTGCCACCAGGCGTGCGGCCGCCGGCGGCAGTGGCGGTGACCGCCGCGGCGACGGCGACGCCGAGGGCGATCCACAGCACCGGGTTGGTGCGCAGCCCGTCGGGCAGCTGCTGGGCCAGGACGAACACGCCCATCACCACCACGAACCACCCGAACGCCCGGCGCAGCACCGCCTCGGGGACGCGCCCGGCGAGCCGGCCACCGGCGAGGCTGCCGACCACGGCGGCGGCGGTGACGGCGGCGGCCAGCCCCCAGTCGATGCTGACGGTGGAGAGGTAGCCGGCCAGGCCGGCGAAGGACTTCATGGCGATGACCACCAGCGAGGTGCCGACGGCGACCGGCATCGGAAGGCCGCCGAGCAGCGCCAGCGCGGGCACCACCAGGAAGCCGCCACCCGCCCCGACCAGGCCGGTGACCAGCCCGACCACGACCCCGTCGAGGATCACCCGCGGCACGGGAAGCTCGTGCGGCACGGGCCGGTCCCCGGCGTCGCGCCGCCCCCGGATCATGGCGACCGCCGTGGCGAGCATCATCAGGGCGAACCCGGTGAGCAGGACGGCGGCCGGGACGTACGCGGCGAGGCGGCCTCCGGCGTACGCGCCGGTCATGCCGGCGAGGCCGAAGACGAGGCCGGTGCGCCAGCGCACCCGGTGCGCGCGGGCGTGCGGCAGGACGCCGACGGCGCTGGTGGCGCCGACGACGAGCAGCGAGGTGGCGATCGCCTCCTTCGCCGGCAGGTCGGCGACGTAGACGAGCAGCGGCACGGCGAGGATGGAGCCGCCGCCGCCGAGCAGGCCGAGGCTGACGCCGATGAGGACGGCGAGGCCGACGGTCAGGGCCAGACTGCCGGTCACGACCGCCGCCCGGTGGTCGAGCCCTCGCGGAGCTGGCCGACGATGGTGTCGAGGTCGCAGCTCGCGCCCCGATTGTAGGGCAGCCTGCCCAGCAGCATGCCCATCGCGCAGGTGTTGGTGAGGGCGGCGAAGGTGAGGCCCGCGCCGATGGCGGCGGCGACCCACTTGAGGCCGGGCACGAGCACCGATCCCAGGACGGCGGCCAGGACGATCGAGCCGGCGACGAGGCGGACCTGCCGTTCCAGGTCCCAGCGCGGGACGCCCTGCCGGACGGGCGCGTGCGCGGCCTGCCAGGCCAGCATCCCGCCGTCGAGGACCTTGAGGTGGGGCAGTCCGACCCCGGCGAGGGTCTGCCCGGCCTGGGTGGCGCGGGCGCCGGAGCGGCAGATCAGCACCACGTCCTCGTCGAGGTGGTTGCGCAGCTCCTCGCGGTGCTCCCGCAGCAGGTCGAGCGGGACGTTGTAGGCGCCGGGGATGTGCGCGGTCTCGAACTCGGCGGGGGTACGCACGTCGAGCAGGCGGGGCGCACGGCCGGAGTCGATCAGCTCGCGCAGGCCGGCGGCGTCGAGCGTGGCCGGGCGGGTGTTCTCGGAAGTGCTCATGTCTCCTCGTTCCTGTTGTCGGTCCCGGTCGGTCGGGTCCCGGCCCGCTCGAACCGGTCGTCGATGACGACGACCTCCCGGCCGGCGTTGGCCAGCAGGGACGCGGCGGCGGCGGCGCGGTAGCCGGAGCCGCAGTGCACCCAGACGGTGCCGGCGGGCACGTCGGCGAGGCGGTTCGGCAGGTCGGGCAGGGGGATGTGCACCGCGCCGTCGAGGTGGCCGGCGGTCCACTCGTTGGTCATCCGGACGTCGAGCACGACGTCCGGCGCGGGCAGGCCGGCGGGCGGGTGTCCGGCGCGGGCGGCGGCGAGCGCGGGGAAGTCGGCCGTGGGCAGCTGCCGTAGCTGCTCCGGCCGGGCCGCCCACCGCTCGGGCGCGCCCGTGGCCTGGGCGGCGGGCCGGTCGATGCCGATGCGCGCCAGTTCGCGCTGGGCGTCGGCGACCTGCTCGGGGGTCTCGGCGAGCAGGGTGAGCGGGGCGCCCCAGTCGATCAGCCAGCCGAGCCAGGTCGACATCGGCCCGTCGAGGCCGAGGGCGACGGTGCCGGCGAGGTGCGACGCGGCGTACGCCTTGCGGTGGCGCAGGTCGACCACCCACTGCCCGGCGGCGAGCCGATCGCGCAGCTCGGCGGCGTCGGCGCGGGCCACCGGGGTGAGGTCGACCGGCGCGGGTCCGGCGGCGTTGGCCACGCCCATGTGGGCGTAGTAGGCGGGGTAGGCGTCCAGCCCGGCGAGGGTCTCGGTGACGAAGTCGGCGGCGGCGAGCCGCAGCACGGGGTTGACCCGCCGTTCCCGGCCGATCGTGGAGTCGGGTGCGTCGGCCTGACTGGCCGAGCAGAAGCTGCCGAAGCCGTGGGTGGGCCACACCTGCGTCCCGTCGGGGAGCAGGTCGGCCAGCCGTCGGGCCGAGGCGTGCTGGCGGTGGGCGAGGTCGTGGGCGTGCCGCCGCCCGAGCAGGTCGGTGCGTCCGGTGGTGCCGAACAGCAGGGAGCCGCCGGTGAAGACGCCGACGGGCTGCCACCGGCCGGCGGCGGCCTCGTCGAGGACGTACGACAGGTGGTGGAAGGTGTGGCCCGGCGTGGCCACGGCCCGCAGCCGCAGGGTGTCGGAGATGGCGACGGTGTCGCCGTCGGCGACCGGGTCCCGGTCGAACCGGACGTCGTCGGCGGCGGCGACCAGGTACCGCGCGCCGGTCAGGCGGGCCAGTTCCAGGCCACCGGAGACGTAGTCGTTGTGCAGGTGGGTCTCGACCACGTGGGTGATCCGTGTCCCCTTCGTGCCGGCGAGGTACAGGATGCGGTCGACGTCGCGCTGCGGGTCGACCACGACGGCCACCCGGCCGTCGGAGGCCAGGTAGCTGCGGTCGCCCAGCGACGAGGTCGCGACGACGGACACGTCGAGCGTCATTGCGTACTCCCTCCACAAATACCCCGGGGGGTATGCTTTCGGCGGACTGCGCCCCGAGCTGGGTGCACCACGGTCTACCCGCGCCCGCCGTCGCCATGCGGGCCGCGCGCCACCGGGTCGAACATACCCCCGGGGGTACGGGATCCGCCAGCGACCCAGCCGGGGAAGGACGGGTCCCTCGGCCTGGAATATACCCCCAGGGGTATGCGCTACAGTCGGTGTACCCGCCGACCATCACCGCAGAGGAGACCGGCCCATGCTGTTCACGCAGTACTACCTCGACTGCCTGTCCCAGGCGTCCTACCTCGTCGCCGACGAGCGCACCGGCCGGGCCGTGCTGGTCGACCCCCGCCGCGACATCGGCGAATACCTCGCCGACGCGCGGGCGCACGGGCTGACCATCGAGGGAGTGATCAACACCCACTTCCACGCGGACTTCCTCGCCGGCCACCTGGAGGTCGCCGCCGCGACGGGCGCGTGGATCGGCTACGGCCGGCGCGCCGAGACCGAGTACCCGATCCGCAAGCTCGCCGACGGCGAGCGGATCAGCCTCGGCGACGTCACCCTGGAGATCATGGAGACCCCGGGCCACACCCCGGAGTCGATCAGCGTCCTGGTCTACGAGCACGCCGCCGACCCGGTGCCGCACGGCGTCCTCACCGGCGACGCGCTTTTCATCGGCGACGTCGGCCGCCCCGACCTGCTCGCGTCCCTCGGCGTCACCGCTGAGGAGCTGGGCGCGATGCTCTACGACAGCGTGCAGCGCAAGCTGATGGGCCTCCCCGACGAGGTGCGGGTCTTCCCCGCGCACGGGGCGGGCTCCGCGTGCGGCAAGAACCTCTCCACCGAGCGGCAGTCCACCATCGGCGAGCAGCGCCGCACCAACTACGCCTGCGCGCCGATGAGCCAGGGGCAGTTCCTCGCCCTGGTCACCGGGGGCCAGCCGGCCGCGCCGGGCTACTTCGCGTTCGACGCCGTGCTCAACCGGCGGGCGCACGAGCTGTTCGACTCCCACGCCACGGCCCGCCCGCTCACCGCCGCCGAGTTCGCCGGGGCCCGCGCCGACGGCGCGGTCGTCGTCGACGCCCGCGACCCGCAGGAGTTCGCCGCCGGGCACGTCGCCGGGGCGATCAACATCCCGGCCGACGGCCGGTTCGCCGAGACCGCCGGCAGCGTGGTGGCCCCCGACCGCGCGGTGCTCGTCGTGGCGCCGGAGGGCCGCGAGGAGGAGATCGTCGTACGGCTCGCCCGGATCGGCTTCGACCGGGTCCTCGGCCACCTGCGCGACGCGGGGGTGACCCTGGCCGAGCTGGCGTCCGAGACGAGCCGGGCCAGCCGGGTGACGGCGACGGAGCTGCGCGCGGCGCTCGACCGCGCCGAGCCGCCGGTCGTGCTGGACGTCCGCAACATCGGGGAGCGGGAGCAGGGGGCCATCGCCGGTTCGCTGCACATCCCGCTGGCCGAGCTGACCCGTCGGCTCGACGAGGTGCCCGCCGACCGGCCCGTGGTCGTGCACTGCGCCGGGGGCTACCGCTCCTCGGTCGCGGCCAGCCTGCTGCGCAGCGCCGGCCGGCGCGACGTCTCCGACCTGCTCGGCGGCTACGGCGCCTGGCGGGCCGCGTACGCGCAGGTCTGACCGCCGGCGGGAGCGGCCACGGGCCGGGCCGCCCCCGGCATGGGATCGGGGGCGGCCCGGCCGTCGGTCAGGCCGTCGCGGTGCAGCTCAGCGTCGGGGTGCTGGCCGCCCCCGAGCCGGTGAAGCCGAAGCTGGCCTTCCCCCCGGCCGCCAGCGTGCCGTTGTAGCTGGCGTTGCGGGCGGTCACGGTCGACCCGCTGGTGGTGACCGTGGCACTCCAGGAGGAGGCGATCTGCTGCCCGCCGGACCACGTCCAGGTGACCGTCCAGCCCCGGATCGGGCTGCTGCCGGCGGTCACCTCGACCTCGCCCTGGAAGCCGCCGGACCACTGCCCGGTGGACTTGTAGACGGCCGAGCAACCGGCGGAGGCCGGCGGCGTGGTCGCGGGCGGGGTCGTCGCGGGCGGGGTGGTGGGCGGAGCCGTGGTCGGCGTGGTGGTCGGCGGCGTGGTGGTCGGCGGGGTGGTCGTGCCGCCGAAGTTCACGTCGCTGCACAGGTAGTAGGACTGGTCCGAGTGGCTGGCCTGCCAGATCGTGTAGACGATGTGCCGGCCGGTGCGCCCAGGCGCGTTCGCCGGGACCTGGATCGACACGCCCTGGCTCTCCTTGGTCGGCCACTGCGACGCCGGGGTGTTGCCGATCTGGCCGACCAGCTCCAGGTCACTCCACGCCAGCGGCTTGGTCAGGGCGTTGAAGCCCTGCTTGGTGACGTACACCCGGATGTAGTCGGCGCCGTGGCTGGCCTGGTCCCACAGCTTGACCTTGAAGCTGTTGGCGACGTTGGTGGTCTTCCACGCGCCGAGCGCGTCGAGGGAGTTGTAGCGGCCGTCGCCGGTGCGACCGGCGCTGCACAGCTGGCCGTCGGGGATGGCCGCCTGGTGGTTGCCGGCGACGCCCTCCCGGTACAGGCCGTTCCAGTTCCACATGGCCGACGCGTTGTACTGCCAGGCCTGCCAGCACATCGGGTCCTCGGTGGCCATGGCCGGGTTCTGGAAGTCGTTGCCCCAGCGGGCCCAGCAGCCGTAGTTGCGGGACGCGGGGTCGACGGTGGAGCCGTGGGCGGCGGCCGGGTTGGCCAGCGCGGTGGTCAGCAGCAGCGTGGCGGCCGCGCCGACGGCGAGCAGCCACGCCACGAGGGGGATGCGACGTGGTCGGACGAGATGGGACACGGAGCCCTCCAGGAAAAGGTCGGACGACGACACCCGGACGGTCGGGAGTTGCCCACTCCCGCGCCTGCTTGCGTGGCTCCCGCTGCGGCTCTGCCTGGCAGACTCCCACATGCATCGAAACTAGTCAATCTTGACCAGTCCGGGTCGCCGCGGCGCGGGGCACGGACGCCCCGTGCCGCAGCGGCCCGGTCACCGGCGGGCGCCGTCGCGGACGGTCAGCTGGTGGTGCAGGTGATGCTGGCCGGCGGGTTGTTGGTGCCGTTCCAGGTGGCGGTGAAGCCGAACGTGGTGGAGGCCCCCGCGGCGAGCGCGCCGTTGTAGGCGACGTTGGAGACCGTCACGTTCGACCCGCTCTGGGTGTGGCTGCCGTTCCAGATCTGGTTGATCACCTGGCCGTTGGGGAAGCTCCAGGACACCTTCCAGCCGTTGATCGGTGCCGCCCCGGCGGTGACGGTGACGTCGGCCTGGAAGCCACCGGACCAGGAGTTGGTGACGGTGTACTTCGCGGTGGCCTGGCCGGCCGGCGGCGGGGTGGTGGTGCCGGTCGGCGTCGGGGTCGGCGCCACCGTCGGCGACGCGGTGGGGGTGGGGGTCGCGCCGACGAAGGTCAGCTTGACCACGTACGCGAGGGCGCTGTACGGCGCGCTCGCCGACGGCATGGTGATGTGCAGGCCGCCCCCGTCCTGGGTGGGCCGGGGCAGGTTGACGTACGTGCCGGCGGTGGAGCCGAGCAGCTGCACGCCGGTCAGGTTGGCCAGGTTGACCCGGCTGGAGGTCATCGTGGTGATGGTCAGGGTGCTGCCCGGCCAGCCCATGACGGTGGCGTACAGGACGGTGTTGTTCTTGTTGCGGGTGAACCGGATGTCCTTGTTGGTGCCCGCGCGCGGCGTGACGAACGAGCCGCCGCCCATCTGGGTGGGGCCCTCGCCGAAGACGGACCAGGCCCGGGTGCCGTAGATGGACTCGCCGAACCGCTTGAGGTGGTCGCCGATGCCCCGCAGGATGGTCTGCTGCCCGGACGGGATGACGCCGTCGGCCGTCGGGGCGACGTTGAGCACCATCGTGCCGTTCTTGCTGACCCGGTCGATCAGCGCGTGCAGCATGGCGGTGGTCGAGTAGTAGCCGATGCCCTGGGTGTAGCACCAACTGCTGCTGGAGACGCTGTCGTCGGTCAGCCAGTACGGGGTCTGGATGCCCGCCGGGCCGCCGCGCTCGAAGTCGTAGACCTCACCGCGGTTGTTGAACCCGTCCTTGTAGGTGACCACCACGTCCTTGTTCCACGCGACGGCCTTGTTGTAGTAGTACGCCAGGAAGTCGAGCCGGCGCGCCTCGTCGATCCGGCCCAGGTAGAGGTCCTGCCAGATCAGGTCGGGCTGGTAGCCGTCGATGACCTCCCGCAGCTTGTCGGTCCACAGCTGCTGCTCGGTGGCGTTGTCGAGCTGCCCGTACAGCTTGCGCAGCGTGGTGCTGGACTGCTGCGGCACATACTGGTAATAGCCGCCGAAGTTCCACTGGTGGTGCAGCGAGACGAACAGCTTGAGGCCCTTGGCGCGGATGGCGTCGGCGTGCAACCGCAGCAGGTCCAGCTTCGGGCCGGTGGCCACCGAGTTCCACTCGTTGACCCTGCTGTTCCACATCGAGTAGCCGTCGTGGTGCTCGGCCACCGGGCCGGCGAACTTGGCCCCGGCGTCGACGAACAACTGCGCCCACTCGTTGGGGTCCCAGTTGCCGCCGGCCGACTTGAGCTTCGGCGCGAACTGCACCCAGTTGCCCGCCTTGTCCCGGGCCCCGTTGATGAAGTTGTGGTACGGCCACGCGGACGGGTCGCCGTACACGCTCTTGTGGTGGTTGTTCTCGTACGAGCCGTTGTTGTACATGTTGCGCGGGTACCACTCGTTGCCGAACGCGGGGACGGCGAACGCGCCCCAGTGGTAGTAGATGCCGAACTTGCCGTCCTGGAACCACTCGGCGGCCGGCGGGTGCTGGTCGACCGAGGCCCAGGTCGGCGTGTAGCTCTGCGGCCCGGCGGTGGCCAGGGCGTTGCGGACGCCGAGCAGGCCGGTGGCGGCGGCGACGCCGGTGGCGCCGCTCGCGACGAGCAGGCCGCGGCGGGTCAGCCGGAGGGATGACGAGGACATGAATGATCTCCTGGAGGGACGGTGGTGAAAGGACGTGCAGCGGGAGGCGTTACCGGTAGCCGGCGGCGGTGATGTTGGCCTGCACGGCGTTCTCGGTGGCGTCGGACGGGTACCCGGAGGTCATCACACCCTCGTAGAAGGTGCCGCGCGCCCCGTGGCTGTTGTCGCCGCCGATGCCGAGGATGATCGCGCCCTCCTTCTTCATCGGGTTGTAGCCCGGGACGTTGGGCCGCACGCCGTTGTAGAAGGTCGACAGGCCGCCGGACTGGGCGTTGCCGCCCCGGATGGCCCAGTGGTTCGGCTCACCCTTGACGATGGCGGTCAGGTAGCGGTGGCTGATGCTGGGATCGTTGGCGTTGTACTTCTGGTTCACCCCGGAGAAGAGGCCGTTCTCCAGGTCGGCCATGATCCACGGGCCGTTGCCGGCGCCGTAGCCCCAGACCTTGTTGTTGCCGAAGTAGATGGCCTCCATGGTGCCGTTGCCGTTGTCGCGGCTGTTGGTCTCGGCGTTGCCGTAGTCGAAGCAGCAGCCGCCGTTGTAGTGCGTGCCGTCGAGGATGGCGTACATGCCCTCGGGCTGGTCACCCTTGGCGATGCCGTTGGTGCTGTTGTTGCGGTATCCGGTGCCGGGGGCGACGTAGACGCCGTACGCCTTGTGCCCGCCGACCGTGGTCGGCGCGAGGGTGGCGTCGGCGAGGTTGTCGTAGCCACCCGGGGCGGGGCCGGAGAACCCACCGGGCGGGGCCTGGGTGAGCTTGTTACCGCGACCGGACTGGTCGTAGATGATGGTGATCAGGCAGGTGGTGCCGGCGCAGAAGGAGTCCTGCGCGGCGGCGTTGGCAACCCCGCCAGGCGCGAGCGGGCCGATGTCGCGGGTGGTGTTGTCCGACCCGCGCCGCACCTGGTAGAGCGGCCCGTTGTACGCGCCGTACAGCGCCCGGGTGGTGCTGTGCGCGGCCACGCACGGCGTGCTGCCCGCCGCGTAGATGTCACAGGGCTGTTGCGTCGCCGGCGGCGGGGTGGTCGGCGGTGCAGTGGTCGGCGGCGGGGTCGACGTCGGCGGGGTGGTCGGCGTCACGCCCCCGGTGCAGGTCGTGCCGTTGAGCGCGAACGAGGCGGGCACGGGGTTGCTGCCGTTCGCCGTGCCGTTGAAGCCGAACGAGGTGGTGCCCCCGGTCGGGATGCTGCCGTTGTAGGACACGTTGGTGACGGTGACCTGGGCGCCGGACTGGGTGTAGGAGCCGTTCCAGAGCTGGGTGACGGTCTGCCCGGCCCCGAAGTCCCAGGTCAGCCGCCAGTTGCTGACCGGGTCGCCCAGGTTCGTGATGGTCACGTTCGCGCCGAAGCCGCCCGGCCACTGCGAGCTGACCGCGTAGCTGACCTGGCAACCGGCTGCGGCGGCGGTCGCCAACCGCGTGCCGACCAGGCCGCCGCCGACCAGGACCAGCGTTGCCAGGGCCGCGACCAGCCCCGGCAGGCGACGCCATGCTTTGCCACGTTTCATGGAGCCCTCCAGATACGGATGGAAGTGCAGGGGATCGGGCCCGGACGGGGTGGGCCCGTACGCCGCCTGTCGGGACCCGGACTCCGAGGGGCGGTGGATGACCGCGGCCCGATGGGGGCCCGGCGGCCGGCACCGGCGTGGCCGGCGGCCCGGACGCCGGGGGCCGCTGACCAGCCGGATCGGCGGCAGCGGACGTGACTGGGCCGCTGCGCCAAAGAGGAAGTTAACGTTCACATCGCCTGGTGTCAATGAGGGCGAAGAGCGGTCTCCGCACCTTCCGGCGCAGCCGAGCGCCGCCCCCTCCGGTGTCCTCACCAGGAGCGGACGGCGCGACGGCGGTCCCGTGGCCCGGGAATCATCCGCAAGAACCGACTCTTGCCGTGTGAACGTTAACGGCTTACTTTCGATGCGGGGCGAAGGGCACGCCCCACCATGCCGACCCACCGCGACGACGGCTTCGCTTCACTCGGATCCATGCTTGCCATGGGTTCCCTGCCGGGCGCTGGTGACTCCCGCGTACGCCAGGTGCCACACCATGCCCTCGGCGGCGTGGGTGAAGTTGTGACAGTGGTCCATCCAGATCCCGGGATTGTCGGCGGTGAAGGCGACCTCGTAGGACTCGCCCGGGGCGACGTTGAGCGTGTCCGTCCACCATGGACTGCCGGTGACCGGCGACCCGTCGCGCTGCACCACCCGCACCCGGTGCCCGTGCAGGTGCATCGGGTGGTCGAAGATGCCCCGGTTGACGATCCGCACCCGGACGCTGTCGCCGAGGGCCACCATCAGGGTCGGCACGGCGGGGTGCATGCGGCCGTCGACGGTGTTGGCGAACGTCAACCCGCCGTCGGCGAACCCGAACCCGGTGTCGATGACCAGGTCGAAGCTCCGGTCGGCGAGCGGCGGCGCGGTGTCGTCCGGGGTGCCGTACGCCGCCGGATCGAACCGCTCCCCCTCGCCCGGGGCCTGCGCGGCGTCCTGCCCGGAGGGGCTCAGCGCGAGCGACACCCCGCCGCCGTCGCCCTCGCCGGCCGGCATGCTCACCGTGACGGTGCCCGCGGGCATGGTGAGGCCCACGTCGTAGCGGCCCCCGGCGGCCAGCAGCAGCTCGGTCCCGCCCGGCAGCGGACCGGGCTCGTGCACCGGGTTCCCGTCGATCGCCCGCACCCGGAACGACACGCCGCCCACCTGGACACGCTGGGGGTCCTCCGAGCTGTTGACCAGCCGCAGGAGGACCTCCCGGCCGGCGGCCACCGCCTGGCGGGTGGGCGCGTCGGCGTCGTTGAACGCGGCGACCGTGCCGTCGCCGGTGAGCCACTGATGGGTGAAGAGCGTGGTGTCGTAGGTGCGGTCGCCGCCGCTGCCCGACTCGTCGCCGGCCGAGGTCGCGGCGGGCGGGTCGACCAGGAACGCGCCGAACAGGCCACGGGCGACGGTCCGCTGCGAGTCGCGGTGGGTGTGGTACCAGAACGTGCCGGCCCGGTCGGGCACGAACCGGTAGACGTGCCGGCCGCCGGGCGGCACCGCGTCCTGGGTGAGGCCCGGCACACCGTCCTCGGCGTTGGGCACGTCGACGCCGTGCCAGTGCACGGTCACGCCCTCCGTCACATCGGTGTTGACCAGGGTCACCTCGACGAGTTCGCCCTGCCGGACGCGGAGCGTGGGTCCGGGCGACGTCCCGTTGAAGGTCAGCGCGTCGACCTGCCGTCCGGAGGCGAGCCGGATCGTGCGGTGGGCGGCGACCAGGGTGAAGCGGGCGGCGGGGGTGTCCCCCTCAGGGCCGGTGAGCGAGGCGACGTCGACCCCGTGGTGCGCGACGGTCCGCGGGCCACCGCCCCAGTCCTCCGGCGCTGCCGCGACGTCGCCCGCGACGGCCGCGTTCTGCTGCTGAAGGCCGCCGAGCGAGGCGGCCAGGGCGAGGACGACGAGGGCGCTCTGCCACGGCAGCCGCGCCGCGCGGGATCCGCCGGCCCGCCACCGGCGCAGCCCCACCGCGAGCAGCGCGACGACGCCGAGCAGGGCCGCCGCGACCAGCGCCGTCACCGGCCAGGCCGCCGGGTCCTGCGGCACCCAGGCCAGGTACGCGGAGACGAACACGCCGACGGCGGCGACCTGGCCGACGGTCCCGGCCGGACGGTTGCGGGCGACGGCCAGGACCGTGGCCGCCACGGGCAGCACGGCGACCGGCAGGCCGAGGGTCAACCGGTGGCCGACCAGCTCCCAGCCCTCGCGCCACAGCAGGGCCGCGACGACGAGGCGGCCGGCGAGCAGCGCCACGGTCAGCCGCAGCGGCCAGCCCAGGGCGGCGGGCCGCGCGGCGCGCACGCCGAGCACGGCGGCGCTGGCCGTGGCGAAGGCCGCGAGCAGCAGGTCGGTGATGAACAGTGGCTCGTCCACGGAATCTCCCGGGTCGCGGTGGATGACGGATGGCACCCGGTCACGGGTACGGCGACGACCGGCGGGGCCGCCGCCGCACCCGTGACCGGCGTGGTGCTCAGGAGCTGGTGCTCTCGGCGGCCTTGCGGAGCTGGTCGAGCCAGGAGGCGAGCGAGGCGTCGAGCGCGTCGCGCAGGTTGTCGCGGTCGGCGCGGACCGGCTCGCCGTCCCACGACTCCGCCGTCCGCACGACGGTGCCGTCGCCGTCGGGCGTGAAGGTCCACTCGTGTACGCCGGTGATGCCGTGCGCCGGTCCGCCCCAGAGGATGCGGTGCGGCGCGTCCACGGCGTGGACCGTCGAGACGATGGACAGCCCGGCGGTGCTCCAGCGGAACTCGGAGCCGGGCGCCAGCGGGCCGTCGGCGTGGGCCGTGTCGATGTCGCCCTGCCAGTGGGTCCAGCCGTTGACGTCCGTGTGCAGCTGCCAGACCCGCTCGATCGGCGCGTCGACGCGGATCTCGCGGCGGACGACGACGGCGGCGTTCTCGTCGATACTCGTGATCATCTTCTTCGTCCTCAGAGGTCGGAGGTGGGGATCCAGGAACCGTGGATGCCGGCCGGCACCCGACGGGGCAGTTCGACGGCGGCGACGGTGGTGAGGTCACCGGCGTCGAGGATGAGCAGTTCCGAGGAGTTGGAGCCGAGGTCGCTGACGACGCTGAGCAGGTAACCGTGGTCGTCGGCGGTGCCGCCCTCGGCCGGCACGAAGCAGGCCTCACCGGGCAGCCGGTCGCGCCCCAGCTCGGCGACGCGCCGCT
Organism: Micromonospora sp. NBRC 110038; assembly: GCF_020884815.1. Classification (NCBI taxonomy): domain Bacteria; kingdom Bacillati; phylum Actinomycetota; class Actinomycetes; order Micromonosporales; family Micromonosporaceae; genus Micromonospora; species Micromonospora sp. NBRC 110038. The sequence goes on along the minus strand of NZ_BBOL01000001.1, from coordinate 1,227,398 downwards.
GTCCGGTCTGGTGGTCGTACTTCACCACCGCCCAGTCGGACCGCCCGCTGCCGGGGAACGCCAGCGCGTACGAGTGCCGGTGGGGCAGCCCGACGAGGCGGTTGTCGATGGTGGGGAACTCGGTGACCAGGTCGTCGGTGATCTCCTCGGACGCCTTGCCGGTCGCCGGGTCGAGCACCCACCGGTACGCGGTCATGCCGGTGCCCGGCGTGGTGCCGTAGCCGGGCGCGCCGACCCACCACTTCCAGGTCGACTCCCACGACGTCCGGTCGTACCGGGGGCCGTCGAGCACGATCCGGCCGTCGGCGTCGACGTACGCGTTCGTGCTGTGCAGCAGCGCGCTGGGCGCGACGTCGAACCACTGCACGACCGCCGGCCCGGTGCGCGGCATGACGCCGATGCGGGGCGGGTAGTCGTCGCTCCACCGGTACGGGATGCCGGAGCGCTCCGCGGGGTTGAACACCACCGGCAGGTCGAAGAAGATCACGTGATCGGTGGTGATGGCGAAGTCGTGCATGAGCGACGGGCCCGCGCCCTCGACGACCTCGCTGCGGGTGATGTGCCCGGCCGGGGAGGCCGTGTAGTAGACCAGGTGCGGCGGGAACGGCGAGTAGCACAGGAAGTGCAGCTCACCGGTGATCGGGTCTTCCTTGGTGTGCGCCGTCATCGGGGTCTTGAGCCCGCCGTGGAAGTCGAACACGCCCACGGTGTCCAGCTCGGGGGTGACCTGCCACGGCAGGTTGACCTCCTGGAGGGCCAGCAGCCGCCCGCCGAACTCGATCAGGTGGGTGGCGGCGGCGCTGGCCGCCAGGTCCATCGACCCGTCGGCGCGGAACAGCGGGGCGTCGTCGTCGAAGGCCGTAGTGTGCACCCAACGATTGCGGTACCACTCGGCGCGGCCGTCGCGCAGCCGCACGCCGTGCAGCATGCCGCTGCCCCGGAACCAGTGCGTCGGCACGACGCCGGGCTTCGGGTTGTGCCCGTTGCGGATGTAGCGGCCGTCCAGCTCCGGCGGGATGGCGCCCCGCACGGCCAGGCCGGTCGCGGTGATCTCGTCGGTGACGGGCGTGTAGTGCCCGCTGAGGTAGGGCTTGGCGATCTCGGTCACGGGTTTTCCTTTCCAACGGTCGTCGGTGCGGGTTCGGTGGTGGTCGGGGCGGGCCCGGTGTTGGTCGGTGTGGGGCGCAGGGCCACGGCCAGGACGGCGGCGAGGGCGACGACGACGGCCGCCCCGACGAACGCCGGGCCGTAGCCCCGGTCGCCGCCGACGAGCTGGGTGAGCACGGCCAGGCCGAGGGCGCCGCCGACCTGCCGGGTGGTGTTGACGAGGCCACCGGCAAGGCCGGCGTCGGCGGGCGGGACGCCGGCGGCGGACAGCTCGGTGAGCACGACGAACGCGACGCCCAGGCCGGTCCCAATGAGCAGGGACGGCCCGGCCAACGCCGTCAGGAACGACCCGTCGGCCGGAGTACGGGCGAGCCAGAGCAGCCCGGCGGCGAGCAGCGCGAGCGCGGCGGGAAGCGCGACCCGGGGGCCGAGTCGTCGGGTCGCCGCCGGGGTCAGCGCGGAGCCGGCGACGATCGCGAGTGCGAGCGGCAGCTGGGTCAGCCCCGCCTCGACCGGCGAGTAGCCCAGAACGCGCTGCTGGTAGAGGGGCAGGAAGAAGAAGACCCCGAGCCAGGCCGCCCCGAGCAGGGCCATCAGCACGTTGGCCGTGGCCACCTGGCCGGCGCGCAGGATGCCGGGCCTCAGCAGCGGCTGCGCGACGCGCCGCTGCACCGCGGCGAAGGCGCACAGCAGCAGCGCCCCGCCGAACAGCCAGAGCCGCCCACCGCCGGAGAGCCCGACGGTGACACCGACGAGCCCGCCGGTGACCAGCGCGGCGCCGGCCGTGTCGATCCGGCCGCCGCCGGGCCGGTCGGCGGGGACGACCAGCCAGGTCGCGACGAGGATCGCAGCGGCGACCGGCACGGCGGCGAGGAAGACCGACCGCCAGCCGAACAGGCCGGTGAGCAGGCCGCTGAGCAGCACCCCGGCCGCGCCACCGATCCCGGAGACCGCGCCCCAGATCCCGAGGGCCCGCGCCCGGTGCTGCCCCGGCGGGAACAGCGTCAGGACGATCCCGAGGGCGGTCGGCGCCAGCAGCGCCGCACCGACCCCCTGCGCCCCGCGCGCCGCGACGAGCAGCCAGGACGACCCGGCGAAGCCGGCCGACACCGAGCCGACCGCGAACACTGCGGTGCCCGCGAGGAAGACCCGACGGCGGCCGAGTACGTCACCGAGCCGCCCGCCGAGCAGCAGCAGCGACCCGAAGGCCAGCACGTAGGCGTTGACGACCCACGACAGGCCGGTCGGCGACAGCGCGAGCCCGCTGCCGATCGCGGGCAACGCCACGTTGACGATCGAGGTGGTCAGCACCACCAGGAACTGGGCGGTGGCGACGACGGTCAGTGCGCGCCATGGACTCCGCACGAGCCCTCCCCGGTCCGGGCCGGAGGGGGACCCTCCGGCGGGCCGCACCGGAGATCCCGGTGCGAGGCCCACCCTCGCGGGGAACGCCGCTCACCTACCAGCTCATCGGGTGCTCACCTTCTGCTCAGCCTGCTCGGCGCCCTCCCGCCGCCAGAGCAGCTCGCAGAGCCGCTGCTGGCCCCGGTCGAGGTGCCGGCGGTAGGTGCTGAACGGCAGCCCGAGCCGCTCGGCGGCGGCGGCCTGGTTCGGCACCCGGCGGAAGAAGGTGGTGGCCAGCACGGAGTGCAGCTTGGCCTCCCGTGGGTCGTCACGCAGCGCGTCGACCGCCCCGGTGATCAGCTCGCGCAGGGCGTCGGTGGGATCGTCGGCGGGGGCCGGGGCCGCCGCGACCATCCGCGAGTGGCGCAGCGGGTTCGCGGCCAGGACGTCGGGGCGGTGCCAGTTGCGCAGCGCCTCCCGTACGGCCTGGTCGAACTCCGCGCGGGGCAGGGTGACGGGTCCGCTGTTGGCCGGTCCCGCGCTGTCGGCGAACAGCGGGCCCGGCTGGGTCCGGTCGAACCAGACGGACAGCGGGGTGGTCCGCCAGTCGCAGGAGAACAGGCTGAACTTTCCCACCTCGACCGTGCGGTGGTGCCCGAGGTGTTCCATCAGCGGCGCCCACGCCTCCGGGTAAGGGCTGATGATGAACGACCAGGCGACGCCGGGCTGCCGGATCCAGTCGGCGCAGATCCGCAGCTGCATCAGGTGCAGCACGGTCGAGACCTGGTAGTACTCCGGCGGGTACAGGCAGTAGCGGCTCAGCCGCACGTGCTCGCCCGGCAGCAGCGGGCTGGTCTGCTCGGCATGGTCCCAGGCCGCCTCGGCGACCGGGTCTCCGGAGGGCCGCTCGGTGAGCCGCAGCGAGGTCAGAAAGCCGACCGGCGACCCGGTGGCGGACTCCCGGTAGACCCGGAACGCCTCCGGCTGTCGCCGCAGCCAGTGCCGCACGATCGCCGCCGACTCCGGCCCCTCGGTGTCGTCGGCCATCGCCACGACGGCCGCCTCGTCGCCGGGACGCAGCACGTCCTCGTGGAAGTCGCCCTCCCGGCGCATCTGGAAGTACGCGCCCACCGGGCCGTACCGCTTGAGGTAGCTCAGCTCCCGGATGGCCACCATCGCATCGGGCTCGGCGGCCGTGCGCGCCTGGTCGAGCAGGTGGTGGCCCACTCGCCGGTGCATCTCCGCATAGCCCTCGGGGTCCCGCCAGCGCAGGTCGGCGTCGATCGTGTCGCTGACCAGGTCGTGCAGGTAGAGGCCCTGCCGTCCCCAGTCGGCGACCGGCAGCCGGCGCAGCCAGTCGAACATCTCCCCCGCCCGCTCCTGGCCCACGACGGCACGCAGCAGCCCCTCGGTGGTGGTCATGGCGTGGGCGGCGACCTCCAGGGCGAGCCGGTGCACCGGCCCCGGCACGTCGCCGACCAGGTGGCCGATCAGGGCGGCGAACACGTCGGGCGTCGGCCGCCAGACGGTGCCGCCCACCGCGGTCGACACGGACGCGGCGAGGTTCAGCGCGAGCGGGTGCCCGCCGGCGAAGTCGAGCACCCGGTCCCGGACGTCCGGGGCGAGCCCGCGAAGCTCCAGCAGGCTGCTCGCCTCGTCCCGCGTCAGTTCCCCGAGCGGGCAGGCCACCATGGCCTGCTGCCAGGCCAGGTCGAGCTGCCACGACGTGTGGGGTGGCTCACGGCCGGCGACGACCACGAGCGCGTCGCCCGGCAGTGACGGCAGGAACGTCTCCCGCAGCCACTCGTCCAGCCCTTGACAGTGCTCGAACGCGTCGACGACGAGCACCGAACCGGGGCCGAACGGCTCCCTGACCTCGGCCGTGAAGCCCGTCGGCGAGGGGTCGATGAGCCGGCCGTTGATCTCCGTCACCGGCCGGCCGGCGTCGCGCCCCTCGTCGGCGAACCGCCGCAGCAGCGTGGACTTGCCGACCCCACCCGGCCCGTACACGTAGATCAGGATCGGCGCGCCCGGCTCGCCGCGCAGCGCGGCCCGGAACGTCGCCAGCTCCTGCACCCGGCCGACGAAGGCGCGCTCGCGCGCCCACCGCAGCCTGTCCGCCAGAGTCATGGCCACGATGGTAGGCAGCCCATGTTGCGGATCCGTCATCCGTGGACCCACCGTCACGCTGCACTTATACGATCTACACCACACCGGCCCATGATCAGGACGTCGGACGATGCCGGTCGCTCCCGGCCGGGTGACGCCGAGCGGCGCGGCGGTGGATCAGGGCGATGCACAGCGTGATCACGAGGCCGACGTCGGTGCCGCGAACCGCCACGTGGAAGAGCACGCTGCGGACCGGGTCCGGCTGGGCGACGCCGTGCCGGAATCCGAGGGCGGCACCCGCGAGGACGCCGACCGAGACCAGGGCGGCGGCGAGCGGGCGGCTCGGCACGAGCCGTTCGGCCGCCGGTCGCTGCGGATCACCGACCTCGGTGGCCGTCCGCCACCGACGGGCCGCCCACCAGCAGATCGCCGCCGCCCCGACGAGGCTGCTGGCGTACTGGGCCCACTCGTGGGCGGGAAGTGCGCCGATCCGCTCGTCCAACGCGGGGACCAGCCGGGTGCCCCACCCGCCGCCGTGCGTGAAGCCGTCCCACAGGACGTGCGTGAGCGCGCCGACTCCCAGCCCGGCGACCACCCAGCCGGGTCCCGCCGCCGAGGACGGGCCGATTCGGCGGCCGACGGCCGGCGGCGCGTACGCCACGACGAGCGGTCGCAACAGCGCGATCCAGACGACGTACCCCACGAGACCGGCCAGCACGTCGACGGTGACGACGCCGACGAGGTGGTGACTCAGCCGCGTGGTGTACGGCATCGGCGCGTACAGAGGAAGATCGGGTGCCATGCTGCCGATGGCGAGCGCGGACAGGGGCATCGCCGACCGGGCGAACGGCAGCACGGCGGCCGGGTGGGAACCGGTGAAGGGCATCCGGCGGTCACCCGGTCACGTGGGTCGACCGGCGGCCGCCGGTGGGGCTGCGGTCGTGGAGGGGACAGTCGCACCGGACGGCGGGTTCACCCTCCGCCGTCGGGCGTCGCGACATCCGGCGCACCGCGATCGGCACCACGACGGGGATCCGGGTCAGCAACTTCAACAGGCCGTTGCGGCGCAACTCGCCGAAGAAGGCGGTCCCCAGGATGCGGAACCCGACGGCGAGGATCTTGTCCGGGCGTCGGCGGCGGATGCCCAGCACCAGAAGGTACCCGAGACAGAGCAGTTCCCCGCGCCAGAAGGCGACGCGTCGCGCCATCCGCAGCGCCTCCACGGCTAGGAGTTCCGCCTCGCGCATGTCGCCGTCGGCAGCCCGCAGCGTCGCGAACCCGAGCTCCACCTGCAGCCGGGCCGAGCTGACGTTCGAGCCGGCCAGGGCCAGCCGCCGCGCCTCGTCCAGGTGGTCCCTCGCCAGCTTCCGGATGCCGGCCGCGATGAGCGGCTCGGCGATCCTGAGCTGGATGAACGCGTCCGCTTCGACCTCCTCCGGGCAGCGGTCCTGGAACTGCTTGCCCAACAGGTAGAGGTCGATCGCGGTCTGGAACTGCCGGTCGACCTCGGCGATCCGCGCGAGATAGTGGTACGCGGTGGCGACCCACCGCGCGATCGCGAGGTCGTCCGCCTGTTCCCGGTACGCACACGCCTCGGTGAGCACCTCGCGGGCCCGGTCGATGTCCCGGAACGAGGTGAACCGGGCCATCCCCTCGTACACCAACGACGCGCACCGGAACTTCCGCTCGTAGCGCTCGGCGGGCATCGCGGTGCGCAGTCGCGCCACCGTGCCGATCGCGTCGTCGTAGCGACTCACCTCGATCTGGTAGGCCGCGAGCGCGACGATCGCCGTCGCCCAGGCGTCCGAGCCGGTCGGGGACACGTCGATCGCGGTCAGGATCGCGTCGAGCCGCTCGGCGCTGTCGGTCTCGCGCAGCGCGAGGAAGGCCGCCTTGGCCAGGCAGAGCCCCGCGATGTCACCGCCGTTCTCCCGCTGCACGGCGATGGCCCGCTCCAGCCCGTCGGCGACCTGCCGGTCGTTGGCCGGCTCGCCGAGGTTGGCGGCGAGGCGGCCGAACTCCGTGAAGTAGGCGGCGAGCGTGTCCGCGTCGACGAGGGCGGGCCGAGCGGCCAACTCGTTGACGTTGAACACGTAGTCGGTGAAGTCCCGCTGGAGCTGCGAGGCCCTCCGCTGCCGCACTTTCCGGGTCAGGCCCTGGATGTTGGCCGTCCACCGCTCGCGGCTGTTGGCGCGGGCGTCGATCCTCGCCCGCCACTGCGCGGCGTCGAACCCGGGGGCGCTCACGAGGCCGGACCACAGGGCCCCCGCTGCGCACAGTAGAACTCCCGTAGCAGCGAGTGGACCGTGAACCGTTCGTTGTTCCTCAGCGACTTCACCAGCGCGAGCCGGCACGCCATCGCACGGGCGCGGAGGAATACCTCCCGGTCCCCGATCTGGCTCAGCTCGAAGAAGTCCTCCGACGCGATGCTGCTGCCGGCCGGCCGGAAGCAGAAGACCGCCATGAGGTTGGCGACGGTGTCGGCCGCCTGTTCGCGGGCGCTCTCCTCCGGCAGGCCCGGATCGCGGAGCTTCTGTTCCAGCACGTTGAGCGAGTTGACGTAGCAGTACGTCCACACCGCCCTGCCCAGGTTGCCGCTGACGTCGCGCAGCCGGCCGATGACGTCGCGGATGGGCAACCGCTCGACCCTGGCCTGGTTGATGATGATCTGAATCAACAGCGGCGTGCGCTCGGCGGCCCGGACCACGTCGTCGAGGTCGCTCTTGCGCGGGTCGAGCAGGCTGTCGTCGGCCACGAGGTAGCGCGCGTAGGCCGAAGCGGCGGCGTGGTCGGGCCCGTCCCAGGTCAGCTCGCGCAGGCGGCCGACGCCGGTGCCCGCCACCGCCTCCCGGGTGGTGATGACGACCTTGTGCGGGTCGAGGATGCCCGAACCGGCGAGGTACCGGACCGCGACCTCGGCCTCCCTGGTTTCGAGGTTGTCCACGACGATCAGGCACGGCTCGGCGGGCATGGCCTGCGGAAGCTGCTGTTCGATGAGAGTGTCGTTGAAGTCCGAGCCCGGCGCGAGCTGCTGGGCCAGCTCGACCAGCAGGGCATGCCAGTCGACGTTCTCGCGCTCGGCGTCACGCTCCAGATGGCCGACCCGGTCGATGTGGCTGAACTTCGCCGAGACGCTCGCGACGCGGCGGAAGCCGGCTTCCTCCGCGTGCCGCCTGACCAGCTCGTACGCGAGCGCGGTCTTTCCCACGCCGGCGCCGCCGAAGATGGAGATGATCGAAGCGCCGCCCGGGTTGCGCAGGCTCTCGCCGAGCCTGTCGATCGCCTCGTCGACGCCGAAGAGTCTCTCGTGGTCGACGTTGGTGACGTCGCGGAGCCGGGCGAGGTCGGCGGCCAGCGGAGCCACCCCGGACGGCGGTGCGGGGGGCGGCGGCTCGGCGGGCTCCACCGCGACGGGCCGCTGCCGCTGTTGCCGGACCGCCTGCACCAGGCTTGCGACGGTGACCAGCGTGCCGACCCCGGTGAGAGCGAACGATCCGACGCTGGCGAGCTGGTCGGCGGCCCCCAGCCCGACGGTGCCGACCGCGATCGCGCAGAGACCCAGCAGCGTCACCGTGACCCCGGCGGCGAACACCTGCCACCACTTCGGCTTCACGTCGTCCATATTCGCACGGATCGTTGCCCTGGGCGTGGCGACGACCGGCGGGCATCGACGGCGACGCCGCGGTGCGTGCCGGTTCAGGCGACGAAGCGGGTGCGGCGACGGCGGGCCAGCAGGTAGCCGCCCGCGCCGGCGGCGACCAGCAGCCCGCCGAGGCCAGCGATCAGGCCGGTGGGCAGACCGGTGATCGGCAGCGACCCTTCGTCGCCGCCCCCGGTGCCGCCGGCCTGCTTCACCGTGATCTGCGCCGTGTCGTTGGTCGGGTCGAGGTCCTTGACCGGGCCGTCGCCGTCGAAGGTGTGCAGCTTCACCGTGCCGGTCCGGCTGCCGGCCCGGTCGATGCGCAGCGCGAACTCGAACGTCACCCGCTCGCCCTCGCCGATCGTGCCCCGGGCGGAGCACTCGTAGACCCGCGCGCCGGGCTTGCCGGGCTGCCACTCGTCCTCGTCCGGGTCCACGCAGGACTTCGACACCGTCACGGCGGTGACGCCCTCGGGCAGCGTCACGATGGTGGCGATGTTGAGCCCTCGCTGGCCGTTGGGCCCGACGCGCGCCGGGCCGTTGTTGCGGTAGCCGACGGTCATCGGCACGGTGGCACCGACCGCGCCGGTGACCGTGGCGCCCTGCGCGGCGGCGTCGCCGCGCTGGTCACCGGCGACGGTCAGCGTGACCCGGGTCTCGTTGTCCACCGCGTTGGTGTCGGTCTGACCGGCCGCGCGGGCCTGCGCGCCGCTGGCCGGCACCAGCTTCAGGGCCGCGTCGGTGCCCTTGCGGCCGAACGGCTCGGCCGGCCCGTGCTGGGCCCGGAACTCCGCCCAGTCGGCCGGGGTGAACCACACGGCGAAGCTGTAGTGCAGGTTCGGGGCCCAGGCGTCGGCCGGGATCGTCCCGCCGAACGTCGGGTCCACCCGGACCGTCTCGCCGGGAGCCAGTTCGTCGTCGAAGGTGCAGGCGAAGCTGCTGTCGTCGAGGGTCGGGTCGGCGTACTCGCAGTTGCTGTAGCGCTTCCCCGGGGTGAACCCGTAGGAGCCGGAGAGGTACAGCACCGCGCCGCGCACGGCCTTGGTGCCCCGGTTCGTCACCGCCAGCGGGACGTCGACCCGGGCACCGGGCCGGCCGTCGAGCGCGAGCTGCCGGTCGGCGACGAGGTCGACCCCCTCGCCCGTGCTGACGGTGGACTCGTAGGTCGCCGTGCCCACGCCGGGCGCGGTCACCGTGAACGCCAGGGTGCCCTGCCGGCCCGGCTCCGCGCCCGCCCGCGCCGTCACCGCCAGGCTGACCAGGCTCGAATCCTCGCCGTCGTCGGTGATCGAGCAGGTGATGACGTCGCCCGCCGTCGTGCAGGAGCCCCGGTCGTCCTCGGCGACCTCGGCGAACGCGGCGACCGCGCTGCGGTCCACCCGCACCGTGTACGTGCCGAAGGCCCGATCGGGCAGCGCGCGCAGCGAGACCCACTTCTGCGGGCCGCCGGGGGCGACGGTCACGTCGTTGGCGTAGAGCGTCACCTCGTCGGCCGGTGCGGCGGCGACGGCGGCGCCGGTGGGGGTCGCGACGAGCGCGCCGGCCACGGCCAGCCCGGCGAGCCAGCGACGGGCGGGGTGCGGGTGCATGGCGGTGCCTCCGGTCGGGAGGGCGGACGGGGGTGCGGAAAGGCTCTCACGGATTCCGCCGCCGTGGTGACCCGTACCGCGCTGCGGGATCAGCGCAGGTGACGCTGTCGCCGCCGGTCAACCGGGTTGCCCGGCGTCGGCCGGAGGCCGTCGAGGAGGACCCGCAGGTAGCGGTCGGCCCGCTCGTCGGGCCCGTCGCCGATGCGCACGGCGAAGGCCACGCCACAGAGGAGATGACGCAGGTCGTCCTCGGTGAGGTCGGGGCGCAGCGTGCCGGCCCGTCGGGCGTCGTCGAGCACGGCCCGGGCCAGCTCACCGAGTTCGGCGCGGCGGGCGGTGGTGCCGGGGTCGGCGTCCTGCTCCGGTTCCCCGGCGATCACCTCGGCGAACGCCGGGTCGGCCAGCTGGCGCGTCAGGAGCGCCCGCAGGAGGATCTCGACGCCGGTCCCCGGGTCGTCGTGGTGCCTCGCGGACCGGGCGTCGTCGAGCAGCGCGGTGAAGGTGTCCTCGGCGAGGGCCTCCAGCAGGGCGCGGCGGGTCGGGAAGTGCCGGTAGACGGTGCCGACGCCGGTCCCGGCCCGGCGGGCGAGGTCGTTGTGCTGCAGGGACAGGTCGCCCGAGGCCACCGCGAGTCGGGCGGTCGCCAGCACCCGGTCGCGGTTGCGGGCGGCGTCGGCACGACGTGGCGTGGTCACCCCGCCAGCCTACCGAACCGGATTGACAATCCGCTTCGGGTAGCCTTGAATCGGATACGTAATCCACTTAACTCCCGGGAGGGGTCCATGGCTCACGCCGCCACCTGGAACATCGCCGACCTGCGCGACCAGACCGGCCGCACGATCGTCGTCACCGGCGCCAGCAGTGGCCTCGGAGTCGCGATCACCCGCCACCTCGCGGCACGCGGGGCCCGCGTGATCATGGCGGTCCGCGACACCGGCAAGGGCGATCGCGTACGCGACCGACTGCGCGCCGAGCACCCGAAGGCGGACCTCGACGTCCGCCACCTGGACCTGCTCGACCTCGACACCGCGCGCCGGTTCGCCGACGGCCTGCGCGCCGAGCGGGTCACCGTCGACGCGCTCGTCAACAACGGCGGCATCGGCAACGTGCCCCGACGGCTGAGCCCGCAGGGGGTGGAGAGCCAACTCGCGACCAACCACCTGGGACACTTCGCGCTCACCGGCCTGCTCCTCGACCGGCTGGCCGAGGGACGCGACCCGGTCGTGGTCACCGTCGCCTCCGGCCTCTACCGGCTGGGCCGCCTCGACCTCGACGATCTCGCCGCCGAGCGCCGCTACTCCCGGAGCGGCGCGTACGCCACCTCCAAGCTCGCCAACGTGCTCTTCGCCCTGGAACTCGACCGCCGCCTGCGCGCCGCCGACTCCCCGGTGCGCAGCCTGCTCGCCCATCCCGGCGTGGCCAGGACCGACCTGGACCGCGACTCGCCGCCCCTGATCCGCGCGGTCGGAGCGCTGCTGAGGCTGTTCCTGAGCCGGCCGGTCGACGAGGCCGTGACGCCGATCCTCTACGCCGCCACCGAGCCTGCGGCGCCCACCGGCCGGCACATCGGACCGGGTCGGCCGCCACGCCCGGCCCGGCCGACGTTCGAGACGCTCGCCGGGGCGGCCACCGATCCCGACCTCGCGGCGCGGCTGTGGGCCCGCTCCGCGCAGCTCACCGGAGTGGACGTCGCGCCGGGGTGTTAGATGGGATCATGGACATCGTCGAGCGGCTGGCCGGGGCCCCGCGCATCGGGCTGGGGCTGGCGGCCGTCGGCCGACCGGGCTACATCAACCTGGGCCGGGCCGCCGACCTGCCGGCCGAGCGCTCCGTCGAGGCGATGCGGGCCCGCGCCCACGAACTGCTCGACCAGGCGTACGCGGCCGGCATCCGCTACGTCGACGTCGCCCGCTCCTACGGCCGGGCCGAGGAGTTCCTGGCCCAGTGGCTGCGCGCCCGGCCGGACGCGGACGACGTCGTCGTCGGCAGCAAGTGGGGCTACACCTACACGGCCGGGTGGCGGGTCGACGCCGAGGTGCACGAGACCAAGGACCACGGCGTCGCCACGTTCACCCGGCAGCTCGGCGAGACGCGGGCGCTGCTCGGCGACCGCCTCGACCTCTACCAGATCCACTCGGTCACCCCGGACAGCCCCGCCCTGCGCGACGCGGACCTGCACCGGCGGCTCGCCGACCTCGCCGCGCAGGGCACGGTGGTCGGGCTGTCGACCAGCGGCCCGGCGCAGGCCGAGACGATCCGGGCGGCGCTCGGCGTCCGGGTCGACGGTCGGCCGCTGTTCCGCAGCGTGCAGGCGACCTGGAATCTCCTGGAGCCCAGCGCCGGCCCGGCGCTGGCCGAGGCGCACGGGGCCGGCTGCCTGGTCGTCGTGAAGGAGGCGCTGGCCAACGGCCGGCTCGCCGTGGGCGAGCACGCGCCCGGCGACGCCGCCGCGCTCGCGGCGGCGCTGCGCCAGCCGTGGGCGACCGTCGTGCTCTCCGGAGCCGCGACCGGCGACCAGTTGGCCTCGAACCTGCGGGCGCAGGAGTGCACCGGCGACCCCGACCGGTGGGCGGGCCTGGCCGTGCCCGCCGCCCGGTACTGGGCCGACCGGTCGCGGCTGCCCTGGGCCTAGCCTTTGGCCTCGCGCGGTCGGGGCGGGTTCGCCGGGACGACCAGTTCCACCTCGTTCGCCTCCAGGGCGTCCCGCATCTCGGGTGCCGGCATCCGGTCGGTGACCAGGTAGTCGGCGACGCCCAGCTCCGACACCTGGGCGAACAGCCGGCGGCCGAACTTGGACGAGTCGGCGAGGATCGCCACCCGGGTCGCGCGGGAGAGCATCTCCTGCATCATCGCGGCCTCGGCGAGGTTGCTCGTCGTGTAGCCGGCGTCGGCGTCGACCGCGCCGACGCCGATCAGCGCCAGGTCGCAGCTGACGTCCAGCTCGGCGCCGGTGTTGGCGCGGAAGCTGACCGGGCCGACCGTGGCCAGGGTGAGCGAGCGCACCGCGCCGCCGAAGATGTAGATGTCGCGGACGGCCGTGGCCGGCAGCGCGCCGGGCACCAGCAGGTTGTTCGTCGCCACCGTGAGGTCGCGGTGCTGGCGCAGGTTGCGGGCGAGCGCGAGCGTGGTCGTCCCGCCGTTGATCATGATGGTCGAGCCGTCCTGGACCAGCCCCGCGGCCAGCGTCGCGATCTTCTCCTTCTCGCGTTCCTGGAAGGTGAGCCGCTGGTCGACGGCCCGGTCGGTGCGGGAGACCGTGGCGAGGCTGACGGCGCCGCCGTACGTGCGCACGAGGACACCCTCGGCGCTGAGCTGGTCCAGGTCGCGCCGCACGGTGTCGATGGAGACGCCGAAGCGCTCCGCCAGCTCGCCCACCGTGACCTGGCCGGCGTCGGCGACGTACGCGGCAAGCTGGGCCTTGCGTCCGGCGGGCAGGTGGCGCTGCCGTTCGTCCCTGTCCTCGGTCACTGATCTCCCTCCATCAGTGCGGCAGTATGCCACAAATGCGGCCCACCCACGCGCATCGCCGCACAGAACAGCAGGGAGCAGCCCGCCTCCGCAGAGCAGTCGAAGCGGTCTCCACCTGCATGCAGGCAGGTTCTTCGCGGACCCGCAGGGCAGCCAGTCGACCTTGCAGCGCCGCACTATGCCGCACTCCGCAGTTTTCTGCTGTTCTTCTCTTGTCTCCATCCGTAACACGCTGCTAACGTGGCCGCCAACACAGCACAGAACAGAAAGATCTAGATATAGAAGGAGCCCGCCATGACGACTCGCGCTACCCGGCTGAAGCGACTGATAGGGGCGGTGACGGTGGCTGCAACGGTCGCCACCGTCGCGGCGTGCGGCTCGGGCGACTCGGGGGACGCCGCCGCGGACGGCACCGTCACGCTGGAGTTCGCCCAGTGGTGGGGTGCCGAACTCCCGGCCGGGGACTTTGACAAGATCATCAACGACTTCACGGCGCAGAACCCGAACATCAAGATCAAGCTGCTCAGCGCGCCGTACGCCTCCACCAAGCAGCAGCTCGTCACCGCCGCGGCGTCCAAGACGCTGCCCGACGTGGTCGGCCTCGACGGGGCCTGGGTCAACGACTTCGCCAAGCAGGGCGCGATCGCCGACATGTCCAAGCTGATGACGGACGCGAACTACGACTCCAGCCAGCTCGCCAGCCAGATCCAGCTCGACGGCAAGACCTACATGATCCCGGTCGTCAACTTCGTCTACCCGCTCTTCGTCAACAAGGACCTGTTGACCAAGGCCGGCGTCGCGGACGTGCCCGCCACGCGCAGCGAGTTCCTCGACGCGGCGAAGAAGATCAGCGCCACCGGCGACAACGTCAAGGGCTGGGCGCTCCCGCTCGACACCGCCGTGCCCAACGGCATCCAGAACGACGTCATGTCCTGGCTGTGGGCCTCGGGCGGCAGCATGCTGACCGACGGCAAGCCGAACCTGACCAGCCCCCAGGTCAAGAGCACCGTCGAGTTCGTCAAGAGCCTCAACGACGCCGGCGTCATCGCCCCCGGCTCCCTCACCATGAAGGAGCAGGACAAGGTCGAGAAGTTCACCAACGGCCAGGTCGGCATGATGATCGACTCACTCGCGCACATCAACCTGATCAAGAAGAACAAGCCGGACCTGAACTTCGAGGTGGCGGCCCTGCCGGCCGAGGACGGCTACACCGGCAAGCGCGGCATCCCGTACGCGTCGTGGGGCATCGGCATCTCCAACTCCACCAAGCACAAGGCCGAGGCGTTCAAGTTCGTCTCCTACCTGATGAGCCAGGAGACCAACGCGAAGCTGAGCACCATCGCCAACGGCTTCCCCGGCAACAAGAACGCCGAGCCCGACTTCAGCAACAGCGACCCGCTGTTCAAGTCGGCCTTCGACATCTACAAGCAGGGCTACCCGGCCAACGAGTTCGTCGGCCTGCCCAAGGCCGAGGACCTCATGCGCAGCTTCGACGAGCAGCTCCAGCTCGTGCTGACCGGCAAGCAGAGCGTCGACGACGCCCTGAGCAAGTCGCAGGAGTCCTGGACCTCGGTGATCGGTTAGTCCACCCGGGCGCCGCGCCGGTCCACCGGCGCGGCGCCCGACCAAGGAGACAGCGATGACATCCGCGCACGTCGAGCCCGTGACCGCGCCGCAGGGCGCGCCGCCGGCCGAGCGGGCCACCCCCGGCCGGGCCCGCGCCAACCCGGCCCGGCGCCTGATCCCGTACGCCTACCTGTCCCCCACGATCGTGCTGGTCGTGGTCCTGATGATCGTCCCCATCGTCATGGTGGTCGGCTACTCGTTCCGGGACAACGTGATCGTCCAGGAGAACCCGGTGTTCGTCGGGTTCGCCAACTACGCCAAGGTGCTCACCGACCTGGACTTCCTGGCCGCGCTGAAGAACACCGCCGTCTTCATCTCGGTCAGCACCGTCGCCCACCTGGTCCTCGGCCTCGCCTTCGCGATGATGCTCAACACGCAGTTGCTGAGCGGGGTCACCAAGGCGATCTTCCGGATCGTCTACATCCTGCCCTGGCTGTTCACGATCGCGGTGATCGCCGTCATCTGGCGGCTGCTGCTCGACCCGGCCGGCGTGGTCAACTACGTGCTGCAGACGCTCGGCCTCGTGCAGGAGGGCGTGAACTGGCTCGGCGACCCGAGCACGGCGCTCTGGGCGGTCACGTTCGCCAACATCTGGTCCGGCTACCCGTTCTTCATGATCAGCCTGCTCGCCGCGTTGCAGGGCATCTCCGCCGACCTGTACGAGGCCGCCGCCGTGGACGGGGCCGGCCCGCTGCGGCGGTTCCTCAACGTGACGCTGCCGCAGCTGCGGCCGGTGATCGTCAGCATGGCGGTGCTCGACCTGATCTGGACCTCCCAGCAGTTCGCGCTGATCTGGATGATGACCGGCGGCGGGCCGCTGAACACCACCGAGATGCTCAGCACCTACACCTACAAGCAGGCCTTCAGCGAGTACGAGTTCGCGAGCGCCTCGGCCGCCGCCGTGATCGTGCTGCTGCTGACGATGGTCCTGGCCTTCTTCTACGTACGCCAGCAGCAAAGGGAGCGGTGAGATGGCAGGCGTCAAGCGGCGGCACACCCTCGCGAAGGCCGGCGTCGTCACGGGGCTCGTCCTCGGCGGGCTGTTCGCCGCCCTGCCGGTGCTGTGGATGCTCTCCACCTCGTTCAAGAGCAACGGGGAGGTCTTCGGAAACCCGCCGCAGTTGATCACCGAGGGCTTCTCGTTCGACGCGTACCGGGAGATCCTGGGCAACGGCGAGCAGCTGCGGTTCTTCCTCAACAGCTACATCGTCGCGGGTGCGGTGACCGTCCTGACGCTGCTGGTGGCCGTCCTGGCGGGGTTCGCGTTCAGCCGCTTCACGTTCCCGTTCCAGCGGACCATCAACGCCGTGATCGTCAGCGTCCAGGCGGTGCCGCCGATCACGCTGGTCATCCCCTACTTCGGGCTCGTCGTCGCGCTCGGCCTCTACAACACCTACGCCGGGCTGATCCTCACCCACATGGTGTTCACCCTGCCGTACGCGATCATCATGACCACCGCGTACCTGAACACCCTGCCCAAGGAGCTGGACGAGTCGGTCAAGGTCGACGGCGGCACCGGCTGGACGGCGCTGTGGCGCATCCTCGTGCCGATCTCGGTGCCCGGCCTCATCGCGGTCGGGGTCTACACGTTCATGATCTCGTGGAACGAGTACCTGTTCGCGCTGACGCTGACCCGCACCAACGACATGCGCACGGTGCCCATCGGCATCCAGCTGCTCATGGGCCAGCACTCGTACGAGTGGAACCAGATGATGGCGATGAGCATCCTCGGCTCCATCCCGGTCCTCGTGCTCTTCCTCCTCTTCCAGCGGCGCTTCATCGGCGGGCTCACCGCCGGTGCCGTGAAGGCCTGACCACACCCTCTGCACTAAGGAGTAACACCGACATGCTGACGACCGGCAAGGCGATCCTGGACGTCGCCAACGAGCACAGCTTCGCCGTGCCCGCGTTCAACATCAGCGACTGGGCCATGTTCCGGGGCATCGTGGAGATCAGCGAGGAGAAGAACGCTCCCCTGATCGTCGGGATCCACCCGGACGAGGTGCGGCACATCGGCCGCGAGATGATCACCGGCATCATCGAGCGCGCGCACAGCTCGACCGTCCCGATCGCGATCCACTGGGACCACGGCGCGACCTACGAGCAGATGCTCCAGGCGTTCCAGTACGGCTTCACGTCCGTGATGATCGACGGCTCGCTGAAGCCGTTCGACGAGAACCTCGCCATCACCAAGAAGGTCACCGACTCCGCGCACGTCCTGGGCGTGTCGGTGGAGGGCGAGCTGGGCACGATCGGCGGCAACGACAGCTACGCCGAGGCCGGCGCGGCCGAGATCATCTACACCGACCCGGACGACGCGGTCACCTTCGTGAAGACCACGGGCGTGGACAGCCTCGCCATCGCGATCGGCACCTTCCACGGCTTCTACCCGGCGCACCTCAAGCCGGAGCTGAAGCTCGACCTGCTCAAGGAGATCAAGAGCCGGGTGGGGATCCCGCTGGTGCTGCACGGCGGCTCCGGCAACCCGGACGACGAGATCCGCGAGGCCGCCCGGATCGGCATCAACAAGATCAACATCTCGACGGACATCAAGGTCGCCTACCACGACAAGATGCGCGAGGTGCTGGGCAGCGACTCGAAGGTGCGCGAGCCCAACGCCATCCAGCCCGCCTGCCTCGACGCCATGAAGGAGGTCGCCGCGCACAAGATCGACCTGTTCGGCGCCACCGGCAAGGGCGCGCTCTACTGACATGGCCGACGCCTCCCGGGTGGTCCTCGGCCTCGGCGGCTGCGTCGACCAGGAGTTGACGCTCACCGCCGACGTCCTGGAGCGGTTGGTCACCGACTACGGCATCGCCGCCGCCGAACTGGCGGCACCGCCCAGCGCGGTGCACGGCGAGCGGGACCTCGTGGTGTCCATCCTCGGCTACGTGGCCCGGGGCCGGGGCGGCGAGCACTTCGTCGCCGCCGCCCCGGCCCTGGAGACCTTCGCCGGCCGGTTCCCGCACCGCACGACCCTGGGCGGCACCTCCGTGCGGGCCGGGATCCTGCTCAGCCGGCTGGGCGTGCCGTCGACGCTGCACCTGGTCAGCGTCAACGACACCGTCCGGCGGCTGCTGCCGGCCGGCACCGCGTACGTCTCCAGCGGCGTCGCGGACACCTACCATCCCCACCTGATCGTCCAATACCACCAGGGCCTGCGGATCCGGGCCGGCGACATCGACGTCACCGCGCCGTTCCCCAACCGGCTGATCTACGTCAACGACCCGGCCAACAGCGCGCTGCTGCTCACCGGCGACCTCGGCGACCGGCTCGGCCACGCCGACGTCTTCCTGATCTCCGGCTTCAACGCCATGCGCGACGCGGCCGAACTCGACCGGCGGCTCGCCGAGCTGCGCGCCCACATGCGGCGGCTGCCGCCTGCGGCGGTGACCTACTTCGAGGACGCCGCCTACCACGAGCCCGGCTTCAGCCGCCGGGTCCGCGACGCGCTGCTCGACGCGATCGACGTGTACGGGCTCAACGAGGACGAGCTGCAGTCCTACCTCGGGCGGTCGGTGGACCTGCTCTCGGCCGACCAGGTCGCCGACGCGCTCACCGCCGTGTACGCCCTCGTCCCCGCGCCGACGCTGGTGCTGCACACGAAGTACTGGGCGGCTGCCTTCGGCACGAACGCCCGGCGCTACGCCGATGCCCTCGACACCGGCACCCTGCTGGCCGCGACCCGCTACGCCCACGGCGACGACTTCACCGACGCCGACGTCGACCGGCTGCGCCGCCAGCCCCGCCGGCCCGAGTCCGTCGCCTTCGCCGCCGCGCTGCACGAGCGGCTCGGCGACCGGGTCCACTGCGTCCCCGGGTTCGCCCTCGACGTCGCCAGCCCCACCACCATCGGCCTGGGCGACACCTTCGTCGGCGGCTTCCTCGCCGCGCTCGTCCGCCAGGAGGAACGATGACCATCGAGGCGCTGCCCGCCAACCAGCCCGAGACGTTCTACCGGGGCGCCGGCCGGATCGCGCGGTTCCGCGACGCGCCCGCGCTGCCCGACCGCCCCGAGGACTGGGTGGGCTCGGTGACCAGCCGGTTCGGGCTCGCCCCGGCCGGGCTGTCCACCCTGCCCGACGGGCGGGTGCTCGCCGACGCCGTCGCCGCCGACCCGCGCTGGTGGCTCGGCCCGCAGCGCACCGACACCGGCGTGCTGGTGAAGCTGCTCGACGCCGGCCAGCGGCTGCCGCTGCACGTGCACCCCGACCGCCGGTTCGCCACCGCGCACCTCGCCTCCCCGTACGGGAAGACCGAGGCGTGGGTGATCGTCTCCGCGCGCCCCGACGCGTACGTCCACCTGGGTTTCGCCCGCGACGTCGCCGCCGACGAGCTGGCCGGCTGGGTCGCCGGCCAGCGGGTCGACCGGATGCTCGCCGCCACCAACCGGATCCCGGTCGCGGCCGGCGACGCGATCCTCTGCCCGGCCGGGCTGCCGCACGCGATCGGCGACGGCATCCTGCTGGTCGAGGTCCAGGAGCCGACCGACTACTCGGTGCTGCTGGAATACGAGGGCTTCGGCCTGACCGAGGGGCACCTCGGCCTCGGCTACGACCTGGCCCTGGACTGCGTCGACCGGGGCGCGTGGACGCCTGCGCGCCTCGCCGGGCTGCGGGGCGACGGGGCGCGGCTGCTGCCCGAGGCCGCCGACGAGTTCTTCGCCGCCCACCGGGTGCGCGGCGGCGACCGCCTGGCGCAGGGCTTCGCCGTCCTGGTCGTGGTGGCGGGCGCGGGGCGGCTCATTGGCGAACGCGACGATGTGCCGGTGCGCCGGGGGGACACGCTGCTGGTCCCGTACGCCGCCGGGCCGCTGCGGCTCGACGGCGCGGTCGAGGCGATCCGCCTGGCGGCACCCGCCGGCCACGGCGGCGCCTGAACCCGCTTGCCGGCCCCACCGGGCTCCCCTACTCTTCCCTTCGGCACCTCCCGGTGCGCAGGCAACGGCTACTTCCGCTTCCAACGGGGAGACGCGGGTTCGAATCCCGCCACCGCCTCTCGGCGGTGTCGACCAGCGGCCCAGGTCACCTTGGCCCGCGAGGGCCGGTCGCCGTCGCCGCTCTGATCTCGGGAGGCGTCGCACGCCGCACACCCGGTGCGCAGGCAACGGTTACTTCTCGGATCCGCGGGTTGGGGGTTCGAGTCCCCCGCACGCCCCGGCGTGCTAGCTCAACCGGACAGAGCAGCGGACACAAGTCCGTCGCCGACTTTGACCTCGGGTGTGCGGTGTGCCGGCGTCTCCCCACCTTCGACCGACACGGGGGACGTGATGGCCAGGTTCAACCTCAAGCTGCGCCGGCGCCGGCACGGGGCCGATCGCCCGGCCGCCGAGGCCATGACCGCCGAGGGCGCACCGGGGTTCCTGCGCGGGCAGCGGGCCGAGCTGTTCCTGCTCGCGGTGTCCAACATGGTCGGTGCCGACACCTTCTACGAGGCCGCCGCCGACCGGGACGCCCGGTTCCGTGAGCTGGTCGCCGCCGTCGCGGTCGCCGACCCCGACTGGTTCGCGCGGTTCGTGCCGTGGCTGCGCACCGGCGCGCTGCTGCGCTCGGCGTCCGTGGTGGCCGCGCTGGAGGGCTCCCGGGCGCAGGTCGCGGCCGGGGTGCCCGGCTCCCGGGCGGTCGTGGGGGCGGCGTTGCAGCGCGCCGACGAGCCGGGCGAGGCGCTGGCGTACTGGCTGGGCCGGCACGGCCGGGCCCTGCCGAAGCCGGTCAAGCGGGGCGTCGCCGACGCCGTCGTGCGGCTCTACCACGAGCGCAGCCTGCTCAAGTACGACTCCGACGGCGACGCCGTGCGGTTCGGCGACGTCATCGAGCTGACCCACCCGGTCGCCCGGGACGCGCGGCAGGGCGACCTGTTCCGGCACGCCCTCGACCGGCGGCACAAGCGCGACAACCCGCTGCCGGAGTCGCTGACCGTGCTGGCGGCCCGGGCCGAGCTGATGGCCCTGCCCGTGCAGCGGCGGCGGGAGGTCACCGACCCGGCGGTGCTCGGCGCGGCCGGCATGAGCTGGGAGGCGCTCGCCGGCTGGCGGCAGGCCCCCATGGACGCCGCCGCCTGGGAGTCGATCATCCCGACCATGGGCTACCTGGCGCTGCTGCGCAACCTGCGCAACTTCGACCAGGCCGGCGTCGGCGACGCCGTCGCCGAGGCGGTGGCGGCGAAGCTGACCGACCCGGGCGAGGTCGCGCGCTCGCGCGTGCTGCCGATGCGCTTCCTGTCGGCCTACAACGCCGCGCCGAGCCTGCGGTGGGCGTACCCGCTGGAGCGGGCGTTGCAGCAGGCGTTGGCGAACGTGCCCGCCCTGGACGGCCGCACCCTGATCCTGATCGACACGTCGGGGTCGATGAACAGCACGTTCAGCCGGGACGGCACGCTGCGCTGCTGGGACGCGGCCACCGTGTTCGGTCTCGCGCTGGCCGCGCGCGCCCGGGACGCGACGGTGGTGTCGTTCTCCCACGCCAGCCGGGTGTTCCCGGCCGTGGCGGGCGAGTCGGTGCTGGCGGCGGTGCGCCGGTTCCGCGAGGGCGGCTACTTCTACGGCGGCGGCACCCAGACCGAGCAGGCCATCCGGCGGCACTACGCCGGGCACGACCGGGTGGTCGTCCTCACCGACGAGCAGGCGCACTGGCACGCCGCCCCCGACGTCGCGCACGCGGTGCCGGCCCACGTGCCGACGTACACCTGGAACCTGGTCGGCTACCGGGTCGGGCACGCGCCGACGGTCGGCAACCGGCACACGTTCGGCGGCCTGTCCGACGCCGCGTTCGCGATGATCCCCCTCGTCGAGGCCGGGTCCCGCGACCGGTGGCCGTTCTGAGCGGCGCGAAACGAGGGGCGGGCCCCGGTCGATCGTCAGCGATCGACCGGGGCCCGTCGGTTGGAGCGGCGGATCAGGCCAGGTCGAACCGGTCGAGCTCCATGACCTTGGTCCAGGCCGCGACGAAGTCGGCGACGAACTTCTCGCGCGCGTCCTCGCTGGCGTAGACCTCCGCGAGGGCCCGCAGCTGGGAGTTGGAGCCGAAGATGAGGTCGACCGCCGTCGCGGTCCACTTCACCTGGTCGGTGGCCAGGTCGCGGATCTCGTAGACGTGCTCCTCGGACTCCGACGCCTTCCACCGGGTGCCCGGGGAGAGCAGGTTGGTGAAGAAGTCGTTGGTGAGCACGCCCGGCCGGTCGGTGAGCACGCCGTGCGCGGTGCCGCCGACGTTGTTGCCGAGGGCGCGCAGGCCGCCGACGAGGACGGTCATCTCCGGCGCGGTCAGGTCGAGCATGTAGGCGCGGTCGACGAGCAGCACCTCCGGCTGGGTCTTCTCGCCGGGGCGCAGGTAGTTGCGGAACCCGTCGGCGCGCGGCTCCATGACCCGGAACGACTCGACGTCGGTCTGCTCCTGCGAGGCGTCGGTGCGGCCCGGCCGGAACGGCACGGTCACCTCGACGCCGGCGTCGCGCGCCGCCTTCTCGACGGCGGCCGAGCCGGCCAGCACGATCAGGTCGGCCAGCGAGATCTTCGCGCCACCGGCGGCGTTGAACTCCTGCTGGATGCCCTCCAGGGTCGCCAGGACCGTCGCGAGCTGCTCGGGCTGGTTGACCTCCCAGCTGCGCTGCGGTTCGAGGCGGATCCGCGCGCCGTTGGCGCCGCCGCGCTTGTCGGTGGAGCGGAAGCTCGCGGCCGACGCCCAGGCGGTGGAGACGAGCTGGGCGGTGGTGAGGCCGGAGGCCAGGACCTTCGCCTTGAGGGCGGCCACGTCGGCGTCGCCCACGAGGTCGTGGTCGACGGCCGGCACCGGGTCCTGCCAGAGCTGGGCCTCCGGCACCCACGGCCCGAGGAAGCGGCTGACCGGGCCCATGTCGCGGTGGAGCAGCTTGTACCACGCCTTGGCGAACGCCAGCGCGAACTCGTCGGGGTGCTCCAGGAAGCGGCGCGAGATCTTCTCGTACGCCGGGTCGACGCGCAGCGACAGGTCGGTCGTCAGCATCGTCGGCTTGTGCTTCTTCGCCGGGTCGTGGGCGTCCGGGATGATCGCCTCGGCGTCCTTCGCGACCCACTGCTTCGCCCCGCCGGGGCTGGTGGTCAGCTCCCACTCGTAGCCGAAGAGGATCTCGAAGAAGCGGTTGCTCCACTCCGTCGGCCGGTCGGTCCACGTCACCTCGAGGCCGCTGGTGATCGTGTCGCCGCCCTTGCCGCTGCCGTGGGTGCTCAGCCAGCCCAGGCCCTGCGCCTCCAGCGGGGCGCCCTCGGGCTCGGGGCCCACGTGGTCGTCGGCGACGCCCGCGCCGTGCGTCTTGCCGAAGGTGTGGCCGCCGGCGATGAGGGCGACGGTCTCCTCGTCGTCCATCGCCATCCGGCGGAAGGTCTCGCGGATGAAGTGCGCCGCAGCGGCCGGGTCCGCGTTGCCGCGGGGGCCCTCCGGGTTGACGTAGATGAGGCCCATCTCGGTCGCGCCGACGCCGGGCGTCATGTCCTTCTCGGAGGCGTAGCGCTCGTCACCGAGCCAGGTGTCCTCCGGGCCCCAGAAGATCTCCTCGGGCTCCCACACGTCCTCGCGGCCGAAGCCGAAGCCGAAGGTCTTGAAGCCCATCGACTCCAGGGCCACGTTGCCGGCGAGCACGAGCAGGTCGGCCCACGAGATCTTCTGGCCGTACTTCTGCTTGACCGGCCAGAGCAGCCGGCGGGCCTTGTCGAGGTTGGCGTTGTCCGGCCAGCTGTTGAGCGGGGCGAACCGCTGGCCGCCGTCGCCGGCGCCGCCACGGCCGTCCTCGATGCGGTAGGTGCCCGCCGCGTGCCAGCTCATCCGGATCATCAGGCCGCCGTAGTGGCCGAAGTCGGCCGGCCACCAGTCCTGCGAGGTGGTGAGGGTCTCGACGATGTCCCGCTTGAGGGCCTCGACGTCGAGCTTGGCGAACTCCCTGGCGTAGCTGAAGTCGGCCCCCAGCGGGTTGCCCTTGGGCGACTGGGCGTGCAGGACCGACAGGTCGAGCTGGTTGGGCCACCAGTCGCGGTTGGTGCGGGGACGACCGCCCGTCTTCGGCTTCGGCGAGTCGATCGCCGGGTTCTCGCTCTCGCTGCCCTGCGCGGTCACGGAGTCGTGCGCGACCGGGCAGCCGGCCGCCTCCTTCTTGTCCACGCCCTGGGCGCTGACGGGCGCGTTGTCCTGGGTGTCGCTCATCGGTTTCCTTCCGGACTGGCTGGTCACTGGGCGGTGCGTTGGGTTGGCTGGGCGGTGCGTGCGGTCGCGCAGCCGGGGCAGGTGCCCCAGTAGACGACCTCTGCCTCGTCGACGTCGAAACCGTGATCGTCGGAGGCGGTGAGGCAGGGTGCATGGCCGACGGCGCAGTCGACGTCGGCGATCGCGCCGCAGGAGCGGCACACGACGTGGTGGTGGTTGTCCCCCACCCGGCACTCGTACCGGGCGGTCGCGCCGGCGGGCTGGATGCGCCGCACCAGACCGGCGTCGGTGAGCGCCCGGAGCACGTCGTAGACCGCCTGGTGGGAGACCGTGGGCTGGTCCGCCCGGACCAGGGCGATCACCGTGTCGGTGTCGACGTGCGGGTGGTCGCGCAGCGCGGCGAGCACCGCCAACCGGGGCCGGGTCACGCGCAACGAGACCGCCCGGAGCTGGGTCTCGAAGTCGGGCGTCACCCCCCGAACCTAGCCCACTCTTCTGGAATCAATCAAGTTTTCTGTCGACTCAACCCGCCCATTTCGCCGCTGGAGGGCCAGCCGGACCGCCGGGGCCGGCAGGTGCCGGGTTCCGGAGCCGGACACGGAACAAGACCGTGCCCGATCAGGGAACGAGTGGCGTGGTTCCGGCCAGGAGGCCACTCTTTCCGCGATCGGGCACGGTCTTGCCCGCGCACCACCGACGGGCGGCCCTCCCCCGAAGGCCGCCCGCCCCGTCACGCTATCGGCGGCTCCACTGCTGGTTGGTCTGGCCGGTGCAGGTCCACAGCACGAGCTTCGTGCCGTTGGCCGTGCCCAGGTTGTACGGGTCCAGGCAGAGGCCGGACTGCACGCCGGTGATGGTGCCGTTGGAGTTGACGTTCCACTGCTGGTTCGCCCCGCCGTGGCAGTCGTAGATCGTGACCAGGGTGCCCGGCGAGGTGCCGTAGCCGGCGGCGTCGAGGCACTTGTTGCCGTAGACCGTCAGCGCCTTGCCGGACGTGTACGTCCACTGCTGGTTGGCGCCGCCGTGGCAGTCCCACAACTGCACCTGGGTGCCGTTGGTGGTGGTGGAGCCGGGGACGTCGACGCACCGGCCGGACAGGGTGCCGACGAGGGCGGTGCCCTGGCCGGTCCCGCTGCCCGGGTCGCCGATGCTGCCGGGCACCGACTGCAGTGCGGCATACCAGCGGGCGGCCATCTTGTCGTAGCCGCCGGCGGTGGGGTGGATGCCGTCGATCAGGTCGGCGGTGGTGAGGGCGCTCTGCATGTCGACAAGGCGCACCCGCTTGCCGGCGTTCACCTTGCTCTGCACGATGCCGGGGATCGCCGCGTTGAAGGTGCGCGCGGCCGCCGCCTGGTTGCTGTTGGACAGCGTGATGATCTGCGCGACGAACACCTCGGCGGTGGGCACCGTGTTGGTGATCTTGTCGATCAGGCTGGAGAGCCGGTTCGGCGCGGTGCTCACGTTGTAGTTCTGCAGGATGTCGTTGGTGCCGATGTGCAGCAGGACGCTCTTCGGCCGCTGGGTGTTCAGCCAGCCGACGATGTTCGCGTCGATCTGGTCGATGCGCCAGCCGGGGTGCCCCTGGTGGTCGTGGTCGCCGAGGCTGGCCGGACCGTTGAACTGCGAGCCGACGAAGTCGACCGTGTAGCGGCCGGCGGCGAGGCGCTGCCAGAGGCCGATGCGGTAGCCGCCCGGCACCTGGGTGCCCTCGGTGATGGAGTCGCCCAGCGGCATCACGCGCACCCCGCCGTTGGACTCGGCGCTGGCCGGGCCGGCCGGCGCCGCCAGCACTCCGGCGACCGCCACCCCGAACGCGGCGAGCGCCGCGAGCCACCTTGCCCTCGTTCGCATGGATTCTCTCTCCCTGAATCAAGATTTGTCGTCGGTCACGGGGTGGTGCACGTCGCCGTCACGGGCTGGTGCAGGTCGGCGTCGGCACGGGTGGCGTGCCGGAGCCGAGGAAGCCGAAGGTCGTCGAGCCGGCGGCGGCGAGCGACCCGTTGTAGGAGACGTTGCGCACGGTCGCGGTCGAGCCGCTGGTGCTCAGGGTGCCGTTCCAGACCTGGCTGATGCTCTGCCCGCCGCTGAGGTCCAGGCGGACGGTCCACCCGCTGATGGCGGCGCTGCCGGCGGTCACGGTGACCTCGCCCTGGAAGCCGCCGGACCACGAGCCGACGGTGCGGTAGGTCGCCGTGCAGGCGGCGCCCGAGGGCGGCGGGGTGCTCGTCGGCGGGCCCGTGGGCGGCGGCGTGCTGGTGGGCGGGGTGGTGGGCGGCGACGTCGGCCCGCCCGGCGGCACCAGCGGGCAGGTGGAGTTGTAGCGCGAGACGCCGGTGCTGTCCGCCAGCGGGCAGAGGAACTGGGTGTACCGCGTGTCGTTGTCCAGGAAGATCTTGAGCCAGGGGATCAGGATCCGCATCTCGGTGGGGTTCGGCCTGGTGAAGGAGAGGTGGTCGTTGCCGGCCAGCTCCGCCCAGGCGTGCTCCACCGAGGCCGGGAGCGTGTTGTAGATGCCCTGCACGTACGACGGCGTGACCGTGCCGTCGTTCTGCCCCGAGATGAGCATGGTGGGCACCTGGGTGGTGGACATGTTCAGGCTGTTGCCGGGTGCACCGGGCGCGAGGCCGACGGCGGTCTTCAGCGACGGCCGGCGCAGCGCGGCGAGGAGGGTTCCGGCCCCGCCCGCGGAGTGGCCCATGACGCTGAGCCGGTTGGGGTCGACGCGGTCCCGCACCGGGCTGGACCGGGTGAGATAGTCCAGCCCCGCGAGCAGCTGGGTGGCGCGGGCGTCGGCCCCGTCGGTGCGGCTGTTGGTCTCGATGCCGAGCACCACGAACCCGAAGGACGCCAGCCAGGGTCCCATCCAGGCTTCCTCGTTGGCGAACAGCGCGGAGTAGCCGGGGACGATCGCCACCGCGCCCCAGGTGCCCAGGCTGGTGTCGGTCGGGTAGTAGACGTACCCGCCGTTGAAGCCGTTGCCCGGCGGCACGGTCGCCTGCGTCGTGGCGAACGGGCCCCGGCTGGCGGCCACGCTGGCCAGGGTCGGGTCCGGGCCCCGCTGGTACGGGTTGTCGGCGGCCGCCGCGGGCGGTGTGGTCATCGCCATCGTCAGGCCGAGGACCGCCGCGAGCCCGACCGCGAGCCAGGTGACGATGCCCGACCGGGGCAGGGAGCGCGCACGGGCCCCGCGCCCCTGCGGCGAGGGCGTGTCTGTCGGCAGCTTCACCGGCTCCTCCTTCGATCAGGCAAGGCCCGCACGCGAGCTCGCGATGTTATCGCTCACATTACGTCCGTGATTCATGTCGGTCAATTAATCCGCACGGTTTCGGCCGCTCGGGACCGTGCCGTCAGCGCGACGACGGCTCCGGGCGGGTCGCGCGCAGCGACGCCAGCAGCCGCAGCCGGTCCGCGTCGGCGCTGCCCGGCTCGGCGGTGAAGACCAGCAGGACCGGGCCGGGGTCGCCCGGCAGCGGGTACGTGTCCCAGTCCAGGACGATGTCGCCGACCTCCGGCACACGGAAGGTCTTGGTGCCGCTGACCGACTCGCGCACGTCGTGCCGGGCCCACAGCCGGCGGAACTCGGCGCTGCGGATGCTCAGCTCGCCGACGACCGCGGTGGCACGCGGGTGCGTGGGGTCGGCGGCGACGGCGACGCGCATCATGCCGATGTAGTCGAGGGCCTGGCGCTCCCAGTCCGGGCAGCTCCGTTGCCCGGTCAGCGCGTCGTCGAACATCAGCAGCAGCATGTTGAGCCGCTCGGGCGGATAGCCGTCCGGGTCGCCGAGCAGCGCCCGGGCCATCGGGTTCCAGGCGAGCAGGTCGAGGTGCCGGCCGAGCACGACCGCTGGGGTGTCCAGCACCCGCAGCAGTCGCCGGGTGCCCTCCGGCACCCGCTCCGGGCCGTGGTCGACGCGCGCGGGCACCGGCCGGCGGGCGGCGCGGGCCAGCGTGAACAGGTGCCGGCGTTCCCGCTCGTCGAGGCCGAGCGCACCGGCGATCGCGGCCAGCACGTCGTCGGACGGGCGCACCTCCCGGCCCTGCTCCATCCGCTGGTAGTAGTCGGTGCTCAGCCCCGCCAGCAGGGCCACCTCCTCGCGGCGCAGCCCGGTCACCTTGCGCCGCCCGCCCGGCTCCAGGCCGACGTCGCGCGGGCGCAGCCGGCCCCGCCGGGCGCGCAGGAAGTCGCCCAGCTCACGGGCGTACGGATGGCTCATGCCGCCAGTGTGGCGCGGCCCGGACCGCCGACGGTAGGTCCGGCGAACCTAGGCAACCGGGAACGCCGGAGCCGCGCCGCGCCCCGCCTAGCGTCTGCCGCACCGACGCTTCAAGGAGCCGCAGATGACCGCATGGACCGCCGACCACATTCCCGACCAGCACGGCCGGGTCGCCGTCGTGACCGGCGCGAACTCGGGCCTCGGCCTGGTCACCGCCACCGAGCTGGCCCGCCACGGCGCGCGCGTCGTGCTCGCCGTCCGCGACACCGCCGCCGGCCGGGAGGCCGCCCGCCGCATCGGCGGCGAGACCGAGGTACGCGAGCTGGACCTGGCCTCCCTCGCCTCCGTACGCGCCTTCGCGGCGAAGCTGGTCGCCGACCACCCGCGCATCGACCTGCTGGTCAACAACGCCGGTGCGGTGCTGCTCGGCCCCCGCCGCACCTCCGCCGACGGTTTCGAGCTGCACCTCGCCACCAACCTGCTGGGGCACTTCGCGCTGACCGGCCTGCTGCTGGAGAGCCTGGCGGCGGCGCGGCAGGCCCGGGTGGTCAGCCTCAGCTCGCTCACCCACCGCACCGCGCGCCTCGACTTCGCCGACCTGATGTACGAGCGCAACTACCGGGGGTCCGCCGCCTACGGCCGGTCCAAGCTCGCCGCCACGGTCTTCGGCGTGGAGCTGGACCGCCGGCTGCGCGCCGCCGGGTCGCCGGTCGTCAGCCTGCTGGCGCATCCCGGGCTCACCCGCACCAACCTGACCCCGCGCGCCTGGGCGCACCGGGGCCGGGCCGGGCGGGCGGTCGCGCGGCTCGGCCTGCTGACCACCCAGCCGGTGCAGCAGGGCGCGCTGCCGCAGTTGCACGCGGCGACGGCGCCGGGCGTGCGGGGCGGCCAGTTCTTCGGGCCGGCCCGGCTGTGGGAGACGTGGGGGCCGGTCGCCGAGGCCCGGCTCGGTCGCGGGGCCGCCGACCCGGCGACCGGGAAGCGGCTCTGGGCGGCGGCCGAGGAGCTGACCGGCGTCAGCTACCCGGGTCGGTGATGCCGTCCAGGATGGCGGCCAGGTTGCGGTGGAAGGTCTCCTCGGCGTCGAGGTGCGCCCCGTCGACGACGAGCCGGGCGACGGTGGGATAGCGGCCGGTGGCGAGCATCCGGGTCAGGTAGGGCCCGTGGGCTGCCTGCCAGGCGGACACGTCGGTGCCGGTGGAACGGGCGGTGCGGCGCTCGGTGATCTCCCGGCGGAGCGCCCCGACGAGGAACGCGTTGAGGACGCCCAGGGCCCGCTGGAGATCGTCCACGCCGCGCACGCCGGGGGCCTGGCTGAGCGCCGCCGCGTTCGCCTCGCCCACGGCGAGCGCGTGCGGGCCCAGGTGCGGTCGCGCGCCGAGCAGGTCGACGAACCACTCGTGCTCCAGGGCGGCGGCGCGGGTCCGGTGGGCGACAGCCAGCACCGTGTCGCGCCACCCGGGGTGGTGGCCGAACTCGGCGATCTGGGCATACACGGTGTCGACCATCAGGTCGAGCAGCTCGGATCTGTTGATCACATAGTCGTAGAGGCGCATCGGGCCGACACCGAGTTCCTTGGCGATCTTGCGCACCGACAGCCCGTCCAGGCCGTCCGCGTCGGCGATCCGGATGGCCGCGTCGGCGATCTTCGCGCGGCTCAGCGCCACCGAGGCCGCCCGGGGTTGAGGCTCGGGCCGTTCCCAAACGGGCAACGGCACGCTACCGTACGGTGTATCCATAAGATACAGCGTACGGCAAGGGAGCTGGCGATGCGAGTGGCGATCGTGGGTGGCGGTATGGGCGGCCTGACGCTGGCCCGGATCCTGCACCGGCACGGCATCGACGCGATGGTCTACGAACGCGACGCCAACCGATCCGCGCGCCCGCAGGGCGGCTCGCTCGACCTGCACCCGGAGTCCGGGCAACGGGCGCTGGCCGACGCGGGTCTCGCCGGAGGCTTCCGGTCGGCGGCGCGGCCGGAGGGCGAGGAACACCGCATCCTCGACCCGGCCGGGCGCACCCTCGTCCACCACCGGCCGGCACCCGGCTCGTTCTCCGGACGCCCCGAGATCGACCGCAGCGTGCTGCGTGACCTGCTGCTCGACTCGCTCCCCGGCGACACGGTGGCCTGGCGGCACCAACTCGTCGCGGCGACGCCACGACCCGCCGGAGGGTTCGAGCTGACCTTCGCCGACGGCCACCGCGCCGGCTGCGACGTCCTCGTCGGCGCGGACGGCGCACGCTCGGTCGTCCGGCCGCTGCTGACCGACGCGCGGCTGTCCCACGTGGCCACCGTCGTGGAGCTGGGCATCAGCGACGCCGAGCACCGCCACCCCGACATCGCCGAACTGGTCGGCCCCGGCAACTTCTGGTGCATCGGCGTGAACCGGGTCCTGTCGGCACAACGCCTCGGCGACGGCAGCATCCGGGTCGGCATCTCCCTGCGCGCGGACGACCGCCCCCTGGCCCACTACCGCAGCAGGCGCGCGCTGCTGGACCTGTTCGACGGTTGGCACCCCCGGCTCACCGCGCTCATCGAGGCGAGCGACAGCCCACCGCTGCCGCGCCGCATCGAGACGATGCCCACCGACGCCCGCTGGGCCCACCGGCCGGGCCTCACCCTCGTCGGTGACGCCGCGCACCTCATGCCGCCGGTCGGCGAGGGCGCCAACCAGGCCATGCTGGACGCGGCCGAACTCGCCGCCGCGCTGGCCGCCGACCCCACCGACCCCGACGCGGCGATCCGGGCGTACGAGGAGGCGATGTTCGCCAGGATCCAACCGATCGCCGAGATGTGCGCCCGGGTCCAGGCGATGATGCTGTCCCCCACCGCAGCCGACGACATCGTCCGCTTCTTCACCCCACGCGCCGAGCCGGCACCCGCCACCTGACGACGGACGGGGCGAACGCAGGGACGATACGGGATCGATGCATCTGCTAGCCTCGATCGATCCGCGAAGGTGGAAGTTCCACCGGCCGGCCCGATGACCGGCCGGCGAAGCGGGCCGGCAGTCAACGCGTTTCAGGATTCGCAGGATTTCAGGATTTGCAGAGTCGACGCCGAGCGCAGCCCGAGGAGACGCAGAATGCTGAAGAGAATTCGATTCCTGCTGGCGGTGGCCGTCACGGCGAGCGCCGCGCTCATGGTCCCGGCTTCACCCGCGCAGGCGGCCCCGACCGCCTACCTCGACAAGACCCAGTGGCTGGTCGCGAACCCCAACTCCTCCATGGCCAAGTCGTGCCAGAGCAGGTCCATCACGTTGTTCGAGGGATCGTACGGGTGGGGCTTCGTGCGGGGCACCGAGGAGATCTGGCTCCGGAACATCACGCTCACCTCCGGCACCTACACGTGGGAAGCGTGTCTTGAGCCGCACAACGGCATCTACTACTTCACCACCGTGCTGGACGGGCCCTCGGTCCCCGCCGACACGGATCTGTGGACCACGGTCTCGGCGGACGGCAACTGGAACTGGGGCAGTTACCTGGATCCCCACTTCTAGGCCGCTGGCCGCAATTCACCATTCGCCGGACGAGACGTCGTCGTAGCCCTCCCTGCGCAGCCCGGAGCGGTAGGCACGATCCAGCACCAGCCGCATCAACCGCGTCACCCCCGGGATCGCCCCGATCGCCTTCAACAGGACCGCGGGCGGGCCGCCCCGGGAGGCGGCCGCGTTGGCGGTGAGGTGTTCGCCCGCCAGCGCCATCAGGTCCGGCACCGTGCCGCGCGCGACATGCGTGTCGCCGGCCCACATCCGGGAGCGGGCGATCGCGTCGTTGCCGGTCACCTCGGCATGCTCGACGTCGATAACCAACGCCGCGTGCGGGGGCGTCCCGCGCAGCGCCATCGTCTCCAGCAGGGCCGGGTCGTCGGTGATCGTGCCACGGCCGCGTACGTGCAGCACTTCACTGCGGCCCGGGACGAGCGCGGCGAGCGAGAGCCGGTCGTCCTGCAACAGGTTGTGGAGCGTGTCGGCGCGCCTGTTGCCTCTGCGGTCCGGGATGACGAGCGTTCGGCCGTCGAGGATGCGCGCCACCGCCTGCCGGTCTCCGCGCGGGCTCGTGTCGCTCCCGCCACGGGCGTCCCAGGTGGACAGGGCGAGGAACCGTGCGGCGGCCAGGAACTCGGCGACGCCGGGCCGGCACAGGGGCCCGTCCCCGGCGACCACGACGGCCGGCTCGGCCGGGGCAGGCGGCTGCCACAGCCGGGACCGGAGGACGGCTTGCGCGCAGTGCACCCAGACCTCCTTGATGTCGACGGTCGTCGCCGCGCTCCTGCGGGCAGCCACCGCGCCGTTGACGCGCAGGACCTCCCCGACGCCCGGCAGCAGGAAGAAGAACGAGACGGGGCCGCGCGGGCCACCCGGCTCCGGCAGGGAGAACGAGACCCGCGTGGGCGAATGGACGCGGACGAACCCCGGCGTGCCGCCGACGAAGGTCGTCCGGCTGACGCCGTGGGCATCCCGGTAGCCGAAGGCCGCGATCGGGCACCGGGCGAGGACGGCACGGCAGCCGTCGTCGAGAGCGGCGGTCTGCTTGAGCATGACCATCGACGCCGGGCGGCCGACGACCGCCTCGACCTCGTCGACCGTCGTCAGCCGGTGGGGGGTGACAGCATTGTCTGTCCCTCGCATGGGAAAGTCCTCTCGGGCGGGGGCGGAACGGCCCGGGTGCCAGGCAGCCCTCGGACGGAGGGCCGTGTCTCCGCACGGCCGACCCAGCAAGATCAGTCGCTGCCGTTTTCGCAGCTCATGGCACTATTGTGAGCAATAGCTCAGGTCCTTGGCTACTCGCTTTTCCGTCCAGGAAGGAGCCTGCGGATGGCCGCCGCCGACCGTCGTCTTCAGCCACGTCGCACGCCCCGGCAGGTGCGCGCCGAACTCACCCGCAAGCGCATCCTGACCGCCGCTGCTCACGTTTTCGCCGAGCACGGCTACGCCGCCGGCACCACCAACCGCATCGCCGAGCGCGCCCGCGTCTCCATCGGCTCGCTCTACCAGTACTTCCCGAACAAGGACGCCATCCTCGCCGCGCTGCTGGTGCAGCACATCGACCGCGGCGTCTGGACGCAGGCCGACCAGCTCGACCTGTCCCCCGGGAGCCTGAGGGCGATGGTGCGGGCGCTGGTCCGCGACGCGATCGACCACCACGACGACGACCCTCAGTTGCTCCGCATCATGATCGAAGAGGCGCCCGTGTCGAAGGAGCTGCTCGACGCGATCGACCGGCACGGGCGGACCCGCGTCGCCCAGGTGCGCGACCTCCTCGCCCGGCACCCGGACGTCACGGTCCGGGACCTCGACACCGCCGCCGAGCTGATCACCTTCACCGTGGAGATCAACACCCACCGGCTCATGGCCAGCCCTCGGACCACCCCGGTCGAGACGCTCGAAACCGAGCTGGTCGACATGATCACTCGCTATCTCCGCGGCGACCGATAGCCGGATCCGCGCCGGAACGCCCTGCGCGACGGCGGGAAGCTGACCGGCGTCACTCGCCGGTGAACTCGGGGGCATGGTCGGTGGCCCACTGGCGGAAGGTGCGCGCCGGCCTGCCGAGCAGGTCGGTCACGGTGGAGGTGACGTACGCCGGGCGTCCCGTCGCGGCCTGCCACGCCGCCAGGAGCATGTCCACGGCCGGGCGCGCGGCCTCCGGGGCCGCGTTCCGGAACTCGTCGGGCGGCATCTCCTCGAAGGTGAGCCGGCGGCCCAGCGCGTCGCCGACGATGCGCACCTGTTCGGCCTGGGTCAGCGACTCGGGGCCGGTCAGGACGTGGTCGCCACCGACGTGGCCGCCCTCGCGCAGGATCCGCGCGACGACCTCGGCCACGTCGCGGTCGTCGACGGGGGCGGTCTCGGCCGCGCCGTGCGGCCACCGGACCACGCCGTCGCCCCGGATCGCGGCGGCCCACCAGGACAGGGCGTTCGACGCGAACATGCCTGGCCGGACGATCGTCGCGTCGAGCCCGGCAGCCGCGATGAGCCGCTCGTTTCCGGCGTGCAGCGCCGCCATCGGGTTGGGCTGCTGGAAGAAGGGGTGCGGGGTCCGGTGCGGCGCGGACAGGTAGACGACCCGCCGCGCGTGAGCGGCCAGCCGGTCGACGACGGCCGGCGCGGTCTGCGGCGGGGCCGTCCAGACCAGGAAGACCGCGCCGACGCCGGGCAGCGCGGCGTCGAGCGACCCGGGCACGGTGAGGTCGCCGGCGACGACCTCGACGCCGGCGGGCAGCGTCGCCGCCGATTCCGCGCGCCGCACGAGGGCGCGGACCGGCACGCCCGCCCCGGTCAGCAGGTCGACCACGGCTCGGCCGATGCGCCCGGTCGCCCCGGTGACGAGCACCGGCGGCCCTCCTGCGGGTCTCACGTCATCAAACTGTCCCATGCCCTCATTCAATCGTTACCAAGTAACAAAAGCAACCCGGTAACAAAGGTTACGCTGGCGCGGTGAGCGAGCCGGTCGGCCTGCGGGCCCGCAAGAAGGCACGAACCCGGGACGCGATCGCCGACGCGGCGATCTCGCTGTTCCTGGCGCGCGGGTTCGACCAGGTGTCCGTGTCCGACATCGCCGCGACGGCCGAGGTGTCGAAACCCACCCTGTTCCGCTACTTCCCCACCAAGGAAGACCTCGTCCTGCACCGCTTCGCCGACCACAACGGCGAGGCCGCGCGCGTGGTCGGCGAGCGCCGCCCCGGCACCGCGCCGATCGCGGCCCTGCACCAGCACTTCCGCGCCGGCCTCGACCGCTTCGATCCCGTCACCGGCCTCAACGACCACCCCGAGGTGGTGGCGTTCCACCGGCTGGTGTTCGGCACCCCGAGCCTGGCGGGACGACTCCTGCAATACCTGCGCGACGACGAGGACGCCCTGGCCGCCGCCCTCGACCCGGGCGTCCGGGGCCGGCTGCTGGCCGCCCAGGTGATCGCGGTGCAACGCGTGCTCGCCCGCACCAACTGGCAGAAGATCGCCGCCGGGCGGACCGCACGCGACGTACACCCCGAGGCGGTCGCCGACGCGGACCTGGCCTTCGCCCAACTGGGCCGCGCCACGAGCCACCTCTAGCCGAGCGGCTCCCGGGGAAGGAGGGCGGGCCACGGGCGGGCCCGGTGGCGGTCGCCCGTGCCCGGCCCGTGGCCCATCAGGTGACGGGGAAGTCGGCTCCTCGGGAGAGCGCGGCGGAGCCGCGGATGTCGTCGAGGGCGCTCTCGAGCGTGGTGACGACCGCGTCGAATCCGGCACTGCCCAGGACGAGTCGGCGCGGCGGGGTGTCCTGGCCCATCGCGGCGATCACCGCGCGGGCTCCGCGACGCGGGTCACCGGGCTGCTTCCCGTCCTGATCGATCATGGCGGTGCGGACCTTCTCCAGCATCGGCAGGTACGTCGGGATGGTCTCCTCGACGGCTTCGTCGGCGAAGCCCGCGTAGGCGCGGGTGCGGAAGGCACCCGGCTCCACCGCCATCACCTGGATGCCCAGCGGGGCGACCTCCGCGCGGAGCACCTCGGTGACGGCCTCGAGCGCGGACTTGGCGGCGCTGTAGTACCCGAATCCCTCGACACCGCGCAGCCCGGCCACCGAGGACATGTTGACGATCCACCCGCCGCCTCTGGCACGCATGCCGGGAAGGACGGCACGGATCACGGTGAGGACGGCGAAGAAGTTCAGCTCGAAAATGCGTCGGACCTCGGCGTCGGCCATGCCCTCGATGGAGCCGTACCAGCCGCGGCCCGCGTTGTTGACCAGCACGTCGATGGAGCCGAAGTGTTCCTCGGTGGCACGCACAGCCTGCTCGACGGCCTTCCGGTCGGTGACGTCGGCGGGCAGGACCAGGACGCGGTCGCCGTACTGCCGCGCCCACGACTCCAGTTCTTCGGGCCGTCTCGCCGTCAACGCCACCCGGTCGCCGTCGTCCAGCGCGGCCTCGGCGTACGCCATGCCGAACCCACCCGGGGTGCCTCCGGTGATGAACCAGGTCTTCATGCTCGTTCCGTCCCTCGTCCGGTGCCTGCCGTCTTCATCCCACCCTCGGCCCTCTCCTCGGGAGAGGGTCCAGGGGCGGCGGCTGTGATCACGGTCGCCCCAGGTTCGGATCCGGTCAGGATCACCAGCCGGGTGCCCGGACCGTCAGGCGGCGGCCAGGCGGAACACCGGCCACCCGAGTTCGGTCCGCCACCGCTCGGAGTGCCCCGTGTCGCGCGGTCCGACCAGGTACGTCTCGTGGACGGGCCCGTCGACGCCCAGGGCGTGGGAGGCGACCCAGGCGCCCAGGCGGCCGTAGGTGACGTCGATGTCGTCGTGTGGCCCCCGGTGGACCGCGACGGCGAGGTCGGCGGACGGCAACTCGACAACCTCGATCCGGCCACTCCCGCGCGGGTCGCGAACCGGGCGGAAGACCGTCATGAGGCCGACGCCGTCGGTGAACAGTTCGTTGGCGTACCGCCCGCCGGGGGGCCCGGTGCGCTCGGCCGGCGGGAAGGCCTCGTCCAGCTCGGTCATCGCCGTGTCGAACCAGGCGAGCGCGTGCTCGTGCCGGACCTGGGCGCGGATGGCGACCACGGTCCGGGCGGGAACGGAACGCAGTTCGATCTCGGGTGCGGCGGCGTCCGGACGCAGTAGCTGGCGGAGCGACACGACGGCGGCTCGCGTGCGGTCCAGCTCGGCCTCAAGTCGCCGCAGGTGGCCCGCGACGAGTTCGGTGCGCCGTTGCGGGTCGTCGGTGGCGAGGATCGACTTGACCTCGGCCAGGGGCACGTCGAGCTGACGGAGCCGGTGGATGACCTGCGCGGTCGCGATCTGCTCGGGTTGGTAGTACCGGTAACCCGTGTGCGGGTCGACCACGGCCGGCGCCAACAGCCCGGCCTCGTGGTAGCGGCGCAGGGTTCGCACGCTCAGGTGGCTCATGGTGGCGAACTCGCCGATGGTCAAGCCTTTCCGCATCGTCACAGCATCCATCTCACACGACGTTCCGAATCTCCTGGTCAGTGGCGCTCCTGGGGTTGCTTGCTTCCGATGTGGGGCTCACGGTTCGATCGTGAGCCGGGTGATCAAGGAGCCGTCCAGGACGAACCGGTAGTGCAGGTCCGCAGAGCCACCCGGAAAGTCACCTTCCAGATGCTGCACCACATCGAAGCGTGCCTCACCCACCCGGTGAGCACCGACGAATTCCGTGGTGTACGTGTACCCACTACCCCCATTGACCAGCCAGTTTCGGACCTCCTCCGCCCCCCGGTAGCTACGGCCCTCATCCGTCACCACCGCGTCCGCAGCGAACGCGCTGGCCGCGGTCTCCGTCTCCCGGGCCTCATGCGCGGGGAGAAAGCCCCTGATCACCGCCGGCAGCTCCGGCCAGTTGATCGCGGTTCCTCGCTTCGAGTTCAGTTCCATGCCCCAACGATCAGGTCTCCCGCAGGGGGAGGGTCAACTCTCGGCGAGCCGGTCGGATCGGGTGTCATCCCAGGTCATCCGGTCTGCCCAGGGATGTCCAGGTCCGGTGCGGCTGGCTGGGTTGCTGTGCTTCGCTGCTGCACTTCCTCGGCGGCGTCGATGACGTTGCGGGCGGCGGTGGCCACGGTGCATCCCGATCTCCGGCAGATTGGGCAACGTCCGTCGGGTCCGGGTCGGTGCTCGCGCAGGACCCAGCGGGCGGTGAGGATCAGCCGGTTGCGGATCTGCGCCAGGGACAGGAACGGCGCGGTCATGCTCAGGTCACCCCGAGGGCGGCGGCGAGCTGAACGATCGTGGCCGGGGCGTGCCGGTCGCGGGCGACCTGGGCCACGATGTCGCGGGCGGCGGGGCGGTGGCGTACCTCCGCTGGTGCGGTGCGGTCGGCCTCGACCAGCGCGCGGGCGGCGCTGGCCGGGTCGTCGGCGTGCAGGTAGGCGCGGGCGGCGTCGAGCAGGTGCGCGGCCCGGTGCTCGGCGGGCAGCCACCGCCACCCGTCGCGCGCGACCGTCTTCTCGTGCCAGGCGACCGCGTCGTGGGCGTGGCCGAGGTCGAGCGCGGCGGCCACCCGGGCCAGGTCCACGGCGGTCGGCCCGAACGCGGTGCGATGGTGGTCGTGGCCGTCGCCGACGCGAGCGGCCATCGCGGCGGCCTCGTCGAGCAGGTCGGCGACCGTGCGGTCGTCGCCGTGGCGGGCGGCGGCCAGGGCCCCCTGCACCAGCAGCGACCCGCACAGCGACAACTCCGCCGGTGACGCGTCGTCGGGGTCCGGCGGGGCGATCCGGTACGCGGCGGCCAGCGCCGTCGACAACGCCGCCCGCACCCGACCCGAGGCGCGCAACACCTGACCGAGTTGCACCGTGGCGGCAGCCACCAGCACCGGGTCGCCCGTCGCGGTGAGCATCGCCCGGTCGGCGGCCAGCCAGGCAAGCTCCGCCTCGCCCAGCTTCACCAGCAGCGACGCGGTCAGCCGGTACGCCTCCACCACCGTCGCCCGACCCCGCCCCGGATCGTCGGCATGCGCGCGCTGCGCGCCGGCCAGCAGCTCCGGCAGCAGCTCGGCCACCCGCGGATACCGGGCGTACTGGAAGGTGATCCAGGCATGCCCGACATCGCGCGCCACCCGGTCCGCCGGCTCCCCCGGGCAGCCGACCACCGGGCGTCCCACCGCGATGTCGTACGTCGACAGCGCCTCCCGGATCCGCTCCACGCCCTCGATCCGCCCGGTCACCTCGGCGGGCCGGGCGTCGCGGCCCAGCAGCACCGCCGCGTCGATCCGCAGCACGGCGGCGACGTCGTGCAGGGTCGACACCCTGTCCAGGGACCGGACGCCCCGCTCGACCTTGTCCACCCAGCTCTTGGACTTGCCGAGCCGATCGGCGAACACCTGCTGCGACAACCTCCGCCGACCCCGCCAGTACGCGACCCGCCGGCCCACCGGCAGCGACTCAAGGCTGTCCACGACGCCACCGCCGGTCCGGTACGGCCTTGGTGGTCTCCTCCGCCGGTATCCGCTCGGCCTCGGCCTGCGCGAGGAGGCGTTGCTTGGCGGCCTCGTGCTCGTCCGCCTGGATCTGCTCACCCCGGCTCTGCGCCGGATCCCGCTTCTCACCACGCATCTGCTTCCCCTTGGGTAGGAGCGCGGCGGTGGTGCTCTGGGAAGGATCGACCACCGCCGCGCCGAACAGAGGGCGCGGCTGCTGGCCGGAGCGGCACGATATCTCGGTAGAGCGTGTCCATGTCGACCTCGACCCGGCGAAGGAAGGTCACGACTGCGCCCGGATCGAACCCTCGCCGGTCGAACCGAGTCATCGGGAAGCGCTGCCAGCGGACCTCTACTGGCGTCAACAGGTGCTGCGGGGTCCGGTAGCTCCCGCTGCCCTCGGTGGTGCCGCCGCTACCACCGGACCTCCTAGAGAGGCCGTCACCACCCGGCTCGGCGGGCGTATCGGTGCTCCGCTCCATGTCCCTCCGTCCTTCGCTGTCGACAGCGGCGCACGGCCCGAGCGCCGGACCGGCCTGCACTGGTGTGGCTGCTCTTAGGTCCGGTGCCTGCCTCTTCTCGTACGGCAGGACAAGAGGGCAGGCACCGGACTTGTGCCCCTCCTGGTGCGACCCGAGGACGAACACGACTCGCAGCTTAATCAACTATGTCTACCTGGTCTAGCCGGCTCGACATAGTTGATGCGGCTTTCTGAAAGTGATCTACTCGGGGGTGCGACCCGAGGAGTACAGATGCCCGCCAAGTACGAGCGGGTGGCCGAGGCCATCCGCGAGCAGATCCGGAGCGGCAAGCTCGCCGTGGGAGACAAGCTCCCGTCCACAGCAGAGCTGAAGGCCGAGTACGACGTCTCTTACGGCTCGATCCGTGGAGCCATGCTGGTCCTCAAGACCGAGGGCCTGGTCGAAGGCCGCCAAGGCGAGGGCGTTTACGTCAAGGCCAAGCCGGCGGACTGAGGCACGCGGCCCACACTAGAACGACTACCCCTGGCGGCGCTTGCCCTACCCATTCGCCGGCGATCAGCCACATCGCCATTGATGCAGTCGAGACATGGAGCGTCGACAAGTCGGCTCCCTAGAAGAAGGACGAGGCGGCTGCCTCGTGGTGCAGCGACCCTGGCGGTGGCCTGAGCTGCCGCACCGCCAGGGGGCACTGGCCTCGCTGACGGCAAACCGATACTGCATCCGAGTTCTGAATCTGAGAATGTGTGCCCGCACGAGTCGGACCGGCGTGGACGGAGCCACCACCCTTGATCATCCTGGACACCAACATCCTCTGGGGCGTAACGCTAGACAGCAGCACCGCCGATCTCCTCCGGGCTCTCAGGGCGGCCGGTGTCCGGGTCGCTGTCCCGTGGGTGGTCATGGAGGAACTGGCCTCGCAACGGGCTCTCCAGTACGCCGAGACGCACGACAAGGCGGCTTCGGCGCTCAAGGAACTGAAGCGGCACGTTCCGTGGGGAGGAGTGCCCAAGCTCGGCCAGGTCGACACGGAGCGGCATCGTAAGCACTGGCGGAACACGTATCGGCAGATGGTCGAGGTCATCCAGCCGAGCGCGGAGGTACTACGGAACGCGCTCTTCCGGGAGTCCAACGTCCTCGCGCCATGCAAGCGGGTCGGCGGCCAGAAAGGTGAAAAAACCGGCTCCCGTGATGCCGCGATCTGGCTGACCGCCGTCGAGTATGCACGCAAGCACGAGGACGACAAGGTCTACTTCGTCAGCACAAACACAAAGGACTTCGGCAACGGCACGGAGTACCCGGAGCCGATGAAGAGCGACCTCGCGGGCATAGAGGGCCGCTTCTTCCACCTCACCTCCATGGACGACGTCCTTAGTCGCTTCGCGAAGCAGGCCGACCCCGACCCGGAGTTCCTCCCCGCGCTCCTGGCGCGCGAGGAGACGATCGAATTGCTCGTGGACGCACTGTCCGAACATCTGCCGACGTTCGCCTCCAAGACCGACGATGGATGGCTGAACCCCCGCCTTACTTGCACCCGACTGGGGGACGGCGAAGACGCGGGCGAGGCCCTCTCCGGGCTGGGGTGGTTCAACACGCCCTCGCTCACCCTCGACGATGTATCGGACGAGAGTGCCCGCAGCATCGACGGACAGGACTGGTACATGGCCACGGTCCGGTTGTTCGCCACCGGCTTCATGGTGTTGGCCGGACCAAGCTTCATCCCCGCAGCGAACGCTCTAGAGGCCCGAGTACTTGTGACTCAGGACAAGACCGGCACACGCCCATCGGTCCTGCGATGCAAGCCGCCCCGGGCTCTCGACGCCGAGGAAGTCAGCCGGGTTCTGAACACATGGACCAACTGGCAGCAGGAGGTGGAAGCGTCATTCCCGCCCGACCGCCTGCCCAGGCAGGCCTCCGCCAAGACGAGCGCGCTTCCGCAGTCTGACTCATCAGCCGCAGCCCTATCCTTCTTGATCATGATGGCTGTCGATGCGTGGATGAATCGAAAAAGGTCGAAGTGAGGCAGCCTCCTGACCGTCGCAGCCCAAGGGCGGCCAGACCCGAGGTTTCCACCCGCTTCGCAGGAGTCTGTGCCAAGTCGGCCATGAACTTCTTGCCTTCGTCGCATCGCTGGCTGACCTGCTGCACCACGTCGCTGTACGGGGACACGATGAGCTGAAACAGCCCAGCCTCGACGCAGCCCAGCTCCATCCCGACGACCTTGGAGCCGATCCCCCCAATGGTTGTGCTCTGGCCTTCCCCACCCGCCTGCCTCGGTGCGCAGCGTGTTCGTGGCGACGGTTACCTGGCCACGGCTTGGCGTCGTCATCAGCTTCTCTCTGTAGCCGGTCTCTTCGGCCACCTCTCGCACGACTGCGTCGTACGGGTCATCGGCGTCTTCGACCTTGCCACCCGGCAAGGTCCAGTGCCGCTACGCCCGGTCCGGGGAAACGTATCGGGCCAGAAAAATGCGGTCATCGTCAATGCACAGCCGTATGCTGCGAGGCGAAGTTGCGAAGCCACAGCTACCAACCCTAGGTCAACCGTCAGGCATGAGCTGAGACGGACCCGTCAGCATGAGGTCGCCGTCCTTGACGACGGACCCGATATCGGACATGCGCCACGCTGAACCGGACGCACGCACTCGGCCAGCGACCGCGACCGCCGGGTGCTGGCATCGTTCGTTGCCTTCCGAACAACATTGATCGACAAGAACGAGCTAAGGCCCCTCAATTGAGGGACCTTGCGTTTGCCGTATTCAGTGTGGGCGATACTGCCCCAGGAAGCGGTGGTGCAGGTGGCCGGCGGGGACGTGGGCCAGGGTCCTGGGCGGCATCGACGAGCTGGGCG
Organism: Micromonospora sp. NBRC 110038; assembly: GCF_020884815.1. NCBI lineage: Bacteria > Bacillati > Actinomycetota > Actinomycetes > Micromonosporales > Micromonosporaceae > Micromonospora > Micromonospora sp. NBRC 110038. Next base: position 1,184,887 of record NZ_BBOL01000001.1, on the reverse strand, counting down.
GCCAGGTAGAGGGCAAGCGACACGGGGGCGCAGTCATATTCAGCTCGCAGTTCCCGCCGCCGAGTTTGGCAGGGCCACTCTCCCGCACAACCGCCGCAGGACCAGGCCGGTTTGATCGGGTGGTGGGTGGTCATCGCGGGCCGTCCTGACTGGGCCAGTGGCCGCGGTTGATCGGGATGCGGTGGCGGCTTCGGCAGGGCAGGCTGCTTCCGCAGCGGCAGACATGTCGCCAGTGCCGCCATGACCAGACGGGCCGATGACGGCGGGCGAGGGTGAGCGCCACCGCCAGGACGTACTCGTCGTAGGAAACGCGCTTCATCGGCTCGCCGGAGCCGTAGGGGGCGACTCTTCGCCGCGTCAGCGAATCGGTAGGGAGCACTGCCGCCTCCTCGTGCCGCAGGTGTCCGGGGGCGTTGGATGCCCGATCACGGGGGATGCGCCGGGCACCCACGCCGGTGAGGACGGCCCACAGCGCCAACCGGGGGAATCGACCTCCTCGGCAGTCCCCCATAGGTACCGTTGGGTAGTGTCAAGGGCTGACGTAGGTGGTCTACTCGTGTTGCCAACCGAGGGGAACACCGTGCCACCGCGTTACCGCTACGAGCAGATCGCCGACGACCTCGCCGAACGCATCGCTAACGGCGAGTTCCCGCCGGGCTCCAAGCTGCCCAGCCGGCGCGAGTTGATCGAGCACTACGGCGTTACAGAGCCCGTGATCGACCGGGCCATGCAGGTGCTGCGCATCAAGGGCATGACCGAGACACTGCCCGGCGTGGGCGTCTTCGTCGCGAAGTAGTCCTCCTATAGTCAGTCCGCAACCCGCACGAAGAAGCTCCGAGCACTTCACCCATGTCTTTGGGGCGCACCAGGGCGCTGTCGCATAGATGACACTGATCAACAGGCAAGTGATCAAGCCTTCTTTCATGACGCGAGCCGTGCTATATCAACATAGGTGGAAGAGCCAAGTGGCCCGATCAACGACTCCCCCGAGGCCTTGCTGCGGGCCGAACACCCTGGAGACCTCTCCGGCAGAGAAACCTTCGGACGATACCGCTACCAGGTAAAGGTTGCGGTTTCGTACTGGCTGGCGAGCCAACTTCCGAAGGGCGGGCCGACAGCAGTCTTCCTAGAGCACCTCGAAGACGTCGCACTCGCCTACCCCAACAAGGCAGTTCTCGCACAGGTCAAGACGAGGAAGCCCGGGCGAAGCAAGTGGTCCTTCACGGATATTTGCGGAGAAAAGGGCGGCTTGGACTCGCTACTGCGGTCGTATCGCGCCGCATATCACCTACCAGTCGAGTTTCATTTGATCCTTGAAGGCGAGGCATCTACTCGTGGGCCAGGCAAGAGGTTTTTCGAGGATCCAGGATCAGCTGACGGAGACTGCCGCTCAGAACTGCGGTCCAAGCTCGGTGCATCCGACAGGGAGCTTGACGGGTGGCTGCCACGACTTAAGATTCGCCCAGGAAGCCCGAGGATAACGGAAATCGACAACCGCAACATTGTATTTCTTGCGGGATTGATTCCGAGGGCGCCGTATTATCTGATCGAACAGACTTACGTAAAACTCTTAACCGCAGCAGAGAATGCCCAGGAGGGCCAGCCTCAGTCGCTTCTTGAACGCATAAGTCTCAGCCTCATCGATCCCGGTCCAGACTATTCGGATTTCTCTGGCTTAACATCTGGGCAACTTGCAGACCTCTTGCCAGCTAAGCCGGCCAGCTTAGCGAGTCTAGGGATCCACGACGGCGCGATGTCCGACTTGGAGCGGAAACTGCGCCTCAACAACGCGTCGGACGTTACGATTAGACAGGCCAAAGAGGCTCGCGCCCTAGCAGACGCCAAGCGGCGCCTGCTGTTAAGCGGACCAACTGCAGAGGCCCGATACTACGATTCTCTAGCCAACTCAGTCCGAACAATGGCAGAGGTTCTTGCCGCACCGTTCAGAGACGACATGCTCTGCGCGGACCGAGTTTTCGCCAAACTGGTAGAGACCGAAGGAACACTTCGGCAATTCGACGGTTCAATGAAATTCAACGGCCCGCTCGAACTTGTTGGCGTCGTATGCCAAGAATCAGATGAATGTCGCTTCCCATGGCGGGTAGCATGACCACGAGAGAGGCGCTTCGCGCCACTGCTGAGGGCGAAGCACGCATCCTCTGCCTCATTGACGGGTTTAGCAGGGGCCCTAAGAAAGAACGCGCCCTTGAAGGCCGGACCAAGCTAGCCAAGCTGGATTTCCTGTTGCGCTATCCCCAGTACTTGGAGCGAGCGCTAGAGGCGATTTCTGCATCCGAGTCCTTAGGTGCCGACTCCGACGAAGATAGAGTGCCGCTTACCGAGCGAATGGTCCGCTACCGATACGGTCCGTGGGATCCACAATACTTCTCGATACTCGGCCGATTAATTGGCAAACGACTAATCGAGCCGATACCAGGACAGGGAGGATACGCATATCGTACCACTGCGTACGGACGACAGGTGGTGGAGCGTCTTGCGGATGACGAATCCTACGATGCGTTGATATCTCGTATAGAAATAATAAGGAAGAATTTTGACTGGAAGGGGAATCGTTTGAAGGATTTCCTCTACGAAACCTTTCCTGAGATTGCAGATTCAAAATGGGGTAGGTCCATCTAGTGGGTACTCTGAGAATAGATGAGCTCAATCTTGTCGGTGCCGGCCGCAGCCTCATGGCCTCCGCCGGCCTGAACGTTATTGCTGGGGACATTACGACCGGCAAGACCACTTTGGTCCGTTTGATGCGTGCCTTCCTGGGAGGCATACCGAAGAATCTTCCGCCTGAGACCACCCACATCGAGCGACTGGCCGGCCGCGTTACCACCTCTCACCGATCCTGGGACATCTCTAGACCCTTTGTCACGACGGACACAGCTCCTGTCGACATCTCGAACGAAGAGACTGCATATCGACTTCCGGCGGCGAGGCCCACCCGAGTCGAGCCGCGAACCTACGCCTCGTTCCTCATGGACGAAGCAGGAATTCCGTCCGTGCACGTGCCTTCACGCCGATCAAATAAGAATCCCTCAGCCAACATGACCCCGGTTAGCATCAATGACTGGCTAAACTACTGTATTCTTGCAGGCGATGAGATCGATGTCATGGTCTTCGGGCATAGAGACCCATTCCGAGACATCAAGCGGCGCTATGTTTTTGAGATCAACTATGGGCTTTACGACCCACAGGCCGCCCGAGTGACGGCCCGAATACGCGAGCTCGACCTTAAGGAGCAGGCACTTCGGGCCCAAGCCGAAGCCGCTCGGCTATTTCTAAGTAACACCCCCTTCGCTGATAGACGAGGGCTCGAAGAGAAGCTGGCTGAGGCTGAGGCAGAAAGACGGCTTCTGGCTTCACGCCAGGCGGCTTATCTGGATTCGGCTACGACACCCCATGAGGGTCTTACGTCCAGCATCTCCCGAGCACGCACACAATTGCTCTCGCGAGAAGATGAACTGTCTAGAGTGCGCTCGGAACAGAACCTGCTGCAATCACAGGTTCAGGACCTGAAGGATTTGAGGACGGAACTTATTGGGCAGATTTCACGTTTGAACCGGGCCATCGTTTCTGCAGAAACCCTTACCGACATCGATTTCGTCATCTGCCCGCGCTGCGGTCAAGACCTTGACAATAGACCTCTTGCTGACGCCAACCACTGCCGTCTCTGCCTCCAAGAGACCGTTCACAGCGACGACGTTAAGCCGTTGATCGTAGAGCTGAGCCGACTGCAGGCACAGGTCGAAGAGACTGATGAAGTGCTGCGCCATAAGCAGACTGCAATCGACGGAATGTCCTACGGCATAGCGCAACTTGCGTCAGAAGTCGAACGCCTACACACTAGTCTCGACTCCGCTGCAAGCTCTTTCATATCAAGGCATGCCGATGAGATTGCTGCCGCATCATCGGCGAAAGCATACGCAGATGCGGAGGTTGGGAAGCTCGAAGAATATCTGGACCTCTATGTAAAGCAGGATTTACTTACCCAAGACTTGGAGATGATTCGGCAAGAACGAGAGGAACTTGAGGACGAGCTAGCAGCGATCGACACATCAGGCGCGATGCAGAACGTTGCCTTGCTAGAAAAACGATTTGGCGAGTACCTGGAGAAGCTACACGCTCCACTTATCGACTCCCGACACCGCCCGGAGATTGATCGCACTACCTATATGCCGAAGCTTGGTAATCGAACGTTTGACAAGCTAAGCAGCCAAGGACTAGCGACCCTTGTTAACGTGGCCCACGCCCTCGCGCACCACACCGTCTCACTTGACCTAGGGCTTCCGCTACCGGCATTTCTCGTATTCGACGGCCTCAGCAGCAATATCGGCCACGAGAACTTCGATGCAGATCGCGTACGCGACATGTACAGACTCATCCTTGAGGTCTGCGAGCGATACGGTGACCGACTTCAAGTGTTTGTGCTTGACAATGTAGTGGAGCCGGTGGCCTTGCCATACCTCCGACTCCAGCTTACCCCGGAGAACAGGTTGATTGTCGTGTAGCTACCCTCTCCGCCATCCCGTGTGCCATCGACTCGCCTTCCTAGAGAGCGGGTCGCCACCCGGCCCGCCACGTCAAGCGCACCTTGACGCACGTTCGGGCGCTGGCGGGCCGGGCGGCGGTCTGCTCGGCTTGCCCGGGTCGATGGCAGGCGGGATGGCCTACCGCAACCACCCACGGACCGCGACCCGCCGACGGAGTCCCGGCCATCCTGGAGCCGGAGCGCCCCCGCCGGAGGCGCAGTAACCGCAGCCCCCGCGACCGCCACCAGCTCGCTCACGCGGCCGGCGTGCGCTCCCCTACGCCGCGCGGGTACTGGCCGCGCGGCCGGCCGGCTGCCGGCCCACACACCCGGTCAACGCTGCTGTCGTCATGCGGCGGCCACCAGAATTCCCGCTGTCCGCGCCAGCCGCCGGGCGTGTTGCGTGGCCGGCGTGGAGCGACAGCGGAGCCGCGCCCAGGCGGCGGCGCGTGCGGCCCGTCAAGGGCCGCCTTGATAGACGGACAGAAAGTCCTCCCACACAAGCCGGCAGCCGGCCGGCCCCGCACGACAATGGGGTCCGGGTTGCATAGGCCATCCCACCGTTTCGCCGCCGCCCTGCAAGGATGACGGCATGGACCGCTTCGATGGCCGGTGCTGGCTGGACTGGTGGGCGAACTCCTCCACCCTGCTCGGCAGCGTCGAGGTGGCCATCGTGATTGCCGCCGTCACAGGTGGCTGGGAGGCCGACGGTCGCCTGGTCAGCGAGAGCGACGAGGACCGCGAGGCGTTTGCATTCCTGTGCGAACTCGACCCCGTCTTCACGCTGCGATTCGAAGACGAGAGCGTTGTCGCCGTCACCGTGCATCCCACGGATGGGCATCGCTGTTTCAGCCTCACCGAGTACACCGGTCCCCGTCAGCGATCGGTCGTCAACCGCATGGCTCTACCTGATTGGCTCGACAGCAGTTTCACGGCACGTTGACGTGTCGGCGCCCGGTGCTACTCTGACCCTCGTCGAGCACGCCAGCGCGGCCTTCCTGCCGGATCGCTGGACTCGACGCCGGAGATGCCGGGCGGCCTTCCTGCCGCTGATGCAGGCCACGCGCCGTCGGCTCTCGATCTCGCCGGCCGATATGCCGGCTCCCCGAATCCGCTGAGCGGCCCAGCACGGCCTTTGCCTGCCGTCCAAGATGGCTCGGATTCGCTGATCTCCACGGGTGGGGGCAGCCTGCGGCAGCCCGCCGGATGTCGACATCCCAGGCTCCCCACCCGTGTCGGCCTCAGAGCCAAAACCACTAGCGCGAAAGGACATGCCCCATCGGCGGGAAGTGGCACGACCACGATTCCGCCCTCCGGCGTCAGCCGCCCTCTCGGCGGTGCCAGGAGACACGGCGAACACCACCAGCGGACCTACGTCCACGGCTGGTGGTGCTTCGTCTCCCGTTCCTGCCACCCCCGCAAGAGGAGACAGCCATCTTCACCACCTACCGCCCCGGTCTCGCCGCCGGTCGTGACGCCCAGGTCCTGCACCGCGCCGCTACGCCGGAGTTCTCCGGCTGGCTGGAGCACACCCGCCCCGCCGGCGGCTGCGCCCGACCGATCCGCCTCACCGGCACCATCACCGCCGTCGACCGCGACACCGGCCGAGTCCTGAGCGAGCAGCACACCGACGAACTGTCCGGCCGGACGCTCTACAAGGCGTGCGGCAACCGCCGCGAATCGGCGTGCCCGGACTGCGCCTGGGTCTACCAGGGCGACGCCTACCAAGTCGTCTGTCGCGGACTGACCGGCGGCAAGGGCATCCCCGTCTCGGTCGGTCGACACCCGGTCGTCTTCGCCACCTTCACCGCGCCGTCCTTCGGCCCGGTCCACCACCGCCACGTCCCACGCCACACCTGCCGCAACCGGCAGCGCTGCGACTGCCGACCCGCCCCCCTGCCGCGCCCGCAGCAACACCGGCACCTGCCCGCACGGGCAGCCCACCGCGTGCTTCGCCCGCCATGACGCCAACGATCCGCGGCTGGGCCAGCCGTTGTGCCTCGATTGCTACGACCACGACCACCAGGTCATCTGGAACTACTTCTCCGGCGAGTTGTGGCGACGCACCAAGCAGGCGTTCGACCGCCACCTCGCCGCGCTCTGCCGTCAACGCAGCATCCCCACAAGGTCGGCATCGTCACCGTCTCCGGCAAGGTCCGCTGGGTGCCGCCCGTGCGGGTGTCCCACGGCAAGGTCGCCGAGATGCAACGCCGCGCCGCCGTGCACTTCCACGTCCTACTGCGCCTCGACGGCGTCGACCCCGACGACCCGGACGCCCTCATACCGCCACCGGCCGGCATCACCATTGACGACCTGGAAGACGCGATCCACGCCGCCGCCCGACAGATCACCGTCACCACGCCCCTGCACCCCGACCGGCCGCAAGGCTGGCTGATCGCCTGGGGCGAGCAGGTCGACGTCAGACGCATCGACAGCAGCGACGGCGAGCTGACCGACGGCAAGGTCGCCACCTACCTCGCCAAGTACGCCACCAAGGCCACCGAAGCCACCGGCCACAGCTCCACCCGACTCACCGCCGCCACCGTCGACGACTACGCCGACCCCGGAGGCGACCACGTCGCCCGCCTCATCGACGCCTGCTGGCACCTCGGCCGCCCCACCCACACCGACACGACCGGCGGCGCCGCAACCGCCGACGACCGTCAAGCCAGCCTTGACACCAAACCCAACGTCTACGGCGGCTTGCGCCGCTGGGCACACATGCTCGGCTGCGGCGGCCACTTCCTCACCAAAGCCCGCCGCTACTCCGTCACCTTCGGCCAAGTCCGCGAGACCCGCGCCACCTACCGCCGCACCGAAGACGACGAACCCGACGACACCATCACCGTCGGCACCCTCACCTACATCGGATCCGGCTGGCTCTCCGAGGGAGACGCCCTGCTCGCCAACACCGCCGCGAGACATCGACGCGAGAGCAGGCGCATCGGACGGGAAGAACTCGCCCACGAGGCGTGGCTGGGGGTGGCCGCGTGAGCCGACACCTAACCCCGCGCTGGTACTCCCCCCGCCGAGGTCGCCGTCCTGCTCGGCTTCGGCCTGTCCAAGGTCAAGATGAAGATCGCCACCGGCGAGCTGCGCTCCATCAAGGACGGAAAGTACCGCCGGATCCTCCCCGAGTGGGTCGACGAGTACATCCGCGACCAGGTCGACCGGCAGGAGGCAGCCTGATGCCCGGACGCACCCGCGCCAACGGGGAAGGCTCGATCTTCCCGTACCGCAACGGCTTCGCCGCGTACGTCTGGGTCACCAAACCCGACGGGAAGCGCACCCGCAAGTACGTCTACGGCAAGACCCGGGAGGCCGTCCACGACAAGTGGATCAAGCTGCACCAGCAGGCGAAGCAGGGGCCGGTGGCGACCCGCGTCCCGACGGTCGGCAGCTTCCTCACCTACTGGCTGACCGAGATCGTCCAGCCGAACCGGGCACCGCTGACGTACGCCACCTACGAGACGTTCGTCCGGCGCTACATCGCCCCCGGCCTCGGGGGAAAGCGGCTCGACCGGCTCCAGCCCCGGGACGTGCAGACCTGGCTCAATCAGGTGGCCCGTACCTGCCAGTGCTGCGCCCAGGGCAAGGACGCCGCCCGCCGGACGGAGAAGCGTCGGTGCTGCGCGGTGGGCCGCTGCTGCCAGGCCGCCCCGTCGCCCCGGACGGTCAGCGACATCCGGGCCGCGCTGCGGGCCGCCCTCACCCACGCCCAGGCCGAAGACCTCATCACCCGGAACCCGGCCGTGCCGGTCACCCTGGCCACGGTCCGCCGCCGACGGGGCAGGTCCTGGTCGAGCGACGAGGCCCGTCGGTTCCTCGAATCGGCCCGCGCCGACGAAGACCCCCTCTACGCCGCGTACGCCCTGGTCCTCGTCACCGGCCTGCGCAAGGGCGAAGCCCTCGGTCTGGCCTGGTCGGACATCGACCTCGACGCCGGTGAGCTGACCATCGGCCGGCAACTGCAACGGGTACGCGGGCAGCTCCTGCACCGCGACACCAAGACCCAGGCGTCCGACGCCACGCTGCCCCTGCCCGACATCTGCGTGGCCGCACTGAAGCTGCGACGCGAACAACGCGACGAGGCACGGGCGACCGCCGGGAAGGCGTGGCACGAGAACGACCTCGCATTCACCACCCGCTACGGCACGCCCATCGAGCCGCGCAACTTCCAGCGTTCCTGGCAGACGCGGTGTGACCGGGCGGGCGTCCGGCCGATCACCATTCACGACGCCCGCCGGACCTGTGCCACCCTCCTGGCCGACCTCGACGTGCATCCACGGGTCGCCATGCAGATCCTTCGGCACGCCCGGTTCTCGGTGACGATGGAGATCTACACCCAGGTCTCGTCCACGGCGACCCGGGAGGCCCTCAAGCGCCTCGGTGAATCACTCGGGCACTGACGAGAACTGCTGTACTTCGCTGCTGTGCGGGCAACAGAAAGGCCACCTTCATCGATGGAAGGTGGCCTTTGATCTGCGTGGGCGATACTGGGATCGAACCAGTGACCTCTTCGGTGTGAACGAAGCGCTCTCCCGCTGAGCTAATCGCCCTCAGCGACGATGACTCTACCTGATCGAGGGACCGGACCGCGAATCCGGGGTCAGTGCGTCGCGAGGTAGTGCAGCGCCCGGGCCACCAGGTCGATGCCGAGGCTGTACTTGAGCGACAGCCAGACGACCGTGGCGACGAAGACGAGGCCCACGGACCCGAGGACGAGGCGCACGGGCAGTGACCGGCTGGTGGCCCAGCGGGTCCAGGCGTGCACGTGCCGGCGGGTGAAGGCGAGCAGCCGGCGGGCCCAGTGGAACTCGACGGCCCAGACGCCCAGCCCGGCGATGACGAGCAGCCAGCCGGGGCCGGGCAGCGGGATGAGCGCGATGCCGACGGTGACGACGATCGCACCGGCGACGGCGATGAATATCTTGAGGGCGACGCGGCCGGTGGGGTTGGCGCGGATCAGGTCGAGGGTGGTGGCGATGCGTTGCCGCAGGCGTCCGCCGCGCCGTTCGGCGACGGCTGTCCCACCCCCGGTCGTCGCGTCGCCGGGTGCTCCCGGGTCGCGCCGGCCACGCTGCTGCTTCGGCACTGCGTACCCCCGCCTTTCGGCTGTCCGGACCCCGCCGTTCGGGTTTCCGGACCGGGCCGCGACATCCATTGAGGATCGGTTCGTGGTCATTTCGTCCCCCAGTGTCGCTGCGGCCCGTCACTCCATCGGACCACTGGACGTTACCGGAGTAAGTCGACGTCTGAACCAACCCCGACGCCGGGCGGGATCAAGCATTGGGCAAAACCGGATATCGTACAAGAATATTCACATTCTAGCGGCGTTTCCGACCCTCTTCCCACCACAGGGTGAAGTCAGCGTATGGCGGAGCGTAGCCAGAGGTAGCACCTGAGTATGGGGAAAGCGGGACACGCGCGTTCCGCAGCGGTGCCGGGGGGAGAACGTCCATGAGTGTCATCCGACCGACGACCGTAGAGGTCGAGACGTCGCTAAGGCTCGTCGCGCCTGACGCCACCGCCTTGCCGGTGCGTGCCAGCCTGCGTTACGACCCTGCTGACCCGTATGCGGTCCATGTCCTGTTCCATGCCGAATCGGCCGGTGGCGAGGCGGTGAGCTGGTCGTTCGCCCGCGAACTGCTGGTCACCGGCCTCGACGAGCCGGCCGGCATCGGCGACGTGCGGGTCTGGCCGTGGGCCACCCCGCGCGGGGACTTCGTCGCGCTGGCGCTGTCGTCCCCGGACGGCAACGCCCTGTTCGAGGTGCCGCGCAGCGTCCTGGTGCGCTTCCTGCGGCGCACCTACGTCGTCGTCCCGCGCGGCCGGGAGGCCGACCACCTGGACGTCGACACGGCGGTGACCCGGCTGCTCGCCGGTCGCTGACCACGCCACACCCGGGGCCGCGCGGATCTGCCGAGTCCGCGCGGCCCCGGGCTTTCACACCATGGGGTACGCGCTGCGCGTTCAGCCGTGCGTCGTGACCCCGCCGTCGACGGGGATGACCGCACCGGTCAGGTAGGCCCCGGCCCGCGACGACAGGTAGATGGCCGCGCCCGCCATGTCGTCGGGGCGACCGATGCGCCCGAGCGGCACCTGCTTCTCGATGGCCGACCGCGCCTCCGGGTCGTCCAGCGCGAACGCCATCATCTTGCTCTCGAACGGGCCGGGCGCGATCGCGTTGACGGTGATGTGCTCGCCGGCGAGCTGGTGGGCGAGGCTGCGGGTGAGCATGTGCACGGCGGCCTTCGTCGCCGAGTACGCATAGACCTCCAGCCACGGCACCCGGATCCCGTCGATCGAGCCGATGTTGATCACGCGGGCGGGGTCGTCGGCGCTCGCCGCCGCCCGCAGCTCGGGCAGCAGGGCGGTGGTGAGCCGGAAGACGGCCTTGACGTTGACGGCCCACAGCTTGTCGAAGGCGCTCTCCGGGTACGCCTCCAGCGGCGCGCCCCAGGTAGCCCCGGCGTTGTTGACCAGCACGTCGAGCCGGTCCACCCGCTCGCGTACCGCTTCGGCCAGCCCGAGCGCGCCCTCGTCGCGGCTGAGGTCGGCGGGGATCGCCTCGCAGCGGCCCTCGGCGGAGAGTTCCTTGGCGACGGCCTCGCACACGTCGGCCTTGCGGGACGAGATGACCACGTGCGCGCCGGCCCGCACGAAGCCCCGGGCGATCATCAGGCCGATCCCCCGCGATCCGCCCGTGACCAGGACCGTCTTGCCTTCGACCGAGAACAGATCCGTCATGCCATCCCCTCGCTGTTCGGCGGGCCGCCGGGCACCCGCCGGACCCGGGCACTACTGATCGGTAACGTAGCCCGCCGGCCGCACCCCGACAAGCGGTCGGGCAGTCTCGCCGGGATGCGACCGTCCCGCGCGCGGGATACCGTCGCAGGCGATGATCCCCTCCGGTCAGCCTTCCCCGGCAACCCGCGTCGACGCCTCCCCACCCCGACCCGACGACATCACGACGCTCGCCCTCGACGACCTCGCCGAGGGCGCGGACTGGCGACGCCCGGTGCTGCTCGACGCGGACCTGGTCGTCCTCGTCACCGGCGGCCACGGCACCGTCGAGCTGGACTTCCGGGCGCTGCCCTGCCGCCCCGGCACGCTGCTGCGGGCCCGCCCCGGCCAGGCGCTGCGGTGCGAGGCCACCCGGATCGACGCCGTGGTGGTGCGCTGGTCGGCCACGGCCCTGCGGGGCCTCGACGTCGATGCCGCGGCCGACGTGCCCGCCCACTGGCAGCTCGCGGGCGAGGACGCCGACGTGCTGCGCAACGAGGTCACCCAGCTGGTGGTGGACTGCCGGCGACAGCCGGACGTGCCCGCCGCCCGCGCGCTGGTGCGGCACCGGCTCGCCGTGCTGCTGCTGCGGCTGGCGCTGCTGCCGCCCGCCCCGCCGGGCGGGGACGGGGCCGAGGCGGGGCCGCGCACCGAGAACGCCACGTTCCGCCGGCTCCGCCAGGAGGTCGAGCGCGGCTACCAGCACACCCGGCGGGTGGAGGACTACGCGGCCAGGATCGGCTGCTCGGTGCGTACCCTCACCCGGGCCTGCCTGGCGGCGACCGGGCGCAGCGCGAAGCAGGTGATCGACGACCGGGTGGCCCTGGAGGCCAGCCGGCTGCTCGCCGCGACCGACGAGCCGATCGCCCGGATCGGTCGCCGGCTCGGCTTCCCGGAGCCGACCAACTTCGGCCGGTTCTTCACCCGCGAGGTGGGCCTGAGCCCGGGCGCGTTCCGGTCGGCGCGGGGCGGGCCGGCCGGTAACGGCCGCCCACCGGCCCGGCGGGGATGACAGGGCGGGCATGATGAGTGGGTGCAGATCTCCGCGCGCGGCGACTACGCGGTACGGGCGGCCCTGAGCCTGGCCACCGCGTACCCTTCCCTGCTGTCGACCCAGGCCATCGCGGCGGAGCAGGACATGCCCCGCAAGTTCCTGGAGGCGGTCCTGGCGGACCTGCGCCGGGCCGGGCTGGTCCGGGCCCAACGGGGCGCCGAGGGCGGCTACACGCTGGCCCGGCCACCGAAGGAGATCACGATAGGGGCGATCCTGCGCGCGGTCGACGGTCCGCTGGCCGGGGTGCGGGGCATGCGACCCGAGGAGACCAGCTATGACGGGGCGGCGGAGAACCTGCCCCGGCTCTGGGTGGCCGTGCGGGCGGCGGTGCGGCAGGTGGTCGACGAGGTGAGCCTGGCGGAGATGGCCAGCGGGCGGCTGCCGGGCCACGTGCGGCGGCTGATCGCCCGCCCCGACGCGTGGGAGCCTCGCTGACCCCCGGCGGGGTCGGGCCGCGCTGAACGCGCCGCCCGGCTGGCGCGCAAGCGGGGTCACGCCGCGCTGAACGCACCCCGGTGGTGCACCGGCGGGGCGCCGGCCCGCCCCGCGCCGAGGGCGATCGGCGTGGCGATGACGACGGCGTGGTCGCCCGCCGGCACCCGGTGCGCGACGCGGCAGAGCAGCACCGCAAGCGCGCCGTCGACCAGCGGCACCCCGAACGGGCCGGGTGACCAGCCGGGGCGGGCGGCGAACCGGTCGGGGCCGCCGACGGCGAGGGCGCGGGCCACGCCCTGCTGACCGGCGGCGAGCAGGTGCACGGCCACGTGCTCGGCGCGGGCGACGGCGGGCCAGCTCGACGACGCCGTGCCCAGGCAGAACGAGACCAGCGGCGGCTCCAGCGACACGGCGGTGAACGAGGTCGCCGTGAACGCGGCCGGGGGCAGCGCGGGCCGGCCCCGGCGGGCGGGGCGGCCGGGCGTGGTGACCACGGCGACCGTGGCCGCCTGCGGGTGCAGGAGGGCCTGGAGCAGGTCGGTGTCGACCGGCCGGAGCTCGGTGGGCCCGGTCGCGGGCCCGTCCACGGTGGTCATGCCGGCCGCCGCGCGGGGCGCCGCCGGTCGGCGTGCCCGCCGAAGAGCCCGTCCCGCTGCGCCATGACCCCATGGTGCCGCCGCCTCCGACGGCCGGTCAACGCCCTTCCACCAAATGAGATTATCGCCGCACCAGACTCATGAATCCGTTTCATGCAGCCCAAACAAGATCCGAACGCCCATCTGTTGAGTATGAATTACCGGTCGGACGGTGTCCTGCGGCGGTGTCCAGTGCGGACGGACGTGGGTTTCCCGGATCGGCGTTCCGGGCATGTTCGAGTCCGACACGGCAGGGAATGGTCACGAAGGGAGCCCGCGATGGGTCTGATGTTCCGCAAGCGCAAGAAGTACGGCCCGATCATCCTCAACTTCACCGAGAACGGGTTCTCCTCCTGGAGCATCAAGATCGGCCGCTGGTCGTGGAACTCCCGCGCCAAGGCGCACCGCGTCGACCTGCCCGGCCCGCTGTCGTGGAAGCAGGACAAGTCCCGGGCGTGACGTCCCGGGGTGCAACGGGGTGCCGGTGGTCCACCGGCACCCCGTTCCGCGTCTCCGCCCCGTGCCCCTGCCGACCGGGGCGGACGGGCCAGGTTGGCCGAATCGCCGCCGGGGCCAGGCAAGGCGGCGGAGAATCGCCGCATGACGGGGGACGGGGCACCGGAACGCACGGGCGAAGGGTCGCCGAGACACCAGCGCCGGGTGGCGACGCTGGCGTCTCTCCTGCTGCTGGGGGCCTACTTCCTGGTGCCGGTCGAGCAGGACCCGAACGGGTTGCGGCTGGCCGCGCGCAGCGTCGCCACGGTCGCGTTGGTGGCCGCCGACGCGTGGCTGGTCACCCGCCTGGTGCGCCGGCAGCTCGCCGTGGCCGACGACCCCGAGCAGGTGCAGATCCGCTCGCTGCTGCAACTCGCGGTCGCCCTGATCGGGGGCCTGCTCGCGTTCGCCCTGGCCGACTACGTGATCGCCCGCAGCGCCCCGGGCGAGTTCGTCAACCTGACCACCCGGATCGACGCGCTCTATTTCACGCTGGCCACCCTCACCACCGTCGGCTACGGCGACGTGCACGCGCAGGGCCAGTTCGCCCGGGTCGCCGTCTGCGTGCAGATGGTCTTCACCATCGGCGTGGTCACCACGGGGGCGTCCATCGTGGTCAGGCAGCTGGCCCGCCAGGCCGGGCGGCGCTGATCAGCACGTCCCCGCCGAGCTTGCCGTGCTCCGGGTCGCGGGCCACCGCGCCCGCGTCGAGCAGGCCGGTCAGCGCACGGTTGGCGTCCGCCGCCCGGTAGACGGTCGAGGTGAGGGCGAACCGGCGCAGCTCGGTCACCGTGCGGGGGCCCCGGCGGGCCAGCTCGGCCAGAAGTTCCCCGCCCAGCGGCCCCGGGTCCGCCTCCGGCCCGACGTCGACGGCCCGCCCCGGCGGGTCGGCCGGGTCGCGGTAGCGGACCCCGGCGTGCCCGTCGACCGCCCACAGGGCGTCCTTGAACGCCTGGAGGCTGCGGTCCGACCCGGTCGCGAACGCCAGCCGCAGCCCTTCGTCGTCACCGGAGCCCGGCAGGGTCGGTGCGGCGAGCAGGTCGACCTCGGCCACCAGCGGGAAGCCGGCGGCGTCCAGCGCCGGCCGCAGGGGCGCGTCGGGCGCGGTGACCAGCAGCAGGTCGGCCGGGCGGCCGGACCGGGCCGCGGCCAGCAGCGCCGGCGTCGGTGCCGCGCCGTGGGCAAGGGTCAGCAGCGGCGCGCCGGCCGCGCCGGCCGCCTTCAGGGCCACGGGCAGCCGCGCCGGGTCGCCGGGCACCACGTGCACGGCCACCTCGGCGGGCAGCGTCGACTCGACCGCGCCGAGGCGGGCCGGGAGGGTCTCGTCGCCCTCGGCGAGCACGAGGACGGTCAGGCGGAACCCGCGCAGCCGGTCGGCGTGCTCCCCCACCACCCGCAGCGCGGCGTCCGCGCCACCGGCGTCGGTCTTGGCGTACGCCAGGGCGAGGGTGGCCCGCCGCGCGCGGTGCAGCGCTGCGGGCAACCAGGCGTCGAGCTGTCGGACGAGCAGCTCGCGGAGGACGGCGTCGGTCGGCATCCTGCCGTTCTACCGCACCGCCCGCCGCGCGGGTGCGGCGATCCCGGTGTCGGCGCGGCGGTCAGGCCGGGACGGAGATCCCGACGCCGCCCCGGGTCTGCCCGCCGTAGCGCTGCCGCTCGCGGTCGAGGTCGAGGCGGCCGATCCGCTTGCGGGCGGTGAGCGCGGCGTCGTCGAGCAGGTCGGCCGGCACCAGCCAGACGATCTCGAACTCCAGCCCGTCGGGGTCCTTGCCGTAGAGGCTCTTGGTGGTGCCGTGGTCGGAGCTGCCGGCCAGGGCACCGGCGGCGGCGAGCCGCTGGGCGGTGACGGCCAGCTCGTCGAGGGTGTCGACCTCCCAGGCCAGGTGGTAGAGGCCGACGGTGGCCCGGCCGGCGGTGGAGCGCCCGGCGGCCCGGCCGATCTCGAACAGGCCGAGGTCGTGGTCGTTGGTGGAGCCGGGGGCCTGGAGGAAGGCGGCGCCCCGGAACCCGTCCGGGGTCATCGGGATGGCCCGGAAGCCGAGGACGTCGCGGTAGAAGGCGACGCTGCGCTCCAGGTCGCTGACGTAGAGGACGGCGTGGTTGAGGCGGTGGATTCCCATGGCCCCACCCTAGCGCGATTTAGTTGAGCGCTCAACAATAGCCCGTATGATGGTGGTCATGACCCGCTGGCTGAACCCCGACGAGCAGCGCACCTGGCGGGCGTACGTCGCCGCCTCGCGGGCGCTGATGGAGAAGCTCGACCGCGAGCTGCAGCGCGACGCCGGCATGCCGCACGCCTACTACGAGATCCTGGTCCGGCTCTCCGAGGCCCCCGACCGGCGGCTGCGGATGAGCGACCTGGCCGACGCCACCGGCTCCTCACGCAGCCGGCTCTCGCACGCCGCCGCCCGGCTGGAGGCGTCCGGCTGGATCCGGCGCGAGGACTGCCCCACCGACCGGCGCGGGCAGATCGCCGTGCTCACCGACGCCGGGTTCGCCACGCTGGCCGCCGCCGCGCCCGGCCACGTCGAGGGGGTGCGCCGGCACCTCTTCGACGCGCTCAGCCCCGCCCAGGTCGACCAGTTGCACCGGATCAGCGAGACGATGCTGGACCACCTGACCGAAGGATGACCGAATCGCGATCGTCGGGGGGTTGTACTTATTGTCGCGGTGCGGCCACGATGGGGCGTGTCCCCCGCCTTCGGTGAATTGACCGGCCAGGCGCACCAGCTGGTGTCCGCCGGCGACCTGGCCGGCGCGCAACAGCTGCTCTCCGATGCGCTGAGCGACGCCGACCCCCGCCCCGACCACGCCTCGCCCGAGCTGGCCGAGGCCGCCGGCCTCCAGGCCCGCGTGCTGGTAGCGCTGGGCGAGCCGCACTCCGCGCGCGGCTGGGCCGCCTTCGCGTTTGCGGCGGCGACCCGCCTGCACGGCCGCGACGATCCGCGCGCCGTGGCGGCGGCGGCCACCCTCGCGGCGGTGCTGCACCGGGTCGGCAGCTACGCCCGCGCCGCCCGGCTCTACTCCGACGTCATCATCGAGCTGACCGCGTCCGACGGGCCCGAGTCGCTGCGGGTGCTGGCCGCCCACGCCGACCTGGCCACCGTGGAATACGCGCGGGGCCAGTGCGAGGTGGCCCGCGAGCGCCTCCAGGACGCCTGGGAGCTGCACCGCGAGGTCTACGGCGACGGGCACCCCAGCGGCATCAAGATGCTGGCCCGGCTCGGGTCGATGCAGCGCGACTGCGGGGAGTTCGCCGACTCCCACGACACCCTGACCCTGGCCCGGGAGCTGTGCCGGCAGCACCTCGCCGCCGACGACCCGCTCGCCGGGCAGGTGGCGGCCCTGGCCCGCGCCGCCGCCAACCCAAACCACGTCTGCGGGCGCGCGCCCGCCGCCGAGCGGGAGGAACCGGCCCCCGAGCCCGAGGTGCCCGTCGCGCCCACGGTGCCGGCGGCCCGCGAGGCGACGGCCGCCGAGGGTCCCCCGACGTACGAGCCGGCGTGGCCGCCCCGGGAGGAGCCCCGCCCCACCACCACGTGGCCGTCCTACGAGGAGCCCCACCCGGCCGACGACGACGCCCCGGCGTACCGGTCGGCGTGGCCGGCGCAGGAGTCGTGGCCGGCGCAGGAGCAGCCCGCCCCGCCCGTGGTGCCCGCCCCCCGGCTCCCCCCGGACGACGACCGCTGGGCGGGCGGGGAGGCCGGGCCCTGGGTCGACGACGACCCGTGGATCCGGCAGCACGCCCGCCCCGACCCGGCGTACGCCGATCCGGGGCCGACCCACGCCGAGCGGGACGACCGGTGGCCGCAGGAGACGGCCCGGCCTGCGGAGGGCCCGGTGCCGCCCGCGGTGCTCGGCCTCGCGGGCACGGGCGCGGACGCCCCCGCCGGGGTACGCGCCGTGGGCCCGCCCCCGCCCGCGCAGGACCGCTCCCGGCTGCTCCCGGTGCTGGTCCCCCGCCCGCCCGCGCCCCCGCCGCGGCGGCTCACCCCGCTCGTGGTGCTCGCCGGGGTGACCGTGGTGGTGCTGGGCACGGCGGCGGTGGTCGCCGGGGTGGCCCGCGTCGGCGGCACGGAGCCGGAGCCCGGCCCGTCGCCCTCGGCGACCGCCCCGCCGCAGCCCGACCCGTCCGGCGCGGGGCCCTCGGGCCGGTCCCCCGGCGCGAAGCCGTCCGGCAAATCCCCCGGCGCGAAGTCGTCGGGCAGCCGGTCGGCCAGCCCCCGGGCCGCCGCCTCCCCCGGCAGCCCGCCGGACGGGGTGAGCCTGCGGGACAACCGGGAGAACATCGCGCTGCGCTGGACGTACCCGGACGGGGCCAGCGGGCCCGTCGTGCTCGCCGGGGCACCGTCCGGGCGGCAGCCGAACGCGTTCGAGACCCTGCCGGCGGGCACCACGAGCTTCCTGGTGCACGGGCTGGACCGCACCAACGACTACTGCTTCACCGTGGCGGTGGTGTGGTCGGCGGACACGGTCGGCCGCAGCCGCCAGGTCTGCACCCGCCGCCGCTGACCGCCCGCCCGGGCCGGAGCCGGGCGGGGGGCCGGAGCCGGAGGGGTCAGGCGCCGATGGCGGCCAGGAAGGCGTCCGCGATCACCGCGTGGCCCGGCAGTCCCGGATGGACCCGGTCGTCGGCCCAGCGGCTCGACGGGCTGTGCGCCAGCACCCGGTCGAAGGCCGCCTGGGTGGCGACGTGCACCGCGTCGAAGTCCTTGGCGACGGCGGCCACCACCGCCGCGTACCGGTCGGTCTCGGCGCGCTGCGGCTCGTCGACGTCCGCCTCGATGAGGAACGGGTCGGCCAGCACCAGGCGGCAGCCGGTGGTGGTCACGGCCCGGCGCAGCAGGGCGCGCAGGGTGCGCTCGTATTCGTCGATCGGCACGGCCTCGGCCTCCCGGCCGGGGCTGAACCCGCGCCAGATGTCGTTGATGCCGACCATCACGCAGAGCCAGTCGGGGCGCTCGGCGACGGCGTCGGCCTCCCAGCGGGCGGCGAGGTCGCGCACCGTGTCGCCGCCGATGCCCCGGTTGACCCAGGTCAGCCCGAGCTGCGGGTGCCGGGCGTCGACGAACGCGCGGACGAGGCTCATGTAACCGTCGCCGTAGGGGGCGGCGTGGTCGCGCCGGCCGCAGTCGGTGATGCTGTCCCCGATGAACACGATCCGTTGACCGGCACCCAGCAGCATGCGCGCGACTCCGTCCCGACCCGTGGCGCGGCCCTGCCCCGATCGCTTGGCCGGGGGGTCGCCGCGCGGTATCTTTGACAATTCAGGCATAAAAAAGGAACGGCGTGCGAAATGCCGTTCCGGACGCAATTTTAATTATTAGGGAGAAGGCTTGTCAAGGCACTCCGCGGGTCCCGACGAGCTGCGCAACGACGACGAAAACGGCCATGCTGACGAAACCGGCCACGCCGACGAGATCGGCCACGAGCAGGAGTACGTCTCCATGCTCTACGACCGGCTGGACGGCCTGCGGGAGCAGTCCGCCCGCCGGCTCGCCGAACAGCTACGCGACGGCGGCGGCACCCAGCAGGCCCGGTCCCAGCGCGACAGCGCCGTGAAGATGTACGCCGAGCAGGTCGAGCAGTACTCCGCCGTGGAGAACGGGCTCTGCTTCGGCCGGCTGGACACCGACGACGGCGCCCGCCACTACATCGGCCGGATCGGGATCTTCGACACCAGCGGCGACTACGACCCGCTGCTGATGGACTGGCGGGCCCCCGCCGCCCGCGCCTTCTACCTGGCCACCGCCGCCAACCCGCAGGGCGTGCGGCGACGCCGGCACCTGCGTACCCGGCAGCGGAAGGTGGTCGCCCTCAACGACGAGGTGCTCGACCTGGCCACCGCCTCACCCACCGCCCACGAGGAGCTGACCGGCGAGGCGTCGCTGCTCGCCGCGCTCAACGCCGGCCGCACCGGCCGGATGCGCGACATCGTCGAGACCATCCAGGCCGAGCAGGACCGGATCATCCGCGCCGACCTGCCGGGGACCCTGGTCGTGCAGGGCGGCCCCGGCACCGGCAAGACCGCCGTCGCCCTGCACCGGGCGGCGTACCTGCTCTACACCCACCGGCGGGAGCTGGCCACCCGGGGCGTGCTGCTGGTCGGCCCGAACGAGACGTTCCTGCGCTACATCTCCCAGGTGCTGCCGGCGCTGGCCGAGACGGGCGTGCTGCTGCGTACCCCCGGGGACCTCTTCCCCGGCGTCAGTGCCCGGCGGGCGGAGCCGGCGGCCACGGCGGCGCTCAAGGGCCGGGCGGAGATGGTGGAGGTGCTGGCCGCGGCCGTGCGGGACCGGCAGTGGGTGCCCGACGAGCCGCTGGAGATCGAGGTCGAGCGGGAGGTGCTGCCGCTGGCCCCGGAGACCGTGCGGGCGGCCCGGGACCGGGCCCGCCGCTCCGGACGGCCGCACAACCTGGCCCGGGCGGTCTTCGACGTCGAGGTCGTGCACGCCCTCGCCGCCCAGGTCGCCGAGCGCATCGGCGCGGACCCGCTCGGCGGGGCCAACCTCCTGGAGGAGGCCGACGTCGCGGAGATCCGCCGGGAGCTGCGCGAGGAGCCCGGGGTACGCGCCGCCCTGGACCAGCTCTGGCCGGTGCTCACCCCGCAGCGCCTGCTCGCCGACCTGTACGCCGACCCGGACCGCATCGCCGCCGCCACCCCCGGCTGGTCCGAGGCCGACCGGGCGGCGCTGCGCCGCGAGCCGGGCGGCTGGACCCCGGCCGACGTGCCGCTGCTCGACGAGGCCGCCGAGCTGCTCGGCGAGGACGACCGGGCCGCCGAGGCCCGCCGGGCCCGCCTGCGCGCCCTGCAACGCGAGTACGCCGAGGGCGTGCTGGAGATCGCCCGGGGCTCCCGGTCGATCGACGTGGAGGACGAGGCGGAGGGCGGCGAGATCCTCGGGGTGGCCGACCTGCTGGACGCCGACCGGCTGCTGGAGCGGCAGCAGTCCACCGACGGGCTGACCACCGCCCAGCGGGCCGCCGCCGACCGGAGCTGGGCATTCGGGCACGTCATCGTCGACGAGGCGCAGGAGCTGTCGCCGATGGCCTGGCGGCTGCTGATGCGCCGCTGCCCCAGCCGGTCGATGACGATCGTCGGGGACGTGGCGCAGACCGGCGCGCTCGCCGGCACCCCGTCGTGGGGCGAGGCACTGGAGCCGTACGTGGCGCAGCGGTGGCGGCTGGAGGAGCTGACGGTCAGCTACCGCACCCCCGCCGAGATCATGGCGGTGGCGGCCGGGGTGCTGGCCGAGATCGACCCGCACCTGCGTCCGCCCCGCTCGGTGCGCCGCAGCGGGGTGCCGCCGTGGGAGCGTACGGTCGCCGCAGACCGGCTGGCCGGCGAGCTGGCCGACGCCGCGGTCGCCGAGGCGGCCGACCTGACCGACGGGCGACTCGGGGTGATCGTGCCCGCCGGCCGGGTCGACGCGCTGGGCGCGGCGCTGCTGGCGGCCCTGCCCGAGGCGGCCGTCGGCGACCATCCGGAGCTGGAGAGCCGGGTGGTGCTGCTGACGGTGGCCCAGGCCAAGGGGCTGGAGTTCGACACCGTCCTGGTGGTCGACCCGGACGGAATCGTCGCCGAGTCGCCGCGCGGGCACAGCGACCTGTACGTCGCGCTGACCCGCGCCACCCAGCGCCTCGGCGTCCTCCGCCCCGCCTGACCCGGCCCTGCCTACCGGAATCTTGGACAGTTGCCGTCTGCTGTGGACGGCAACTGTCCAAGGTCTGGTCGCCCGGAGGCCGGTCAGTCCTCCGTGAAGTTGCCGACCTGGCTGGCGCTGCTGGACTGGTCGCTGGTCGCGCCGCCCGCCGGGGTGCTCAGCCCACCCGTGGTCGCGTCGCCCGTGGTGGTCGGGGCGACCTTCCCCGGGTGCCGCTCCGGCTGCCGGGCCACCCGGCGGGTGCTCGCCGGCCCGGCCGTGCCGCCGGTCGTGGTGATCGCGCCCTGGCCCCGGGTGGGGCCGCCGTCGCGCAGCACCGCCGGGTCGATCCGCACGTGCGCCGGGTCGTCCGGGTCCTCGTCCTGGATGACCCGCTGCACGTCGGTCTGCGGCACGGTGACCTCGTCGAGGGCCCCCTCGCCGTACACGCCGCCGGTGATCCGTTCCTCGGCCTCGCGGGCGGACTCCCGCATCCTGTCGTCCTCACGCACGTCCATCACCTCGCAGAAGTGTCGGAATCTTCCTGCGTGCCCGGCCCGGGGGCGACCAAACGTTCCCGCGCCGCGCGCACCGCCCGCTCCGCCCACGCCGCGAGCTGCTGCTATCCGGCGACGGGAGGGTGTTACCTCGCCCGGCCGCCGGGTAGTCGGGGGGTGCCCCCGCCACGAACGTCAACCGTGCCGTGGCCGAAACGCGGTAGCGGGGCGAGGGAGCGCAGTAAGGACTCATCGCATCCTGAGGAGGACAAGATGAGCACGCAGGCTGCATCCACCAGGCCGATGAACCGCACGCAGGAAGCCCCGAACCGGGCGATGAACGACGTGCCGAACCGCGCGATGCAGGAGGCACCCACCCGGCCGATGCCGATGATGCACGACGGGCACCGGGAGCCGATGATGGCGCCGGGCACGGAGACCAAGCAGGCCTTCGCGACCACGGAGTTCTGGGTCTACGTCGCCTCCGTCATCGGCGTGCTCGCCGCGTCGTACCTGGTCGGCAAGAACTCGGTCGGCGTGGACATCTTCCGCGCGCCGCAGGCCTGGTTCTTCATCACGCTGCTGACCATCGGTTACCTCGGTAGCCGGGGCCTGGCCAAGGCCGGCAGCAACTTCCGCAGCGGCGCGGAGCGCAAGGCCCGGCACTGACGCCGGACCAGCTCCGAGCAGCACGGTGGCCCGCCGGGATTCCCGGCGGGCCACCGTCGCGTTTCTTCGCGTACGTGCGGAACTACTCCTCGCCGAAGCCCCAGTCCTCGGCGAAGTCGCCCTCGACGGCGTCCTCGATCATCTCGCCGGCGACCATCCCGCCGACCGCGCCGAGCGCCGCCCCGGCGACGATCCCGCCCATCCCCGGCCCCCGGCTGTGGCCATGACCGTGGCCGTGGCCGTGCTGCATCGGGTAGCCGTGCGTGGGGTAGCCGTGCTGCGGCGGGTAGCCCTGCGGGGCCCCGAAGCCCTGGGCGCGCAGGCCGCCGTAGCGGGACGTGGTCTCCTGCAGCCAGCCGTCGACCACCTGCGCCCAGTCGACGCGGTCGGCGTCGGCGTGCGAGACGGTGTAGCGGCCGAAGACGTCGTGGCCGGCGCTGAGGAAGCCGCCCCGCTTGTCGCACTCCAGGATCACGTCGATGCCCTGCTGGCTGGTGACGAACGTCAGCTCGACCTCGTTGATGACCTGCGCGTACTGCGGGGCCGCGAAGTATTCGATCTCCTGGTAGAAGGGCAGCGTCTGGTGCACCCCCCGGATGTGGCCGCGCTCCAGGTCGGCGCCCTTGAAGCGGAAGCCGAGCCGGGCGAACGCCTCCAGGATGCGCTCCTGCACCGGCAGCGGGTGCACGGCGACCTGGTCGAGGTCGCTCTTGTCGACGGCCCGGGCCACCGCCACCTCGGTGCGCAGCCCCATCGTCATGCCGTGCAGGCGCTGGCCGTACACGTCGGTGATCGGGGTCTCCCACGGCACCGGGAGCTGGAACGGGATCGACAGCTGCTGCTTCGGGGCGAGCTCGAAGGCCCCGCTGACCGGCATCCGGTGGAACTCCATGATGCCCGCGTACTCGCTGTCGCCGCTCTCGATCTCGACGCGGGTGACCAGGCCGACGGCGATCTGCTCGATGGCGGCCGGGGCCTCCCCGCCGACCAGGTTGACCCGGCCGTCGAGGGCCAGACCGGGCCGGGTGTTCGGGTTCGCCAGGACGGTGTCCACGGTCGGACCGCCCACCCCGAACGCGCTCAACATCTTCTTGAAGACCATCGCCACTCCCGCAGGTGCGCGCTCCACCCTGGAGCGTCGCAGCTCACCGGACCGACCCTAGCCTGCACCGCTGTGAGATGCCTGGGAACACACCGCGCCCCTCACACCTCCACCACGACCAGCTCGCCCACCTGCTCGGCGAGCGGGGCGCGGGCGGCCGGGTCGAGCCCCGCGTCGGTGATCAGCACGTCCGCGTCGGCGAGCGGGGCGATGGTGGCGATGCCGATCGTCTCCCACTTGGTGTGGTCGGCCAGCACCACCAGCCGCCGGGCGGCGTGCACCAGCCGCCGGTTGATGCCGGCTTCCAGCAGGTTGGGGGTGGTGAAGCCGGTGCGCGGGCTCATCCCGTGCACCCCGAGAAAGAGCACGTCGACGTTGAGCGTGCTGACGGCGGCCTCGGCCACCGGCCCGGTGAGCGCGTCCGACGGGGTGCGGATGCCGCCGGTGAGCACGACCGTGCGGTCGGCGCGCGGGTCGGCGTAGAGCGCGTCGGCGACCGGGATCGAGTTGGTCACCACGGTCAGCCCCCGCACGTCGGCGAGCAGGGTCGCCAGGGCGGCGGTGGTGGTGCCGGCGGACAGCGCGATCGCCATGCCGGGCTCGACGAGGGTGGCGGCCCGCTCGGCGATGGCCCGCTTCTCGTCGCGCTGGCGGATCGACTTGGCGGCGAAGCCGGGCTCCTCGGCCGACCCGGGCCCGGCCAGGGTCGCCCCGCCGTGCACCTTGTCGATCAGCCCGCGCTCGGCGAGCACCTCCAGGTCGCGGCGGATGGTCATGTCGGAGACGCCGAAGCGGGTCACCAGGTGACTGACCCGCACCCCGCCGCGCTGCCGGATCAGCTCAAGGATGGCGCTCTGCCGTTGCTGGGCGAGCATCGGAGTCCTCCTCCCGGACCACGGCCACCTCGCCCGGGGCGACCTCCAGCTCCCCGGCGCACCGGGCGCCCGCGAGCAGCTCGGTGCCGGTGGCGGCGATCCGGGCCGGGCGGTCGGTGTGGTTGACGACGAACAGCCAGCTCCGCCCGTCGCCGCGGCGGCGGACCACCTCCACCCCGGGCGGGGCGTCGGCGGCCGGCCGGACCCCGGCCTCGGCCAGCAGCCGGGCCACCAGGCGGTCGGTGGCGGCGTCGTCGAGCCGGGTGGCCGCGTACCAGGCCGCGCCCGCGCCGACGGCGTGCCGGGTCAGCGCCGGGACCCCGGGCAGCGGCCCGTCGGCGTACGCGGCGACGACCTGCGCGCCGGCCGGGTGCAGCCACTCGGTCCACACGTCGGCGGCGGAGCCGTCGTCGAGGGTGACCCGCTCGCCCTCGCGCAGCGGGAAGAACTCCTCGGTGCGGATGCCGAGCAGCTCCCGGAACGCACCGGGGTAGCCGCCGAGCCGGACGTGGTCGTGCTCGTCGACGATGCCGCTGAAGTAGGTCACCAGGGCGGTGCCGCCGGCGGCGACCCAGCCGTGCAGGGCCTCGGCGTCGGCGTCGCGGACGAGGTAGAGCGTCGGCACCAGCACGAGGCGGTAGCGGGACAGGTCGGTCGACGGGTGCACCACGTCGGCGGTGACGCCGGCCCGCCAGAGCGCGCCGTGCAGGGCGGCGAGCCGGTCGGCGTACGTGACGTCGACGCTGGGGTGGGAGTCCAGCTCGACGCCCCACCACGCCTCGTAGTCGAACAGGATCGCCACGTCGGCGTCGACGTGGCTGCCGCGTACCTCGGCGAGGGCCTTCAGGTCGGCGCCGAGCCGGCACACCTCGCGGAAGACCTTGGTGTCTGCCCCGGCGTGCGGGACGAGCGCCGAGTGGTATTTCTCCGCCCCGGCCCGGGACGCCCGCCACTGGAAGAACAGCACCCCGTCGGCGCCCCGGGCGACGTGGGCGAGGCTGTTGCGGCGCAGCTGCCCGGGTGCCTTCGCCACGTTGCGGGGCTGCCAGTTGACCGCGCTGGTGGAGTGCTCCATGAGCAGCCACGGCGCGCCGCCGGCGACGCCCCGGGTGTGGTCGGCCGCCAGCGCCAGCCCGACGTGCGACTGCGGGTCGGCGGCGGTGAGGTAGTGGTCGGTGGCGACCAGGTCCACGTCGGCGGCCCAGGAGTGGTAGTCCATGTGCTTGCTCATGCCCACCATGAAGTTGGTGGTGACGGGCTGGGCGACGAGCCGCTTGAGCAGGTCGCGTTCGGCGCGCAGCTGGGCGCGCTGTTCGTCGGAGGAGAAGCGCAGGAAGTCGAGCTGCTGGGTGGGGTTGGCGAAGGTCGGCGCGGCGCGCGGCGGGTTGATCTCGGCCCAGTCGCCGTAGCGCTGGCTCCAGAAGAGGGTGCCCCACGCCTCGTTGAGGGCGGCGAGGTCGCCGTAGCGCTCGCGCAGCCAGCCCCGGAACGCCGCCGCGCTCACGTCGCAGTAGCAGTGCACGTTGTGGCAGCCCAGCTCGTTGGAGACGTGCCACATCACCACGGCGGGGTGGTCGGCGTAGCGGGTGGCGACGGCCTCGACGAGGGCGAGCGAGCGCTCGCGGAACACCGGCGAGCTGGGGCAGTACGCCTGCCGGCCGCCCGGCCACAGCACGGTGCCGTCGGCGCGGCGGGGCAGCGTCTCGGGGTGGGCGTGGGCCAGCCACGGCGGCGGGCTGGCGGTGGCGGTGGCGAGGTCGACCGAGATGCCCCCGGCGTGCAGCGTGTCGAGGGCGCGGTCGAGCCAGCCGAAGTCGTACCTGCCGGGGGTGGGCTCCAGCAGGGCCCAGGAGAAGATGCCGACGGAGACCAGGTTGACCCCGGCCCGGCGCATGAGCTCCACGTCCTCGGCCCAGGTCTGCTCGGGCCACTGCTCGGGGTTGTAGTCGGCGCCGTAGTAGATGCCGTCGCCCTGCCAGCCGGTGTCGTGTCGATCCCGCATGAGGGCACAGCGTGCCCGCGCGGCACACCCAAGTCAACACTTTTCAACATCGCGGTTCTTTACAACGTTTACCGCGCCGATCCCCTTGTCACAGCGCGGTTTCGATCGACAGATCGACCCTTGACAGCGCCCGACGGACGAGTAGCTTGAGGCGCCTATGGCCGTTCGTGTTCGCTGATGTGGGTTCACGGTGGATCCGCTGTGGCATTCCCGAACGCCGACCGCCCCACCACCCCCACCACCCCTCCCCCGGGTGCCGCACCCCTTCTCAGCCGCAGGAGGCACCATGTCCCGTCCCCGCACCCAGGCCGAGTACCTCGCCCGGCTCGTACCCCCGTCCGTCGCCGGCCTGCGCCGGCGCTCCCTGCTGGCCGGCGCGGCCGGCACGGGCGCCCTGCTCGGCACCGGCCTGCTCGCCGGCTGCGGCTCGGACTCCGAGTCCGGCGGGGCGGAGTCGAAGACGGTGTCGCTCGGCTCGAACCAGTCCGACCCCAAGCCCAAGGACGTGATCGCCAAGGTCATGGCCGGGTTCCAGACCGCCTCCGGCGTCGAGGTCGCGATCAACACGGTCGACCACAACACGTTCCAGGAGAACATCAACAACTACCTGCAGGGCAAGCCGGACGACGTCTACACCTGGTTCGCCGGCTACCGCATGCGGTTCTTCGCGGCGAAGGGCCTGGCCGGCGACGTCAGCGACGTGTGGGGCAAGCTCTCCGGCTACTCCGACGCGTTCAAGAAGGCGTCGACCGGCGACGACGGCAAGCAGTACTTCGTGCCCGCGTCGTACTACCCGTGGGCGATGTTCTACCGCAAGTCGGTGTGGCAGCAGCGCGGCTACCAGGTGCCGAAGACCCTCGACGAGCTGAACGCCCTCGGCGCGCAGATGAAGAAGGACGGCCTCAACCCGATCGCCTTCGGCGACAAGGACGGCTGGCCGGCGATGGGCACCTTCGACATCCTCAACCTGCGGATCAACGGCTACCAGTTCCACGTCGACCTGATGGCCGGCAAGGAGGCGTGGACCTCCGACAAGGTGAAGAAGGTCTTCGACACCTGGGCGGGGCTGCTGCCGCTGCACCAGGCCGACAGCCTCGGCCGGACGTGGCAGGAGGCGGCCCAGTCGCTGCAGCAGAAGAAGTCCGGCATGTACCTCCTCGGCCTCTTCGTCGGCCAGCAGTTCAGCAACGACGAGCAGGACGACCTCGACTTCTTCACCTTCCCCGAGGTCGACCCGGCGATCGGGGCCAAGGCCCTGGACGCGCCGATCGACGGCTACATGATGGCCCGCAAGCCGAAGTCCGAGGCCAACGCCAAGAAGCTGCTGGAATACCTCGGCTCGAAGGACGCGGCCGACGTCACCGTCAAGAACGACCCGAGCACGCTCGTCGCCAACAGCGGCGCCGACGTCAGCGGCTACACCGCGCTGCAGAAGAAGGCCGCCGAGCTGGTCGGCTCGGCCACCGAGATCGCCCAGTTCCTCGACCGGGACACCCGGCCCGACTTCGCCTCCACCGTGATGATCCCGGCGCTCCAGCAGTTCATCAAGGACCCGAAGGACATCGGCGGGCTGCTCACCAGCATCGAGAACCAGAAGAAGTCGATCTTCACCGACTGACGACGGCGAGAGGCGAGGACACGTGTCCGACCTGCCCCTGATCCAAGCGGATCCCGCCGTGTCGTCGCCGGCCGCGACCGCCCGCAAGGGTGGTCGCGGCCGCGGGCCACGGCTCCTGTCCCGCACCGACCGCGTGGTGATCACGCTGATGGTGCTCGTACCGCTGCTGCTGGTCGTCGGCCTGGTGTGGTTCCCGGCCGTGGCCACGGTGGCGCTGTCCGGCACGAACTGGGACGGCATCGGCCCCATCAGCGAGATCGAATGGGTCGGTGGCCGCAACTACTCCGACGTGATCAACATCTATCCGCCGTTCGTGCCGGCCGTGCAGAACAACCTGCTCTGGCTCGCGGCGCTGTTCGTGGTCGCCACCCCGTTCGGCATGTTCCTCGCCGTGCTGCTGGACAAGGAGATCCGGGGCAGCCGGTTCTACCAGACCGCGCTCTACCTGCCGGTGGTGCTCTCGCTGGCGCTGATCGGCTTCGTCTGGCAGCTCATCTACTCCCGCGACCAGGGCCTGCTCAACGCGGCGCTGGGCACCAGCACCGACTGGTACGGCGACCCCGACGTCAACATCTGGGCGGTGCTCGTCGCCGCCGGCTGGCGGCACGTCGGCTACATCATGCTGCTCTACCTCGCCGGGCTGAAGGGCGTCGACCCGTCGCTGCGGGAGGCCGCCGCCGTCGACGGCGCGTCCGAGGCCACCACCTTCTTCAAGGTGGTCTTCCCGGTGCTGCGGCCGATCAACATCATCGTGCTGGTGGTGACGGTCATCGAGTCGCTGCGCGCGTTCGACCTGGTCTGGGTCGTCAACAAGGGCCGCAACGGGCTGGAGCTGATCTCCGCGCTGGTCACCCAGAACGTGGTCGGCGAGGCCAGCCGCATCGGCTTCGGCTCGGCGCTGGCGACGCTCATGCTGGTCGTCTCGCTGGTCTTCATCACCGTCTACCTGGCGACCGTCATGAGGGAGAACCGGAAGTGACCGCCGCTGCCCCGACCCGCGTACCGGCCGCCGCCGCGTCCACCGGCCGCCGCCGGCCGCCCCGACCCGCCCGGATCGTCCTGCACCTCTTCCTGGGTGCGGTCGCCGTCGGCTGGCTGTTCCCGATCCTCTGGGCGGTGCTGACCTCGCTGCGCTCCTACGAGTACACCGCCGCCAACGGCTACGTCTCCCTCGGCGGCTGGACCCTCGACAACTACGTCACCGCGTGGCGCACCGCCGAGTTCGGCAAGCACTTCCTCAACTCCGTCTACATCACCGTCCCGGCGGTGCTGCTGACGCTGTTCCTGGCCTCCTGCGTCGCGTTCGTCATCGCCCGGTTCAGCTGGAAGCTCAACATCGTCCTGCTCGGCCTGTTCACCGCCGCGAACCTGCTGCCCCAGCAGGCCCTGCTGATCCCGCTGTTCCGGCTGTTCACCGAGGTGCCGCTGCCGCTGTTCATGAGCGACTCGGAGCTGCTCTACGACAGCTACTGGGGCCTGATCCTGGTCAACGTCGCCTTCCAGTGCGGCTTCTGCGTCTTCGTGCTGAGCAACTACATGAAGGCCCTCCCGCACGAGCTGTACGAGGCGGCCATGGTCGACGGGGCCAGCGTGTGGCGGCAGTACTGGCAGGTGACCATGCCGCTGTGCCGGCCCGCGCTGGCGGCGCTGGCCACGCTGGAGGTGACCTGGATCTACAACGAGTTCTTCTGGGCCACCGTGCTCATGCGCACCGGCGACAAGTTCCCGGTGACCAGCTCGCTGAACAACCTGCGCGGCGAGTTCTTCACCGACAACAACCTCGTCTCGGCCGGCTCCGTGCTGGTCGCGATCCCGACCCTGGTGATCTTCTTCCTGTTGCAGAAGCAGTTCGTCCGGGGCCTGACGCTGGGAGCCTCCAAGGGATGACGATCGTCCACCTGCGCCGGGCCGCGACCAGCCTGGTGCTCGACGCGCGCGGCCCCGGGCTGCCCCGGGTCGCACACTGGGGCGCCGACCTCGGCCCGCTCGCCGCCGACGACCTGACCGCGCTGGTCGCCGCGACCGTGCCGCCGGTGGTGCCGAGCAGCTTCGACGCCCCGACCGTGCTGTCGCTGCTGCCCGAGGCGAGCGCCGGCTGGAGCGGCCGGCCCGGGCTGGCCGGGCACCGCGCCGGCACCGCCTGGTCCACGGCGTTCCGCCTCGACGCCCTCGACGTCACCGACGAGCCCGACCGTCCCGCTCGGGTCACGGTGACAGCCAGCGACCCCGACGCGGCGCTGACGCTCACCGTCGAGGTCGAGCTGGACCCGGCCGGGCTGGTGCTGCTGCGGCACCGGCTGCGCAACGACGGCGACACCCCGTACGAGCTGCGGGAGCTGACCGGCGTGCTGCCGGTACCGGCGGTCGCCACCGAGCTGCTCGACCTGACCGGCCGGTGGTGCCGGGAACGGTCGCCGCAGCGGCACCCGTGGCCGATGGGCGCGTGGGTGCGGGAGGGCCGGCACGGGCGCACCGGGCACGACGCGACGCTGCTGCTGGTGGCCGGCACGGCCGGGTTCGGCTTCCGGCACGGCGAGGTGTGGGCGGTGCACACCGCGTGGAGCGGCGACCACGTCACGTTCGCCGAGCGGCGGCCCACCGGGGAGGCCACGCTGGGCGGCGGCGAGCTGCTGGGCAGCGGCGAGATCACGCTCGGCCCCGGCGAGTCCTACGCCACCCCCCTGCTCTACGCGGCGCACTCGACCGCCGGCCTCGACGGGCTCAGCGACGCCCTGCACGCCCACCTGCGCGCCCGGCCGGGGCACCCGCGTACGGCGCGGCCCGTCACCCTCAACGTGTGGGAGGCCGTCTACTTCGACCACGACCTGGACCGGCTGCGCGCCCTCGCCGACCACGCCGCCGCCGTCGGGGTGGAACGGTTCGTGCTCGACGACGGCTGGTTCGTCGGCCGCCGGCACGACCGGGCCGGGCTCGGCGACTGGTACGTCGACGAGACGGTCTGGCCGGGCGGGCTGCAACCGCTGATCGACCACGTGCGCGGGCACGGCATGCAGTTCGGCCTCTGGGTCGAGCCGGAGATGGTCAACCCCGACTCCGACCTGTTCCGCGCCCGCCCGGAGTGGGTGCTCGCCGTGCCCGGTCGGCTGCCGCCGCCGTGGCGGCACCAGCAGGTGCTGGACCTGGCCAACCCGGGCGCGTACGCGTACGTGCTGGGGCGGCTCGACGCGCTGCTGCGCGACCACGACGGCATCGCGTACCTGAAGTGGGACCACAACCGGGACCTGACCGAGGCCGGCCACGCCGGGCGGCCCGGGGTGCACGCGCAGACCGCCGCCGCCTACCGGCTGCTCGACGAGCTGCGCGCCCGCCACCCGGGGCTGGAGATCGAGAGCTGCTCCTCCGGCGGCGCGCGGGTGGACCTGGAGATCCTGCGCCGCACCGACCGGGTCTGGGCCAGCGACTGCAACGACGCCCTGGAACGGCTGGCCATCCAGCGGTGGACCGGGCTGCTGCTGCCGCCGGAGCTGGTCGGCAGCCACGTCGGGCCCGACCGGTCGCACACCACGCACCGGGTGCACGACCTGGGCTTCCGGGCCGCCACCGCGCTGTTCGGGCACTTCGGCGTCGAGTGGGACATCGGCTCGGCGAGCGCCGCCGACCGGGTCGAGCTGGCGGCCTGGGTGGCGCTGCACAAGCGGCTGCGACCGCTGCTGCACGCCGGCCGGGTGGTCCGGGTCGACCACCCCGACCCGGCCGTCTGGGCGCACGGCGTGGTCGCCGCAGACCTCACCCACGCGGTGTACGCCGTGGCGCGCGTCGCCACCTCGGTCGCCCAGGTGCCGGGCGCGCTGCGGCTACCGGGGCTCGACCCGGCCCGCCGGTACGCGGTCCGGCCGACGGCCGGCGTGCCGGAGCCGGCGGTGCTGGAGCTGACGGAGCCGGGCTGGCTGCCCGGGGTGACCCTGCCGGGCGCGGTGCTCGCCTCGGTCGGCCTGCACCTGCCGGCCCTGCACCCCGAGCAGACGCTGCTGCTGGAGGTCGACGCGGTCGACTGATCCCCCGTCTTGACCTTCCCCCTCGGGCAAGCCACAGGCTGGTGCCTGCCGGTCGCGGTGACCGGCACGAGGAGGACGTGACGTGGGGCTGCTGACCATCGGGGGGTTCGCCAAAGCCGCGCGGCTGACGCCGAAGGCGCTGCGCCTGTACGACGAGGTGGGCCTGCTCCGGCCTGCGGCGGTCGATCCCGAGTCGGGCTACCGGCTCTACGACCCGGCCCAGCTGGAGCGGGCCCGGCTGATCGCCTCGCTGCGGCGCATCGGCATGCCGCTGGCCGAGATCCGTGCCGTCTGCGGGCTGCGGCCCGAGGCGGCGGCCGAGGCCGTCGACACGTACTGGCGGCGGGTCGCCGCCGACACCGCGGAACGCGGTCGCCTCGCCACCCTCCTCGTCGGCAACCTGTCCGGAAGGGGAACCACCATGAAGCAAACCCTCACCGTCCGCCACGCCACCCGGTGCGACGCCGGGGCCACGCGGGACAGCAACGAGGACGCCGCGTACGCGGACGAGCGGCTGCTGGCCGTCGCCGACGGCATGCGCGGGCCCGGCGGCGCGGCGGCCAGCACCGCCGCGATCGACGTCCTCCGGGCGCTGGAGCCCGCCGACGTGCCGGCCGCCGAGCTGCTCGCGCTGCTGGCCGACGGGGTCGACGAGGCCCACCGCGCCGTGCGCGGGCTGGCAGTGGACCCGCACCAGCCGGTCACCACACTGACCGCGCTGCTGCGCTCCGGCTCCCGGGTGGCGCTGGTGCACGTCGGCGACAGCCGGGCGTACCTGCTGCGCGAGGGCGAGCTGCACCGGCTCACCCGGGACCACACGTACGTGCAGTCGCTGGTCGACGCCGGCCGGCTGGCCCCGGAGGCGGTCGCCGCCCACCCGCAGCGGGCCGTGCTGGTGCGCGCCCTCGGGGCCGGCGGCGAGCACGTCGAGGCGGACCTGGCGCTGCGCGCCGCCCGCGCCGGTGACCGGTACCTGCTCTGCTCCGACGGGCTCTCGGCGGTGGTCGACCCGGCGGCGGTGCGTGAGGCGCTGGGCGGGGCCGGCGGGCCGGACGAGGCCGTGGACCGGCTGGTCGCCCTCGCGTACGCCGCCGGCGCGCCCGACAACGTCGCCTGCGTGGTCGCCGACGTCGTCGCGGTGTAGCCCACGCGATGCGGTGGCCGGGCCCGTGCGGGCCCGGCCACCGCCGGTGGTGCGGAGGGGATCAGCTCGCCGTGCAGGTCACCGCAGGAACGGCGGGGGTGCCGGTGGAGCTGCCGATGAAGCCGAAGCTGGTGCTGGCCCCGGCGCCGAGCTTGCCGTTGTAGCTGACGTTGGTGGCGGTGACGCTCGACCCGCTGCTGGTCAGCGTCGCGTTCCACGCCTGGCTGATGGACTGGCCGCTGCCGAGCGTCCACTTCGCCGTCCAGCCGTTGACGGCGGCGGAGCCGGCGGTCACCTTGACCTCACCCTGGAAGCCGCCCTGCCACTGGCCGATGATCGTGTACGTCGCCGTGCAGCCGCCGGTGGCCGGCGGGGTGGTCGGCGGGGGCGTCGTAGGCGGGGGCGTGGTCGTCGGCGGGGCCGTGGTCGGCGGGGTGGTCGGGGTGACCCCCGAGTAGACCGACGCCTCCTTCGAGGTCGCCTTGATGCCGTTGGCGCCGTTGAAGATGCGCTGGCCCCACGTGGTCAGGGCGTTCGGGTTGAAGTTGGTGGTCATGTCGAGGTATTCGACGCCGCCGCCGTTGCCGCTCCACGACCAGCCCAGGTAGCCGATGCCGTTGGCCTGCGTGTACGACAGGATGGTGTCCTCGTCGGGGTTGCCGTCGGAGTGGTCGAAGCCGAACTCGCCCACCACGATCGGCAGCTTCGCGGTGCGGAACCGGCCGAGGTAGTCGGAGATCTCCGCGGCGGTGTCGAAGACGCCGTACATGTGGATGGAGAAGACGGTGTTCTTCTGCGGGTCGGCCGCGAACACCGACGCCGCGTTGTCGCGCATGGTGAACGACCAGTCCTGGCCCCAGTTGGGGGCGTCGACCATGATGGTGTGCGCGAGGCCGGCGGCGCGCAGCCGCTTGATCGCGTTGGCCGAGTCGGTGGCCCAGGTGCCGTAGCCCTGGTTGCCGTACGGCTCGTTGCCGATGTTGACGATCACGTACTTCTCCTGGCCGGCGAGGGCGCTGGAGATGCTCAGCCAGTAGTCGACCGCCCGGTCCAGGGTGATCGCGCCGCTCTGCTCGCCGTAGCCGGTGGTGTCGTGCACCTCCAGGACGCAGATCAGCTTGTTCGCCTTGCACAGGGAGATGACGTTGGCGACGTCGGCCGTGTCGTTCTTGGCCCAGCGGTCGCCGCTGGCCAGCACCACCCGCACCGTGTTCGCGCCGAGCGCCTTGATGTTGGCGAAGGAACTGGTCTGCTGCTGGTACCAGGTGTGGGCGTGGTTGACGCCGCGCATGATGAACTCGTTGCCGTTGGCGTCGTACAGCTTGCCGTTGGAGACGGAGAAGCCGGCGGCGGCGTGCGCGGGCTGCCCGAAGGCGAACACGGCGGCGAGGACCGTCAGCAGGGCGACGCCCGCGACGGAGAGACGTTTTCTCATGGCCTTCCTCAGGGAGGGTCAAACCCCGTGCCCGGCGGGGGTGCGGTGGTGGTGACGAAGAAGGCGGCTGGCCCGTCAGCCGCCGTCCGGCTCCGAGACGGCGCAGGCATCAGCGTAGGCCGATCGCTGGTGTGGGGCAACCGGTTCAGTGAGTCGTGGCTCAGCGGGGATGTCCTGTGGCGGCTCGCGGGGCAGCGAGCCGCCACAGGTGCGGTCATCCCCACCACAGGATGCGACGCCCCCAGCCTGAACCGGTTAAGGCCGGACCTTACCACCCAGGGCCGCCCCGTCAAGGCCACGACGGCCGTCGAGGGTTGACCGACTCCCACGGGGGTATGCGGAGTGGATCGGGAGAGCGAAGGAGATGCGCCATGGTCAACATCGGCTACACCCTGATGTGCGAGCAGGCCGGGCCGAAGGAACTGGTCGACTACGCGGTGCGCGCCGAGGCCGCCGGCTTCGACCAGTTGGTGATCTCCGATCACTACTCTCCCTGGCTCGACTCCCAGGGCCACTCCCCGTACGCCTGGTCGGTGCTCGGCGCGGTCGCCCACGCCACCAGCCGGGCCGAGCTGATGTCCTTCGTGACCTGCCCGATCCGCCGCTACCACCCCGCCGTGGTGGCGCAGAAGGCCAGCACGATCGGGGCGCTGTCGGACGGCCGGTTCACCCTCGGCCTGGGCGCCGGGGAGAACCTCAACGAGCACGTCGTCGGCGGCTGGCCGCACGTGCAGCAGCGGCACGAGATGTTCGAGGAGGCGCTGCAGATCATCCGGCCCCTGCTGAACGGGGAGACGTTGACCTTCTCCGGCAACCACTTCGACGTGCCCGACGCGTACGTCTGGGACCGGCCGGAGCGTCCGGTGCCGATGGCCGTGGCCGCGTCCGGCCGGCAGTCGGCGACGCTCGCCGCCGACTACGGCGACGGCCTCGTCGCCACCGAGCCCGACGCCCACCTGATCCAGATGTACGACGACGCGGGCGGCGCGGGGCAGCCCCGGTTCGGCCAGGTCGCCATCTGCTACGGCCCCGACGAGGCGGAGTGCCGCAAGATCGCACACGACCAGTTCCGCTGGTTCGGCATGGGCTGGAAGGTGAACGCCGAACTGCCCGGCCCGGAGTCGTTCGCCGCCGCGACGCAGTACGTCCGCGAGGACGACGTCGCCGAGGGGATCTCCTGCGGCCCGGACACCGACCGGCACGTCGCGGCGTTCAAGAAGTTCGTCGACGCCGGCTTCACCCACGTGGCGCTGGTGCAGGTCGGCGGCGACACCCAGCCCATGTTCCTCGACTGGGCCCGGGAGGAGCTGCTCCCCCGGCTCCGCAAGCTGTGAGGCGGCTGCGGCTCGCCCTGGCCCGTCGAAAGGTGCCCTGATGCGCATCGGCAACACGGAGATCCGCCCGGCGGGCGGGGGCCTCGGCTGCCTGCTGATGATCCTGTTCTCGGTCGTCGCCTCGATCGTGCTGACCGTCCTGCTCAACCTGGTCCGGTAGCCCGCCCGCCGCGCGCGGCGACGGCCGGGCCTGGTGGTGTGGCCGGAGAAGGACCGGTCACCCAGTGCCACCCGAGCGGCCGGCGACACCGATCCCGCCGCCCCCTTTGCTCTGCACCCGCATACGCATCACTCACGCAGCGCAACCGGAGCGGTTCACCCCAGGCCGCCCGCAGCCTTGCCTCCTGGGCAGCTCGCAGGGGGTGGTGCGCCGATGGGTGCAGAGCAAAGGGAGCGAGGGCACTTCGGTGACCTCAGCGGAGCATCACGGAGAGTAACGACTGCGCCCCCGCAGCCCCACGCCACCAACCACACGGAAAGTGACAACGCCGCGACGACGGCGACGGCGAGGGGTGTCAGGGGCGCAGGTTCAGGGCGCTCAGGAGGGCCCGGGTGGCCTCGCGGACCGGGGTCAGGACCGACGCGTTCAGCCAGCGGGCCGCCGGGGTGACCGTGACCCGCCAGGCGGCGCGCAGGGCGCGGCCGATTGGGGCGACGGTGTGCCGCCAGGCCCAGCGCAGGGCCAGCCCGGCGGGGCGCAGCAGCAGCCGGTGCAGGGCGCGCAGGATGCGCCCGGCAAGCCGCCAGGCGTAGGACAGGGCCGTCCAGGCCAGCCGCAGCAGCCACCACAGGCCGCGCCCGAGGGCCGTCAACGCCGGGCCGAACAGCCGCCCCACCAGGCGTACCAGCGGCACCAGCAGGTGGCGGATCAGCCAGTCGACCGCCACCACGACCAGTCGCGCCGCAGGCCGGACGAGGGTGCGGAACACCCAGCCCAGCGGACGCCGCACCAGATGCCGCGCCAGCCACGCCAGGGGCACCCAGACCAGGTGGTACGCGAGCCAGGCGAGCGGGCGCAGCACCCAGGCACGCAGGGCCCTGCCCAGCGGGCTGAGCAGCCACCGGTGCAGCAGCCGCCCGGCCCCGACGAGCAGCTCCCACAGCAGCCGGACGGGCAGCACCACGACGAGGGCGACGCCCCGGGCGAACGCGGCGACCAGCGGGGGCGGCGGCTCTGGGCGGGTGCTGGGGCGACCGGTCACGGCGGCGAGCGTAGTGGCCTGCGGCAACCGCCCGGCGGCCCGGGCGGCACGGCGGCACGGGCGGCGGTCAGGCCGGGCGCAGGTCGAGGTCGGCCAGCACCGGGTAGTGGTCGGAGGCGTGCTCGGTGTCGCCGCCGCGCACGACGACGCAGGACCGGGCCAGCCCGGCCAGGGCCGCCGTGCCGAGGAGATAGTCCAGCCGCATGCCGGAGAACTCCACGCCGCCGCCGTGCCGCGTCGGCGCGGTCGGCCCCTCGTCGTCGCCGGGGGCGAGTGCGGCGTACAGGTCGACCAGGCCGGCGGCGGCGAGCCGGGCCACCGCCCGGGTCTCCACCGTCCGCCCGTCCCGGCGCAGGTGCCGACGCCGGTACGCGGCCGGCAGCCGGGCGACGCGGTCGGTGTGGTCGACGCCCGGGGCGAGGGTGTTCAGGTCCCCGGCCAGCAGCGCCAGCGCGCCCCGCCCCACGCCGGGGGCCCGGCCGACCGCCCCCGCCAGCCAGCCCGCCTCGACCCGCCGCCGCAGCCCCGAGTACGGGTCGAGGTGCGCGCCGAACACGGTCAGCGGCCCGGCGTCGGTGGCCACGGTGACGCGTACCGCCGCGTGGTGGAACGGGCGGCGGACCGGACCGGCCGCGACGACCCGCAGCGGCGGGCGGACCAGCACCGCCACGGGCTGGCCGAAGCACGACCGGGCCAGGTGCGGCTCCATGCCCACGGCGGCGGCGAAGCCGGCCAGCACGCCGCCGGAGTCGAAGCCGCGCAGCTCCTGCGCGGCCAGCAGGTCCGGCCGGTGCGCGGCGACGACCCGGGCCACCCGGTCCAGGCGGCCGGGACCCGTCCGGTCCCGACCGCCGGTCTTGATGTTCCAGGTCATCACCCGCAGCATCGGGTCAGTCGGGGCGGCCGGCGGAGGCCAGCTCGTCGTCCAGCTCGTCGACCTGTTCGGACTCGATCGCCGGCCGGTTGCCCTCGGCGAGGTCGGCGTTGGGGCGGATCACCCAGTAGAGCAGGCCGATCCACAGGGCGCTGAGCAGGATCGCGCCCATGAAGTCGGTCGGGTGGTGCATGCCCCGGTACATCCGGGAGACCGCCACCCCCACCGGCATGACCACCGCGGCGGCCACGAAGATCCAGCGCCACCAGCGGTCGGTGCGGGGGAACACGATGAGGGCGATGGCGAGCCAGAGGCAGATGGTGGCGGCGATGTGCCCGGACGGGAACGACGAGGTGGGCATCTGCCCGTCGAGGTTCTCCACGGGCGGGCGGGGCCGGTCGACGGCGCGGGCGGAGGCGAGGAAGAGGGTCAGCTCGCCGAACATCGCCAGCGCCACGAACAGCACCGGCCGCCAGCGCCGCCACACGGCGAGCACCAGCGGGCAGAAGACCAGCGACACCAGCAGGATCGCGTGGGTGTCGCCGAACTTGCTCCACCACCAGCTCAGGTCGGTCAGCGCGTCGGTGTGCCGGTCGGCGAACCAGCGCGGGACCCCGGTGTCGAGGGTGCCGAGGAACGTGTCCTTGGCGTGGTAGCTGACGAACATGCCGAACGCGTACAGCGCGCCGAACACCAGCACCCAGCCGACCAGCAGCTCGGCGACGGCCGAGCGGGGGTGCTCCAGCACGCGCTCCTCGGCGGGGGCCGGGGCGAT
Organism: Micromonospora sp. NBRC 110038; assembly: GCF_020884815.1. NCBI lineage: Bacteria > Bacillati > Actinomycetota > Actinomycetes > Micromonosporales > Micromonosporaceae > Micromonospora > Micromonospora sp. NBRC 110038. Next base: position 1,145,756 of record NZ_BBOL01000001.1, on the reverse strand, counting down.
GTCGCGGCCCGCCTCCGGCTCCAGCCCCTCGGTCAGCGGCGGCACCGGCCGGCCGCGCTCGCGCCGCCACAGCCGGAAGGCGTACGCGGTGACGCCCAGCCAGGCCGCGCCGAGCAGCCAGCCGCCGAGCACGTCGGAGACGAAGTGCACGCCCAGCGCGATCCGGGTCAGCCCGATCAGGGCCACCAGCACGGCGGCGACGGCGATGGCGGGCTTGCGCCAGCGGGGCGCCATGGCGGGGAGGAAGACCAGCAGGATCGCCCCGTACGCGACGAACGAGCCGAGGGCGTGGCCGCTGGGGAAGCTGTTGCCGGGGGCGCTGGCCAGCGGCACGTCCACCACGGGGCGCAGGCGGCCGACCAGGGTCTTCAGCGACGGGTCGAGGATCAGCCCGCCGACCCCGGTGATGATCAGATAGACGGCGAGCCGGGCCTGCCTGCGGATCAGCAGCCCGAGCACGGCGACGCTGACCAGCCAGATCAGCACGGGCCGCCCGCCGAGGTCGGTGATCGCCTGCAACACGGTGACCAGGGCGTGGTGCGGGGCGACGAGCCCGTTGAACCACTCGGCGGCCTCGTGGTCGGCGTGCTGGAGCGGGCTCCACCGGAAACGCACCAGCATCAGCAGCAGGCCGAAGGCGACCCCCGCGCCGACGACGGCCACCAGCCCGGCGATGCTCCGCTCGGCGAAATGGCCGAGTGGTCGCCGCACCACCTCTTTGACCGCGGTCACCCCGCACCTCCCTTGTCTGCTCTGGCGAGGCGCTTTACCCGATCCGGGCCTCCCGTACACCGGGGGGTGTCGCGCCGGGGTGTCGCGGCCAGCTCAGAGGGCGGTCATCTCGCCGGTGTCGTGGATCTCCTCGCGCTCGGTCTCGGGCTGCCACAGGTCCGGCTGGGCGGGCTCGGGCACACCGATGCGCATCGCTTCGAGCTGTGCGGCGAAGGCCAGCCCGCCGAAGAGCGCCATCCCGGTGAGGTTGGCCCAGAGCAGCAGCGCCATCATGCCGGTCAGCGCCCCGTAGGTCTGCCCGAACCCGTCACTGAACCGCACGTACGCGGCGAGCAGCAGGCTGGCCAGCCACCACAGGGCGGTGGCGATGCCGGCGCCGAGGAACAGCCAGGACAGGCCGGGCTGCTTGCGGCGGGGGGCGTGCCGGAACAGCAGGGCCACGGCGAGCACGGTCAGGCCGAGGCTCAGCGGCCAGCGGACCACGTCCCACGCGAAGGTGGCGACGTCGCCCCAGGCGTAGTTGCGGCGTACCGAATCGCCCATCGACCCGCCGCCGACCAGGATGAGGAACCCGGCGAGCGCCGGGACGCCCGCGACGAGCGCGAGGACGGCGGCCCGCAGGTACTTCCACAGGGCCGGGCGGTCCCGCTCTACGCCGTAGATCCGGTTGGCGCCGCGCTCGATCTGGGCCATCGTGGTGGTGAGCGCGACGAGGCCGGTCAGCAGGCCGAGGGTCAGCGCCAGCTCGCCGGCGTCCTCGGTGCGCTCGCCGGAGTCGAGCAGCTCACCGACCACCTGCTCGCTCTGCCCGGGGGTGAGGGCGAGCACGGTGTCGGCGACGACCCGGCCGCCCTCGTCGGCGCCGAGGTCGGTGATCAGGCCGGTGAGGGCGATCAGGAACGGCACCACGGCGAGGCAGAGCTGCAGCGCGAGGGCGCGGGAGTGACTGAACCCGTCGCCGTAGCGGAACCGGACGAACGCGTCCCGCAGCAGGCGCCAGCCGCCGTGGCGGCGCAGTGTGTGCCAGGCGTCGTCGGCGGAGAGCTCCTCGTCGGCCATGAGCCGGGTCTCGGGCACCATCCTGGTGCTACTCACGGCGGGCCTCCTCGACCAGCTCCTCGCCCCGCTCCCCGGCTGCCTCGGCGTCGGCGGCCAGGTCGGGTGCCTCCTGCGGCTGCGGCACGCAGAGCCAGAGGGCGCGGGGGCGGATCTCGGCCGCCAGCCGCCGCCCCGGTGCGATGAGGTCCCCGTCGAGCTCGCGCGGCTGGGCCCGGTTGCTGGTGACCTCCACCCGACGGGCGCGGTAGACCTCCATCCGGGGGACGCTGCCCCGGCGGCGCACCAGCGCCCAGCCCATGGCCAGCCAGTGGCGCAGGGTGCGCGGGGTGAGCACGGCGACGTCGAGCCAGCCGTCGTCCGGTTCGGCGTCGGTGAGCAGGGTGACGCCGCCCTGGAGGCGGCCGACGTTGGCCACCAGCACCGAACGGGCCCGGCGGCGCAGCGGCGGCCGGTCGTCGATGCGGATGGTGACCCGCATCGGCCGGTCGCGCAGGTGCCGGGCGGCCCCCATCACGTACGCCGGCCAGCCGATGCGGGCCTTGGTCGTCTCCGAGGTGGCGTCGAGCATCTGGGCGTCGAAGCCCATCCCGGCCATGACGGTGAAGTAGGCGTCGTCGACCGCGCCGACGTCGAGCTGGCGGCGGCCCTGCTCGACGGCCACCTCCAGCCCGGCGGCCAGGTCGGTGGAGAGGCCGAGGTTGGCGGCGAGCAGGTTGCCGGTGCCCTGGGGCAGGACGGCGAGGGCCACGTCGGTGCCGACCAGCGCGCTGACGCAGGACATCACGGTGCCGTCGCCGCCGCAGGCGAAGACGACGTCGACCCCGGCGGAGACGGCCTTCTCGGTCTGCCCCCGGCCCGGGTCCTCCGGGGTGGTCTCGAACCACAGCGGTGCCGGCCAGCCGGCGGCGCCGAGCGCCCCGTCGACCGTCTCGCGCAGCTCGTCGAGGTCGGCGACCTTCACCGGGTTGACCACCACGGCGGAGCGCAGCCCGCCGTGGTGGTCGGCCGCGCGCGCGTCCGGCGTCGAACGCGTGTTCTGCTCAGCATCCACGGCGCCAGTGTGCGCCAAATCGGTGCGGGCGGCGAGCCGGCGACCGGTGAGGTTGCGCGCACCGAAAACAGGTTTACGGGGCCGGGGTGCCCGGAACCGGCCGCGCCGCCGGCCACGTTGCGTGAGGTACGCGTCGCTGGCGCAGGGGGACCGAGGCTCGTCACCCTGCGTTGCTTCGAGCCCGCACCGCCCGACGCCGCCCGCCCCCTTTGCTCTGCACCCACGGGCGCAGCACAGCGCACGAGCTGTGGTTTCGCGGGACCGCGCAGAGTCACGCGACAACACGGCCGATTACTGTCCGCATACCGTTGCGTGGATGGGTGCAGAGCAAAGGAGGGCGGGCGGCAACGCCGCCGCCGGAGAGGCAATCACCCTGAGCCACATGGAGTCGACAGGGTGGGCCGTCGGCGAGCGGGCGAGGAAGGAGAGCCGTGGGAGGGAGTCGGGCCGCGGGCCGCGGGCGGCGGGCCGCGGGCGGCGGGCGGCGGGCGGCGGGCGGCGGGCGGGAGAAGTGAGAGGGGAGGGGGCGAGGGGAGGCGAGGGGGAAGGGAAGGGGAAGGGTGAGGGGAACCGCGAAGCGAGGGAAGGCCCGGAGAACCGGGTGGACCGGGCGGTGCGGCTAGGCCGCGGCCCGCAGGGCCAGCTCGACCCGGCGGCGCAGGTCGTCCAGGTCGAGCCCGGCCTCGGTGAGCACCAGCGCGGCCGGGCCGCCGCCCTCGCGCAGCAGCCCGAGCAGGATGTGCTCGGTGCCGATGTGCCGGTGCCGCAGCCGCAGCGCCTCGCGCAGCGAGAGCTCCAACACCTTCTTCGACCGGGGCGAGAACGGGCCGCCGGGCCGCTGCCGCTGCCGCCACCCCCACCGGCGGCGCGAGGCGGGCGCCGCCGCACGCAGCGCGTCGGGGCCGAAGGACTCCTCGATCCGGGCGACGATCGCGGCCAGGTCGATGCCGATCTCGCGCAGCGCGGCGGCGTCGGCCTCGGCGAGCCCCGCGTCGCCCTCGGCGGTGTGCCGGGCCACGGCGGCGCGCAGGTCGGCGGTGCGGACGCCCGCGGCGGACAGCACCCGGCTCGCGAGGTTGTCGGGGTCGGCGAGGACGGCGAGGAGCAGGTGCTCGGTGCCGACGGGGCGCCGCCCGGCGGCCCGCGCCTCGTGGGCGGCCTGCTTGACCACCTCGCGGGCCCGGTCGGTGAACCGTTCGAACACTATTCCTCCCAGGTGCTCGGGACCGCCGGTCGCCCGGCGTGCTTCTTGTGGACCGCCTGCCGGCTGACCTCCAACGCGTCGGCGATCTCCTGCCAGGACCAGCCCTGCCGTCGGGCGTTGTCCACCTGGACCACCTCCAGCCGTTCGAGCAGCCGGCGCAGGGCGCGCACGGCACGCAGGCCGACCCGGGGATCGGTGCTGCCGGCCGCCGCCGCGAGTTCCGTCGCGTGACTCATGGTGTCAACATACGTTGACAACCGGGCTGCGTCAACCAGAGTTGACAGCAGCGCCGGGCGGGCCGGCGCGATACCGGCCCCCGCCGGGCCGTCGGCCACTACGCTCGGTCACAGGGATCGGACCCGCCGTGCACGCCTGTCGGGGGAGGTGAGGCCGGATGACCCCACCCGCCGACGCGCCCGTGGTGGCCGCACTCGGCTCGCCGGAGTCCGCCGGGCAGGTCGTCCGGCTGGCCGCGCGGGAGGCCGCCGGCCACCGCCGCCCGCTGCGCCTGCTGCACGCCTTCAACTGGTCGGCGGCGCTGGAGGCCCCGTCGGTGACCGGCCCCCGCGCCCGGGCCGAGGAGCTGCTCGAACAGGCCGCCGCAGCCGCCGGCGAGGCGGAGCCGGCGGTGCCGGTCAGCGGCGAGATCGTCGAGGGCGCGCCGGTCGCCGCGCTGGTCCGCCGCTCCGAGTCGGCGTTCCTCGTCGTCATCGGCGACGGCGGGATGTCGCGCTGCGGCGCGTGCATCCCCGCCGACGCACCGGCGGTGCAACTCGCCGCCCGGGCCGGCTGTCCGGTGCTGGTGGTCCGCCCCGAGCCGCCACCGCAGGGCCCCGTCCTCGTCGGCGTCGACGGTTCGGCCAGCTCCCGCACGGCGCTGGCGTTCGCCTTCGGCTGCGCCGCCCGCCGGTCCGCCCGGCTGCTCGCCGTGCGGGTCGTCGAGCCGCCGCCCGAGGACCGGAACGTTCTGGGGACCGCGCGCGCCGAGCTGGCCGAAGTGGTGGCCCGGTGCGGACGCCGGCACCCGGAGGTGTCGACCGAGTGCCACGTCGTCGTCGGCGACCCCGGCGCGGTCATGGTCGAACAGTCCCGTTCCGCGCAGCTGACCGTGGTGGCCGCCCGGGGTGACGAGCCGCTGCGCGGGATGCTCGGCGCGGTCAGCCAGTCGCTGCTCTACCACTCCCCCGCCCCGGTCATCGTCGTGCGTGGACTGGTTTCCACCGCGCCGGGCGGGGCATGACGTCCCCACGGTCCGGGACCAACGGCCCTGATCGATCTCCGCCCGCACCGCGAAGCTGGACGTGGCCGGGAAGACCCGGCACCCCGGATGCGAACGTCCCCGATCCGCGAGAGGCTAACGCAGCATGGACACCGCTGTAGACCTGCACAGCCCCCTGACCGAAGACGAGCTGCGCCGGCTGGACGCGTACTGGCGGGCCGCTAACTACCTGACCGTCGGGCAGATCTACCTGCTGGACAACCCGCTGCTGCGGGAGCCGCTGCGGCCCGAGCACGTCAAGCCCCGGCTGCTGGGGCACTGGGGCACCAGCCCGGGCCTCAACCTGCTCTACGCGCACCTCAACCGGATCATCGTCAACCGGAAGCTGCCGACGATCTTCATCACCGGCCCCGGTCACGGCGGCCCCGCGCTGGTGGCCAACACCTGGCTGGAGGGCACCTACAGCGAGCTCTACCACTCGGTGAGCCGCGACGAGACCGGCATGCAACGGCTGTTCCGCCAGTTCTCCTTCCCCGGCGGCATCCCGAGCCACGTGGCACCGGAGGTGCCGGGTTCGATCCACGAGGGCGGCGAGCTGGGGTACGCGCTGAGCCACGCCTACGGCGCGGCGTTCGACAACCCCGACCTGCTGGTCGCCTGCGTCATCGGCGACGGGGAGGCCGAGACCGGCCCGCTGGCCGGTAGCTGGCTGTCCAACGTCTTCCTCAACCCGGCCCGCGACGGGGCGGTGCTGCCCATCCTGCACCTCAACGGCTACAAGATCGCCAACCCGACGGTGCTGGACCGCATCCCCACCGACGACCTGCTGGACATGATGCGCGGCTTCGGCTACCAGCCGTACGTCGTCGCGGGCGACGACCCGGCCACGGTGCACCAGACCCTCGCCGCCACCCTGGACCGGGCGGTCGACGAGATCGCCGAGATCCAGCGCCGGGCCCGCTCCGGCGGCCCCGTCGAGCGCCCCCGCTGGCCGATGATCATCCTGCGTACGCCGAAGGGCTGGACCGGCCCGGCCGTCGTCGACGGCAAGCAGGTGGAGGGCACCTACCGCGCCCACCAGGTGCCCATCGCCGAGGTGCGCGACAACCCGGAGCACCTGGCCGAGCTGGAGCGCTGGCTGCGCAGCTACCGGCCGGAGGAGCTGTTCGACCCGACCGGCGCGCCCGTCGCCGAGCTGGCCGCGCTGCCGCCGACCGGTGACCTGCGGATGAGCGCCAACCCGGTCACCAACGGCGGACGGGTGCTGCGCGACCTGGAGCTGCCGGACTTCCGCCGGTACGCCGTCGACGTCCAGCAGCACGGCGAGCCCGCGGTCGGCGCGACCGGCGTGCTCGGCGCGTGGGTCCGCGACATCATCACCGCCAACCCGCACACCTTCCGCCTCTTCGGCCCCGACGAGGTCGCCTCCAACCGGCTCGGCGCGGCCTTCGAGGTCACCGACCGGGCGTTCGTCGCCAACCGGGTCGACGGCGACGACCACCTCTCCCCCGACGGCCGGGTGATGGAGGTGCTGTCGGAGCACCTGTGCGAGGGCTGGCTGGAGGGCTACCTGCTGACCGGCCGGCACGGCATCTTCACCAGCTACGAGGCGTTCATCCACATCGTCGACTCGATGGTCAACCAGCACGCCAAGTGGCTGAAGGTGACCCGGGGCATCCCCTGGCGGGAGCCGATCGCCTCGCTGAACTACCTGCTGTCGAGCCACGTGTGGCGGCAGGACCACAACGGCTTCTCGCACCAGGACCCGGGCTTCATCGACCACGTGGTCAACAAGAAGGCCGAGGTGGTGCGGGTCTACCTGCCGCCGGACGGCAACACCCTGCTCTCCACCATGGACCACTGCCTGCGCAGCCGGCACTACATCAACGTGGTGGTGGCCGGCAAGCAGCCCGCCCCGAACTGGCTGACCATGGACGAGGCGATCCAGCACTGCCGGCGCGGCCTGGGCATCTGGGACTGGGCCAGCACCGACGGCGGCGAGGAGCCGGACGTGGTGCTCGCCTGCGCCGGTGACGTGCCGACGCTGGAGACCCTCGCCGCCGCCGACCTGCTGCGCCAGCGGCTGCCCGAGCTGAGGGTGCGGGTGGTCAACGTGGTCGACCTGATGCGCCTCCAGCCGCCGTCGGAGCACCCGCACGGCCTGCCCGACAACGAGTTCGACACCATCTTCACCCGCGACAAGCCGGTCATCTTCGCCTACCACGGCTACCCGTGGCTGATCCACCGGCTCACCTACCGGCGCGCCAACCACGACAACCTGCACGTGCGCGGGTACAAGGAGGAGGGCACCACCACCACACCGTTCGACATGGTGATGCTCAACGACCTGGACCGGTTCCACCTGGTCATCGACGTGATCGACCGGGTGCCGGGGCTGGCCGCGCGCGCCGCGCACCTGCGCCAGGAGATGGTCGACGCCCGGCAGGCGTGCCGCGACCACACCCGCGAGTACGGCGAGGACGACCCCCGGGTCGCCGAGTGGCGGTGGATCCGGGAGACCGACGCCGAGCTGAGGAGCGGACAGTGAACGGTGACGAGATCCTCGTCGGCTACGACGGTTCCGCCGACGCCACCCTCGCCCTGAACTGGGCGCTCGACGAGGCGGAGCACAGCGGCCGGCCGATCCGCCTGGCGTACGTCTTCGAGTGGGTGACCGTGGCCGGCTGGGTCGGCCCCGGCGTGGCCCCCGGGATCTGGCCCGACGACACCGCCCGCCGGCAGGTCGAGGAGCTGGTCGCGAAGGCCGCCGCCGACGCCGCCGCCGCGCGGCCCACGGTCACCGTGCACGGGGAGGTGTTCGACGGGCCGCCGGCCCTGGTGCTGGAGGAACGCTCCGCCGAGGCGGGCCTGCTGGTGCTCGGCAGCCGCGGCCACGGCGGGTTCGGTGGCCTGCTCGCCGGCTCCACGGCCGTGTCGGTGACCGCCCACGCGCACTGCCCGGTGGTGGTGGTCCGCGACGGCGACACCCCCGCCGGGCGCACGGGCCGGGTGGTGGTGGGCGTCGACGGGTCCGACACCTCGCTGCTGGCCCTCGGGTTCGCCGTCGAGCGGGCGGCCCAGCGGGGCGTCCCGCTGCACGTGGTGCGGGCCTGGGAGCCGTCGGCCGACCGGGACCTGGGCGCCGACGACGCGGCGGCAGCGGAACGGGCGGCGCTGGACGGGCCGCTGGCCGGCTGGCGGGAGACGTTCCCCGACGTCGCGGTGACCGTCGACGTGGTGGCCGGCCGCCCGGCCGGCGCGCTGGTCGAGGCGAGCCGGGACGCCCAGCTCGTGGTGGTCGGCAGCCGGGGCCGGGGCGGGCTGCGCGGCATGCTGCTCGGCTCGGTCGGCCAGCAGCTCCTGCACCACGCCCACTGCCCGGTAGCGGTGGTCCGCGAACGCTGACGCGCAGGCGTCAGTCGGGGAGGGAGAAGTAGTCCTCCTCTTCCTGGGCCAGGTGCAGGCGCAGGACGGCGTCGAGGCCGTACAGCGCGGCGAGCAGGTCGGTGACCTGGTCGCCGCGCAGCGGCCCGTCGCCGGCCTGGGCGAGGTGCCCGCCGATCCGGTCGACCAGCCGACGGATCTCCACGTGTCCCCGGCTCATCGGCGAGGTCGCCTCGTCGCTGCCGAGCGGCCCGGCCAGCGCCGGGTAGAGCTGCCGCTCCTCGGCGGCCTCGTGCGGCAGCACCCTCCCGGTGAGCCGCCCGTGCACCGCGCGCAGGGCGGGCAGGCAGTCGGGCGAGTCGGGGTGCGTGGCGACCAGGTCGGCGGTGTCGCGCAGGGCGGCGAGCACGTCGCGGATCGCGGCGTGCTCGCCGGCGTACCGGCCGAGCAGTTCCCGGGTGTCCGGCGGGACGTCCCGGCGGCGCAGCCCGCCGCCGAGAGCCCGCAGCGCGTTGAGGATCACCACGACGTCGATGCCCTCCTGGAGGAACGCCCCGGCCACCGGCGGCAGCCTCCCGGCGGCGGCGACCAGCATCGCCGCCACGGCCAGCGCCATCCCGACGACGGCGCTCTGGGTGGCGATGCGGCGGGCGTACCGGGCGATCTCCACGGCGTCGGCGAGCCGGTCGAGCCGGTCCACGGTGAGCACCGCGTCGGCGACGTCGGCGGAGGCGGTCGCCCCGGTGGCGCCCATCGCCACCCCGACGTCGGCCTCGGCCAGGGCGGGGGCGTCGTTCACCCCGTCGCCGACCATCACGGTGACGGCCCGGCGGGACTCCTCGCGTACCCGGGCGGTCTTCTCCTGCGGCGTGCACCGGGCCAGCACGTCGTCGACGCCGACGGCCTGCGCGACCTGGTCGGCGGTGCCGGGCCGGTCGCCGGTGACCATGATCAGCCGGGTCAGCCCGGCCTCGCGCAGCCGCCGCACGGTGCGGCGGGCGTCGGGGCGCACCGGGTCCTCCAGCAGGATCGCACCGAGCGGCTCCCGCTCGTCGCTGACCCAGACGGCCGACCGGCCGGCCAGTTCGGCGCGCTCGGCGGCCCGGGCCGCCCACTGCGGCAGTTCCCCGCCGAGCTGGCCGACCCGCACCAGCCGCCCGTCGACCCGGCCGGTGACCCCGCGCCCCGGCTCCTCGGTGACGTCGGTCGGGTCGGTCAGCCGCAGGCCCCGCTCCCGGGCCTGCCGGACCAGGGCCGCGGCCAGCACGTGCGGGGAGAGCTGCTCCACGGAGGCGGCCAGCCGCAGCACCTCGTCCCGGTCGCCGCCGGGGGCGACCACCGTCTCGGCGGCCCGGGGCCGGCCGGCGGTGAGCGTGCCGGTCTTGTCGACCAGCAGGGTCCGGGCCCGGCCCAGCAGCTCCAGCGAGCCGCCGTCGCGGACCAGCACCCCGCGGCGGGCCACCCGGGACAGCCCGGAGACGATCGCGATGGGGGTGGCCAGCAGCAGCGGGCAGGGGGTGGCCACCACCAGCACCGCGACGGCCCGCACGAACTCGCCGGAGAGCCACCAGCCCAGCCCGGCCAGGACCAGCGTGAACGGCACGAACGCCGCCGCGTACCGGTCGGCCATCCGCACCATCGGGGCCTTGCGCGCGGTGGCCTCCTCGGCGAGCCGGACGATCCCCGCGTACGTGCTGGCCGCCGCGCTCTTCGTCGCCCGCAGCCCGAACCCGGCCCCGGCGTTGGCCACGCCGCTGGCCACCTGCTCGCCGGCCGCCCGCTGCACGAGCCGGGACTCGCCGGTGACGACCGACTCGTCGAGGGTGGCGGCCTCCTCGACGGTCCCGTCGACCGGCACCACGTCGCCGGGGCCGACCACCAGCCGGTCGCCGACCGCGACCCGGTCCAGCGGGACCGTCTCGATGCCGCCGCCGGGGACCCGCCGCCGCGCCGTGCGCGGGGCCCGTTCCAGCAGGGCACGCAGGTCGCGGGTCGCTCTGCGCTGGGCGTACGCCTCCAGCGCGCGGCCGGTGGCGAGCATCAGCGCGATCACCGCGCCCGCCAGGTACTCCCCGACGACGAGCGCGCCGGCCAGCGCGAGGACGGCGATGACGTCCACCCCGAACTGCCGCCGCCACAGCTGGCGCAGCATGGACCAGGCCGCCGGGGCCAGCGCCGTCACGGTCGCCGCCGCCCACAGCCAGTCCGCCCAGGTGCGCCGGCCGGCGAGCCACAGCCCCGCCCCGGCCAGCACGGCCAGCGTCAGCGCGGCCAGCGGCGCCCACTGCAGCCCGCGCGCCCAGCGCTGCCGCACCGGCCGCTCCGGTACGCACTCCCGCGCCTCGGTGCCCACCTGCGGATCCTCTCAACGGGCGGGGTCGGCGAGGAGGCCAACCACCGAATCGCGCCCGCCGCCTGTCATGATCGGCGGAGGCGAAGTACCCGGGCGGGACGGGACCTGCGTACCGTGCGTCCGGGGGTGCCGGTGCCGCAGGATGGAGCGGCAACCCCGCCCGGGGCACCGCGCGGTGGGGCACGATGGGCTGAGACGAAAGGTCGTGACGATGAGCCACGAGACGCCGGCGACGGACCGCCCGCTGACCACCGCGCTCGCGGAGGCCGCCGCGACGGCCGGCCACGCGCCCTCGGTGCACAACACCCAGCCGTGGCGCTGGCGGGTGCTGCCCGACGCGCTGGAGCTGCGCGTGGTGCGGGACCGTCAGCTCGCCGCCACCGATCCGGAGGGCCGGCTGTCGGCGCTGAGCTGCGGCGCGGCGTTGCACCACGCCCGGGTGGCCCTCGCCGCCGAGGGCTGGGCGTTCGTGGTGGAACGGCTGCCCGACCCGGGCGATGCGGAGCTGCTGGCGCGGGTCGGCGACCTCAAGCGCGTCGAGGCCGACCCCGACGCCATGCGGTTGGTGCAGTGCATGCAGGTGCGGCACACCGACCGCCGCCCGGTCGGCGACGAGCCGGTGCCGACGGCCGCGCTCGGCGACATCGCCGCGGCGGTCGCCGCCGAGGGCGCGCGGCTCCAGGTGCTCAACTTCGACCAGGTGATGGAGCTGGCCGCCGCGGCCTCGCACGCCGCGACGGTGGAGGCGGAGGACTCGGGGCAGCGCGAGGAGTTGGACTACTGGACGAGCCGGGCGGGCACCGGCACGGGCCTGCCGCCGGAGGTGCTGCCCGAGCAGGCGCAGCAGACCACCGTGCCGGGGCGGGACTTCGGCCGCCCGGGCACCCTGCCGATCGGGCCGGGCCACGACCGGGCGGCGGCGTACGGGGTGCTCTTCGGCGACGAGGACGAGCCGGACAGCTGGCTGCGGGCCGGGGAGGCGCTGTCGGCGGGGTGGCTGACGGCGACCCGGCTGGGCGTGTCGATGGTGCCGCTGTCGGGCGTCGTCGAGGTGGAGGGCACCCGGCAGACCCTGCGGCAGGTCCTCGCCGGCCTCGGGTACCCGTACCTGGTGCTGCGGATGGGGATCGCGGACCCGGCGCACGCCGGCCCGCCGCACACCCCCCGGCTGCCCACGGAGCAGATCGTCGACACGTCCGCGGTGCGTTCGCCGGGCGATACCATCGCCGGGTGAACGCACCGAACCCGAGGCATGAGCCGGTCGCGCCGTCGCTGGGGTTGAGCCCGCTGTCGCGGGTCCGCCTCGACGAACTGCTCCAGGAGATGCTGGACCGGGTCGGCGAGGTGGTCACCAGCCGGGAGCGGCTGCGGGCCCTGCTCGACGCGGTGGTCGGCATCGGCACCGATCTCGACCTGCGCAGCACGCTGCAACGGATCGTCGCGGCGGCGTGCGAGCTGGTCGGCGCGAAGTACGGCGCGCTCGGGGTGATCGGCCCCGACCGGCTGCTGCACGACTTCATCACCCACGGCATCGACGCCGAGCTGCACGCGAAGATCGGCGACCTGCCGCATGGGCGGGGCGTGCTCGGCCTGCTCATCGACGAGCCCCGCCCGGTGCGGATGCCCGACATCACCAGGCATCCCAAGTCCTACGGTTTCCCGCCGCACCACCCGCCGATGCACAGCTTCCTCGGGGTGCCGGTGCGCATCCGCGAGCAGGTCTTCGGCAACCTCTACCTGGCCGAGAAGCAGGGCGCGGCCGAGTTCACCGAGGACGACGAGGAGATCGTGGTGGCGCTGGCCGCCGCCGCCGGCGTGGCGATCGAGAACGCCCGGCTGTACGCGCTGGCCCACCGCCGGGAGCGCTGGCTGGCGGCCACCGCCGAGATCACCTCGGTGCTGCTGGGCGAGGTGCGGCGCACCGACGCGCTGGCGCTGGTGGCCCGGCGGGCCCGGGAGGTCGCCGAGGCGGAACTGGCCGTCGTGCTGCTCTACGACGAGGACGCCGGCCAGTTCACCGTCGAGGTGGTCGACGCCGCCGACAAGCCGGCCCGGGGGCCGGCCGACGGGGCCGGCGAGCCGGTCCGGGGGCTGGTGGGCGCGGTGCTGCCGGCCGGCGAGACCAGCTTCGCCGAGTCGGTCACCGAGCGGCGGCACACGCTGGTGGAGAACCTGGCCGAGGCCGCGCCCTGGCCGACACCGGTGACCGCCGGGCCGGCGGTGGTCTCCCCGCTGGCCGCCGCCGACACGCTGCACGGCGTCCTGGTGATCGCCTACCCGCCCGACCGGGGCGGGGCCACCGACGACGACGTGGCGCTGCTCGGCAGCTTCGCCGGGCAGGCGGCGCTGGCCATGGAGCGGGCCCGGGGGCAGGAGGAGCGGGAGCTGCTGGTGGTCCTGGAGGACCGCGAGCGCATCGCCCGGGACCTGCACGACGTGGTCATCCAGCGGCTGTTCGCCACCGGCCTGCAGTTGCAGAGCGGCGCGATGAACGCCCGCCCCGAGGTGGCCAAGCGGATCAACGCGGCCGTCGACGACCTCGACGCCACGATCCGCGACATCCGCCGCACGATCTTCGAGCTGCGCACCCCGATGAGCGCGGCGCTGCGCACCGAGATCCGCGAGGCGGTCGACGTGGCCGCCGAGTCGCTGGGCTTCCGGCCGTCGCTGGAGCTGACCGGCCCGATCGACAGCGCCGTCCCCGAGCCGGTCCGCCCCGACCTCACGGCCGTGCTCCGCGAGGCGCTGTCCAACGCCGTACGCCACGCCGAGGCGAGCCGGGTCGCGGTGGGCGTGCGGGTGGAGGGCGGCTGGGTGACGGTCACGGTCGCCGACGACGGCAAGGGCTGCGACCCGGCCGCCGCGCGGGGCGGCCTGGTCAACCTGCGCGAGCGCGCCGAACGCCACGGCGGCGAGTTCGAGGTGCGCCCGGTGACGCCCCACGGCACCGAGCTGCGCTGGACGGCCCCGCTGCGCGACGACTGACCCGGCGCGACGGCCCCGCTGAGCGTCGGCTGGCCCGAGCTGCGCTGCCGGGCGGCCCCGCTGCGCGACGGCTGGCCCGGCAGGTGCCGGCGGCCGGTCAGTGCGCCTTGCCGAGGAGGCGGGTCGCCAGGACGGCCGCCTGGGTGCGCCGCTCCAGGCCCAGCTTGGCCAGCACGCTGGAGACGTAGTTCTTCACCGTCTTCTCGGCCAGGAACATCTTGCCGGCGATCTCCCGGTTGGTCAGGCCCTCGGCGACGTATTCCAGGATGCGCCGCTCCTGCTCGGTGAGGGTCTTCAGCTCCCGGGGCTGCTCCACGCCGCTGCGGATGCGCTCCAGCACCCGGGTGGTGATCGCCGGGTCGAGCAGGGACTGGCCGGCGGCGACCCGGCGCACCGCGTCGACCAGGTCGGTGCCGCGGATCTGCTTGAGCACGTAACCCGACGCGCCGGCCATGATCGCCGCGAACAGCGCCTCGTCGTCCTCGTACGAGGTGAGGATCAGGCCCTTGATCGACGAGTCGACGGCGCGGATGTCGCGGCACACGTCGATGCCGTTGCCGTCGGGCAGCCGGGCGTCGAGGATCGCCACGTCGGGCCGCAGCGCGGGGATGCGGCGGGCCGCCTCCTGGGCGGAGCCCGACTCCCCCACCACCTCGATGTCGCCGCTGTTGGTGAGCAGGTCGGCAAGGCCACGACGGACGACCTCGTGGTCGTCGAGCAGGAACACCCGGATCATCCCTCGTTTCTACCCCCTCGGGCCGGGTGCCCGCACGGGCCGAAGGTCCCTACCGCCGCCGCGCGGCGGTGGGCTGGGGGTCCCGGCGCAGACGGGACGTCCGGCCCTGCCCGGCGACCGCCCTGGTCACGCACCGTGGAGGTGGACCAGACGGGGCGGCACGACTGCCACGGGAGGGGATCATGATGGAGACCGGCTTCACCGTCGAGCAGCTCAGGGCCGCCGCCGCCGACGCCGTGCGGGCGCCGTCGCTGCACAACAGCCAGCCGTGGCGGTTCCGGCTGCGCGACGGCGGGATCGAGGTGCTGCTGGACCGCGGTCGCCGGCTACCGGCGACCGACCCGAGCGGCTGGGGGGCCCGGATCGCCTGCGGGGCGGCCCTGTTCAACCTGCGGCTGGCGCTGGCCGTCGCGGGCACCCCGGCGACGGTGCGGCTGCGCCCGTACCCGACGGAGCCCGACGTACTGGCCCGGCTGGTCCCGGACGTGCCGCGCCGCCCCACCCCGACCGAGCAGATGCTGTACGGCGTCATCCCGCACCGGTTCAGCAACCGGGCCCCGTTCTGGCCCGATCCGGTGCCGGCCGACGTGCGGTGGCGACTCGGCGAGGCGGCCCGCGCCGAGCAGGGCTGGCTGGAGATGGTGATCGGGGTGAGCGCGGTGAACGCGTTCGCCGAGGTCGCCCGCAGCGCCAACCGGGTGTTGGAGCGCGACCCCGCCTACCGGGCCGAGCTGGCCGAGTGGGTGCGCAGCGCGCCCGCGCCCGACGGGGTGCCGGCCGCCGCGGGCGGCCCGCTGGGCGAGCCGCAGGACCTGCTGCCCAGCCGGGGCTTCGGCGGGCGCAGCCGCGCCCCGGGCCGGGACTTCGAGCCGGAGCCGCTGGTGGCGGTGCTCGGCACGGCCGGCAACACCACCACCGACCAGGTGGTGGCCGGGCAGGCCCTGCAGCGGGTGCTGCTCACCGCCACCGACGCCGGGCTGGGCGTGTCGATGATGTCCCAGCCGATCGAGGTGCCGGGGGCGCGGGAGGCGCTGCGGCTGTCCCTGGGCCGGTTCGGCACCCCGCAGATGGTGATGCGGATCGGGTACGGCCAGCCCGGCTCGCCGACCCCCCGCCGCAGCGTCGACGAGGTGCTGGACGTGCCGGTCGGCCAAGCGTGAGGCGACGGTCGCCGGGGTGCGCGCCGCACGCCGGCGACCCCCGCCCCGGCCTGTGCGCACGGTGGTACGGTGCCGGCCGATGGCCAGCTTCGCGATACTCGGGCCGCTCGAGGTGGCCGTGGCCGGGCGGACGGTCACCCCGCGCAGCGGCAAGCAGCGGGCGCTGCTGGCCGTCCTGCTGGTCAACGCCGGCCGGGACACCGGGCTGGACCAGCTCCTCGGCGCGCTGTGGGGCGACGCGCCGCCGGACACGGCCGTCGGGCAGGTGCAGACGCTGATCTGGCGGCTGCGCGGGGTGCTCGGCGACACCATCGCCACCCGCCCCGGCGGGTACCGGCTCACCGTCGCCGACGCCGACCTCGACGCGCGCGTGTTCACCGCCCGCGCCACCGAGGCCGCCGCGCTGGCCCGGTCGGGCCGGGCGGCCGAGGCGGCCCGCCGCTACGGCGAGGCGCTGGCGCTGTGGCGCGGCCCGGTCCTGGCCGACGTGCGCCTGCCGGGCGACCCGCACGCCGCCGGGTTCCCCGCCGCCGTGGCGGAGCTGACCGAGCTGCGCCTGGCCGTGGAGCGGGACCGGGTGGACGTCGAGTTCGCCCTCGGCCGGCACGCCGAGCTGATCCCCGCCCTGCACCGGATGGTCGACGCCGAACCGCTGCGAGAGGAGCTGCGGGAGCGGCTGATGCTCGCGCTGCACCGCACCGGCCGGCGGGCCGAGGCGCTGGAGACGTACCGGCGGGGCCGGGCGGCGACCGTGGCGGAGCTGGGCCTGGAGCCCGGCCGGGGGCTGCGGGAGCTGCACCGGCGCATCCTCGACGGCGACCCCCTGCTGGACGCCGCCGAGCCCGCCCCGGCGCCGCCGCCCGCGCCCCCGGCGGCCCAGTTGCCGATGGACGCCGCCGACTTCGTCGGCCGGCACGACCTCGCGGCCCGGCTGGCCGCACTGCTGGCCCCGCCGGCAGGCGACGGCCCGGCCACGGACGCCGGGCAGCCCGCCGCGCCGCCCGTCGTGGTCGTGTCCGGCGCGGCCGGCAGCGGCAAGACCACCCTCGCGGTACGCGTCGCGCACCTGGTGCGGGACCGGTTCGGCGACGGTCAGCTCTTCGTGGACCTGCGCGGCGGCGGCGAGCCGCACGACCCGTCGACGGTGCTGGGCCGGTTCCTGCACGCCCTCGGCGAGGACCCCCGGGCGGTGCCGGCCGACACCGACGAACGGGCGGCGCTGTTCCGGGCCCGCACGGCCGGGCGACGGCTGCTCGTGGTGCTGGACAACGCCGCCGGGGAGAACCAGCTCCGGCCGCTGCTGCCGGCCGAGCCCGGCTGCGCGGTGCTGGTGACCGCCCGCCGCCGGCTCACCGCCCTGCCCGGCGCGCACCACGTCGACCTGGGCGTGTTCGCCGCCGACGAGGCGGTGGACCTGCTGCGGCACGCGATCGGCCCCGACCGGGTGGCCGCCGAGCACGCCGACTGCGTGCGGGTGGCCGAACGCTGCGGGTACCTGCCGCTGGCCATCCGGATCGCCGGGGCGCGGCTGGCCGCCCGGCCGCACTGGCCGGTGGCGAAGCTGGCCGGGCAGCTCGCCGACGAGCGGGCCCGCCTCGACGTGCTGCGCACCGGCGACCTGGCGGTGCGCTCCAGCCTCGCCACCAGCTACCACGAGCTGGACCCGACCGAGCGGCGGCTGCTGCGGCTGCTCGGCGGGGTGGACCTGCCCCGGGTGCCGGGCTGGGCAGCCGCCGCGCTGCTGGACCGGTCGCCGGCCGAGGGCGAGGAGCTGACCGAGCGGCTGGTCGAGGCCCGCCTGGTGGACGCCGACGGCGGCGGCTACCGGCTGCACGACCTGGTCCGGGCGTACGCGCGGGAACTGCTGGACGCCGACGG
This sequence comes from Micromonospora sp. NBRC 110038, assembly GCF_020884815.1. Taxonomy (NCBI): domain Bacteria; kingdom Bacillati; phylum Actinomycetota; class Actinomycetes; order Micromonosporales; family Micromonosporaceae; genus Micromonospora; species Micromonospora sp. NBRC 110038. Next base: position 1,127,995 of record NZ_BBOL01000001.1, on the reverse strand, counting down.
CGCGCCCGGTGAGCGGACGGCCGCGCTGGGGCGGCTCGCCGGCGGGTGGCTGACGCTGGCCGACGAGGCGTACCGGCGTACCGGCGGGGGTTTCCGGCGGGGCGTGGCCGGCGCCGCCCCGCGCTGGTCGCGGTGGACGGCCGCCGAACGCGACGCGGTGCTCGGCGACCCGGTGGCCTGGTTCGAGGCGTCCCGGCGGATGCTGGTGGCGACGGTGCGGCGGGCGGCGGCGGCCGGTCTGGTCGAGCCGGCGTGGAACCTCGCCAACACCCTGGGCCGGCTGTTCGAGCTGCGCGAACACCTCGACGACTGGGCGGGCGCGACGACGGCGGCCCTGGACGCCTGCGTGGCCGCCGACGCCGACGCGGGCCGGGCCTGGCTGCTGCGGTCCCTCGGCGAACGGCACCTCAACCTGGACCGCCTCGACGACGCGCTGGCCTGCTTCGACGCGGCGCTGGCCGGGTTCGACCGGCTCGGCGAGCGCACGGGGCAGGCGCTGGCGCTGCGTGCGGCGGGCACCGCCTACCGGCTGCAGGGGCGCGACGCCGAGGCGATGGCCGCGCTGAGCCGGGCGAAGGCGATCACGGTGGAGCTCGGCGACCGCGCCGGCCAGGCGCAGGTGCTGTTCGGTGTCGGCGCGGCGCACCGGGTGGCCGGGCGGCCCGGGCCGGCGGAGGCGGCGTTCCGGCAGGCGCTGGCCATCTTCGGGGAGCTGGGCGACCGGTTCGGGGAGGCGTACACGTCGACGAGCCTGGCCCTGGTGCTCGGCGGGCGCGGCGCGGACGCCGACGCCGAGGCGCTGCTGGGGCGGGCCCTCGGGCTGTGCCGGGAGCTGGGCTACCGGCGGGGCGAGGCGATCTCCCTGGGGCACCTGGGGGAGCTGCACCTGCGCACGGGCGCGCACGAGCGGGCGGTGGCCGAGCTGACGGAGGCGGTCGCGGGGGCCCGGGAGGTCGGCGACGGCATCGGCGAGCTGATCGCGCTGCGCCGCCTCGGCGCGGCGTACCTGGCGCTGGGCCGGTTGCCGGCCGCCCGGTCGGCGCTGCGCTACTGCCTCGCCCTGTGCCGCGAGCACGGCGAGGACGGCGAGCGGGAGCGGGCGCTGCGCCTGCTCGGCGAGGTGCGAGCGGGCTGAGAGCCGCCGCCGCGCTCGTGCGAGCGGGGTGAGAGCGGGCTGAGAGGGCCGGGGAGGCGTCCACCGGGGAGGGTGGACGGCGGGCGCGTGCCGTGCCCACCGGACCTGGGGAGGCTCCACCATGACCGACCGTTCCATCCCCGCCGGGGACCGCCCGGGGCTGTCCCGGCGCGGCTTCCTCGGTGGCGTCGGGGCGTCCGCCGCCGCGCTGACCGTCGGCGGCGTCCTCGGCGACGCCCGGCCCGCCTCGGCCGCCTACTACATGAAGTGGGGGGCCGTCGTCTCGCCGGGCGACGCCAGCAACAACATCGACTTCAGCCGCAAGGTCGACATCCTGCGCCGGATGCGCCCGCAGACCGCCCGGATCTCGATGTTCTGGGGCGACCCGTACAACCGGCGGTTCAGCGACGCGCAGCTCGACTCGCTGCGCGGCACCGGGCTCACCGAGATGATCATCCAGTCGTCGGAGGACCCGGACCCGAACCTGGCCCGCCACCAGCTCAGCCTGATGCTGCCGTACATCGACGCGCACCCGAACACGCTGTTCGTCTGGGAGATCGGCAACGAGCCGGACTGGCACCAGCCGAACAACCCGTGGCTGGCCCGGTGGAACCGGCTCGCGACGATCCGCGACAACAAGCCGTCGCAGGACCGGGGCAACCTGCTCTGGGCGGTCAACATGCCGGCCGGCCGGTGGGCCGGTGACGGCAGCGGCTTCACCTTCGGCAGCTCCGGCAGCTGGTTCGACGCGTTCGTCCGGGACACCGGCGACGGGCTGGGCGGGATGCTCTCCGGCCCGTACCAGCCGGACGTGGTGACGGTGCACTGCTACAGCTCGACGTACCTGAAGCGGGGCGCGGACGGCGGGGGCGAGCGCAACCCGTACAAGATGGTCGACTACGTGCGGGGCTGGAACAACCGGATCAGCATGAAGGTCACCGAGGCCGGGATCGACGGCTACAAGTCCGACCGGGGCTACCGCTACGTCAGCTTCGGCTCGTCGGTGGCCAACGAGACCGCCGGGCAGATCGACAGCGTCTGCTTCTACGGCATCCCGCCCGCCGAACGGGAGTACGGCATCGGCGAGGGCGAGGCCGACCAGATCGGCACCCACCCCTGACCGCCCGGACCGGGGCCCCGCCGCCGGCGGCTGACGTTGCGGAGTCGGCCTGCGGCGGGCCCCGGTCCGTGGCGCAACGGCATCCGTGGCGGGGTCACCGGGACCAGCCCCGCCACGGGTGCGGCGGGTCGCGGCCGTCGGTGTGGGACGGCCGCGACCCGCCGACCACCGTTGCCGTGTACGCCGCCGGCGGGCGTCCAGGAGCGGCTACGCCGTCGGCGGGGCGCGGCGGGACCGCATCGCCCAGCCGAGGAAGCGGGCGTGCAGCGCCGCCGGGTCGGGCAGGCCGCCCAGTCGCAGCGTGTCGTCCATCGCCTCGTACATCGACGAGGCCAGGTAGAACGCCAGCGCGACCGAATGCCCCTCGAACTCGATCGTCAGCGCGAGGCGGGCCCCGTCGCCTGACCCGTCCCGCGCAAGCGCCCCGGCGCCGGCCGACGCTCGCGAGCTCAGAGATCTTGGTACGAAACGGCCCCTAGAGGGGCCGTTTCGTACCAAGATCTGCCCCGGCCTCCGCTCTGCGGCGTTGTGTGGGGTCTCGTGGCCGCCCGGGGACACGCGCTGCGCTTGTCCCCGCTCACACTGACACCGGCTCGAAACGGCGGAGGCGGACTTCCGCGCGCTACTCGTCGAGGATCTGCTCCCGGAGGATGTCGGCGTGCCCGCAGTGCTGGGCGAGTTCGCGCAGCACGTGCAGATAGACCCACCGCAACGGCAGCGGGCCCCGCCGGTTGCCACGCAGGACGTCGTCCAGGTCCAGGGACGACGTCGCCCGGCGGGCCGCCTCGCAGGCTTCGCGGTGCGCCTGCTGGACGCTGGCGATCGTGTCACCGTCGTCGAGGAGGAACGAGTCCTCCGAGGCCGCGGGGAGGCCGAGCTCGACGCGCGGCCGGCACGTGATGGCCTCGTCGAACCAGACCCTCTCGACGAAGGTCGCGTGCTTCACCAGGCCCAGCAGCGTGGTCCGGGAGGGCACCAGCGATCGGCGCGCCTGTTCCTCCGTCAGCCCGTCCAGACAGTGGTTGAGCGCACTGCGGTGCTCGTCGATGAACGCCTCGAACTGGGCACGGGCCGGCTGTGCGATGACCTGGTCGGCGAAGGTGGGCGGCAGGGAAGGCATGGCCGAAGCATTCCAGATCGTCGCGCCGCAGACGACCACCGGGACGAACGACCACCGGAAGCAGCGGTCAGCCGGCCCGGTACGAGAGGTAGCGCCCCTTCGGCCAACTGTGGAAGTTGTTCAGCTCGGACGCCTGGCCGCTGCAGTCGGGGGTCTGGTAGCCGGGGACACTGCCGAAGCCGCCGCTCCAGGCGAGCATCCAGGTGGCGTCGGCCGGGACCGGACGGCAGACGCCGTCCGGGGCGGCCTGCCTGCCGACGATCTCGGTCGGATAGCTCGAATAGAAGACCAGGCCCGTGTCGGGGCTCTGGAACGGCTCACCGGCGGCTGCGGGCGACGCCGGCAGCGCCACGGCCAGCGTGGCGACCAGGGCTGCGGCGAGACCTGCGGCGGCGGGCTTGACGGATCTGCGCATGGCGTCCTCCCGGTACGGCGTTCGGGGAAGGGCCGGAGTTCGGTGTAACCCGAACACAAAACGACCCTCATCAATGCAACGATTGACCGGGGAAGGCCCGCGTGTCAACCACGGGGCGGCGCTGATCCGCAAAGTAGGCGGCGCTTTCCGCATCCGCCGGATAGTAGGACTCGATCGCGATCTCGTCGATCGTGACGTCCATCGGCGTGCCGAATGTAGTGATGGTCGAGAACAGCCGCAGCTCCCGTCCGCCGATGCGCAGGATCATCGGAATCACGACGTCGGTGTCGATCCGTTGGCTCGACGCGTCCTCGGGTGCGGCTGCCAGCAGCTCCTCGTAGAGTGCGGCGACTTCAGGGTCGGGGGCGACGGCGAGCTGGCGGGAGATCCGGGCACGGAACACCGCGCGCACATCGGCGAGGTTCACGACCATGCGGACGAAGCCGCGCGGGTCCAGCCCCAGCCGCACCAGGTTGACCGGCGGTCGCAGCAGGTCGGGGTCCACCTGCGCGAAGAACGGGTCGACGGCGCGGTTGGCCATCACGATGTTCCACCGGCGGTCGAAGACCACCGCCGGATACGGCTCGTGCGCGCGGAGCACCCGCCGGACCGCGTCGCGGGCCGCCGACAGCGCGCCGTCGTCGAGGGGACGCTCGGCGTACCGGGGCGCGAAGCCCCCGGCGAGCAGGAGCCGGTTGCGATCGCGCAGCGGCACGTGGAGCTGGTCCGCGAGTCGGAGGATCATGCCGGCGCTCGGCTTGGACCTGCCCGTCTCGACGAGGCTGACGTGGCGAGCCGAGACGTCGGCAGCGATCGCGAGATCCAGTTGGCTCAGTCCCCGGCGTCGCCGCCACTGCCGCAGGAGATCCCCGACCGTGTGCACGATCGCCAAGCGTACGCGTCGTCGCGCCGGGCGCCATGAAGTCCGATGTCATCGACAACCGGAGCGGCCACGGAAACACTGCGTCCATGACCACACAGAACAACAGTGCGCAGAACAAGAGCATCGTCCAGCGGGCGCTCGCCGGGCTGGTCGAGACGGGCGACGTCGATGCGCTCGCCCAGTTCCTGAGCGACGACTTCGTCCACCACAGACCGGGCTCCGTGAAGTCGACCAGGAGGGAATGGCTCGCCGCCGTCCGCGCCGCGCTGGTGCCGCTCGTCGGCATGCAGGTCGAGATTCATCAGGTGCTCGCCGACGGTGATCACGTCGTGGTGTACTCGCGGCGGTGGCTTCCCGATGCGGGGCCGGAGATCGCGGTCGTCGACATCTGGCGGATCGACGCCGGGCTGATCGCCGAGGGGTGGGAGATCATCGAGCCGACGGCCCAGGTCGCCGCCAATCTGGCGTGGTGGGAACCCGCTCGGCGGTAGACGGCGCACGGGCCACCTCCGGCGTGCCGCCGGACGGCGATCCGTCCGGCGGCCTCCGGGGTCAGCCGGCGGCGGCGAGCAGGGCGGCCTCCCGCTGCGGGTCCAGGCCCACCGGCGGGCGCGCCGGGCGGCCGGCTCGCGGCGGCACGCCACCCACCGCGCGCAGCCAGGCCCAGGTGTCGGCGACGGTCTCGGCCACCGGCCGGCACGTCAGCCCCGTCGCGTGCGCCCGCTGCACGCCGCGCTCCTGCAACCAGCGGTACTCGTGCCCGAGGGGGACCCAGATCGGCAGGTCGTTCCACGGTTCCACCCCGGCGGCGAGGATCGTGTCCGGGTCGGTCCAGCGCAGCCGGGCGGTCGAGCCGGTGGCGGCGACGCAGGCGTCGAGCAGCTCACCCATCGTCGCGTGCCCGGTCCGCGACAGCACGTTGTACGCCCCGCCGTCGCCCGCCACGCCCCGGTCCAGCAGCCACGCCGCCAGGTCGCGGACGTCGACGTACTGCAGGGGCAGGTCGACGGGGCCGGGGGCGAGCACGTCGCCGCCCCGGGCGACCCGGTGCAGCCACCAGGGCAGCCGGCCGATGTCCTCCCCGGGGCCGAGGATCAGCCCCGCGCGGGCCAGCAGGGCCCGGTCGCCGAACACCGCCGTGGCGGCCCGTTCCCCACCGGCCTTGAACTGCGCGTAGGAGCCGTCGACGGCGTCGGGCTCGGCGGCGACGGTGGGCGCGTCCTCGCCGACGCCGAACGGGACCGGCCGGGTGTAGACGGACCCGCTGGAGACGTACCCGAACCAGCCGGCCCTGTCGCGCAGGGCGCGGGCGGCGTCGCGGACCGCGCGGGGCGCGCCGTCCCAGGTGTCGACGACGAGGTCCCACTCGCCGTCGGCCAGCGCGGCGAGCCCGCCGGGCGCGTCCCGGTCACCCCGCAACTGGTGTACGCCCGCCGGCAGCGCGCCGCTCACCCCCCGGTTGAACACCGTCACCGACCAGCCGCGGCGCACCGCCTCGGCTACCGTCGCCCCACCCACGAAGCCTGTCCCGCCCAGCACCAGGAGTCTCATCGTCCCACCCTGACCCGGGCGGCGGCCCGGCCGCGACGGGTGTTCACCCCCAGCGGATCTGCCGACAGCAGAACCCGGGCCGCCCAGGTCACACGTGGGAGCCCAGGTGCTCCCGCGCCCAGGCGGCGAAGCTGGTGAGCGGGATACCGAGGTCCCTCGCGTACTCCGGTCGACCCGGCTGGCCGACCGCGTTCATCCACTCGTGCGTGACGCCCATCGGCGGCATGCCGGCGGCGATGGCCTCCTCCTCGGTCATGTCCGGCGCGGCGAGCGGCGTGCCCAGCACGCGGGAGAGGGTCTGTGCGATCTCCGTCATCGACAGGTGGTCGCTGGCCAGCTCCAGCTCGACCCCGTCGAAGCGCTCCGGGTCGGCGATGGCCGCCGCGGCGGCCCGGCCGATGTCGTCCACCGCGACCAGGGACAGCCGGGTCTCGGGGCGCAGGACGCTGACCAGGCCGCCCGCGATGCCGCGCGGGAACAGGTACGCCATGGACGGCAGGAAGTTCTCCATGAAGAAGCCCGGCTTGAGCAGCGTCCAGTGGGGGAAGCCGGCCTCGCGTACCCGATCCTGGATCTCGCTCTTGGCTCCCAGGACGGGTTCCATCATGGCCCAGCGGCCCTCGGCCCAGCCGGGGGCCTCGGTGTGCTGGCCGGCGCCGGTGACGGAGGTGTGCACGAACTGCGGCACCCCGGCGGCCCTCGCGCCCTCGACGAGGTTGACGCCCTGGACGACCTCCCCCGCGAAGTCGGGGACCCCGGTGCTCATGTCGGGCATCTGCACGGAGAAGACGGCGCGGGCGCCCTGCGCGGCGCGGGTCACGGAGTCGCGGTCGCGCAGGTCACCGGTGACCAGTTCGACGCCGAGCGCCTCGACGGCCGTGGCCCGGTCGGTGTGCGGGTCACGCACCAGGGCCCGGACGGGCACGCCTGCCGCGCGCAGGGCACGGACGGTCGCGCCGCCCTGCCGGCCGGTGGCGCCGGTGACCAGGACGGGTGCGGAATCTGCGGACATGTCGCTCCTGAGCGCTCGGCCTTAAACGGCGGGGCCCGCCGTTTATAGGCCGGTACGATACGGCGGGGCCCGCCACTTAGCAAGCTCGGAGCTGACGCCATGCCCGACCACCAGCCCGCCGACCGCCAGCGCGCCGACGCCCGGCGCAACTACGCGCGCATCCTCGCCGTGGCCGAGCAGGAGGTCGCCGCCCACGGCGGCGGCGCATCCCTGGAGCAGATCGCCCGCACCGCCGGCGTCGGCTCGGCGACCGTGCGCCGGCACTTCCCCACCCGCCGCGCGCTGCTGGAAGCCGTCTCCAGCAGGCGGATCGACACCCTGAGCGCCCGCGCCCGCGACCTGGCCGACAGGGGCGACAGCCGGGACGCCCTCCTGGACTGGCTGTCCGACGTCGTCACCTACTGCGTCACCGCCCGAGGGCTGGCGGCCACGCTGGCCTACGGCGACGTCCCGCCGGACCCGGTGCACGGAAACACGTGTGCGGCGGCGATCCAGGAGGCGGCGGACCCGCTGCTGCGCCGCGCCGCGCAGGACGGCGCGGTGGCGCCCGACGTCACCGCCGCCGACCTGATCGCGCTCGTCGTCGGCATCGCCCTGGGCACCGAGCACCACCCCGACCCCGCCGCCCGGGCGGACCGGCTGTTCCGCCTCGCGGTGGCGGGGCTGAGCCCAGCTAGGAGCGAGCGCTAATAAGGGGCCCCTGCTCTACGGAATGCGTTAACAGGGTGCCCTTGCCTACTCGCCCAGGGCGGCGAGGAGGTGCTCGCCGTAGCGGGCGAGCTTGGCCTCGCCGACGCCGTTGACCCGGGCCAGCTCGTCCAGCGTCGACGGCGGGTCGGCGGCGATCTGGCGCAGCGTGGCATCGTGGAACACCACGTACGCGGGGACGCCCTGCTCCTTGGCGGTGGCCGCCCGCCAGGCGCGCAGCCGCTCGAACACCGGCTCGGCCCCGGCCGGCAGCTCGACGACGGCCGCCGCCCCGGGGCGGGCCTTCGCCGCCGACCGCGCCTTCGGCGGCCGGACGGTCTCGCGGCGCATCGGCACCTGCCGGCGGCGGCCCAGCACCTCGGCGCTGGCGTCGGTGAGCACGAGGGTGCCGTAGTCGCCCTCGACGGCGAGCAGGCCCTGGGCGAGCAACTGCCGCACGACGCCCCGCCACTCGGCCTCGCTCAGCTCCTCGCCGATGCCGAACACGGACAGCGTGTCGTGGCGGTGCTGGACGACCTTCTCGGTGCGCCGGCCGAGCAGGATGTCGATGCACTGGCCCGCGCCGAACTTCTGGTTGCGTTCGCGGTGCAGCCGCAGCACCGTCGACAGCAGCTTCTGGGCGGCGATCGTGCCGTCCCACGACTCCGGCGGCTCCAGGCAGGTGTCGCAGTTGCCGCACGGCCCGCTGTCCTGCCCGAAGTAGCTGAGCAACCGCACCCGCCGGCACTCGACGGTCTCGCAGAGGGCGAGCATGGCGTCGAGGTGGGCGGCGAGCACCCGCCGGTGCGCCGCGTCGCCCTCCGAGGAGTCGATCATCTTGCGCTGCTGCACGACGTCCTGCAACCCGTACGCCAGCCAGGCCGTCGACGGCAGGCCGTCGCGGCCGGCGCGGCCGGTCTCCTGGTAGTAGCCCTCCACGGAGCGGGGCAGGTCGAGGTGGGCGACGAACCGCACGTCGGGCTTGTCGATGCCCATGCCGAAGGCGATGGTGGCCACCATGACCAGGCCGTCCTCACGCAGGAACCGCTTCTGGTTCGTGGCGCGGGTGGCCGCGTCCAGCCCCGCGTGGTAGGGCAACGCGGCGACGCCGTTGGCGACGAGGAACTCGGCGGTCTTGTCGACGGAGGCCCGGGAGAGGCAGTAGACGATGCCGGCGTCGCCGGGGTGCTCGGCGTGGATCAGGTCGAGCAGTTGCTTGCGGGGCTCCCGCTTGGCCACGATCCGGTACTGGATGTTGGGCCGGTCGAAGCTGGCCACGAAGTGCCGGGCCGCCGTGAGGTCCAGCCGGGTGGCGATCTCCCTGGCGGTCTCGGCGGTGGCCGTGGCGGTCAGCGCGATGCGCGGCACGTCGGGCCAGCGCTCGTGCAGCATCGACAGCGCGAGATAGTCGGGGCGGAAGTCGTGACCCCACTGCGCCACGCAGTGCGCCTCGTCGATGGCGAACAGCGCGATGCGGCCCCGGTCGAGCAGCCGCAGCGTGCCCCCGCTGCCCAGGGCCTCGGGGGCGAGGTAGAGCAGGTCCAGCTCACCGGCGACGAACTGGGCCTCGACGAGGCGGCGGGCGTCGGGGTCGAGGGTGGAGTTGAGGAAGCCGGCCCGCGCCCCGACGGCGGTGAGCGCGTCCACCTGGTCCTGCATGAGGGCGATCAGCGGGGAGACGACCACCGCGACGCCGTCGCGCACCAACGCGGGGATCTGGTAGCACAGCGACTTGCCACCGCCGGTGGGCATGAGGACCAGGGCGTCGCCGCCGCCGACCACGTGGTCGATGATCTCCTGCTGCTCGCCCCGGAAGGCGTCGTAGCCGAAGACCCGCCGGAGCACGCCCAGCGGAGTCTCGGCGAGCGTGTCGCTGGGGGAAGTCATCCGGCGAGTCTACGAGGGCGCCCCGACACCGTCGCCGGACCCGGCCGGCCCGGCGGCGAAGTAGCCCGCCAGATCCCAGCCGCACAGGTGCACCCTGCCCTCGTGGTCGCCGGTCACCCGTCGGCCGGCCCGCCCGGTCCGGGGCGGGCCGGCCGCGTGACGCGAGGTCAGTCGATGGTCAGGGCGATGGCGTGAACGGAGCCGTCGCCCAGGTCGATCTCCAATCGTGGGGGCCCGGGACGAGCCCGGTGGTGTCCCACCGACGCCCGGGTGTGATCGTCATCAGGGCGGACTCCGACGTCTGTACGCCGGCACTGGTTGCCGTGACGGTTACCCGCACGTGCCCGGTCCTCGCCGCGGTCAGGACTCCCGCCGGGGTGACGCTCGCACCGGCGGTGTTGGTGTCCATCGGGGCGATCTGGTAACCGTACGTCGCTGTCGGGTCCGTCGGGAACACACGCGCGGACAGCTGCGTCCCCGAGGATGCCTGGTCGAGCCTGACTGCCCGATCCCCGAAGTTGACCCGCGACGGGTAAGCGTTCGGGAACGCCGAGCCGGTGGCGTCCGGTGCGCCGGAGGTCACCACGACCGGGAACGTGGTCGACCTGCTCTGCCCGTTGGCGGTGGCCCTGGCCGTGATCAGGACGGCACCGGTGGACACCGGTTTGACCGAGCCGCGGGCGTCGACCGTCGCGACCGACGGGTCGGAGGAGGTGTACGTCACCTTGAGCGCCCGATCGGACAGCTTCCAGAACGTCATGTCGTGCTTGGTGACCGACAGTCGCGCGTTGATCCGGTTGTCGGGGGTGTCCAGGCTCAACTCGGTGGCGTCCGGCTGGGCCGAGACCACCTCGACTCCGGGCGTCCGGCGTCCGGTCACCCGCAGCTTCACCGACTTCAGGTCCGCGTCGGCCGAGCTCGGCCCGGCCAGGATGGTCCAGTCGCCCGTGGGAAACACCTTCTTGTGCTTCACGTCGTCCCAGAACCACAGGTCACCGGCGTCGATGGTGACCTTCACCGTCTTGGTCTTCGCAGCGATCAGGCCGCTCTTGACGAAACCCTTCAGCTGCTTGAGCGGGCGTTGGCTACCGTCGGCGCCCTGCGGAGCTCTGGCGTAGACCTCCACGACAGCCTTGCCCGGGCGATTGGCGGCCCGGTTCGACACGGGCACCGAGACCGTCACCGATTCGTCGGGAGTGATCTTCGAGGACGACAGTCTCGGGGTGCCGTAGCCGAAGGGCGAGTATGACAGGCCCTGACCGAACACATAGTGGGGAGCCGCGCAATCAGGACCGACCTGGTAGTAGAGGTAGGTCCGGCCGCACCTGGCACCTTCCGCCCTGGTCATCCGGTAGTCCTCGATCGCGCGGTCCGGAGCGGCCGCCGGCCCGAGTTGTGCATCGACGTCGGAGTACCAGGTCAGCGGCAGCTTGCCGGAGAAGTTGGCCACCGCGGTACGCCCGTCCTCCAGCGCCACCGCGTCGTTGAACAGCAACTCGGCCATCGCCTTGCCCTGGTACATGCCGTTGAAGGACGACCAGACGATCGCCCCCACGCTCGGCAGGTCCTTGAACGCGCTGACGTCGACCATGGTCTTGGCCTGGATCCACACCGCGATCTTCTTGCCGTACTTCTGTGCGAGCGGGGCGATCGAGTCCCGGATCAGCTCGGCCTGCATGCGCGGCATGACGACTGTTGAGCGGTCCGTGCCCTCTCCGCCGTCGTTGTTTCGGTGACCGACGACGACCACGACATTGTCAGCCTGGGAGATCTGGTATTCGGCGGTCGCCGCGTCCGCTACGGGATCGCAGGGGCTGCTGGCGCACACAGAGGTGGTGATCGCGGTGCCGTTGGCGTCGAGGACGTCGGGGAACACCGCAAGGTGGCTGGACAGGAACGGCGTAGTGGAGCCCGCGGTCACGGCCGAGGGAGCCGACCCCGTCCGCTCGGCCAACGCCTGGGCGAAGGTGGTGTCGACCGCCGTGGGCCCGGAGTAGGAGCCCGACTGGAAGTTGTTGAGGGTGTCCACGTGCCCGAGGGCGACGGTCTTGCCGGACGCCGCGCCCGCGAACGGGAGCGCTCCGCCGGCGTTCTTGAGCAGCACGGGTGCCTCGAGGGCAGACTCGTGCGCGACCGCACGGTGCGCCGGCGAAGCCAGCTTCACATCGGGATCGCCGGCCTCCGACAGCGAGTAGGAATCGCTGTTCCACGGGACCGAGGCGACGGGATCGAACTCACCCAGCTGGAACCGCGCGGTGAAGGCGCGCACGAGCGCGATGTCGACGTCGGCCTCGCTGACGAAGCCTTGGCTCTGAGCTGCCGGGAGTCCGCTCGCCGTCGGGTAGTCGCCGCCCGAGCAGTCAAGATCGGTGCCGGCCTTGAGCGCCCAGGCGTTGCCGAGGGTCTTGCTGATCTGCGTCTGCCCGCCGAGTTGGACGGGCTGCCACGAGTGTCCTGACGTCCCGGTTCCGTGCACGCGGGTGATCGCATCGCAGTCGGAGACGACGAAGCCGTCGAAGCCGTACGACCTGCGCAGCATGGTCTCGATGGCGTACCGGCTCGCCGCGGCCGGCGTCCCGGGCGTGCCGCCGGGTGTGACATTGTCGCGGGGGCTCCACAGGGTGGGGTAGCTCGATGCGGACGGGTAGTCCGTGGTGTAGTCCTCCACCACGGAGAAGGCGTTGTAGGCGGCCATCAGCGACCGCGCGCCCGCCTCGCCGGCCGAGGCCGCGAAGGGCGGCAGGAAGTACTCGTGCATCGATCGCTCGGTGATGTTCGACGTGCCGAAGTCACGGTTCGCCTCGGAGTTGTTCGCCAGGTAGTGCTTGGGCGTGGCGACCGCCTGGATGTAGTCGGCCGCTCCGGTGGGAACCGTGTCGGGACGTGACGCGGTGTCGCCCTGTAGACCGGTCACAAAGGCGCCGGCCACCTGGCCTGCCAGGAAGGGATCCTCGGTGTAGGACTCGTCCGCCCGCCCCCACCGGGGGTCGCGGTTGAGGTTCTGGTTCGGCGACCAGTAGGTCAGGCCGTGACAGGCGCCACCGGCGGGGTCGGGGTTCGTCACACCCGGCGGGCAGGACGTGTTGTAGGTCACGCGGGCCTCGTCAGCGATACCGCCGGCGATCTCCCGGGTGATGCCCGGATTCCACGTCGATGCGATCGAGGTGCTCTGTGGGTACTGCGTGTAGTTGCCGTTGCCGGGGACGGTCGGGAAGTAGATCCCGTGGTTCGCCTCTCCCCAGTATCCGTACGACTTCACGCCGAGCCGGTCGATCGCCTTCGGCTTCGGACGCCAGGTCGCATGCGGCTGCATCGCTATGAGCTGGTCGTACTTCTCCTCCAGCGTCATGCGCGAAACCAGGTCCGCCGCACGGACACTGAATGGCAGCGAGGTGTTCCGGTACGCCGGCGTGTCCTCGGCGGAGGCCGAAGCCGGCCGCGCGAACGCGGCGAGCCCGCTCGCCGCCACAGCCCACGCCAGCCCGAACGCCAAGGACCTGCGTCCTGGACTCCTGGCGCCTCTGCCGCGCCCCCTTGCTCGCGAGGGCGCAGAACTGGTCTTCACCATCGAGGATCCCCTCCCCTTCGCGTTGAAGAACTCAAATTTATCGATGGTTTCGCAGTGTCGATGCCCCATACCGTCACGGCAGGGAGTGTGGTCGGTTGCTGGCTGGGGTTGTCTTGTCGGTGGGGTGGTCGGGGTTTCGGGTGACAAGGGTCGGTTCGTAGGATCGGGTGCGGGGTAGCGGTTCGCCCTCGATTGCGCAACCGGTGTGGCAGGACGGCCTCAGCGCAGCGTCGACTGCCTCTGGATCAGTTCGAAGTCGATGACTATCCGTCGGGGCGCCGGCCGCTCCTCTCGCGGCACGCCGTCGAACTGAAGCTGGATCCGCTCTTCCAACAGCGCGACCGCCCGGTGTGCGATCACGTCGCGTCCGGGATCGATGGTGCTCAGTGGAGGTCGGGAGTAGTTCGCCTCGTCGATGTTGTCGAAGCCGATCAGCAGGACGTCCTCGGGAACCCGTAGACCGCGGTCCTGAAGGGCAGCAAGCGCGCCCAGCGCGAGGGTGTCGGTGAAGGCCACAACCGCGTCGGGTTCGACGCCGCTGTCAAGGATACGAGCGATCGTCGTGGCGCCGGTGGCGTGGAAGTAGTCGGGTACACCGATGATCGCGCGTGGGTCGACGTCCAACCCTCGCGACCGGAGGGCGTCCCGGAAGCCCTGGAACCGCAGCGTCCCGCTGCTCGGCGACGGGTCGTCCTTGACTCCCAGGGGAACCACCGTGGTCGCTCCGCGGTCCAGGACGTGCTCGGTCGCCGCACGTGCTCCCTCGACGTTGCTCATCGTGACGTGGTCGACGCCGCCATCGAACACCCGCTCACCCAGGAGCACGAGGGGGAAGTCGACGTCGAACAGCGGGAGGTCGTTCTGGCCCAGCGCGAGCGGGGAGTACAGCACGCCGTCGAAGCGTGACCGGTAGCTGCCGTCCAGGACCCGCAACTCGCGGTCGCGCTCGGCGTTGGTCTGCTCGATGAAGACGGTCAGGCCCCGCCTGGACGCCTCACGCATGACGGCGTCCGCAAGTTCGGCGAAGTAGACACCGCGCAGCGCCGGCAGCACCAGAGCGATCGCCCCCGTGCGGCCTCGGCTCAGGTTCCGCGCCGACACGTTCACGTGGTAGCCCAGCTCACGGATCGCGTCGTCCACCCGCTCGCGGGTCTCCGGACGCACGTACTGATAGCCGTTGAGGATGTTGGACACCGTCTTGATCGACACACCGGCGAGTCGCGCGACGTCGCGCATCGTCGCCGACCCGTTGGTCTTGCGTGCCACAGCCCCTCCCGCCGCTCGTGAAAAGGTCGGCCAGCGCATAAGTCTGCCCCCTTCACGACCCCCGGCAGCAGCGGCCGGCCCGCCCGGTCCGGGGCGGGCCGGCCGCGTGACGCGAGGTCAGCTGATGGTCAGGGCGATGGTGTGCACGGAGCCGCGGACCAGGTCGATCTGCAGCTCGTAGGCGCCCCGGGCGAGCCCGGTGGTGTCCCAGTGGAAGACGTACTCGTCTCTTGCGGCGCTGTAGCGTGCGGTGTTGTCCGCCCCCTTCCGGACAGGTGCGGCCGGAACGCGGTTGCCGGCCACGCCGTCGGTCTTCTTCACGAGGTAGATGCGCGGCTCCGCGTCGGTTACCGTCTCGCCGTCTGCGTCGGTCAAGGCGAACTTGACCGGCACGGGGCGTCCGGCTTCGACGACGTCGGAGCCGTCGCCGGCCAGCGGTGGCCGCACCCCGCCGAACCGGTACTCAGGCGCGAAAAGCCGCGGCACGAAGTCGATCAGATTCGCCATCCAGATGTCGAAGCCATGCGGTCCGACCCAGGTGCCGGCGTACTCGTACTCGATGCCCTGGGAGGTCAGCCACTGCATTGCCTCCTGCGTGAACGAGTACGTGAAGTCGACGTCACCGGAGTACAGCCTTGCCAGCTTGGTGCTTTCGTTGACCGCCTGGGCGTCGACGGTGGGGTAGGAGAGCAGGCCCCCGGAAAAGGCACCGATGTAGGCGAACTCGCCCGGGTGGTTGAGCCACGTGCCGAGGGTGTTCATGGCTCCCCACGACAGACCGGCGAGCGCCTGCTCATCCGAATCAGTCGAGATGTTGTACTCTTCCGCCGCGGTTGGCATCACGTGTTGGCTGAGGTCGGTCCAGAAGTCGACGCCATTCTGGTCGGGCATGACCACGACCATCGGCACCATTGTCCCGTTGAGGTAATGGTTGTCGAGGATCTGTCTGGCACGCCCGGTCTCGATCCAGCTGCCGTAGTTCTGGCCCCCGCCGTGGTACAGGTACAGCACCGGGTAGGCAGCTGCGCGGTCGGCATCGTAGCCGGGCGGCGTCCAGACGTACGCGTAGCGCTCTGCGCCCTGGCCTCCGTCGTAGGTCATCAGCGAGACCGTGCCGCCCCTGCCTTCGGGGACGTCGGCCAGCATCGCGTCGGACTCGCCCGGCACGAAGAGCTGCGACTCCATCACATGGGTGTTGACGGTGTCGGCGGGGTCCTTCTTGTCAACGCCGTCGACCACGTACCGGTAGTAGTGGTAGCCGTCGAGCGGTCCGATCGTGCTGCGCCAGCGACCGTCGGGCTGCTTGTCCATCGGGATCCGGAACCACTGGCCGTTCGGGGCCCAGTTGCCCCAGATCGTGACGTCCTTGGCGCCAGCCCACTGGGTGCCGGTCTCGAACGTGACGATGCCATGGGGGTCGATGTGCGGGGTCGTGATCGACCCGGCCGGAGGGGGCGCGTACGGCCGGGTCAGCGCACGGTGCCCCTTGCTGGCGCCGTGGGAGACGACCTTCTGTCCGAAGAGCCGAGCGGCGAAGTCTCGCAGGTTCTCCCGCCAGGCGTCCCAGGTGGCGCCGTCGTCGGGGTTGACGCCATCGAACTCGAACTTCACTCCGGACTTCTTCAGGTCCGCCAGCAGGTGGTAGTTGTCGTTGTAGGACGGGTCGAGCGTGTTGCCGACGTATACCCGGAGTAGCTCGGTGCCCTTGTTGATCGCTTTGGCCTCCGCCTTGGTGATCGGGCCGTCGACGGAGCCAGAGAAGGAGCCGACGTAGGCGAACGCGCCGGGATCGCTGCGGAGGATGCTCATCGCCTGCTCGGCACCCGTGGCGACACCGGCCAGCGCCTGGCTCTGGGGCCGAGACGAGACGTTGTAGCCGGCCCGCGCTGCGGGGACGATGGCGTTGAGCAGCTCGGCGCGGGGGTCGGCGGAGTTGGCGTCGGCCATCACGACCACCATCGGCTTGGCGTCCCTGCCTGCGACCAGGTTGTCGAGGATCTGCTTCGCCCGGCCAAGTTCCAGCCACTCACGAGCGGTCTGGCCCTCGCTGCTCAGCAGGTACAGGACCGGGTACGCCTCGGCCCGGGCGGCGTCGTAGCCGGGCGGCGTCCACACCAGGGCGGTGCGGCGCTGCGCCGCCGTCGCGCTCGGGTAGGACAGTTCCTCCACCGTCCCGCCCGCGGCGATGTCGTCCATCCACTCGACCGACTCACCCGGCACGAAGAAGGTGTTCCAGTTCGGCTTCGACGTCACCGCCACCGGGCTGCCAGGCTGGCGGAAGGACACCTTCGACCTGTCCTGCATGGTCGCGGTGTACTGGTAGTAGTACAGCCCGGGCTCGAGCGGACCGACGTTCGCGGCGTAGTCCGAGCCACTCGGGTCGAGCGCGAGCGCCGACCAGGTGCCGCTCGGGCCAATGTTCGCCTCCAGCTCGAGCGCCGCCGGCGTGCCACCGACGATGCTGATGACCTGCAACTGCGGCACCTTGAAGTAGTGATAGACGTCGTCGTGCGAATGCCACGTGTCGGTCGCGGCAGCCGCCGGGGCGGCCGCGATGGCTGACACCACCAAAGCCGCGGCTGCGACAAGGCTGGTCATTCGGGGGCCACTGCTGTGTGACATCGCGTTGCTGCTCCTCTCAGAGCGTCAAGGCCTGCCGCATCGAAGGCACGCGCCTCACCATCGAGATCGACTACCGAGACCTTCCCGACAGCCACGACGGCCCACATCCACACCAGCGGCACTACATTTCCTACACCGGTGTAGAACGAATGGCAAGAGACCTCTTCACGCCTCCATGACCTCGTGGTGAACCCTGCACTCGACACCACCCGGGCTTCTCCGACGACAAAGAGGCCATCCAGCAAAGCCACCATGGCAGGCCGCCACTTCAAGGCAGTTGACGCCTGTTGAACTGCAGTTTCATGCCGTTCGACGCTATTGACGTCCGTACATCGACCTACTCTGCGGGAATACGGCCCACACCAATCCCACCGAACTACGGGAGCGACAATTTCAGCAGGTCAGCGGCTTGTCCATTGAGGAAGGTCGATGCTGGTTCGACGCCGTGGACGCCGTTGGCGACCCCGGTAGTCGGCCAGAATCCGCCGCACACGCCGTGAGCTGGGAGTTCTCGGTCCAGGCTGATGATCACCGGCACGGTCGCGGTTGCTGCACCTGAGGTGCGGCGACCCGACCGTCGTCCTCCCGTCGCACGCGGCCGTACAACACCGACGAGGGCTCGACGGGTACGTCGAGCAGCCTGAGCCGATCGTCAGAACACCAGGCCACGGCCATCGAATGTGTCCTGGCACCGGACAGACGCCCATCCCCCGCGCCGCCCGCCCGCCGTTCAACGACCCTGGGGCCCGACCCCCGCCCACACCGCGAACCAGCCCGCGCGGAAAGCTGAACGATCACGGGCTCCCAACCCGCTCGCAACGTAAGGAGCAGAAACACCAAAGTCCGTTACCGGAGGCCGGTAACGGACTTTCTGCGCAGCACACATGGATGGTGGGCGATACTGGGTTTGAACCAGTGACCTCTTCCGTGTCAAGGAAGCGCGCTCCCACTGCGCCAATCGCCCGCGCTCGCCGGCCCGGCGTGAGAAGCCGGCCCCGGCTGCGGTCGGCCCCACGGGGCGGATCGCGAGCGGACGACGGGATTCGAACCCGCGACCCTCACCTTGGCAAGGTGATGCGCTACCAGCTGCGCTACGTCCGCGTGCCGCCAGCGTTCGCCGGCGACGGGGTGAACTGTACCCGATGGCAAGATCGCCGAACAAACTCCCCTCGGGTGCGCGGCGCGCGCCGCCGATTACCCAGGTCACCGACGGGGTACTTGTCCACCTCGACAGCACACTGCATCCCCCGAAGGAGGCTGTCGTGGGTATCGGTACGAGCATCTTCCTGATCGCGGTCGGCGCGATCCTCACGTTCGCCATGGACGCCACCGTCGGCGGTGTCGACCTGGACGTCGTCGGCTGGATCCTGATGGCCGCCGGGGCGCTCGGCCTCGTCATGACCACGCTGGTCTGGGGCCGCCGTCGCGAGGTGGTCACCACCACCGAGCCGGTCGAGTACCGCCGCGTCGAGGAGCGTCGGGACGTCGCGCCGCCGCTGTAGGCGGCCCGTCGTCGAGATCCTGCCCCTCGACGCGTTCCCCCCTGGACGGCGAAACGGCCCGGCACCTGTGTGGTGCCGGGCCGTTACCCGTGGTGGGCGATACTGGGTTTGAACCAGTGACCTCTTCCGTGTCAAGGAAGCGCGCTCCCACTGCGCCAATCGCCCTCGTCAACTGCCGAGGTGGAGACGGGATTTGAACCCGTGTACACGGCTTTGCAGGCCGTTGCCTCGCCTCTCGGCCACTCCACCGAGGTTGCCCCCGACATGCGTGGCGGCAGATCCGAGCGGACGACGGGATTCGAACCCGCGACCCTCACCTTGGCAAGGTGATGCGCTACCAGCTGCGCTACGTCCGCATGCCCCCGGCGTTTTCCGGTGACGGATGAGAACTTTAGCCGAGCCCGCGAGCGGTTGCCAAATCGGGGGGCCGCCGGGCGCGTCCGCCCAGGCCGCCGCCCCGCCCGACGGGCCCGCCCCGACTGGCCGCCCGCCTCCCCCGCCCGACGGGCCCGCTCGGGCCAGGCGAGGGATGACCGCGTCGCCATGTCGCCGACATGGCGGTATCCCCGTGCGGCGGAAGGCCCCATGTCGGCGACACGGAGCTTTCCGCCGCGTCCCCGGCACCGCCGAGGCCAGCCCGCGTGGTCGCGGACATGGCGGCGCGCCACACACCCCGTAGGCTTCCTAGGAGACTGGACAGGACGCCCCACGACAGGAGCGGACATGGCCGACAAGGACTAGGAAAGTGTCCTACTTCCGACTCGGGGGATCGAATCCGCCGGGGCGGTCACTGTTTGTGCACGAACGGATAGGTTACGGTAGCGACGTGACGAGACGTGCCGCCGAGATCCGCCTGGATGCCCTCTTGCGCACGGCCTGTGACGTGATCGCGGAACGGGGCTTGGCCAACACCCGCACGGCCGACGTGGCCCAGGCGGCGGGGGTCAGCCAGGCGCTGGTCTTCTACCACTTCGCCACCAAGGAGCGACTCCTCTCCCAGGCCTTCGCCTACGCGGTGGAGCAGGATCTCGCCCGGCTCGACGCCGTGGTCCGGTCCGCCGCCTCGCCCCTGGTCAAGCTCCGGCGGATGCTCAAGCTCTACGCCCCGACCGGCCGGCCGACCTCGTGGTCCATGTGGATCGACGGGTGGTCGGAGTCGCTGCGCGTCCCGGAGCTGGAGAAGGTGTCCCGCCGGCTCGACCTGCGCTGGCGGGAGGATCTCGCCGCGGTGATCGCCGACGGGGTGCGCGAGGGCGTGTTCGAGTGCGCCGACCCGGCGGGCGCGGCGTGGCGGATCAACGCCATGATGGACGGCCTCGCCGTGCAGTTCGCCGTGCACGACCGGGTGATCTCGCGCCGGCAGTTCGCCGAGTGGATCCGCCTGGCCGCCGCCCGCGAACTCGGCCTGGAGCCGGCCCAGCTCGACTGGTCCGCCCCCGCGCAGGATCGCTCCCGCCGGGCCGCGCAGCCCCAACCCCAGCCCGACGCCGTGAGCTGACCGGCCCGGCCCGGCCCGACGCCACGAGCCGACCGACCTGCCCGACGCCACGACCCGACCGACCCGGCCTCGCCCGACGCCGTGAGCCGGATCAGCCTGCCAGCCTGACCAGCCGGCCCGCCGAGTCAGCCGGCCAGCCGGCGCAGGCGGGCCCGCGCCGGCGGGTGGACGTTGGCCAGCTCCAGGTCCCCGCCGTAGTGGGCGAGCACCCGGTGGTCCATCACCCGCCGCCACACGGGCGGCACGAGGGCGGCCACGACCATCGTGGCGTACCCGGCGGGCAGTTGTGGCGAACAGTCGAAGCTGCGCAGCGTCTGGTAGCGGCGCAGCGGGTTGGCGTGGTGGTCGCTGTGCCGCTGGAGCTGGAACAGGAAGACGTTGGTGACGGTCCGGTCGCTGTTCCAGCTGTGCCGCGCGTCCACCTTCTCGTAGCGGCCGGCGGGGTTGCGCCGCCGGGCCAGTCCGTAGTGCTCCAGGTAGTTGACCACCTCCAGCAGGGAGAAGCCGAACACGGCCTGGAGCAGCAGGAACGGCAGCACCTGCGGCCCGTACGCGGCGGCCAGGGCGGCGAACAGCACCAGCGTCATGGCCCACGCGGTGAGGATCTCGTTGCGGTACGTCCACGGGCTGCGCCCCCGGGCGCGGAACCGGCCCGCCTCCAGCCGCCACGCCGAGCGCAGGCTGCCGGCGACGGTGCGCGGCCAGAAGGCGTAGAAGCTCTCCCCGAGCCGGGAGCTGGCCGGGTCGGCCGGGGTGGCGACCCGGACGTGGTGGCCCCGGTTGTGTTCGACGTGGAAGTGCCCGTAGCCGGTCGGCGCGAGGGCCACCTTCGACAGCCAGCGTTCCAGCTTCTCCCGCTTGTGCCCCAGCTCGTGTGCCGTGTTGATGGCGATGCCGTCGACCACGGCGAGGGTGGCGACCAGCCCGGCCGCGCCGAGCGGGCGCAGCCCGCCCGAGGCCCACACGGCGCAGCCGAGCACCAGGCCGGCGTACTGGGCGGGCAGGTAGAGGTAGGTCAGCCAGCGGTAGTAGCCGTCGCGGGCCAGGCGCGGCACCGCCTCCTCCGGCGGGTTGCGCCGGTCGTCGCCGACGAGCAGGTCGACGACCGGGATCACCCCGAAGACCACCACCGGCGCGAGCCACCACGCCCACGAGCCGGCGCCGCCCCGCCAGGCCAGCCACGAGGCGAAGGGCAGCGCCGGCACCAGCAGGGCGAGCGGCCAGAGCGGCCGGCGCGGGTCGCGCCAGGCGGTGGGCGGTGCGGTCGCGGGCGCGCCAGCGGTCATCGCCGGTCTCCGATCTCTCGGGTACGCCCTGACTGTGGCACGCGTCACGACGTTTTACAAGAGTCGGAGTTTTGTAAAGCACGCGCCGGTGCGGCGTCAGCGGCGGAGCAGCCCCCACCCCCGCTGCGGCGGGGCGGCCCGCTCGAAGTCCAGCCCGACGGCCGGCTCGCCGGCCTCGGCCGTCTTCGTCAGCTGCCGCAGGCGCAGCAGCAGCCCCACCCCGAGCGACAGCAGCAGCGCGCCGAGCAGGAACGCCGCCTGCACCACCCCGAAGCCGCCCGACGACGACACGGGACGCCCGCCCGACGCGGCCGGGGGCACCTCGGCCACCACCTCCTCGCTCGGCTCGACCTCGTCGTCCACCCCGGCCGGCTCCAGCGGCTCGTCCGTCGGGTCCGCCGACGGCTCGTCCGTCGGGGCCGCCGCGGTCGGGGTCGCCTCGACCTCCGCCCCGATCACCTCCCGGGTCGCCGCCTGCCGCGCCAGCAGCCGCGACTGCGCGTCGTACGCCTCGGCGGCCAGCGTCACCCGCCCCCGGGTGACGTCCTCGGCGAAGGCCACCCGGTAGCGGGCGGTCACCGTGCGGCCCGGGCAGAGCGTGCCCGGGTCGAGCTGCCGGTCGGTCAGCCGGGCCGTGCTGCCCTGCGTCCGGATCTCCAGGGGGAACAGCCCGGTCTCCTCGATCCGGTCCATCTTCACCTGGTCCAGCCGCAGCCCCTGCACGGTGAGCACCATCGACCAGCGGACCTTCACGCAGCCGCCGTCGCGGCGCGACACCACCGCCGAGACCGTCTGCACCCCGTCGCCCGCCGTGAACTCCGTCGGCAGGCCGCTCAGCTCGGTGGCGAACCCGGCCGCCGCCGCCCGAGCCGGCGCGGCGACGCCGACCCCCGCTCCGGACAGGCAGGCCAGCACCACCCCGACCCTTAGCGCGTACCGCACCACCGTCACCACCGCCCTCGCCTCCCGTCGGATCCATCCATCCGGCAACGCTATGGGCGAACCGGACAACCGGGTAGACGGGCGTGTTCGCACGTACCGCGAAGCCCGGGGGGTCATCTCACCGACAGTGGTGAACCGGTGACCGTCCACCCGCGACACGCCCGGGATCGCCGGGCAGGGACAATCGGTGGCGTGTCCGATCTCTCCGCGGCCTTCGTGAGGCTGCACGCGCGGCTCGCCCCGGTGGCCTTCGTCCCCGAGGTCCGCCTGCACCAGGCCGACGAACCGATCGGGTTGTGGGAACTCACCGAGGGCGAGTTCCGCAGCTCGCAGCCGCCGCCGTTCTGGGCGTTCGCCTGGGCCGGCGGGCAGGCGCTCGCCCGGTACGTCACCGACCACCCCGAGGTCGTCGCCGGCCGCCGGGTGCTCGACCTGGCCTCCGGCTCCGGCCTGGTCGCCATCGCCGCCGCCCGCGCGGGCGCGGCGGCCGTGCGCGCCGCGGAGGTCGACGAACGCGCGGTGGCGGCGGTCGCGCTCAACGCCGAGGCCAACGGGGTACGCGTCGATGCCGCACTCGGCGACGTCCTCGACGGCGACGCCGGCGACGCCGAGGTGGTGCTCGCCGGGGACGTCTTCTACAGCGAGGCGATGGCCCGGCGGATGCTGCGCTTCCTGCTGCGGGCCGCCCGGTCCGGCGCGCGGGTGCTGGTCGGCGACCCGGGCCGGGCGTTCCTGCCCCGCGAGCGGTTCCGCGAGCTGGCCGGCTACGACGTGCCGGTGCCCGAGGCCCTGGAGAGCGTCCGGGTGAAGCACACCACCGTGTGGGAACTCGACCCCGCGCCGCCGGGGGCCGCCCGCTAGGTTGACCCGGTGCTGTTCCGGGGCTGGGGCGACGCCGTCGACGGGCCGTGGCCCGACATCGCGACCGTGACCGACCACGTGGGCGCGGCGCACCTGGTGGTGACCCGGCACGCGCTGGTGCGACGGGTGCTCGCCGACCCGGTGACCTTCCGGCCCGACAACGCCCTCGACGCGGTCACCCCGATCCCGGTGGCCGCCCTGCGGGTGCTCGCCGGGCACCGGTTCCGGCTGCCGCCGACCCTGGCCAACAACGGCGGGGCCAGCCACCCGCAGATCCGGGGCATCGTCGCCGACGCCCTGCACCCGAGCCGGGTCGCCGCCCAGCGGCCCTGGCTCACCGACCTCGTCCGCGACCGGGTCGCCCGGCTGCGGGCGGAGCTGGACGCGGGCGTACCCGTCGATCTGTATGCCGGCCTGGCCGCGGACCTGCCGCTGCTCGCGCTGGCCCGGCTCGTCGAGCTGCCCGACGCGCCGGTCGGCGCGGTGAAGGAGTTCGCCCGCGCGGCCCTGGAGCTGTTCTGGGCCCCGCTCGACGCCGACCGGCAGGCCGCCCTCGCCGCCGAGGTGGGCCGGTTCCACCGGGTGCTGCGGGCGTTCGCCGCCACCGGCGGCGGGCTCGCCGCCCGGCTGCGCGCCGCCGGCCACTCCCCCGACGTGGTCGTCGGCGCGCTGTTCTTCCTGCTCGTCGCCGGCCAGGAGACCACCTCGCAGTTCCTCACCCTGCTGCTGCACCGGCTCACCGCCGAGCCGGCGGTACGCGCCGGGCTGCGCGCCGGCACGATCGACGTCGCCGACGTGGTCGAGGAGGGGCTGCGGCTGGAACCGCCGATCGTCACCTGGCGGCGGGTCGCCGCCGTCGACACCACGCTCGGCGGCACGCCCGTCGCGGCGGGCACCAGCGTCGTGCTGTGGCTGGCCCGCGCCGGCCGAGACCCGCAGGTGGTGGCCGCCCCCGACGAGTTCCGCCCCGGGCAGCCCGGCTCGCGCCGGCACCTCGCGTTCGGGGCGGGTGCGCACCGCTGCGTCGGCGCGCAACTCGCCCGGCTGGAGGCCGCCGTGGTCGTCGCCGAGGCCGCGCCGCTGCTCGACGGCGTACGCGTGCTCCGGCCGCCGTGGTGCCCGGACAACCTCACCTTCCGGATGCCCGACGCCTTCGTGGTCGCCCGCCGCTGACCGCCTGTGCCGACCGCTGCCGCCAGCCGCTACCGCCGGCCGGTCAGCCGGCGTCCTCGGCCCAGGCCCGCCAGTCGTCGAGCACCCCGTACAGGGCGGGGGTGAGCCAGCCCGACGCGGACCGGCGGAAGACCCCCGGGTCCATCGCCCCGGCGCCCGCCGGCAACGCGCCGATCAGGTGCGGCACCAGCTCGGTCAGGTTCGCCCAGTGCACCAGCTCCGGCTCCGCCGGCCACGCGCCGATCACCACGCCGGCCGGCACCGCGCGCCGGTCGAGGGCCTCCAGGGTCAGCGCGGTGTGGTTGAGGGTGCCGAGGCCGGCACGGGCCACCACCACGGCGGGAGCGCCGAGCGACACCGCCAGGTCGGCCAGCGTCCACGCCTCGCCGGAGGGGCGCAGCCCCATCGGCACGAGCAGCCCGCCGGCCCCCTCGACCAGCACGAGGTCGTGCTTGTCGGCCTCCTCGCGGATCGCGTCGACGGCGGCGTACAGCTCCAGCGGCTCCAGCTGGGCCACCCGGGCCGCCGCCAGCGGGGCGAGCGGGTCGGGATAGCTGGCCAGGGTGCGGCCGGTGAGCGGGGCGGCCAGCCGGGTCACCGTGTCGACGTCGCCCGGGTCGCCGGTGGCCGTGCCGGTCTGTCCGGGTTTGACCACGGCGACCCGCAGCCCGGCCGCCTGGGCCGCGGCCGTCACCGCCGCGGTCACCACCGTCTTGCCGACCCCCGTGTCGGTGCCGGTGATCAGCACCGGCCCGGTCCACGCCGCGCTCACGGCGTCACCTCCGCCCGTCCGCCCGCGCCCGCGCCGGTCACGGGGCGCATTCCACGATCACGTCGAGGGCCCGCCCGAAGTCCGCCCGGGCCACCCCGGCGTTGACGGTCAGTCGCAGCCGGGACCGGCTGTCCGGCGTCGACGGCGGGCGGAAGCAGCCCACGGCCACCCCCCGGTCGGCGCAGTCGGCGGCCCAGGCGGTGGCCGCCTCGGGGCCCGGCGCGGTCACCGAGACCACGGCGGCGTCCGGCGCGGAGACCTCCAGCCCGGCGGCGCGCAGCCGGCGTACGGCCAGCACGGTCCGCTCGGCCAGCTCGGCGCGCAGGTCGTCGCCGGCGCGGGCCAGGTCGAGCGCGGCGCGCACCCCGGCGGCGACGGCGGGCGGCAGGGCGGTGTCGAAGATGAAGGTCCGGCTGGTCTCGACCAGGTGCCGGACGAACTCGGCCGGGCCGGCGACCACGCCCCCCGCGCCGCCGAGCGCCTTGGAGAGGGTGGCGGTGACCACCACGTCCGGCTCGCCGGCCAGCCCGGCGGCGGCCACCCCGCCCGCCCCGGCGGGGCCCAGCACGCCGAGCGCGTGCGCGTCGTCGACGAGCAGCAGCGCGCCGTGCCGGCGGGCCACGGCGTGCAGCTCGGCCAGCGGCGCGAGGTCGCCGTCGACGGAGAAGACCGACTCGGTGACCACCACCGCCGGCCGGCCCGGCGCGGCGGCCAGCGCGGCGGCGACCGCCGCCGGGTCGGCGTGCGGGGTCACCACGGTCTCCGCGCCGGAGATGCGGCAGCCGTCGATCAGCGAGGCGTGGTTGTGCGCGTCGGAGACGAGCAGGGTACGCGGCTGCGTCAGCGCCCGGATCGCGCCGAGGTTGGCCAGGTAGCCGGAGGAGAAGACGAGGCTGCCGTCGACGCCGAGCCAGTCGGCGAGGGCCGCCTCCAGACCGTGGTGGACGTCGGTGGAGCCGCGCACCAGCCGGGAACCGGTGGCGCCCAGCCCGTACGCCGCAAGGGCCCGCCCGGCCGCGGCCGTGACCTCGGGGTGGGTGGCCAGGCCGAGGTAGTCGTTGCCGGCCAGGTCGACCACGGCGTCGCCGGCGGCACGGGGGCGCAGCCGGCGGGTCAGCCCCGCCTTCGCCCGCAGCTCGGCGCGGCGGTGCAGCGCCGCCAGCCAGTCCGCCACCGCCACGCTCCCCTCCCCCGCCGTCTCCGCCGGGCGAAGTTACCACCAGTCGGCCGCGCCGCGGCGTGGCGCGGGCCGGCGCGCGGTGCCGCCACCGCTCGGGCGCGGGGGGCCGGGCCACGCTCGGGCGCAGCGCTCGGGTGCGGGAGGCTCGGGCCGGGCTCCGGTGCGGGGGCTCGGGCCGCGCTCGGGCGTTTCTTCGCCGCCGGGCGCCTTGTAGGGTACGAGCCATGCCAGAGATCCTCGACCAGGCCCGCAACCAGGTGCTGGAGAACGGCGTCGGCCTCGACCAGGCCGGCGTCCTCGCGGTGCTGAACCTGCCCGACGAGCACCTCCCGGCCGCCCTCCAGCTGGCCCACGACGTGCGGATGCGCTGGTGCGGGCCGGAGGTCGAAGTCGAGGGCATCGTGTCGCTGAAGACCGGCGGCTGCCCGGAGGACTGCCACTTCTGCTCCCAGTCCGGGCTGTTCGCCTCGCCGGTCCGCTCGGTCTGGCTGGACATCCCCTCCCTGGTGGAGGCGGCGAAGCAGACGGCGGCGACCGGGGCGACCGAGTTCTGCATCGTGGCCGCCGTGCGCGGCCCCGACGCCCGGCTGATGAAGCAGATGCGCGAGGGCGTCGCCGCGATCCGGGCCGAGGTCGACATCCAGGTCGCCGCGTCGCTCGGCATGCTCAGCCAGGAGCAGGTCGACGAGCTGGTCGACATGGGCGTGCACCGCTACAACCACAACCTGGAGACCTGCCGCTCCTACTTCCCCAACGTGGTCACCACGCACTCGTGGGAGGAGCGCTGGGAGACGCTGCGGATGGTCCGCGAGTCCGGCATGGAGGTCTGCTGCGGCGGCATCCTCGGCCTCGGCGAGACCGTGGAGCAGCGGGCCGAGTTCGCGGCGCAACTGGCCGAGCTGGACCCGCACGAGGTGCCGCTGAACTTCCTCAACCCCCGGCCGGGCACCCCGCTGGGCGACCGCCCGGTCGTCGAGGGCAAGGACGCGCTGCGGGCCATCGCCGCGTTCCGGCTGGCCATGCCGCGCACCATCCTCCGGTACGCAGGCGGCCGGGAGATCACCCTCGGCGACCTGGGCACCCGCGACGGCCTGCTCGGCGGCATCAACGCGGTCATCGTCGGCAACTACCTGACCACGCTGGGCCGCCCGGCGACCGACGACCTGGCGCTGCTGACCGAGTTGAAGATGCCGGTCAAGGCGCTCTCCGCGACGCTGTGACGGGGACCTCGACGATGGCCGTGTGGTGCGACCGGTGCGGGGAGCCGGCCGACGGCGGCGGCCACGCGGCGTGCCGGGCGGCGCGCGAGCTGGAGCCGCCCCGGTTCTGCGCGCGCTGCCGCCGCCGGATGAAGGTGCAGGTGCTGCCGGTGGGCTGGGCGGCGGTCTGCGTCGAGCACGGCGAGCTGCGGGGCTGAGGCCGGTGCGGGTGCTGCGGGGCAGGGCGGTCACGCTGCGACCGGTGACGGCCGACGACGTGCCGGCCCTCGCGGCGATCCGGGCCACGCCGGAGGTGCGCCGCTGGTGGCGCGGCGGCGACGACCTGACCGAGGCCGTCCGCGCCGACCTCGGCGACGACGACCTCACGGTGTACGCCGTCGAGCACGACGGCCGGGTCGTCGGGGCCATCCAGTGGTACGCCGAGACCGACCCGGACTACCGCCACGCCAGCCTGGACGTCTTCCTCGACCCGGCGGTACGCGGCGTCGGGCTGGGCGGGGACGCGATCCGCACGCTGGCCCGGCACCTGATCGACGAGTACGGCCATCACCGGTTCACCATCGACCCGGCGGCGGCGAACACGGCGGCCATCCGGGCGTACGCGAAGGTGGGGTTCCGTCCGGTGGGCATCATGCGCCGCTACGAGCGTGGCGCGGACGGGAGCTGGCACGACGCGCTGCTGATGGACCTGCTCGCGGAGGACCTGTCCGGCTGAGTCAGCCGGCCTCCAGCAGGTTGTTGCCGGGATCGGGCAGGGTCCGCCGACAGGCGTGCCCGGCACCGTGCGGTGCCGGGCACGCTTCGGTTCTGCGCGAGTGCGGTGCTGCCTAGCGCTGGAGGGTCAGCACACCCGGCCGCCACGGCAGCAGGTTGTAGTCGCCGCCCGCGTTGGGGTCCTTGCCCTGGTACAGCAACTGCAGGTTGCAGGCGTCGACGGTCTTGGTCTGGTCGGGGTTGGTGCGGACCAGGTCACCGTGGCTGATGTCGTTGGTCCACGTCGCGCCGCTGTTGGCCTTGCCGGCGAAGGGGTTGCTCTCGCTGGCGGCCTGCGGGGTCCACGAGCCGCTCAGGCTGTTGGACGTGAACGACCGGAAGTAGCGCTGCCCCTGGCTCCCGATCGCCTCGACGATCATGAGGTACTGGTTCTGTCCGGCCACCTTGTAGACCTCGACGCCCTCGAACAGGTTGTTCGTCGAGTCGGTCATGATCGTCGTGTAGCTCGAGCCGAAGCTGCCCGGGAAGTTCCCGATCGGCATGCTCGACCGGTAGATCTTGCCGTTGTCCCCGGCGAAGAACAGGTACATGTTCTGGTCGTCGCCGATGAGGGTCTGGTCGATCACGCCGTACGGGGCGTCCGGGAGGGTGGCGGTGGACAGCGTCTGCGCCGAGGACCAGCCGTTGGCGTTCGTCGGGTCGCT
The DNA here is from genome assembly GCF_020884815.1 of Micromonospora sp. NBRC 110038. NCBI lineage: Bacteria > Bacillati > Actinomycetota > Actinomycetes > Micromonosporales > Micromonosporaceae > Micromonospora > Micromonospora sp. NBRC 110038. Next base: position 1,098,877 of record NZ_BBOL01000001.1, on the reverse strand, counting down.
CGACGTCTTGTAGCTGAACGAGGTCGGTCCCCACTGGTACGCCAGCACCCAGACGTTCTTCGGGGCGAAGTACAGCAGCGTGGGCGCCACGGTGCCCTGGCTCATCCCGTTCTGGCTGGCCGAGGCCATGTCGGACCAGTTGGTGAACGTGCTGAAGTTCATCGAGCTGTACTGGCCGCTGCTGTTGACGTACGAGCCGTAGACCAGGTGCTTGCCGTTGTAGACGACGTTGGTGAAGTCCTTGAGCGAGACCCAGCCATTCTTCGGGCTCGTCAGCGCGCCGGTCGACGACCACCGGTAGGTCGACGGGAGCGCGCAGCCGCCCGGCGGCGGCGTGGTCGGCGGCGGCGTGGTCGGCGGCGTTGACGTCGGCGGCGTGGTGCCACCACCGAAGTCGGTCCGCCACTGCTGGTTGGCCTGCCCGTGGCAGTCGTACAACTGGATCTGCTGGCCGTTGCCGGTGCCCCAGACGTCCAGGCACCTTCCGGACTGCACGCCGCTGATGGTGCCGTTGGAGTTGACGTTCCACTGCTGGTTCGACTGGCCGTTGCAGTCCCAGATGATGATCCCGGTGCCGTTAGCGGTGGCCGCGCCGTTCGCGTCGAGGCACTTGCTGCCGTAGACCATCAACTGCTTGCCGGCGGTGTACGTCCACTGCTGGTTCGACTGGCCGTTGCAGTCGTAGAGCTGGACCCGGGTGCCGTTGGTCTGCGTGGCGTTCGGTACGTCGACGCACCGGCCCGACTGCACTCCGACGATCCGGCCGGCGCCGCCGCTCGGCGGCGGGGTCGTGGTGGGCGGGGGCGTGGTGGGCGGGCCCGTGGTCGGCCCGGAGGTCGGGGGCGCCGCGTTGAGGGCGTTGAGGACCGAGGTGTACGCGGCCTTCTTGTTGCCCCCACCGTCGAAGAGCAGCGGGTTCTCGTTGGAACGCCAGGAGTCGCTGTCGCGGACGCCCCAGACGGTGATGCCGATGCAGCGGGGCACGTTCAGGCAGGCCTGGGTGAGCCCGGCGTACTGGGTGGTGGAGGCGTTGGTGACGTCGACCTCGGTCAGCGCCACGTCGACGCCGAGCGCGGCGAAGCTGGACAGCGTGGTCTGGAAGTTGCTCGGCAGGGAGCTGCCGCCGGTGAAGTGGGTCTGCAGGCCGACGCAGTCGATCGGCACGCCGCGGGACTTGAAGTCCTGGATCATCCGGTAGACGCCCTGCGTCTTGCCGTAGCTCCAGTTCTCGATGTTGTAGTCGTTGTAGCAGAGCTTGGTCGACGGGTCGGCCGCCCGGGCGGTGCGGAACGCCACCTCGATCCAGTCGTTGCCGGTGCCCTGGAGGTTCGACTGGCGGCGGCTGCCGTCCTCGTTGAACGCCTCGTTGACCACGTCCCACGCGGCGAGCTTGCCCTTGTAGTGGGCCATCACGCCGTTGATGTGGTTGATCATGGCGCTGCGCAGCGCGCTGCCGCTCATGCGCTCCATCCAGGGCGGCTGCTGGGCGTGCCAGGCCAGGGTGTGCCCCCGGACCTTCAGGCCACGCTGGGTGGCCCAGTTGTAGATCTGGTCCCCGGCGGAGAAGTTGAACTGGTTCTGGTTCGGCTCCGTCGCGTCCGGCTTCATCTCGTTCTCGGCCGTGATCATGTTGAACTCACGCCCGGCGATGGTGCTGTACGTGGAGTCGTTCAACCGACCCCCGGCGATGGCGGTGCCGAAGTAGCGGCCCGACTGCGCGGCGGCCGCACCCAGCGTGGACGCGGCGGCGTTCGCCGACGGCATCATCACCACGACGGCGGCCACCGTCACGGCGCTGACCGCGCCGGCGAGCAGCGCGCGGACGGCGGGCGATCGCCGTCGCCGGCGCCCGCCGCGATGAAGGGATGGGCTCATTGCCATCTTGGCCTCCTTGCTGGCCAACACCCAGGACGTCGGGGCGGGACGACTGGACGTCTAAGTTGGGGAATCTAACTTCATCGATGTTTCCATCACCCGTCGATCCGGACAATGGTGTTTCGGAAAAGTTTCTGAAAAGGTCTGGCCGAGCGGGGCGTGGCGTGGCCGGTCGCCCGGGTGCGGCACCGGCCACGCCACGCCGCATCGACGGTCAGGAGACGGTGCAGGCGGAGCCGTTCAGGGTGAAGGCGGTGGGCTTCGGGTTGGCGCCCGTGTGGGTGCCGTTGAAGCCCAGGGTCGCCGACGCGCCCGGCGCGAGCGCCGCGTTGTAGGCGGCGTTCGACGCGGTCACGGCGGTGCCGGTCTGGGTGAAGTTGGCCGACCAGCCCTGGGTGACCTTCTGCCCGGCGTTCGGGAAGGTGAACGCGAGGCTCCAGCCGTTGAGCGCCGTCGCGCCGGTGTTGGTGATGGTGATGTTCGCGCTGAAGCCGGTGCTCCAGTCGCTGGTCGTGTACGCGACCTTGCACGCCCCGGCCGGGGTCGTCGGGGTCGGCGTGGGCGTCGGGGTGGGCGTGGGCGTCGGGTCGGTGCCGGGGAGCGTGCGCACCGAGATGCTGGGCGACACCACCGACGGGTTCCCGGCGGCGTCCACCGCGACGATGTAGAACGGGTACGACGTGTCCGGGGTCAGCCCCGTCACCGTGTGGCTGGTGCCGGTGACCGTGGCGACGACGGAGTGCAGCGGCCAGGTGACCTTCCAGACCTGGTAGCCGGCGACGCCGACGTTGTCGGTCGACGGCGACCAGGACAGGGTCACCCCGGTCGAGGTGATGTTGGACGCGGTCGGGGTGCCGGGCGCGCTCGGCCCGGTGGTGTCCGACCCCGTCCCGGCGGGCGTGGCCACCGGCAGCACCGGCGAGGACAGCGAGTTGTTGCCGGCCCCGTCGCGGGCGCGTACCCAGAACCGGTAGTTGCGGGCGGCCGTGAGGTTGGCCACGGTCACGCTGTTGGTGGTGGTGCGGTGCAGCATGAGCGCGTCGCTGCCGATCGTCTCCTGGGTGACGTCGTAGCCGGCCAGGCCGCTGCCCCCGGTGTCGGTGGACGCGGGCCAGGTCAGCGTGACCGAGGTGGGGCTGATCGCGGAGACCGTCGGGGCGCCGGGGACGGTGGGCGGGGTGGTGTCGGTGGGCGTCGAGGTGGGCTCCGCGCCCCACACGAGGGTGCTGCCGGCGTAGAGCGGGACCTTCTTGTTCGGCCCGGCCGTGGCCTGGTACGACGGGTCGTTGGTCGGGTCCCAGGTGCCGCCCTCCGGCACGCCGATCTTGAACTGCACCTCCATCCGGTGCTGCGACTGCCCGGCGGGGGCGATGGTGTACCCGGTGCAGTCGACCTCGACGTACCAGATGTCGCCGCTGAGCTGCTTGGCCGCCGACGGCGACGGGCAGCCCTGGGTGTAGCCGGGGGTGACCTGGACGGCGGTGCTGCCCTCGGGGCGGAAGTAGTAGCGGAACTTTCCGTTGGTCAGCGCGCGGGCCGGGAACGCGGACTTGTTGTAGACGATCGCCTTGAGGCCGGTGGCGCGGGGCTCGGCCTGCATCACCGTGGTCTCGACGGTCAGCTCGTCGATGTCCGGCGTCTCGGCGGTGGGGAAGCCGGCGAGCGGGGTGCCGCCGTACTCGGAGGCGAGCCGGGCCAGGGCGGAGGTGAAGCCGGCGTTGTAGTCGGTGGCGACCTCGTTCATCACGTAGTCGGACCGGCTGTCGGTGTAGGCGTCGTTGGCCGACGACGGGCCGCCGACGAGGGCGCCGTAGAGCACGTGCCGGGTCTCGGTGGGCACGGTCTGGCTGTCCCACCAGGAGCCGTGCGCCGTGCGGTGGTGCGGATTCTTCGGCGCGTTGGCCCCGAAGCCGATCTGGTAGCTGGACTTGCGCGGGTTGTCACCGAGCGCGTAGTTGATCTGGCGGACGGCGAAGTCGTGGTACCGCGTCTTGCGGGTGGCGTCGGTGGTCTTGTCGCTGTAGACCAGCGCGGCGAACGCGGTGTTGGACGCGTAGCGCAGCGCGCCCCACGAGTCGAGCACCGCCATCCCGCCGGGCGAGTAGTTCACCTTCGCGCCGTTGACGCCCACGGTCCAGTAGTCGAGCCACCGGTTGGCGTCGTCGACGTACTTCTGCTTGCCGGTCAGGTTGGCCAGCAGCACGTACGCGCCGAACTGCTTGTTGTCCCAGGCGATCGTCCACTTGTAGGACCGGGTGGTGGACTGCGGCTCGGTGCCGAGCTTGTCGTACTCGCTCTCGGCCTTGGTGAGGTAGGCGGCGTCGCCGGTGGCCCGGTAGAGCCAGATCGCGCCCCAGACCAGCTCGTCCTGCCACCCGCTCCACGACTTGTAGAAGCTCGTCGCGTCGGTGATGCACTCGTGGTAGCTCTTGCGCACCGTGTCGGCGAACGTGTAGAGCTGCTTGGCGTGGGTCAGCAGCTTGTCGGCGTAGGCGGCGTCGGTGGGCCGGAAGACCATCGACGACGCGGCCATCGCCGCCGCCGTCTCCCCCGCAAGGTCCGCGCCGCCACAGCTTGAGTCGATCTTGTACGCGGGACGCGCCATCGGCATCACCTCGGCCGGGCCCCACCACTTGTGGTCGTCGTCGCCCTTGCCGACCTGTCCGTAGAGGACGTTCGGGGCGGGGTGCGCCTTGACGAAGTAGTCGTTGACGAAGCGCAGGTTGTTGAGCAGGTGGGTGAGCTGCCCGGAGGCGACGTACCCGTCGCGGTACTCGACCGCGCCCCAGGCGAGCATGGTGGCGCTGAACGCCATCGGGAAGCCGAACTTGACGTGGTCGCCGGCGTCGTACCAGCCGCCGGTGAGGTCCACTCCGACGTCGGAGCCGTCGGTGAGCGCCGAGTCGCCGCGCCAGGAGACCCGGTTCCAGGCCGGCTTCTTGCCGGACTGCTGCGCCTCGTAGAAGAACAGCGACTTCTGCAACGCCTCGGCGTAGTTGAAGGCGGGCGCGGCGGCGACGGGCGCGGCCTGCGGCGCGACGACGCCCATCGCGAGGCCGCTGGCCAGGGCGGCGCCGGCGGCGAGCAGGCGGCGCAGCCAGGGTCGGCCGCGCGACGGCCGGGACGGCCGGTTCGGGTGACGCATCTGCGAGCTCCTGACGGATGGCGCCCGACGGCCCCGACCGGACGCGGGACGGCGTCTGAGGGGTCGGGGCCGGCGGAGGCGGGTGGTGGGGGTCTCCGAGGAGGCGCGGGAGCGCTCCCATGGATGCTCGACAATGTATCCAGCGGATTGCACACTTGGGAAGACCTCGCCGCCACGAGCCTGCGCCGCCGCGCCACCCGCCCCCGGCGCCGCTCCACCGAGGAACGGGGCGTCGCGCCACCCGAAAGCGTTACGCCGACACGCCGCCCCGCGCGGGTAATCCCCTCCGGGAAGGGGGGATTGGGTCCGCCGTCCGCCCAGCTCAGGCCATTCATCCGATGCCCCGCCGAAACGCGCCGAGGCGATCATGTGGCGTCCCCTCGACTCCCCTTTCGGAGGAATACCTTCATGTCACAGCGTCGGCGCGTGGCGCGCGCGGCCTTCTCCGCGACCGCCGCCACGGCCTGCCTCGCCCTCGCCACCCCGGCGTGGGCATCGGCCACCATCGGCCTCAAGTCGGCCCACCAGGGCAAGAAGGCTGGCTACTTCACCCAGCAGTGCGACGACGAGCGCTTCGCGAACCTGCCGGACGACCACGACGGCTGGCACTTCGTCCTGCCCGGCAAGAACAGCGGCAGCTTCGAGACCCTGACGCTGACCTTCTCCGACGGCACGAACGACGTCACGGTGAACATCCCGGACGGCTCGGACGCGTACCCGGACTTCTTCTACTCCACCGGCGGCAAGGACCCCCGGCAGATCCACGCCTACCTGTTCACCCCGGCCGGGTGGAAGCTGGTCGACGGGTCCGCCACGATCAGCGGGACCGGCGACGACTTCAACGTGAGCCACACCTGCAAGGGCACGGTCCCCAAGCCCACACCCACGCCCACCCCGACCCCCACGCCGTCGGTCTCGGAGTCGCCGGAGCCGTCGGAGTCCCCGTCGGCGTCGGAGTCCCCCGAGCCCTCCGAGTCGCCGTCGGCGTCGGAGTCCCCGTCGGCCTCCGAGTCGCCCACCCCGTCGGACTCGGCGTCGCCGACGACCTCCCCGTCGGGCGGGACCGGCGGCGGCAGTGACCTGCCGCTGACCGGCGTGGCCGTCACCGGCATGGCGCTCACCGGCGTCGCGCTGGTCGGCGGCGGCGTCGCCCTGATGACGCTGCGCCGTCGCCGGGACCGCATCACCTTCACGGGCTGACCCCGAGCGCGCCCGCCCGCCCCCCTCGGGCAGGCGCCCCGCGACCGGCCGCCGGACCTCCGTCCGGCGGCCGGTCCGCGGCTGCGCGGTGAGGAAGGGCTCCCGTTAACGCATTCGGTAGAGCAGGCCCCCGGTCAACACCCCGGCACGGCGGTACGGTCAGCGGCCGCGCAGCCGGGCCTCGCGCGGCCGAGCCCACGGGGCCGGGCCCACGCGGCCGGGCGCGGGGTCAGCTGCGGCGCACCTGGGCCGGCACCACCCCGGCCGGGGCGGCGGTCACCGGCACGCTGACGGTGACCAGGCAGCCGTCCCGCTCCGTCACCGTCGGCCGGGCGAGCCGGCGCAGGGTACGCAGCATCGGCGTGTTCTCCGCCTGGACGTGCAGCACCAGGCCCGCGAGGCCGGCCCGCTCGGCGTGCCGGACCAGCCGGCGCAGCAGGGCGGTGCCCACCCCCCGCCGCTGCCAGTCGTCGCGCACCAGCAGCGCCACCTCGGCCTCGTCGCCCTCGACGAGCAGGTTCGCCATCGCGACGACCGGCTCCGCCGCCCCGCCGGAGCCGGTCGCCGTCGCGACGAGGGTGAGGCCCTGGGCCGGCTCCAGCAGCCGCCCCAACCGGGCCGGCGCCGGCAGCGCCGCCCCGCCCAGGTAGCGGCGGTGCAGGGTGCCCGCCGAGCAGGCCCCGTGCAGCTCCAGCACGCCGGTCAGGTCGCCGGCCGTCGCCGCACGGACGACCGCCTCCGCGCCGTCGGGCAGGACGAGGGTCACCTGGTCGGCGTCCCGCCGACCCACGGCCGCCGCCAGCTCGGCGAGCGCCTGGGCGCGGGCGTACTCGGCCGGGGTGAAGCTCGGCGCGGCCCGGCGCAGCTCGTACGACCCGCCGGTGGGGTCGGGCAGGACCATCATCGTGCCGGCGATGCCCCCCGCGACGACCGCGGGCCGCCAGGTGACCTCGTCGGCGCCGAGCAGCGTCCGCAGCGCCTCGCCCGCCGCGTCGGGGTCGCGGACCAGCCGGGTGGCCAGGCCGAGCACCCGGGTGGGCTGGTCAGCGAGGCCGCGCGCCTCGCTGCGCGCCACCCAGCAGTCCCGGCCCCGGCCCCGCTCCACGGCGGCGATCAGCCCCGCCTCGTCGAGCGTGTCCGGCGCGTCGACGAGGAAGTCGTCGACCGCGCCGACCTCGGTGGTGTGCACCTGCACGGTGAGGATGTTGACCCCGCGCAACGCGAGGCTCGCCGTGAGGACCGACAGGTAGCCGGGCCGGTCGTCCACGGTGGCTCGGATCCGCCACAGCGCCATGGTTGTCTCCCTTCACCCGCCTACGACGATGCCGGCCGGCTGTTGCGGGCCCGTTGCCCGGTGGTGACGGCGCGGGAACCGCATGCATGACCATCACCACAGGTGGTGACCTCGGCCACGCCGGGCGCAGGAGCAAGGCCGGGCGGGAGAACGACAGTGCGGACCCGGCCGCATCGGCCGGGCCCGCACTGGTGCCGCCGGACGGGCCCCGCACCGGGGCCCGGCTCCGGCCGACGGGCCCCGCACCGGGGCCCGACAGACTTCGGGGGCCGACGGGCCCCGCACCGGGGCCCGACAGTCTCAGCCGCCGGCCACCACCGGGGGTGCGCCCACCAGGTCCAGCCGGTCGCCGAGGATCACCGCGCTGGCCCGGACCAGCTGGGCGAGCCGGTCCACCTCGGTGGAGTGGAACGCGGCGGGGCTCAGCGCCTCGGTGTGGTCGCGGGACACCACCAGGACCAGCCCGGCCCGGCCGAACGGCGCGATCGCGTAGTGGGTGCCGTCGGCCCCGGTCATCGCGCGGGCCCGCAGCGGGGTGATCTCGGGCAGCAGGGGCGGGACCGGCACCCGCCAGCTCGCGTGGGCCACCGTGGCGTCGCCGCCCCCGCCGCCGGTGCGCGAGGCCCAGTCCAGCGGGACGACCGCCGCCACCGACCAGTCCGCGGCGAGCAGCCCCGGCACCGCGTCGACCAGCGTGGCCAGGCCGTCGGCCGGGTTGCCGGCCACCTGGGCCAGCAGCTCGGCGTCCTGCCCCGTGGTGGTCGGCGCGCCGATCGCTCGCCAGACGCCGTCGACCCGCACGCCGGGGATCGCGGCGAGGCCGGCCAGCAACCGCTCGACCCGGGAGGCGCCCGGCCACACCACGGTGAAGTCGTCGACCGCCCGCCCGCCGAGCCGTTCCAGGACCACGACCTGGACGATGTCGGCACCGGAGACGCCGAGTGTGCGGGCCACCTGGCCGAGGGTGCCGGGGCGGTCCGGCAGGGTCACCCGAACTCTCAGCAACATGATCGTCCCTCCGCTCGGCAGGCCGGCGCAGGGCGGCCGGCAGGCTGGGCACCAGCCTGCCGGTTGACCATTTCGCCCCTGTTGCCGGGCCGTGTCCCCGGGGAAAATCCCACCTTGACAAGGTGCGTGAGCTGCCATCAACTAGTCGGATGACCGATCCGGCCGTCGTCGACCCGCGCACCGGCCCCGGTGCGGACGCGGGCGCCCCGAAGGGTCTCGACCTCGACCGGCTCGCCACCTACCTGGCCGCGCACCGGCCCGAGCTGGCCGCCCCGCCGCTGCGGGCCCGGCTCGTCGCCGGCGGCAAGTCCAACCTGACGTACGCCCTGCGGGTCGGCGAGGGCGCGACCGGGCGGGAGGTGGTGCTGCGCCGGCCGCCGCTGGGCCACGTGCTCGCCACCGCGCACGACATGGCCCGGGAGCACCGGATCATCTCGGCGCTCGCCCCGACCGCCGTGCCGGTGCCGGCGGCGCTGCTGCTCTGCCCGGACCCCGCCGTGCTCGGCGCGCCGTTCTACCTGATGGAGAGGGTCGACGGCGAGGTGTTCCGCAGCCGGTCGCAGACCGACGCGCTGACCTCCGGGCAGCGCCGCGACCTCGCCATGGCGATGATGGACACCCTCGCCGACCTGCACGCGGTCGACCCGGCCGCCGTCGGGCTGGCCGACTTCGGCCGCCCCGAGGGTTTCCTCGGCCGGCAGGTGCGGCGCTGGGCCGCCCAGCTCGACCAGTCCCGCAGCCGCCCGCTGCCCGGCATCGACGAGCTGCGCGCCGCGCTCGCCGGCTCGGTGCCCGAGGGCGCGAACGCCGGGCGGATCGTGCACGGCGACTACCGGCTGGACAACCTGCTAGCCACGGTCGGCGCCGACCCCTCCGCCGACGGGACCGGCGGCACCGCGGGCGCGGTGTCGGTGCGGGCGGTGCTCGACTGGGAGATGGCCACCCTCGGCGACCCGCTGGCCGACCTCGGGCTCCTGTTGACGTACTGGGACGTGCTCGGCGACAGCGACGCCGCCGCCGGCAACCCGGTCGCCGACGGGCTCGGGCCGCGCGCCGGCTTCCCCGCCGGGGCCGAGCTGATCGAGCGGTACGCCGGGCGCGCCGACGTCGACGTCGGGCCGCTGCACTGGCACGTCGCCCTGGGCTGCTTCAAGCTCGCGGTGATCTGTGAGGGGATCCACTACCGGCACACCCTCGGGCAGACGCTCGGCGGGGGCTTCGACCGGATCGGCGACATGGTCGCGCCGCTGGTCGAGCACGGTCTGCGCGCAGTCAGGGAGCAGTGATGGACTTCCAGTTCGACGCCCGCACCGAGAAGCTGCGCGCGCGTCTCGGCACGTTCCTCGAAGAGTGCGTCCACCCGGCGGAGGCGGTGCACGCCGAGCAGGTCGCGGCGGCCGGCGACCCGTGGGCCCGCTCCCCCGTGCTGGCGGAGCTGAAGGCCGAGGCGCGCCGGCGCGGCCTGTGGAACCTCTTCCTCCCCGACCCCCGCTACGGCGCGGGGCTGACCAACCTGCAGTACGCGCCGCTGGCGGAGCTGACCGGCCGCAGCCCGCACCTGGCCCCGGAGGCGGTCAACTGCGCCGCACCGGACACCGGCAACATGGAACTGCTCGCCGAGTTCGGCTCCGAGGCGCAGCGGGACCGCTGGCTCAAGCCGCTGCTGGAGGGGGAGATCCGCTCGGCGTTCTGCATGACCGAGCCGGACGTCGCCTCCTCAGACGCCACCAACATCGCCACCCGGATCGTCCGCGACGGCGACTCCTACGTGATCGACGGGCGCAAGTGGTGGTCGTCGGGGGCGATGGACCCGCGCTGCGAGATCTTCATCGTGATGGGCAAGACCGACCCCGGGGCCGACCGGCACCGCCAGCAGAGCATGATCCTGGTCCCCCGGGACACCACGGGCGTGACGGTGCGGCGCGGGATGACGGTCTTCGGCTACAGCGACGCCCCGCACGGCGGCCACGCGGAGATCGACTTCACGGGCGTCCGGGTGCCGGCGGAGAACCTGGTCGGCGCGGAGGGGGCGGGCTTCGCCATCGCCCAGGCCCGCCTCGGCCCGGGGCGCATCCATCACTGCATGCGGCTGGTGGGCATGGCCGAGCGGGCCCTGGAGCTGCTCTGCCGCCGGGCCAACCAGCGGATCGCGTTCGGCCGTCCCCTGGCCGAGCAGGGCGTGGTGCGGGAGTGGATCGCCGAGTCCCGGGTCCGCATCGAGCAGGCCCGGCTGCTGGTGCTCAAGACCGCCTGGCTGATGGACACCGTCGGCAACAAGGGCGCGCACACCGAGATCCAGGCCATCAAGATCGCCACCCCGGCGATGGCGGAGTGGGTGATCGACAAGGCCATCCAGGGGTACGGCGGTGCGGGCGTCAGCCAGGACACCCCGCTCGCCGGGCTCTGGGCCCAGGCCCGCACCCTGCGCCTCGCCGACGGCCCGGACGAGGTCCACCGGTCGTCGCTGGCCAAGCGGGAGCTGCGCCGCTGGGCCTGACCGGGCCGCGCCGGGCCGCCGGCGGGACCGCCGCCGCGCGGGGGTCAGACCGACACCAGGTCGAGCCAGGCGATGTTGTTGTTGTAGCGGACGTTGGTCCCGATGTCGGTGCTCATGAACAGCAACGGGTCGGTCAGCGAATCCCAGATGGCCAGCAGGGAGAAGTGCCCCGGGCCGGGCACCGCGGGCCACTCGGCCCGCACCGTCGTCACGCCCGCAGGGACGATGAGGACCCGCGAGGTGACCGGCACCCAGGCCAGCGGCCAGGACAGGCTGCCACCCGGGGTCGTCCGGTAGAACCGCAGCGTCCCGCTGTCGGTGCCCGACCCGTACGGCCCGGGGTTGCGCAGCTTGACGAAGATGTAGCTGGTCGAGCCGGCGACCGGGAACGTGCTGGTCGCGCACTCCACCGATGTCGGGCAGACCTTGATGTCCGGGCTGGCCCAGAGAGGGCTCGTCGCGTGCGGCTGGATGCCGGTGTCGGAGACGTTGTCCCGCATCCACACGTCGGTGACCGTCATGCTCCGGGCGGGCTTCGCGGCCGATGTGGCGACTGCCGCCGGGCCGGCGGCAGCGGCCGGGGTCGTGGCGGTGGCCAGCAGGCCGGCGAGGACCGGGCCGGCGCACAGGGCCAGGGCCAGGCGGCGGGCGCGGCTTCCGAGGATTGTCACGACAGCGGTCTCCCATCGACGATGACGCGGGCCGGGAGACACCCCGCGCCCGCGTGGTCCTGACGTCAGGAGCCGGCGCACGGGCGCGCTGATACCGGCCGGCGGCCCGGGACTTCCCAGATGACGCCAGGCCGGATCAATCAGACAGCGCGCCCTTCCGTCCGCTCGCGGGACCGCTCAGGCGGAGGCGCGGCGGACCATGTGGGTGTCGAGGAGGATGTGGTTGGTCGGGATGTCCTCGCCGCGGATGCGGGACACCAGCAGGTGGGCCATCTGCCGGCCCATCTCCTCGACCGGCTGGAAGACCGTGGTCAGCGGCGGCTCGGCCTGCCGGGCCACCGGCGCGTCGTCGAAGCCGATCACCGCCACGTCGTCCGGCACCCGCCGGCCGGCCTCGCGCAGCGTCCGCAGCGCGCCGAAGGCCATCAGGTCGGAGGCGACGAAGACCGCGTCGAGATCCGGGCAGACCTCCAGCAGCCGGCGCATGCAGGCCGCCCCGCTGCCCTCGCTGAAGTCGCCGTACGCGATGAGGTCGGGGTTGAGGCCGGCCCCGGTGGCATGGACGGCCTCCCGGTAGCCGGTCAACCGGGCCAGGCCGGCGCCCATGTCCTGGGTGCCGGCGATGGTGGCGATGCGCCGCCGCCCCCGGGCGAACAGGTATTCCACCGCGTGCCGGGCGCCACCGACGTTGTCGACGTCGACGTAGTAGGCGGGCTGCGCGCCCGGCTGGAGCATCCGGGCCGGCCGGCCGCCCAGCACCGTCGGCAAGCCCCGCTCCTCCAGCAGGGTGGGCAGCGGGTCGGAGTCGTGCAGCGACAGCAGCAGGACGCCGTCGACGTGCTGGTTGGTGAGGTGGTGCTCGACGCGTTCCCGCTCCACCGGCGACTGGGCCATGGCCAGCCAGAGCTGCATCGGGGTCTCCAGCAGGCCCGAGCTGATCCCCCGGACGATGCCGGCGAAGAACGGCTCGGTGAAGACCCGGTCCCCGGACTCGGAGACGACCAGCGCCACCGAGTCGGTCCGCTGGGTCACCAGGGCCCGGGCGGCGCGGTTCGGCACGTACCCCAGCTCGGCGATGGCCTGTTGCACGGCGGCCCGGGCCTCCGGGCTCACCTGGGGTGAGCCGTTGACCACCCGGGAGACCGTGCCGCGCCCGACGCCGGCGCGCGCGGCGACCGCGTCAAGGGTCGGGCGCCCGAGCGACCGGGTGCGCTGCGTTGTCATCGTCTGCTCCTCCGACATGGGCGGCCCGGTGCGCCCCCCGGGTTGGGGGGACGGGCACCGGGACCGCCCGTCACTCGCTGGCCGTGTGCCCTATTGTGCGGCCAGACCGTTGCGTCGGATCACCTCGGCGTACCACCTGGCGCTGGACTTGGGGATGCGGACCTGGCTGTCGTAGTCGACGTACACCATGCCGAAACGCTTGGTGTAACCCCAGGCCCACTCGAAATTATCCATCAGCGACCACGCGAAGTAGCCCCGTAGGGGCACCCCTGCACCGATCGCCGCGTGTGCCGCCCGCAGGTGCGAGTCGAAGTAGGCCAACCGGTCGGTGTCGTCGACCTGACCGTCGACCACGGTATCAACAAAAGCGGAACCGTTTTCGGTCACGTAGAGCGGAAGGTCGGTGTAGTCGCGGTGGACCCGTTCCAGGGTCTCGACCAGCCCGGGGGCGTCGATCTCCCAGTCCATGTCGGTCACCGGGACACCCCGGGTGACGAACCGGACGTCCTCGCTGCCCGGCCAGCACGTGGGCGCCCGCCAGTATGCCTGCGGCTGCTCCCCCTCGACGGGGGCGGCGACCACGTGCCGGCTGTAGTAGTTGATCCCGACCAGGTCCAACGGCGTCGAGATGGTCGCCAGGTCGCCGTCGCGCACGTGCCCGAAGTCCGTCACCGACGCCAGGTCCGCCTGGAGGTCCGCCGGGTACGACCCGCGCAGCACCGGGTCGAGGAAGAACCGGTTGGCCAGCGCGTCGATCCGCCGGGCGGCGTCCGCGTCGGCCGGCGAGTCGGTGGCCGGGGTCACCGGGTACAGGTTGACGGTGATGCCGAGCTGGGCGTCCGGCCGCGACGCCCGCAGCGCCTGGACCGCCAGGCCGTGCCCGAGCATCAGGTGGTGCCCGGCCCGGACCGCGTCCGCCCCGTCGGTACGCCCCGGCGCGTGCGCGCCCGAGCCGTACCCGAGGAACGCCGAGCACCACGGCTCGTTGAGCGTGGTCCAGTAGCGCACCCGGTCGCCGAGCGCGTCCGCGACGAGCTGGGCGTAGTCGGCGAACCGGCCGGCGGTGTCCCGGGCTGGCCAGCCGCCCGCGTCCTCGAGCGGCTGCGGCAGGTCCCAGTGGTAGAGGGTCAGCCACGGCTCGATGCCGTGGCCCAGCAGCTCGTCGACCAGCCGCTGGTAGAAGTCCAGGCCCTCGGCGTTGGCCGCGCCCGAGCCGCCCGGCTGCACGCGCGGCCAGGACACCGAGAACCGGTAGGACTTCAGGCCCAGCTCCGCCATGAGCCGCACGTCGTCGGGCATCCGGTGGAAGTGGTCGCAGGCCACGTCGCCGGTGTGCCCGCCGACTGTCCGCCCCTCGGTGTGGCTGAAGGTGTCCCAGATCGAGGGGGTACGGCCGCCCGCCGTGGCCGCGCCCTCGATCTGGTACGCCGCGGTCGCGGCACCCCACAGGAAGCCGGGCGGGAAGGTGATGGCCGGGCCCTGGTCGAGGACGCCGACGGCGGGCGGACGGGTCGGATCGCTCACGACTTGACGGCACCTTCCATGATCCCGCCGATGATCTGGCGGCCGAACAGGACGAACACGACGAACAGCGGCAGCGTGGCGACCAGGGTGCCCGCGAAGATCTGCGAGTTGTCGGCGAAGTAGGCCGTGTTGAGGCTGCGCAGCGAGATCTGCACGGTCGGGTTGGCCGGGTCGGCGAGCACCACGAAGGGCCAGAAGAACTGGTTCCACTGCTCCATGAAGGTGAGCAGGCCCAGCACCGCCGCCGCCGGCCGCAGCGCGGGGACGACGACGTGCCAGTAGACGCGCCAGGTGGAGCAGCCGTCCACCCGGGCGGCCTCGATCAGCTCGTTGGGCACGGCCTGCTCGGCGTACTGGCGCATCATGAAGATGCCGAAGCCGCCGATGAGGAACGGCACGGTGACCGACGGCATGGTGTTCAGCCACTCGAGCTTGGCCATCAGGATGTAGAGCGGCAGCACGCCGAGCTGGATCGGGACCATCATCGAGGCGAGGATGATCAGCAGCATCGCGTTCTTGCCGCGGAAGCGCAGCTTGGCGAACGCGAAACCGGCCAGCGAGCCGAAGAAGACGGTGGCGACGGTGATCGTCCCGGAGACCAGGAACGAGTTCATCAGCCCCTTGACGATGTTGGCGTCACCGTTCTCCAGCACCCGCTGGATGTTCTCGCCGAGCTTGCCGCCGGGCAGGAACGGCGGCGGCCAGGAGTTGGCCGCGTCGTTCGTCCGGGACGCGATGACGATCATCCAGTAGAACGGGAACAGCGAGAGGATCACGCCGAAGACCAGGCCGACCCAGGTCAGCGGGGTCGCCTTCCAGATCCGGTCGGCCTTGTGCGCATCGCGCGGCGGCCTGCCGGCCGGGCGCGCGGGTGGGCGGAGCGTCGTGGTCGTCATCTGGCGCAACCCTCACTTGTCGGAACTGATGCGGCGGGCGAGCAGGTAGTTCACCAACGACACCAGCGCGATGAGCAGGAACAGCACGAGGGCGACCGCGCCGGCGTACCCCCAGCGGAACCGCGTGTTCATCACGTCGAGCAGGTACATGGTGATGGTCTGGAACTGCCCCTCCGAGCCGCCGGAGAGCGCCCCCGCGCCGCTGGTGAACATCAGCGGCTCGGTGAAGAGCTGGAGCCCGCCGATGGTCGAGACGATCAGCGTGAAGATGATCGTCGGGCGGAGCTGCGGGATGGTGATCGACCAGAACTGCCGGCGCCGCGACGCGCCGTCCAGCGCCGCCGCCTCGTACATGTCCTTGCTGATCGACTGCATGGCGGCCAGGTAGATCAGGGCGTTGTAGCCCACCCAGCGCCAGTCGACCATGGTGGAGATGGCGAACCAGGAGGCGAAGCGGTTCGCCCGCCAGTCGATCGGGTCCATGCCGACCATGTCGAGCAGCCAGTTGGCGAGGCCGAACTCCTTGGCGTAGATCATCGAGAAGATCAGCGCCACCACGGCGGTGGAGGTGATGATCGGCATCGCGATGGCCATCCGGAAGAAGGTCTGCGCCCGCAGCTTCCGGTTCAGCGCGTTGGCCAGCACCAGCGCCAGCATCAGCTGCGGCACGGTGGAGAGCAGGAAGATGCCGAACGTGTTGACGACCGCGTTCCAGAACTGTGGGTCGTTGGTCAGCAGCTCGACGAAGTTGTCCAGGCCGACGAAGCTGATCGTGGCGTTCAGCGGCGACCGGTCGGTGAGCGCGATCCAGACCGTGTAGACGATCGGGTACGCGCTGAAGACCGCGAAGATCACGAAGAACGGCAGGACGTACAGGTACGGGGAGAACTTCAGGTCCAGCCGGGTGAAAGAGGCCGGGCGACGGTGCGCGGCACGGGCGGGGCGGGCGGGTTCACCGCCCCCGCCGGGGGGCGCTGCGGTGTGGAGGTCCAGGCTCATCGACGGTCCTTCTCGTCGGTCGGCGCGACCCGTCCGCGCGGGCGGCGCCGGGGGATTACCGGCCTTCCGCGCGGGCGGTGCCGGGGGGTTGCCGGCCCGGCCGCGTGGGCGGCGCCGGGGATTGCCGGCCCGGCCACGCGGGCGCACCGGGGCTTACCGGGCACCGCGGGTGGCGCCGACAGTCGCCTGTCGACGCCACCCGTGCTCGGTTCGGCCGGTCACTTACCGGCGGCCTCGCCGTTCTTCAGCGCTGCTTCCCACTGCTCGGCGGCGGGCTTGCCCTGCTCGACGGCGCGCAGGGTGTTCTCCACGGCGGTACGGACAGCCTGGTTCTTCGGGCCGAGGTAGACCGGCTTCAGCTCGCTCGCACCGGCGGCGAAGATCTTGCCGACGGGGGCGTTGGTGAAGTACTCGTTGGTCGAGTCGGCGACGGCCGGGTCGGCCAGGGCCTGCGGCGACGACGGCAGGTTGCCGACCTTCTTGAACGCCTCGATCTGGCCCTTGGCGCTGGTCAGGAACTTCACCAGCTCGGCGGCCTCCTTGGGGTGCTTGCTGGACTTCGGCACGGCCAGGAAGGAACCGCCCCAGTTGCCGCCGTTGCCGGGGGCCTTCGCGACGTCCCACTTGCCGGCGGCGGAGTCACCGGCCTGGCCCTTGATGACACCGGTCATCCAGGCGGGGCAGGCGATGGTGGCGAAGGTGCCGTTCTTGAAGCCGGCGTTCCACTCGTTCGAGAACGACTGGAGGTTGTTCGACAGGCCGGCGGCGATCATCTTGGTGGAGAGGTCGTACGCGGTCCGCACGTCCGGGTTCTCGCCGATGACCAGCTTGTTGCTCTTGTCGTAGTAGGTGTAGCCGGAGCCGTTGCCCGCGGTCTGCATCAGCACGACGTTGTAGAAGTTGGTCGCCGAGTCGACGAACTTGTGCTTCTTGTCGGCGGCGGCGAACTTCTGGCCGGCGGCGATGAACTGGTCCCACGTCGGCCAGAGCGCGCCGACCTCTTCGCGGTCGGTCGGCAGGCCGGCCGCCTTGAACAGGTCGCTGCGGTAGCACAGCGCCATCGAGCCGACGTCGGTGCCGAGACCGAGGACGGTGCCGTCCGGGGTGGTGCCCTGCTCCCACTTCCACGGCAGGAAGTTGGCCTTGAGGTCGTTCGCGCCGTGGTCGGCCAGGTTCACGAACTTGCCGGCCTGGGCGTAGAACTGGACGATCGTGCCCTCTTCGAGGGCCACCACGTCGCCGGCGCCGGCGCCGGCGGTGATCTGCTGGGTGAGGCGGGTGTTGTAGTCACCGAGGCCGAGGCCCTTGCCCCGCTGCTCGATCTTGATGTTCGGGTGCTCCGACTCGAACTGCTTGTAGAGCTCGTCGTAGCCGAAGCCCTGGTCGCCGAAGACGTCGACGACGAGCTTGATCGGGTCGTCGCTGCTGCCCGAGCCCTCGTCGTCGCTGCCGCAGGCGGAAGTGGTGGCGATCATCGCGACGGACGCGAGCGCGATGGCCGCGAGCCGCCGGCGACGGATTGGGACGCTCATCCGAGACCCCTCTTTCGGTGGTGAGGCTGTGTCATGTGGTGGGGGGTGCTGTGCAGGCGCTCGCGGCCGGCGGCCGGAGCCCACGGTCGACGCCCGGCGCCGTAGCGGAGAGATCCGCAACACAGCCCCGGGAGCGCTCCCATGAGACTGGAGGAGAGTCCCCGAGGTGTCAATAAGCCGTTGGGAGCGTTCCCAGATCGTTACCGCCGTGTGTCGGAACTATCGCTGCGGCGCGTCTGAGCGACGCGACCCGCCGGCGCACCGGCAGCTGCCCCGGAGCGTCATGTCGGGCAGATGGCGGCATCACCGCGCCGGGATACCACCACCTGCCCGACATCACGCCACGCGACCAGCGGGTTGGGCGGTTTGTCCGACCGGGCGCGGTGGCGTGGGGCGGGTCCGGCGTGGGGCGACGTGGGGCAGGTTCGGCGTGGGGCGACGTGGGGCAGCTTCGGCGTGGGCGCGACTGGGGCGGGGCGGGCCGGGATGACCGGCGGACCCCGGGGCGGGCGAGCCGGGCCGGGGCGGGCGAGCCGGGCCGGGCAGGGCGAGCCGGCACGGGGCAGGGCGAGCCGGCACGGGGCAGGGCAGCACGGGGCGGGGCAGCACGGGGCGGAGCGGGCCGGGGCTGGGCGTGGCTGGGTTGATCGACTTCGTGTCGGTGACATGGCGGCATCAACGCGCCGGGATACCCCCACCTGCCCGACATCCCGTCACCCCTCCACCGGAATGGGCGGTTTGTCCGGCCCTGCGGGGTGGTGTGGGGCGGGGTGGGTCGAGCCGGGCCGGGCCGGGGTCGCGGTGGTGACCGGCGGCACCCCCGGGTCGGAATCCTGGCCGGGGCGGGGGCGTTACACCTGACGGACGACCGAAGCAGGTTCCCGGATCCAGCAGGACCCGCCCCCGCCACCCGGGTTGTCACCCCCCGGGGAATGGGGGCCGGTCGCCGGTCGTTACACCTGGACCCGGCGCGGTACCTCACGGCAGCCGCCCCGGCCCTCCCTCATCTTCTTCTTTCCCCCTTTGTTCGTTGTTCGGGCGCCTCGACGTGGTGCTCACACCCGCCCACCCCTACGGGCCGGTGTCGACCCCCCGATAGGAGTCACCCCCATGAACACGACCATCCTGCGTAAGAGCGTCCTCGGCATCGCCGGACTCGCGTTCGCCGGTGGCCTCGCCGCCGGCCCCCTCCACCACGCCACCACCACCGACACCGGCACTGTTGATGCGCGGCCCGTCGCCGCCGTACAGGCCGACAAGACCGTGGACGCCGGGAAGCTGATCCCGCACGGTGTGCAGGGCACGCAGTCGCGCATCGACCTCGACGCCGAGCAGACCGCCAACGCCAAGGCCATCATCGCCGCCACCAAGAAGACCGGCCTCGACGAACGCGCCGCGGTCATCTCCATCGGCACCGCCCTGCAGGAATCGAAGCTGCAGAACCTCGGCCACCTCGGCGACCGCAACGACCACGACTCCCTCGGCCTGTTCCAGCAACGCCCCTCCAGCGGCTGGGGCACCCCCGAGCAGATCACCGACCCGGAGTACGCGACCACCGCGTTCCTCAAGGGCCTCAAGCAGGTCGACGGCTGGCAGGACATGCCCCTGACCGACGCCGCCCAGACGGTGCAGGTCTCGGCCTACCCCGACGCGTACGCGCAGTGGGAGCAGCAGGCCGCCGACCTCGTCACCCAGCACTGGAACAGCTGACCCAGCGAACACACGCCGCCGGCCGGGCCCCGATCACCGGGGCCCGGCCGGCGGCGTCTCCACCTCGCCCAGCCGAGTGTCAGGAAGGAGCCCTCCGCTGCCGAAGCGTTCGCGCCTCAGCAGAGGTGGCGCAGGAGGGTGGCGGCGCGGCCCGGGTCGAAGGCGTCCGGGTCGTACGCGTCGCCGGCCCAGTCCCGCAGCCGTTCGTGCTCGGGGTGTGCGGGGTCGACGAGCGCGGCCAGCAGCACCTGGTGTCCGGCCGGACCGCCGACGTCCTCCGGCGGGCAGGCCCGCTCGCCGGCCAGGCAGGTCGGGTACCGCTCGTCCGGGTCGGCGGTGACGGCGTCCTCGACGAGGATGTCGTGCTCCCACCAGTCGCCGAAGTCGTAGGTGTAGTGGAAGCGGCTGCCCTTGCCGAGCACCGCGTCCAGCCGGACGTCCAGCTCGTCGCGCACGGCCAGTTCCCCGTCCGGGTCGGGCTCGGCGTACTGCGTGCCGTCGATCTCGAACGAGTGCAGGTGGCAGTCGCGCCAGCCCATCGCGTGCTGCACGACCCGGTGCAGCCGGTCCAGCGTGTAGCCGGCGGGGACCAGCACCCGCCGCCAGACGAGGGGGTGGACTCCGGCGAGGGACACCTTCAGCTGGAATATCTGACGTGGCATGTGCTGCCCCCTTCCATCACGACATAGGCTGCCGGCATGATCTGCCGAGCCTGCCGGGAACGGCGGCACGACGAATGCCCGGGCCGGAAGTGGTGCGACTGCCAGCACCGTACCCCCGAACCCACCCCTCCGGTCACGGGTCCGGCCGGCGAATGAGCGCCGAAGCCGCGATTTCCCGTCTCTGGCCGGCCCCGTCGGCGACCCCGTTGGACGACGCGGAGCTGACCGCGCTGTACGGCCGGACGGACCGGCCCCACCTGCGGGTGAACTTCGTGACGAGCGTCGACGGCGCGGTCTCGCTCGACGGCTACTCTGCGGGGCTGTCCGGCGTGCCGGACAAGCGGGTCTTCGGCCTGCTGCGGATGCTCTGCGACGGGCTGCTGGTGGCCGCCGGGACGCTGCGCCACGAGGGGTACGGCGCGGTGCGGCTCGACGCGGCGCGGCGGGCCTGGCGGCGCGCCCACGGGCTGGCCGAGTATCCGACCCTGGTGGTGGTCTCCGGCTCGCTGGACCTGGACCCGGCACAGGCCGCCTTCGCCGACGCGCCGGTGCGCCCGGTGGTGCTCACCCACGCCGCCGCCGAGGCGCCGCCGGGCCTGACCGAGGTGGCCGACCTGGTGCGCTGCGGGGCCGACCGGGTGGATCTCGCCGCCGGCCTGGCCGAGTTGCGCCGGCGCGGCCTCTCGCAGGTGCTCTGCGAGGGCGGCCCGCACCTGTTCGGCGCGCTCACCGCCGCCGACCTGGTAGACGAGGTCTGCCTCACGGTCGCGCCGCTGCTCGCCGGGGCCGGGCCGGGGCGGATCGCCGCCGGGCCCGCCGGCGGGCACCGGGAGTTGCCGCTGCGACACGTGCTGGCCGCCGCCGACGGCGTGCTGATGCTCCGCTACGCCCGCGAAGCCCAAGCCGAAGCCAACGCCAACGCCAACGCCGAAGCCGACGCCGACGCCGACGCAGCCCCGGCCCCGGCCGCCGCTTCGTAGGCGGGGCGGGGGCGCGGGGCCGGGGCCGCGGGCGGTTCCGGCACGGCGGGGACGTCGCCGCCCCCGCCGTACTCCGATCGGGTCAGGCGACCTTGACCGCCGTCCAGGCGGCGGCGACGGTCCGGTACTCGACGCTGCTGGCGCCGTACAGGTCGGCGGCGGCCGACAGGGTGGCGGTGCGGGCCCCCGCGTAGTTGGTCCGCGAGGTCATGTAGGTGGTCAGCGCGCGGTACCAGATCGCGCCGGCCTTGGCGTTGCCGATGCCGGTGATGGTGCTGCCGTCACAGGTGGGGCTGTTGCCGTACGCGGACGCGCCGCTGCCGACGGCGAGCAGGTAGAAGAAGTGGTTGGCCACGCCGGAGGAGTAGTGCACGTCCTTGAAGCGCAGGGTGGTGGACCAGCAGTCGGCCGAGGAGCCGTCCTTCGAGGGCTTGTCCATGTAGCGCAGCGGCGTGCTGCGCAGCTTCTCGCCGATGAGGTAGTCGCCGGGGTCGCTGGCGTTGGCGGCGGAGAACTCCACGAGGGTGCCGAAGATGTCGCTGGTGGCCTCGTTGAGGCCGCCGGACTCACCGCTGTAGACCAGGCCGGCGGTGTTGCTGGTGACGCCGTGGGTCATCTCGTGGCCGGCGACGTCGAGGGAGGTCAGCGGGGCGAAGCCGGAGCCGCCGTCGCCGTAGGTCATGCAGAAGCAGGAGTCGCTCCAGAACGCGTTGGCGTAGTTGTTGCTGTAGTGCACCCGGCTGTAGGCGGCGACGCCGTCGTTACGGATGCCGTTGCGGCCGAACGTGTTCTTGTAGTAGTCCCAGGTGACGGCCGCACCGTAGTGGGCGTCGGCGGCGGCGGTCTGCCGGTTGGCCGTGGTGCCGTCGCCGAAGACGTTGGTGGCGCTGGCGACGAGGGTGCCGGTGCCGCTGGTGGAACCGTTGAGGTCGTACGTCTTGTGGCCGCCGCGGGCGCCGTCGGTGAGCTGGTACGTGCTGCCGGAGGCGGTGGTGCCCAGCGGCACGGTGCCGGAGTGGAGGGTGTTGCCGGTGCCCTCGCGCTGCACGCCCTCCCAGGAGCTGCGGACCCCGCCGGTGGCGGCGTCGACGAGCACGTGCAGCTCGCTGGGGGTGCCGTCGGCGTACACGCCGCCGACGACCACCTCGTAGGCGAGGGCCGTGCGCGCGCCGTCGGCGTCGTACACGAGCTGGGTGCCGTCGACGCGGCGGGCGGTGGCGGTGGAGGCGGCGAGGGCGGCGCGGCCGGCGGCGGCCTCGCCGACGGCGGGCCGCGCGGAGCGGTCGGCGCGGCGCGGGGCGGCCGTCAGGGTCTGGCTGGCGCCGCGCCAGGCGCCGCCCTTGCCGAGGTGCACGACCAGGTCGCCGCCGAGCACGGGCAGCCCGTCGAGGTAACGGTGCAGCCGGACGTGCTCGGTGCCGTCGGCGTCGGTCGCGACGTTCTTCAGCGTGAAGCTCTGCCCGTCGCCGGCGAGGGCGTCGCCGGCGTGGGACTTCAGCTGGGTGACGGCGCGGGTGAACGCGTCGGCGGAGGGGGCGGCGGCCGGGGCGGCGACGGCCGCGCCGGGCACGGCGGTGGCCAGCAGCGCGGCCGAGGCCAGGCCCGCCAGGACAGTGGTACGACGCATGAGGCTCCTGCCTTCGATCGACGGCCGGTCGGAAGGGGGTGCCGACCGGCGGTGACCCGGCGGTGGTGGCCGCCGGGCCGGCCCACGGCCCGCAGGTGGCGGGCCGCAGGGGCACACCCCGAAACATCGACGTAACGAAGATCCTCGATGAGTGCCGGTGTCATTGTTGCGCCGAGCAACCGGTTCGTGTCACCTCTGCGACGAGAAATTTTGCGACACCGTGCGCGTTCGGAGGAATGCGACGAGTGATCGCGTACCGGGCGGAGGGTGGCGTCCGCCGCGTCGCGTGGCAACCTGTCACATCCCTGCGGCAGGATGCTCCTCGTGTGCCGTGACCGAGACGACCAGCTGACGGGAGCGGGCCGATGACCGAGAGCCTGCCGATCACCGACGACGGGTCCACCGGCCCCGGCGAGGGGGTCGGCCGCGTGCTCGGCACCGCCGACGCCACCCCGCTGACGTTCTGGACGGCCGTGGCCCCCGGCAGCTACCTCCAGCTCGACGACGTGGTGGTGACCCGCCGCGAGATGCCCGACCGCGAGCCGGTGACCATCGCCGGGGTGGTGACCCAGGTGCGGGCGCGGCACGAGGGCGCCCAGTTCGACTCGGACGTGTTCGCCATCGCCGACGGCACCCTGCCGGCGATGGTGCAGGAGGCCGCCGAGATCACCACCACCCGGGTCGACCCGGAGGTCTACGTCCCGCCGACGCCGGGGGCGGTGGTGCACCGGGCCGAGGGCGACGCGCGGGCCCGCGCGTTGCACTTCGACCGGATGGAGCGGCGCATCCCGATGGGCATGGGCCGCGACGGGGTGCCCGTCTACCTCAACGCCGACTTCCTCGACGGCACCCGGGGCGCGCACGTCTCCATCTCCGGCATCTCCGGGGTCGCCACCAAGACCAGCTTCGCCACGTTCCTGCTCTACTCGGTCTTCCGTTCCGGGGTGCTCGGCGGCGACGCGGTCAACGCCAAGGCGCTGATCTTCAACGTCAAGGGCGAGGACCTGCTGTTCCTCGACCACCCCAACACCCGCCTCGACGACGCCACCCGCGCCGGCTACGCCAGGCTCGGGCTCAGCGCCGGGGCATTCCCCGATGTGCGGGTCTACGCCCCGCCCCGGGTCGGCGACTCCTCCGGCACCCCCGACGTGAGCAGCCGGCTGACCGGGGTGGACAGCTTCTACTGGACGCTGAGCGAGTTCTGCGCCGACCGCCTCCTGCCCTACGTCTTCGCCGACGCCGACGACGAGCGCCAGCAGTACACGATGGTCGTCCACTCGGTCGCCGCCCACCTGGCCCGCTACGCGCAGCCCGCCGACGGCGGGGTGAGCGTCGACGGGGTGCGCCTCGGGTCCTACACCGACCTGGTCGACCACATCGTCGAGCAGCTCAACGACGACGAGACCCGGGGCGACTGGGCCGGCAGCGCCGTCGGGCTGGGCACGGTCAACGCGTTCGCCCGACGGCTCATCGGCAGCAAGAAGGACCTGGGGCGGCTGATCCGGGGCGACCTCGCCACCCGCCGCCCGCACAGCATCAACACCAGCGAGTCCGCGCAGGTGACCGTGGTCGACCTGCACAACCTGCCCGACCGGGCGCAGCGGTTCGTCGTCGGCGTGACCCTCAAGAGCGAGTTCGAGCGCAAGGAGAAGGCGGGCACGGCCAAGCCGCTGCTCTTCGTCGTCCTCGACGAGCTCAACAAGTACGCGCCCCGGGAGGGCTCCTCCCCCATCAAGGAGGTGCTGCTCGACATCGCCGAGCGGGGCCGCTCGCTCGGGGTGATCCTGGTCGGCGCGCAGCAGACCGCGAGCGAGGTGGAGCGGCGCATCGTCACCAACTCGGCGATCCGGGTGGTCGGCCGGCTCGACCCGGCCGAGGCGTCCCGCCCGGAATACGGCTTCCTGCCGCCGGCCCAGCGGCAGCGGGCGCTGCTGGCCAAGCCGGGCACGATGTTCGTCAACCAGCCCGACATCCCGGTCCCGCTCTGCCTGGAGTTCCCCTTCCCGGCGTGGGCCACCCGGGTCTCCGAGGCCGGTCGCGCGCCCTCGGAGACGCTACGGTCGATCACGGGGGCGGCCGACCCGTTCGCGGTGGTCGGCTCCGGCGGCGGCACGAGCGACGACGACATCCCGTTCTAGGGGGCAGTCATGAAGATCCTGCACACCTCGGACTGGCACGTCGGCAAGGTGCTCAAGGGGCAGTCCCGGGCCGAGGAGCACAAGCAGGTCCTCGCCGGGGTGATCGAGGTCGCCCGCGCCGAGCGCCCCGACCTGGTGATCGTCGCCGGTGACCTCTACGACACGGCCGCGCCCACCCCGGAGGCGACCCGGCTGGTCACCCGGGCGCTGACCGCGCTGCGCCGCACCGGCGCCGACGTGGTGGCCATCGGCGGCAACCACGACAACGGCCAGGCCCTCGACGCGCTGCGGCCGTGGGCCGAGGCCGCCGGCATCACCCTGCGCGGCGGGGTGCGGGAGAACCCCGACGAACACGTCATCGACGGCACGACGGCCGGCGGGGAGCGCTGGCGGGTGGCCGCGCTGCCGTTTTTGTCCCAGCGCTACGCGGTGCGGGCCGTGGAGATGTACGAGCTGACCGCCGCCGAGGCCACCCAGACGTACGCCGACCACCTGGGCCGGGTGCTCGGCCGGCTCACCGAGGGCTTCGACGAGCCCGACCGGGTGCACCTGGTCACCGCCCACCTCACCGTGGTCGGGGCGACCACCGGCGGCGGCGAGCGCGACGCGCACACCGTCCTGGGCTACGCGGTGCCGGCGACGGTGTTCCCGGGCACCGCCCACTACGTGGCGCTGGGCCACCTGCACCGGTCGCAGCGGGTGTCGGGGCCCTGCCCGATCCGCTACAGCGGCAGCCCGCTCGCCGTCGACTTCGGCGAGCAGGAGAACGTCCCGTCGGTGACGGTCGTCGAGGTGACCGCGACCAGCGCGGCGCGCATCCGGGAGGTGCCGGTGCCGGCGGCGGTGCCGCTGCGCACGGTGCGGGGCACCCTCGCCCAGCTCGCCGAGATCGCCCCGCCAGAGGGCTGGCTGCGGGTGTTCGTCCGCGAGCAGCCCCGGGCCGGGCTGCGGGAGGAGGTGCAGGAGCTGCTGCCCCGGGCTCTGGAGATCCGGATCGACCCGGAGCTGGTGCCGGCCCCCGGCAGCGGCGCCCGCACCGCCCAGCGGGCCGGCCGGTCGCCCCGGGAGCTGTTCGCCGACTACCTCGACAGCCGGGGGCACGACGACGCCGACGTCCGGGAGCTGTTCGACGAGCTGTTCGAGGAGGTGGACCGCTGATGCGCCCGATGCGGCTGGACATGGCGGGCTTCACCGTCTTCCGCGACGAGACCACCGTCGACTTCACCGACGCCGACTTCTTCGCCCTCGTCGGCCCGACCGGCTCCGGCAAGTCCACGGTGCTCGACGCCATCTGCTTCGCGCTCTACGGCACGGTGCCCCGCTGGGGCGGGACGCGGGGGCTGGGCAACGCGCTCGCCCCGTCCGCCACCGAGGCGCGGGTGCGGCTGGTCTTCGAGTCCGCCGGGGACCGCTACGTGGCGACCCGCGTGGTGCGCCGCGACGGCCGGGGCAACGTCAAGACCGCCAACGCCGGGTTGCAGCTCATGCCGGCCGGGTTCGACGTGACCAAACTGGACACCGGGCTCAGCCCGGAGGACCTGGGCGAGGTGATGGCCGGCACCCCGGCCGAGATGGACCGGGCGGTGCTGGAGGCGGTGGGGCTGCCGTACGAGCAGTTCACCAGCTGCGTGGTGCTGCCGCAGGGGCAGTTCGCCGACTTCCTGCACGCCAGGCCGGCGACCCGGCAGCAGATCCTGGTGAACCTGCTCGGCCTCGGCGTCTACGAGGAGGTGCAGCGGCGGGCCACCGAGCGGGCCGGGCGGGCCGAGGCGCGGCTGGAGGCGGTCGACCGGGTCCTCGGCGGGCTCGCCGACGTCGACGACGCGGCGCTGGCCGGGGCGCGGGAGCAGATCGGGCGGGCGCACGAGCTGGCCGGGGCGGTCGCGGCGGCCGTGCCGGAGCGGGATGCGGCCCGGGCGGCGGCGCGGGACGCCCACGCGGCGCTGGCGGCTCTCGACGCCGAGCTGGCCGTGCTCGACGGGGTGTGCGCGCCCGGCGGGGTGGCCGAGGTGGCGCGGGCGGTGGCCGACGCGCGGGCCGGCGTGGGCGAGGCCGCGGGCGCGGTGGCGCTGGCCGAGGAGCGCGAGGAGAAGCTGCGCGGCGAGCTGGCCGGCGCGGGCGACGAGAGCGCGCTGCGGCTGCTGCTGAAGGCGCACGCCGACCGGGACCGGCTCGCCGGGCAGGCCGGGTCGGTGGCCACGGCGGTGACGGCCGCGCAGGCCGAGCACGACGCGGCGGTCGCCGCGCTGGAGGAGGCGCGGGCGGCGGCGCAGCGGGCCGAGGCGGAGCTGGAGGCGGCGTTCCGGGCGCACGAGGAGGCCAAGGCCACCGACCAGGCGGTGGCGCTGCGGGCGCACCTGGTCGACGGGGCCGCCTGCCCCGTCTGCGAGCAGGTGGTGGCCCGGGTGCCGGCGGTGCCGGCGGGTTCGGCGGTGGCGCGGGCCACCGCCGCCGGGAAGGCGGCGCGGGCGGCGGCGCAGGCGGCCCAGCGGGTGGTGCAGGAGCGCGACGCGGCGGCCCGGGACGTGGAGCGGGTGCTGCTGCGGGCCCGCGCCGAGCACGACCAGCTGCGGGGCCGGCTGGCCGAGCTGGACGACCAGCTCGCGGGTGCCGCCGCCCCGGCGGCGCTGCGGCACGACCTGGCCGAGCACGCCCGGCTGCGCAGGGCCCTCGACGACGCGGCGGGCGCGGTGCGGGCGGGGCGCGACGCCGCCCGGCGGGCCCGGGGGGCCCTCGACGCGGCCGAGGAGCGGCTGCGCGGCGCGTGGCGGGGCTTCGACGCGACCCGCGACGGGCTGGCCCGGTTCGGCCCGCCGGCCGCCGACCGGGACGACGTCGCCGCGGCCTGGGCGACGCTGACGGGGTGGGCCGGCGGGGAGGCGGCGCGGCGGCGCGCGGACCGGCCGGGGCTGGCCGAGGCGGTCGCCGGGGCGGAGGCCGCCGTGGCGGCCGTGCAGGACCGGATCGCGGAGATCTTCGCCGCCGCCGGGCTGGCCGCCACCGACGACCCGGTGCGGGCGGCCACCGTCGCCGTGGAGCGCGCCGAGGCCGCCCACCGGCGGCTGGTGGAGCGCCGCGAGCAGGCCGCCGAGCTGCGCGAGCAGCGGGCCGGGCACGAGCGGCAGGCCCGGGTGGCCCGGGCGCTGGCCGGGCACCTGCGGGCCAACAACTTCGAGCGCTGGCTGCTGGCCGAGGCGCTGGACCTGCTGGTCGACGGCGCGTCGGGGATCCTGCGCGAGCTGTCGGGCGGCCAGTACGACCTGGTGCACGACAAGGGCGAGTTCTTCGTCGTCGACCACCACGACGCGGGGCTGCGGCGCGGGGTGCGCACGCTCAGCGGCGGGGAGACGTTCCAGGCGTCGCTGGCCCTGGCGCTGGCGCTGTCGGAGCAGCTCGCGGGGTTGTCCACCACGGCGGCGAGCCTGGAGTCGATCGTGCTGGACGAGGGGTTCGGCACCCTGGACGCGGCGACCCTGGACACGGTGGCGGCCACCCTGGAGAGCCTGGCCGCCCGGGGTGACCGGATGGTCGGCGTGGTCACCCACGTGCCGGCGCTGGCCGAACGCATCCCGGTCCGGTTCGAGGTCCGCAAGGACGCCCGCACCGCCCGGGTGGAACGGACGGGCCTGTGACGGGGCCGGGCGGGGGCGCTCCGACCGGTTGGGGGCCGGGCGGGGCGGGGCCGGGCGGGGTCGATCCGGTGGGTGAGGCGCCGGAGCTGTTCGTCGACGCCTGGGACCCGGGCTACGGCGCGTCCTTCGAGGCGGTGCCGGGCGGGCCGGCCACGCCGAGCCGCCAGCAGGTCGACGCGGAGGTGGAGCTGCCGGCGGTGGACTGGCGGGCCATCGACGTCCGGCCCGGCGTCCGCGCCCCGGACGTGGTGCTGCTCGTCGATGGCGTACGCCGGATCGACGCGAGCGTGTGGACGGCCGAGGCCGACGGGGCGTCGTTCCCGGGCGTGGCCGCCTCGTACGCCGCCGGGGTGGTCCGCTGCGACCTGGAGCGGGGCGCGGCGCGGCTCGCCGGCACCCAGGTGCGGCGGGGGCTGTTCACGGCCAGCCCGTCGGCCCGGGAGGTGCGCGCCGGCACGGTGCGCTACCCGGTGCACCGGGTCGGCGGCACCGGCGAGCTCAACAAGCTCCAGGCGGCCGTGCAGGGGCCGCTGACCGCGCTGGAGGTGGAGGTCTCCGGTGCGGCCCGGGTCGACGGGGACCTGCTGGTCGTCGACGGCCCGCTGCGCAGCCGCCGGCAGTTGCCCCGCACCCTCGGGTACGTCAAGACCCAGCACAGCCAGTATCTCGATGCCCGGCTGACGGCCGTGGTGACCGGGCTGCGTGCCGGCCAGCGGTCCCCGGTGTTCCGGCTCGTCACCGCCTGGGGCGGCTACTCCTGGTATCTGCGGCTGCCCGTCTCCGGGGGCGCGCCGTGGGCCGGCATCGTGCGGGTGGAGTGCTCGGCCGAGCTGGCCGAGTCCGAGGCGTTCGCGCTGGCCGACCTGTCGCTGGTCACGCTGCCCCGATTCGCGTCGACCCCGTACAAGGACCCGCGCGCACCGCAGAACCTCGTCCCGATCGCCGGCCTGGAGCGCCGCCTGCGGGCGCTGCTGGGCGACGCCCGCCTGCTGCACCGGGCGCTGACCGCCGCGGCCCGGGGCCGCGGCCCCCGCGTCTGATGGGCCGCCGCCGGGACATGGGCCGGGTGACCGCGCGGGTCGACACCGGCGAGGCCGAGCTGGTCCCGGACGCCGACCGGCCGCGGTCGTCCACCCTGCTGCTCGACGGCGCGCCGCAGTCGCACGTGGATCTCGCCGACCCCACCCACCTGGAGTTCGAGTACGTCCGGCGGCTCGCCGCCGCCCTCGACCTGGTCGCCCCGGCGGGCGCTCCGCTGCGGGTGCTGCACCTCGGCGGCGGGGCGCTGACCCTGCCCCGGTACGTGCAGGCCACCCGCCCCGGCTCCACCCAGCGGGTGTCCGAGGTGGACGCCGCCCTCGTGGAGCTGGTCCGTCGGGAGCTGCCCTGGCCGGCCGACCCCCGGCTGCGGGTGCGGGTCGCCGACGCGCGGGCCACCCTGGGATCCACCCGCGACGCCAGCTACGACGTGGTGGTCGCCGATGTCTTCGCGGGCGCCCGCACCCCGGCGCACCTGACCAGCGTGGAGTACGCGGCCGAGGTGGCCCGGGTGCTGACCCCCGGCGGCTGGTACCTGGCCAACGTCGCGGACGGGCCGCCGCTGCGGCACGCCCGCGCGCAGGTCGCCACGGTCCGGGCGGTGCTGCCCCGGGCCTGCGTGGTGAGCGACGCGGCGGTGCTGCGCGGCCGGCGCTACGGCAACCTGGTGCTGGTCGCCGGCCGGGTGGACCCGCCGGTGCCGGAGCTGACCCGGCGGGCGGCCGGGGACTGGTTCCCGGGCCGGGTGCTGGCCGGCGACGAGCTGGACCGGTTCGCCGGCGGGGCGGCCGTGGTGCGCGACGCCGACGCCACCGACTCCACTCCGCCCCCGCCGGGAATTTTTTCGGTGCGCCGTTGATCCGCTGGGCTCCCCGGTGCGTATCACCGGGCGGCCATGCCCGGTGGGGGTCGGGCTGATGTCATCGGACACCCGGAGGTCTGCATGCATGCGGTGGCGGCCGGCTGGCACGGCGACGCGGTGAGGGTGGACTGGATGTCCGCCCGCGCGCAGCCGCAGTCCCGCGCGTCGAGGTCGACCCGGGGGGTCGACGTACGCCCCGCCGATGGCCAGAATGGCCCGGTGTCTCCGAGATCAGCACCCGGGCGGCACCAGGCCGTGTCCACTGAGACCAGTCACTCCGACCAGTTGATCCGGCTGCTCTACGCCGAGCACGCGGGGCCGCTGCTGGCGTTCGTGATGCGGCTCACCGGCGGGGACCGGCAACGCGCCGAGGACATCGTGCAGGAGACGCTGCTGCGGGCCTGGCGCAACGCCCACCGCCTCGGCGCGCAGGGGCAGGGGTCGCTGCGGCCCTGGCTGGTGACGGTGGCCCGGCGGATCGCCATCGACGAGCACCGCAGCGAACAGGCCCGCCCGGCGGAGACGTACGACCGGGACCTGACGGCCTTCGCCGAGTCGGACAGCACCGACCGGGTGCTGCGCACCATGACGGTGGCCGACGCGCTGCGTACGCTGAGTCAGTCGCACCGGGAGATCCTGGTGGCGACGTACTTCCGGGGCCGGACGGTGCCGGAGGCGGCCGAGGAGCTGGGCCTGCCGCTCGGCACCGCCAAGTCGCGGGTCTACTACGCCCTGCGCGCGCTGCGCACGGCCCTGCAGGAGAGGGGGGTGACGGAATGAGCCGGGCAGATCACATGGACGTCGCCGCGTACGCGCTGGGCGTGCTGGACGAGCACGACACCGAGCGGTTCGAGGAGCACCTCGCCACGTGCTGGGCGTGCGCCGCGGAGCTGGAGACGATGGTTCCCGTGGTGGGGCTGCTCTCCGACATCGACGGCGAGACGATGACGGCCCTGGAGCAGACCGCCACCGACCCGGCCCTGCTGGACCGGACGCTGGTCGCGGTGCGGGCGCACCGGCGGCGGACCCGGTTCCGGCAGCTGCTGGCGAGCGCCGCCGCCGTGGTGGTGTTCGGCGGGCTCACCGGCGTCGGCATCGCCAGCGTCGCCGGCGGCGGTGAGACGCCGCGGATCGGCGCGCAGCCGACGGCGCCCACGACGCTCGACGGCACGCCGAGCCCGGGGAAGAGCACCGACCCGAACGACCCGGGCACCGGCGGCAACGAGCAGGAGGGCGAGCCGTTCACGGCCGTCGACGCGTCCACCGGCGTGCAGCTCAACATGTGGCTGATCTCGAAGGACTTCGGCACCCGGATCGACTTCCAGCTCAAGCGGCTGCCGGGGCCGCGCACCTGCCGGCTGATGGTGGTCCGCAAGAACGACACGACCGAGGTCCTGTCGACCTGGTCGGTTCCGGGGGGCGGCTACGGCACCACCACCAATCCGCTGCCGTTGGAGCTGAGCGGGGCCACGTCCGTGCCGAAGGACGACATCGCCAAGGTGCTGGTGCAGTCGGTGGACGCCAGCGGGGTGGCCAGCCCGCTCGTGCAGGTGCCGATGTAACACGCGTACCCGGATCGGCGTCGGTCGCTGTCGCGGCCGGCGCCGTTTCGGCGTTTCCGCAGGCCGCGGAGGGGTTGTCCGGCGGTACGCGCGGCGACCGGGAATGGTTCAACCGAGATAAGTGAAATTGACCACTGTTATTCCTTCAACCTTGACAGCCAGCCGATCCGTACTAACCGGCGAACTGCAAAGAATGAGGAGGGCACGTGGCACAGCTGAAGCGGACCGTCATCGTCGCAAGCGCCATGGTCGCACTTACGGCCTGCGCTCCCGCAGGCTACAACGGGGCGAACTCGGGCGCGGCCGAGCCGGTCGCCGTGGCCGCGGCCGAGCCCACTGCGGCAGTGGAACCGGAGGCCTCGGCCTCCCCCGACGCGGCGGCCACCACCGCGGCCCCGGACGCCGCGCCGCCGGCCGACGTCGAGCTGACCGACCAGCTCGTCGGCAAGAAGGTGGCCCGGATGGGCAAGGTGGTCACCGACGAGGAGGGCTGGGTCCTCTACCGGTTCGACAAGGACTCCGACGACCCGCCCGCGTCGAACTGCGTGGACAAGTGCGCCGAGGTGTGGCCGCCCGCCCTGACCGACGGCAGCCCGCAGCTCAGCGGCGTCTCCGACGACAAGGTCGGCACCATCACCCGGCAGGACGGCACCCGGCAGATCACGCTGGGCGGCTGGCCGCTGTACCGCTACATCGGCGACAAGAAGCCGGGCCAGTGGAAGGGTCAGGGCGTCGGCGGCACCTGGTTCGTCGCCCAGCCCGACGGCAAGAAGAACCTCGAGTGCCTGCCGACCGGCACCCCGAAGGCGGTCGCCCCGCCGTCGGCGGACGACTCGGGCTCCGGCGACTCCAGCTACTCGTACTGACGGACCCGGTGGTCGGTCGCGGCCGGGGAGGGCACGACCGACCACCGCCGTGAACCGGACCGGCGTACCGGCAACGCCGCGTCCCGGCCGCGGCGCCGGCCCCCGACAGGGCGGCCGGCGCCGCGATCGCCGGACCTCCCGGAGCGGAGGAGGGCGGCGGGCGCGCTGACGCCAGCAACCGCACCCGCCGAGGTCCCCCCACCCCGCACCCCACGGCCGGCTCCGGCCGCTCCGCTCCGGCAAGGAGGCACCGCCGACGTTCCCCACGTCGGCGGTGCCGCTCTTTGCGCGCCGTCCACTCCCCGCGCGCCCCGCTCGACGCGGCGGGGCCGTGCCCTCGCGCGGCGGGGACCGTGGCAGAGTGACGGCGTGAGCGAACCCTCCGCCTGCCGGGCGCTGCGCCCGCCCGCCGGCTACCGGCTGGCCGCGTCGGTCCGGCCGCTCACCTTCAGCACGTACGACCCGTGCGCCCGGATCACCGCCGGCACGTTCTGGTGGGCGGCCCGCACCCCCGCCGGCCCCGCCACCCTCGCGCTCCGACCGGCCGCCGCCGGGGAACTGCTCGCCGAGGGGTACGGCCCGGGGGCCGACTGGGTCGTCGAGCGGGCCGACGCCGTCGCCGGACTCCGCGACGACCTCACCGGGTTCGCCGAGCGGGCCGCCGCGCACCCGGTGGTGGCCCGGCTGGCCGCGCGCCACCCCGGGCTGCGGATGCCGGCCACCGGCCAGGTCTTCGCCCGGGTGCTGCGGGCGATCCTGGAGCAGAAGGTCACCGGCACGGAGGCCTACCGGGCGTACGCGGCGACCGTGCGCCACTTCGGCGAGCCCGCGCCCGGGCCGATGCAGCCGTTGCTGCTGCCGCCCGACCCGGCGGCGGTGGCCGCCGCGCCGTACTGGGTGTTCCACCCGTTCGGGGTGGAGCAGAAGCGCGCCGACACGCTGCGCCGGGCCGCCGCCGAGGCCGGGCGGCTGGAACGCTGCGCCGACGCCGCCGAGGCGACCCGCCGGCTGACCGCCGTGCCCGGCATCGGGGCGTGGACGGCCGCCGAGGTGGTGCGGATCGCGTACGGCGACCCGGACGCGGTCAGCGTCGGCGACTACCACGTGCCGAACACGGTGGCCTGGGCCCTAGCCGGCGAGCCGCGCGGCGACGACGCCCGGATGCTGGCGCTGCTGGAGCCGTTCCGGGGGCACCGGGGGCGGGTCTGCGTGCTGCTCGCCGCCGGGGGCGTGCAGGCCCCGAGGTACGGCCCGAGGATGCCGATCCGCTCCTTCGCCCGCTACTGACCCGACTGCCAGCTGGAGGCGGCGGGACGGTCAGGCGGGCGCGGCGGGGCGGGCGCACAGGCGGCGCAGGGTGCGGCCCAGCCACCAGGCGTACCCCCGTTGGAAGGCCCGGCCGGCGGGCCCGGCGGCGCGCATGAACCAGCGGTCCGGCCGGCTGAACGCGCGCACCTCGAACCAGACGGCGCCGGAGTCGTCGCGCTCCACCACGAACGCCTCCTCGCCCCGCGCCGGGTGGCCGGGCAGCGTGCCGTACCCGAAGCCGGCCCGGCGGTCGTCGTCGGCGGCCCAGACCACCTGGCACGGCGCGGCCAGCCGCAGCGGGCCGACGCCCAGCCGGGAGACGACGGTGACCCCGGGTGCGGCGCGGGGCGCGGTCGCGTCGATCCGGATGCCGGCGGCCCGGTGCAGCCGCCAGCCCAGCACCGCCGCGCCGGCCGCGTCGAAGGACCCGGCGGGCAGCGGCACCCGGTGCCGGACGTGCCGCCACCCGGCCGGCAGCTCACCGGCGCGGGTCGCGCCGGGGTGCGGGTAGGTCAGCTCGGGCACGGCGGCGGCCTCCTCGCGTGGGACACCCGCCAGGGTACGGCCGCCCGGGCCGGCTGTGGTGAGCTGGCCCGGTGACCGACCACCTGACCATCGCCCCGGCCGGCTTCGCGGACGCCGGGGAGATCCTGACCGTGCAGCGGGCCGCCTACGTCACCGAGGCCCAGCACTACCGCGACCCGTTCCTGCCGCCGCTGGCGGAGACGCTCGACGAGATCCTGGCCGTGCTGGCCGGTCCCGCCACGGTGCTGGTCGCCCGCGCCGGGCACCGCCTGGTCGGGTCGGTCCGGGCCCTGGTCGACGACGCCGGCACCGCCCACGTGGGGCGACTCGCGGTGGCCCCCGACCAGCAGGGCAGGGGCGTCGGCGCCCGGCTGCTGGCCGAGGTGGAGGCGGCCTGCGCCGGCCGGGCGTCCCGGTTCGCCCTGTTCACCGGGGCGGCCAGCGAGCGGAACCTGCGGCTGTACCGCCGGCACGGCTACGAGATCGTCGGGCACCGCCCGGACGCCAACGGCATCTCCCTCGCGGTGCTGGAGAAGCGGCTGGTCAGCCCGGCTGGCAGCGACGCCTGAGCCCTTCGGCCTCAAGCCGCAGGTAGCGCCGGATGAGGCCGCCGTAACGCCAGCCCACCGGGACGGCCAGCGGGCCGGACTGGTCGAGGCTCAACTCGACCCGGACCCCGCCGCCGGGCAGCGGGACGATCCGGTGGTCGCCACGGCTGCGCACGCCGGGCAGCGCAGAGACCCAGGCGAAGCGGTACGGTGCCTCGACCTCGACGACCCGCCACACGGCGGGGCGCAGTCCGGGCTGTTCCAGCCGGGCGGTGGAGCCGACCGTCAACGGTCCGGGCTCCAGCCGGCACGCCCGCCGCACCGAGGCGGTCCACTCCGGCCAGCGGTCGACGTCGGACTGCACCTCCCAGACCCGCTCGGCGTCGGCGTCGATCTCCGTGACCGCCTCGAACCTCATCGTCCCCGCCCCTTCCGTCGTCGCTGCCACCCGACCGGCCAGCGTCCCGGCCGCTGCCGTCCACGACGACGGGACCGGGCGCGACATCGTGACGGCGCGGCCGCCACGCCGCCTCTGCCCGGTCTCCGCGCTCCCTCCGCGCGGCTGATCCCGGGATCTTGGACATCTACTGCTCCGCGCGGACACCAACTGTCCAACATCGGAAGGCGGGAGGGTCGCGGGGGGCGGTCAGGCGGCCTCGTGGAGGTCGGCCAGGGTGAGCGGGGTACGGCGGCGCAGCAGCTCCTCCAGCTCGGCGACCGTGCCCACCTCGCCGAGCACGTCCTTGCCGCCGCCGAAGCGGGCCGGGTAGCGGCGCACCAGACGGTACCGGTAGCGCCCGTGGATCAGCTCGACGCTGACCCGCCAGCGCCCGCAGCATCCGCAGACCCACTCCCGCACCCGGCGAAGGTAGCTCCGAGCTGGCCGAACGCCATCCGGTCGCGCGGGCGGGGACGGGACGCGCGGGGACACGCCGTACCCTCACCGCCGGTGATCCGCCTCACGACTGTCGGTGGTGTCTGGTTGACTGTCGCCGTGGACCTGCCGATCAACCCGCCGGTCGAACCGATGCTGGCCAAGGCCGTCTCGCGGCTGCCCACCGGCCCCGGCACGACGTACGAGCCGAAGTGGGACGGTTTCCGTTGCATCGTCTTCCGCGACGGCGACGAGGTGGAGCTGGCCAGCCGGGGCGGCAAGACGATGACGCGTTACTTCCCCGAGGTGGTCGAGCAGGCGCTGCGGCAGCTCCCCGAGCGCTGCGCCGTCGACGGCGAGCTGATCGTGATCCGCCGGGACGGCCCGGACGGGCAGCCCCGGCTCGACTTCGAGCTGCTCGCCCAGCGCATCCACCCCGCCGCGTCGCGGGTGAAGCTGCTGGCCGAGACGACCCCGGCCGACTTCGTCGCCTTCGACCTGCTCGCCATCGACGACGAGCTGCTGACCGCCCAGCCCTACCCGCAGCGCCGGGCCCGGCTGGAGCGGGCCCTGGCCGGGGTGCACCCGCCAGTGCACGTCACCCAGGTCACCACCGATCCCGAGACGGCCCGCCGCTGGTTCGACGTGTTCGAGGGCGCCGGGCTCGACGGGCTGATCGCCAAGCCGGCCGACCTGCCCTACGAGCCGGGCAAGCGGCTGATGGCAAAGGTCAAGCACGCCCGCACCGCCGACGTGGTGGTCGCCGGCTTCCGCTGGCACAAGACCGGCCCGGTGGTCGGCTCGCTGCTGCTCGGCCTCTACGACGACGACGGCGTGCTGCACCACATCGGGGTCAGCTCCTCGTTCACCGCCGCCCGCCGCAGGGAGCTGCTGGACGAGCTGGCCCCCTACCGGGAGGTCGGCCCCGACCACCCGTGGGTGCACGGCGACCACGAGCGCGGCCAGCGCATCCCCGGCGGGGTGAGCCGGTGGACGGGCACGAAGAACCTGGAGTGGGAGCCGCTGCGCCCGGAGCTGGTGGCCGAGGTGGGCTACGACGCGATGGAGGGCGACCGGCTGCGGCACACCGCCCGGTTCGTCCGCTGGCGGCCCGACCGGGATCCCCGGTCCTGCGGCTACGACCAGCTCGACCGCCCGATCCGCTACGACGTCGACCAGGTCCTGCGCGGCGATCCGGCGGCGACGGCCGAGCCCACGCCGGGGCGGGCGTAGCCTGAGGCGTCGACACGACCGGTCGACACGAGCACGAGAGGCGCGCCGGTGACCCGTACACCCGACCGGATCCGCCGGGCCCGGCTGACCCTCGCCGGGCTCGTCGCCGCGGCCGTGGTCGCCGCCGGCTGCACGCTGCCCGCGTTCGCCCCGCGCACCGAGGGCGCGGGCGAGGCCGCCCTGCCGGGCACCGCCCCGACCTGGCGGGCCTGCCCCGAGGTGGCCGACGAGTTGGTCGGCCGGCGTGCGCCCGACATGCGCTACGAGTGCGCCCGCATCGCCGTGCCGCGCAACTGGGGCACCGGCGGCGGCGCGACGGCCGGGCCGGGCACCGGGGAGACCTTCGAGATCGCCCTGCTGCGGGCCCGCTCGACGAAGCAACGCGACCGGATCGGCTCCCTGGTGATCAATCCGGGCGGCCCGGGCGGCTCCGGCGTGGACACCGCCGTCTACCTCTCCTTCGGCCCGACGTTCGGCGGCCTGCCCCCGTCGGTCACCGAACGCTTCGACATCGTCGGCTTCGACCCGCGCGGGGTGGCCCGGTCCAGCCCCGTGAAGTGCATCTCCGACGCCGACCTCGACGCCAGCTTCGGCTACGACCCCGACCCGCGGTCCGCGGCGTCCTTCGACGGTTTCGTGGCGCTCAACGAGCGGATCGGGCGCGGCTGCGGCGACAAGTACGGCGACCAGCTCCCGCTCTACGGCACCGAGCAGGCCGCCCGCGACATGGACGCGGTGCGCGCGGCGGTCGGCGACGAGAAGCTGACCTACCTCGGCTACTCCTACGGCACCCTGCTCGGCGCGACGTACGCCCAGCTCTACCCGCAGCGGGTGCGGGCCCTGGTGCTCGACGGCGCGGTCGACCCGACGCAGGACCTGGTGGCCGGCTCGGAGGGCCAGGCGAAGGGCTTCGAGCGGGCGTTCGACAACTTCACCCGGTGGTGCGCGGCCAACGCCGGGCGCTGCCCGCTCGCCCCCGACGCCCGGGCGGCGGTGACCTCGGCGATCGACAAGGCGAAGGTCTCCCCCGTGAAGGCGGCCGACGGCCGGGAGGCCACCTCCGGCTGGGTCTTCTACGCGGTCATCTCCTCGCTCTACACGGAGTCGGGCTGGCAGGAGCTGGCCCACGCCATCGAGCGGCTGGACGGCGGCGACCCGGGCGAGGTGTTCCGGCTGGCCGACGCGTACGCCGGCCGCGACGCCGACGGGGAATACTCGAACCTCTTCGACGCCAACCTCGCGGTCAACTGCACCGACGAGACCGCGAAGCCCAGCGTGCAGCGCATCCGCGAGCTCCAGTCGCAGTGGCGGCAGACCTACCCGCTGTTCGGGCCGGCCCTGGCCGTCGGCATGCTCGGCTGCGCCGAGTGGCCCGGCGCGCGGGACCCGTACCCGACGGGGAAGGCGGTCGGCGCGCCGCCGATCGTGGTGGTGGGCACCACCGGCGACCCGGCGACCCCTTACGAGCAGACGGCGACGCTGGCCTCGATGCTGGGCGTGGGCCGCGTGCTGACCTGGGAGGGCGAGGGGCACACGGCGTACCCGCAGACGAGCTGTGTGACCGACGCGGTGGACGCGTACCTGATCTCGCTGACCGTGCCCCGGGAGGGGCTGCGCTGCCCGGCCCGGTGACGGCGCGCCGGGTCGGCCGCCGGTCGACCCGCAGGGCGGGACGGCTCACCTGCGGGATCTGCGGGCGCGGCGGGTGGCCGGCGGCGGGGGCAGCGGCGGCTCCGGCGGCAGGGTGATCCCCTGTCGGGCCGCCAGTTCCTCCAGCAGGGCCCGCATCCGCCGCACGTCTGCCTTCAGCTCCTCCTGCTCGTCGTGCTCGAAGGCGTCGTCGTCCACGATCAACTGGCTGGCGAAGTGCGCGGTGATCAGCGGGATGACCAGCAGCACCATGGTCGAGATGAGCAGCGCCGCCAGGGCCCGGCCCGCCCCCGTGGTCGGGGAGATGTCGCCGTAGCCGACGGTGGAGGCCGTGACCACCGCCCACCAGACCGAGTCGGCGGCGCTCTTGTGCTCCACGTGGCTGTAGATCACCCCGGCCACCACGATCATCAGCAGGTACGACGTGATCAGCGTCCGGGGCGAGTTGGCGAACCACACCAGGCCCCGGTAGACCCAGCGGAACGGCTGCAGCAGGACGTCCATGCCGCATCATGCTGCCCGGTCCCGGCAACCCGCGGCCGGGACATCGCCGGCTGCCGTTGTGTCAGGCTGACGCCATGCGCACAGTGATCTTCCGGGAGGCGGTCCGGGCCGACCTGCCGGCCATCCTCGCCCTGCTCGCCGACGACGTGCTGGGGCGGGCCCGCGACGTCGGCGAGGTGGACGACGCGTACGAGCGGGCCTTCGCGGACATCTCCGCCGACCCGCGCAACCATCTCGTGGTGGCCGACGACGGCGGGGTGGTCGTGGGCTGCCTGCAGATCACCTACATTCCCGGGCTCGGCCGGCACGGCGCCCAGCGGTCCCTCATCGAGGCGGTGCGGGTGCGCTCCGACCGTCGGGGGCAGGGGCTGGGCGGGGAGATGATCCGCTGGGCGATCGACCAGGCGAGGCAGCGCGGCTGCGCCCTGGTGCAGCTCACCACGGACAAGTCCCGCACCGACGCCCACCGCTTCTATCTCAAGCTGGGCTTCGTGGCCTCCCACGAGGGCATGAAACTCCCTCTCTGATCCCCATCCCGTCAGGGGGCGGGGACCAGGTGGCCGTCGCGGAGGGTCAGGGTGCGGTCGGCCAGGTCGATGAGGGCCGGGTCGTGCGTGGCGACCAGGGCGGTCATGCCGCGCGCGTGCACCACCGCGCGGAGCAGGTCCATGATGGACCGACCCGTCTCCGAGTCGAGCTGGCCGGTGGGCTCGTCGGCGATCAGCAGGTCCGGCTCGTTGGCCAGGGCCCGGGCCAGCGCCACCCGCTGCTGCTGACCGCCGGACAGCTCGTACGGCCGCTGCGCGGCGTGCCCGCCCAGCCCCACCAGCTCCAGCAGCACCGCCACCCGCTCCTCCCGCTCGGCTGCGGGCACCTTCGCCAGCCGCAGCGGCACCCCGACGTTCTCGGCGGCGGAGAGGATCGGGATCAGCCCGAAGGTCTGGAAGACGAACCCGACGGTCCCCCGGCGCAGCCGCAGCAGCTCCCGCTCGCCGGCCGCCCCGAGGTCGTGCCCGGCCACCCGCACCTGGCCGGAGTCGGGCCGGTCCAGGCCGCCGACCAGGTTCAGCAGGGTGGTCTTGCCGGCGCCCGACCGGCCCCGGACGGCGACCAGCTCCCCCCGTCCGGCGACGAACGAGACGTCCCGGACGGCGTGCACCGCGCGTTCGCCCCGGCCGAAGGTGCGACTCACCCGGTCCACCCGCACCACCTCGTCCACCGTCGCGGTGGGACCGCAGGCGGCGGCCGTGGCGACGGGGGGACCGGGCTGCTGCTGCTCGCTCATGCGTCACTCCGTTCGGCGTCGGCCCGGTCGCCCGGCCGCACCTCGACGTGGTCGGGTTCCAGGGTGAGCCGGACCCGGTCGCGCAGGGCCAGGGCGTCGACGAACGACTCCGGCAGTTGCATCCGGCCGGCGCGGTCCAGCACGGCGTACTCCTCGCTGACCAGTTCCGTGCTGCCGTCCGCGCCGATCCGCGCGGTTCGGCGTACCTCGGAGGCGGTCCGGCCGTCGCGGATGGCGACGGTCCGGCGGACCTGGGTGGCCACGGCGTGGTCGTGGGTGACCACCACGACCGTCACCCCCAGTTCCGCGTTGATCTGCCGCAGCGCGGCGAAGACCTCCGCGCCGGTGGCCTCGTCCAGCTCGCCGGTCGGCTCGTCGGCGAAGAGCACCTCCGGGTCGTTGGCCACGGCCACCGCGACCGCGCAGCGCTGCTGCTCCCCGCCGCTGAGCTGCGCCGGCCGCCGGTCGGCGCAGTGGCCCACGCCGACCAGGTCGAGCAGCTCGCGGGCCCGCTCGCGGCGGCCCCGCCGGGAGCGTCGCCCGGCCAGCCGCATCGGCAGCTCGACGTTCTCCAGCGCGGTCAGGTACGGCAGCAGGTTGCGGCCGGTCTGCTGCCAGACGAACCCGGCCATCCGACGGCGGTAGCTCAACCGGCG
The DNA here is from genome assembly GCF_020884815.1 of Micromonospora sp. NBRC 110038. NCBI lineage: Bacteria > Bacillati > Actinomycetota > Actinomycetes > Micromonosporales > Micromonosporaceae > Micromonospora > Micromonospora sp. NBRC 110038. Next base: position 1,057,352 of record NZ_BBOL01000001.1, on the reverse strand, counting down.
GCGGGCGGACATGGCGAGCAGGTCGTACTCGGCGACCCGGGCGATGCCGGCCGTCGGGGCGTCCAGCCCCGAGAGGATGTTCAGCAGGGTGGACTTGCCCGAGCCGGACGCGCCCACGATCGCGACCAGCTCCCCCCGGTCGATGACCAGGTCGAGCCCCTGCAACGCGACCACCTCGACCCCGTCGGTCTTGAAGATCCGCACCAGGCCGTCGCAGACGATGTGCCCGCGCAGCCGGTCGTGCCCGCCGGCCCGCTCGGCCGCCCGCTGCGCGGCCCGCCGTTGCAGGGTGGCCAGGTCCGGCGCGGCGGGCGCCGTCACAGTGGCTGTCATCTCAGCTTCCCTCTCCCCGCATCCCGATCGTCTTCCACGAACACGTCAGCTCCCCTCGCCGAGCCGGAGCACCTCGCCGAGGCGCATGCGGCGGTTGTTCACCGTCTCCACGGTCACCGCGAGGGCCAGCGCCACCGCGCCGGCCGCCAGGACGGCCCCGACCAGCCCGGGCGAGAACGCGACCCGGACCGGCTCGCCCCCGGTGAACGCGGCCAGCCCGAGCGCCGGGGTGAGCAGCAGGGGCAGCAGCGCCCCCATGAGCGCGCCGGTGAGCAGCGCGGCGGCGACCAGGGGCGTCAGCTCCACCAGCAGCAGCCCCCGCCACTGTCGGCGGGACAGGCCGAGGGTGCGCAGCCGGGACAGCACCTGCGCCCGCGTCCGCGCACCGGCCAGCACCGCGAAGGCGACCGCCAGCAGACCGAACGCGGCACCCCCGGCCGCGCCGGCGGCGAACCCGAAGACGAGCAGCCCGTTCGCGCCGCCGCCGCCGAGCTGCTGGCGGGCGCCCCGCCAGGTGGTCACCTCGGCGCCGCGCGGGCGCTCCCCCGCCGCGAAGCTGCCGCCGGTCTGGTAGCGGCGCTGGCCCTCGTCGCCCGCCCGCCGCAGCGCCTCGACGTCGAACCCGTCGCCGGAGACCAGGAACGCCGTCGGCACCGGGCCGGTAGCGCCCGGACCGGCCGCTCCCGGAGCGGGGGACACGGGGCCGGGAGAGACCGGGCTCGGCGTGTCCAGGCCAGCCGACACCGGCTCGGGCAGCGCCTGCCAGGGCAGCACCACGAACCGGTCGACGTCGGGCGGGACCAGCGGGAAGCCCTCGGCCGTGTCGGCCACCCGGAACGGCTGGGCGTACCCCTGCAGGGTCACCAGGGCCGTCCCGTCGAGGCCCCCTCGGGCCAGCTCGGCGGCGAGCCCCGGGGAGACGAGCGCGGGTGCCGGCCCCGGCGACCGGCCCGCCCGCAGCACCGGCGGCACCGACACGTCCACCCCGGCGTCGCGCGCCGTCTCGGCCAGGCCCGGCCCGTCGACCAGCAGCACGGTGACGGCGGCGAGACCCGCGTCGACGCCCCGGGCGTCGGCGACGCGCAGCGCGCCCTCCCGCAGCACCGGGGTGCTGCGCCGCACACCGGGCAGCCGTTGCAGGGCCGCACCCGTGTCCGGGGCGAGCCGCTCCCCGTCGACCAGCGCCGACGCCGGCACGGCCGTGGTGGCCGTGCGGTCCCGGCCGGCCTCGATGCCGCCCGCCACGACCCCGCAGAACGCGGCCGTGGCGACCGCGACCACGACGACCACCACCGGCCCGGTGGCGGCCGACCGGCTCGCCCCGGCCACCCCGAGGAACGTCACGCTGCCGCGCATGCGGGCCGCGACGCGGCCGAGCAGCCGCAGCGGCCAGGGGTAGAGCCGCAGCACCAGCACCGCGGCGGCGACGGCCAGCAGCACCGGCACCGAGACCAGCAGCGGATCGACCGAGCCGGGGCTGAGGCCCCGGCGGCGGATCAGGAACGTGGCCAGCACGGCGAGGGCGACGACGAGGAGTTCGAGGGTCAGCCGGCGGCCACCGGCGCGGCGGCCGGACAGGTCGCGTCGGCCGCCCGGCAGGGCCGAGGAGCCCAGCGTCGCCAGGGGCAGGGCCAGGGTGGCCAGCACCGCCGCGACGAGGACCAGCCAGTCGGTCCCCGCCGTCCCCGCCGTGGAGCCGGGCAGCAACCGGCCGAGCAGCCAGCCGAGCGCCGCGGCCGGCGGCACCACCAGCACCGACTCGGCGAGGCTGCGCCGCGCCCCGCTGGTCGGTGCACCGCCCCGGGCCACCAGCAGGGCGAACTCGGCCTCCCGGCGGCGGGCAGCCAGCCGGGCCGCGAGCACGATCAGCCCCGCCACGGTGGCGAACATCCCGGCGGCGATCACCGCGAGCAGCGTCCGGGCGGCGGAGACCGCGTCGAGGAACTGCCGCAGCGGGACGTCCACGGCCTGGGTGACGCTCAGCCCGGCCGGGGGCGTGCGCTCCAGCCGCCGCACGCCGTCGATGACGGCACCCAGGTCGGCCACGTCCAGGTCGCCGAGGCGGTAGCGCCAGGAGAACCGGACCGGCACGCCGGTCGCGATCGCCGCGTCCAGGCCCGCGTCGCTGGTCAGCGCCACCATCTCGTACGGCTCCGCGTCGCCGGCCGGCTCGGTCACCCGCAGCGCCGACGGCAGGGTGTTCCAGATACCGTCGCCGGTGCGCACGGGCTCGAAGACGCCCACCACGAGCACCGGCACCGGCTCCCCTCCGGCACCGCTGAACCGCAGCCGGCTGCCCGCGCGGAGGTTCAGCTTGCGGGCCGTGTCATCGGCCAGCGCGACCTCGACGGGCTGCCCCGCGCCTACCGCCTCCGCCGGCCAGCGTCCCTCGGTCAGGGTGGCCGCCCCGGTGACGCCGGGTGCCGCGCGGAGCCGGGTGACGACGAGATAGTTCTTCGCCGCGAGGTCGGGGCCGGTCAGCCGGCCGAAGGCGGTCTCCGCGAGGAACCACCGGCTCTGCACCGCCTCCCGGACGGCCTCGGGCAGGCCCGCCTGGAGCGTGTCGAGTTCCCGGCCCCGGGTCGCGGTGACCGGCGCGACGACCCCGCCCCCACCGGCCGGCAGCTCGGCGGCGGTGAGGGTGAGGTCCCGCTCGGCGGCCGGCCGCTCGGCGACGTGTTCCCGCAGCCCCTGCTCGGCGAGCCGGTCGGCGGTACGCGGAACGCCGGTCACCAGCAGCGCGGCCACCAGCGCCAACACCCCCAGCAGGAGGAACTGCCCGGCGAACGCCCGCACCCGGCGGACGACCCCGGCCAGCGCGGCCACGCCGCCGAACACCGCTGACCGAGGCCCCTCGGTCCCACCGCTGTTCATCGCTCTCCGCCGATCCGTAGTTGGGCCGCCGCGACGCGTTGACGGACGCCGGAGGCGATCGCCGTGCTGAACGCGAGCGCCGCCAGCAGCAGACCGAGGGCGGTGCCGGCGACGGGCAGCCAGGGCAGCGCGAAGGCCGCCTCCGGCACCGGCCGGTCCGCCGACCGGGTGAGCACCACCAGCGGGGCCATGGTGGCGCCCACCCCGGCACCGACCAGCAGCCCGACTCCGACGCCGATGCCGGCCAGGAAGGTCTGCTCGGTGAGCAGGGCGCGGGCGAGCAGTCGCACCGGGGCGCCCAGGGTGTGCAGGACCGCGAGCTCGCCGATCCGTCGGCGCGCGGTGGCCCAGACGTCCACGCCCAGCCCGACCAGGGCGAGCAGGACGGAACCCGCCGCCGCCGCGAGCAGCCCCGTGCGCGTGCCGAGCCAGTACGGGTCGCGGCCGGCCTCCTCCGCCGCCGCCCGCCGGTCCAGCACGGTCACCCCCGGCAGGTCGGCCACCGCCCGCGCCGCCTCCGCGGACCCGCCGGTCCCGGTGCGGATCCACCACTCCGAGACCGGCCGGACCGTGCCCGTGGCCCGCAGCAGCCAGTCCGTGGCCGCCGGCAGGTCCAGCAGCATGCCGCCGGCCGACCCGCCGCTGGCCGGCACCGCGTCGACCTCCCCGACCACCTCGACCGTGAGCGTCACCCCGGAGAGGACGACGTCCATCGTGTCGCCCCGGCCGACGCTCAGCGCCCGGGCCACCTGCGGCGTGACCAGCGCCGGGACCGGTGCGCCCGCGCCGGCAGCCACCACGGCGAAGCGGCTGGTCGGCTGCGTCGCGAACCGGCCGCCCGCGACGCGCGTCACCTTCCGGCCGGCGCGCAGCACGCCGTCGGCGAACCGGGCCGGCTCCGCGCTCTCCGGGTCGTCCAGCCGGGGCACCCAGTCACCGGCCAGCGGCACCGCGCTGGTCGCGCCGCCCGCGTCCACCGTGCGCAGACCGGTCACCTCCAGCCCGTAGCCGGAGCCGAGCGCCGGCCCGGCGTCGACGTCGAAGCCGGCCAGCCGGTAGGCCCGGCCGCCGTTGTCCGGCAGGTCCACGGCCACCGGCACAGGCCGGCCGTCGCTGCCCGCGCTGGCCAGGGGCAGCTTCCACGCGCCACCGTCGGCGGTGGTGAGCAGGGCGGACACCCGGACCGGGTGCGGCCTGGCGGCATCGGTCACCGGGGTGGCGACCGTGCCGGCGAGCCGGCGGGCGGCGGCGGGCAGCTCGACGCCGAGGGGGGCGGCCCGGCCGCGTACCTGCCGGTCGAAGAGCGCCCGGGGCGGCTCGCCTGCGAGCCGCTCGTCGAACCGGACCACGTCGGGCGCCGCCGCCGCGTCCAGGCTCAGCACGCTCACCGGCAGGTCCTCGCGGCCCACCCGGATGTCGTCGCGCCAGGCCGGCACCGCCCGGTCCACGCCGGGCACGGCGGCGAGGCGGCCGGCCCGCTCGGCCGGCGCGGCCCCGGACCGCTCGACCAGCCGCAGGTCGGCCCCGACGGTGAAGTCCGCCTGGTCGAGGTGCGACCGTTCCCCCGTGGTCACCAGCGACCAGGCCAGGGTGCTGCCGCCCACGGCGAGTGCGAGCAGCAGCACCGGGCCGGCGTGCGGCCGGCGCCCCGCCTGCCACATGCCCAGCGTCGCGGCCAGCCACGGCCGGCGGTCGACGAACCGTTCGGCGAGCCGGGCCGCCGGCGGCAGCAGGCGCAGCGCGACGACGGCACCGGCGAGCACCCCCAGCGTGGGCGCCGCCACCAGCAACGGGTCGACGCCGAGCCGGCCGCCGGCGCCGGCCAGCGGCGACGAGTACCGCCGCAGCTGCGTCCAGGCCAGCAGGGCCAGGCCGACCAGGGCCAGGTCGACGCCGATCCGCTGGGCCGCCGCGCCCCGGCCCGGCCGGGACCGGGCCGCCAGGTCGGCGACGTACGTGCCGGCGCGGCGCAGCGCCGGCAGCGCCATGGCCACCAGGCAGCCGGCCGCCGCGGCGGCGGCGACCGCCCAGGTGAGGGTCGTGCCGCCGCGGGCGGTCAGCTCCGACCAGCCCTGGTCGCGGCCGATCCGGCGCAGGGCCTCGGCGGCGATCGGGGGCCCGAGCAGCGCGGCCGGCAGGACCACCAGGGCGGCCTCCCGCACGGCCAGCCCGGCGATCTGCCCCCTCGCCGCGCCCCGGGCGCGCAGCAGCGCCGTCTGCCCCCGACGGTCCTCGTTGAGCAGGGCCGCCACCAGGACCAGCGCGTACCCGCCGAGGACCAGGACGAGCAGCAGCGGGGTGAGCAGCGACGACCGGCCCACCAGGTCGGCGCGGGTCAGCCGGTCGATCAGCCGGTCCATGGTGGTGACGGTCTGGGCGGAGGAGCCGAGGCCGGTCGCCCCGGGCAGGTCGGCGACCTCCGTGGCGACGGCGCGGCGCACGGCGTCCAGCCGGCCCGGCCCGACCGCCGCCAGGTCGGGCTCGACCAGCCAGGCCGCCGAGGTGGTGCCGGGGAACGTCCGGTCGAAGTCGGCCGGGTCGAGCAGGAACGGCCCGTACGACGTCTCGGAGCCGGCGGCGACGGCGCCCGGCGCGAGCCGCCAGTACGACCCGGTGGGGTCTCGGGGCCGGAACAGGCCGACCACCTCGACCTCGCCGGTGCGCTCGGTGGCCCGGTCGCGCAGCGGCACCCGCTCGCCGACGGCGAGGCCGAGCACCGCGGCGACCCGCTCCGGCAGGAGCACCTGCGTCGGCACGGCCCCACCCGTGGGCTGCCGCCCCGCCACCAGCTCGGCGTGCCCGGCCAGGTCCTCCAGGGTGGTCAGCTCGGCGAACACCGGGTCGTCGCCGGCCCGGGCGGCGCCGAGGTCACCGGTCAGCTCCCGCCCGGTGCCGTAGCGGGCCCCGCGCACCGCCACCGACGCCCCGCCGAGCCCGGCGGCGAAGCGGTCGCGGACCGCCCGGTCCCGGGCGGCGAAGGCGGCCCGGTCGGGGCCACCCGAGCCGCTGACCAGCAGGCTGCGTTCCTGGGCGGGCGACGCGGCGAGCACCGCCCGCGCTCCCGCGTCGACGGCCCGCCGGCTGTAGTCGGCCAGCCCGGTGACGAGGGCGACCGCCACCAGGGCCGCCACCAACGCGGCGGACAACAGCCCTCGGGCGGCCCACGCCCGCCTCCACACCAGCACCATCGCGCTGCCTCCCCGGGCCCCCGCGGAGCCGACGGACACAGAGACCCACTGCGGGTACGGAAAGGTTCGCGCCCGTTATCCGACCGTTATGGCCCGGCGCTCACCAGCCGCCCGGTCCTGCCCTGGGGAGGGGGCCTGGCGGCGGCCTGCTTGGATGGCGGGCATGGAGATCGCCCTCATCGTGCTGACGATCGGCGTCGTGCTGCTGCTGGCCGGCCAGCTAGCCGGCCCCCGGCGGGACCGGGTCACGGAGGCCCGGCTGGCCGAGATCGATCGCCGCCTCCAGCTCGTGATGGACCACCTCGGGGTGGTCGACCGGCGGCCGGAGCCGCCCGGGGTCCGCGAGTATCTGGCCCGGGGCCAGAAGATCCAGGCGATCAAGGCGTACCGGGAGGCGACGGGCGCGGACCTGCGCACGGCGAAGGAGGCCGTCGAGGCGATGATGGGCCCGATCAGCTGATTCCGCACAGCAGAAGGACCCCGACCGAGCGCTTCTTCACTCTGCGGCGAGGTCCGGCCGGTACTCCCTGATCCACTCCTCGACGTCGGTCTTCCGCCAGATCTGCCCCATGGTCAGCACCTGGTAGGGGGCGGGGAAGTCGCGGCGAGACGCGATCACGGACGCCCGAGCCCGCGACACGCCGCCGAGCATCACTCGTATCTCGGCGATCCCCACGAACTCGACCATGAGTTGACGGTAGGTACTGCCGATTGCCCGGCGATCGTTAACAGCGATCGGGGTTGACGATCGCTAACGGCGTAGGCACGATATGGGGATGCCTCCGCCGAACATCTCCCCCATGCACGGCCGGCAGGCCCGAGCCGTCCGCCCACACGCACCGATGCGGCCCCTGTGGCGGTGCCGGGTCTGCGCCGCCGCCTGGCCGTGTCCGCCAGCGCGGCTGCTGCTGACGATGAACTACTGCCGGGATCGCGCCGGCCTGCCCGTGTACATGGCCGGCATGCTGTTCGACGCCGCCGGGGATCTGATGAAGCTCACTCCGAGCCAACCGCCGACCCCGGAGGAACTGTTCGACCGGTTCCTGGCCTGGACGGCCCGAGCGTTCGGACGCCTCGACCCGCCACCCGCCCAGGGACTTGGTCAGTTGAATCCTGAACTATGAACGACCTACCGTTCGCCCTGCCCGGGTGCGGAGCGGCTGCCACCGTACGCATAGAGGTCGTCACCCCCGCCCGAATAGGTCGACCCGCCTCCCTCGACGCGTCGGTGTACGTGTGCGGTCACCACGTCATGGATGCCGCCGTCGCCGTCTGGTCCGCCGACCTGAGCGCCCACCGGGCCTGCACCGATTCCGGCATCGCCCGGGCGTGCGGCGACTCGTACGTCTTTCCCACCGGCGGTCTGGCCGGCAACCAGTGAGCTCCACAGCCTCGCCTTCGGACGGCTGAGAAGGCTCGATGTTGGCCACGCTAGCTGGTGGAAGGCCGTGCGCGGCTCGGCTGGACCCGCTTGGGCTCGCCGGGCATCTTGGGGTGGTCCGGCGGGTACGGCAGGTCGCCCTGCCCCGCCGCCGCGTCCCGGTCGCCCCACTCCAGCAGCGGGGTGATGTCCCACGCCGCGTCGTCGATGCCGGCGTGCGGGTCGCCCCGCTGCGCCAACCGGGCCGGGACGCTGCCCAGGTGCAGGTCGTCGGGGTCGACGTCGGGCAGCTCGTCCCAGGTGACCGGGGTGGACACGGTGGCCCGGGCGTTGGCCCGCAGCGAGTAGGCGCAGGCGATCGTGCGGTCCCGGGCCATCTGGTTGTAGTCGACGAAGACCCGCTCGCCCCGCTCCTCCTTCCACCAGGCGGTGGTGACCAGGTCGGGGCGGCGGCGCTCCAGCTCCCGGGCCAGCGCGATGGTGGCCCGGCGCACCTCGGTGAACGTCCACCGGGGCGCGATGCGCAGGTAGACGTGCACGCCCCGGCCGCCGGACGTCTTCGGCCAGCCGGTCGCGCCCAGCTCGGCGAGCAGGGCCCGCAGCTCGACGGCGGCGGCGACCGCGTCGGCGAAGTCGGTGCCGGGCTGCGGGTCGAGGTCGACGCGCAGCTCGTCGGGGTGGTCGACGTGGCCGGCGCGGACCGGCCAGGGGTGGAACACGACGGTGCCCATCTGGGCCGCCCACGCCACGTGGGCGAGGTCGGCCGGGCACAGCTCGTCGGCCGTCCGGCCGCTGGGGAAGCTGATCCGGGCGGTGGTCAGCCACGGGGGCACGCCCCGGGCCGGCACCCGCTTCTGGAAGAACGCCTCCCCACCGATGCCGTCGGGAAAGCGTTGCAGCGTGGTCGGGCGGTCCCGCAGGGCGCGCATGAGGCCGTCGCCGACCGCCAGGTAGTAGCCGAAGACGTCCGCCTTGGTGAAGCCCCGCTCCGGGAAGATCACCCGGTCCGGGCTGCTCAGCCGTACGGTATGTCCGGCCACCTCGACCTCGGCGGCCGGGGCCTTCGCGGTGCCTGCCATCTGGCGACCATATGCCACGGCACCGACAGCCGACGTACCGTTGCGGGGTGAGTCTTGACGAGAACGAACTGCCCCGCACCGAGGACGAGTGGCGGGTCCGGCTCAGCCCGGAGGAGTTCCGGGTGCTGCGCGAGGCGGGCACCGAGCGCCCGTGGACCGGCGAGTACGTGGACACGAAGACCCCCGGCGTCTACCGCTGCCGCGCCTGCGGGGCGCAGCTCTATCCCAGCGACACCAAGTTCGACTCGCACTGCGGCTGGCCCAGCTTCGACGACGCGATCCCGGGCGCGGTGAAGGAGATCGAGGACGACAGCCACGGCATGCGGCGTACGGAGATCCGCTGCGCCCGCTGCGACAGCCACCTCGGGCACGTCTTCCGGGGCGAGGGCTTCACCCCGAAGGACACCCGGCACTGCGTCAACTCGCTCTCGATCCGGCTGGAGCCGGCCCAGGGCTGACGGGCGGCGGCCCGGTTCCGCCCGGGGCACGGGCCGACGTCAGACGAGCAGCACGCTGCCCTGCTCGTCGACCCCGTCGGCCGACTCGTCGTCGAGCCAGATCCCGCCGGCGGCGAGATAGCGGAACCGGTACGCCCCGGGCCGGAGCCGGACGGTCACCGTACGGGTGCCGTCTCGCCGGGCGACCAGCTCGTGGCGGCCCGGCTCCCAGTCGTTGAAGGAGCCGACCACGCTCACCGGGCCGGCCGGCGCCTCGCGGGGCAGGCAGAAGGTGACCCGGGTCTGGTTGCCGAAGAGCCTGCTGCGCTTGATCACGTCGTCCTCCGGGGGTCGAGGCTTTCACCAGGCACAACGCTCGACACGCCGGCCCCGACACGCCGCCTGGGCGGCCCGGTTTCGGTCGTTTCGGCCGCCCGGTTCGGGCCGTTGTCGCACGCTGGGGGGACATCTGTCCTTTCGGCTACGGGGGTTCGGCGATGGCGACGTGCGAGGTCTGCGGCAACGACTACTGGATGGCGTTCGAGGTGCGCACGGTCAGCGGCGACGTGCACACCTTCGACTGCTTCGAGTGCGCGGCGCACCGGCTGGCCCCGATCTGCGAACACTGCCAGGTCAAGATCGTGGGCCACGGGGTCGAGGTGTCGGGGCGCTTCTTCTGCTGCGGCCACTGCGCCCGCCAGGAGGAGGGCGACCAGGGCGCGGAGATCCGCGACGCCGTCGGCGCCCGCCCCCGCTGAATCGCAAGCAAGGGCGGGCGGCCTAGCATCGGCGGGTGTCGCCGCAGACGGTCGAGGCCCGGATCGCCTCCTTCGCCGAGTTGGACGCCCGCACCCTCCACGACCTGCTACGACTGCGCATCGACGTGTTCGTGGTGGAGCAGCGGTGCCCGTACCCGGAACTCGACGGCCGGGACGTCGAGCCGGGCACCCGGCACGTGTGGCTGACCCGTGCCGCTGACGGTGGCCGGCGGGCCGGGGGCGACGCCGAGAACGAGGGCGACGGCACGGGAGACGGGAACGACGGCGGGGCCGACAGCTACGGCGGCGTCGTGGCGTACCTGCGGATCCTGGCCGACCCCGGCGGCCTGGCGCGGATCGGCCGGGTCGTGGTGGCGCCGGGGGCCCGGGGCGGCGGCCACGCTGGGCGGCTGATGACCGAGGCGCTGGCCGCGGTGGGCGACCGGCCGTGCGTGCTGGAGGCGCAGTCCCACCTGGTCGGCTTCTACGCGCGGCACGGCTTCGCCGTCAGCGGGCCGGAGTACGTCGAGGACGGCATCCCGCACACCCCGATGCGCCGGCACCCCGCCCGCCCCGACGCCCCGGAGGGCGCCGCAAATTGACACATCCCTATGGGTGTGGGAATCTCGCAGCAGAGCCGCCACGGGAGCAACTCGAACCGGCACGGGAGGGGCAACTCCCGAGATCCGGGCGTCGTCACAGTCGACCCCTCAACCCGGAGGCTCCATTGTCCACCCTCGCGCGTCGGCGTTCCACGCCGCGCCTGGCAGCCTGGCTGCTCGCCATCGGCACCGCCGCCGCCATGCTGCTCACCACCGCCCTGGCGAACCCCGCGTCCGCCCACGGTTCCGTCGTCGACCCGGCCTCCCGCAACTACGGCTGCTGGCAGCGCTGGGGCGCCGACCACATGAACCCCGCCATGGCCACCCAGGACCCGATGTGCTGGCAGGCCTTCCAGGCCGACCCGCAGGCCATGTGGAACTGGATGGGCCTGTTCCGGGAGGGCGTCGCCGGCAACCACCAGGCCGCCATCCCCGACGGCCAGCTGTGCAGCGCCGGCCACACCCAGAGCGGCCAGTACAACTCGCTGGACACGATCGGCGCGTGGAAGACCACCTCGATCTCCAACAGCTTCCGCATCCAGCTCAACGACCAGGCCAGTCACGGCGCGGACTACATCCGGGTGTACGTGACCAAGCAGGGCTTCGACGCGCTGACCAAGCCGCTGGGCTGGAGCGACCTGGAACTGGTCGGCCAGATCGGCAACACGCCGGCGTCCCAGTGGAAGAAGGAGGCGTCGGGCGTGTCGATCCAGGTGCCGGCCAACGCGCCGGGGCGCACCGGGCGGCACATCGTCTACACGATCTGGCAGGCCAGCCACCTCGACCAGTCGTACTACCTGTGCAGCGACGTGGACTTCGGCGGTGGCGGCCCGACCACGCCGCCCACCACGACCCCGCCCACCACGACCCCGCCGACCACCACTCCCCCCACGACCACCCCGCCGACGACCCCGCCGGCGACCGGGGGCTGCACGGCGACCTACCGCCCCGTGTCCTCCTGGAACGGCGGGTTCCAGGGCGAGATCGAGGTGACCGCCGGCTCGTCGGCGATCAAGGGCTGGACGGTGACCTGGACCTGGGCCAACGGCCAGCAGGTCAGCTCCTACTGGAGCTCGACGGTGACCACCAGCGGGTCCACGGTGACCGCACGCAACGTGGCCTACAACGGGTCGCTGGCCGCCGGGGGGAAGACCTCGTTCGGGTTCGTCGCCTCGTCGACCGGCACCAACACCGCGCCGACCCCGACCTGCACGCCGACCGTCTGACGGCCGACGGCACGACGCCCACCCGGCAGGCCGGCGGCACGACGCTAGCCGGACGCGGCGGCGCGCGTTGAGAAGGGCCCCCTGTACGACGTTCTGCGTCAACAGGGGGCCCTTCCTTGCGCCTAGCCCCTCACGGCAGGCAGGTGACGATGTCGGCGATCGCGCGGCGGCGGCCCGTGTAGAACGGGACCTCCTCCCGGACGTGCCGGCGGGCCCCTGACGCCCGCAGGTCGCGCATCAGGTCCACGATGCGGTGCAGCTCGTCGGCCTCGAAGGCGAGCATCCACTCGTAGTCGCCGAGGGCGAACGACGCGACCGTGTTGGCCCGCACGTCCGGGTACCCCCGGGCCATCTTCCCGTGCTCGGCCAGCAGTTCCCGCCGCTCGGCGTCGGGCAGCAGGTACCACTCGTAGGAGCGGACGAACGGGTAGACGCACAGGTACGCCCGCGCCTCCTCACCGGCCAGGAACGCCGGGATGTGGCTCTTGTTGAACTCCGCCGGCCGGTGCAGCGCGAGCTGCGACCACACCGGGGTCAGCGCCCGGCCCAGGGTGGTGCGGCGGAACCGCAGGTACGCGTCCTGGAGCGCGTCGCTGGTCGCGGCGTGCCACCAGATCATCAGGTCGGCGTCGGCGCGCAGCCCGGCGACGTCGTACGTGCCGCGCACCGTCACGTCCTTGCCGGCCAGCTCCGCGAAGAGCGCCTCGACCTCGCCGGTGACGTTCTCCCGCAGCGACGGCAGCGGGCTGGTCGCCCGGTACACCGACCACATCGTGTAGCGGATGCTCTCGTTGAGCTCCCGCAGCCGCGCCGCGTTGGTCTGCTCGGTCATGCCGATCCTCCCAGTGCCGTGATGATCTCCTCGGCCGCCGTCTCGCCGGAGCGGACGCAGACCGGGATGCCGACGCCGTCGTAGCCGGCGCCGGCCAGGGCCAGCGTGGGGTGCGCGCCGCGCAGCGCCGCCCGCACGGCGGCCACCCGGTCCAGGTGCCCCGGGGTGTACTGCGGCAGCGCCCCGCCCCACCGCTGCACGTGGCTGGCCACCGGAGCGGGCAGCGGCGTGCCGAGCACCTTCGACAGCTCCCGGTGCACCGCCTCCACCAGGTCATCGTCGGTGACCTGGAGGGACGCCTCCTCGCCGTAGCGGCCCACGGAGGCGCGCACCAGGGCCAGCCCGTCCGGCCGGGCCAGGTGCCCCCACTTGGTGGTGAAGAACGTCGACGCCTTGACCAGCAGCCCCTCGGTGGCCGGCACCAGGAACCCGGACAGCGCCGGCAGCTCCGGGTGGGGCAGCGCGAGGGTGACCAGCGCGACGCTGGCGTAGTCCAGGGCGCCGACGGTCGCGACAGCCTCGGGGGCCAGGTCGGCGACGCCGGCCAGCAGGCGGGCCGCCGGGCGGGCCGGGACGGCGAGGAGCACCGCGTCCGCGTCGACCAGCTCCGGGTCGCGGGTGGGGCCGACGGTCAGCCGCCAACCGGTCGCCGTCCGGGTCAGCCCCCGCACGGCCGCGGTGCGGCGGATCGTCGCCCCGCCGGCCGCCGCGGCGGCCTCGACGAGCCGGCTCAGCCCACCGGCCAGGGTGCCGAAGACCGGTTCGCCGGGGGCCCGGGGCGCGGCGGCCTGCGCCGCCCGGACCGCGCCGACGAGGGTGTGCTCCACCCGGGCCGCGCGGGCCAGCGCCGGCATCGTGGTGGCCAGGGACAGGTCGTCGGCCCGACCGGCGTAGACGCCGCCGAGCATCGGGTCCACCAGCCGGTCGGCCACCGCGTCGCCGAACCGGGCGCGCACCAGCGACCCGACGGAGACGTCCGCGCCGGGGACCAGCAGCGGCCGGCCCTCGTCGCGGTCGGCGTCCGCGGCGGGCTCGGCCACCGCCGCCACCTTCGCCAGATCCCCGGGTACGCCCACCAGCGTCCCGCCCGGGATCGGGCGCAGCCCCCCGTCGACGGCCAGGGCGGCCTGCCCGACGCTCGGGTGCACGATGTCGCCGGCCAGTCCGAGCCGGCGGACCAGGGCCACCGCGGCGGACTCGCCGCCGGCCGGGTCCCGCATCAGGAACGACTCCGCGCCGAACTCCACCGGCCCGCCGGCCAGCTCGCCCGTGCGCAGCTTCCCGCCGAGCACGCCGGACTGCTCGTACACGGTGACCTCGGTGCCGGCCGGGGCCCGGTCGGCCAGCCGGACGGCGGCGGCCAGCCCGGTGATCCCGCCCCCGACGATCGCCACCCGCCACGGCTGCCGCACGGTCGCCCCCTCTGCTACTCGCCCGGGCGCGCGGACACCTCGTGCACCAGCGCGACCACCCGGGTCAGCACGTCCGGATCGGTCTCCGGCAGGACGCCGTGACCGAGGTTGAACACGTGGCCGGGGGTCGCCCGCCCCTCGGCGAGGATCCGCCGCACCTCCGCCTCGACCACCGGCCACGGGGCGAACAGCACACACGGGTCGAGGTTGCCCTGCACGGCCTTGTCGGCGCCGATCCGGCGGGACGCGACGTCCAGCGGCGTACGCCAGTCGACGCCGACCACGTCCGCGCCGGCCTCGCCCATCGCGGGCAGCAGCTCGGCGGTGCCCACCCCGAAGTGGATCCGGGGCACCCCCGCGTCGACCAGCCCGGCCAGCACCTTCGTCGAGTGCGGCAGCACGTAGCGCCGGTAGTCGGCCTCGGACAGCGCCCCGGCCCACGAGTCGAACAGCTGCACCGCCGACACCCCGGCCTCGACCTGCACCCGCAGGAACGCCAGCGTCACCTCGGCCAGCCGGGCGCACAGGGCGTGCCACAGCTCCGGCTCGCCGTACATCAGGGCCTTGGTCTTGGCGTGGGTCCGCGACGGCCCGCCCTCGACCAGGTAGCTGGCCAGCGTGAACGGGGCACCGGCGAAGCCGATCAGCGGGGTGTCGCCCAGCTCGGCGACGAGCAGCCGCACCGCCTCGTCGACGTAGGAGACGTCGGCGCGGGTGATGGGCCGGATCCGCTCGACGTCGGCGAGGGTGCGCACCGGCTCGGCGACCACCGGCCCGGTGCCCGCGACGATGTCCAGCTCCACCCCGGCGGCAGCCACCGGCACCACGATGTCGCTGAACAGGATCGCCGCGTCGACCCCGTGCCGGCGTACCGGCTGGAGGGTGATCTCGGCGACCAGCTCGGGCCGGCGGCAGGACTCCAGCATCCCCACGTTCTTGCGGATCTCGCGGTATTCGGGGAGGGAGCGGCCGGCCTGGCGCATGAACCAGACCGGGGTGTGCGGGCCGGGCTCGCGCCGGCAGGCCCGGACGAACGGCGACCCGCCCGTCCCGCTGCGGCGGGGTTCTCCGTCTCGGGCGGCGGTGCCCGTCGTCTCGGTGCTCATCGCGGCTATCGTGCCACGCCCCCGGACCCCCTCCCCCACCCCCGCCGCCTTTTGTGACGTGTAAGGAAGGGCCCCCTGTCAACGCATCCGGTAGCGAGGGGTTCCCCGCTCACCATCCACCGTTCGCGGCACCCGCGAGGGCCGCCGCCGCAGGCCGTCGGCGTGCCGTTCCGGCGGCCGGGCGGCGGGCGGCATAGGCTGCCGGCATGGCCCCCCCGATCGCGCTCCCGGAGACCTTTGCCCGCGCGGTCGCCGGGCTGCGGTCGGCCGCGCCCCGATCGGAGATCGTCCTGGAGGAGGTCGGCGCGCCGCAACGCCTCGCGCCGTACGCCTTCGCGCTCTCCGCGACGGTGCTGCGCGACGACGACGAGGTGGCCACGGGGCGGCTGATCCTGTTGCACGACCCCGCCGGGCACGAGGCGTGGCAGGGCACCCTGCGGCTGGTCACCTACGTCACGGCGGAGCTGGAGATCGACCTTGCCGCCGACCCGCTGCTGCCCGGCGTGGGCTGGACCTGGCTGACCGACGCGCTGGACGCGCAGGACGCCCCGCACCGGGCCATCGGGGGCACGATCACCCAGACCATGTCGACCCGGTTCGGCGACCTCGCCGGGCCGCCGGCCGCCGCCGACGTCGAGATCCGGGCCTCGTGGACCCCGCTCGGCGAGGACCTGACCCCGCACCTGATGGCCTGGTGCACCCTGCTCGCCTCGACGGCGGGCCTCCCCCCGCCCGGGGTGACCGCCCTGCCGGACCGCCGCCCGGCCGGCGCCGCCTGACCCAACACCCGCCGCACGACGCCCGCCGCAGATCTTGGAAGATTTCGGCCCCTGGAGGGGCCGTTTCGCTCCAAGATCCCCGGGTGCCGGGCCCGGCGCAGCCCAGCCCCGCCCGTCGTGGCGTGGGCGGGGCGGGGTCGGGTGACTTCCTGCCTGCGCGCTGTCAGAGGTAGTTCTCGGCCTCGTCGCAGACCTTGTTCATGCCCTCGGTGGCCTTGTCGTACGCGGCCTTGTTGTTCGCCGCCGCGGCCGTCAACGCACTGGTGAGCTTGTCCAGGCAGGTGGCGATGACCTTCTTCTGCCGGGCCTGCTCGTCCCGGTCGTTCCGGGTGCCGGTGAGGTCCTGCTCGGTGTTGGAGAGCTTGTCCCGCACGGCCTGCAGGTCGGTCTTGAGCTTCTCGATCTCGGTCTTGTTCGCCGCGATCGTGCCGTCCCGCTCGCTGACCTGGCCGGTCAGCCGCTTCTCGGTGCGGTCCAGCTCGCTGCTCTTGGTCACGTAGAGGCCGGTCATCACGCCGCCGAGGACGAAGAGCAGCCCGGCCACCACGGCCAGGACCAGCACCTTGCGCCCGCCCTGACGGGCGGCCGGCGCCGGGGCGCCGTAGGGCGGCGTCGTGCCGGGCGGGCCGTAGGACGGCGTCGCGCCCGGCTGGCCGTAGGGCGGCATCGCGCCCGGCGGACCGGACATCGGCTGGCCGAAGGCCGGGCCCGAGGCGGGCGGCACCGACATCGGCTGGCCGAACGCTGGCGACGGCTGCCCCGGCCCGGAAACCGGCGGATGCCCGGCACCGGAAACCGGCGGGTATCCGGCACCAGAGACCGGCGGGTATCCGGCACCGGAAACCGGTGGCGTCGACACCGGCGCGGCGAACGGCTGCGTCGGCTGCGGCTGCGGCGCGCTCTGCTGGACCGGGGCGAACTGCTGGGTCGGCTCCGCCGCCGGCTGCGGCGCCCCGTACTGACCCGGGGCGAACGGCTGCGTCGGCTGGGTCGGCTGTGTTGGCTGCGGCGCGCCCTGCTGGACCGGGCCGAACTGCTGGGTCGGCTCCGCCGCCGGCTGCGGCGTCCCGTACTGACCCGGGGCGAACTGCCGGGTGGGCTCCGCCGGCTGGCCCGTCGGGTCGTACTGCGGAGGCACGGGCTGGCCGGGGCCGCCCGGCGGCGGATACGGCGGCTGGCTCCCCGGCCCGGTCGGTGGCTGCGACATTCTTCTCTTCCTCCAGGTGGGGCGGCCCGTGGCCGGGGCCGCGACGAACCGGCTGGTACGGGACGGACGGCGCGGAGCGGCCGAAGTCAGCAGATCCGGAAGCCGTCGCAGGCGACCTTGATGGGTACGGCGAGGCCGATGCCCTCGGCGTCGCGGGCCTTGGCGGTGGCGATGCCTACCACCTGCTTCTGGCCGTTGATGACCGGGCCACCGGAGTTGCCGGGGTTGATCGGCGCGTCGAACTGGATGACCGGGCCCGAGCCCTGGCCTGCCTCGCGGAAGGCGCTGACCACGCCGGTGGTGACGCTGTCCTGCAGGCCGAGCGGGGCGCCGACGACGACGATCTGCTGGCCGGGCTTGACCGCGGCGGGCGCCGTCACCAGCCCGGTGAACTTGCTGGTGGTGCGCAGCTGGGCGATGTCGTTGACCTCGTCGACCTTGACGATGGTGGCCGGGTAGCGCTGGTCGGTGCGTTCGAGGAAGACCTCCCGGCCGCCGCCGACCCAGACCGACTCGACCACGTGGAAGTTGGTGAACAGGTTGGTGCCGCCGCCGGTGTCGGGCTTGCCGACCGCGAAGGCGGTGCCGGTGAACTGCCCGGCCCGGACCCGGAAGACGCTGGGCAGGACGGCGGTGGCCACCGCCTCCGGGTTGAACTGCGCCCCGGCCTGCTTCTCCAGGGCCTGCGCCCGCTGCTCCAGGCCGTCGAGCCGGGCGCCGTCGCCGCTCTGCGCGGTGGCCAGCCGCTGGTCGGTGTCGGCCAGCCGGTCGGAGAGCCGACTGATCTGGTACGCCTGCACGCCGCTCACCACGGCCAGGACCAGGGCGAGCCCGAACGCGACGAACGTCAGCGCCCTGCCCCGGGGACGCGGGGTGGCCCCGCCGGCCGGGGCGGACGCGGGCCAGGCCGGCCCGGGGGCCGGGGACGCCCCGCCGAGCGGGTACGCCGGGCCGGGGACCACGGGCGACGGCGGCGCGGCGGCGTACCCGGCCGGGGGCTGCTGGCCGGCGGCGGACGACTGCTGCGGGGCGGCGGCGGGTGACTGCTGCGGGACGGCCGGCTGCTGCTGCGGGACGGGCCAGCCGGCGGGCGCGGGACCGGACCACTGGCCGGGCGCGGCGGGCTGGGCGGGCGGGGGCGACGAGCCGGGCCAGTGACCGGGCGACGCGGCCTGACCGGCGGGCGGGTGGCCGCCTCCGGCCGGCGGGTAGGAGCCTGCGGCCTGCGGATAGACGGCGGCGCTGCCGCGGTGCGGGTCGAGCCGGGGCGGGTCCATGCGGGGCGGCAGCGGGCCGGGACGGGTGTCGCCGGCCGGGGTCGCGGCGGCGGGCGGCTCGCCCACCGGCGGCTCGGCGGGTCGCGCCGGGGCGGCCCAACTCCCGCCCGAGCCGTCGCCGGGCCCCTGCCCCGGGCCCGTCGCACCGTACCCAGCCGTCGTCATCGTCACGTCCTCCCCGTCGCCGCCCTGGTGCCCGCCGACGTCGGTTCCGTCCCGGGCGGCGGCCCGAAGGAACGTACCCGCGCCGCCGCGCTTTGTCTTCCCCGATGTCCGACCCTGGCATGCCGGGTCAAGTAGCCGACGCCGACCCACACCGCGCGACGCCGACACACACCGCACCCGGCTGCGCGCGCCGGATCGCCGCGCGCACTAGGGTTGTCAGGTGACCGACGAACCACCCCTGCGCCGTCGGGCCGCCGAAAGCCGTACGGGAAACGAGCCGCACCAACCGCCGTCGGCCGCGCCGGAGCCGGTGGACGCGGGGCCCGAACCGACCGTCGACGGGCCCGTGCCCCTGACCGCCCCCCGCGAGGGGACACCCGAGCCGGTGACGACCGAGGCCGGGCTGGCCGAGGTCGTGGCCCGCTTCGCCGCCGGCACCGGCCCGGTCGCCCTGGACGCCGAACGCGCCTCCGGCTACCGCTACAGCCAGCGGGCATATCTGGTGCAGTTGCGCCGGGCGGGGGCCGGCACCGCGCTGATCGACCCGCTGCCGCTGCCCGACCTGAGCAGCCTGGACCTGGCCATCGCCGACGCCGAGTGGGTGCTGCACGCCGCCAGCCAGGACCTGACCTGCCTGGCCGAGGTGGGGCTGCGCCCGCGCCGGCTGTTCGACACGGAACTGGCCGCCCGGCTGGCGGGATTCGAGCGGGTCGGGCTGGCCGCGCTGACCGAGCAGCTACTCGGCTTCAGCCTGGAGAAGCACCACTCGGCGGCGGACTGGTCGAGCCGGCCGCTGCCGGAGTCGTGGCTCACGTACGCCGCGCTGGACGTGGAGATGCTGACCGACCTGCGTGACGTGCTCGACGCGGAGCTGGCCCGCCAGGGCAAGTCGGCGTGGGCGGCGGAGGAGTTCGCCGCGCTGGTGCGCAGCGTCGACCGCCCGCCCCGGGTCCGGGCGGAGCCGTGGCGGCGCACCTCCGGCATCCACCGGGTGCGCGGGGCGCGCGCCCAGGCGCGGATCCGGGCCCTCTGGTACGCCCGCGACCAGATCGCCGCCCGCCGGGACGCCGCGCCGGGCCGGGTCCTGCCGGACTCGGCGATCGTGGCGGCCGCCGAGTTGGACCCGAAGGACGAGAAGACGCTGCTGACCCTGCCGGGCTTCGGCGGCCGGTCGGTGCGCCGGTTGGCCCGCACCTGGCTGGCGGCGCTGGACGACGCCCGGGGGCTGCCCGACGACGCGTTGCCGGTGACCCCGGTGGTGGAGGGGCCGCCCCCGCCGCACCGCTGGGCGGAGCGGGATCCGGTGGCGGCGGGCCGGCTGGCCCGGTGCCGGGAGGTGGTGGTCCGGATCGCGGGCGAGCACGCCCTGCCGCCGGAGAACCTGATCGCCCCGGATTCGATCCGCCGGCTCGCCTGGACCCCGCCGGAGGAGGTGACCGAGGCGACGGTCGCCGAGACGCTGCGCGGCTTCGGGGCGCGCGAGTGGCAGCTCTCGCTGCTGGTGCCCGACCTGACCGCCGCGCTGGCGGGTCCGGCCCCGGCGGCCTGACGCGGCGACCTGACCCGGCAGCCGGGACCGGCGGCCGCCTGACGCGTGGCCCCGGGGCCGGCGGCGGTCGCGGATCGGCGGTGCCGCCGCCCCGCGCCGGACGCCGCGTCGGTGTGGGGTGGGCCACACGGGGGGTGGTGTCGACGATGGTTACTGGCGAGTAGCATCCGAGGGACCACGCCCGTGCCGCGATCCTCGTTCGGTCCGTGGTGCCGCTGGTCGGCGACGTGGCCGAGTCAGGGTCGAAAAGGAGGCTCAAGTGCCCCGTGAAGTCCGCGATGTCGTCTTCGTCGACGGCGTCCGCACCCCGTTCGGCAAGGCGGGTGGCATGTACGCCAACACCCGCGCCGACGACCTGGTGATCCGCTGCATCCGCGAGCTGCTGCGCCGCAACCCGCAGCTGCCACCGGAGCGGGTCGAGGAGGTCGCCATCGCCGCCACCACCCAGATCGGCGACCAGGGCCTCACCATCGGCCGCACCGCCGCCCTGCTGGCCGGCCTGCCGAAGACCGTCCCGGGCTTCGCCATCGACCGGATGTGCGCCGGGGCGATGACCGCCGTCACCACCGTGGCCGGGGGCATCGCCATGGGCGCGTACGACGTGGCGATCGCCGGCGGCGTCGAGCACATGGGCCGGCACCCGATGGGCGAGGGCGTCGACCCCAACCCGCGGATCGTCGCGGAGAAGCTGGTCGACCCGTCCGCCCTGGTCATGGGGGCCACGGCGGAGAACCTGCACGACCGGGTGCCGCACATCACCAAGGAGCGCACGGACGCGTTCGCGCTCGCCTCGCAGCAGAAGACCGCGAAGGCGTACGCCAACGGCAAGCTCCAGGGCGACCTGGTGCCGATGGCGATCCGCGACGACGAGGGCGGCTGGGGCCTGGCCACGGTCGACGAGGCGCCCCGCGACACCTCGCTGGAGAAGCTCGCCACCCTCAAGACCCCGTTCCGCCCGCACGGCAAGGTCACCGCGGGCAACGCGGCCGGCCTGAACGACGGCGCCACCGCGAGCCTGCTCGCCGCCGAGGACACCGCCCGCGAGCTGGGCCTCCCGGTCGCCATGCGGCTGGTGTCGTACGGGTTCGTCGGCGTCGAGCCCGAGGTGATGGGCGTCGGGCCGATCCCGTCGACGGAGAAGGCGCTGCGCATCGCCGGCCTGAGCATCGACGACATCGGCCTGTTCGAGCTGAACGAGGCGTTCGCCGTGCAGGTGCTCGCCTTCCTCGACCACTTCGGCATCGCCGACGACGACCCCCGGGTCAACCCGTGGGGCGGCGCGATCGCCATCGGTCACCCGCTCGCGTCCTCCGGGGTGCGGCTGATGACGCAGCTCGCCCGGCAGTTCGCCGAGCACCCCGAGGTCCGCTACGGCCTCACCGCCATGTGCATCGGCATCGGCATGGGCGGCACGGTCATCTGGGAGAACCCGCACTGGGAGGGCAACAAGTGAGCGCGCTCGCCGCACCGAACGAGGTGGTCACCCGGGCGCTGCTGCGCCAGGTGAACGTGCCGGGGCTGGCCCGCCCGGCCGCCCTGATCACCCTCGACAACGGATTCGACCACACCAAGCCGAACAGCTTCGGCCCGGGCGGCCTGACCAGCCTCGACGAGGCGATCACCGCCGCCCTCGCGGCGGACCCGGCGTTCGTCGCGGTCACCGGCAAGCCGTACATCTTCTGTGTCGGCGCCGACATCACCAGCCTGCCGCAGCTCGCCGACCGGGAGCAGGCCCTGGAGATCGGCCGGCTCGGCCACCGGGTCTTCGCCCGGCTGAAGGACAGCACGGTCCCGACGTTCGCGTTCGTCAACGGCGCGGCGATGGGCGGCGGCCTGGAGCTGGCGCTGCACTGCCACTACCGGACGCTGTCCGGCGGGGCGTCGGCCCTGGCGCTGCCGGAGGTCTCGCTCGGCCTGATCCCCGGCTGGGGCGGCACCCAGCTCCTGCCGCACCTGATCGGCATCCCGGCCGCCACCCAGGTGATCCTGCAGAACCCGCTGATGCAGAACAAGATGCTCAAGCCGAAGCATGCCGCCGAGCTGGGCATCGCCGACGTGCTGCTGGAGCCGGCCGACTTCCTGGAGCGGTCCCTGCAGTGGGCGGCCGGCGTGGTGCGCGGCGAGATCACCGTGACCCGGCCCGAGGTCGACAGGGACATGTGGGCGGGCGTGCTCTACTTCGCCCGGCAGACCCTCGATGCGCGGCTGCACGGCGCGGTCCCCGCCGCGTACAAGGCGCTGGACCTGCTGGAGACGGCGAAGGACGCCGACTTCGCGGCCGGCACCGCCGCCGAGGACGAGGCCCTCGCCGACCTGATCTTCTCCGAGGAGCTGCGCAGCGGGCTCTACGCGTTCGACCTGGTGCAGCGGCGGGCCAAGCGGCCGGCCGGCGCGCCCGACAGGGGCCTGGCCCGGCCGGTGAACAAGGTGGGCATCGTCGGCGCCGGCCTGATGGCCAGCCAGCTCGCGCTGCTGTTCGCCCGCCGCCTCCAGGTGCCGGTCGTCATGACCGACCTCGACCAGGGCCGCGTCGACAAGGGCGTGGGCTACGTGCACACCCAGATCGAGAAGGCCGTCAGCAAGGGCCGGATGGACAAGGGCACGGCCGCCAAGCTGTACGGGCTGGTCAGCGGCTCGGTCGACAAGGCCGCGTTCGCCGACGCCGACTTCGTCATCGAGGCCGTGTTCGAGGACCTGGACGTCAAGAAGCAGGTCTGGGCCGAGCTGGAGAAGATCGTCTCCCCGGAGGCGGTGCTCGCCACGAACACGTCCAGCCTGTCGGTCACCGCGATGGCCGCCGAGCTGGAGCACCCGGAGCGGGTGGTCGGCTTCCACTTCTTCAACCCGGTCGCGGTGCTGCCGCTGCTGGAGATCGTCCGGGGCGAGCGCACCGACGACGCCACCCTGGCCACCGCGTTCGCGGTCGGCAAGCAGCTGAAGAAGTCGAGCGTGCTGGTGTCCGACGCCCCGGCGTTCGTGGTGAACAGGCTGCTCACCCGCTTCCTCGGCACCGTCTTCGCCGCCGTCGACGCCGGCACCCCGCTGGACGTGGCGAACGCCGCGCTGGACCCGCTGGGCCTGCCGATGCGCCCGCTCGCCCTGCTCCAGCTGGTCGGCCCGGCCGTGGCGTACCACGTGGGCGGCACCCTGCACGGCGCGTTCCCGGACCGGTTCGCCGTGAGCGAGAACCTGCGCCGGATCGCCGAGTCGGGTCAGCCGATCGTGGTCGACGACGAGATCAACGCCGACGTCGCCAAGCTGCTGGTCGTCGGCGACGAGCCCCTGACCGCCGAGCAGGTGCGGCGCAACGCGCTCGACGCGCTGGCGCAGGAGGTGCGGCTGATGCTCGACGAGGGCGTCGTCGCCGAGGCGCAGGACATCGACCTGTGCCTGATCCTCGGCGCGGGGTGGCCGTTCCACCTGGGCGGCGTCACGCCGTACCTGGACCGGACGGGCACCAGCGAGCGGGTGACCGGCCGGCGGTTCCTGCCGCCCGGCGTGGCCAGCCTGCCCGCCTGATCCTCCCCGCTCCCCCGCGATCGTCGTTCACCTCACCTTCGCCCCGGCGGGGTCGGCGGCTGTCGGTGGGTCTGGCTACGATCACCGCTCCTGATCAACTAACTGGAGCTGAATCGACATGTCCCAGCCGTCGGGCAACCCCTATCCGCAGCAGCCCTACGGGGAGCAGCCCGCCCCGCAGCAGCCGGGCGGCTACCCGCCGCCGGCCGGCCAGCCCTACGGCGAGCCGTCCGCCGCGCCGCTGCCGCCGAAGAAGTCCAAGGCCGGCAAGATCGTGCT
Organism: Micromonospora sp. NBRC 110038; assembly: GCF_020884815.1. Classification (NCBI taxonomy): domain Bacteria; kingdom Bacillati; phylum Actinomycetota; class Actinomycetes; order Micromonosporales; family Micromonosporaceae; genus Micromonospora; species Micromonospora sp. NBRC 110038. The sequence goes on along the minus strand of NZ_BBOL01000001.1, from coordinate 1,033,349 downwards.
CATCGTCCTGGCCGTGGTGCTCGTGCTCTGCCTCGGCGGCGCGGCGATCACCTGGTTCGCCGTCAAGGACGAGGTCGGCGACGTGGTCGACGCCACCAACACCCGGGTCACCGCCCCGGCCACCCTCGCCGGCCGCAAGCAGGTCACCGACCCGGAGCTGACGAAGCTGTCGGACGAGCTGGTCGCCGACATGAAGTCGACCGTGCAGAACGAGACCAGCACCGCCGGGGCGTTCTACGGCGACGCAACGAAGCAGGACCTCGTGATGGTCGCGGCGGCGTCGGGCGTGCTGGCGGACCCGAAGAAGGAGCTGGACGACGCGATCGCCGGCCTCAAGACCCAGCTGACCGTCCAGGAGATGACCGCGACCGAGCCGGGCCCGCTCGGCGGCGAGGCGCGCTGCGGCGACGGCAAGACCGCGGGCATGCCGCTGGGCGTCTGCGTCTGGGCCGACCGGGGCAGCCTCGGCATGATCGTGGTGTTCTTCAAGTCCGCCAAGGAGGCGGAGGCAGAGTTCGTCACAATGCGCGGCCAGATCGAGCAGCGCTCCTGACCATCAGGCGACCGGGCCCCTCACGCGAGGCGGCCCAGGCATGACCGGGCCGGGCCCCCGCGCGGTGCGCGGGGGCCCGGCCCGTTACCGGGGCTAGGCCGACGCGGCCCGCTCGGCGGCGCTGCGCAGCACGCAGAACTCGTTGCCCTCCGGGTCGGCGAGCACCACCCAGCCGGTGCCGTCCGGCCGCCGCTGGTCGTCGACCTGGGTCGCGCCGAGGGCGAGCAGCCGCTCGACCTCGGCGTCGCGGGACCGGTCGGCCGGCTCCAGGCACAGGTGGACCCGGTTCTTCACCGTCTTGCCCTCCGGCACCTGGAGGAACAGCACGGTCTCCCCGTCGGCGGTGAGCACCATCGCCTCCGGGTCGCCGGGGTGGTCGTCGGGCTGCCGCCCGGTGCCGAACACCTGCGCCCAGAACCCGGCCAGGGCGTAGGTGTCGTGACAGTCGATGCTGATGTTCCTGATCCGTGCGCTCACGGTCGCCTCCGTGGTGGAGTGGGCGCCCCGCGGGATCGACAGAGGTCAGCGGCGGGTGGAGCGGGGCGCGGGACTGGTCGTGGTGGACATCAACCGCACCTCCCTCCGGCCGTCGGGCTGACGGGGACGATCCTGGCACGCCACCGGCCGCCCCGCAACGCCGTTTCCGCCGGGACGCGCGGCGGGGCCCGGTCGACGCGTACCCCGGAAAGGGCACCGGCCCGGCGCCGCGCGAACGCGGAGCCGGGCCGGGGTGCCCCCGTGGTGCGGCGGGGGTCTACGGGCCGACGAAGACGGCCTTGGCGCGCCAGTTGACCCCGTCGACGGCGGGGCCGCTGACGGTGGTGAACGCGCCGGTGGGCACGCCGCCGGCCCACGCGGTGGAGGCCAGCGCGCCGGTCGAGCGGCTGACCCGGTAGAGGGTGCCGCCGGCGAGGAAGATCGACCCGGTGTCGGCGAACCCGGTCACCCCCGCGACGGTGAACTTGTCGGCGCCGACCGCGCCGCTGTCCGGGGTGAACCAGCGCCAGAACAGACCGTTCTGGCCGGCGAGGGTGTAGTAGAGCCGGCCGTCGGTGTAGAGCATGCCGGTGACGTTGGCGATCTCCGGGTAGAAGTTGGTGGTGACCCCGGCGTACGTCTGCCCGGCCGGGCCGGAGTCGGTCTCCACCGTGTCCCAGTAGGCGTCGTGGTACGGGTCGACGAGGCTCGGCGTGCCGAAGGTCGTCCCGTCGAAGGTGCGCCGCTGGAGCGCGCCGCCCATCCCGTAGAACAGGGTGCCGCCGACCCAGAACGCGCCCTTCGCCTCCGACCAGTCCGTGTCGTCGGGGTTGGCGACCGGGGTGGCCGCGCCGACCGTGGTCGCCCCGTCGTACGAGCGGGCCTGCACCTCGTCGCCGGTGCCGGCGGGCGGCGGGCCGGTCTTGACGATCTCGATGGCGTTGACGAGCGGGTTCTCCACCACGTGCCCGAAGTCGATGTCGACGTTGCCGTCGCTGACGATCGTGAACGCCCGCATGGTGCCGGTGTCGTGTCCCGGCGTGACCGCGAGGTCGAGGTCGTTCAGGACGAGCGTGCCGTCCAGGGTCACGTCGAAGACCCGCTTGCCGGGGGTGCCGGTGCCGGCGTACCGGTTGGCCAGGTAGAGCCGGACGGTGACCTCGGTGCCGGCGGGCACCGGGAAGTCCCACTGCATCTCCGGGGCGCCGGTGCCGTCCCACCGCTCGGTGCTGTAGAGCGCGGCCGGGGTGCCGGCCGGGACGGTCCCGTCGAGGTTGGGCACGACCCCGTAGCTCGCGGCGCTGCTGCCGGTGTTGTGGTACGGGCTGGGCGCGTCGGCGGTGTCGGCGCTCCAGTCCGGCCCGTTGTCGGTCGACGCGACGGCGGGGCCGGCGGCGTTGACCCGGTACAGCACGTTCGTCGGCACCGGCACGCCGGCCTGGTAGACCGTGCCGGGCAGGCCGGCCGTGGTGGTCGGGTGCGGGGCCTTGCCGCCGGTCAGCGGGAAGAACGCGATCCGCTCCCGCCGGTACTGGAAGTTGCCGATCCAGGACTGGTCGGAGCCCAGCCAGATGCCCTGCGGGGTGACCAGCATCTCGGCCACGCCGTAACCGCGCGGGTGCCGGCCCGGGTTCCACGACAGCGGCAGCCCGTTGCGCGGGTCGAGGGCGGCGATGCTGGCCCGGCCGATGGCCCCGGCCTGCGCGCTGTCGCCGCCGAAGGTGTTGTTGAGCCAGCGCAGGTGCCCGCCGACGTAGACGGCCTGCTCGCTGATGCCGACCGAGAGGAAGGTGTCGCCGCCGGAGTAGTTCACCCAGGTGGGCTGCTGGGCGTCGCCGGTCGCGGCGGCCTCCCAGCGGGCGGCGGTGTCGCAGAGCGACCCGCTGTACTGGCCGCCGGTGGTGACCACCACGAAGTAGCTGCCGTCCGGGGCGAAGGCCACGTCCCGCATGTACGAGTCGAACGCCTTCCACGAGCAGCGCGGGGTGTACCGGCTGGTGTTCCAGTCGGCGACGGTCGCGGCGGTCGCACCGAGGTCCAGCCGCACGATCTGGTCGTGCAGCACCCCGTCGGCCTTCTTGAAGTTGCCGATCACGACGAGTTGGGTGCCGTCCGGGGAGAGCGCGAGCTTCTCCGCGCCGACGCCGGCCTTGGACCCGCTCACCCCGTCGTAGTTGTGGTTCTCGGTGAGCGTGGTGGTCAGGTAGCTGTCCAGCGCGCCGGTGGTGGCGTTGAGCGAGGCGAGGCCGCCGCGCGGGTTGGCGTTGCCGGCGGTGGTGAAGATGCCGCCGACGAGCAGCCGGTCGCCGACCAGGGCGACGTCGTCGACGAGGCCGTTGAACGCCGGCCCGGCGAAGCTGGTCACGGTGGCCCCGGTGGCGACGTTGACCAGCGCCAGCTTGCGCCGGGTCACCCCGTTGACCGTGTTGAACTTGCCGGCCAGGTAGACCGTGCCGGCGGTCGGGCCGGCCGCCACCGCGTTCACCTCGTTGTCGACGACCGGCACGAAGGCGGTGTCCACCGCGCCGGTGGCCTTGTCGAAGGCGAGCACGTAGTTGCGGGTGATGTCCACGTCCGAGTTGCGGTTCTGCACCGTGGTGAACGAGCCCGCCGCGATGATCTTCGTGCCGGCGTCGTGGATGGCGAACACGGTGCCGTCCACGATGTCCGGCGACGCCGTGGACGGGACGGCGGAGACCACCTTGTCGTGGTCGGGCGCGGCGCTCGCCGGGCTGCCGGCGACGAGACCGGCGGCGGTCAGCGCGATCGCGGCGAGGACCGCCGGGGCGCGGCGGGTCAGGGACGAGGAACGAATCACGGGCAACTCCCGGAGCACGTGCGGACGGAGGTGCGGCTCACAGCCGGGCCGCCGGGGACGGCCGGCTCGGCGGCGCGCACCACGTGAGGCATGGCGCCATCACACCTTCACGCACCCGAGCCCGCCGAGTCCAGCGGCGCCGTCCGATTCTGCCCCAACCGCGCGACGGCTCCACCCGAGCACCCGACGTCGGGCTGCCCGCCGGAGGCGGACCCCGCCGGGTCAGCCGGGCGGGGCACACGAACAGCCGATCACGACCGGCCCCGGGGCCAGGTCAGGGCCGCCCGGCGGGCCGCCGGCCAGGCCGACCGTCAGGACCGCCCGGCGGGGGAAGGGCCGGCGACGGCGGGCACGGCGTCCGCGGCCGGCAGGGTCACCGTCACCTCCAGGCCACCGCCGGGCTGCGCGAACACCCGCACCGTGCCGCCGTGCGCGTCGCAGACCGCCCGGACGATGGACAGGCCCAACCCGGAGCCCCGCGCCCCGGTGCGTTCCTGCCCGCCCCGGCGGAACGGCTCGAACAGGCCCGGCACGTCGCCCGGGCTGACCTCGAAGCCGGTGTTGGCGACCACCAGCCAGGACGTGCAGCCGTCCGTGCCGGTGCGCACCGTGATCCGGCCGTGCAGGTGGTTGTAGCGCACCGCGTTCTCGATCAGGTTGCCGGCCAGCCGGTCCAGCAGACCGGGATCGCCCACCACCGGCGCGGGCTCCAGCGACGTCTGCACCCGCAGCCCGATCCGCTCCACCTCCCGGCGCACGGCCGACAACGCGTTGGCGGTGCCGGCGGCCAGGTCGCACTCGGTGCGCCGGCCCAGCCGCCGCCCCGCCTGGGCCTCGCTGCGGGCCAGCACCAGCAGGGCGTCGACCAGACCGTTGGCCCGTTCCGAGGCGTCGCGGACCACGGTGGCCATCCGGCGGTACTCGGCGGCGTCCGCCTCGTCGTCGCTGAGCGTCACGTCGATCTCGGTCCGCATCACCGCGAGGGGGGTACGCAGCTCGTGCGAGGCGTTGGCGACGAACCGCTTCTGCGCCTCGAACGCGGCGGCGATCCGGTCCAGCATCGCGTCGAACGTCTTGGCCAGCTCCGCCACCTCGTCGTCCGCCCCGGACCAGCCGATCCGCTGGTCGAGGGTGGCCTCGCCGAGGCGCTGGGCGGTCGCGGTGACCTGGTGCAGCGGGCGCAGCGCCCGGCCCGCCACCGCGTACGCGCCGGCCACCCCGACCACGCTGATCGCCAGCAGCGCCAGCAGGCCCTTGACCAGCAGCTCCCGGGACGCGGCGTCGACGAGCTGCCGCTGCCACTCCCCCGCGTCCAGGGACCGGCCGTCGGCCAGCAGCACGGTGGTGCCGGGCAGCAGCTCGTCGGTGGGGCGCAGCGCGTCGCGGACCAGCAGCCAGGCCAGCAGCACCAGGATCGTCCCGGCGCCCACCAGCAGCACCCCGTTGAGCAGCGTGAGGCGCAGCCGCAGTGTCGGCCGCAGGCGGACGCTCACGACAGCCCCTCGGCGGTGCGGTAGCCGGCGCCGACCACCGTCTCGATCAGCGGCGGGTCGCCGAGCTTGCGGCGCAGCGTCATCACGGTCACCCGGACGATGGTGGTGAACGGGTCGGTGTTGGCGTCCCAGACCCGCTCCAGCAGCTCCTCGCTGGAGACGACGGCGCCGCGCGCCTTGAGCAGCTCGGCCAGCACCCCGAACTCCTTGTTGGTCAGGTCGACCGCCGCACCGCCCCGCGTCACCACCCGGCGGGCCGGGTCGAGCACCAGGTCGGCGACGGCCAGCACGGGCGGGGCGGCCGGGGTGGCCCGCCGGCCCAGCGCCTGCACCCGGGCGACGAGTTCGTCGAAGGCGAACGGCTTGGGCAGGTAGTCGTCCGCGCCGAGCTGCAGCCCCTCGACCCGGTCGGCGACGGTGCCGCTGGCGGTGAGCATGAGCACCCGGGTCAACGTGCCGGAGGCGGCCAGCTCGGCGCAGATCTGGTCGCCGTGGATGCCGGGCAGGTCCCGATCCAGCACCACCACGTCGTACCGGGTGACGAACGCCATCTCGTGGCCGCTGTCGCCGTCGTAGGCGACGTCGACGGCCATGCCGCGCTTGCGCAGCCCGCGCGCGATCGCGTCGGCGAGGTTGCGCTCGTCCTCGACCACCAACACCCGCATACCCGCCTCCTCGCCGGCCGACCTCCCGACAACCTAGTGCCGGCCACCAAACCAGCGTGGCACCCGGCCCGGCCGGGCGTTCGGGCGGGCAGCCGCCAGGCGGGGAGCACCGGGCGGGGAGGACCGTCAGGCGGGCAGCCGCCACCAGCCGTACGTGCCGGACTGCCGGCGGCAGACGATGTCGCGGCCGTCGGCGGCGCAGTCCCCCGCCGCGCCGGGCAGCACGTCGCGCAGCCGGACCGCCGCCCCCGCCAGGTCCAGCTCGGCGACGACCAGGCCGCCGCCGTCGCGGTCGGGCCGGGTGCCGTAGTACGGCCCGTCCGGGGTGCGGCTGAACGCCAGGTCCCAGCGCCCCAGGTCGGCGACCTCCCGCCCGGTCGCGGCGTCCAGCACGCCGAGGTGGCTGGTCGTGCCGCCCGCCTGGTCGTCGGCGATCGCCAGGAGCCGGTCGCCGCGCACCGCGACGACGGTCTGCCAGCGGGGGTTCGTCCACCGGACCCCACCGGTCGCCGGGTCCAGCCCGGACAGTCCGGAGCCCCGGTACGCGACGGCGCAGAGCACCGCTCCACACGCCCCCGCGTAGCCGAAGCTCGGCCGCTCCACCGCCCAGCGCCGGTCCAGCCCGGCGAGCCCGTACGCGGTCACCCGCCGGACCTCGCCCTCCTCCTCGTCCTGTTCGGAGGCCAGCAGCAGGTCACCGGCGACCTCGACCTGCAGGCTCCCCTGCCAGCCGCCGGGCGGCGCGGCGAGGCCCGCCCGCACCGCCCCGGAGACCGCGTCGCGCAGCTCGATCCCGCCGGCGGCGGTGACCAGCGCCACCTGCTCGGCCGCCCCGTCCGCGTCGCGGTCGTCGAAGGCCGCCCAACCCAGGTGACCCGGCACCGACCACCGGACGCGGCCCGACGTCGGGTCCACCGACCGCAGCTCGCCCCGCTCGACGTCGTCGCCGAGGAGCAGCAGCCCCCCGCCGGCCGCGAGCGCCGGGTAGCCGGCCTGCTGCCAGCGCCGCTCGCCGGTCGCCGCGTCCACGGCGATGGTCTCCACCCCGTCCGGCTGGTAGTCGACGAGCAGGGCGACGCCGTCCCGCTCCTGCACGCCGACCAGTCGACCGGTGCTCGCCACGGCCATGTGCCACAGCGTCCGGATGCCGGCCCCCGCCCCGGCGGGCGTCCCGTGGGCGGTCACCTCGCGGGACCCGCCGCTGCCCACCTCCGGGGCCAGCACGTAGACCCGGCCGCCGAGGACGACGACCTGGGAGCCCAGCTGGCCGCCGAGCACCGCCGACGCGGGGCGCGCCACGGGCGCCGACGAGGCCAGGACGAACAGCGCGAGCACGCCGGCCAGCGCCACCCGTAACGGCCGGCCCACCGCCCGGGGCGGCCGGGGCGCGGGCTCCGGCTCCCGGTCGCCGCGCACCTCGCCGAGGTCGATCAGCGTCACCCTCGCTCCTTCCCGGGCCGTGGCCGGCGCTCCGGCGGCGCGTCCTCCCGGGCCGCCGCGGGGCGCACCGGCCGACCGGGACCGCGCGCACGCGCCTGTACGATGGCGCGTCGTGGCCGTGCCGGTGGTAGACCCCTCGCTGAACTCCGACTCCGCACCCGTCGACTCCGCACCCGTCGAAACGCGGGCCGAGTCGACCGGGCCCGGGGCGGCGGGCACAGGCACACCCCGCCGGCCCCGCTGGCGGCCGGCCCGCGCCGACCTGCTGGCCATCGGAGCGTACGTGCTCCTCGGCGTCCTCGTGTGCCTCAACTACTGGGGCGACGTCGAGCACCGCGTGTCGTCGCACCTGCCGACCGACCACAGCTGGTTCGAGTGGCTCTTCGCCCACGGCGCGTACTCCGTGCAGCACCTGGAGAACCCGTTGTTCTCCACCCGCCAGAACGCCCCGGACGGGGTGAACATGATGGCGAACACGTCGCTGCTCGGCGCGACCCTGCCACTGGCGCCGGTGACGCTGCTGTTCGGCCCGCAGGTGACGTACGCCCTCTACCTGGGCGGGGCGCTCGCGGCGACGGCGGCCACCTCGTACTGGATGCTGTCGCGGCACCTGGTGCGCTCGCGCGCGGCGGCGTTCCTCGGCGGCGCGTTCCTCGGCTTCGCGCCCGGCATCGTGCACCACGCCAACGGACAGCCGAACTTCGTCTCCAACTACCTGCTGCCGCTGATCGTGGCGCGGGTGCTGCTGCTGGGCGCGGCGGGGCGCAGCTGGCGGCGCGACGGGGTGGTGCTGGGTCTGCTGGTGGCGTACCAGATCTTCATCAACGAGGAGATGCTGCTGCTCACGGCGCTGGCCTGCCTGGTGGTCGTGCTGGCGTACGCGGCGCAGCGGCCCCGGGCGGCGTGGGCCCGCGCCCGCGGTTTCGGATCCGCGCTCGGCCTCGGCGGCGCGCTGGCGCTGCTGCTCACGGCGTACCCGATCTGGTTCCAGTTCAACGGCCCGCAGTCCTACCGGGGGTTGCAGGGCGGGGTGTTCCACAACTGGGGCGAGGACCTGGTGGCCTTCGTCACGTTCGCCCGGGACACCGTGGCCGGCGACGAGGCGGTGGAGAAGACCATCGGCCTCACCGAGCAGAACACCTGGTTCGGCTGGCCGCTGGTGCTGGTGGCGCTGGTCGCGCTGGCGCTGCTGGTGCGCCGGTCGCTGGCCGCCCGGATCGTCGCCGTGCTGGTGGTCGTGTTCACCGTCGCCTCGATCGGCCCGGTGGTGCGCTTCGACGGGGCGGAGACCACGATCGACGGGCCGTGGGCGTACATCCCGGACGACCTGCCGCTGGTGGAGATGATGATGCCCACCCGGCTGGCCCTGGTGGTGGCCGCCGCCGTCGGCGTGCTGCTCGCCCTGGCCTGGGACGCGCTGGCCCGCACCGCGCCGGCCGGGACCGGGACCGAGGCCGGGACCGCCGGCCGGGCGGGCCGCTGGCTGCGCCCCGTCGGGTACGCGGCGCTCGCGCTCGCCGTGCTGCCGCTGGTCCCCCGCCCGCTGCCCGCCGAGCGGATCGACCCGCCGCCGCACTTCATCACCTCCGGCGGCTGGCGGCCGTACGTCCCGGCGGGCCGGACCCTGGTGCCGGTGCCGATCCCGAGCAACGTGCACGGCCTGCCCACGCTGCGCTGGAGCGCCCTGACCGGGCACGAGTTCCCCATTCCCGGCGGCTACTTCATCGGGCCGAACCCCGACGGCGAGGGCGTCTTCGGCGCCCCGAACCGGCCGACCAGCACCCTCATCTACTCCACGATGGACGCCGGCGTCGTGCCGCCGCTGACCGAGGAGAACCGCCGGCAGGCCGCCGACGACCTGCGCTACTGGAAGGCGTCCGTGGTCGTCCTCGGCGCGCATCCCCGCGAGGCGGTCCTGCGCGAGCTGATGACCGCCCTGCTCGGCCCGCCGCAGCGCGTCGACGACGTCTGGCTCTGGCCGGTGTAGAAGGAGCGGGCGTCAGCCCACCAGGGGGCGCACGTCCCACACCCATGCGCCGTCGACCTCGCGCCCCGGGCCGACGAGCGCGTCGACGGTGCGGCGGACCGCCTCGCCCCGGTGCAGCCCGCCCTGCACCAGCACCGCCGCCCGCCAGTGGCGCAGGTCCGCCACCGCCTGCCGGCGGTCCGCGTCGGTCACCACCGCCACCTCGCCGGTCTCGGCCGCCCGGCGCAGCAGCGCCGCCGTCGGGCGGTCGGGCGCGCCCCAGTGGGCGGTCGGGTCGGCGGCGGCGCCCGGGCCGATGAAGTAGCCGCCCGGCGCGGTGAAGGCCAGCCCGGTGCGGGCCGACCAGAACGTCGCCGGGCTCACCCCCGCGCCGGTCACCGGCGGCACCGGCACGAGGGTCCGCCCGGTCGGCACGTACGCCCGCCAGCCGCCGTCGGCCACGAACGCCGGCACCGGCCACGTCGGCACGGTCCGGATCGGCGTGGGGGCCAGCGGGAGCAGCGCGGCGGCCACGGCCCCGCCCCAGAGCAGCCGCACCGGCACCCCCGGCCGGTCGCCGGCCGTTGCCGCCCCGGAGCCCAGGGCGAGCGCCCGGTCCAGCGAGAGGGCGACCAGCACCCCCAGCACCGGCACGCAGATCAGGGCGAACCGGGCCGGCACCACGAGGTCGAGCAGCGGCACCCCGGCCAGCAGCCGGTACGGCCCGGGCAGCCCGGTCGACGCGCCGTCGACCCGCACGGTGTCGCCGAGGGAGAACAGCGCGGCGAGCAGCCCGACGGCGGCGAGGGCCCGCACCAGCGGCCGACGCCACAGCCAGACCACGACCACCACGGCGAGCACCAGCAGGCCCGGCCCGAAGAACGAGTTCTCCTCGGTGGGGTTCGGCGAGAGCAGTCCGGGCACGTACCCGTCGCCGAGGACCGTCTGCCGGGCCGACGCGGTGAACGAGGCCGCGTCGAGCTGGAAGCCCCGCGCGTGGAAGGGCATCCCCCGGTAGTGCTGCGGGCCGAGGAACTGGAACCACAGCGGATACGCCAGCAGCGCCCCCGCCACCAGCGCGCCCACGCCGAGCCGGCCGAGGAGGGCGGGTGCCAGCCGGCGGGCCGCCGCCCGGTCGGCGAGGGCGTACGCCACGGCGAACACCCCGGCGGCGAGCGCCAGGAAGACGAGCAGCTCCTCGCCGACGAAGACCTGATACGCCACGAGCAGCCCGAGCGCCACCCCGTGCCGGCGGACCCGGTCGGTGCCGGGCCGGAACACCAGCGCCAGGATCGGCGGCACCAGGAACTGGGCGGCCATGTGCAGGTGCGCCCCGGCCTGGGCCACCATGCCGGGGGCGAAGCCGCAGACGAGGCCGCCGACGGCGGCGGCGACGCGGGAGCCGACCAGCCGGCGGGCCAGCAGGACGTACCAGGCGGTGGCGGTGCCCGCCAGGCTGACCACGACCGCCACGAGGAAGGCCGCCTGCGTGCCGAACAGCAGCGTCACCGGGGCCAGCGGCACGCCCAGCCCGAGCACCGACGTGTTGGCCATCAGGTTCACCCCGTCCGGGGCGTTCAGGGCCGCGCTGTGCAGCGGATTCTCCCCGGCGGTGACCGCGCGGGCCGCCCGGGCGAGCATCCACTCGAACAACATCTGGTCGTTGTCCTGGTGGAACAGCCGGTCGGGCCGGCCCCACTGGCGGCTGGTGAGCAGCACCGCCAGGCCGAGGTAGCCGGCGGCGACGGCGGCGTCGACGCTGCGTACCCGCCGGGGCCGGACGGCGACCGGCGGCGGGCCCGGCTGCCGCCGCCCGCCCGGCGCGACGTCGGCGGCGGGCGCGGCCATCAGGCCGACGGGCCGGTCAGGGTCCGCACGTCCCAGACCCAGACGTCCAGCTCGCGGCGCGCCGGGCCGACCAGGTCCTCGACGGTACGCCGCAGCGGCTCGGCGTTGTGCTGGCCGACCGGGAGCACCAGGATCGCGGCCCGCCAGTGCCGCAGCTCGTCCAGCGAGCGGCGGCGCTGGCGGTCGTCGAGCTTCGGGGTGCGGCCGGTGCTGGCCACGTCCTCCAGCAGCTCGCCGACGCCGCTGGGGCGCCCGCCGAACCGGCCGGGGTCGCCGGTGTTGCCGTTGCGCGGGGCGAGGAAGTAGCCGCCCGGGATCTTGAAGTCGAGGTTGGTGGTGGCGGCCCACCGCATCCCGTGCGTGTTGCCCATGCTCGGCACCGGGATCGGCACGAGGGTCTGGTCGGGGCCGACGTAGTCACGCCACCGGTCGGCGGTGATGAACTTCGGCACCGGCGGGCGGGAGGTGACCTTCAGCGGCATCGGCGCGATCGGCAGCAGCGCCATGACCAGCGCGGCCACCCCGAGGGTACGCATCGTGCGGGCCTCGGCCGTGCGCAGCGCCCAGACCCGCTCGACGGCCACGGCGAGCAGCACCCCCACCACCACGGTAGTGATCATGCCGAACCGGGTGGGCACGACGGCGTCGAGCAGCGGCAGCCGCACCAGGAACTCCCAGGGGCCGGTGAACAGCTCCCGGTCCCACCAGGACACCCGCTCGCCGAGGGAGAGCAGCGCGAAGAACGCGCCGGTCGCGGCGAGGGCGCGGACGATCGGCTCGCGGCGCAGCCAGAGCACGATGCCGACGGCGATGAGGGCGAGGCTCCAGCCGAGGAAGGCGTTCTCCTCTGAGTAGTTCGGCGCGAGGTTGACGTTGGCGCGCTCGTTGCCGCCGAGGGTGGGCGAGCCGGGGGCGAAGAACGCGGCGATGTCGTTGCCGTAGTCGCGGACGGCGTCGCTGAGCCCGTGGTATGCCATCGGCCCGGCGAACTGCACGTAGAGCGGGTACGCCAGCAGCGACCCGGCCAGCACGGTGCACACCGCCACGGCGACGCCCAGGGGCCGCCACGCGGACGACCACAGCCCCGGCCGCTGCACCAGCACGGCGATCAGGAACACCCCGCAGGCCATCGCCGTGAAGAGCAGGATCTCCTCGTTGATGAACGCCTGCACGGTGACCAGCAGCGCCAGCAGCGCCCCGTCGCGGACCGGCCGCTTCGAGCGGGTGATCACCAGCACCCGCCAGACGATGAACGGCAGCAGGAACTGGCTGATGATGTTCGGGTGCCAGTTGGCGTGCGAGAGCATCGCCGGGGAGAACCCGCAGAACCAGCCGCCCACGGCGGCGGCGAGCGGGTTGCGCACGACGTGCCGGGACAGCACCCGGTACCAGGCGGCGGCGGTGCCGGCGAGGCCGCAGGTGACCAGCACCACAAAGGAGACGGCGGGCCCGAACAGCAGGGTCACCGGCACCATCGGGATGCCCAGCGCCAGGACGGCCGTGTTGGCCATCAGGTTGACCCCGTCGGGGTAGTTGAACTGGTCGGTGTAGAACGGGAACTCGCCGTGCAGCACCACCCGCACGGAGTGGGCGAGGAAGAACTGCACCTGGGCGGGGTCGCTGCTGTAGAGCGAGGCGACCCGGCCGGCGGGGTCGACCCAGATCTGGCTGGTCACCCAGAGCGCGGCGAGCAGGAAGAGGCCGTAGACGGCGAGGTCGCGCCGCCGGGGCGTCCACCGCCAGCGCCGCCGGCTGCGGGACCCGGCGGATCCGGCCGGGGCCACGGCGGTCGCGGTCGAGGAGGGGGCTGCGGCGGCGGGCTGCGGGGCTCCGGCGGGCGGCGGGGCGGCTGCGGGCTCCGCGCCGGCCGGGGGCTCGACGGTCGGAGGTTCGACGGTCAGGGGCTCGGCAGGAGTCACAGTCGGCGGAGTCTACCGGAGGCGGGGCCGCGCCCGACAATCACCGTTGCGTCCCTTGTGGGCGGTCGGCGCGCGGCTCGCGGCCGGGGATCGAGGTGCCGGTTCGCGGCCGGCCGCCGTCTCGTACCATGTGGGGCGCAACACGACCGGCGACGCGATCGGGGGCGTAACAGGTGGCTTCAGCGCGCCGGCACGGCGGGACGGCCACCGCGCTGCTCGCCCTCCTGCTGACCGCGACGGCCTGCGGACCGGTCGCCGACCGCAAGCCCGACGCCCTCCCGGTGGGCTACGACAGCCTGGACGGCACGCTGCGGGTGTGGCCGGCACGGGGCAGCCTGGCCGGCGACGCGGCGGCGACGGCGGCGGTGACCGACGCGGTCCGGGCCTGGCGGACGCCGGTCGACGACCGGGCGCACCTGCCCTCCTCGGGGATCCTGTGGTCCGGCGAGGCCGACGGCACGCCGCTGGCCCTGGTGGCCGCCGACGTCCCCGGCGAGAGCGCCTCCTGGCTGCTGCAGCTGAAGCGCGACGGCAACCGCTACGTGGTCGACCGGGCCAGCGAATACACCGACCCCGGCTACCTCGTCTACTCCGACGTGCTGCCCGTGCAGACCAGCGCCGGGCGTCGCTACCTGCTCTCGGAGCGGGTGGAGCGGCTGCTCGGCCCGAAGGGCCGGGCCCTGGTCACCCGCGACGGGCTGACCGACCCGGTGGACGTGCCGGCCTGCCAGGCGGTGCCGCTGACCGCGACGCTGCGGGCCACCAGCTCGCTGCCGCGCGGCCGGGCCGCCGACCGCCTGCTCGACCTGGGTACGGCCACCACGGACCCCCGCTACCCCCTGGTGCGGGACGAGACGGGCTCGGGCCGGCGGGCGCTGGACGACCTGGACACCTGCGAGCTGGCCGACGAGCGGGGCCCGTTCGGCAGCATCCCGCGCCGCATCGGCGACCGGGACGCGCCCCGCGCCGTGCCGGAGTCGTGGCCGAGGGGCAAGGTGAGCGTGCGCGCGCTCGGCGAGGTGGCCCTCGGCGGGGGCGACCCGGCCGACCTGGAGCAGCTGAGCTGGGAGACCGGCACGGGGACGATGACGGCCGTCGTCTACCGCCCGGCGGCCGGCGACCCGGTGTTCTCGCCGGCCGACCGGGCCAACACGTTGCAGGCGTACGTGCTGCCGGTGCCGGGGCAGCCGCTGGTGGTGCTGAGCTGGCGGGCCAACCGCTACACGTCGCTGTCGGTGCCCCCGGGCACGCCCCGGCTGGTCGACCGGCCGGGGCTGGTGGTGGTGCCGCAGCCGACGAGCAAGGCGACGTTCAGCCTGGCCGGCGCGGAGAAGACCTACTACCGCTCGGTCGGCGGCCGCTAACCCGCCCCCGGCCGGGGCCGGTTGGCGACGCGGCCCCACCGCGACACGCGGCCCCACGGCGGGCAGAGGAGAAGGGGCCCCTTGCACTCAGTTGGGCAGGCGGACCGGCTCGGCCTGCTGCTCGTCGAGGCGGGAGATCCAGCCGGTGACGTCGCGGGCCACGTCCTGGGCGGTGAGGCCCAGGTCGGCGAGGATCTGCGCGCGGGTGCCGTGCGGGTGCCAGTCGGCCGGCACCCCCAGGTCCCGCAGCGGCACCCGGACGTCGGCGTCCCGCATCGCCTGGGCGAGGGCGTCGCCGACGCCGCCGACGCGCACGCCGTCCTCGACGGTGACGACGAGCCGGTGGCCGGCGGCCAGCTCGACCAGCTCGGCGGGGACCGGGCGCACCCAGCGCGGGTCGACCACCGTCACCCCGTAGCCCTGCTCGGCGACCCGGGCGGCGACCTCCATGCCGAGGTGGCCGAACGAGCCGACCGCGACCAGCAGCACGTCGGCGCGGTCCGCCTCGGCCAGCACGTCGACCGGGCCGACCCGGCGCACGGCCGGCAGGTCGGCGGCGACGGTGCCGGTCGGGAACCGCACCACGGTGGGGCCGTCGTCCACGGCGATCGCCTCGCGCAGCTCCTCGCGCAGCGTCGCGGCGTCCCGGGGGGCGGCGATGCGCAGGCCCGGCACCACCCCGAAGACGGACATGTCCCAGATGCCGTAGTGACTCGGCCCGTCCGGGCCGGTGATCCCGGCCCGGTCCAGCACGAACGTCACCGGCAGCCTGTGCATCGCCACGTCCAGCAGGACCTGGTCGAACGCCCGGTTGAGGAACGTCGCGTAGACCGCCACCACGGGGTGCAGCCCACCGAGGGCCAGCCCGGCCGCCGAGGTGGCGGCGTGCTGCTCGGCGATGCCGACGTCGTAGACCCGGTCGGGGTGCTTGCGGGCCAGCTTGGCGATCCCGGTCGGCTCGGCCATCGCGGCGGTGATGCCCACCACGTCGGGCCGGGCGTCGGCGATCGCGACCAGCTCGTCGGCGAAGACGTGCGTCCACTTCACCGACGGCGCGGCGACCAGCTTGCCGGTCTCCACGTCGAACGCGCCGCCGGGGCCGTGCAGGCAGTCGGCCTCGTCCTCCTCCGCCGGCCGGTAGCCGTAGCCCTTGCGGGTCACCGCGTGCACGATCACCGGGCCGCCGAAGTGCTTCGCCGCCCGCAGCGCCGACTCGACCGCCGCCAGGTCGTGGCCGTCGACCGGGCCGACGTACTTGATGCCCAGGTCCTCGAACATGGCCTGCGGGGCGACCGCGTCCTTGATGCCCTTCTTGACGGCGTGCAGCACCTCGTACATGGGGCGGCCGACCAGCGGCGTCGAGCCGAGGGCGTCCTTGACGGTGTCGAGGACCTTCTCGTAGCCGGGGTTGAGCCGCAGCGACGACAGGTGGTCGGCGAGGCCGCCGATGGTCGGCGCGTACGACCGGCCGTTGTCGTTGACCACGATCACCAGGGGGTTGCCGGAGGTGGCGATGTTGTTCAGCGCCTCCCAGCACATGCCGCCGGTCAGCGCCCCGTCGCCGACGACGGCCACCACCGACCGCGACTCGCCGCGCAGCGCGTACGCCTTGGCCAGCCCGTCGGCGTAGGACAGGGCGGTGGAGGCGTGCGAGTTCTCGATCAGGTCGTGCTCGCTCTCGGCCTGGCTCGGGTAGCCCGAGAGGCCGCCGCGCTGGCGCAGCTTGTCGAAGCCGTCCTGCCGGCCGGTGAGGATCTTGTGTACGTACGCCTGGTGGCCGGTGTCGAACAGGAGCCGGTCCCGGGGGGAGTCGAAGACCCGGTGCATCGCCAGTGTCAGCTCCACCACACCCAGGTTGGGGCCGACGTGCCCGCCGGTGCGGGAGACCTTGGCGATCAGGAAGTCACGGATCTCGGCGGCGAGGATGTCCAGCTGCTCGGCGGTCATCCGCTTCACGTCCTGCGGACCCCGCACCGTGGCCAGCAGCCGGCCGTGGTTGGCCGTGTCCTCTTCAGCACTCATGAGCGAAGAGTCTATCGGCCGCCCGGTAGTCCGCAGCCTGGCCGGTGAACGACCCCGCTGACCGGGTGCGCAGTCAGGAGACGATCACCAGGCGTCGCGGCGGGGCGACCGGCGGGGCGTGCCGGTCCGGCCCGGCCGGCGTCCAGGAGCCCAGCACGGCCGCCTCGCGGGCCCCGGTCACCGACGGGACCGCCCCCGGCAGGCCGTGCCAGGACAGCCAGCCGAGCAGGGCGAACGCGTACGCCTCCTTGGCCTGGGCCGGCACCCCCAGCTCGTCGCTGGCCCGCAGCCGCCACCGGCCCGCGCCCAGGGCGGCCAGCCGGCCCCACAGGGTCCGGTTGCGCACCCCGCCCCCGGCGGCGACCACCTCGGCCACCTGATGCCGGTCGCAGGCGGCGGCCACCGTCCGGGCGGTCAGCTCCGTCAGCGTGGCCAGCACGTCGTCGGCGGCCACGGGCTCGCCGAGCGCGGCGAGCCGGTCGTCGAGGTACCCGGCGTGGAACAGCTCCTTGCCGGTGGACTTGGGCGGCGGCGCGGCGTAGTAGGGCTCGGCGAGCAGCAGCTCCAGCAGCCCGGGGTGCACCCGGCCGGCCGCCGCCCGGGCCCCGTCGAGGTCGCAGGGGCGGCCGAGGAACCGCCGGGCCGCCGCGTCGAGCAGCGCGTTGGCCGGGCCCACGTCGTACCCGAGGGTCGGCGCGCCCGGGGCGACGACGGTGAGGTTGGCGATGCCGCCCAGGTTGAGCGCCGCCCGGGGCGGGCCGGACCGGCCGCCCAGCAGCAGCGCGTCGAACGCCGGCACCAGGGGCGCGCCCTGCCCGCCCGCGGCGACGTCGGCGGCGCGCAGGTCCGACAGCACCGGTACGCCCACCCGCGCGGCCACCCGGGCCGGCGCGCCGAGCTGGAGGGTGCCGCGCACGGTGCCGCCGTCGACCCAGTGGAAGACGGTCTGCCCCGGCGAGACGACCGCGTCGACCCGCCCGCCGGCCAGCTCCACGCCGCGCGCCGCCGCGTCGGCGAACACCTCGCCGAGCCGGTTGTCCAGCCGGCAGACCGCCTCGATGGTGGTCGGGTGCGGCGGCAGCACGGCCTGGATCTGCGCCCGCAGCCCCTCGTCGTGATCGAGGCCGACGTGGCCGAGCGGCCGCAGCCGCAGGTCGTCCCCGTCGACGGCGAACTCGGCGGCGACGACGTCCACCCCGTCGTACGACGTCCCCGACATCAACCCCACGATCCGCATGTAGGAAGGGCCCCCTGTCAACGCTTTCGGTAAAGGAAGGGCCCCCTGCAATCACCCGGCGCCGAGCGCCGGGCGCCGGTCACCGACCGGGTCGCAGGAGGCCGACCAGCTCGACGTGCTGGGTCATCGGGAACAGGTCGAAGCCGCGCAGCGCCGCCAGCTCCCAGCCGGCCTCGGCGAAGGTGCGCACGTCCCGGGCGAAGGCGGCCGGGTCGCAGGCCACGTACGCCACGGCGCGCGGGCCGGCCGCGACCACGTCCCGCACCACCCGCGCGCCCGCCCCGCTGCGCGGCGGGTCCAGCACCACCAGGTCCACCGGGCCGGTGATCCGGCGGCGGGCCAGGGCGGTCTCCACCCGGGCCGCCACCACCTCGACCCCGGGCAGGTCCCGCAGGTTGTCCCGGGCGGCGGCGACGCCCTCGCCGGCGGACTCGACGACGGTGACCCGGGCGGCCGGGCCGACCCGGGCGGCCACGGCGGCGGCGAACAGCCCCGCCCCGCCGTAGAGGTCCCAGGCCGACTCGCCCGGCTGCGGGTCGAGCAGGTCGAGCACCGCGCCGACCAGGGTGTCGGCCGCCGCCGGGTGCACCTGCCAGAAGCCGGACGCCGGCAGCGTCCACTCCCGGCCGGCGGCCACCTCCCGGACGGTCTGCGGGCCGTCGATGGACGGGACGGCCACGGAGCCGTCGGGAGGCAGGGCGGTGACGGTGACGTCGCCGCCGGTGGAGGCGACCGCCTCCACCGCCTCGGCGGCCGGCCAGGGCCGCCCCAGCACCGGCAACGCCTGGATCGCCGGGTGGGCGATGAGGCAGCGGTCGACCGGCACCACCTCGTGCGAGCGGTGCTTGAGCAGCCCGGCCCGGCCGGCGGCGTCGACCGCGTACCGGACCCGGGAGCGCCAGCCGAGCGGCCCGCCGGGCAGCGCCGCGACCCGGACCCCGAGCCGGTCGATCTCCGCGTCGGCGAGACCGGCGAGGCGGCGCAGCTGCTCGCGGACCACCGCGGCCTTCCAGTCGAGCTGGGCCGCAGGCGCGACGTGCTGCAGGTCGCAGCCGCCGCACAGACCCGGTTTCGCGTACGGGCAGGGCGGCGCGACCCGCTGCGGCGCGGCGTCGAGCACCGTCACCGCGTCGGCGCGGACGAACCCGCGGTGCACCTCGGTGACCTCGGCCACCACCCGCTCGCCGGGCAGCGCGTGCCGGACGAAGACCACCTGCCCGTCGACCCGGGCCACGCAGTGCCCGCCGGGGGCGACGGCGTCGACGGTCAGCTCGACCCGCTCGGCCTCCTCCAGCCCGCGCCGCTCGCCGTCGGCCGGTCCGGCACCCGCGCGGGAGGCGTCCACGCTTGGCCGGGTCATCGCCGGTCCCCCTCGGTCGGGCCGTGCTCGCCGGGCGGGGCGGAGACCACCGGCGGCACCGGTGGGGGCAGGGTGCTGCGCGGGGCGACCCGGGGGCCGCGTGCCGGTCCCCGGCTCAGCGTCGCGTCGAGCCGGTCGAGGTTCTTGCCGGCGGTGGAGGCGAGCTGCCACGGCACGCTGGTGACCATGACACCCGGCTCGAACAGCAGCCGCCCCTTGAGGCGCAGCGCGCTCTGGTTGTGCAACAGGTTCTCCCACCAGCGTCCGACGACGTACTCGGGAATGAAGACCGTGACCACGTCGCGCGGCGACTCCCGGCGGGTGTTGGCCACGAAGTCGAGGATCGGCCGGGTGATCTCCCGGTACGGCGAGTCGACCACGGTCAGCGGCACCGGCAGCTCCCGCCGCTCCCATTCGGCCTGGAGGTCCCGGGTGTCCTTCTCGTCCACGTTCACCGTCACCGCGGTGAGCGTGTCCGGCCGGGTGGCGCGGGCGTACGCGATGGCCCGCAGCGTCGGCTGGTGCAGCTTGCTGACCAGCACGATGGCGTGGTTGCGGGCGGGCAGCACGCCCCGGACCTCGGTCGGCTCCAGCTCGGCGGCGACCCGGTCGTAGTGCCGCCGGATGGCCAGCATCAGCACGTAGAGCACCGCCATCGCGGCGATGGCGATCCACGCGCCGAGCAGGAACTTGGTGATCAGCACGATGACCAGCACCGCGGCGGTCATCACCATGCCGAAGGCGTTGATGGCCCGGGACCGGATCATCCGGCGGCGGGCCTGCGGGTCCCGCTCGGTGCGCAGGTGCCGGTTCCAGTGCCGGATCATGCCGGCCTGGGAGAGGGTGAACGAGACGAAGACGCCGACGATGTAGAGCTGGATGAGCCGCGTCACCTCGGCCTGGAAGCCGACGATGAGCACGATCGCGGCCACGGCGAGGAAGACGATGCCGTTGGAGAACGCCAGCCGGTCGCCCCGGGTGTGCAGCTGCCGGGGCAGGTAGCGGTCCTGGGCGAGGATGCTGCCGAGCACCGGGAAGCCGTTGAACGCGGTGTTGGCGGCGAGGAAGAGGATCAGCGCGGTCATCCCGGCGACCACGTAGAGCAGCACCGACCCGGAGCCGAAGACCGTCTCGCCGAGCTGGGCGGTGACGGTCTTCTGCACGTACCCGTCGGGGCCGGAGAGGATCTGCAGCTCGGGGTCCTCGACGAACTGGAGGCCGGTGAGCCGGGCCAGCCAGATGATGCCGACGAGCATGCTCACCGCGATGGTGCCGAGCAGCAGCAGGGTGGTGGCGGCGTTGCGGCTCTTCGGGGCCTTGAACGCGGGCACCCCGTTGGAGATCGCCTCCACGCCGGTGAGCGCGGCGCAGCCGGAGGAGAAGGTCCGCAGCAGCAGGAAGACCAGGGCGAACCCGGTGACGCTGTGCTCGGCCTGGATCTCCAGGCCGGCGCTGGGCGCGCGCAGGTCGTGGCCGAGCACGAAGTACCGGACCAGGCCGGTGACGATCATGCCGCCGATGACGATCACGAAGCCGTACGTCGGGATGGCGAACGCGGTGCCGGACTCGCGCAGGCCGCGCAGGTTCATCGCGGTGAGCAGCACCACCGCGCTGACGGCGATGAGCACCTTGTGGGTGGCCACGAACGGCACCACCGACCCCAGGTTGGCCACGCCGGAGGAGACCGACACGGCCACGGTGAGCACGTAGTCGACCAGCAGCGCGCTGGCCACCGCGAGGCCGGCCCGGGGGCCGAGGTTGACGGTCGCCACCTCGTAGTCGCCGCCCCCGGAGGGGTAGGCGTGCACGTTCTGCCGGTAGCTGGCCACCACCGTGAGCATCACCACCACCACGGCGAGGGCGATCCACGGCGAGAAGAGAAACGCCGACGCGCCCGCGATGGAGAGCGTCAGCAGGATCTCGTCGGGGGCGTACGCGACGCTGGAGAGGGCGTCGGAGGCGAAGACCGGCAGCGCGATGCGCTTCGGCAGGAGGGTGTGCTGGAGCCGGTCGGACCGGAACGGTCGACCGACGAGCAGCCGCTTCAGCAGCGAGGTGGGACTGGCCACAAGCGCTAAGGGTACGACCACGGTTCCGTGGTCGCCCGGGGGTGGCGGAGCGGGAGGTTCGACCGGGCGGGGTACCGTCGTCCCCCGCTGGTAACCCCGACGTGGCAGGCTCGCAGTCGAGGGGTCGACGGCGGACGGGTGCGCGCACCTTGGGAGGGACACGTGCATGTCGTGATCATGGGCTGCGGCCGGGTCGGGTCGACCCTGGCCCAGAGCCTGGAGTCCCGGGGGCACTCGGTGGCGGTGATCGACCAGGACGCCGACGCGTTCCGCCGGCTCAGCCCGGACTTCGCGGGCATCACGGTGACCGGCGCGGGCTTCGACGGCGAGGTGCTCCGGCAGGCCGGAATCGAGCGGGCCGACGCCTTCGCGGCGGTCTCCAGCGGCGACAACTCCAACATCATCTCGGCCCGGCTGGCCCGCGAGACGTTCGGCGTCTCCCGGGTCGCCGCGCGCATCTACGACCAGCGCCGGGCCCAGGTCTACGAGCGGCTGGGCATCCCGACCGTGGCCACCGTGCGGTGGACGGCCGACCGGATGCTGCGCCACCTGGTGCCCGAGGGCAACGTGGAGATCTTCCGCGATCCGACCAGCACCGTCTCGATCGTCGAGGTGCCGGTGCACAAGGACTGGATCGGCCGGCCGCTGCGGGCGCTGGAGGAGGCGAGCGGGGCGCGGGTGGCGTACCTGATCCGCTTCGGCATCGGCACCCTGCCCACCGGCTCCACCGCCGTGCAGGAGGGCGACCAGGTCTTCATGCTGGTCACCGACGACATCGTGGCGTCGGCGACCTCGGTGGCGGGCAGCCCGCCGGAAGGAGCGCACTGAGCATGCGGATCGCCATCGCCGGCGCCGGCAACGTGGGCCGCTCGATCGCGCAGGAGCTGATCGACAACGGCCACCAGGTGATGCTGATCGAGCGCCAGCCCCGGATGCTGCGGCCCGACCGGGTGCCGGCGGCCGAGTGGGTGCTCGCCGACGCCTGCGAGCTGGCCAGCCTGGAGGAGGCCAACGTCGCCGGCTGCGACGTGGTGGTCGCGGCGACCGGGGACGACAAGGTCAACCTGGTGGTGTCGCTGCTGGCCAAGACCGAGTTCGCGGTGCCCCGGGTGGTGGCCCGGGTCAACCGGGCCGAGAACGAGTGGCTGTTCACCGAGCAGTGGGGCGTCGACGTCGCGGTGAGCAAGCCGCGGGTGATGGCGGCCCTGGTCGAGGAGGCAGTGACCGTCGGCGACCTGGTGCGGCTGATGACGTTCCGGCAGGGCGAGGCGAACCTGGTGGAGATCACCCTGCCGCCGACCGCGCCGTACGTGGGGCAGCCGATCCACGCCGTGCCGATCCCCCGCGACGCCGCCCTGGTGGCCATCCTGCGCGGCAAGCGGGTGCTGGTGCCCAGCCCGGACGACCCGATCGAGGCCGGCGACGAGCTGATCTTCGTGTGCACGGCGGAGGTGGAGGACGACGTCCGCGCGGTGATCCTCGGCACGGACAGCATCGAGCGGACCCGCGGCGCGGGCTGAGCCTGGTGGCCGGGCGACGCCGCCGGTGCGGGCGGGCGCAGGTGCCCGGTGCCGCCGCCCGGCAGGATCAGCCGCCGGGCAGGGGCTCCGGGGCCGCCGTCGGGTCCTGCCCCGCCGCCCGCTCGCGCGTCACCCGGCGCACCGTCCAGACCGTGATCAGCAGCAGCAGCGCGTACGGCGGGTAGCCCAGCGCCAGCCGGGCCACGCCGAGCGCGGTGTCCTGGTGGGCGAGGTAGAGCCCGGCCTGCACGCCGACCTTGGCCAGCCACACCACGCCCCACAGGACGGTGAGCTGGGTGAAGGTCCGCACGAGGCGCGGGTCGTCCCGCCACTCGGAGCGCCCCTTGGCCACCAGCACCGACCAGATCCAGCCCACGAGAGGCTGCTTGACCGCGGCCGAGACCAGCAGGGCCAGCCCGTAGCCGATGCCGTAGAGGATGCCGGGGAGGTAGAAGTCACGCTCGTCGCCGGTGCGCCAGGCGATGGCCGCGCCGATGCCGATGCCGAACAGGCCGTTGACCGCGTGCCGCACCGGCCGGCGCTGGACCAGCCGCAGCGCGGCGATGAGCAGCGCCACGGACACCGAGGCGATGACGGCGGGGCGCAGCTCGCCGACGACGTTGGCGACGACGAAGACGACCACCGGGATGCTCGACTCGACCAGCCCGCGCCAGCCGCCGAGCTGGTCGGCCATCTGCTCGGCGAGGGTCGGCAGCGGCGCCTCGTCCTCCGGCCCGGTGCCGGGCTCGGCCGCCCGCTGGGCTCCGGTGGTCATCGCGGCCCTCCCGTCGGGGGCGTGCGGGTCGTCACTTCGGCGGCTCCAACTCGTAGTACGGGTTGTAGATGACCTTGCGGTCGTCGCGCACCGCCACCCGGCCCCTGGCCGTCAGGTGCCGGCCCGGCTCGATGCCGGCGATGTGCCGCCGCCCGAGCCAGACCAGGGTCACCACGTCGCTGCCATCATATAGATCGGCTTCGAGGGTGGGGAGGTTCGTCCGGGGGGTGTAGACGACCGTGCGCAGCCGGCCGTTGACGCAGACGACCTGGCCCCGCGCGCACTGCCGGGCCGGCACGCCGCCGGACTCGGCGCTCTCCCGGCGCAGCTCCTGCGCCTCGATCTCGGCCTCGCTCGCGGTGAGCCGGTGCAGCAGCCGCCGGAACGAGACCCGGCCGCCCTCCTCGGTCGTCATGACCGCGTCAACCTCTCCTCCGCCGGCAGGCCGCGCCGGCACCGGTGCGGCCTGCGTGGGCGAGGCCGTCCTGCCAGCGTACGCCGGCCGGCGCGGGGTCGGGACCGGCGGCCCGCCCCGGGCCGGCCCGGCGACGGTACGCCGACGGCGGGCCCGGGTGGGCCGGTCGGTGCCCCGCTCAGGCCTCGACGGGCGGGGCGGCCTGATCGGCGACCTCGCGCGGCAGGCGCAGCGGCAGCGGCTCGCGCACCGGCTTGGCCTCCTGACCGCGGTCGACGACCAGCCCGTCCAGGCACTCGCGCAGCGGGCCGGCGGCGGCCGGGTCGGTCGCGGCGGCGCCCTGGTAGACGCCGCGCACCATCCAGCGCGGACCGTCGATCCCGACGAACCGCAGGTCGGTCAGGCCGTCCGGGGTGCGCACCCGGGCGTGCAGCTCCGGGCCGTACTCGCCCTGCACCTCCTGGGCCGCCGCGCCGTCGTTGAACAGCGACTGCCGGATCTCCTCGCGCACCTCGTCCCAGATGCCCTCGGAGCGGGGCGCGGCGAAGACGCCGAGCTGCAGGGCGCTCTGCCCGTGCACCAGCACGACCTGCTGGATCACGCCCTCCGGGTCGGCCTGCACCCGCACCTCCACGTCGGCCACCGCCGGGATGTGCAGGCTGCCCAGGTCGAGCCGCTGCACCCCGTCGGGGGCCTCGGAGACGTCGTACGGGCCGCGCGCCGGCGCCTCGGCGGTCGCGCCGTCGACGGCCTCGGCGGGCCGCTCGTCACGGGCCTGCCGACCGTCACCGGCCCGCTTTCGGGAGAAGATCACTGCACCCACCCTCCGCTGTTCGCACTCACCCTGCCACCTCTTCCGGCTGCCCGCCGGCCCGGTCCGCCGGCGGCGGGACGAGCCCGGCGTGCCCGCCGGTCGAGCCGTGCCCGCCGACGCCCCGCCGGGACGGCGGCAGCTCGGCCACCGGCCGGAAATCGGCCCGCGCCACCCGCTGGACAACGAGTTGCGCGATCCGATCGCCACGGGCGATCTTCGCCGGTGTCTCCCGATCATGATTGATCAGGTTGACGAGGATCTCACCCCGGTAGCCGGCGTCGACCGTACCGGGCGCGTTGAGCACCGTCACGCCGAGCCTGGCCGCCAGGCCCGACCGGGGGTGCACCAGACCCACGTACCCCTCCGGGAGGGCGATCGCCAGGCCGGTCGGGACCAGGGCCCGGCCGCCGGGGGGCAGTTCCACGTCCGCGGCGGCCACCAGGTCCGCCCCGGCGTCGCCGGGATGGGAGTACGCCGGCAGCGGCAGCTGCGGGTCGAGCCGCCGCACGGGCACGGGTACGTCGTCGGTCACGGTCTGCCTCTTCCGTCCGGTTCACGGGGTGCCCTGTCATCCTGCCGGGTCGACCGGCCGTCGCGCGCCGTACCCTGGCAGGAGTGAGCCGATCGCCCGCCCCCACGCCCGCCACGACCGCCACCACGTACACGGAGCGGCTCAGCCTGCCGTGGTGGCTCTGGCTGGCCGGGCCGGCCCTCGGCGGCTTCCTCGCGCTGGAGCTGTGGCTGGGCGCGGGCGGCCTGCGCGCCTGGCTGCCGTTCGTGGTGCTGCTGCCGGCGACGGTGGCCGCCCTGTGGTGGCTGGGCCGCGTCCGGGTCGCCGTGGCCGACGGCGAGCTGCGGGTGGACGACGCCCGCCTGCCCGTGCGCTTCGTGGCCGACGCCGTCCCGTTGGACGCCGCCGGCCGCCGCGAGGTGCTCGGCGTCGGGGCGGACCCGCTCGCGTTCGTGGTGCAGCGCCCCTGGATCGCCGGGGCGGTGCAGGTGGTGTTGGACGACCCGGCCGACCCCACCCCGTTCTGGGTGGTCAGCACCCGCGACCCGGTACGCCTGGCCGCCGCGCTCCTCGCCGCCCGCGATGCCGGCCCGTCGTCGCCGGCCTGAACCCGCCCGCGACGCCCGCTGAGGCGCCCGCGCGCACCCGCCTCGGCGGTCAGGGCAGGGCGGGCGGCGGGCCGGGCAGCTCGCGCCGCTGCCGCCCGAGGTCCTTGCGGAGCTGCTCGCCGAGGGACCGGGTGGCCCGCCGGTTGAGATAGCTGGCGACCGCCGCCCCGGTGAGGAACGGGCCGAGCGTGGTCAGGTTGCGGCCGAAGCGCTTGAGCAGGGTGTCCCGCAGCTCCTTGCGGGCCGCCGTGCCGAGCACCGCGCCGACGCCCACCCCGGGCATCATCGGGTTGATCCCCCGCTGGCTGGCCCAGGACTGCACCACGGCCACCGTCCGCTGGGTGCCGGCGGTGGGCAGCGGGGCACCGTACACCTCGTGCAGCTCGCCGATCAGCTTCAGCTCGACGGCCACCACGGCGACCGTCTCGGCGGCCAGCAGCACCGGCGCGGAGAGCAGCGTCGGCGCGACCGCCCACTCGACGGCCGCGACTCCCCCGCCGGCCGCGCCGATCGCGGCGGTCGTCCGGGCGGCGTTGCGGACCAGCCGGTCGGCGAGGGCCTCGTCGTCCAGGCCGGGAAAGTGCCGGCGCAGGGTGGCCAGGTCCCGGATCGGCACGTGCGGGGCGACGTCGGCGACCGCGTCGGTCATCCAGCGGACGGCGGCGCGCGGCTTGAACAGGTCGGCGAGGCCCCGGCCACGGACCTGGCCGACCAGCCGGGTCAGCAGCTGCCGCCGGCGGGCCGGCTCGACGTCGTCGGCGGTCAGCGCGGCGACCGTCGCGCCCAGTTCCTCCCCCGCGCCGGTGCCGCCCGGCCGGGCGGCCTCGGACCCGGTGCGGGCGCTGTCCGGCTGCGCAGGCTCGGTGCGGGCGCTGCCCGCCTGCGCGGGCTCGGACCCGGTGCGGCTGTCGCCCGGCGGGGCGGGCTCCGGCCCGCCGGTGCCGTCGGTGGCGGGCCGCCCGCCGTCGTCGCTGCGCTCGACCATGCGTCGACCTCCCGGGTGCTTCGGCGGGTGGGGAACCGTCCCGACGAGTCAAGCAGTTCCCCGCCACCGGCGCACGGCGGTGCCGTGGGCCGGTGGCGCACCGGCGGGCGCGGACGTGCCCGGGATCGGCGGCTCCCACAGCGGCGGCCTCACCGATGAGGCCGCCGCTGATGTCGCCGGATGGAGGCGCTGGTGTCCCCCGTCGAGGTGCTGGTGTGCCCTGTCGCGGTCAGACGCACTCGCGGCAGATCAGCTCGCCGTTGCGCTCGACCGCCAGCTGGCTGCGGTGGTGGACCAGGAAGCAGCGGGCGCATCGGAACTCGTCCTGCTGCATCGGTAGCACCTTGACCGTGAGCTCCTCGTCGGCCAGGTCAGCACCGGGGAGCTCGAAGCTCTCGGCCACCTCGGCCTCGTCGACGTCCACGGCGCCCGACTGTGAGTCGACCCGCCGGGCCTTGAGCTCTTCCAGGCTGTCCTCGCCGAGGTCGACCTCGTCGCGACGCGGGGCGTCGTAGTCGGTGGCCATCGGTTTCACTCTCCCATATCGATATGGTCGCTCCCGGTTGTAACGCCGGAAGGCGCTGTTTCGGTTCCACTGCCGGCCACCAACTTTTGTCGGTCACCCGACCCGGCCACCGGCCGGACCGGGTCCGCCAGAGAAACTCCCCCAGCGAGCGCGGTACCTTACCCCCCTCGGGCGAGGCATGTATACCGCCCTCGCGGCTCAGATGTACGCCCCAGACCTCGAAGTTGTTCCCAATGTGACTCAGGCGACACGAAGATAGGGGTAGTACTACCCGCTTCCCGGTTGGCGCGCCGGCATGTCGGACTGTTTCCACGCGACCGCCGGACAACCGTTAGCCTCAGCGGCGTACTCGACGGCCGGCGGGGCGGCCCACCCGCCCCCGGCCGCCGCCACCCAATCACCGTCCGGGGAGCGCCAGGATGAGCTTTGCGCGAGTGCGAGCACTCGTAGTCGTCGGTCTGCTGGCGGTCGTCGCCCTGGTCTTCGTGGTCGTGGCCGTGGTCCGCGACACCCAGGGCAAGGGCGGGGCCGCAGCCGGCTGCCCCGAGGGCGCGCCGCTGGCGGACGTGACCCTGCACGAGAACAAGGACGTGAAGATCAACGTCTACAACGCCACCGACGAGGCGGGTCTCGCCAAGAAGGTGGCGGACGACTTCCGCAACCGCAAGTTCCAGGTGAAGAAGGAGGGCAACGCCAAGCAGCAGCTCGACGGCGTCGCCGTCCTGCAGTACGGCCCGAAGGGCGTCGGCTCCGCCCACCTGCTGCGCGCGTACTTCCTCAACAACGCCGAGCCGAAGTTCGACATCAAGCGCAAGGACGACACGGTCGACGTGGTCCTGGGCAACAGCTTCGCCCAGCTCGCCACCACCACGGAGGTCAACCAGTCCCTCGGCGACCTGGGCGCCCCGGTCGCCCCGGCCGGCACCTGCCCGATGCCCGTCGACAAGTGACCGGGCCGGCCGGCCCGGTCACCTCCGGGCGGTCAGGGGCCGCCCGAGGCGTCCAGGTCGGCCAGCCGGTCGTGCAGCGGCGCGAACAGCGCCGGCGGGGCCGCGATCACCAGGTCCGGGCCCGCCGGCCGCCCGCCGAGCCCGCCGACCAGCAGCCCGGCCTCGGTGCCGACCAGCGCGCCGGCCGCGTGGTCCCAGAGGTTCAGGCCCTTCTCGTAGTACGCGTCCAGCCGCCCCTCGGCGGCCAGGCAGAGGTCCACCGAGGCGGCGCCCTGCCGGCGGACGTCCCGCACGTGGCCGATCAGCCCGGCGAGCACCCGGGCCTGGTGGGCCCGGCGGGCCGGGTCGTAGCCGAAGCCGGTGGCGACCAGCGCCTGCCCGAGGTCGGTCTCGGCCGAGCAGCGCAGCCGCTCCCCGGCCCGGTACGCGCCACCCCCGGCGGTGGCCGTCCACTCGTCGCCGGTGAACACGTTGCGCACCACGCCCGCGACCACCTGGCCGTCGACCTCGGCGGCCAGCGACACCGCGCAGCACGGCAGCCCGTAGAGGTAGTTGACCGTCCCGTCGATCGGG
This sequence comes from Micromonospora sp. NBRC 110038, assembly GCF_020884815.1. Classification (NCBI taxonomy): domain Bacteria; kingdom Bacillati; phylum Actinomycetota; class Actinomycetes; order Micromonosporales; family Micromonosporaceae; genus Micromonospora; species Micromonospora sp. NBRC 110038. The sequence goes on along the minus strand of NZ_BBOL01000001.1, from coordinate 1,004,441 downwards.
TCGAGGATCCAGCGCACCCGGGCGGCCGGGGCGGCGTCGCCCGCGCCGTACTCCTCCCCCAGGACCGCGTCGTGCGGCCGGATCCGGCGCAGCGCGTCGAGCACCTGCCGCTCCACGGCCCGGTCGGCGGCGGTGACCACGTCGGTGACGGTGGACTTGGTGGCGGCCACCGACACCCCCTCGGCCCACATCCGGTGCGCGGTCGCCGCCGCGGCCCGGGCGACATCGACGGCGATCTCCAGCAGTTCCCCGGGTGGCGGCACCGCGCGGTCCATAGGTTCGTCCCCTTCCCGCACGACCGGACCCGTCCGGGTCGCGCGCGAGTATCATCCTTACAAAGTCCACATCTGCGTCGAATCGGCGGTCCCGCCAGTCGGTCCGCCGTGCGGCGCAGGATGATCGCGGCAGACGGCGTTACAATTCACCCTGCCCACGCGCCACGGACCGCCAGCCACCGGCCGGCCCGGGACACGGGGGTCCCTCAACGACATCGCCCGGCACCGTGTTCCGCGCCGCGTCGGGCAACCCGGCCGTGCTCGCTCTTCGCCTCCGGAAGGTCTTCGTGACAGAACCCCGCCAGACCGGCGCCGACGTTCGCTCGCTCACCGACACCCTGATCGCCCACGCGCAGAGCGCCGGCGGCCAGCTCACGTCGGCCCAGCTCGCGCGCACCGTCGAGTCCGCCGAGGTGACTCCGGCCCAGGCCAAGAAGATCCTGCGTGCGCTCGCGGAAGCGGGGGTGACCGTGGTCGTCGACGGCTCGGCCAGCCCGCGCCGCCGGGTCGCCGCCGCCCGGTCCGCCACCCCGGCGTCCCGGGCCACCACCGCCAAGACCACGAAGAAGGTGGCCGCGCCCGCCCCGAAGCAGGCGCCCGCCGCCGACGACGCCCCCGCGCCGGCTCCCCGGAAGGTCGCCGCGCGCAAGGCGACGACCGAGGCGGTGGCGAAGGCCGCCGTCCCGGCGAAGGTCGCGCGGCCCACCCGGGCCACCAAGGCGACGGTGGCCGCCGCCGCGGGCAAGCCGGCCAAGGCCGCCGCCAAGCCCAAGGGCGAGGGCGCCGAGGGCGACATCGATCCGGAGGAGCTCGCCGCCGAGATCGAGGACGTGGTGGTCGAGGAGCCGGCCGAGCTGGCCCAGGCCGCCGCGGCCGACGCCGCCAGCTCCGCCACCGACAACGACTTCGAGTGGGACGACGAGGAGTCCGAGGCGCTCAAGCAGGCGCGTCGCGACGCCGAGCTGACCGCCTCCGCCGACTCCGTGCGGGCCTACCTCAAGCAGATCGGCAAGGTCCCCCTGCTCAACGCCGAGCAGGAGGTGGAGCTCGCCAAGCGGATCGAGGCGGGCCTCTACGCCGCCGAGCGGCTGCGCGCCGCCGAGGAGGGCGAGGAGAAGCTGGTCCGGGAGATGGTCCGCGACCTCGGCTGGATCTCCCGCGACGGCGAGCGGGCCAAGAACCACCTGCTGGAGGCCAACCTCCGACTGGTGGTGTCGCTGGCCAAGCGCTACACCGGCCGGGGCATGGCGTTCCTCGACCTCATCCAGGAGGGCAACCTCGGCCTGATCCGGGCGGTCGAGAAGTTCGACTACACCAAGGGCTACAAGTTCTCCACGTACGCGACCTGGTGGATCCGGCAGGCGATCACCCGGGCGATGGCCGACCAGGCCCGCACCATCCGCATCCCGGTGCACATGGTCGAGGTGATCAACAAGCTCGGCCGGATCCAGCGCGAGCTGCTCCAGGACTTGGGCCGCGAGCCCACCCCGGAGGAGCTGGCCAAGGAGATGGACATCACACCCGAGAAGGTGCTGGAGATCCAGCAGTACGCTCGGGAGCCCATCTCGCTCGACCAGACCATCGGTGACGAGGGCGACAGTCAGCTCGGCGACTTCATCGAGGACTCGGAGGCCGTCGTCGCGGTCGACGCCGTCTCCTTCTCCCTGCTGCAGGACCAGCTCCAGCAGGTGCTCCAGACGCTGTCCGAGCGCGAGGCGGGCGTGGTCCGGCTCCGCTTCGGCCTGACCGACGGCCAGCCGCGCACGCTGGACGAGATCGGCCAGGTCTACGGCGTGACCCGGGAGCGGATCCGGCAGATCGAGTCGAAGACGATGTCGAAACTGCGTCACCCGTCGCGGTCACAGGTTCTCCGTGACTACCTGGACTGACCCGCGTTCGTCAACTGCCCGTGTCGCTTTGATCACCAGCCGTACAACACCCGATGGTGATCGGTCGGTTGCACGATTGTGATCGTTGACGTGGCACCCTTGGTGCACGGCACACTGTTGCCGCCAGGTGTGACCTCGGTCCCCCGCGGGCACACAGGGAAGGCAAGACCCTCGTCGGGTGTTGCACGATAGGTGAGCAACGACCGACGAGATTGTTCATCGGTGACGACCAGAGGAGGAAGGCGATGACCCCGACCCTCACGCCGCCGCCCGAGACGGTGGCTCCCCCAGCCGCCGATGAACGGTGCGACCGCTGCAACGCTGCCGGCAAGCTCCGTATCACTCTGGCGGGCGGGAGCGAGCTGGTGTTCTGTGGGCACCACGCGAACAAGTACGCGGAGGATCTCGTGAAGATCACCGTGCGGTACGCGACGGACCCCGAGTTCAGCTGGCGTGGCGCCGATCTGATGGCGAACTGACCCCAAGAGACCGCATACCGACATAAGCCGGCCGGAGGCACCCAACGGGTGCCTCCGGCCGGCTTATCCGTTTCCGCCCCCGGTCACAGGGTCTGGACCGTGGCTATCCGTTCCTCGAGCTGTTCGATCGTGGCCTGGGCGCTGGGCGGGCCGCCGCACAGCCGGCGCAGCTCGGCGTGGATCTTGCCGTGCGGGAGGCCGGTGCGGTGGTGCCGCGCGGCCACGAGGGCGTTCAGCTGCCGCCGTAGCGCCACCCGGCGCTGGGCGGCGCTCATCGGCGGCGGAGGCGCCGCCGTGGCCGTAGCGGCCGGCTCAACGGCCCGCTCGGCGGCCCGGCGGCGCTGGGCGGCCAGTTGCTCGGCCTGCCGCTTGGTGAGCAGCAGGGAGACCTGGTCGGCGGTGAGCAGCCCGGGCAGCCCCAGGTATTCCTCCTCCTCGGGGGTGCCGGCCTGGGCGGCCGTGCCGAAGGACGCGCCGTCGAAGATCACCTGATCCAGCTCGGCCGTGGCGGACAGGGCCGCGAACCGCTTCTCCAGCTCCCCGCTGGCCTGGTCGTCGCGCTGAGCGCGCTCCAGCAGGTCGTCGTCGAAGCCCTCGCGGTCCTTCGGCTTGCCGAGCACGTGGTCCCGCTCGGCCTCCATCTCGCTGGCCAGCCCCAGCAGGTGCGGGACGCTGGGCAGGAACACCGACGCGGTCTCCCCGGGGCGGCGGGCCCGGACGAACCGGCCGATGGCCTGGGCGAAGTAGAGCGGGGTGCTGGCGCTGGTCGCGTAGACGCCGACCGCCAGCCGGGGGATGTCGACGCCCTCGGAGACCATCCGGACCGCCACCAGCCAGCGCTGCTCGGACGCCGCGAACGTCGCGATCCGGGCGGACGCGCCCTGGTCGTCGGAGAGCACCACCGCGGCCTTCTCGCCCGTGAGCCGCTCGATCAGCTTCGCGTACGAGCGGGCGGTCTGCTGGTCGCTGGCGATGATCAGCCCGCCGGCGTCGGGCATCCCCGCGTTGCGCAGCACGGTCAGCCGGGCGTCGGCGGCCCGCAGCACCTGCGGCATCCAGTCGCCGGCCGGGTCCAGGGCGGTACGCCACGCCTGGGCGACGAGATCCTGGGTCATCGGCTCGCCCAGGCGGGCGGCCAGCTCGTCCCCGGCGTTCGTCCGCCACCGGGTCTCCCCCGAGTACGCCAGGAACAGCACCGGCCGGACCACGTTGTCGCGCAGCGCGTCGGCGTAGCCGTAGACCGAGTCGGCGCGGGACCGCAGCAGGCCGTCGCCGCCCCGCTCGTAGGTGACGAACGGGATCGGGTTGTCGTCGGAGCGGAACGGGGTGCCGGTGAGCATCAGCCGGCGCACGGCGGGCTCGAACGCCGCCTTCACCCCGTCGCCCCAGGTGCGGGAGTCGCCCGCGTGGTGGATCTCGTCGAGGATGACCAGGGTGCGCCGGGTCATGGTGCGCCGTCGGTGCACCTGGGGCGCCATCCCCACCTGCGCGTAGGTGACCACGGCGCCGTGGAAGTCGGCGGAGGAGTGCAGGTCGGCGTTGCGGAACGCCGCGTCGAGCTGGATGCCGACCCGGGCCGCCGCCTGCGCCCACTGGGTCTTCAGGTGCTCGGTGGGGGCGACCACGGTGACCGCCTCGACGGTGCCGTCGGCGAGCAGCTCGGCGGCGATCCGCAGGGCGAAGGTGGTCTTGCCGGCCCCCGGCGTGGCGACCGCCGTGAAGTCCTCGGTGCGTCGCCGCAGGTACTCCACCAGCGCCTTGCGCTGCCAGGCACGCAGGGGCGGGAACGTCTCGAGCGCCGGCGTCCGGGCTGCCACGCGTCAGGCTCCTCTCCGACCGCGCGACGGCGGGCCCCGGTCGAGGGCCACGGGTGCCGCCGCCCATGAAAAGGCCCTCGCGCATCGGGTGCCGCGAAGGCCGGATCAGCATAACCAGCGCGGGCCGGTGGGCCCAGGCGACGCCACGCTGGTCACATCAGCACCCTTCGCACCACACGAACAGGCGGCACCCGGTCACGCTCGGTCAGGAGCCGGGGCCCCGGGCGCCGGTGCGGGGCGGGCGCAGCGTGGCCACCGGGGCGGACCAGCGCCGCCGCAGCGACACCAGGCGCAGCGCGAAGACGAACACCGCAGCGGCGGTCAGCCCGGCGGCGTCGGCCCGCCCGAACGCGTCGAGCAGCGCCACGGCGACCGCCCCGGCGAGGGCCGCCACCGCGTAGATCTCCCGGCGCAGCACGACGGGGATCTCGCCGGTGAGCAGGTCCCGGCCGAGCCCGCCGCCGATGGCGGTGAGCATGCCGAGCAGGCACGCGCCGACCGCCGGGACGCCGGCGTCGAGCGCCTTGAGGGTGCCGGTGACGGTGAACAGGCCGAGGCCGGCGGCGTCGAGCACCAGCACGGTGGTGCGCAGCCGGGCCAGCCTGGGGTGCAGCCAGAAGGTGGCGCCGGCGGTGAGCGCGGCCGTCGCCGCGTAGCGCCAGTCGGCGAAGGCCAGCGGTGGCACCTCGTCGATCACCAGATCGCGGAGGATCCCGCCGCCGAGCGCGGCGACGAAACCGACGAAGACGACGCCGAACAGGTCGAGGCGCTTGGCCACCGCCGCGGAGGCCCCGGAGGCGGCGAAGACGGCCACCCCGGTCAGGTCGGCGAGGAGCAGGGCGGTGGAGGTGGTCACCGCCGAAGGTTACGTGGGCGGCCGGAGGGGCCGCCCGTGGTCACTCGCCCCAGGATTCGTAGATCTCCTTGCACTTCGGGCAGACCGGAGAGCCCGGCTTGGCGGCCTTGGTCACCGGGAACTTCTCCCCGCACAGCGCGACGACGAAGGTGCCCATGACGGCGCTCTCGGCGATCTTGTCCTTGCGGACGTAGTGGAACATCTCGGGACCGGTGTCGGCATCCTTCAGGTCCGGACGTTCGAGAACCTGTGTGTTCACTTCTGCACCTCCAACTTTCCAGTCTGGCAGGCCGACCTGGCCGGGTCCACCGCAGGCCACCCTTTCCCGGCCCGTACCGTAACGGACGTGAACAGCTTCCACACCCGCCTCGGCGCCGAGGTGGCCGCCGCCCTACGCGACCGGCGTCCGGTCGTCGCCCTGGAGAGCACCATCGTCTCGCACGGCCTCCCCCGGCCCGACAACCTGCGGGTGGCCCGCGAGATCGAACAGGCCGTCCGCGCCGCCGGGGCGGTCCCGGCGACCATCGGCATGGTCGGCGGTCAGCTCGTGGTGGGCCTCGACGACGCGGAGCTGACCCGGCTCGCAAGCGTCGATGGAGTGAGCAAGCTCTCGGTGCGCGACCTCGCGATCGCCGCCGCGGCCGGCGCGGACGGAGCCACCACGGTCGCCGCCACCAGCGCGGTGGCCGCCGCCGCCGGGATCGGGGTCTTCGCCACCGGCGGGCTGGGCGGGGTGCACCGGGAGGCCGCGACGACCTTCGACGAGTCGGCCGACCTGGGCACCCTGGCCCGCACGCCGATCGCCGTGGTCTGCGCCGGGGTCAAGTCGATCCTCGACGTCGGGGCGACCCTGGAGCGGCTGGAGACCCTCGGCGTCGCCGTGGTCGGCTACCGCACCCGCCGGTTCCCCGGCTTCTATCTCACCGATGCCGGCTTCGACCTGGACTGGTCGGTCGACTCGCCGGAGCAGGTCGCCGACGTGCTGGCCGCGCGGGACGCCCACGGGGTGCACGGCGGGGGGCTGATCGTGGCCAACCCGCTGCCGGCCGACGAGCAGCTCGACCCCGCCCTGCACGACCGGACGCTCGCCGAGGGCCTCGCCCTGCTGGAGCGCGACGGGGTGACCGGCAAGGCCGTGACGCCGTACCTGCTCGCGCACTTCCACTCCGCCACCGAGGGCGCGAGCCTCGCGGTGAACGTGCGGATCATCCTGCGCAACGCCGACCTCGCCGCCCGGATCGCGGTCGCCGCCGCCGGCCGCTCCGCCGCATGACCGCTGCGCGCCATCCGGCCGGGCCGGGCCGGATCGTCGTCGTCGGCGACCTGATCACCGACGTGGTCGCGGTGCTCGGCGGGCCGCTGGCCACCGGCTCCGACACCCCGGCCACGATCCGGGTCACCGGCGGTGGGCAGGCCGCCAACACCGCCGCCTGGCTCGCCGCCCAGGGCGTGCCGGTGACCATGGTCGGCGCCGTCGGCGACGACGACGCGGGCCGCGACCGGGTCGCCGAGCTGGAGCGGGCCGGCGTCGACTGCGCCGTCGAGCGGCACGTGGGCCGCACCACCGGCACGGTGATCGTGCTCACCGGCGACGGCGAGCGCACGATGGTGACCGAACGGGGGGCGAACCTGCGGCTGGGCGCCGGGCACGTCGATGCCGCCCTCGCCGGGGCGCCCGACGCGCGGCACCTGCACCTGTCCGCGTATCCCCTGTTGGACGTCGGGTCGCGCGGCGCCGGGCTGCGCGCGCTGGCCGCGGCGCGCGAGCGCGGGCTCACCACGAGCGTCGACGCGGCGTCCGCGGCGCCGCTGCGGCGGGTCGGCGCGACGGCCTTCCTGACCTGGGTACGCGACGTCGACCTGCTCCTGGTCAACGCCGACGAGGCCGCCGTGCTGGCCGGCGGGCTGGACCCGGCGGCGCAGGCACGGGCGCTGACGGCGACGGCCCGGCGGGTGGTGGTGAAGCGGGGCGCGGCCGGGGCGGTGTGGGCGGACCGGGCGTCGACGGTCAGCGTGGCGCCGACGCGCCGGGTGGCCGTGGCCGACGTCACCGGGGCCGGGGACGCCTTCGCGGCCGGGCTGCTGTCGGCCTGGCTGGCCGGGGCGGGGCCCCGGGCGGCGCTGGACCGGGCCGGCGACCTGGGCGCGCTGGCCGTGTCGACCATCGGCGCGCGCCCGACGGGCTGACCGGCGGCCCGCCCGGCCGTGGCGCGGGCCCGGACTTCCTGGGCCCGATGGCTCGCCCGGGTGGGCCGGTGGCTCTCCCGGGCGGGCCGCGCGTGGCTCGCCCGGCGCGCGCCGGCCGCCGGGAGGCCGGGCCGCGCCGGTCAGGGCTCGGCGTCGATGACCTTGTGCGGGCGCTCCTCGGCGGCCAGGCTCATCGGCGGGGCCGGGTCGGTGTGCCGGGGCTGGAAGCGGTTGGCCAGCCGGTGCTTCTCCTTCGGCGGCCGGTCGTTGGCCAGCAGCACCGCCAGCCACGGGATGAGCACCATCCCGAGGCCGCACAGCGGCAGCCAGAGCCAGAGCATGGGCGCCTGCGCGCCGACCAGGATCGCGCCGACGATCACGCAGGCCACCCGGACGCCCATCATCACGACGTAGCGGCGCTGCCGGCTGGTGAGCTGGTCGTCCTGGCTGCGGGCCGCGTCGGTGATCAGGATCGGCTGGTACGCCTGACGCTTCACCACGAACCTCCAAGAGGGATCGCCCCCATCCTGTCACCCCGGGGCGTTGATCGGTTCGTCGCGGGGCGTTGATCAGCGAAATCGACTCGTTCCGGCTCGTGTTACGCCCGTGGTACGCTCCGCTCGTGGGCAGCCGGTTCAGCTTCACCGACGAGGCGTTGGCCAACCTGCGGGTCTACGACGTCACGCCCGGGGAGGTCTGGGAGGCGCTGCACAGCCCGCGGCGGGTCATCCGGCACCTGGGCGACGACGTGATGGTCGTCTACGCCGCCGCCCGCCACGGCAGGCGGCTGGCCGTGCTGCTCGCCGAGGCCGACGGCGCCGACAACGACTGGGACGTACTCTCCGCCCGGGAGCTGACCGACGCCGAGGCCAAGCGCTACGACGAGGCCGTCCGCCGGTTTCCCGACGACGACGCCGGCCGCAGATTCCGCCGATGAGGAGGCGTGGCGATGAACCGTAACGACGCGACCAAGCAGTTCCACGGCGGTGGCGACCCGCTGGCCGAGTTGATCGACACCGGCGCGCCCGTGGAGCTGCCCACCCCCGACACCGACGTGCCGATGGTCAGCCGCTCGGTGCGGCTGCCGCTGGAGACGTACGAGCGGGTGCGGGCCGCCGCCGACGCCCGGGGCATCGGGGTGACCACGCTGATGCGGCAGTGGATCGAGGCCGGCCTGGCCGAGCTGGACGACTCGGCGACGGTGTCCCTCGCCGACGTGCGGCGGGCCCTCGCCGCCCTCTCCCGGCCCACCGCCGCCTGAGCCCCGGGCCGCAACCGCCTGGACCCCGGGCTGGCCCCTGGAAGGCGTCAGGCGGGCCGCTACAGCGGCGATGCCGGCCGCTCGGCCGGGCGGCCCCACGACCGCACCATGTCGCGCACGGCGATCGCCGCCAGCACGGTGGCGGTTGACGCGAGCGCGCCCGTCGCTGGCATCCGCAGCGCCAGCGGGGCAAGCGCGACCAGCACCAGCACCCCGGCCAGCCGGGAGCGGGAGACCCGGCCGAAGATCTCGTACTCGAAGCGTGCACGGGCGGCCAGGAACAGCGTGGGGCCGCCCATGACGAAGACTGCCCACGTCGACTCCATCCGGGCGAAGGGATGGTCGATGACCAGCTCGTAGCCGACGGCCGTGAGCAGCACGCCGGCCACGATCACCAGGTGGGTCCAGCTCGCCGACTCGCCCAGCAGCCCCGGCGACCGGGCCACCCGGATCGCCTCGGCCAGCAGGTGCCCGGCCCGGTGGAAGTAGATCCGCCAGAACAGCGCCGTGACCAGGAACGAGAGGGCGAACGCCCCGAACCTGGCGGCGGAGAACTCGCTCATGCTGAACGTGAACCCGATGATGAGGATCGTCTCGCCGAGGGCGATCAGGAAGATCTGCTGGTACCGCTCCGCCAGGTGCTCGCCCATCACGGCCCAGCCGGAGACCCGCGTCGGCCCGAGGCGCGGCACCGGCCAGCCGAGCGCCAACCCCGTGTAGTCCCAGGCCACCGCGACGGTCCAGAACACCGCCCGGAGGGCCTGCTGCGGCACCAGGGCACCGGCGAGCCAGGGCACCGCGCCGAGCGTCAACCAGGCCAGGATGCGCACCGTCACCGTCCGGCGGGGATGCCGACGCAGCGCCACGGTGACCAGCAGCGGCCGGCCGACCTGGACCGCCAGGTACGCGCAGGCGAAGGTCAGCGCCCGCTCGGCGAAGGCCCGGGGCAGGGCGACGGCCATCACCATGCTGCCGAACATCGTGGCCACCACGACGAACTGGATGATCCCGCGCTCCGGCTCGTAGCGGCTGGTCACCCAGGCCGTGAGCGTCCAGACCAGCCAGAGCGCGAGGAACAGCAGCAGGGTCTGTGCGACCTCGCTCCACACGTCCCGGCCGGGGGACGCCACGTCGTCGATGATCCGCTGCGACACCCGGGTCAGCGCGAAGACGAACACCAGGTCGAAGAAGAGCTCCAGGAAGCTGGCCCGGGGCGAGCTCACCGCGCCCCGCAGCAGCGCCGCGCCCCGCTGATCCTCCGTCATCGCCCACCCGTCGCCGACGCCCGACGGGCTCAACGAGCCCGAGCGGCGCGGGTTGCGTCAGCCCTTCGCGGCCTTCGCCTCCGCCTTCATCCGCTGCTTGTACTCGCGTACACGGCGCAGCGAGTCCGCGTCGGCCACGTCGGCCACCGACCGGTACGCGTCGGCGTCGCCGTAGCCACCGGCCGCCTCCCGCCAGCCGGCCGGGGTGACGCCGTACCGCTTGCCGAGCAGCGCGACGAGGATCTGCGCCTTCTGCCGGCCGAACCCGGGCAGCTCGGTGATCCGGCGCAGCAGTTCCCGCCCGTCGGCGACGTCGGCCCAGAGCCGGGCGGCGTCGCCGTCGTACCGGTCGACCAGCACCCGGCACACCTCCTGCGTCCGGGCGGCCATCGCCTTCGGGAACCGGTGCAGGGCGGGCGGCTCGGCGAAGACCGCCACCAGCGCGTCCGGGTCGTAACCGGCCAGCCCGCGGGCGTCCGGCTCGTGCCCGAGGCGCTGGGTCAGCACGTACGGCGAGGAGAACGCCTTCTCCATCGGGATCTGCTGGTCGAGCGTCATTCCCAGCAGCAGGGCCAGCGGGCTGCGCTCCAGCAGCCGGTTGGCCTCGGGGTCGATGGGCAGCGAGAACGTCATGCGGTCCATCCTGCCCGCCCGCCGCCCGGGGACGACGCCGACTCCCCGACACCGGTTCCCGGCGCGGGCGGCCCGGCCGGTCCCGCCCGGCGGTCGGATTTCGGGGCGGCGGTGCCGATGCGCGCCGCCCCGGCAGGCAGGATGGCGACGTGGACGAACACGACATGCTGCTCTCCCCCGCCGGCGTCGAGGCGCTCCGGACGGCGCTCGCCCGCGCCGCGTACACCTCGAACGGCATCGCCGACCGGCTCGGACCGCAGGCCACCGGCGGGATCGCCCGCAACGACTTCCGGGCGGCCCTGCGCGCCACCGCCGACCTCGACCCGCTGGCCACCCTCATCCGGGTGTTCATCTGCGACCAGACCGAGCCGGAGGCCGCGGTGGCCGCCGCGCTCGCCCCGCTGACCGTGGCCGAAGCGCTGGCCGGGGGCCTGGTCGAGCGGCACGGCGACGGGCTGCGCGCGGGCCTGGACCTGGAGCCGTACGCCGACGACTGGTGGGTCCTCGCCGACCTGCCGGTCAGCTCCCGGCCGGGCCGGCCGCTGCACTCCGAGCACGTGCTCGGCATCGGCGGGGCGACCCAGACGCTGATCGGGGCGGCCGTGCGCCGGCCGGTGGAGACCGCGCTCGACCTGGGCACCGGCTCCGGGGTGCAGGCGCTGCACCTGGCCACCCACGCCCGCCGGGTCACCGCCACCGACGTCTCCGAACGGGCGCTGCGCTTCGCCGCCACCACCGCCGCGCTCAACGGCCAGGACTGGGAGCTGCTGCGCGGGGACCTGGTCGCCCCGGTCGCCGGGCGCCGGTTCGACCTGGTGGTCAGCAACCCGCCGTTCGTGGTCGGCCCCGGCACCACCACCCACGTGTACCGGGACTCGGGCCGGGTCGGCGACGCGATCGGCGCGGAGCTGGCCGCCGCCGCACCGGGGCTGCTCACCGAGGGCGGCACCATGCAGTACCTGGCGAACTGGGTGCACGTCACCGGGGAGGACTGGGGCGAGCGGGTGGCCGGCTGGTTCGCCGGCACCGGCCTGGACGCCTGGGTCATCCAGCGGGAGGTCGCCGACCCGATGGCGTACGTCAACCTGTGGCTGACCGACGTCGGGGAGGCCGCCGACCCGCACCGGGCGGCGGCCTGGCTCGACTGGTTCGACGCGCACAAGGTGGAGGCGATCGGCTTCGGCATCGTCTCGCTGCGTCGCGCCGGCCACGCCGACCCGGTGGTGCGGGTGGAGGACCTGCGGCAGCGGGTGGAGCCGCCGCTGGGCGGCCAGATCGCCGCCTGGTTCGACCGCCAGGACTGGCTCCGGGCGCACGGCGCCGACGGGCTGCTCGACGCGCGCTACCGGGCCGCCGAGGGGCTCCAGCTGCGGCAGGAGGCGACCATGGGCGACGAGGGCTGGGCGGTGGACCGGCAGGTCCTGGCGATGCCGCACGGGCTGCGCTGGACGGAGGAGATCGACCCGCTGGTGCTGGCCCTGGTCGGCGGCGCGGACGGCCGGCTGCCGATGCGCGACCAGCTCGCCCTGCTCGCCGCCGCGCACGACGTGACGCCGCAGGAGCTGGCGGAGGCGGCCGGCCCGATCGTGGCGCACCTGGTGGAGCGCGGCATCGTCGAGCCGGTGACCGACTGATGCGGGCGGTCGTGCAGACCGTCGGCCGGGCCAGCGTCACGGTCGACGGGGAGGTCGTCGGCGCGGTCACCGACGGGCTGCTGGTGCTGCTCGGGGTGACCCACACCGACACCGGGGAGACCGCCTGCACCATGGCCCGCAAGATCCACGAGCTGCGCATCCTGGACGACGAGCGCAGTGCGGCGGACACCGGTGCGGGCATCCTGGTGGTCAGCCAGTTCACCCTCTACGGCGACGCCCGCAAGGGCCGGCGGCCGAGCTGGACCGCCGCCGCCCCCGCCGAGGTGGCCGAACCCCTGGTCGAGGCGGTCGTGGCGGCGCTGCGCGAGCGCGGCGCCCCGGTGCAGACGGGCCGCTTCCGCACCCACATGCTGGTGGAAAGCGTCAACGTAGGCCCCCGAACCCTCCTCCTGGACCTCTGACCCCACGCCTGGTGATCAAGAGGTTTGCGTCAGCCGCCGCCCGGAACCTGACGCAAACCTCTTGATCACCACAAAGGTCCCCGGGGTCAGAAGAAGAGGCCGCGGCGCTGGATGGACTGGCGCAGCCAGCCGTCGAGCTGGGCGGCCCAGTCGGTGTTGTGCACCGTGGCGTGGTCGACCGTGAACCGGCCGAAGGCGTCCCGCCCCTCGGTGAACACGCCGCCCCGCTTGTCGATCTCCAGCACCACCTGCACCTGCTGCGGGTCGGTGACGAAGGTGACCTCCAGCTGGTTGATCGCCTGGGCGTACTGGGGGGCCGGGTAGAACTCGATCTCCTGGTAGAACGGCAGGTGCTGGCGTACCCCGTAGATGTGGCCCCGCTCGACGTCGGCGCGGGCGAACCGGAAGCCCAGCCGCAGCAGCGCCTCCAGCAGCGCCTCCTGGGCCGGCAGCGGGTGCACCGCCACCGCGTCCAGGTCGCCCTTGTCGACCGCCCGCGCCACCTCCAGCTCCGTACGCAGCCCCATCGTCATCCCGTGCAGGTGCTGCCCGTACAGCTCGGTGAGCGGGGTCTCCCAGGGCACGTCGAAGCGGAACGGTACGTCGTAGCGCTGCCCCGGCTCCAGCCGGAACGCCCCCGTCACCTGGCGGCGGTGGAACTCCTGGGTGGTTTCGTACTCGCTGTCGCCGCTCTCCACCTCGACCCGGGTGACCAGGCCCAGCGCGACGTAGTCGATGTCGACCGCGTGCTCGCCGCCCGCCACGTGCACGACACCCTCCAACTGACCGCCCGGACGGCAGTTCGGATTGCTCAGCACCGTCTCCACCGACGGACCGCCCACACCCATCGCCTGCATGAGCCGCTTGAAGACCACGACGCCCTCCACCCTCTCGAAGATCGGCCGACGAGCCGCCGACCTGCTGATTCGGCCCGAACGACCGACTGCCGGCACGGTAGCCGGGCCTGGCAAGGTCAGGGGTCCGCCACACCCCTATCCGCTGTCGGTTCCCCGATCGCCTCACTCCCGTTTCACGTCCCGCTTGCCAGAGTGTGAGTCACCGGCACCACTGGGCCGGCAACGCGGCACCGACGTGGACACGGGGAGAGACAGAGATGGTCCTTCAGATGATCGAGAACCAGATCGGCCCGGCCGTCACCACCGACGCCGAGGCTGCCGCCGACACCCTGACCGACCTGGACGCCACCGACGAGCGCGGCGTCTCCACGGACCTGGTCCGGGCCTACCTCAACGGCATCGGGCGCACCAAGCTGCTCACCGCCGAGCAGGAGGTGGTGCTCGCCAAGCGGATCGAGGCCGGGCTGTTCGCCGAGGAGAAGCTGGCCACCTGCACGCCGGTGTCGACGGAGCTGCGCGCCGACCTGGAGATCGTCGTCGCCGAGGGGCGCACGGCCAAGGACCACCTGCTGGAGGCCAACCTCCGCCTCGTCGTCAGCATCGCCAAGCGGTACACCGGCCGGGGCATGGCGTTCCTCGACCTCATCCAGGAGGGCAACCTCGGCCTGATCCGGGCGGTCGAGAAGTTCGACTACACCAAGGGCTTCAAGTTCTCCACGTACGCGACCTGGTGGATCCGGCAGGCGATCACCCGGGCGATGGCCGACCAGGCCCGCACCATCCGCATCCCGGTGCACATGGTCGAGCAGGTCAACCGGATGGTCCGGGCCCGCCGCGAGCTGGCCGTCACGCTGGGTCGCGAGCCCACCGTGGCCGAGGTCGCCCGGGCCATGGACGTCCCCGAGTTCCAGGTCATCGAGCTGATCTCGTACGACCGGGAGCCGGTCAGCCTCGACCAGGCCGTCGGCGAGGACGGCGAGAGCGCCCTCGGCGACTTCGTCGCCGCCGTCGACCCGGCCGCCGAGCCCGGCGCTGCCGCCGCCGACGGCGAGCTGCGCAACGAGGTGCAGATCGTGCTGGCCACCCTGTCCCAGCGGGAGCAGGCGGTGATCCGCCTCCGCTTCGGCCTGGACGACGGCCGGCAGCGCACCCTCGACGAGGTGGGCAAGGAGTTCGGCCTGTCCCGGGAGCGGATCCGGCAGATCGAGAAGGTCACGCTGCTCAAGCTGCGCGCCCCGGAGCGGGCGCAGCGACTGGAGGCGTACGCCTGCTGAGCGGCACACGTAAGGAGGGGCCCCGGCGGTTCGCCGGGGCCCCTCGCGTGTGCGGCGCGTGCCTCACAGGCGGCGGGGGCCCGTGTCGGGGCGGGCGCCCGCCGTGCCCACGCCCACCGTGGCGTGCAGCACCGAGATGCCGTCCGGGCGGGCCAGCACCGGGTTGAGGGTGAGCGAACGCACCCGGGGCTGCTCGTCGGCGAGCCGCCCCACCCGCAGCAGCAGTTCCGCCAGGGCGGCCCGGTCCACCGGCGCGGCCCCCCGGTGCCCGCGCAGCAGCGGCGCGGCCCGGGGCGCGTCCACCAGCTCGGCGGCGTCGGCGTCGGTCAGCGGCACCGCCCGCCACGCCCGGTCGCCGAGCAGCTCGGTGGCGACGCCCCCGAGGCCGAACCCGACCACCGGCCCGAACGCCGGATCCTCCACCAGCTCCACCACGCACGGCACGCCGGGCGGGACCATCGCCTGCACCAGGACGTCCGCGCCGAAGACCGCCGACATCTCCGCGTACGCCCGGCGCACCGCCGCCACGTCGGCCAGGTCGAGCCGGACCGCGCCGAGGTCGAGGCGGTGCCGCAGCCCGGGGGCGGCGGCCTTCAACGCCACCGGGCAGCCGAGCGCCCCGGCGGCGGCGACCGCCTCGTCGGCCGACCCGGCGCGCACCGACGGCACCACGTCGATCCCGTACGCGCCCAGCAGCCCCGCCGGGTCGGCCCCGTCGGCGCGCAGCGCGGCGGACGCGGCGGCGGGGTCGATCCGGGGCAGCTCGGGCAGCGCGCCGGTCGGCCGGCGCAGCCAGTCGGCGTACGCGGCGACCCGGGCCAGGGCCCGCACCGCCTCCTCCACGCTCGGGTACGCCGGCACCCCCGCCGGCACGCGCCCGGCGAGGAAGGTCGCCACCACCGGCTTGCCGGCGTCGAGCGCGCCGGGCAGGGCGGCGGCGAAGTCGGCCTCGGCGTCGGTGAGCTGGCCGGGCAGCGGCGGGGCGAAGACCGCGACGAGGGCGTCCACGTGCTCGTCGGCGGCGGCCGCGCCGAGCGCGGCGGCGAACTCGGCCGCCCCGGCCCGGGGGCCGACGTCGGACGGGTAGCCGGCGGCCACCGTCAGCCCCTGGGCGGCGCAGGCGGTGGCGGCCAGCCCGGTCAGCGCCGAGGAGTTGCCGACCACGGCGACCCGCCGCCCGGCGGGCCGGGGCTGGTGGGCCAGCAGCACGCCGACGTCGAGCAGCTCGGCGACCGTGTCGACCCGGATCACCCCGGACTGGGCGAACAGGGCGCTCACCGCGACCGCGTCGGGGCCGGGCGCGTCGCCGCCCAGGCCGGGCGGGCGGGCGGGGGAAGCCAGCGCCACCACCGGCTTGTCCCGGCCGATCCGCCGGGCCAGCCGGGCGAACTTGCGCGGGTTGCCGAACGTCTCCAGGTACAACATGATCACGTCGGTGCCGGGGTCGTCCTGCCAGTATTGAAGCAGGTCGTTGCCGGAGACGTCGGCCCGGTTGCCGGCGGAGACGAAGCTGGACAGGCCGAGGCCGCGCCGGGCCGCCTCGGCGAGCAGCGCCACCCCGAACGCGCCGGACTGGCTGAAGATGCCCACCCGGCCGGGGGCCGGCAGCGCGGGGGCGAGGGTCGCGTTGAGGCGTACCTGATCGGCGGTGTTGGCCACGCCGAGGCAGTTCGGGCCGACGACCCGCATGCCGGCGGCGTGCGCGGCGCGGACCAGGGCCCGCTGGGCCGCCGCGCCGGCCGCGCCGGCCTCGGCGAAGCCGGCCGAGATCACCACCAGGCCGTGCGCGCCGGCCGCCGCCGCGTCGGCCACCACCGCGCCCACCGCCTCCGGGGCCACCGCGACGACCGCCAGGTCGATCGGGTGGCCGGCGTCGACCGCCGACGGGTACGCGGGCAGCCCCGCCACCGTCGCCGCGCCCGGGTGCACCGGCACGACCGGCCCCGGGTAACCGCCGTCGCGCAGGTGCCCGAGCAGGGCCGCACCGACGCCCTGCCCGGTGGCGCTCGCGCCGTAGACGGCGACGCCCCGGGGGGCCAGCAGCCGGGCGATGGAGCGGGCCTCGGTGCGGTGCTCCCGGCCCCGCTGCACGGCGAGCGTCGCCTCGGTGGGGGCGATCGGGAAGCTCAGGTGCACCACGCCGTCGGCGTACTGGCGTTGGACCTGGTAGCCGAAGTCGGCGAAGACCCGCAGCATCGCCCCGTTGGCCGGGAGCACCTCGGCGACGAAGCGCACGATCCCGGCCCGGCGGGCCGCGTCGGCCAGGTGCTCCAGCAGCACCGAGCCGATCCCCCGCCCCTGGTGGGCGTCCTCCACCACGAACGCCACCTCGGCCTCGGGTGACTGCGGGCCGAGCCGCTCGTAGCGGCCCACGGCGACGATCCGCCCGGCGGCGAGCACCACGAACGCCTCCCGGTCGCGGTGGTCGACGTGGACGAACCGGTTCAGGTCCCGCTCCGGGATGCGCGGGTACGGCGAGAAGTAGCGCAGGTAGCGGGTGCGCTCGGAGAAGCGGGCGTGCATCGCCACGATCCCCGACGCGTCCTCGGGGCGGATCGGGCGCAGCCCGACGGTGCTGCCGTCGCTCAGCAGCACGTCCACCGGCTGGTCGACTGTGGTCACCGGTTCCGGCCCCTCCCCGGGCGCACCCCGGTCAGTCCCGCGGGTCGTGCGGGTCGAGGCCGAGCAGCGGGAACACCGCCTTGCGGGTGGCCGCGATCGCCCGGTCCACCGAGCTCGGCTCGCCGGTCGGCTGCCACGGCGCGAACGCGGGGTCGGCGTCGTCGGTCATCCGCAGCGGCACCTCCCGGCCGGGGCGGCGGGCGGCGGCCAGAGCACGCCAGCCGGGCGGGGTGAGCGTCGCCGGGTCGATCGGGTCGCCGGTCGCCACCGCGAGCAGATGGGTCCAGGCGCGGGGCACCACCTCGACGAGGGCGTACCCGCCGCCGCCGGTGGCCACCCAACGGCCCTCGCACAGCTCGTCGGCCAACGCCCGCAACGCCAGGTAGGTGGCGCGCTGCCCGTCGACGCTCAGGTGCAGGTCGGCGAGGGGGTCGAGCCGGTGCCCGTCGGCCCCGCACTGGGTGACCAGGAGCTGCGGCCGGAACGCCCGCAGCACCGACGGCACGACCGCGTGGAACGCGCGCAGCCAGCCGGCGTCGTCGACCCCGGGCGGCAGCGGCACGTTCACGGCGGTGCCCTGTGCCCCCGGCCCGCCCGTCTCGTCGGGGAACCCGGTGCCGGGGAACAGGGCGAGCGGGGTCTCGTGCAGGCTGACGGTGAGCACCCGGGGGTCGTCCCAGAAGACGGCCTGCACGCCGTCGCCGTGGTGCACGTCCACGTCGACGTACGCGATCCGCTGCGCGCCGAGGTCGAGCAGGCGGGCGATGGCCACCGCCGGGTCGTTGTAGACGCAGAACCCGGCGGCGCGGGCCGGCATCGCGTGGTGCAGCCCACCGGCCACGTTGACCGCCCGCCGGGCCTCGCCCCGCCACACCGCCTCGGCGGCGGCCACCGTGGCACCGGCGACCAGCGCGCTGGACTCGTGCATCCCGTCGAAGACCGGATTGTCCGACGTGCCCAGCCCGAACCCGGCGAACAGCGGATCGCGGGGGGCGACCCGGACCGCGTCGAGGTAGCGCGGGTCGTGCACCCGGGTCAGCAGGGCGTCGTCGGCCGGCTCGGGCCGGACCAGCCGCACCCCGGGCCGGCCCAGGACGCCCAGCTCCCCGGCGAGCGCGACGGTCAACTCGACCCGCACCGGGTCGAGCGGATGGTCACCCATGTCGTAGGCGAGCAGGGACTCGTCCCACACCACCACCGTGTCCTCGGACATGGGGTCATCGTCGCACGGGTCACCGACGCCGCCCACCGCACGCGCTGCTCCGGTGACCGGTGTCGCCCCGGTCGCCGGGCTCGGCCCGGTGCCGGACGCTCAGCCGCCGGTGGCGACGGGACGGGACGGGTCGGCCACCCAGTTGCTCCACGATCCGACGTAGAGGGCGGCGTCCGGGCGGCCCGCCAGGTGCAGGGCGAGCACGGCCTGCGCGGCGGTCACCCCGGACCCGCAGTACGCCCCCACGGGCGCGGCGTCGGCGACCCCGGCGGCGGCGAACCGCTCCCGCAGCGCACCGCCCGACGGGAAGCGGCCGTCCGGGCCGACGTACTCCCCGGCGGGCAGGTTCACCGCGCCCGGCACGTGCCCGGCGACCGGGTCGACCGACTCGTGCTCGCCCCGGTAGCGGGCCGCGGCCCGCACGTCGAGCAGCGTCCCGTCGCCGGTGGCGGCCAACGCGGCGGCCGCGTCGGCGTCGAGCACCGGCAGCCCGCCCGGACGGACGGTCACGTCCCCGGGGGCAGGCGTGGGCACGTCGGTCGACACGGGCAGGCCGGCGGCCACCCAGGCCGGGAAGCCGCCGTGCAGCACCCGGACCGGCCGGTGCCCGGCCCAGCGCAGCGTCCACCAGGCCCGTGCCGCCCCCAGCGCGTCGCCGCCGTCGTACACGACGACGGGGTGACCGGCGCGGACCCCGGCGGCCCGCAGCGCGGCCTGGAGGACGGCGGGGTCGGGCAGCGGATGCCGGCCGGCCGCGCCCGGCGGCCCGCACAGCGCGGCGTCGAGGTCGACGAAGACCGCGCCGGGCAGGTGACCGGCGGCGTGGTCGTCGCGGCCGGGCGGCCCGGCGAGCCGCCACCGGACGTCGAGCAGGGCGGGCGGGTCGGCGGAGTCGAGCTCCGCCGCGAGCCGGTCGGCCTCGACCAGCAGCTCCTCGGTACCGGACATGGCGTCCAGTCAACACCATCCGGGCGGTCACCTCGCGATTCGGCGGCGGGCGATGTCCGGCGGCCGGGGTACCATCGACCTCCGGGAGGTCGCCGACGTGAAGCACCTGGTCGACACGAGTGGGCGCGGAACTGCCTCCGCCGAGAGGGGGAATCGATGCGCCACGATCTAGTGGACACGACCGAGATGTACCTACGCACCATCCTCGAACTCGAGGAGGAGGGCGTCCCGCCGCTGCGCGCCCGGATCGCCGAACGGCTGCGGCAGAGCGGTCCCACCGTCAGCCAGACCGTCGCCCGGATGGAACGCGACGGGCTGCTCACCGTCGAGGGCGACCGGCACCTCGCGCTGACCCCGCTGGGCCGCGCGTCCGCCGTGTCCGTGATGCGCAAGCACCGGCTCGCCGAGCTGCTGCTGGTCAACGTCATCGGGATGCCCTACGAGGAGGCCCACGAGGAGGCCTGCCGGTGGGAGCACGTGATGAGCGACGCGGTGGAGAAGCGGGTGTACGACCTGCTCAACCGCCCCACCCGCTCCCCGTACGGCAACCCGATCCCGGGCCTGGAGGAGCTGGGCACCCCCGAGCAGCCGACCGACCGCAGCGACGGCGAGCGCAACCTGGCGTTCCCCGGGCTCACCGGCACGGTGGTCGTGCGGCGGATCTGCGAGAGCGTGCAGACCGACGCCGACGTGCTGCGCCAACTGCACGCCGCCGGGGTCGACCCGGGCGCGACGGTCACCGTGGCCCAGGAGCGCGACGGCGTCTCCATCGACCGCTCCGGCGACCGGGTCCGGCTGCCCCGCGAGGTCGCCTCCCGGGTCTTCGTCGCCGCCCACTGACCTGACGCCGACACCCGGGCCCGGCGACGGGCTTCACAGGGCCCGGGTGTCGACCGTTCCCGCCAGCGCGACCAGCTTCCCGGCCACCTCCTCGGCGGCGGCGCGCTCGGTGCCCTTCGGCAGCGTCCAGCGCAGCACGGCCAGCCGGTCCTCGGCGGCCAGCCAGCCCACCTCGGCGACCGGCCCCTGCCCCTTCGTCGCCGCCCCGGTCCGCCGGTAGGCGACCTGACCCAGCCGGCTGACCTTCCGGGCCCCGGTGGGCTGCACATCGGCCGTGAAGTCGGCCACGTCGATCGACGTGTCGGTGACGGTGAGGGCCAGCTCCGGCAGCAGCGCCCGCTTCGCGCGCAGCACGCAGGTGCGGGTGTCGTCGCGCGCGCTGGCCGCCGCCACGTCGAACCGCTCCCCGGTGTGCTCCTCGACCACGGCGAAGTCGAGCAGCCGGCAGGCGCCGCCGGAGGACGCCGCCGGGACGTCGACCGCGACCGGCGCACCGCGCGGCACCGCCACCGGCTCCGCCGCCTCCGCCCCGCACCCCGTCACCAGCAGCGCCGACACGCCCGCCAGGCAGATCCAACCGCGCACGCCAACCTCCGCGCCTCCCGGCGGTTCCCGCCGATGTCCGCCCGACACCGTACGGGTTGTCCGCCTCGGGCGAAAGCCCACGGTCGGCGGTGCTCCGCCGCGGCCGAGAGCCCGGCGGCGGCGGCGAGCCGCCCGGGGCCGGCGGCTCAGTCGGCCACGTACGGACAGTGTCGGCAGCCTCGCCCGCAGCAGGTGCCCCGGCGGGCCAGGAAGCCTGCGGTGAGCACGAACAGGCCGGTCTCCGGATCGGGATAGCCGGCCTGCCCCGCCGCGAGGGCGGCGGCGTGCGCGGCGAGGATCCGCCCCCGGTGCGGATGGTCCGGCGGCAGCCGCGACGGGTGCGGCTCGGTCAACGGCCGGTCCGCCAACGGCACCCGCTCTCCACCCACCGCCGCAGTGTAAGGAAGGGCCCCTTCCTGACGCCCCTCGGCGCCCAACCGCCGCGCCCGCCGCGCGGCCCGCCGCCGCCTACGCCGGGTCGGCGTCGTGGGGCCGACGGGCCAGCAGGTACGCCTGGGGGCCGCGCTCGTAGTCCTCCGGCTCCCGGACCAGGCGGGCGTGCACGGCGAACCCGGCGGCGGCGAGCTGCGCGGCGATCCGGTCCGGCGGCAGCCAGTGCACGTCGTAGGAGACCGTGTGGCCGTACGCCTGCTCCAGGCGGATCCGCCGGTCGCCGGCCTTGAAGGCGAGCAGCAGCTCGCCGCCCGGGGCGAGCACCCGGTGGAACTCCGCGAAGACGGCCGGCAGCGCCGCCGGCGGCAGGTGGATGATCGAGTACCAGGCGACGAGGCCGGCGAGGCCGCCGTCGGGCAGCGGCAGGGCGGTCATCGAGGCGACGGCGAAGCGCAGCCCCGGCCAGGACTCGCGGGCCACGGCGACCATCCCCGGCGACAGGTCGAGGCCGGCGACGTCCAGCCCGAGGCCGCGCAGGTGAGCGGTGACCCGGCCGGTGCCGCAGCCGACCTCCACGACCGGCCCGGACGCGGCCGCCCGGGTGGTCCCACCACCGCCCACCAGCTCGGCGAAGGTGGCCAGCAGGGCACGCTCCAACGGCTTACGCGCCAGCTCGCCGTGGACCAGCCGGGCGTAGTCGACGGCCACCTCGTCGTACGCGGCGCGGGTCTCCCGCAGCCAGTTCGGTTCCCCCATGACGGGCGACCCTAGCCGCCGCCGGACACGACGCGCCGCCCGAGTGCCGCGCGCCGAGGCGGGCCGGGTCGGGAGGTCGGCGTCGGCGGGCGGCGCCTCAGCGGGGAACGCCCTCCGTCTCCGCGCGTACCCGGGTCATCAGCTCGACGAACGGGCCGGGCCGCTGGAACAGCGACCGGTGCCCGGCGCCGGGGATGACGACGTGCTCCTTGCGGGGGGCCTGGAGCTGGGCATACCACTGGTCGAGCAGGCGCAGCCGCCCCGGCACCTCGTGCTCACCGTCCACGAGGTACGTCGGGACGTCGAGCCGCCGGACCTCGGCGCGAAAGTCCAGGCCCTGCAGGCGCGGGTAGAGCGCGTCCCAACCGTCGATGAAGCCGGGGAGCAGGTGCGCCTTCTCCAGCAGCGGGTATTCCGGCACGCCGAGGTTCTCCACCACCCCGCCGGCCCCCTCGCTGTTGCCGGAGCGGTCGAAGTCGAACGCCGCCGGCTCGTTGGTCAGCAGCGGCTCGTACGCCCAGATGTCCGCATAGGGCGGCGGACCCTGCGCGCTCATCCGGTCGGCGAGGTCGGCCCGGCCCGTGCGCCGGGCCCAGGCAACCGTGTCGGCGTGCTGGCTGGCGTCGGCCTCGCGCAGGCTGACCACCTGGCCGACGCCGACGTAGGAGGCGAACAGCTCCGGCCGACGCTGCACGGCGAGCAGCCCGGGGATGGTGCCGCCCGAGTGGGCGAGCAGGTGCACCCGGTCGCGGCCGAAGCGCCGCCGCAGGTGTTCGGCGACGGCGACGAGATCGGCCACCTCGCCGTCGAGGGTCGGCGCGGGCGGGAAGGCCGACCAGGACTTCGGCGCGCCGGCCCGGTCCCAGGTGGCGACCACGAAGTGCCGCTCCAGGTCGGCCAGGTGGCGGCGCACCGAGCCGATCTCCGACCCGCCGGGCGGGCCGGGCACCACGAGCAGCACCGGCGCGGCCGGCTCCACGCCCCGGATCAACAGACCGAGGTCGCGGCCGGCGGTGGTCACGGTGGTCAGCTCGGCGATCCCACCGGGGATCGGGTCGGTGCGGGCCGGCACCGCCACGCCGACCGTGACCAGCGCGAGCACCGCGGCGAGCACCCCCACCGCGCCGCGACCGGCCCAGCGCAGCACCGGCCCCCGGCCCTCGCCACCGACCGACCGGCGGGCGATCCCGGCACCGTACGCGGCACCGACGAGCAGCGGCAGCAGGGAGAGCGTGCCGTGCACCCCGCGCCCGGTGAGGAGCACGACGACGCCGAAACCGCTCAGGTGCGGCCGGTCGACGCTCGGCCCGCGCAGCCGGATCCGGGCCAGCTCGACCGCCACCGCGTACGCAACGGGGGCGGCGACCATCGCCCACCGGGACCGGCTCAGCCAGCCGGCGGCCAGCCCGACGGCGAGACTGACGCCGATCGAGACCAGCGCCGGGCCCTCGGCCCCGGGGCCACGCGGGGTCCACCACCCCGCCACCAGCCCCCACAGCACGGGAAGCGGCACCGCGAGGAGCACACGGACGACCGGTCTGACCACGACGACCTCCCCCGCCAGGCACGCCCGGAGGCCCCAGCGTAGTGGGGAGCACCGCTCTGCGTGACCCCGCGCGGGGGTCACGCGAACCAGGTGACCGCCTGACCGTGCGGCCTCGTCCAGGCCAGCGGCGTGTCGTCCAGCGTGAGCACGTTGTGCAGCGTCCCGTCCGGTGGCTCCGGCAGCGCGTCGTGCCCCAGCACCTCCGGGGTCTCGTTCGCGAGCCAGTGGCCGGGCAGCGTGCGTACCAGATCGGCGAAGGCCGCCCGGCGCGGAGCCGGCACCAGGTAGAGCACGCTGGTGTGGAACACCACCAGGGTCGCGCCGGCGGGTGCCCGCGCGGCCAGCACCGGCAGGTCGTCGACGAGGTCGCCGCGCACGAGCAGCGGCGGGTCGGCCGCCGCGACGGCCGACGCGGCCCGCAGCCGGGCGCGGCGGTGGGCCTGCTCGGGCCAGACGAGGGCGTCGAGCCAGGCGACGTCGGCGGGGTCGGTCACGTCGAGGGGGTTCAGGTCCAGCCCGGCCCGCCACGCCACCACGGGCCGACGGTTCGGCGGCGCGGCACCGGTGAGCGCGCAGTCGAGGACGGGCTCCCCGGAGCCGACCCGGTGGTCGCCGTAGCGGTAGGCGTACCGGTCGGGATAGAGGCACAGCCCCGCCGACGCGCCGACCTCCAGCAGCGCGAGAGGCTGCGGCAGCGCGGCCAGCACCGGCAGGAGCGCCGCGCACCGGCCGGCCTCGTTGGTCTGGGTCGCGCGGGTACGCAGCTGCGCCGCGACCTCCGGCCAGTGTGCCGCCGCGAACTCGCCGAACGCGGCCGGGTCCTCGACGGGCCCGCCGAGCAGCCGGACGACGGCGAACAGCAGGTTGGGCTGCCGCTTGGCCTCCGGCACCGTGCCGAGCAGCGCGTGCAGGCGACCGTCGCGGGCGACGGAGCGGGCCAGCCGCTCGTACGCGGGCGACACCCCGCGCGCCTCGCGGTCGGCGAACTCGACATAGCTGGCGGCGATCGCCGCATCCACACCTGTCGTCATCGACGAAGGCTAGCCGCTCTGCGGGGGTGTGCCAGGGGTGTCCTTCGCCACCGCAGGCGTTGACATCCTTACCAACAGGTCGGGCCCGGGCGCTGACGCGCCCGGGCCCGACCCGTTGCCGCACTCAGCTGCAGCCGCTGGTCGACCCGCAGCCCTCGCAGACGTAGCAGCTGCCCGCCGGGCGCATCTTCGTGCCGCAGGTGAAGCAGAGCGGCGCGTCGGCGGCCTTGCCGATCACGGCCTCCAGCAGCTCCGTGCTGGAGCCCACCGACGGGGCCGGCTTCGCGGCGGCGACGTCGGCCAGCTCCTGCGCCGGCTGGGCGACCGCACCGACCGTGGCCTGCTGGCCCGGCCCGGCCTTGGTCTCCGGCGACTCGACCGGCGCGGAGGCCGCCATCGCGGTGAGGTCCGCACCGCTGACCGTCGCGCTCTCCGCCTCCGCCTCGGCCCGCAGCTGGGCGGCCCGCTCCTTGGCGGTGAAGATGCCCAGCTCGGCGCGGCGCTCGTACGGCAGGAAGTCCAGGGCCAGGCGACGGAAGATGTAGTCCATCACCGAGGCGGCCATCCGCACGTCCGGGTCGTCGGTCATGCCGGCCGGCTCGAAGCGCATGTTGGTGAACTTGCTGACGTACGTCTCCAGCGGGACGCCGTACTGGAGGCCGATGGAGATGGCCACCGAGAAGGCGTCCATCACGCCGGCCAGGGTCGAGCCCTGCTTCGACATCTTCAGGAAGACCTCGCCGAGGCCGTCGTCCGGGTACGACGAGGCGGTGAGGTATCCCTCCGCGCCGCCGACGGAGAAGCTGACCGTCTCCGAGGGGCGCTTCTTCGGCAGCCGCTTGCGCACCGGGCGGTACTCGACGACCTTTTCGACCACCTTCTCGACGGCCTTCTCCGCCTCGGCCGGGGCCTCGGTCGACGCGGTCGCCTTGTTGGGCTTGGCCACCGACAGCGGCTGGCCGACCTTGCAGTTGTCCCGGTAGATCGCCAGCGCCTTCAGGCCGAGCTTCCAGCCCTCGAAGTAGATCTTCTCGACGTCCTCGACGGTCGCCTGCTCCGGCATGTTGACCGTGTTGTGGTTCATGATGCCGTTCGCCACGAAGGCGTGGGTCTCCGGCACCGAAAGGTCGAACACCTCCCGCTCACCAGCATCCACGACGGAGTCGACGGGCGAGAAGTGCAGGTTGCCGTCCAGCACCTGGCGCAGCCACCCCGGCAGCACCACCCCGTCGAGGGAGGCCACCCGCTCCACCGTACGACGGGTGACGTGCGTGGTGCGCTCGTCGAGGAGGAACGCGAAGCTCGAACGGTCACCGCGAACGCCGCCCCGGCCCGGCTTACCCGCCGGAATGAGGTTGTAGAGTTCCCGCCCGGTGATGCCGGGCACGACATCCGCCGTCCCCGTGCCGTAGGACTGGGCGAGGTAATGAGCGGCAGCAGCGGCCTTCTCCGGCTCCAGGAACGGCACCATGCTCACCAGGAGCTGCCCCTGGTAGCCGGCGGCGTAGACCTCGTCGTACGACTTGCCGTACTCGGAGTTGAACTTGCTCACCCGGCCGTGCACGACACCGAGGTTGGTCAACACGGCCTGCAGGTCGTCCAGCAGGGCCGGGCTGTCCAGACAGATCGCCCACTTCGGCGCGGTGGCCGTCGTCACGTATGCGTCGAGCGCGAGGCCGCGCAGGAAGGCCAGCACCATGTCGCGAGGGGAGCGCAGCACCGCGTCGGGGATCCGCTTCTCGGAGGCTCGCGAGCCACAGCCGAGCTCCGTCATGAACTCCACGACGGTCTTGGATGACAGGACCACCGCCGGGCACTTGCCAGGCTGCCGGTCGATCCGGGCGGTCAGCCCGAACACCGACTGCCAGGCTGCCTGGATCCGCTCCAGCACCGAGTCGACCGAGTTGGTGATGGTGATCGTCCAGTTGCTGCGGCTGGTGTGCCCCTCGGCGGCGTACGCGCCGAGGAGGAGTGCCAGCTCCTCCGTCATCTCCTGCGGCAGCGTCACCGAACGCTGGTTCCCGTAGGACCGCGAGGTCACCACGTCGCGCAGGCTCGCCGGGACGGACGACCACAGGTCGGCACCGTACTGGGTGGCGACGTGGTCACCCGGCTGGAGTTCGCCCAGCGTCTTCCAGACCAGTCCACCCTCACCAGCGGTGAGCAGCCGGTGTGGATAGGTACCGGTCACCGAGTGCCCTGAGCGGAGCGTGGCCGTCCGCACCGGACGTACCCCGCCGTAGTAGAACGCGTCGGTCTTGCGGTCACCGTCCAGGGAGGAGATCTTGAGGAACTCCGCCCGGAACGTGTCCTCCGCCTCACCCTGGTAGAGGCTGCCCATTCGGACAAGCCCGTCCCCGGAGGCCACCAGGGTCTCCCCGACGACGCACTTGGAGATGGCGCCCGAGATGAACGGCTGGACGGCCGCCATCATCCGCACGTGCCCCATCGGCGCGATGGACCGCTCGCCCATGGCGCAGTCGAAGACCGGGTAGTGGTCCGGCTTGAGGCCGGGGGCGTCCACCACGTGACCGTGGTCGGCGATGTGCTCGACGATCGCCTCGACCTGCTCCTCGGGGTAGCCGAGGCTGCGCAGGGCGCGCGGGACGGTCTGGTTGACGATCTGCATGGAGCCGCCGCCGACCAGCTTCTTGAACTTGACCAGCGCCAGGTCGGGCTCGACGCCGGTGGTGTCGCAGTCCATCATCAGGCCGATGGTTCCGGTAGGTGCGAGCACCGCGGCCTGGGAGTTGCGCCAGCCGTGCTTGTCACCGATCTTGTTGCCCTGGGTCCACTGCTTCGTGGCCTCCCGGACGATCGCGGTGGCGACCGTGCTCGTGGGCTTGATCTCGTCGTTGGCGGCGGCGTGCTTGCGCATGACCCGCTTGTGCGGCTCGGCGTTGCGGGCGTAGCCGTCGTACGCGCCGACGATGCCGGCCAGCTCGGCCGAGCGGCGGTACGCCGTGCCGGTCATCAGCGAGGTGATGGCGGCGGCGACGGAGCGGCCCTGCTCCGAGTCGTACGGCAGGCCCGAGGCCATCAGCAGCGCGCCGAGGTTGGCGTACCCGATGCCGAGCTGCCGGTAGGCGCGGGTGGTCTCGCCGATCCGCTCGGTGGGGAAGTCGGCGAAGCAGATCGAGATGTCCATCGCGGTGATGACGAACTCGACCGACCGGACGAACTTCTCCACCTCGAACCCGCCGTCGGCCCGCAGGAACTTCATGAGGTTCAGCGAGGCCAGGTTGCAGGACGAATTGTCCAAATGAAGGTATTCACTACATGGGTTAGATGCGGTGATTCGTCCGGTTTCCGGGCAGGTGTGCCAGTCGTTGATCGTGTCGTCGTACTGGAGGCCGGGGTCGGCGCACTCCCACGCGGCCTGGGCGATGGTGCGGAACAGCTTCTTGGCGTCGATGGTCTCGATGGTCTGCCCGTCGAGCCGGCCGCGCAGGTCGAAGCCGCCGCCGTTCTCCACGGCCGACATGAACTCGTCGGAGACGCGCACCGAGTTGTTGGCGTTCTGGTACTGCACGCTGACGATGTCGTTGCCGCCGAGGTCCATGTCGAAGCCGGCGTCCCGCAGCGCGCGGATCTTGTCCTCCTCGCGCGCCTTGGTGATCACGAACTCCTCGATGTCCGGGTGGTCGACGTCGAGGATGACCATCTTCGCCGCGCGCCGGGTGGCACCGCCGGACTTGATCGTGCCGGCGGAGGCGTCCGCGCCGCGCATGAAGCTGACCGGGCCGGAGGCGGTGCCGCCGGAGGAGAGCAGCTCCCGGGAGGAGCGGATCCGGGAGAGGTTGACCCCGGAGCCGGAGCCGCCCTTGAAGATCAGCCCCTCCTCCTTGTACCAGTCGAGGATCGAATCCATCGAATCATCCACAGAAAGGATGAAACACGCGCTGACCTGCTGGGGTGAGGGCGTGCCGACGTTGAACCAGACCGGCGAGTTGAAGCTGAACACCTGGTGCAGCAGCATCCAGGTCAGCTCGTGGGCGAACACCTCGGCGTCGGCCGGGGTCGCGAAGTAGCCGTGCTCCTCACCGGCGGCGCGGTAGGTGCTGACCACCCGGTCGATGAGCTGCCGCAGCGACCACTCCCGCTCGGGGGTGCCGACGGCGCCCCGGAAGTACTTGGTGGTGACGATGTTGGCCGCGTTGACGCTCCAGGACTCGGGGAACTCGACCCCGCGCTGCTCGAAGTTGATCGAGCCGTCCCGCCAGTTCGTCATCACGACGTCGCGGCGCTCCCACGTCACCTCGTCGTAGGGGTGGACTCCCTCGGTCGTCCACACCCGCTCGACCTTCAGGCCGGTGCTGGCCTTCGTCCGCGTCCGGCTTGCTGTCACGCCGTCCCCCGCCATCTCATCCGCCCCCTCGTCTGCGCGGTCACCCGCCGCGCGTCCAAACTGTCAGAAACCAGGAAAATCAATTGGTACGGCCGGCGGCCCCCGCCGCGGCCGCCCCGTCGCCGGCCCCGGCGCCCTCCCGGGCGCGGGCGGCGGCCCGTAGGGTCTCGATCTCGCGCTCGAAGTCCGCGAGGGAGTCGAACGAGCGGTAGACGCTGGCGAAGCGCAGGTAGGCCACCTCGTCCAGGTCCCGCAGCGGGCCCAGGATCGCCAGGCCCACGTCGTGGCTGGGGATCTCGGCGGCCCCCTTGGCCCGGATGGTCTCCTCGACCTTCTGCGCGAGCAGGGCGATCGAGTCCTCGTCGACCGGTCGCCCCTGGCACGCCTTGCGCACCCCACCGACGATCTTGATGCGGCTGAACGGCTCGGTCACCCCGCTGCGCTTGACCACGGCGAGCACCGCCTCCTCGACGGTGGTGAACCGCTTACCGCACTCGGGGCAGGACCGCCGCCGGCGGATCAGCTGGCCGTCGTCGGCCTCCCGCGAGTCGACGACCCGGGAGTCGGCGTGCCGGCAATATGGGCACCGCATCGCCTGACCTCCTTCATCGACGGCGGGCCGACAGGCATTCCCGGGCACGCGAAACCGCGGCGCCGGCCCCGCTCGGGGACCACCACCGGGTGCGGTAGCGGGAAGTGCGGTCGGTAGTCGAACCCAACCTGTAGGCGACTTACGCCCGTGTGACTACTACATCTAGGGGTTGACCGTATGCGTCCGGCGGACCGTGGTCAAGTTCGCCGGGGCGTGTCCGGCGCGTCACCAGAATCACGTCGGCGCCCCCTCCGGCAGGGCCGCCGAAAGCCCCAACGCGGCATGCGTCCCCCCGGTCACGCCCTGCGGCCGACCAGCCCCCGAACGGGGGCCGGGCAGGCGAACGTCGAACTGACGTTCGAGCGCGCGTACCATTTATCAGAACAGGCGTTCGGATTTCCCGCTTTCGAGTCCGACACGCCGACGAAGGTCGTACAGATGTTTGAAAATGACCGATCTCACCTATACGGTCAAGAACAACCGGGCCGGCGAGCCACGCGGACCGGTCGAGGCAACCGCGCGCGGCTCCGACCCCACAGCCCCCGAGCCGCCGGGCAACGAGCGCCGACCAGGGAGGACGGACGTGACCGAGGACCGGGCCAGCCGGCCGAAGAACCCGCAGCAGAGCACCGAGGCGGGTCCGCCGGCCACCCGGCGCCCCCGCGCCGCGCGCAGCCGGGCAGCCCAGCCGGCCGTGCGTCCGGTCACCCCGGTGGTCAGCAGCTTCCCCGACCCGGCCACGGTCGACCTGACCGCCCGGCAGCGCCGCATCCTGGAGTTCATCCGCACCTGGGTCGAGCGGCACGGCTACCCGCCGAGCGTGCGGGAGATCGGCGAGGCCGTCGGCCTCGTCTCCCCGTCCAGCGTCGCCTACCAGCTCAAGGAGCTGGAGAAGAAGGGCTTCCTGCGGCGCGACCCGAACCGCCCGCGCGCGGTGGACGTGCGGACTCCCAGCGACACCCTCGACGACGAGGCGAGCCGCTCGCAGCGCCCCGCCCCGGCGTACGTGCCGATGCTCGGCCGGATCGCCGCCGGTGGCCCCATCCTCGCCGAGCAGGCGGTGGAGGACGTCTTCCCTCTCCCCCGCGAGCTGGTGGGCGAGGGTGAGGTCTTCATGCTCCAGGTCAAGGGCGACTCGATGCTGGACGCGGCGATCTGCGACGGCGACTGGGTGGTGGTGCGGCAGCAGCCGACCGCCGAGGCCGGCGACATCGTCGCCGCGATGCTCGACGGCGAGGCGACCGTGAAGACCTACCGCCGCCGCGACGGCCACGTCTGGCTGATGCCGCAGAACCCGGCCTTCGACCCGATCCCGGGTGACGACGCCACCATCATGGGTCGCGTCGTGGCGGTCCTGCGCCGCATCTGACGGGTCGCCGGAGGGCCGCCGGCCCGCGAGGAACGGCCCGGGTGCCCGCGCGCCCGGGCCGGAAGATCAGCGGCGGTCGCCGCCACGATCGCCCCGGCCGCGAACAGCCCGACCCCGCGACGGGGCGCGACGACGGTCAGTAGCGGTCGCCCCGGTATTCGCGGCCTCCGCCGGGCGGCTGGCCGTAGCCGCCGCGCTCGTCGCCGGGCCCGCCGTCGCCGTGTCGGCCTCCGCGTGGGTCCCGGGGGTCCCGCCCGCGCCGGGGCGGCTCGGCCTGCCCGCCGTAGACCCCGCCACGGCCCGGCTGGGCCGCCCGGTCCGGCGGCGGGGCCGCCCCACCGCCCCGGCCGGGGGGAACGCCCCCGGGCTGCGCGCCGCCGTAGCCGCCGCCGGCGGGCCGCCCCCCGCCGCCGCCGTACACGCCGCCGCCCTGTGGTGGGCGGGCGGCCCCCGCCGGGCGGGCCGCGCCGCCGTACACGCCGCCGGAGGGTGGGCGCGGCCCGCCGGCGGGAGCCGGGGTCGCGCCGTAGCCGCCACCGCCGGCCGGCACTCCGCCGTAGACGCCGCCCCGACCCCGGCCGCCGCCGGGCGGCGGGTCCTCGACCGGCCGCCCCCGGGCGGGTCCGCCCGGACCGGCGTTGAGCGGGAACTCGTCGCGCTCCGGCAGGTCGGCGTCGCCTGACGGGTCGTCGGGCGGCGCGGGACGCCGCCGGGCCCGCAGGATCCCGAAGATGCCGGCACCGACCATCAGCGCGCCGATCACGCCGACGGCCGCGATGAGGTACGTGATCTCGTCGAGGCTCAGCCCCTCCATCCAGGACTTCTCCGCCGCCGGCTTCGGTGGGCCGGCGTCGCCGCCGGTCAACGCCTCGGCACCGGTGGTGGCGGGGGTGTAGGCGAGGATGTCGATGGCCTCGTCCTCGCCCAGTTCGCCGCCGTCGGAGACGGTCACGAACGACTTGCCGTCGGGGGTGTAGGAGATCGCCTCGCCGAACGGGTCCGACAGCGGGGTGACGCGGGGCTTGCCGCCGGTCAGCGCGCCGACGATGTCGCCGCCGGAGACGTCGTACTCGAAGGCGTCCGCGTACGTGCGCAGCACCACCTTCTTGCCGTCGGGCGAGCGGGCGGCGCCGGTGATGGCGACCCGGCCGATGGTGTTGAGCACGTTCGGGGTGTTCGTCTTCGGCAGCGAGACCTCGCCGAGCCTGGTCATCGGCACGGGCTCGGTGTCGCCGCTGTTGAGTTTGCCCTCCGGGGCGAAGATCTCGGCCTTGCCGCTGGCCACCTTCGTGACGATCAGCGGCTTGCCGTCGTCGCTGATCAGGAGCGCCTCGGCGTCGTGCGGCTTCTTCTCCGGGTACGACAGCCGGTGCAGCACCGGCCGGGCCGATCCGTCGGCGGGCATGCTCCACACCGCGACCCGCTCGCGCCGCTGGGTGCTGGTGATGTTGTCGCCGATGTCGGCGATCCACAGCGTCTCGCCGTCCGGTGAGAGCGCGAGGTCCTCCGTGTCGAGCGGGCCGTTGCCCGAGTAGCGGACCTCCTTCGTCACCTGGCACTTGGTGTCGAGGAAGAAGACCCGCTTGCGCGCCTCGATGGTGGTGCCGTCGTTGACCACGACGTAGCCGCTGCTGGTCGCCACCAGGCCGGAGAGCTCGCGCAGCCGCTCGTCGGTGACGGTGCAGCGCTTCTTGCCGGGGGTCGGCTCGGGGGCGGCGGCGGCCCCGGGGGCGGGCGCGGCCAGGGCGACTCCGGTGAGCGCCACGGTCGCCCCGAGCAGGCCGAGGGCAACCGTGACCGAGGAAACAGCGCGGCGCATGGGGTCAGTGTCGCATGCCCGTGTAAACGCGAGGGGCACGCCGGACCGCCCGTCGCGGTGGTCCGGTGTGCCCCTCGCTGTCGCATTCCGTGCCGGGCCCGGGTTCACCGGGCGGCAGCGGCGACCCGCCCCTCGTCGGTGGCGAACGGCGCCAGTTCGGCGGCGAGCGCCTCGCTGACCCGTACGTGCAGCATCGTGCCCTCCGGCAGGTGGGCGGAGCTGAGCACCTCGCCCTGCCGGTGCACCCGGGCGACCAGGGCCCCCCGGTCGTACGGCAGCACGGCCCGGACCTCCACGGCGGGGCTGGGCAGCCGCGTCTCGATGGCCGCCCGCACCTCGTCGATCCCCCGCCCGGAGCGGGCCGAGGCGAACACGGCGTCGGGCCACAGCCGCTTGAGCCGCAGCAGGGTCTCCTCGTCGGCCGCGTCGGTCTTGTTGACCACCAGCAGCTCGGGGAGCCGGTCCGCGCCGACCTCGGCAAGCACCTCGCGGACCGCCCGGACCTGCTCCTCCGGGTCGGGGTGGGTGCCGTCGACGACGTGCACCACCAGGTCGGACTCGGCGACCTCCTCCAGCGTCGAGCGGAACGCCTCGACGATCTGGTGCGGCAGGTGCCGGACGAAGCCGACGGTGTCGGACAGGGTGTAGATCCGTCCGTCGGGGGCGGTGGCCTTGCGGGTGGTCGGGTCCAGGGTGGCGAACAGGGCGTTCTCCACCAGCACGCCGGCGCCGGTCAGCCGGTTGAGCAGGCTGGACTTGCCGGCGTTGGTGTAGCCGGCGATGGCCACGGCGGGCACGGCGTTGCGGGACCGGCGGGCGCGCTTGGTCTGGCGTACCGTCCGCATGGCCTTGATCTCGCGGCGCAGCCGGGAGATGCGGTGCCGGATGCGCCGCCGGTCGGTCTCCAGCTTGGTCTCACCGGGGCCGCGGACGCCCACGCCGCCGCCCGCGCCGCCGCCGCGGCCGGAGCCACCGGTCTGCCGGGACAGCGTCTCGCCCCAGCCGCGCAGCCGGGGCAGCAGGTATTCGAGCTGGGCCAGCTCGACCTGCGCCCGGCCCTCCTTGCTCTTGGCGTGCTGGGCGAAGATGTCGAGGATCAGGGCGGTGCGGTCGACCACCTTGACCTTGGTGCGCTGCTCCAGGTTGCGCAGCTGGGACGGCGACAGCTCGCCGTCGCAGATCACCGTGTCGGCGCCGCTGGCGAGCACCACCGCGCCGAGGTCGTCGACCTTGCCCCGGCCGATGTAGGTGGCGGGGTCGGGGCGGCTGCGGCGCTGGATGAGCCCTTCGAGGACCTGCGAGCCGGCCGTCTCGGCGAGCTGCGCCAGCTCGGTGAGGGAGTTCTCGGCGTCGGTCTGCGTGCCCTCGGTCCAGACCCCGACGAGGACGACCCGCTCCAGCCGGAGCTGGCGGTATTCGACCTCGGTGATGTCGGTGAGCTCGGTGGAGAGGCCAGGGACCCGCCGCAGCGCCTGCCGCTCCGACAGCTCGAACTCCCCGGTGGTCGCCTCGAGCTCGTCGTCCGTGAAGGGTACGTAGGTCTCCTGGTCGCGCAAGCCGCGCCTCCTGTCCGTTATGTGCCGTGGCGACGGATTCTGTCGCGTACGACCAATCCTGACACGTGTCAACGCCGGACGCACCCGCTATATGCCCGTCGCGTGGACCACCGAACGTGGGGGTGAGTGCTCCGCGATCCGGGCGGGCGAGTAGAAATGCGGGCGAGGTACGACCGACCCCGATCAGCGTTGACGGAGGGAATCCTGTGGCCATCACCCGACTTCCGAGCGCGGGATTCTCGATCACGATCCGGATCTCCGTGCCGGCGGACGCGTCCTCGATCGGCCGGCTGACCACCTCCGTCGGCGAGGCCGGGGCGATCGTCACCGCGCTGGACGTGGTCGACTCCGACCCGACCCACGTGCTGGTCGACCTCACCTGCGACACCGCCGACGCCGGCCACGCCGACCAGGTCGTCGACGCGCTCACCGCCCTGGACGGGGTGGACGTGCGCAAGGTGTCCGACCGCACGTTCCTGCTGCACCTCGGCGGCAAGATCGAGGTCAGTTCCAAGGTCGCGCTGCGCAACCGCGACGAGCTGTCCCGGGCGTACACGCCGGGGGTGGCCCGGGTCTGCATGGCGATCGCGGAGAACCCCGCCGACGCCCGCCGGCTGACCATCAAGCGCAACACGGTCGCGGTGGTCAGCGACGGCTCGGCGGTGCTCGGCCTGGGCAACCTCGGGCCGGCGGCGTCGCTGCCGGTGATGGAGGGCAAGGCGGCGCTGTTCAAGCGCTTCGGCGGGGTGGACGCCTGGCCGGTGGTGCTCGACACCCAGGACACCGACGAGATCGTGGCGATCGTCAAGGCGATCGCGCCCGCGTACGGCGGGATCAACCTGGAGGACATCGCCGCGCCGCGCTGCTTCGAGATCGAGGCCCGGCTGCGCGCGGCGCTGGACATCCCGGTGTTCCACGACGACCAGCACGGCACCGCGATCTGCGTGCTGGCCGCGCTCACCAACGCCCTGCGCGTCGTGGGCAAGCAGCTCGCGGACGTGCGGGTGGTCGTCTCCGGCGCGGGCGCGGCCGGCACCGCGATCATGAAGCTGCTGCTGCGCCAGGGCGTCGGCGACATCATCGCGTACGACCGGCAGGGCGCCCTGCACCGCGGTCTGACCGGCCTCAACCCGGCCTGGCAGTGGCTGGCCGAGAACACCAACAAGGAGAACTACTCCGGCGACCTGGCCGGGGCGGTGCGCGGCGCGGACGTGTTCATCGGGGTGAGCGCGCCCAACCTGCTCACCGGCGACGACATCGCCACCATGGCCAAGGACGCGATCGTCTTCGCGCTGGCCAACCCGGACCCGGAGGTCGACCCCCGGGAGGCGCGCAAGCACGCCGCCGTGGTCGCCACGGGCCGCTCCGACCAGCCCAACCAGATCAACAACGTGCTCGCCTTCCCCGGCGTGTTCCGGGGCATGCTCGACGCGCACGCCGAGGAGTTCACCGAGGAGATGGCGATCGCGGCGGCCCGGGCCATCGCGGACGTCGTCGGCGAGGACAAGATCAACCCGACGGTCATCGTGCCCAGCGTCTTCGACTCCCGGGTGGCCCCGGCGGTCGCGGCGGCCGTCCGCGCCGCCGCGCAGACCCCCGCCGCCGCGACTCCCCCGCCGGCCGCCGACCCGGGCCCGGCGGACCTCCCCGAGATCGCCGCCACCGCCAGCGCCACCCCCTGACCCACCCCGCCACCCACCCCCTCCCACCCCCGGGTTCGCCTCGGTGATCAAGAGGTTTGCGTCATCGTCGAGATCGACTCTGACGCTTTCTCTTGATCACCGACCCGAGCCGCCGGGGGCGGGGGCGGGAGGTCAGTGGGGCAGGGTCGTGGGGGTTACCGTGCCGGTGGCGATCAGGAGGGCCGGGCCCGCGAGCCAGCAGGAGTCGTCCGTCACCGTGACCGTCAGGCGACCGCCGGGCACGTCGACCGTCATCGTGCCCGTGTCCCGGCCGGCGTCGCGCAGGGCGACCGCGGCGACCGCGCAGGCGCCCGTGCCGCAGGACAGCGTCTCGGCGGAGCCCCGCTCGTGGACCCGCATCAGCACGTGCCCGTCGGTGCCGTCGACCGGGTCGCCGGGGACGGTGAACTCGACGTTCACCCCGGCCGGGAAGAGCGCCGGGTCGAAGGCGGGGGCCCGGGTGAGGTCGAGCGCGCCCAGCTCCAGCCCGGCCGGCAGGGCGCAGACCAGGTGCGGGTTGCCGACGTCCACGGCGGTGCCGGTGAGGGTCAGCCCGCCCAGGGCGGCGGTCGACGTGTCGTACAGCCGGGGGCGGCGCATCTCC
Organism: Micromonospora sp. NBRC 110038; assembly: GCF_020884815.1. Lineage (NCBI taxonomy): Bacteria > Bacillati > Actinomycetota > Actinomycetes > Micromonosporales > Micromonosporaceae > Micromonospora > Micromonospora sp. NBRC 110038. The sequence goes on along the minus strand of NZ_BBOL01000001.1, from coordinate 967,688 downwards.
ACGGCGATGTCGTCGCCCTCGACGCGGGCCCGCACCAGGCCGGCGCGGGTGACCACCGGCACGGTGCCGTCGACCGGCGCGGCCAGCCCCTGCTCCAGCAGGTAGCGGACGAAGACCCGCGCGCCGTTGCCGCACATCTCGGCGAACGAGCCGTCGGCGTTCCAGTAGTCCATGAACCACTCGGCCTCGCCGGCCCGGCCCGTCCCCTCCGGGTGCTTGGCGGCCCGGACCACCCGCAGGACGCCGTCCGCGCCGAGGCCCCGCCGCCGGTCGCACAGCGCCGCTACCAGGCCCGGGGTCAGGTCGAGTGCGCCGTCCGGGTCGGGGAGGATGACGAAGTCGTTGCCGGTGCCGTGTCCCTTGGTGAACTCCACGCCCCCATCATCGCGCAACCGCGCCGACGAGGCTCAGGGCCGCCTCGGCCAGCCCCGGGTCGGCGGAGTCCAGCCAGTGGATCCGCGGGTCGCGCCGGAACCAGGAGCGCTGCCGGCGGACGAACCGCCGGGTGGCCCGGATCGTCTCGTCGTGCGCCTCGGCCTCGGTCAGCTCGCCGGCGAGGAAGCGCAGCACCTGCTGGTAGCCGAGCGCCCGGCTGGCCGTGCGGCCCTCGGGCAGCCCCCGGTCGAGCAGGCCCCGGACCTCGGTGACCAGGCCGTCGGCCCACATCCGGTCCACCCGCAGCGCGATCCGCTCGTCGAGCGCCGCGGTGTCCAGGTCGACGCCGAGCTGCACCGACGGGTAGTACGGGGTGGGTCCGGGCAGCGCCGCCGTGAACGGGGCGCCGGTCAGCTCGATGACCTCCAGGGCCCGGACGATCCGCCGGCCGTTGCCGGGCAGGATGCCCTCGGCCGCCGCCGGGTCCGCCGCGCGCAGCCGGGCGTGCAGGGGGGCGGGGCCTGCGGCGGCCAGCTCCGCCTCCAGCCGGGCGCGCAGCGCCGGGTCGGTGCCGGGGAACTCGAACCGTTCCAGCACCGCCCGCACGTACAGCCCGGAACCGCCGACCAGCAGCGGCACCCGGCCCCGGGCCAGGATGTCGTCGACCGCCGCGCGGGCCAGCCGCTGGTATTCCGCGACGCTGGCCGGCTCGGTCACCGGCCAGATGTCGAGCAGGTGGTGCGGCACCCCGTCCCGCTCGGCCGGGGTGAGCTTCGCCGTACCGATGTCCATGCCCCGGTAGAGCTGCATCGAGTCGGCGTTGACCACCTCGCCGCCGAGGGCGTGGGCGAGGGCGATGCTCAGCGCCGACTTTCCGGCGGCGGTCGGCCCGACGACGGCGACGACGGTGCCGCGCCCGGCGGTGCCGGTGCTGGTGTCGCACCCGATGGGCCCGTCGGTGCCGGTGCCGCGCCCGGCCGCGCTCACGCCCGCTCCCAGGTGGCCACGAAGTAGCCGACGCCGTAGGGCGCGTCGTGGTAGGTCAGGTCGCCGCGCCAGTCGCCGCCCGCCGCGAGGGCCGCGCCGGCCAGCACCTGCCAGGGCGCGCGGCCGGCGACCTTCAGCTGCGTCGACAGCGCCGGGTCGAGGCCGAGCAGCGCCTCGGCGTCCGCGCCGGCCAGGGCCCGGGCCACCCCCTCGTCGTACGCGCCCGCGCGCGGGTCGGCGTAGCCGGGCGCCTTCGTGCCGTGGCACGCCGAGCCGTCCCCCATCACCAGCAGCGCCCACGGCTGGTCGGTGGAGATCCGGGCTCCGCCGGCGGCGCAACTCTCGACGGGCTCGTCGGGGGCGAGGCTGACCATCCGCCAGCCGATCGGGCCCGGCCGCGGGCGTGCCCGGTTGAGCAGCCACGCCCCGACGAGCAGGCTCAGCGGGAGGCCGTCCGTGCCGAACGCGCCGCCCGGCGAGGAGCCGAGCCGGACCTCCAGCGGCAATCCCCAGGGCGCGAAGCTGCCCCGGTACGGGTAGTCCAGGTCGGCGGTGCGGTCGCCGGTGCCGACCACCACGAGCCGGCGGGCGCCGCAGGCGAGCAGCCGGGCCACGGCGGCGTCGGTGGCGCGGCGGAGTTCGTCCAGCTCAGCGGCGGCGGTGCCGGCCAGCTCGGGCACGATCAGGGGCGGGTGGGGGCAGACGGCGGCGGCGACCAGAGGCACCCGTTCACCGTAGCGGGACCCACCGGTGCGTCCCCGCGCCGATCCGGTCATCGGGGGGCTAGGACACCGTATGGTCACGGTCGACGACAGGCGCTCGACGCGGACGGGGGCGGACCTGTGACAATGCCGGGAGTAACTTTGCTGCGCCGTGGCGGCGCTCGCGGGCCCTGGCCCGTCGACGCCGGGAGAACGAGGATGGGCACATGAGCGACTGGACGGCCTTCGGACGGGTGGACGCGGACGGCACCGTGTACGTCAAGACCGCCGAGGGCGAGCGAGTGGTCGGATCCTGGCAGGCGGGCGCTCCGGAGGAGGGACTGGCCCACTTCGCCCGCCGCTTCGCGGACCTGGTCACCGAGGTGGACCTGACCGAGGCACGGCTCAACTCGGGCGCGGCGGACGCCGGACACTCGTTGACCACGATCCGCCGGATCCGCGCCTCCCTGGCCGAGGCGCACGTCGTCGGCGACATCGACGCCCTGGCCGCGCGGCTGGACAAGCTCGCCGCGGTCGCCGAGGAGAAGGCGGGCGAGGCGCGCGCCGCGCGGGAGGCCGCGCGGGGCGAGGCCCTGGCACGCAAGACCGCCCTCGTGGAGGAGGCGGAGAAGCTGGCCGCCGAGTCGACCGGCTGGAAGACCGCCGGGGACCGGCTCAAGGAGATCCTCGACGAGTGGAAGACCATCCGGGGCGTCGACAAGAAGGTCGACGGCGAGCTGTGGAAGCGGTTCGCCGCCGCCCGGGACGGTTTCACCCGCCGCCGGGGCGCGCACTTCGCCTCCCTGGACTCGCAGCGCAAGCAGGCGCAGCAGGTCAAGGAGGACCTGGTCGCCGAGGCGGAGAAGCTGCGGGACTCCACCGACTGGGCGGCCACCGCCAACCAGCTCAAGGAACTGATGAACCAGTGGAAGGCCGCCCCGCGCGCCGCCAAGGAGGCCGAGCAGAAGCTCTGGGAACGGTTCCGGGCGGCCCAGGACGCGTTCTTCACCCGGCGCAGCGAGGTGTTCTCGGCGCGGGACAACGAGCAGCGGGCCAACCTGGAGCGCAAGCAGGCGCTGCTCGCCGAGGCGGAGGCGCTCGACGTCGACGCCGACCCGAAGGGCGCCCAGGCCAAGCTGCGCGAGATCCAGGCGCAGTGGCACGAGGCCGGCCGGGTGCCGCGGGAGGCCGCCGCCGGGCTGGAGCGGCGGCTGCGCGTGGTCGACGACAAGGTCCGCGAGGTGATGGACTCGGCGTGGCGTCGGACCACCAAGGAGGACAACCCGCTGCTGGCCCAGATGCGTTCGCAGGTGGCCGAGGCCGAGGAGCGGCTGGCCCGGGCCCAGGCCGCCGGGGACAACCGGCGGATCAAGGAGGCCGAGCAGGCGCTCGCGTCGAAGCGGCAGTTCCTCCAGCTCGCGGAGCAGGCTGGCTGAGTTGACCGTCCCGGAAGCCCTCGGTCCCCCATGCGGGGCCGGGGGCTTCCGGCTGTCCGGGGCAAGTCCCGTGCTGGTTGACGCATCCAGGTGAGCTGATGACAATGGTCCGCGGAGCTAGGTAGCAGCACCGGCGCGAGGGGCACCGACGGCGGGTTCGCCGTCGCGCGTCGCCGGTTCACCGCGAGCAGTTGCATCCACGTCGCCGTCGTATCCCCGTATCGCGCGTCCCGGGTCGGCACCCCGTGCCTGCCCGTCGACAGGCCGGTCGGCAGCACCCCGTGCCTGCCCGTCGGCACGCCGCCCTGCGGGCACCGGGCGACGGCCCTCCCCCTGGTTCCCCGCCCGCGCCGCCCCGTGCGGCCGCCGGCATCCGAAGTGGAGTCCGCATGCACAGATCCACCGCCCTCGGCGGCGCGCTCACCGCGCTCGCCACCGCCGCGGCCGGCGTCCTCGTCGCCGCCGCCGTCGGCACCGCGCCGGCAGCCGCCGCCACCGGCACCGGCTACCTGCACACCAACGGCAGCAAGATCGTCGACAGCACCGGCGCGACGGTCCGCCTGACCGGCATCAACTGGTTCGGCATGGAGACCGACAACAAGACCTTCCACGGCCTGTGGTCGAACAACCCGTGGCGCGGTCAGCTCGACACGATGGCCCGCCTCGGCTACAACACGCTGCGCATCCCGTACTCGAACGACGCGCTGAAGCCGGGGGCGACGGCCAGCGGCATCAACGACTTCGTGAACCCCGACCTGGTGGGGCTGTCGCCGCTGCAGATCCTCGACAAGGTCATCGCCTACGCGGGCAGCAAGGGGATGCGGGTCATCCTGGACCGGCACCGGCCGACGGCGGCCGGGCAGTCGCCGCTCTGGTACACCTCCACCGTTTCGGAGGCGACCTGGATCAACGACTGGAAGATGCTGGCCCAGCGGTACGCGAACAACCCGACCGTCATCGGGGCTGACCTGCACAACGAGCCGCACGCCGAGGGCACCAACCCGGCGGCCACCGGCGCCTGCTGGGGCTGCGGGGACACCGCCCGGGACTGGCGGCTGGCCGCCGAGCGGGCCGGCAACGCGATCCTCGGGGTGCAGCCGAACTGGCTGATCTTCGTCGAGGGGGTGAGCTGCCCCAGCGGCGGCCTGTCGAACGTCTGGGACAACGACCCCAGCAACGACGAGGACTGCGGCTGGTGGGGCGGTAACCTGTCCAAGGCCGGGCAGTTCCCCGTCCGGCTGAACGTGGCGAACCGGCTGGTCTACTCCCCGCACGAGTACGCCACCAGCGTCTACGAGCAGAACTGGTTCAAGGCCCCCGACTACCCGGCGAACCTGCCGGCGATCTGGGACAAGTACTGGGGATACCTCTACAAGCAGAACATCGCCCCGATCATGATGGGCGAGTTCGGCAGCACCCTGGCCGACCCGCGCGACAAGGTGTGGCTGGAGAACCTGATGGCGTACACGGGCACCGGGGTCAACGGGATGTCGTTCACCTACTGGTCGTGGAACCCGAACTCGGGTGACACCGGCGGCATCGCGCTGGACGACTGGACCAACATCAACACCGCGAAGCAGGCGATCCTCCAGCCGTACCTGATTGCGCCGGTGGGTGGCGGGACCGATCCGACACCGACCGGAAGCCCGACGGGGACGCCGACCGGCACCCCCACGGGTACGCCCACCTCCACCCCGCCGCCCACCTCCACCCCGCCGCCGACCTCCACGCCGCCGCCGGCCGGTGGCTGCACCGCCACCTACAAGCAGGTCAACTCGTGGGCGGGCGGCTTCCAGGGCGAGCTGACCGTGAAGAACGGCGGCTCGTCGGCGGTCAACCCGTGGTCGGTGACCTGGAACTGGCCGGCCGGGGTCACGCTGGTCAGCGGATGGAACGCCACCGTGACGCAGTCCGGCACGGCGGTGACGGCCGCCGCGCCGGCCTGGTCCGCGTCGCTCGCGGCGGGCGCCTCGGTGACGGTCGGCTTCACCGCCAACGGGTCCGCCTCGGTGCCCGGCACGGTCAAGCTGAACGGCGTCGCCTGCTGAGCCCGCGCGTCACCGCATGACGGCGGCCGGCACCCGACACGGGTGCCGGCCGCTGATCTTTGCGCAGGTCGGGATGGTTGGCACAAAGGGTTTACATCGATCTATGTCTGTGTTTACATCGGAAAGCGCTTGCCTGAGTCATTCGGCGGGCCAGCACGGGAGCCGCTTCTCACCCAGGGCAGTCCACACCGGCGGGGACCAGGACCACCGTCTCCGGCCGACCCAGACGCCACACCGGGCACCGGCGTCAGCGGTCGGCCGACCGGTCCGCGCACCCGCGACCACCGAAGGGAAGCACATGCGCATCACGGCACGACGTCGCACCACGCTGCTCGCCGCAGCCGCCACCGCCTCCGCCCTCGTCGCCGGAGCCCTCACCGTCGCCACCGCCCCGGCCTCGGCCGGACCCACCGACCTGGTCGGCTGGGCCACCCAGAACGGGGGCACCACGGGCGGCGGCGGCGCCGCGACCACCACGGTCACCAGCGCCTCCGCGCTGACCACCGCCGTCGGGTCCAGCAGCGCGGCGGTGATCCGGGTCTCCGGCACCATCAGCTGCTCCGGCATGCTGCGGGTCCGGTCGAACAAGACCATCCTCGGCAACCCGGGCGCGACCATCTCCGGCTGCGGCTTCAACATCAGCGGCGACCGCAACGTGATCATCCGCAACCTCACGTTCACCAGCTGGAACGACGACGCGATCAACGTGCAGGAGTCGGCGACCAACGTCTGGGTCGACCACAACACCTTCACCGGCGGCTACGACGGCGCGGTCGACATCAAGCGCGGCTCGGACTTCATCACCGTGTCGTGGAACCGCGTCTACAACCACGACAAGTCGATGCTGCTCGGGCACAGCGACGACAACGCCAGCCAGGACACCGGCCACCTGCGGGTGACCTACCACCACAACTGGTTCGACGCGAGCACCCAGCGCCACCCCCGGGTCCGCTTCGGCAACCCGGTGCACGTCTACAACAACTACTACTACCGCAACAGCGGCTACGGCGTGGCCTCCACCATGAGCGCCGGCGTGCTCGTCGAGGGCAACTACTTCGAGAGCGTCAGCGACCCGTTCCACCTCGGCGAGGGCAGCTCCGGGCCCGGCACCCTGGTCGCCCGGAACAACCACTTCGTCAGCTCCGGCAGCGGCCAGACCGGCGGCAGCGTGAAGAGCATCCCGTACTCGTACACCCTCGACAGCGCGAGCAGCGTCAAGTCGATCGTGACGGGCGGCGCGGGCGCGGGTCGGATCTCGGTCTGACCCTGCGCAGCCTGGTCGGGGCCCGCCGGTGCGGCGGGCCCCGATCGCCTCAGTGCGCCGCGCAGCCGGTCGCCGGCGCGGGCGCGGCGGCCGGCGCGCCGACCGTCGGCAGCCCGAGCAACACTCCGGGGGTACGCGGGGCGCGGCCGGCCTCGGCGGCGTCGCCGGCCCGGGTGCGCCGGTGCGCCAGCGGCTCCCCGTCGGCGTTGAGGTGGTGCGGGGCGGCGTAGGTGACCGTGGTGTGCACGATGTCGCCGGGGCGGACCTGGCCGGCGAGTGAGCCCACGTCGAAGTGCACCAGGCGGCCGTCGCGGGCCCGGCCCGACATCCGGCCGGTGCGCTCGTCCTTGCGGCCCTCGCCGACGGCGACCAGCACCTCGACCTGCTGCCCCACCAGCTTGCGGTTCTCCGCCCAGGTGATCTCCTCCACCGTCGCGATCAGCCGCTCGTAGCGCTCCTGCACCACCTGCTTGGGCAACTGGTCGGGCATGGTGGCGGCCGGCGTGCCGGGGCGCTTCGAGTACTGGAACGTGAACGCCGAGGAGAAGCGGGCCTCGCGGACCACGTCCAGCGTGCGCTGGAAGTCGGCCTCGGTCTCGCCGGGGAAGCCGACGATGATGTCGGTGGTGATCGCCGCGTCGGGCATCGCCGCCCGGACCCGCTCGATGATCCCCAGGTATTTCTCCGACCGGTACGACCGGCGCATCGCCTTCAACACGTCGTCGGAGCCGGACTGCAGCGGCATGTGCAGCGAGTGGCAGACGTTCGGGGTCTCGGCCATCGCGGCGATCACGTCGTCGGTGAAGTCCTTCGGGTGCGGGCTGGTGAACCGGACCCGCTCCAGCCCCTCGATCTCGCCGCACGCGCGCAGCAGCTTGCCGAACGCGTACCGGTCGCCGAACTCGACGCCGTAGGAGTTGACGTTCTGCCCGAGCAGGGTCACCTCCAGCACGCCCGAGTCGACCAGGGCGCGGACCTCGGCGAGGACGTCGCCGGGGCGGCGGTCCTTCTCCTTGCCGCGCAGGGACGGCACGATGCAGAACGTGCAGGTGTTGTTGCAGCCCACCGAGATCGACACCCAGCCCGCGTACGTCGACTCGCGCCGCGTCGGCAGCGTCGAGGGGAAGACGTCGAGCGACTCCAGGATCTCCACCTCGGCGGCGGCGTTGTGCCGGGCCCGCTCCAGCAGCGCCGGCAGCGAGCCGATGTTGTGCGTGCCGAACACCACGTCCACCCAGGGGGCCTTGCGGACGATGTCGCCGCGGTCCTTCTGGGCGAGGCAGCCGCCGACGGCGATCTGCATCCCGGGGTGCTTGTCCTTCACGGGGCGCAGGTGACCCAGGTTGCCGTAGAGCCGGTTGTCGGCGTTCTCCCGGACGGCGCAGGTGTTGAACACCACCACGTCGGGGTTGCCGTCGACCTCGGCGGCGCGCACGTAGCCGGCCTGTTCCAGCAGGCCGGAGATGCGCTCGGAGTCGTGCACGTTCATCTGGCAGCCGTACGTGCGCACCTGGTAGGTGCGCGGGCTGCCCGCGGCTGCGGTAGTCATGACCCGCACAGCGTATCCGCACGAGCCGACAGAACCCGAACGAGGAGGAGCCGTGTGCCGCAGCATCAAGACCCTGCGTGAGCCGTACGTGCCGGAGGTGAGCCGGGCCGACATCGAGGCGGCGGCGTTGCAGTACGTCCGGAAGATCTCCGGGTTCCGCGCGCCGGCCGCGCACAACGCGGCGGCGTTCGACGCGGCGGTGGCCGCCGTCGCCGAGGCCACCGCGACGCTGCTGGACCAGCTCGTGGTGCGCGGCGGCGCCCCGCAGCGCCCGGCCACCGAGGGCTGAGCCGGGGACGCCGCGGCCCCGGGCCAGCGAACGCTGAACCGGGGCCGCCGGGGGCCGGGCTGGACCGGGGCCGCCGGGCGGCGCCCGGGGCTCCGGGTCGGTCGGCCCCGGCGGTCAGGCCGCGGCGAGGGCCGGGAAGACCGAGTCCGGGGCCCACCTCGACCGGTGGCAGCGCGACCAGCCCCGGCAGCCGGGGTGGGCCACGGTGCACAGCCGCTGGTTGCTCAGCACCTCGCCGTCGTCGGTCTCCCGCACGTCGAAGTGCACCGGGCGGATCGTGCCGTCGGGCGCGACCAGCAGGTGCCGGCCGGCGTCGAGGGTGTCGTCGCGCAGCACGCAGTTGCGGCCGAGCAGCCGGGCCAGCGCGGCGACGCAGGGCAGCTCCGTCAGGCTCTCGGGCACCCCGTAGCAGTCCACCATGGTGCCGAAAACCCCCGGCGCCTCCCAGACGTCGCAGATCACCGCGTACGTCGGCAGCCGCGCCGGGTCGGCCACCGCGAGCGGCATCACCACCCGCCCCAGGGCCTCGGCCAGCGCCGGGTACACCTCCACCGGGGGTGCCCCGTCGATTCTCCAGTTCCACAGCTCGGTCACGCCGCCTCCTCGCTGCGTTCGTCCCACCGGCCTCCGGATCGGGCCTTACTGACGATGGTGGGGGGCATTTGACCGCAGCCGGGGGCAAGTTACCGGTCTGTGACCATTCCGGGCAAAATTTCCTGCACCGCCGTCGCGGACAGTGGCGGAAAGATGACACTTTATCGGCTATGGTGCCAGCCCGTCGCCGTCAGCGCACGACCAGCAGGTGCTCGCCGCGCGGCAGCAGCTCACCGATCACCGTGGCCCCCGGCAGCTCCCCGGCGACCAGCAGCCCGCCCGAGGTCTGCGCGTCGGCCAGCAGCAGCCGCTCCCCCTCGTCGGCGGCGCCGAAGTCGGTCCAGGGCGTCACCCAGTCCAGGTTGCGCCGGGTGCCGCCGCTGACGTACCCGTCGCGCAGCGCCTCCCGCGCGCCCGGCAGGTAGGGCACCCGGGCCGCGTCGATCGCCACCGTGAGCCGACTGGCCCGGGCCAGCTTCGAGGCGTGCCCCAGCAGGCCGAACCCGGTCACGTCCGTGCCGCACCGGATGCCGGCGGCGACCGCCGCCCGGGCGGCGTCCCGGTTCAGCGCCGCCATCGAGGCGACCGCCTCGGCGAACCGCTCGCCGGTGGCCTTGTGCCGGGTGTTGAGCACCCCGACGCCGAGCGGCTTGGTCAGCGACAGCGGCAGCCCGGCCCGCCCGGCGTCGAGGGTGATCAGCTCCTCGGGCCGGACCACGCCGGTGACCGCCAGCCCGTACTTCGGGCCGTCGTCGTCGACGCTGTGGCCGCCGGCCAGGTGACAGCCGGCCTCCCGCGCCACGTCCTGGCCGCCGCGCAGCACCTCCCGGGCCAGCTCCAGCGGCAGCCGCTCGCGCGGCCAGCAGAGCAGGTTGAGCGCGACGAGCGGGGTGCCGCCCATGGCGTACACGTCGGAAAGCGCGTTGGCGGCGGCGATGCGCCCCCAGTCGTAGGCGTCGTCGACGACCGGGGTGAAGAAGTCGGCGGTGGTCACCAGGCCGGTACGCTCGTCGAGGCGGACCACCGCGGCGTCGTCGCCGTTCTCCAGCCCGACCAGCAGGTCGGCCGTGCCGCTGGCCGGGCCGAGGCCGGCGACCATCGCCTCCAGCTCGCCGGGCGGGATCTTGCACGCGCAGCCGCCGCCACGGGCGTAGTCGGTCAGTCGCACCGGCTCGGTCATCCCCCCATGATCGCCTCGATCCGGCCCCGCCGCCAGCCGAACGGACCGGTCCGAGACGGATACCGGACTCACGGCGCGGATCGTTACCGGTGTTACCGCACCGTGACCAGATGAGTGGCGATCCGCCATGTCGGCCCGCCTACAGTGGCCGGACCGGGGGTCATCCGACCCAGACGTACGTGACGACAGGGACGGTGGACGACGTGACGACGGCCGAACCGCTCATCGTGCTGGACGGGGTCAACAAGCACTTCGGGCCGCTGCACGTGCTGCAGGACGTCTCGCTCTCGGTCGGCCGGGGCGAGGTCGTCGTCGTGATCGGACCGTCGGGCTCGGGCAAGTCGACGCTGTGCCGGGCGATCAACCGGTTGGAGCCGATCAGCTCCGGCACCATCACCTTCGACGGCACCCCGCTGCCCGCCGAGGGCAAGGCGCTGGCCCGGCTGCGCAGCGAGGTCGGCATGGTGTTCCAGTCGTTCAACCTCTTCGCGCACAAGACGATCCTGGAGAACGTCACGCTCGGCCCCGTCAAGGTCCGCAAGGAGAAGCCGGCCGCCGCACGCGAGCGCGGGCTGGCCCTGCTGGACCGGGTCGGCATCGCCAACCAGGCCGACAAGTATCCTGCCCAGCTCTCCGGCGGCCAGCAGCAGCGGGCGGCGATCGCCCGCGCGCTGGCCATGCAGCCCAAGGCGATGCTGTTCGACGAGCCCACCAGCGCGCTCGACCCGGAGATGGTCGGCGAGGTGCTGGAGGTGATGACCTCCCTGGCCCGCGACGGTATGACCATGGTGGTGGTCACCCACGAGATGGGCTTCGCCCGGCACGCGGCCAACCGGGTCATCTTCATGGCCGACGGCCAGCTCGTCGAGGACGCTCCCCCGGCCGAGTTCTTCGCCAACCCGCGCAGCGAGCGCGCCAAGGACTTCCTGTCGAAGATCCTGACGCACTAGGCGTCCGTCCGTGGAGCGCGTCGTCCCCCGGCGGGCTCCGTCGAAGAAGGAGAGAAGTATGCGTATGAAGCGCGTGGCGGCCGTCGCCATGGCCGCTGCCCTGTCGGTCGGCATGGCCGCCTGCGGCGGCGACAGCGACGGCGAGTCCGGTGGTTCGGGCGCCAAGGGAATCATCGGCAAGGCAGAGAGCCAGAAGAAGCTGGTGATCGGCGTCAAGGCGGACCAGCCCGGTCTCGGCCTCCAGACCGGCAGCACGTACGAGGGCTTCGACGTCGAGATCGCCAAGATCATCGCCAAGGGCCTCGGCGTCGAGGCCGGCAGCATCGAGTGGAAGACCACCGTCTCCGCCAACCGGGAGCCCTTCATCCAGCAGGGCACCGTCGACCTGGTCGTGGCGACGTACACGATCAACGACGAGCGCAAGCAGAAGATCAGCTTCGCCGGGCCGTACTTCATCGCCGGGCAGGACCTGCTGGTCAAGGCGGACTCCACGCTCGCCGGGCCGGAGGGGCTGGACGGCAAGACCGTCTGCTCGGTGACCGGCTCGACCCCGGCCAAGCGGATCCAGACCGAGCACCCGAAGGCCAAGCTCCAGCAGTTCGACTCGTACTCGAAGTGCCTGCCGCTGCTGGAGAACGGCCAGGTGGACGCGGTGACCACCGACGACATCATCCTGGCCGGCTACGCCGCGCAGGAGCAGTACGCCGGCAAGTTCAAGGTGGTCGGCAAGCCCTTCTCCAGCGAGCCCTACGGGATCGGCCTGAAGAAGGACGACAAGGACGGCTGCGAGAAGGTCAACGAGATCCTCAAGGCCGCCGCCTCGGACGGCTCCTACAAGGCCGCCTGGGACTCGACGCTGGGCAAGAGCGGCAAGGCCGCGCCCGAGCTGGACACCACCAAGCTGACCAACTGCGGCAGCGTCTGACGGAGGTCGGGGCCGGCGCCCTCGTGGTGCCGGCCCCGGACCGTCACGACGCGGACGACCTGCCCCGGGAGTCGACGGATGCACGTATTCGCTGATCAGACCAACCTCGACGCGTACGTGTCGGGCTTCCTGTGGATCCTCAAGCTGACCGGCGCGTCGGCGTTCTTCGCGCTGGTGCTGGGCGTGCTGCTCGCCGCGTTCCGGGTCTCCCCCGTGCCGGTGCTGCGCGGAGTCGGCGCCGCCTGGGTCAACATCTTCCGCAACACACCGCTGACGCTGATCGTCTTCTTCTGCTACTTCGGCCTCTTCTCCACGCTGGGGCTGAGCCTCTCCGACGAACTGGACCTGAACAACTACTGGCTGGGCGTCGTCGGCCTGTCGGTCTACACGGCCGCGTTCGTCTGCGAGTCGGTCCGCTCGGGCATCAACACCGTCCCCGCCGGCCAGGCCGAGGCGGCCCGAGCGATCGGGCTGACCTTCTTCCAGACGCTGCGGATCGTGATCCTGCCCCAGGCCGGGCGGGCGGTGGTGGCGCCGCTGGGCAGCGTGCTCATCGCGCTGTGCAAGAACGCGACGATCGTCGGCACCATCGGCCTCATCGAGGCGTCGAGCGTGATGAAGGACCTGATCAACAGCAACGGGGACGCGGTCATCCCGATCTTCCTGGTGTTCGCCGGCACCTTCGCCGCGCTCCTGATCCCCACCGGCTACTTCTTCGGCTGGCTGGCCAACCGAATGGCGGTGAAGCGCTGATGAGCAGCACGGTCCTGTACGACCACCCGGGGCCCCGCGCCCGCGTCCGCAACGCGGTGCTCAGCGTCGTCTTCGGCGTCGGCCTCGTCGCCCTGCTCTGGTGGGTCTACCGCAGGTTCGACGAGGCCGGCCAGTGGGAGGGTCGGCTCTGGCGGCCCTTCACCGAGCCGGACACCTGGACCCAGTTCGTCATCCCCGGCCTGCGGCAGACCCTGCTCGCCGCGGCCACCGGGATGGTCCTGTCGCTCGCCTTCGGCATCGTCTTCGCCGTCGGGCGGCTCTCCGACCGCTGGTGGATCAGGGTGCCGTCCGGCGTCGTGGTGGAGTTCTTCCGGGCCGTGCCGCTGCTGCTGATGATCTTCTTCATCTTCTACGGCGTGCCGTTCCTCATCCAGGGTCCCGTCTCGGCGTTCTGGGCCGTGGTCGTGGGCCTCACCCTGTACAACGGGTCGGTGCTCGCCGAGGCGTTCCGCGCCGGCATCCGCTCGATTCCGAGGGGCCAGTCCGAGGCCGCCTACGCGGTGGGCATGCGCAAGAGCCAGGTCATGCAGCTCATCCTGGTGCCGCAGGCCGCCCGGGCGATGCTGCCGGTGATCGTCAGCCAGCTGGTGGTGCTGCTCAAGGACACCGCACTCGGCTACATCGTGGCCTTCCCCGAACTGCTCCAGCGCGGCGTCAACGACCTCTCGGCCAACTACGGCAACGTGGTGGCGGCGGCGATCGTGGTGGCCGCAATCTACATCGTGATCAACTCGCTGATCACCATGCTGGCGGGCTGGCTCGACCGGCGCACCCAGCGACGCGGCTTCCGCGCCACGAAGAAGACCACCACCGGCCCGGCCCCGGTCCTTGAGCAGGCGGTCACCGAGCCACAGGGCTGAGCCCGGCAACGCGACGCCGCCCGACCCACCCCTGCAATCCCGCACGGTCACGGCCCCGTCCCGCAGCCCCGGCAACCCGGGCCCGGGATGGGGCCCCGCCGGCTCAGCGGGCGATCTCGGTGACCCGGGACTCGCGGACCACGGTCACCCGGATCTGCCCCGGGTAGGTCAGCTCCTCCTCGATCTGCTTGGCCACGTCCCGGGCCAGCACCGCCGCGCCGATGTCGTCGACGTCGTCGGGCTTGACCATCACCCGGATCTCCCGGCCCGCCTGCATGGCGAAGACCTTCTCCACGCCGAGCTTCCCGGCCGCGATCTCCTCGATCCGCTCCAGCCGCTTGACGTACGCCTCAAGGCTCTCCCGCCGCGCCCCCGGCCGCCCGCCGGAGCAGGCGTCGGACGCCTGGGTGAGCACGGCCTCGATGGTCTGCGGCGGCACCTCGTTGTGGTGCGCCTCGATCGCGTGGACGACGTCCTCGCTCTCGCCGTACTTGCGGGCCAGGTCGGCGCCGATGATGGCGTGGCTGCCCTCCACCTCGTGGGTGAGCGCCTTGCCGATGTCGTGCAGGAACGCCGACCGCTTGATGGTCGGCACGTCCAGCCGCAGCTCGGCGGCCATGATCCCGGCGATGTGCGCGGTCTCCACGAGGTGCTTGAGCACGTTCTGCCCGTACGAGGTGCGGTAGCGCAGCCGCCCGAGCAGGCTCACCAGCTCGGGGTGGATCTCGGTGATGCCGACCTCGACGAGGGCGTCCTCGGCGGCCCGGTGGCAGAGCTGCTCCACCTCCTGCCGGGCCAGGTCGTAGACCTCCTCGATCCGGTGCGGGTGGATCCGGCCGTCGAGCACCAGCTTCTCCAGCGTCAACCGGCCGACCTCGCGGCGCACCGGGTCGAAGCAGGACAGCAGCACGGCCTCCGGGGTGTCGTCGATGATCAGGTTGACCCCGGTGACCGACTCGAAGGCGCGGATGTTGCGCCCCTCCCGGCCGATGATCCGCCCCTTCATCTCGTCCCCGGGTAGGTGCAGGACGCTGACCACGCTCTCCGCGGTCTGCTCGCTGGCCACCCGCTGGATGGCGTCCACCACGATGTGCCGGGCGCGCTGTTCGGCGGTGTTGCGGGCGTCGGACTCGATGTCCCGCACCAGCAGGGCGGCCTCCCGCTTCGCCTGGGTCTCGATCACCTCGATCAGCTCGGTGCGGGCCGCGTCGGCGGTGAGCCCGGCGACGCGCTCCAGCTCGCGGCGGCGCTGCTCCTCCGCCTCGGCGACGGCCTGCTCGCGCTCGGCCAGCGCGGACTCGCGGGCGGCGAGGGCGGCGCTGGCGGCGGTGAGCTGCCGCTCCCGGTCGGCCAGCCGCTCCACCTCCTCGGTGTGCAGGCGCTCCCGCTCGTCCATCCGGGCGGCCCGCCGTTCCACCTCGGCGGCCTGCTCCCGGGTGGTCGCGGCGAGCACCGCGACCTCGCGTTCCCCGCTGCGGCGGGCCGCCGTGCGCAGCTGCTCGGCGTCGGCCTCGGCCTGCTTGTGGGCCCGCTCCAGGACGGTGTCGGCCTCCGCGCGGGCGTCGTCGAGCACCCGGCGGGCCTCGGCCCGGGCCGCCTTCGCCTCGGCCTTCGCGGCGGCGGCCTCGGCGCGCGCCGCCGACGCGGCGGACTTGGCCACGTCGATGGTGCTGTTCACCTCGTCGGCGGCGGTGCGCAGGGCGGCCAGCGACTGCTCCTGGCGGTCCTTCTCGGCGATGTAGGCCGGGTCCTCCGGGCGGGGTGCCGCGCTGAGCCGGCGCATCGTCCGCACGCCCACCAGCACCGCGCCGACCACGACCAGGACGAGGATCAGCACCACCCCGAGGAGGACGGCGTCGAAGGCGTTCACGGCCGCATCCCCGCGCCGGACCGGGACTGCGCCGCCCGTACGCCGTTGCCGGCCACCGGTCGGGTAACGCTGCCGGCCACCGGTCGCGCAACGCTGCCGGCGGCCGCCCGTGCACCGTTGTTGGCCATCGCCCGTGCGCCACGGCGTGCGCCGTCGCCGACCGCCGTCCCGCCGGGACCACCCGTGGACCTCTGCCGCCCCGCCATGGCCGCCTCCCCTGAACGTCGGCGCCGCAGTGAGCGTGCCGGGTGGGCACGTGCGCTGCGGCTCTGAGACGCCCGACCTGAGCGACTGGCCGTGGGTAGCTTTCCGCCGACGGTGCCCACGGGGCATCGCCGACGGCCGGGTGCAGTTGTCGTGCCGGCCCCGGACCGGCCTGTCCGGAGCTGACACCGCAGGCCGGCGAGCCGGCCAAAGTGATGCTGTTCTGTTACGCGATCTATGTTGTGCGCTTTGCTTGCGCTTGGTCGGGCAATGTGAGCCTGTATGGCGAGGCTAGGTCTCCGGGTGCCGTCTGGTCAAGGACTCATGATCAAACCCCCCGAACGGAGAGAAGTTGACGAGTCACCCAACGCTGATGGCACGCCGGACACGACCGGACAAAGAAGACCGGATCCGGCGGGCGCCGCCGTAATCGTCGGCACCCCTCGGCCGGGTCGCACCGGCGTGCTCACCCGGCCGGGCCGGGCTGCGGCGGCTCGCCCACCGACCGGGCGTCTCGGCCCGGCCGTTCAGTCGAGCGGGCGCGTGTCCGGGGTGAGGTCGCCCTCCGCGTCGGCGAGCGCGTCGGCGTCGATGCCGTCGGCGAACTCGGCCGCCTCGGCGCTCTGCGCGGCGAGCGCGTCCTTCACCGCCCGGATCGCCACCCCCGGCGGGTAGCCCTTGCGGGCGAGCATGCCGACGAGGCGACGGAAGACGGCGTCCGGCTCCCCCCGGGCCGTACGCAGCTTCCGGTCGACCAGCGCCCGGGCCGTCTCGGCCTCGGTCTCCTCGTCCAGCTCGTCGAGGGCCTCGCTCGCCACCTCACCGTCCACGCCCCGCCGCCGCAGCTCGTTGGCAAGGGCCCGGCGGGCCAGCCCCCGGCCGGCGTGCCGGCTGGACACCCAGGCGCGGGCGAACGCGGCGTCGTCGATGATGCCGACCTCGTCGTACCGGTCGAGCACCCCGGCGGACACCTCCTCGGAGATCCCCCGCTTGGCCAGCGCCGCAGCCAGCTCGGCCCGGGTGCGCGGGCGCACGGCGAGCTGGCGCAGGCAGATCTCCCGGGCCAGCTCCGCCTCGTCACGAGGCGGAGCCCCCGTGCCGCACGGGGCATCGGCGTCCTGCGGCACCCCGGCGGCACCCCGGTCGTCGGCGTCGCCCGGGGCATCGGCGTCGACCTGCGGGGAGAACGCCCCGCCGGAGGAACCGCGCCGGCCGCGCCGGGGACGGGGCGGGCCATCGGCGTCACCCGCGCGGGGCGGACTGGCATCCCAGCCCCGCCCCGTGCGGGCGCGTCGTCCTGTCACTGGTCAGCGGCCGGTCAGAAGTCGACCGGCGGCAGCTCCGGGCCACCGGCGGCGTCGCCCGCGCCGACCCCGACGCCGAGCTTCTCCAGGATCTTCTTCTCGATCTCGGCCGCCACGTCCGGGTTCTCGCGGAGGAACTCGCGGGCCTTCTCCTTGCCCTGGCCCAACTGGTCGCCGTCGTACGTGTACCAGGCGCCGGACTTGCGGATGATCGCCTGCTCCACGCCCACGTCGATGAGCGAGCCCTCGCGGGAGATGCCCTTGCCGTACATGATGTCGAACTCGGCCTGCTTGAACGGCGCGGCGACCTTGTTCTTCACCACCTTGACCCGGGTGCGGTTGCCGACCACGTCGGTGCCGTCCTTCAGGCTCTCGATGCGGCGCACGTCGAGCCGGACCGAGGCGTAGAACTTCAGCGCCCGGCCACCGGTGGTGGTCTCGGGCGAGCCGAACATGACACCGATCTTCTCGCGGAGCTGGTTGATGAAGATCGCCGTGGTGCCGGTGTTGTTGAGCACACCGGTGATCTTCCGCAGCGCCTGGCTCATCAGCCGGGCCTGGAGGCCCACGTGGCTGTCGCCCATCTCACCCTCGATCTCGGCGCGCGGCACCAGGGCCGCCACCGAGTCGATCACGATGATGTCGATCGCGCCGGAGCGGACCAGCATGTCCGCGATCTCCAGCGCCTGCTCGCCCGTGTCGGGCTGCGAGACCAGCAGGGCGTCGGTGTCGACGCCGAGGGCCTTCGCGTATTCCGGGTCGAGCGCGTGCTCGGCGTCGACGAACGCGGCGATGCCGCCGGCCCGCTGGGCGTTGGCCACCGCGTGCAGGGCCACCGTCGTCTTACCGCTGGATTCCGGGCCGTAGATCTCGACCACCCGGCCCCGGGGCAGGCCCCCCACGCCGAGGGCCACGTCGAGGGCGATGGACCCGGTCGGGATGACCGAGGTCTGCACGACAGGGCGCTCCCCCAGGCGCATCACCGAACCCTTGCCGAACTGCTTGTCGATCTGAGCGAGAGCAAGGTCGAGCGCCTTCTCCCGGTCAGGACCTGCCGCCATCGTTGCCACCCCTGCCTTCGCCGGCGTCTTTCCTGAGCTTCGCGTCACGCGGACACGCTAGGCGCTGGGTCCGACAGAAAACCAGCCGACGGGCCGCGAGCTGTGGACGAGCACCCCGCTGTGGACAATAGCCGAACAGGTGTACGACTCGGCAAGCGACACGCGGGAGGAAAGAAAAGGCTGCTCAGCGTAGTCGCGCGGGCACCCGGTCGGGGTACGCGGCGACCACCGCCCGCCACACGACGTGGGTCTGCTCACCCGACCGGAGGGCCTGCTCGATGGTCCGCCCGCCGAGCTGGGACAGCACCTGGTCCGAGGCGATGCTGGCCGCGTACCCCGGGCCGAACGCCTCCTCCAGCCGGGCCCAGAAGTCGGTCAGCCGCACGGTCGGTCCTCCTCGTCCGGCGCCCGCCCGGGCACCGCACGCAACGCTAGCGCCAGCAGCGGCACCGTCGCGATCGCGGCCAGCAGGGTCAGCGTCGGATACCCGGCGACCTGCATGACGAACCCGCTCAGCGCCCCGGCGGCGGCCCCCGCCAGGCCCATCGTCAGGTCGGAGAGCCCCTGCACGCTGGGCCGCACGTCGGCCGGCACCGACTCCGACAGCAGGGTGGAGCCGGCCACCATGGTCCCGGACCAGCCGAGCCCGAGCAGGACCAGGCCGACCGAGAGGCCGGGCGTGTGGTGCCCGGAGGCGCCCGCCACCGCGCAGGCGACCAGCAGCACGGCCAGGCCGCCGAGGATCACCGGCCGCCGGCCGAGCCGGTCGGTGAGCCAGCCGACCACCGGGGAGAACGCGTACATGCCGGCGATGTGCAGGCTGAGCACCACCCCGACCACCCCGAGCACGGCGGAGTCGTCGTGGTACTCGCCGAGGCGTACCGGGGTCATCGACATCACCGCGACCATCACGAGGTGGCCGACCGCGACGGCGGCGATGCCGAGCCGGGCCGCCGGCCGCTCGCGGACCACCCGCCAGGCGGTCCGCATCCCCGCGCCGCGCCGCCGGTCCGCCGCCGGCCCGGCGGCTCTGCCGGCGTCGGCAGCAGCGGGAGCGGCGTCGGCGTCGGCAGCGGCCTCGGCGTCCGCCAGCCGGCGCGCGGTCAGCAGCGGGTCGGGCCGCAACAGCACCAGCAGTACGCCGGCCGTGAGGGCGAACGCCACCGCGCTGAACGCGAACGGGCCGGCCAGCGACGGCAGCCCCCACCCCCGGGTGGTGCGGTCGGCCAGCGCGGCGAAGTTCGGCGCGGCCACCGCCCCGATCGTGGTGGCCCAGACGACCAGGGAGAGCTGGCGGCCCCGGCGGGCCGGCTCGGCGAGGTCCACGGCCGTGTAGCGGGCCTGGAGGTTGGCCGCCGAGCCCCCGCCGAACAGCAGCATGCCGAGGAAGAGCAGCGGCACCTGGCGGGTCGCCGCGGCGAGCACCACCAGCACGCCCCCGGCCGCCCCGACCAGGTACGCGGTGACCAGCCCCGGCCGGCGACCGTGCCCCGTCATGATCCGGGTGACCGGGACGGCGAGCAACGCGCCGCCGACCACGGCGGCGCTCTGCGCCAGGCCGGCGACCGCCGTGCCGGCGACCCGGGCGGCGAGCAGCGCGCCGACCGAGATGCCGATGGTGACCCCGATGCCGCCGATGATCTGGGTCACGACGAGCAGCCGCAGCGTGCGGCGCTGGATCGGGGCGACGTCGACGCGGCTGGGGGCCGGCGCGGTGAGGTCGGTGGCCATCGGTGGCTCCTCGGTGACGGCCGGGGCTCCGGCGGGGGTGCGGCTCGCCCCATCCTCACGCAACCCCCCGGACCTTGGACAGTTGACTCCGAGGGGCGCAACGACAACTGTCCAAGATCGGAACCCTGGTGGGTCAGGCTGCCAGGGCGGCGGCGGCGACCTTCAGGTCGGCGACCAGTCCGGCGTACGCGGTGTCCTGGTCGTCGGCGCGCAGCACCGCCGACGGGTGGATGGTGGCCAGGAGCCGGGCCGCCGGTGCGTCGGCGACCCCGCCGGCCGAGTCGACCGGCACCCGGGCGAAGTCCTCCGGCCGCTCGGCCGACGCCGGCCAGGGCATCAGGGTGCCGCGCTGCCGGGTGACCCGGAACGACGGGCCGAGCAGCGCCTTGGCGGCGGTCGCGCCGAGCACCACGACGACCTCCGGGCGCAGCCGGGCGAACTCGGCCACCAGCCAGGGGCGGCACGCGGTGACGTGCACCCGGTCCGGGGTCTGGTGGATGCGCCGCTTGCCGCGCAGCTCGAAGCGGAAGTGCTTCACGGCGTTGGTGAGGTAGAGCCCCGTCGGGTCGAGCCCGGCGTCGTCGACCGCCCGGCGCAGCAGCCGACCGGCCGGGCCGACGAACGGCAGCCCCTTCTGGTCCTCCATGTCGCCCGGCTGCTCGCCGACCAGCACCACCCGGGCGTCGGCACCGCCCCGGCCGAAGACCGTCTGGGTGGCGTCCCGGTGCAGCTCGCAGCCCTGACAGCCGCCCGCGGCGGCGCGCAGCGCGTCGAGGGTGTCGGCCTGCGGCGGGATGAACTGCTGCGCACCGGGGGCGGTGTCGGTCTTGTCGGTCATGGCGACCTTTCTACCCGCCGTGGCCGCGCCCACGCGGGCACCCCCACCCGGCGCGCCCCGCCCGGGGTGGCCCGTCAGGCGGTGAAGGCCGACGGGGGGCGGGGGTGGACGGCCCTGGCTATCGCGTCGGCCAGGGCCGGGAGGTCGGCGGGGTCCAGCTGGCCAACCGTGACGCGCACGCCGGGGGTGGCGGCGATGCGGAACAGCGCGCCCGGGGCCACCGCCCAGCCGGCGTCGCGCAGGGCGGTGACGGCGCTGGTCTCGTCGGGCACCGGGAGCCAGACGTTGATGCCGGTGCGGCCGTGCCCGGCCAGCCCCCGCGCGGCCAGCGCGGCGAGCAGGTCGCCCCGGCGGCGCTCGTAGTCGGCGCCGGCCCGGTCGACCAGGGCGGCCGTGGCCGGGTCACGCCAGAGGGCGAGCACGAGGCGTTGCAGCACGGTGGAGACCCAACCGGCGCCGACGCGGGCCCGGCCGGCGACCCGGGCGACGGTGGCCTCGTCGCCGGCCAGCACGGCCAGCCGCAGGTCGGGCCCGTAGGGCTTGCTCACCGACCGGACGAAGGCCCACGCCCCGGTCACCCCGGCGAGCGGGTGCAGCGGTACGCGGGCCAGCTCGGCGGCGTGGTCGTCCTCGATCAGCAGCAGGTCCTCGCGGCCGGCGAGGAGGGCGCGCAGCGCGGCGGCCCGGTCGGCGGAGACGGCCGCCCCGGTCGGGTTCTGCGCCCGGCTGGTCACGACCAGGGCGCGGGCCCCGGCGGCCAGCGCGGCGCGTACGCCGGCCTCGATCGGGCCCTCGTCGTCCACCGGCACCCCGATCGGGCGCAGCCCCAGGGCGGCGACGAGGTCGAGGAGGTTGGCCCAGCCCGGGTCCTCGACGGCGACCGCGTCGCCGGGGCGCAGGTGGGCGGCGAGCAGCCGTTCGATGCCGTCGAGCGCCCCGCCGGTGACCGTGACGTCGGCGGCGGGCACCCCGTCGGCGGCGAGCCGCTCCCGGGCCGCGTCGGCCAGCTCGGGCAGGACGCCGGCCGACGCGTACCCGATGGGGGTGTCGAAGTCGGCGGCGAGCGCGGCCAGGTGCGGGCCGAGCGGCGGGAGCAGCCGGGTGTCGGGCTCGCCGAGGGACAGGTCGCGGACGCCGGGCGCGGCGCTCGGGCGCAGCGCGCGGCGGGTGGCGACCGGCGGGCGGGGGCGGACCCGGGTGCCATGCCGGCCGGCGGTGGCGAGCAGGCCGCGCTGGCGCAGGTCCTGGTAGGCGCGGGCCACCGTGGCCGGGCTGACGCCCAGCTCGGCGGCGAGGGCCCGCACCGGGGGCAGGGCGGCCCCGGCGGGCAGGTCGCCGACGCGGACGCCCGACTCGATGCTGGCGGAGATCTCGGCGGCCGTCCGGCCGGTGACCTGATAGCGTGCTGACACAATTCGAGGATTGTACTAGTACGAAAGCGGGTCCTCGCATGTACCCACCCACCCCCCGGACCACCGCCACCCGCAGCCGCGACCGGATGAGCTACGACCGGGCCGCCGCGCACGCCGTGCTCGACGAGGCGTACCACTGCGCGCTCGCGTTCACGGTCGACGGCGAGCCCCGGGTGCTGCCCACCCTGCACGTCCGCGTCGGCGACACGCTCTACCTGCACGGCTCCACCGGCAGCCGGCCGCTGCTCGCCGCCCGGGGCGACGGCCTGCCCGTCTGCGTGGCGGTCACCCTGCTCGACGGGCTGATCTACGGCCGCTCCCAGTTCCACCACAGCGCCAACTACCGGTCGGTGGTCGCGCACGGCACCGCGCACCTGGTCACCGACGCCGGGGAGAAGTCGGCCGTGCTGACCGCCCTGGTGGAGAAGGCCGCCGCCGGGCGCAGCGCCGACAGCCGCCCGCCCAGCCGCCGCGAACTCGCCGAGACCGCCGTGCTGGCGCTGCCGCTGCGCGAGGTGTCCGTCCGCGCCCGCACCGGCGGCGTACGCGACGAACCCGGCGACCACGACCTGCCGCACTGGGCCGGGGTGCTGCCGCTGCGGCTGACCGCCGGGCGGCCCGAGCCCGACACGGGGGTGACCGCGCCGCTGCCGGCGTACCTGCGGCCGGACCGCTCGCCCTGGCTGGAGCCGGCCACGCTGCGGGGCGCGCACGTCGTCCTCGAACCGCTGGACCTCGCGCACGCCGACGACCTGCATGCCGCCACCGCCGACCCGCAGGTGTGGCAGCACCTGGGCAGCCACCGCCCCGCCGACCCGGCCGGCACGGCCGAGACGATCCGGGCCGCCCTCGACGCCCACCACCGCGGGGAGCGGGTGCCGTGGGTGCAGCGCTGCGCCGTCACCGGGGCGGTCGTCGGCAGCACGTCGTACTACGAGGTCGACCCCGACCGCCGGGCGGTCGCCATCGGCTACACCTACCTGGGCCGGCCCTGGTGGCGCACCGGCGTCAACACCGAGGCGAAGCTGCTGCTGCTCACCCGCGCCTTCGAGGAGCTGGGCGCGGTACGGGTGGTCTGGCACACCGACATCCGCAACGAACGCTCCCAGCGGGCCATCGAGCGGCTCGGCGCCACCCGGGAGGGGGTGCTGCGCCGGCACCGGCTGCGCCCCGACGGCACCTGGCGGGACACCGTGCAGTACTCGCTGACCGACGAGGAGTGGCCGAACGCACAGGCCAGGCTGCGGGAACGGCTTCGCCCCGGCCCGGTGCCGGCGCGATGATGTCGGGCGTGCTGGGCATCACCGACATCTGGACGTACGTGCTGGGGACCGTGGCGATCGTGCTGCTCCCCGGCCCCAAC
Source organism: Micromonospora sp. NBRC 110038 (assembly GCF_020884815.1). NCBI lineage: Bacteria > Bacillati > Actinomycetota > Actinomycetes > Micromonosporales > Micromonosporaceae > Micromonospora > Micromonospora sp. NBRC 110038. The sequence goes on along the minus strand of NZ_BBOL01000001.1, from coordinate 943,973 downwards.
TCGCTCTTCGTGCTCTCCACCGCCGCCAAGCGCGGGGTACGCGCCGGCTACCGGGCCGCCGGTGGGGTCTTCCTCGGCGACGCCGCGCTGATGACGCTCTCCGCCGCCGGGGTGGCGTCGCTGCTCAAGGCGTACCCGCCGCTGTTCCTGGTGGTGAAGTACGCGGGCGCGGCGTACCTCGGGTGGGTCGGGCTGACCATGCTGCGCGGCGCGTGGCGGCGCTGGCGGGACCGCAACGACCCCGCCACGCCGCGCCTGATCGACGCCGCCGAGCCGGCGGAGCTGCGCAGCCCGTTCCGGCGGGCACTGGTGATCAGCCTGCTCAACCCGAAGGCGATCCTGTTCTTCGTGTCGTTCTTCATCCAGTTCGTCGACCCCGGGTACGCCTGGCCGGCGCTGTCGTTCCTGCTGCTCGGGCTGATCGCCCAGGTCACCAGCGCGCTCTACCTGACCGCGCTGATCTTCGCGGGCACATTCCTGGCGGCGCAGTTCCGGCAGCGGCGGCGGCTGGCCGCCGGGGCGACCACCGGCGTGGCGGCGGTCTTCCTGGGCTTCAGCGTCAAGCTCGCCACCGCCTCGGTGTAGGGGGCGGGCGTCAGGTGCCGTCGCCGCCTCCGCCGCCCCCGCCGATGCCCGCCCCACCGGCGGTGCCGCCGAGGCCGTAGCCGGGGCGGACCGGCTGGTCCGGGCGGCGGCTGACGTGCGCCGACTCGGTGATCCGGGCCGACCAGTGGGCGTGCGACGCCGCGGCGGCGTGCCGGTTGATCGCGTGGCGCAGCCAGCCGTCGACCACCGCGACCCAGTCGAGCCGGTCCGCGCCCGCGTGCCAGACCCGGAACCGGCTGATGCTCTGGTGGGTGACGCCGGCGAGGGAGAGCCGGCGGTCGGCCCACAGGAGCACCTCCAGGCCCGCCGAGTTCGCCACGAAGATCACCTCCAGCTCGGTGATCGGGCCGGCGTACAGCGGGGCCACCCACCAGCCGAGCCGCTGGTGCAGCGGGAGCGCCTGCTCCACCCCGGGCAGCCGGCCGTCGACCAGGCCGGCCTGGCGCATGCTGAAGCCGAGCGTGTCCAGCGCGGCGAGGACGTGCTGCTGGGTCGGCAGGGGATGCACGAAGATCGGCACCAGCGCGCCCTGCTCCAGGTCCACGTCGAGGGACGCCTCCGTGCGCAGCCCCATCCGCAGGCTCATCAGCGGCACCCCGCCGAAGATCGTCACCGGGGTCTCCCAGGGCAGCGGCACGGCGAAGTCGACCGCCCGCCGCCGCCCGGCCGGCACCACGAACGCGCCCGCGATCGTCACCTGGTGGAACTGGACGAGCCGCCGCGGCGCGCCCGGGTCGTCCGGCTCGACCTGGCTGACCAGGCCGAGCCGCAGCCGCCGCACCGGCACGTCGTCCGGCCCGGCGCGCAGGGTGACCCGGCCGGGCAGCCGCAGCCCGGGACGGGTGCTCGGGTTGGGCAGCGTGGTCCGCACCGACAGCCCGGTCCAGCCGGACTCCGGCGACACCCCGGTCAGCCGCACGGCGCTTCCTCCGTACCCCCTCAGTGGTGGCACGGCTTTCCCCGCCGGCGGCCGGACAGTCCTGCCCGCCCGGCGCGGACGCCGGGGCCGGCCCGGTGGTGCCGGGCCGGCCGCAGGCGTCAACGGGCGGCAGAGAGCGTCAGCGCATCCGGCGGCCCCGGGGCACCGGGTCGGTCTCGTCGTCGAACTCGCCGATGACCTCCTCCAGCAGGTCCTCCAGCGCCACGAACCCGATCGGGCGGGTCGGGCCGCCGCCGTTGCGGACCAGGGCGAGCTGGGCCCGCCGGCCCTTCATCGCGGTCACGGCCTCCGTCACCGACGCGGACGCCGGCAGCGTGAACGCGTCGGTCATCAGCTCCCCGGCGGTCGCCGCCCGGCCCGTCGTGGTGGCCCGCACGGCCTCCCGCACGTGCACCAGGCCGCACACCTCGCCGCCGGCGTCCAGCACGGCCAGCCGGGACCGGCCGCTGTCGCGGGAGACCTGCTCGACCCGCTCGGCCGGGTCCTCCCGGCCGACCGTGACGATCCGGTCGAAGGGCTCCATCACCTGGGCGACCGTGGTGCCCTGCAGCTCCAGCATGCTGGTGAGCATCCGGTGCTGCTCCGCGCCGAGCAGCCCGTGCTCGCGGGACTGCTCCAGCAGGATCCGCAGCTCGTCGGGACCGTGCACCTGGGCGAGCTGGTCCTGCGGGTGCACCCGCACCAGCCGCAGCATCGCGTTGGCCAACGCGTTCAGCGCCGACAGCACCGGCCGCGCCACCCGGGCGAAGGCCCGGAACGGCAGCGCCAGCAGGGTAGCCGACCGCTCCGCGTCGGTGATCGCCCACGACTTCGGGGCCATCTCGCCGACCACCAGGTGCAGGAAGGTGACCAGGCCCAGGGCGAAGACCAGCGCCACGACGTGGCTCGCCGCGGCCGGCAGCCCCACGGCGTGCAGCAGCGGGCTGAGCAGGTGCTCGATCGCCGGCTCGGCCAGCGCGCCGAGGCCCAGGGTGCACAGCGTGATGCCGAGCTGCGCGCCGGCCAGCATCAGGGACAGCTCGCGTACGCCGTCCAGCGCCGCGCGGGCCCCCCGGCCGCCGCCGGTGGCGACGGCCTGCTCCAGCCGGTACCGCTTGCTGGCCACCAGCGCGAACTCGGCGGCCACGAAGAACCCGTTCAGCGCCAGCAGCACGACGGAGACGACGAGGGCGATGCCGGGGCTCATGCCGCCGCCTCCCCGTCCCGACGGCTGCCCGCCGCCCGGCCCGTGGCGGCGGCGGTGCCGCCCGCGAGCCGGAGCCGGACCGAGTCGGCGACGTGCCGGTCCACGGCCAGCACCTCGACCAGGGCGCGCGCCTCGGTCTCGGCGTCGCCGTCGACGGGGAGCACGATCTCCAGCCGGTCGCCCACCTCGGGCACCCGGCCCAGCTCCCGCATGACCAGCCCGGACACGGTGTCGTACTCCGGTGCCTCGGGCAGCTCGATGCCGGTGCTGTCGGCGACCTCGTCGATCCGCCAGCGCGCCGGCACCACCCACGACCCGTCGTCCTGCCGGGCCGGCGCCCGCTCCGGCGGGTCGTCCTCGTCGCGGATCGGGCCCACCAGCTCCTCGGCCAGGTCCTCCAGCGTGATCACGCCGGCGAAGCCGCCATACTCGTCGACCACGCAGGCGAGCTGCCGGTGCCCGGACCGCAGCCGGTCCAGCACCGTCGGCAGCGGCAACGTCTCGGGCACCAGCAACGGGGGTACGGCCACCGCGCTGACCGGGGTCGTCGCGCGCTCGGCCGGGGGCACCGCCAGCACGTCGGCGATGCCGACGACGCCGGCCAGGTCGTCGACGCCCTCGGCGCCGCGTACGGGGAACCGGGAGTGCCCGGTGTCGAGCAGCTCCACCACCCGGCTCAGCGGCTCGTGCGCCCGGACGGTGTGCACGTCGACCCGGGGCACCATGGCCTCCCCGGCGGTCAGCTCCCGGAAGTCGAGCCCCCGGTCGAGCAGGTCGGACATCTCCGCGTCGAGGTGCCCCTCCTCGCGGGACTCGGCGATGATCTGCTCCAGGTCCTCCGGGGTGGCCCCGCTGGGCAGCTCCTCGATCGGCTCGATGCCGAGCCGGCGCAGCAGCCGCACGGCGGCCTTGTCGAACAGGGTGATCACCGGCCCGGCGATCTTCAGGTAGATCAGGGTGGACCGGCTCAGCGCCCGGGCCAGCGACTCGGCGCGGGCGATGGCCAGGTTCTTCGGGGCCAGCTCCCCGAGGACCATCTGCACCACGGTCGCGATGACCAGCGCCAGCGCGACCGACAGCGGCAGGGCGACGGCCGTGGAGACCCCGGCCACGCCGAGCAGCTCGGCCAGCCCCGCGCCCAGGTACGGCTCGGCGACGTAGCCGACCAGCAGCGCGGTCACGGTGATGCCGAGCTGTGCTCCGGAGAGCATGAACGACAGCCGACCGGTGACCTCCAGGGCCCGGGCGGCGGCCTGGTCGCCGTCGTCGGCGAGCTGCCGGAGGCGGCCCCGGTCGACGGCGACGTAGCCGAACTCCTGGGCCACGAAGTAGCCGGTGGCGGCGGTGAGAACGGTGATGAGGGCAAGCCCGACGACGATCAACACGGGTCGCTCAGGGCTCCCGGGGTCGTCGGGACGGGAAGATGCCGGGCACGACCCGGCTGGCTACTGCTGCCCTCCTGGGCAGAAGAGTCGATCATGCCGCCCATTTTATCGGCGTCGGCTGAGCGCCCGCTGAAGGTGCGGGGGAAGGGCCCCGGTCAAGGTGCCCTTCCCCGCCCCTCGTCGGCGAGTTCGTCGGCGTCGAGGAGGGAGCGGTCGACCCGGCCCGAGCGGTACGCCGCGCGGCCGACCATCTGGGCCGCCACCGGAGCGGTGGCCAGCTGGAAGACCGCCACCAGCACGATCATGCCGACGTCGTCGGGGGTACGCAGCCGCAGCGCCACCCCGGCGAGCAGCAGCAGCACGCCGAGCACCTGAGGCTTGGTGGCCGCGTGCATCCGGTCGAGCACGTCCGGGAAGCGCAGCACGCCGATCCCGGCGGCGAGGCTGAGCAGCCCTCCGGCGACCAGGCAGCCGGCGCCCAGCCAGTCGGCCACGACACCCCCGCTCGGCCAGCCGGGGGCGGCGACGACACCCACGTTCACGACTCCTCCCGGACGGCGAAGCGGACCAGGGCCACCGCGCCGACGAAGCCGAGCAGGGAGAGCACCACGAGCACGGGCAGGGTGGTGGCGTGCCGGTTGACCGCCGCCTCCGCCCCGACCGCACCGGCCATCGTGTTGAGCAGGACGTCGGCGGCGATCACGCGGTCCAGCAGGGACGGGCCGCGGTACATCCGGGCCAGCGCCAGCAGCGCGGTGACCGACAGGAGCACGGTGAGCACGGTGGCGAGGACGACCTTCACCGGTCGGCCCCCCTCTCGGTGGGAGGAACGGGAGCGACGGGGGCGGCGAGGAGGCGGAGTTCGGCGGCCGAGCCGATCGCGCGGACGATCCGGGCCTCGGTGGCGAGGATCCGGTCGCGGCTGCCGGTCAGGTCCTCCGGTCCGCGTACGTCGAGCACGTGCACGTAGAGCACGCCCCGTTCCCGGTCCACCTCGACGATCAGGGTGCCGGGGACCAGCGAGATCGCCTCCGCCGTGAGCGCCAGGTTCAGGTCGGTGCGCACGCGCAGCCGTACCCCGATGATCGCGCCGCGGGGCCGGTAGCCCGGCTGCACCGCGATCCGCGCCACGTGGATGCTCGCGCTGACCAGCTCGGTGACGAACCGGCCGGCCAGTTCCAGCAGCGCCCGCAGGCGCAGCCGGCCGCCGAAGGTGACCGGCGGCAAGGGGAAGAAGGACAGCACCGCCCCGCCGACGAGCAGCCCGCCGAGCAGGTTGCCCCAGGAGAACCGCCCCCAGAGCAGGCACCAGATCAGCACCATCCACGCCAGTGTCAGCAGCCGGTCCCGCCAGCGGCCGAGCCGGGCGCGCACCCGGGTCACCGGGGCGTCGGGGTCGACGACCGGCCCCCGACGCCGGTCCCCGGCGGCCCGCCCGGTCACCACGCACCCCGACCGGGACCGCCGGGACGGCCGGCCCGCCCGGTCACGGCGCGCCGCCGGGGAGGACTGCGCGCACGTACGGGGTGCGGGCGCGCAGGTCGGTCGCCGCGTCGGTGGTCACCCCGAACAGCGGGCCGGCGGCCACGGTGAGCACTAGGCCCAGCGCGACCAGCGCCGTGGTGGCACCGACCATCAGGGTGGGCAGTCGGGTCGGCGGGTCGGTGGCGACCAGCTGGGGTGCCCGCCAGAACGCGATGTTCCACACCCGGGACGCGACGTAGAGGGTGAGCAGGCTGGTGGCGGTGCCGGCGGCCACCAGCACCCAGGGCAGCACGCCGCCGGCGCCGACCCCCGCCTGGAGCAGGCCCAGCTTGCCGAGGAACCCGGACAGCGGCGGGATCCCGGCGAGGTTCATCGCCGGCACGAAGAACAGGACCCCGAGCAGCGGGGCCACCCGGGCCAGGCCGCCGAGCCGGCGCAGGTCGGTGCTGCCGGCGCGCGCCTCGACCAGCCCGGCGACCAGGAACAGGGTGGTCTGGATGGTGATGTGGTGGACCACGTAGAAGATCGCCCCGGACAGGCCGGCGACGCTGCTCAGCGCCACCCCGAAGATCATGTAACCGATGTGGCTGACCAGGGTGAACGAGAAGAGCCGCTTCATGTCCGACTGGGCGACCGCGCCGAGGATGCCGACCACCATGGTCAGCGCGGCCACCACCATCAGCAGCCCGGCGACGTCGCCGCCGGGGAACAGGAGGGTCTCGGTGCGGATGACCGCGTACACGCCGACCTTGGTGAGCAGGCCCGCGAAGACCGCGGTGACGGGGGCGGGCGCGGTCGGATAGCTGTCCGGCAGCCAGGCCGACAGCGGGAACACGGCCGCCTTGATCCCGAACGCGAGCAGCAGGGTGAGCTGCAGGGCGAGCCGTACGTCGTCGGGCAGCGCGTCGAGCCGCCCGGCGAGCTGGGCCATGTTGAGGGTGCCGGTGGCGGCGTAGACGAGGCCCACCCCGGCCAGGAAGATCATCGAGGACAGGATGCTGACCACCACGTACGTCGACCCGGTCCGGATCCGGCCCTCGGTGCCGCCGAGCGTGATCAGCACGAAGCTCGCCGCCAGCAGGATCTCGAAGCCGACGAAGAGGTTGAACAGGTCACCGGCGAGGAAGGCGTTGGTGACGCCGGCGGTGAGCACCAGGTAGGTGGGGTGGTAGATGGTGACGGGGGCGGACTCGCCGATGTCCCCCCGGCCCTGCCCGATCGAGTAGAGCAGCACGCACAGCGTCACGGCGGAGGAGACCACCAGCATCAGCGCGGCGAGCTGGTCGGCGACCAGCACGATCCCCACCGGCGGGGGCCAGCCGCCGATGCTCACCACGACCGGCCCGTGCCGGTACGCCTCGACGAGCAGCACCACCGCGACCACCAGGGTGGCGGCCAGCACCGCCACGCTGACGGCGCGCTGGAGCCGGGGCCGGTTGGCCAGCAGCAGGGTGAGGGCGGCGCCCAGCAGCGGCACCACCACCGGCAGCGGCACGAGCGGCCCGTACCCCGTCACGGCGTCTCCCCCCGGTGCTGCCGGCGCAGGTGCGGCTCCGGGTCGACCTGTTCCGGGTCGCCGTCGGGGCCCTCGCCGCCGAGGTCGCGCGCGGGCAGCTCGTTGCGGGCGGCCATCTCGGCGACCTGGCGGTCCTCCAGGTCGTCCTGCACCTCGTCGTTGCCGGTGAGATACCAGCTGCGGTACGCGACGGCCAGCAGGAACGCGGTGAGCCCGAAGGTGATCACGATGGCGGTGAGGACCATCGCCTGCGGCAGCGCGTCGCTCATCCGGTCGACCGGTGCGGTGCCGACGACGGGCGCGTCCCCGGACCGGCCGCCGAGCAGGATCAGCAGGTTGACCCCGTTGCCGAGCAGGACGACGCCGAGCAGGATCCTCGTCAGGCTGCGCTCCAGCAGCAGCGTGACGCCGGTGCCGGCGAGCACCCCGACGACGACGACCAGCACCAGCGTCGCTCCGCTGCCGTTCACGGTCGCCGCCCCTGCGGGTCGACGATCAGCCCGCGTTCGGTCTTGCCGGCCGCCTCGATGTGCCGGTCGACCTCGGCGCCGAGGCTGCGCAGGATGTCCAGCACCAGGCCGACCACGATCAGGTACACCCCGATGTCGAAGAAGAGCGACGTGACGACGTAGAAGTCGCCGACGCCGGGCAGCCACAGGTCGAGCTTCGCGCTCTGGAGCACGGATCCGCCGGCGAGGAGGGCGAACGCGCCGGTGCCGACGGACACCGCCAGGCCGGCCCCGAGGACCGTGCCGGCGCCGACGGGGGCCGCCTCGGCCAGCTCGTACCGGCCGCCGGCGAGGTAGCGCACGGCCAGGGCGAGGCCGGCGACCAGGCCGCCGGAGAAGCCGCCGCCGGGGGCGTTGTGGCCGGAGAAGAGCAGGAACAGGGAGAACAGCACGATGGTGTGGAAGAGCAGCCGGGTGACCACCTCGAAGACGATGGACCGGCGGCGCTCGGCGAGGGTGGGGCCGCCGCGCAGCCACACCGGCCGCTGCGGTCCCCGCTGGGCGGATCGCTCGGGGCGGCGGGGGCGGCGCGGGCGGGGGCCGGTGCGGGAGCGCTGGAAGATGAGGCTGGCCACCCCGGTCGCGGTCACCACGAGCACCGAGATCTCGCCCATGGTGTCCCAGGCCCGGATGTCGACCAGGGTCACGTTGACCACGTTGCGGCCGTGCCCCTCGCTGACGGCGAGGCCGGGGAACGCCAGCGAGACCGGCGGCGCGGTGCGGGCGCCGACCGCGACCAGGCAGAGCCCGGCGAGGACGACCCCGACGGCGGCCCCGACGGCGCGCCGCGCCCACCGGCTGCGGCGCAGCGGGCGGGCGGAGAACCGTTCGGGCAGCCGGCGCAGCACCAGCACGAAGACCGCGATGGTCGCCGTCTCCACCAGGAACTGGGTGAGCGCCAGGTCGGGCGCGCCGTGCAGGACGAACATCATCGCGGTGCCGTAGCCGGTGACCCCGACCAGCAGCATGGCGGTGAGCCGGCGACGGGCGCCGACGGCGAGCAGCGCGGCCACCGCCGAAACCACGCCGACGACCGGTTGCAGCGGGGTGTCCCACAGCGGGACCCCCTGCCGCCACGGGCCGGCGGCGAGCATCGCCCCGCCGGGCACGACGACGAGGACCAGCAGGATCGTGCCGAGGTACAGCGGCAGGGAGCCGCGCTGGGTGGCGCTGGTGACCTCGATGGCGAGGCGGTCGAAGCGGTGGGTCAGCCACTCGTACCCCTGGGCGCCGCCCACCGGCGCGCGCACCCGGGCCAGCACGGGGGCGAGCGGGCCGCGCAGCGCGAACAGGGCCGCGCCGCCGGCGAGGGCCAGGGCGGACAGGCCGAGCGCCAGGGTCGGCCCGTGCCAGAGCGCGAGGTGCTCGGGCACCGGGCCGAAGAGTTCGGCGTACGGGCGCAGCAGCGCGCCCGCCGGGCCGGCGAGCACCCCGGCGGCCAGCCCGGCGACGGCCAGCAGGGCGGGCGGCCCGAGCATGGCGGCGGGTACGGGTTGCGGCTCGGTCCGGTCGGCGTGCGGGCGCGTGCCGAACGCCCCCCAGACGAAGCGGGCCGTGTAGGCGACGGTGAGCACCGTGCCGGCGACGAGCCCGGCGAGGACCACCGGCTGGTCGGTGAACGCGGCGAGGACGGCCTCCTTGGCGACGAAGCCGACCAGCGGGGGCAGCCCGGCCATCGAGGCGGCGGCCAGCGTCCCGACGGCGGCCAGCAGCGGGGCCCGCCGCCCGAGCCCCGACAGTTCCCGCAGGTCGCGGGTGCCGGCGCTGTGGTCGATCGCGCCGACGACGAGGAACAGGGCCGCCTTGAACAGGGCGTGTGCGAACAGCATCGCCGTGCCCGCGAGGGCGGCGGACGGGGTGCCCGCGCCGAGCGCCACGGTGAGCAGGCCGAGCTGGCTGACGGTGCCGTACGCCAGCAGCAGCTTCAGGTCGCACTGGCGCAGCGCGGCCCACCCGCCGACCAGCATGGTGAGCAGGCCGGCGGTGACCGTCACGGGCCGCCACGGGCCGGCGGTGGCCAGCACGGGGGCGAGCAGGCCGAGCAGGTAGACGCCGGCCTTCACCATCGCCGCCGCGTGCAGGTACGCGCTGACCGGCGTCGGCGCGGCCATCGCCTGCGGCAGCCAGCCGCTGAACGGCAGGACCGCCGACTTGGCCAGCGCCCCGGTCAGCACCAGCAGCACGGCGGTGACCAGGTAGCCGCCGGCCGGCAGCCCGGCCCCGGCGAGTTCCGACCAGCGGTACCCGCCGGTGTGCCGGCCGAGCATCAGGAACCCGACGAGCATCGCCAGCCCGCCGAACGTGGTCACGGTGAGCGCCTGCGCCGCCGCCCACCGGCTGGCCCGCCGCGTGGTGCTGTGCCCGATCAGCAGGTAGGAGAAGATCGTGGTCAGCTCCCAGAAGACGTAGAGCAGCAGCAGGTCGTCGGCGAGGACCAGGCCGAGCATCGCGCCGGCGAAGGCGACCAGCACGGCCGCGAACCGGGCCAGCCCGGCCGACCCGGCGGCGAAGTAGCGCGCGCAGTAGACCAGCACGAGCGCGCCGACGCCGCCGACGAGCAGGGTCATCAGCCAGGACAGGGTGGTCAGCCGCAGCGCCAGGTCCAGCCGCAGTTGCGGCACCCAGGGGTACGCCTCGACGACCGCCCCGCCGTCGCGCACGGCCGGCGCGCGGGCCACGGCCCAGCCGAACGCGGCGGCCGGCGCGAGCGCGAGGGGGTAGCAGGCGCGCGGGCCCCACCACCGGACCAGCAGCGGCGCGACGAGCGCCGCCACCAGGTGGAGGATCAGCAGTACGAGCACCCGCGCTCCCGGTCGAGGTGGCAGCAGCGCGCCCGAGGGAGACGCCTATCAGCGATCAGACGCCAGTTTCCGGCCCGATGGGCGGTTTTGCCGGAATTTTCTCGGGGCGGGTGTGGGCGGAGACCCCGTGCCGGCCCACCGGGGCCACGAGCATCGCCCGGCTATCCTCGCCGCCGTGAACGCAGTGGAGATCGAAGCACCCGTCGTCGGCGTCACCGTCTATCCGGACCGGGCCCGGGTCACCCGCCGGGGCAGCGCCCGGTTGACCGCCGGCGAGCACCGGGTACGGATCGCCCCGTTGCCGCTGGGACTGCACCGGGACTCGCTGCGGGTCGGCGGCCGGGGCGCGGCGACCGTGCTCGGCGTGGACGTGACCACGTGGCGGCAGGCGCGCAGCGCCGACGGGCAGGTCCGCGAGCTGGAGGAGCGCAGCCGGGAGCTGACCGACGAGCTGGCCGGGGTCGACGACGCGTACGCGGTCGAGGAGCAGCGGGGGCAGTTCCTCTCCGGGCTGGCCGAGCGGGCCGGCGGCACGTACGCCCGCGCGCTCGCCGCCGGCGACGCCGAGCCGGCCGACGTGGCGGCCTTCGCCGACTCGGTGGCCGGGCAGCTCGCCGACTCCCACGGGCGGCGGCGGGAGCTGGCCCGGCGGCGGACGGAGCTGACCGAGGACCTGGCGGCGGTGCGGCGGCAACTGGAGGCGGCGCACGGCAAGCGGGAGCCGGACCGGCTGGCCGCCGAGGTGACCGTGGCGGTGGACGTCGACGACGCCGAGCTGGACCTGGAGCTGACCTACCTGGTCGACGGGGCCCGCTGGCAGCCCTCCTACGACCTGCGGCTGGTCGACGACACGGTGACCGTCACCTGGTTCGGCCTGGTCAGTCAGGACACCGGCGAGGACTGGCCGGAGTGCGTACTCCAGCTCTCGACGGCCCGGCCGGCGGCGGCCGGCGTACCCGAGCTGTCGCCGTGGTATCTCGACCGGGTCCGGCCGCTGCCGCGGCCGGCCATGCCGGCGGCGAGCTTCGGTGCGGTGCCGGCGCCCGCCCCGCCCGGCGGGCCCGCGTTCGAGGTCGCCGCGGCGGGCGGGGCGGCCCGCGCGGGCGCGCCGCGCCCCAAGGTGCACGAGAGCGTGGCAACGGTCGAGCAGGGGGTCAGCGCGGCCACCTACCGGCCGTCGCGGCCGGTGGCGGTGCCGGCGGACGGCAGCGCGTACCGGGCGACGATCGCCGTGCTGGAGCTGCCGGCGCGGCTGGACCACGTGACCGTGCCGGTGCGCGCGGCCGAGGCGCACCTGCGGGCGACGGTGCGCAACACCTCGGCGCACACGCTGCTGCCCGGCCCGGCGGCGGTCTTCCACGGCGCGGACTTCGTCGCGGCCACCCGGCTGCCGACGTGGGCGCCCGGCGAGGAGACGGAGCTGGCGCTTGGCGTGGACGACCGGGTGCGGGTGGAGCGGAAGCTGGGCCGGCGCGCCGACACCCGGGCCACGCTCGGCTCGACCCGACGCCGGGACGTGGAGTATCGGATCACCGTTGCCAACCACACGCCCCGGCCGGCGACCGTGGAGGTGCGCGACCAGTTGCCGGTGTCCCGCGACGAGGCGGTGGTCGTGCGGGAGGCCACGATCGCACCGGCGCCGGCCGAGCGCACCGAGCTGGGCGAGCTGACCTGGCGGCTGCGGCTCGAACCGGGCGACAGCGGCGAGATCACCATGGGCTTCCGGGTCGAGCTGGCCAAGGGGGTGGAGCTGGCCGGCTGGCGGGAGTGACGGCGTCAGACCAGCAGGTCGCGGCGGGTCTCGACGAGCAGGTCGGGGCGGTCGAGCTGGACGACGACCTTGTTGACCACGCGCTGGGCGGCGGCGAGCGAACGCACGGAGAGCAGCCGCCCCCGGCTCTCCCGGCGCAGGACGAAGAAGTGGACGGCGGCGCGGACCTGCCCCCGGTCGGCCGCGCTGGACTGGGCGGTCTGCCGGACCAGCTCGCGCAGGCAGGCCGCGAGCCGCTCGGCGAGCTCCAACTCGGGGCCGTGCAGGCCGGCGCGGAGTGCGGCAAGATGGCTGTCGACCTTCCGGATGAGCACGTCGGTGCCCGCACCGGCAACCCGCTCCTCGACGACCATGCGCACTCCTCCACGTCTCACTTCCGCGAAGTTACTTTAGGTGTCGACGCAGAAGCAAGCAGTTAAGTAAGACTTAACGGAATAATGCCCCATTCCATCCACAAACCGGCCTTGCGGCACTTCGCGCGCGTCGACCGCCGGCACCGGTCCGGCCCAGGCGGATGTCCCACCCCCGGGGCAGGATGGAGGGCGTGGCGGAGGTGACGGCCGGTTTCGGCGCGGCGGAGGCGGCCCGGGTGCTGGCGGGATTCGGCCCGGCGACCCGGGAGTGGTTCTCGGCGGCCTTCGCCACGCCCACCCCCGCCCAGATCGGGGCCTGGCGGTCGGTGGCGGCCCGCCGCAACGCCCTGGTGGTCGCGCCCACCGGCTCCGGCAAGACCCTCGCGGCGTTCCTCTGGTCACTGGACCGGCTGGCCGCCTCGCCGCCGCCGGCCGAGCCCCGCCAGCGCTGCCGGGTGCTCTACGTCAGCCCGCTCAAGGCACTCGCCGTCGACGTGGAGCGCAACCTGCGGGCGCCCCTGGCCGGCATCCGGCAGGCCGCCACCCGGCTCGGCGTCGCCCCGCCGGAGATCACCGTCGGGATGCGCACCGGCGACACCCCCGCCGACGAGCGGCGGGCCTTCGCCCGCACCCCGCCGGACGTCCTCATCACCACCCCCGAGTCGCTGTTCCTGCTGCTCACCTCCGCGGCGCGGGATTCGCTTCGCGGGGTCGAGACGGTCATCGTCGACGAGGTGCACGCGGTCGCCGGGACGAAGCGCGGCGCGCACCTGGCGCTCTCCCTGGAACGCCTCGACGAGTTGCTGCCCGCCCCCGCCCAGCGCATCGGCCTGTCCGCCACGGTCCGGCCGATCGACGCGTGCGCCCGGTTCCTCGGCGGGGCCCGCCCGGTCGACGTGGTGCAGCCGCCCAGCGCCAAGACCATCGAGGTCAGCGTCGAGGTGCCGGTGGAGGACATGACCCGCCTCGACGAGCAGGAGCCGCCGCCCGACGACCTGGGCGGCCCCGGCCCGCGCCGGGCGTCCATCTGGCCCGCCGTCGAGGAACGGGTCTACGCGCTGGTCCGGGCGCACCGGTCGACCATCGTCTTCACCAACTCGCGGCGCAGCGCCGAGCGGCTCTGCGCCCGGCTCAACGAGCTGGCCGCCGAGGAGCTGGCCGGCACGGTGCAGGCCGACGCCGGGTCGGCCGGCCCGGGGCAGGCCGGCCCGTGGCCGACCGCCGCAGGGCCGGGCCCCGGGTCCCCGGGCGGCCCGCCCGCCCGGCCGCCGGCCGAGGTGATGGCCCAGGCGGGCGCGGCGGCCGGGGCCACCCCGGTGGTCGCCCGCGCCCACCACGGCAGCGTCTCGCGGGAGGAGCGCAAGCACATCGAGGAGGCCCTCAAGTCCGGCCAGCTCCCCGCCGTGGTGGCCACGTCCAGCCTGGAGCTGGGCATCGACATGGGCACCGTCGACCTGGTGGTGCAGATCGCCGCCCCGCCCAGCGTCGCCGCCGGCCTGCAACGCGTCGGCCGGGCCGGGCACCAGGTCGGCGCGGTCTCCCGGGGCGTGGTCTTCCCCAAGCACCGGGGCGACCTGCTCTCCTGCACCGTCGTCGCCGAGCGGATGGCCGCCGGAGCGATCGAGGAGCTGCACCACCCGCGCAACCCTCTTGACGTGCTGGCCCAGCAGATCGTCGCGATGGTGGCCCTCGAACCGTGGCGGGTCGGCGACCTGGCCGTCGTCGTCCGCCGGGCCGCGCCGTTCGCCGAGCTGCCCGACTCCGCGCTGCACGCCGTGCTGGACATGCTCTCCGGGCGTTACCCGTCGACCGCGTTCGCGGAGCTGCGGCCCCGGCTGGTCTGGGACCGCGCCGCCGACGTGCTCACCGGCCGGCCCGGCGCGCAGCGGCTCGCCGTCACCAGCGGCGGCACCATCCCCGACCGGGGCCTGTTCGGCGTCTTCCTCGCCGGGGCGGAGCGGGCCGCCCGGGTCGGCGAGCTGGACGAGGAGATGGTCTACGAGTCGCGGGTCGGCGACGTGTTCCTGCTCGGCTCGTCGTCCTGGCGGATCGAGGACATCACCCCCGACCGGGTGCTGGTCTCCCCCGCCCCGGGCCAGGCCGCCCGGATGCCGTTCTGGAAGGGCGACCAGCTCGGCCGCCCGGTGGAGCTGGGCCGGGCCATCGGCGCCCGGGTGCGGACCCTGCTGCGCCAGGGCGACGAGGCGGCGGTGGCCGCGCTGCGCGCCGGCGGGCTCGACGACTGGGCCGCCGGCAACCTGCTGGCCTACCTGCGGGAGCAGCAGGCCGCGACGCGGTCCCTGCCCGACGACCGCACGGTGCTGGTCGAGCGGTTCCGCGACGAGCTGGGCGACTGGCGGCTCGCCGTGCACAGCGTGCTCGGCGCCCGCGTCAACGGCCCGTGGGCGCTGGCCATCGGCCGCCGGCTCGCCGAGCGGTACGGCGTGGACGCCCAGGTCATGCCGTCCGACGACGGGATCGTGGTGCGGCTGCCCGACACCGCCGACTCCCCGCCCGGCGCCGACGTGGTGCTCTTCGAGCCCGACGAGATCGCCCAGCTCGTCGAGGAGTCGGTGGGCACGTCGGCGCTGTTCGCGTCCCGGTTCCGGGAGTGCGCGGCCCGGTCGCTGCTGCTGCCCCGCCGCGACCCGCGCCGCCGTCAGCCGCTGTGGCAGCAGCGCCAGCGGGCCGCCCAGCTGCTCGACGTCGCCCGCGAGTACGCCGACTTCCCGGTCACCCTGGAGGCTGCCCGGGAGTGCCTCCAGGACGTCTTCGACCAGCCGGCCCTCGCCGGGCTGATGCGCGACCTGGCCACCCGCAAGGTGCGCCTGGTCGAGGTCGAGACCGAGCGGCCGTCGCCGTTCGCCCGCTCGCTGCTGTTCGGCTACGTCGGGGCGTTCCTCTACGAGGGCGACGCGCCCCTCGCCGAGCGGCGGGCCGCCGCCCTGGCGCTGGACTCGGCGCTGCTCGGCGAGCTGCTCGGCCGGGTCGACCTGCGGGAGCTGCTCGACCCGGCGGTGCTCGCCGAGACCGACCGGCAGCTGCGCTGGCTGACCGAACAGCGCCGGCCCCGCGACGCGGAGGACGCCGTCGAGCTGCTGCGCACCGTCGGCGACCTGTCGGAGGCGGAGCTGGCCGAGCGGGGCGTGCCCGTCGACTGGCTCACCGCCCTGGCCGCGGCCCGCCGGGTGCTGCGCGTGCGCGTCGCCGGCGAGGAGCGCTGGGTCGTCGTCGAGGACGCCGCCCGGCTGCGCGACGCCCTCGGCGTGGCCCTGCCGGTCGGGGTGGCCGAGGCACACCTCGCCCCGGCGGCCGACCCGCTCGGCGACCTGGTCGCCCGGTACGCCCGCACCCACGGCCCGTTCGCCGCCGCCACCTGCGCCGCCCGGTTCGGGCTCGGCGTGGCCGTCGTCGAGCAGGAGCTGCGCCGCCTCGCCGCCGCCGGGCGGGTCGTCTCCGGCGAGTTCGCTCCCGACACCGTGGGCACCCAGTGGTGCGACGCCGAGGTGCTGCGGCTGCTGCGCCGCCGCTCCCTCGCGGCGCTGCGCCGGGAGATCGAGCCGGTGCCGCCGAGGGCACTGGCCGCGTTCCTGCCCCACTGGCAGCAGGTCGGCTCGTCGGCACGGGGGGTGGACGCCGTCGCCGCCGCCGTCGAGCAGTTGCAGGGCGCGGCCGTGCCGGCGTCCGCCCTGGAACGCCTCGTGCTGCCCGGCCGGGTCGCCGACTACTCCCCCGCCCAGCTCGACGAGCTGTGCGCCGGTGGCGAGGTGCTGTGGGCCGGGTCCGGGGCGATCTCCGGCGGCGACGGCTGGGTCACCCTCGCGTACGCCGACGCCGCGCCGCTGCTGCTCCCGCCGCCGGACGACGCGCTGGCGCGTACCCCGCTGCACGACGCCGTGCTCGACGCGCTCGGCGACGGGCAGGCGCTGTTCTTCCGGTCGCTGTCCGACCGGGTGGGCTGCACCGACGACGCGGCGCTGACCGCCGCGATCTGGGACCTGGTGTGGGCGGGGCACCTCACCAACGACACCCTCGCCCCGCTGCGGGCGGCGCTCGGCGGCGGCGGGGCGCACCGGTCCCGGCCGGCCGCGCCGCGCACCCGGTTGCGCCGGCCCGGCCGGGTGGCGCTGCCCAGCCGCAGCGGCCCGCCCACCGTGGCGGGCCGCTGGTCCCGGCTGCCGGAGCGCGACCTCGACCCGACCCGGCGGGCCGCCGCGCTCGCCGACGTGCTGCTGGAGCGGCACGGCGTCGTCACCCGGGGGGCGGTCGTCGCCGAGCAGGTGACGGGTGGCTTCGCGGCCGTCTACCCGGTGCTGTCGGCGCTGGAGGAGCGCGGGGCGGCCCGGCGGGGCTACTTCGTGGAGGGGCTGGGCGCGGCCCAGTTCGCGGTGCCCGGGGCGGTCGACCGGATCCGCGCCCTCGCCGACCCGACCGCGAGCCGCGGCGGCGGGGGTCAGGAGGCCGGGGGGCGTGGCGGGGGCCGGGGCGGGGCGCTCGTCCTCGCCGCCACCGACCCGGCCAACCCGTACGGTGCGGCGCTGCCCTGGCCCGAGCGGGCGATCGACTCCGGCGACGGGGCCGCCCCGGCGAGCGGGCATCGGGCGGGCCGCAAGGCGGGCGCGCTGGTCGTGCTGGTCGGCGGCGACCTGGTGCTCTACGTCGAGCGGGGCGGCCGGACGATCCTCTCCTTCGCCGACGCCCCCGACGCCCTCGCGGCGGCCGGCAGGGCGCTCGCCGACGCGGTGCGTACGGGCGCGCTCGGCGCGATCTCGGTGGAGCGGGCCGACGGGGAGGCCGTGTCGGCGTCCCCGCTGCGCGACGCGCTGACCGCCGCCGGTTTCCGGGCCACCCCGCGCGGCCTGCGCCTGCGCGGCTGAGACCGCTGACCGACCACCCGATCAACCGGCCGATCGGCTGGCTGAGTGGCTGAGCGGCCACAACGGACGATGCCGGCCCGGCGGATCGAGACGCCGGGCCGGCATCGCTGGTCGCCCGAGGGCCACCGGTCAGGATCGGTCGCGGGTCAGCGCAGGCTCCACTGCTGGTTCTGCTGCCCGTTGCACGACCAGAGGATGAGCCTGGTGCCGTTGGCGGTGCCCGCGGCGTTGGCGTCCAGGCAGAGCCCGGACTGGGCGTTGGTGAGGGTGCCGTTGGCGTTGACGTTCCACTGCTGGTTGGTGCCGCCGTGGCAGTCCCAGATGATCACCTGGGTGCCGTTGCTGGTGCCGGCGCCGCTGGCGTCGAGGCACTTGGTGCCGTACACCTGGAGTTGCCTGCCCGCGGTGTAGGTCCAGCTCTGGGCGGCGGCGCCGGTGCAGTCCCACAGCTGGGTCTGGGTGCCGTTGGTGGTGCTGCCGTTCGGCACGTCGACGCAGCGCCCGGACTGGCCGCCGACGACCTGCTTGCCCTGCGCGGGGCTGCTGGTCGGGGTCGGGGTCGGCGAGGACGTCGGCGGGGTGGTGCCGTCGAACTGGGTGAAGAAGCTCCACACCACCGGCCGGGTCCAGGACTTCTCGCCCGGCGCGTACGGGTCGGCGGAGCCGTCGACGGCGTTGGGGGCGTGCGGGCCGTCGAACGGGGCCCACGCCACCGGGTAGCCGGCGCGGCATCCCGAGTAGTAGGTGAGGGTGTGCGTGAGGCTGCCCTGCGCCGGCTCGGGCGGGTTCTGCGCCGTGCAGCCGTTGTTCCTGACGAACCTGTCGCGCAGCGACCGGCCGGTGGAGATGGGGATGGTGCCGTCCCGGAGCCCGTGGATGCCGATGTACGCGATGGGCTGGGTGCCGCCGCTGCATCCGCTGAGCTCCGCGCCGGCGTAGACGGCGACCGCGCGGAAGAGCGTCGCCCGCGCGCAGGCGATGGCATAGGTCATGCCGCCGCCGTAGCTGAAGCCCATGGCGAAGCGCTGCGTGGTGTCGACGCAGAGACCCGCCTCGATCTGCCGCATCATGTCGTCGACGAACGTCAGGTCCCGGCCGCCGCTGTTGGCCCAGCCGTTACCGATGCCCTGGGGCGCGACGAAGATCGCCGAGTTGTTCGACAGCGCCCGGATCCCGTAGTAGGACCACGGGTATCCGCTGGTGCCGCCCGAGTCGACGTCGTTGGCGGTGCCGCCGTTCCAGTGGAACGCGAAGATCAGCCGGTAGGGGTGGTTGCGGTCGTAGTTGTCAGGGATCCGCAGGATGAACGAGCGGTTCTGGCCGCCGCTGGAGATCGTGCGGGTACCGCTGGTCAGCGTGGGCGCCTGGCCACATCCGGCGGTTGTCGCGAGGGTGCCGACGTCATTGGCGTACGCGACCGGGCCGACTCCGGCGGCGATCGCCGCGCCGCCCGCCGCGAGGACGAGCGCCGCCGCGCCCGCGACGGCACCGACGACGAGTCGATGTCTCCACATGGGCGACTCCTTCTGGGATCGGGTGCGTGGTGGATCGGCCCTCCGGCGGGCAGGCGTCGGGTACGCGGCCGGAGACGCCGCCCATCCATCGATTAACGTTAAAGTAATACGTATGACGTCTGCGGTCAACACGGGCCGGCTACGCGGGCCGCACCGCAGGTCCGGTGGTCACCACGCCCACAGGCCCGGCGAACGTCGCCGCCGCAGGTCCGGCGACGTCGCGCCGCAGCCCGGCGAAGGTCGCCGTCGGAGCACGGGGACGTCGCGCCGCAGCCCGGCGATCGCCGCTGCCGCAGCACCTGGGACAGAAGCCGGCAACAGGGCCGGAAAAGACGAAAGGCAAGGAGTCGACGACTCCCTGCCACTCTCAACATATACCGCACCCCGGGCCTTGCGGCAAGACCCGGGCGATGCCGCAGAATCGTCCGCCGGGCCCCGTAGCGGCGCATATCGGTGATCAGCGCAGCTTGGACGGGCTCGTCTAGGTATGGGGGACATTCATGTTCGACGTGATCGTGGTCGGGGGCGGACCGACCGGCCTGATGCTGGCCGGCGAGCTGCGGCTGCACGGCGTACACACGCTGCTGCTGGAGAAGGAGGCGGAGCCGACCCCGGTCGTGCGCGCGCTCGGGCTGCACGCGCGCAGCATCGAGATCATGGACCAGCGCGGCCTGCTGGAGCGCTTCCTCGCGCTCGGCCAGCAGTACCCGCTCGGCGGCTTCTTCGCCGCCATCCCCAAGCCGCCGCCGACCGGGCTGGACAGCGCGCACGCGTACGTGCTCGGCATCCCGCAGACCACCACCGACCGGCTGCTGGCCGAGCACGCCGTCGAACTCGGCGTCGAGATCCGACGCGGCGGCGAACTGGTCGGGCTCAGCCAGGACGACCACGGCGTCACCGCCGAACTGACCGACGGCACCCGGCTGCGCTCCCGCTACCTCGTCGGCTGCGACGGCGGCCGCAGCACCGTGCGCAAGCTGCTCGGCATCGGCTTCCCCGGCGAGTCCAGCAGGGTCGACACGCTGCTGGGCGAGATGCGGTTGACCGCGTCACCCGAGACCCTCGCCGCCGTGAGCGCCGAGGTCCGTAAGACCCAGTTGCGCTTCGGCGCGATGCCCCTGGGCGACGGCGTGTACCGCGTCGTCGTGCCCGCCGAGGGGGTGGCCGAGGACCGCCGGATCCCGCCGACCCTCGACGAGGTCAAGCGACAACTGCGGGCGTACGGCGGCACCGACTTCGGCGCGCACTCGCCGCGCTGGCTGTCCCGCTTCGGCGACTCCACGCGGCTGGCCGAGCGCTACCGGGTCGGCCGGGTGCTGCTGGCCGGCGACGCGGCGCACGTCCACCCGCCGACCGGCGGGCAGGGGCTCAACCTCGGCATCCAGGACGCGTTCAACCTCGGCTGGAAGCTCGCCGCCCAGGTCGACGGCTGGGCGCCGCCTGGGCTGCTGGACAGTTACGAGACCGAACGGCGTCCCGTCGCCGCCGACGTGCTGGACAACACCCGCGCGCAGATGGAGCTGATGTCCACCGAGCCGGGGGCCCAGGCCGTGCGCCGGCTGCTTTCGGAGCTGATGGACTTCGAGGACGTGAGCCGGCACCTGACCGAGAAGATCATCGCCATCAGCATCCGGTACGACTTCGGCCCGGGCCACGAACTGCTCGGCCGGCGGCTGCGCGACGTCCGGCTGGGGCGCGGACGCCTCTACGAGCTGACGCGCGGCGGCCGGGGGCTGCTGCTCGACCGGACCGGCGAGCTCTCGGTGGCGGGCTGGGCCGACCGGGTCGACCACGTCGCCGACGGCAGCGAGGAACTGGACGTGCCCGCCGTGCTGCTGCGGCCCGACGGCCACGTGGCGTGGGTCGGCGACGACCAGCAGGACCTGCACGACCACCTACCCACCTGGTTCGGCCCCGCCACCGCCTGACCCCCACCCCACCCGCCCCCACCCCGGTTCGGGTCGGTGATCAAGAGAAAAGCGTCAGAGTTGATCTCACCGATGACGCAAACCTCTTGATCACCGAGCCGGGGCGGGGGTGGGGTGGGGGCGGGGTGGGGTCAGGTCAGGGTGGTGATGACCGCGCGGGCCATGTGGCGGCCGTGTTCGGCCATGCGGGGGAAGGTGTGCCGGTAGTAGTCGATGCCGGTCAGCGAGGGCGCGAGCGCCCAGCCGCAGGCACGCCGCCAGGTGGCGTCGTCGTACCCGATCGCCTCCCGGTAGGTTTCCCGGGCCGCGCCGGTGAACGTCCACAGCGCCGGGGCCACGTCCGGGGCCGGATCGCCGACGCCGAGCGCGCCGAAGTCGATGGCCGCGACCAGCCGTCCGCCGTCGGTGACCAGGTTGCCCGGTTGCAGGTCACCGTGGATCCACACCGGCTCGCGGTCCCACTCGGGAGCGGCCAGGCAGATCTCCCACGCCGCCTCGGCCGCGCGCACGTCGAAGCCGTCGTCGTGCGCGGCGAGCCGGGGCAGCACCCGCCGCACGGCGTCGTCGACGTGGCGCAGGGCGGCCCCCCGGGCACCGGGCGCCTTGGCCGGGCCCCCGGCCGGGTCCACCCGGTGCAGGGCGCGCACGAAGTCCGCCAGGTCGCGGGCCAGGCGCACGTCGTCGCAGCCGAGCCGGGGCGGCGTGCGTCCCGCGAACCACGGCACCACGGTCCACGGCCACGGGAACCCGGCGCCCGGCTCGCCGACGTGCACCGGGACGGGTACCCGCGCGGGCAGGTGGGGGGCGAGCGCGGGCAGCCACCGCGCGTCGGACTCGGCCTGGCCGACCGCCCAGGCGATCTTGGGCATCCGGGCGACGAGTTCGTCGCCGATCCGGAAGAGGACGTGGTCGGTGCCCTCCACTTCGTCGGGCAGGGGCGTCACGGGAAGGTCGGCCCAGCGGGGACACTGGTCCGCCACCAGACGGCGCACCTGCTCGGCGGTGGCGCGGATCTCATCGGCGTGGATGGGCACGACCGGCACGGTAGAAGACACCGCCGCCGGCATCCACCGGTTATCCGCGCCGGCCGGGGCGGGGATGCGCCGTGAGCTGCCGCGTCAGCCGACCGGGGTCCCGTCGGCGGCGGCGCCGCCCGCCCCGGCCGGCACCGGGTCGGCCGGCCGGCCGTCGGCGGCGGGTGGCTCCCCGGTGGCCCGCGCCTCCTCGGCGGCCCGGCCGGGTGGCACCGCCCGCAGCCGGCGCACGTCCCGACTGGCCAGCATGCCCCCGACGGCGAGCACCACCAGCCCGGCGAGGGCCAGCAGCGTGTCGCGGGCCCCGATCGTCGCGGCGAGCGGCCCGACCGCCACCTGGCCGAGCGGCATGGCGATCCAGGACCCCAACATGTCGTACGAGTAGACGCGCGCCAGCCGGTCGGCCGGGATGTGCTGGGCGATCGACGTGTCCCAGGCCACCGTGAACTGTTCGACGGCGATGCCGACGGCCAACGCGGCGGCCACCAGCACGAGGATCGTGGGTGCCAGGGCCAGGCCGAACAGCAGGAGCGACTCGGCGAACATGCAGGCTACGCCGAGCAGCAGCAGCCGGCGCACCCGGATCCGCAGGGCGATCAGCCCGCCCAGCACCATCCCCACGGTCTGCGCGGCCAGCACCACGCCCCAGCCGCTGCGGCCGACCGTCGAGTCGGCGACGGCCGGGCCGAGCACGTGCACGCCGCCGGCCAGGCACGCGTTGAGGACCATGAAGCCGAGCACCACCGCCCACACCCACGTGCGCGCGGTGAACTCCGTCCAGCCCACCCGCAGGTCGGCGACGACACCCGTACGGCTGCTCCTGGCCTTCGGGGCGGCGACCCGGACCCCGGCGAAGGCCACGGCCGCGACGGCGAAGGTGGCCGCGTCGACGGCGAGCCCCCAGCCGGGCCCGACGGCGGCCACGAGGAGGCCGCCCGCCGCCGCGCCGCCGATCGAGCCCGCGTTGATGCCGAGCCGGATGAGCGCGTTGGCCTGCTGGAGCAGGTCGGGCGGCACGGTCTGCGGCGTCGCGGCGGCCGACGCCGGCTGGGCCAGGGCGCTCACCACGCCGTTGGCCGCGCCGAGCGCCAGCAGCAGCGGGATCGTCGCCGTGCCGGTGAGCACGACGGCGGCCACCGCCGCCTGCGTCGCCGCGCCCAGCGCGTTGGAGCCGATCAGCACCAGCCGGCGCGGAATCCGGTCGGCCACCACGCCGCCGAAGAGCACGAACAGCACGGTCATCAGGGATCTGACGCCGACCACCAGGCCCAGGTCACGCACCGAGCCGGTCAGGTCGAGCACGGCGAAGGCCAGGGCGATGGGCGCGACGCCGTTGCCCAGCATGTTGACCGTGCGGCCGGCGGCCAGCCAGCGGAACGCGCGATGGCGCAGCGGAGCGAGCACCGGTCCCCCACCTGAAGTCGGTTGCGGCCCGCCGGCCGCGAGATGCCCGCAATGGTCGCCGATCCGCGCGGCCCGATCGACCCATTTTGGACCGGTGTCGACCGGTGGGAGATGCACGGGCGGGTGCCCCGGCGACCGCGGACGCCCCGCCGACGGGAAGCCGCCGGGAATGAGTACGCGAGCGGATGGGCCAGACCCCGGGGGCGTGGCAGGTTCATGGGCATGGATGATGTGGACCCACCGCGCCGGGGCTCGTTCGGGTCGAGCCTCCTCGTCGCGCTCGGCTGGTACGTCACCGTGTTCGCCGCGGTCTTCGTCGGAAGCGCAGGCGTGCCGACGAACCCGAACCAGGACTGCTCGGTCATCTTCGCCTGCCTGACGCCGCAGGAGGGGTTCGTTCTGGCGGCGATCGTCGGCGCGCCGGTTCTCGCGGCCATGCTGCTCACCACGCTGGCGATCACCGCGCTGCTCGCGCGCCGGGTCCCCTCCCCCGCCCTCGCCGGCACCCTGTCGGTGTCGATCACCGTCGGGCTCGCCGTGGTGGCCGGCGGATTCTGGCAGGCCGCCCGATGAGGCGCGTCGGGCTCGGCGTGCTCTTCTTCGCCTGGCTCTACGGCGTGCCGTTCCTGTTCGTCGTCGGGTTGGTGCGACGGGTGTCCTCGCCCTATGTGCCGACCCATGCGGCGGCGCGGGCGTTCGGCGCGACCACGGAGACCCTCCTGACCACGGCGCTGGTGCTCAACCTGGCGCTTCCGCTGGTCGGGGCGCTGCTCGCTCGGCTCGCCCGCGACGCGTACTGGACGCGCCACTTCGCCTGGTCACCTGCGGGCGTGGTGCTGATCTACCTGGTGGTGGCGATGGCGGGGAGCCTCGCCACGGGGCCGTTGTTCAGCTGGACGCCGCCCGTCGGGCTCGGCGCGGGCTAGGTCGAATCCGCGCACGAGGAAACTCCCGGTCAGGTGACACCGAGGCTGAGCGCTAGCTGGACGAGGGTGGCCGGGGCGTGCGGAGCACGGGTCACCTGGGCGATCACCTGCCGGGCGGCAGGGCGGTGGCGCAGCTCGGCCGGGGCGGTGCGTTCGGCGTCGAGCAGCACCCGGCCGGCTCCGCGCGGGTCGCCGGTGCGCAGGTACGCCCGCGCGGCATCGAGCAGGTGCGCGGCGCGGTGCTCGGGCGGCAGCCACCGCCAGGCGTTCCACCTGACCGCCTTCTCGTGCCAGGCGACCGCGTCGCGGGCCGCGCCCAACTCGACGGCTGCGGCGGCGCGGGCCACGTCGACCGCCGTGGGGCCGAACGCCGTCGCATGACGGTCGTGGCCGTCGCCCACCCGCGCCGCCAGGTCGCCCGGCCTCGTCGAGCAGGTCGGCCGTCGCCCGGTGGTCACCGTCGCGGGCCGCCGCGAGGGCGGCCTGCACGAGCAGCGCCCCGCACAACGACAGCTCCGCCGGGACGCCGTCGTCGGGGTCGGGCGGGGCGATCCGGTACGCGGCGGCCAGGCTCACCGACCTCGCCGCCCGCGCCCGCCCCGACGCCCGCAGCGCCTGGCCGAGCTGCACGCAGGCGGCGGCCACCAGCACCGGATCGCCGGCTGAGGCGGCCACCGCCCGGTCGGCGGCCAGCCAGCCCAACTCGCCCTCGCCGAGCTTCACCAGCAGCGACGCGGTCACCCGGTACGCCTCCACCAGCGCCGCCCGCCCCGAGTCCGGGGCGTCGGCGTGCGCACGCTGCGCCGTTGCCAGCAGACCCGGCACCACCGCGACCACCTGCGGATACCGGGCATGCTGGAACGTGACCCACGCGTGCGCGACGTCCCGGGCCAACCGGTCCGCCGGCAACACGACGCTGCGGGCCGCCGGCGTGCCAAGAGCGATGTCGTACGTCGACAGGGCCGCCCGGATCCGCTCGACGCCCTCGACGCGTTCGGTCACCTCGGCCGGCTGCACGTCACGGCCCAGCAGCACCGAAGCGTCGATGCGCAGGACGACGGCGATGTCCCGGAAGGTGGACATTTTGTCCAGGGCGCGGACGCCCCGTTCGACCTTGTCCACCCAGCTCTTCGACCTGCCCAACCGGTCGGCCAGCATCTGCTGCGTCATCCCGCGCCGGACCCGCCACTGCGCCACCCGGCGACCCGCCGGCAGCTCGTCACCGGCCACGACGCCACCGCCGATCCGGCACCGCCCGGGTCGTCTCCTCCACCGGTATCCGCTCCGCCTCGGCCTGCGCGAGGATGCGCTGCCGGGCCGCCTCCCGCTCCGTCTCCTCCATCCGCTCGCCGCTGCTGGACGTCGACTCATCGCCGCGATCAGATGCCATTGCGCTCACTCCGCCTTGGTCACAGGGGCGCGGCAGCGTGCTCGTGGGAAGCACCGACGCCGCCGCTGTTGATCAGACTGCGGAAACGCACACCGTCGACCGCGCTCCGCAAGGAGAAACCTACGGAGCGCTACGAGGTGGAACGGGTAAGGTTCCTACCCGCTTAGGAGGCTAGCCCGACTTTCAGCGCGAGATCGCGTGCCCCGTTTCGTGCGGACCTGGGGCCGTCGAGCAGGTCGAGGGTGATCTGGCGGGCGTAGCCGTTGAAGCGGATCGTCTCCGGTGCCGCGTCGTACGCCTGGCGGAGAGCCTCCACGGCGGACCCGGTGTCGCTCCTGGCGAGATGTGCGCGAGCCACCTCGATCAGGTGCCGGGCACGGCGTGGCCGCGACGGGACGGCAGCCGAATCGAGGCGGTTGGCCTGCCGTAACGCCTCACCGGGCTTCTGCAACTCGACGGCGAGAGTCACCGCGTGCGCGGCCATGATGATCCGGGAGAACGACGTTTGCTGCTGGTAGAAGCCCTGCGGCAGCCGCCGGGACACGTCGTCGGCGAGATCCCAGTACCGCCAGGCACGGCCCTCCTCCCCCGCCCGCGCGGCGATATAGGCGGCCTCGAAGTGCAGGGCACCCCACAGGGCGAGCAGGTTCGGGTTCGCGTCTGCCGTTCGCGCTTCCAGCGCCGAGATCAGGTCCAGCGCCACCGTCGTGGCGGTGTCCCAGTCGCCCGAGTCCCGGTGGAGTTGGCACAGGAACCAGCCCGCGCGGGCCACCGCCTCCGGATCGCCGGACTCCTGCGCCGCCATCATCGACCGGTCGGCGACGCGCCAGATCAGCTCGGCGGCAGGTTGGTAGGCAAGGTACATCTGGGCCAGCCCGAGGGTTTCAGCCAGCAGCGCGTGCGCCCGACGGCGATCGTCTCCCTCGTACGTCAGCGCGGCGAGCTGCGCGTCCCGGACCAGGTTCGGCAGCACGGTCGCCAACACCGTCCGGTGGTCCGAGGACTCGTGGCGTGCCCGCCAGTTTGCGGCAAGGCGCTCGCTGAGCTGCGCCAGCGGTGGCGCGGTCGCGGCGCCGGGCAGCGCGAGGCGGTTGACGGCGTCGCGCACCGAGGCGAGCGCGGAATGCTCCGGCCCGTTGACGACGGCGGACCGGTCGCTCAGCTCCCCGACCAGGGCGGAAACGTCGACCTTGAGTGCGCGGGCGATCCGATCCAGCATGTGCACGCGCGGCGGCAGGATGCGATCGCTCTCCACGGCCTTCACCCACTCGGCGCTGCGGCCCACCAGACCGCCGAGCACCGCGCGGGTCTTGCCCGCCCGTTCACGGTAGAGCTTCAACCGCTGCCCGAAGGTCAGCTCCGGCATGGCGTCCATCCCGACCTCCCAGCGTGACGCGCCACCCACCCAGGGTCGCCTTCCCACGGTACTCATGCACGCGGCGGCCCGTAACCCTTGCATCGGTCTGCTGGGGGCGACGGCGGGCGGCGCGCGCCATGATCGGCTGCTGTTATGGGAGAAAGCAGACGGCGTGTCGTCTCGCTGAACGACAGACGATCATCAGAGCCCTCCCCGCGCTCCCGGTCAGTCGGTGGTCAGGCGGGCGATCAGGGTCTCCGCCAAGGGCCACGGGCCGTAGCCGTCGGCGGTCGTCAGGTGCCCGGCGTCGCCGAGGTCGACCAGCTCGGCTCCCCACCGCCGGGCCCAGTGCGCCGCCCGGTCGTACGTCATCACGGGGTCGGTGCGGCTGGCGGCCAGGATCGACGGGAACGGCAGCGGGACGTCGGGCAGGGCCGGCAGCACCGACGTCCCGTCCGTCCACGGCTCGTCGACGTCGGGTGGGGTGACCAGCAGCGCGCCCCGCACCGGGCCCGGCCCGCAGGACGCCGCCCAGAGCGCCACGGTGAGGCAGCCGGCGCTGTGCGCCACCAGCACCGCCGGCTCGGTGACCCCGTCGAGGGCGGCGGCGAGGGCGGCGACCCGCTCGTCGGCCACGTATCGCCCGGGCGTGGCGTGCCGGACCATCCGGCGCGCGGGATCGCGGCGGGCCAGCCACTCCTGCCAGTGCTCGGGCAGGGGGTCGTTGCGGCCGGGCACCAGCAGCACGCGCGTCATGCCTCGGGAGGCTAGCGTCGAGCCGGCAGCCGCGCCGCCCCGCGCCGGTCCGGCAGGCGAAGCGACCGGCCGGCAAGCAACCGGGCAGGCGAGCACGAGCGAGCACGAAGGAGGACGCCGATGGCGTGGATCTCGTTGACCACCGACTACGGCCTGGCCGACGGGTTCGTGGCCGCCTGCCACGGGGTGATCGCCCGGCTCGCCCCGGCCGTCCGGGTGATCGACGTGACCCACCTCGTCCCGCCGGCCGACGTGCGGCGGGGCGCGGCCGTGCTCGCCCAGACGGTGCCGTACCTGCCGGAGGGGGTGCACGTCGCGGTGGTGGACCCGGGGGTGGGCACGGCCCGGCGCGGGGTGGCCCTGGCCACGCCGGGCGGGACGCTGGTCGGGCCGGACAACGGGCTGCTGCCCGACGCGGCCGAGGCGCTGGGCGGGGTGACGGCCGCCGTGGAGCTGACCAATCCCGCGTGGCTGGCACCCGAGGTGTCGCGCACCTTCCACGGCCGGGACGTCTTCGCCCCGGTGGCCGCCCGGCTGGCGTCGGGCGCGCCGCTGGCCGACGCCGGGCCGGCGGTCGACCCGGCGGGCCTGGTCCGGCTGCCCGAGCCGGTGGTGCGGGACGAGCCGGGCGGGTTCGCCGCCGAGGTGCTGACCGTGGACCACTTCGGCAACGTGCAGCTCGCCGCGCCGGGCAGGCGGCTCGCCCCGCTGCCGGCCCGGCTGCGGGTGGCCGGTCGGGCGGCGGCGCACGGGCGTACGTTCGGCGACGCCCCGTCCGGCGCGCTGGTCGCGTACGTCGACTCGGCTGGCCTGGTCGCCGCCGCCGTCAACGGCGGCCGGGCCGCCGACGTGCTGGGCGTCGCACCGGGTGACCTGGTGACCATCACCGCCGAAGAGGGCTGACCGTCACCGCCGAAGAGGATGTGGCCGGAACGTGAAATCGGCCCACCGTCGGAGTGATGCCGGATCGTCGGTTGTGGAATGCTCTCCCGGTGGGTGTTCAGTGGGTTCCTTCGGCATGTCCCTGTTGCGCCTCGCTGACCGGGGGCGGCACGTGCCCGGTCTGCTTCTGGACCGACGACGGTCAGAGCGACGCCGACGCGGACGTGGTCCGGGGCGGCCCCAACGGCGACCTGAGCCTGACCCTCGCCCGGCTCAACTTCGCCGTCTACGGCGCCAGCCACCCCCGCTACCAGGACATGGTGCGCCCGGCCCGCCCGGAGGAGCGCCCCTGACCCTCGGGGTGCCCACACCGCCCCGGCCAGGGTGAACGCCGCCCTGGCGGGGACAATGGCGGCATGCCCGAAGGCGACACCGTCTGGAACACCGCCCGCGTGCTGGGGCGGGCGCTCGGCGGTGCCCGGCTGACGGCCTCCGACTTCCGGGTGCCCCGGCTGGCCGGCACCGACCTGGCCGGCTGGACGGTGCGCGAGTCGGCGAGCCGGGGCAAGCACCTGCTGCTGCGGCTCGCCGCGCCCGCGCCGGCCGGCCCGGGTGCCGGCCCCACCGGGCGGTCGGCGACGCACGGGCCGGGCGGGGTCGCCGGCTGGACGCTGCACTCGCACCTGCGGATGGACGGGGCGTGGCGGGCGTACGCGCCGGGGGAACGCTGGACGGGCCGGCCCGCGCACCTGATCCGGGCGGTGTTGCGCGCCCCCGACGCGGTCGCCGTGGGCTACCACCTGCACGAGCTGGCGCTGGTGCCGACCGCCGAGGAGGACGCCCTCGTCGGTCACCTCGGGCCGGACCTGCTCGGCGCGGACTGGGACCCGGCCGAGGCGGTCCGCCGGCTCGCCGCCGCACCCGAGGCGACGATCGGCGAGGCGCTGCTCGACCAGCGCAACCTGGCCGGGGTGGGCAACCTCTACAAGTGCGAGGTGCTGTTCCTGCGCGGGCTGTCGCCGTGGACGCCGGTCGGCGCGGTGCCCGACCTGGCCGGCACGGTGGCGCTCGCCCAGCGGCTGCTGGCGGCCAACCGGGGACGGTGGACGCAGAGCACCACCGGGTCGCTGCGCCGGGGCGAGACGAGCTACGTGTACGGCCGGCGCGCCCAGCCGTGCCGCCGCTGCGGCACCGCGATCCGCAAGGAGGAGCTGGGCGAGCGGGTCACCTACTGGTGCCCGGCCTGCCAGCCGGAGCCGAGGCTCGGGACAGGGCCCGGGGCGGGACCCGAGCCGCCCGCGTCCGCACCCTGACCTGCGGCGACACGCCGTCCCAGCGTCCGGGACGTCCGCAGATAGGGACGATTGGGTAGTTCCGCACCGGCCCTCCGACGTCGCATGCTGCGGTTGAGTGCTCACCGACCGTCAACGGGCGGGTGCGGCCGCCCCGAGGGGGTGGCGGTCGCCACGCCACGATCGATCCGGGGAGAGCCATCGTGCTGTTCCGCAGACTGCGCTCCAACTTCGTCGACCGGCCCGCGCGTACCGGCGCGGAGCCGGGGCCGACCGTGCCGGCGGCCCGGACCGCCGAGGCGACCGAGCCCGACGTGGCCAAAGCCGAGGAGGTAGCCCCGGCCAGCCTCGACCCGGCGGCCGTCCCGCGCTGCTTCGGCCCGGTGCCCAACTTCGCCGCCAGCCCGCTGCCGGTGCCGGTCCCCGCGCCCGACGAACGCGGCGGGGTCGCCCCCGGCACGGGCCTGCGCAAGTTCGTCGACGCGCTGCCCCGGCCCGGCGAGGGGGGCCGCACCGAGCTGGGCGGGTGGCTGCCGGTCGCCGTGCCGGACACCATCACCTGGCCGGGCTGCGACTACTACGAGATCGGCCTCCAGGAGTACGCGCAGCGCCTGCACCGCGACCTGCCCGCCACCCGGCTGCGCGGCTACCGGCAGCTCAATCTCGGCACCGACGGCACCGGGCACAACACGGTGGCCCCGCCCGACCGGCCGTACCTGTGCGGGCCGGTGATCGTGGCCCGGCGCGGCCGGCCGGTGCGGATCAAGTTCATCAACCAGCTGCCCACCGGCCGGGCCGGGGAGCTGTTCCTGCCCGTCGACGCGACGCTGGACGGGGCCGGGCCGGGCCCGCTGGACGGTCCGGCGCCCTACCCGCAGAACCGGGCGGTGCCGCACCTGTACGGCGGGCAGACCGGCTGGATCAGCGCCGGCAACCCGTGGCAGTGGGTGACGCCAGCCGGGGAGATCACCCCGTACCCGACGGGGGTGGGGTTGACCCACGTGCCGGACATGCCGCCGCCCGGCCCGGGGGCGACCACGCTCTACTACCCCAACGAGCAGAGCGGCCGGCTCATGTGGCTGCACGACAACACCCTCGGCCTGTCCCGGCTCACCGTCTGCTCCGGGCAGCTCGCCGTCTACCTGCTCACCGACGAGGCCGAGGAGGGCCTCGTCGCCGACGGGGTGCTGCCCGCCGAGCAGCTTCCGCTGGTGGTCACCGACCGCACGTTCGTGCCCGACGACACGCAGCTCGCCGGCCAGGACCCGACGTGGGACCGGGACCGCTGGGGGGCCCGGGGCAGCCTCTGGCACCCGCACGTCTACCAGCCCCGGCAGCACCCGTCCCGCCCGTCGGGGACGAACCCGACCGGCCGCTGGGACTACGGCCCGTGGACCCGCCCCGCGCCCCCGGCCGACGCGCCGCCGGGCCGGCCGGGGTCCGACGACGCGCAGCCGGCGACCGCGCCGGGGACCACGGGCGGGCCCGTGCCGAACCCGCACCACGATCCCGTCGCCGACCCCGACGAGCCGCCGCTGGCCCCGGGCGTGCCGCACCCGTCGGCGGTGCCCGAGGCGTACGGGGACACCCCGCTGGTCAACGGCGTCGCGTACCCGTACCTGACGGTCGCGCCGAAGGCGTACCGGTTGCGGATCCTCAACGCCTGCGCGGACCGCTCCCTCAACCTCCAGCTCTACCGGGCCCGCTCCGACGGGCCGATGTGGGACGCGGACGGCGGGCTGCTCGACGCCGACGCGGGCGAGGTGCCGATGGTGGAGGCCACCCGCGCGCCCGGCCGCCCGCCGCACTGGCCCGTGGACGGGCGCGACGGCGGGGTGCCCGACCCGGCCGCCGCCGGGCCGGCGATGATCCAGGTCGGCAACGAGTGCGGCCTGCTGCCGGCCCCGGCGGTGCTGCCGAACCGGCCGGTCGGCTACCGGTACGACCGGCAGGACCCGACGGTGCTCAACGTCGACGGGCACACCCTGCTGCTTGCCCCCGGGGAGCGGGCCGACGTCGTCGTCGACTTCTCGGCCGTCCCGCCCGGGTCCACCCTGATCCTCTACAACGACTGCCCGGCCCCGCTGCCCCGCTTCGACCCCCGCAACGACCACCACACGGGCGCCCCGGACCGCACCGCCGTGGGCGGCGTCCCCGGCACCCTGCCCGGGTACGGGCCGAACACCCGCACCCTGCTCCAGTTCCGGGTGGCCGGCGAGCCGGCCGAGCCGTACGACCTCGACCGGCTGGCCGAGCGGCTGCCCGGCGCGTACGCGGCCAGCCAGCGCCCGCCGATCGTGCCGCAACCGGCGTACGACCGCGCGTTCGGCACCCGCACGGCCCGGGAGACGGTCGGCACGGCGCACGCCATCGCGGTCAGCTTCACCCCGGTCGGCGCCGCCGCGCCGGTGACGCTGCCGCTGACGGTGAAGGCGGTGCAGCACGTCTTCGACCCGGCGTACGGGCGGGTCGCCGGCCGGCTCGGGGTGGCCCACCCGCACGCCGGGCCGCTGGGCCCGGCCACCCTGCCGCTCGGGCCGGTCGACCCGGCCACCGAGACGCTGGTGATCGCCGACCCGACGGTGCAGGTCGGCGCGCCCGCCGACGGCACCCAGCTCTGGCGGATCGTCGGCAACACCCCGCAGACCCACCCCGTGCACGTCGGCGGCTGCGACGTGCAGGTGGTCAACCGGGTCGGCTGGAACGGGGCGATCCGCCCGCCCGAGCCCAACGAGCTGGGCTGGAAGGAGACGGTGCGGGTCAACCCCCGCGAGGACGTGATCGTGGCGCTGCGGCCGGTCGCCCCCGCCCTGCCGTTCAAGATCGGCGACAGCGTACGGCTGCTCGACCCGACCCGCCCGGCCGGCGCCCGGATCGGCTCCACGGCCGTCAGCCCCGTCGACGGGCGGCCGGCGGCGGTGGTCAACCAGTTGGTCAACATGGGGTGGGAGTACCGCTGGCACAGCCAGCTCGCCGGCCACCGCGACCAGGGCATGAGCCGCCCGCTGGTGCTGCGGGTCGCCCCGCTCGCCCCGACCGGGCTGACCGCCACGCCGGTGCCCGGATCGGCGACCGTGCTGCCGGCGATCGCGCTGACCTGGACCGGCAACGGCGGCCGGCCGCCGGCCAGCAGCCACCTGCTCCAGCGGGCCACCGACGTCGCGTTCACCGAGGGGGTCACCGCGATCACCGTGGCCGCCGCCGCGACCCGGTACACCGACTCCACGGTCACCCCCGGCGTCACCTACCACTACCGGATCCGGGCGGAGAACGAGGTGAGCTGCTCGGCCTGGTCCAACGGCGTGCCGGCGTCGGTACGCCTCGCCGCCCCCACCGGGCTGGCCGCGGTGATCCCGCCGGCCGCCCCGCTGCGGGTGGCGCTGCGCTGGGCGAACCGCTCCTTCGCCACCGGCGTCGACGTGCAGCGGGCCACCAACCCGACGTTCACCAGCGGCCCCGCCACCACGGCCATCGGGGTGCAGGAGCAGCACGTGGACGCCGTCGTGGCCCCGGAGACCACCTACTACTACCGGGTGCGCACCACGTACCTGGGGGTCGCGTCGCCGTGGTCGACGGTCGCCGCCGTCACCAGCCCGCCCCGGCCGGCCCCGCCGACCGGGCTGACCGCCGTCGCGAGCGCCCCCGCGCCGGACACCGCGACGGTGACGCTGACCTGGACGGCGGACCCGCCGGGCGGCCCGGGGGCCGGGTTCCTGGTGCAGCGGGCGGTCGACCCGGCGTTCGAGCGGGAGGTCGCCGCGTTCACGGTGCACGGACGGGCGTTCGTCAACACCGGCCTGGCCCGGGGCGTGACCTACCACTACCGGGTGCGGGCCGGCAACGTCGTCGGCAGCTCCCCGTTCACCCCGGCGGTCGCCGTGACCACGCCCGGGTGAGGCCGGGTCAGTGGGTGGGGGTGCGCAGGGGCTCGCCGACGGTGCGCAGCTCGGCCAGCGCCGACGCCACCCCGTGCAGCAGGTCCGTCGCCTCGGCGAGCCGGGACGCGGCGGCCTGCTCGCTGGCGGCCCGGCCGCCGAGGTGACCGGCGTCGGAGCGGGCGTCCTCGGCGAGGTAGCTGGCGGCGGCCACCACCAGCCGCTCGTACGCCGCCACCCCGCTCTCCAGCTGCGCGGACAGCTCGCGGTGGGCCTCGGCGAGGGGGGCGCGGGCGTCGGCGGGGGCGAGCCGCAGGGCCCGCTCGACGCTGGCCACCCGCCCCGCCAGCTCACGCAGCGACCGGTCGGCGGCGGCGGCCTCGGACACCGCCGGCTCGGCCAGGCCGGTCAGCCGGCCGGTCATCCCGCCGAGGGTGAGCGCGGCCCGGTCCAGCCGGGCCCACGGCTCGGCCACGCTGGTGCCGCGCAGGGCCAGCCGGGACCGGGCGCGGCGCACCTCCGCCACCACCCCCTGCCCGGCGGGAAGCCGCTCCACGGCGGCGACGAGCCGGGCCCGGGACCGGGCCGCGGCCTCGGCCGGGTCGAGGGCCGGGGGCGCGGGGCGCGCCGCGAGGGCCCGCAGGTCGATCCACCGCCAGGCGGCCAGGGCCACCGCGCTGCCGGCCGCGCCGGCCCACGCCGCGTCGGGCAGACCCAGCCCGGCGTACGGGGTGAGCACCGCCGCCGCCCCGGTCAGCCCGCCGCCCAGCACGCTCCACCGGCGGGCGGACCGCCGCAGCCTGCGCAGCTGGCGGAAGTATCGTGCTCGCTCGTCTGCCACCCGTGCCTCCTCGTTCCGGCCGCCGGGTCGGCGGTGCCGGGGCCGCCCGGCCGGCGGCCGTCGATGCCGCTCAGCCGGCGGTGCTGGTGTCCCCGGTGCCGCGTTCCTGGCCCATGCTGGCCCGGAGCTGGTCGAGCCGGGCCGCGGCGGCCGGGTCGACGGCCGGGGCGGCGGGCGCGGCCTGCCCCTGCTGCCCCACGGCCGGGCGGTCCTGCCGGCCGGCGAGCTGCTCGCCGGCCATGCTGGCGCGGATCTGCTCCAGCCGGGACGAGCCGGCCGAGTCCAGGGACGCCTTCTGGATCTCCAGCATCCGGCCCTCGACGGAGTTGCCGGCCAGCTCGGCGCGGCCCATCGCGGTGGCGTAGCGCTGCTCGATGCGGTCCCGCACCGCGTCCAGGGACGGGGTGCTGCCGGACGCGGTGAGCGACGACATCGACTCCAGCGACTGGGCCACGCTCTCCTGCATCTTGGCCTGTTCGAGCTGGCTGAGCAGCTTGGTGCGCTCGGCCAGCTTCTGCTGGAGGATCATCGAGTTGTTCTCCACCGCCCGGCGGGCCTGCGCGGCGGCGCCGAGCGCCTGGTCGTGCAGGGTCTTCAGGTCCTCGGTGGCCTGCTCGGCGGAGACGAGCTGGGTGGCGAGGACCTGGGCGGTCTGCTCGTATTTCCCGGCCTCCGCCTCGTCGCCCCGGGCGCGGGCCTGGTCGGCGAGGACCAGGGCCTGCCGGGCGTTGCCCTGGAGCCGCTCGACCTCGGTCATCTGGCGGGACAGCTTCATCTCCAGCTGCCGCTGGTTGCCGATCACCGCCGCCGCCTGCTGCACCAGCGCCTGGTGCTGGCGCTGCGCCTCCTCGATCGCCTGCTGGATCTGCACCTTGGGGTCGGCGTGTTCGTCGATCCGGGCACCGAAGAGCGCCATCAGGTATTTCCAGCCCTTGACGAACGGGTTCGCCATCTCCGCGGTATCCCCTCAGTAGAGTCGCGCCGCCCGGCCGGGCCGGGCGGTCCGGCCGGTGGTCGTGCGGCGGTGACCCCCATCGTCCCAGCCGGGCGCCAGCCCGGCATCCGTACGTCACCGGCGGCACGCCACCGTCTGATCAACAGTACGCGGCGCGGGAAAGCCCGACCACGTCCTCGGGCGACCTGCGGGGAGGCGGGTGGGATCAGGCGGCGCAGACGACGTCGCGGTCGCGTTCGGCGGGGCGCACGCGGGTGCGCAGGGTCGCCTTCAGCGGCGAGTCCTGGTGCACCGCCACGGCCACCGGGCCGCCGGAGGTGACCTGCCGGACGCCCCGGCCGGTCGACTTGCGCACCGAGGCGCGGGCCACGGGGGACTCGACCGGCTCGGCCGGCTCGTCCTGCACCGGCACCAGCACGCCGGGAAGCTGCTCGGCGAGCGCCACCGTGTCGCTGACCTCGCGCAGCAGCTCGGAGAGGCGGGCGCCGAGGGCGTCGCAGATGGCGGCCAGCAGCTCGCTGGAGGGCTCCTTCTGGCCGCGCTCGATCTCGGACAGGTAGCCCAGGCTGACGTTCGCCGCGGAGGAGACCTCGCGCAGGGTGCGGTGCTGCCCCTGCCGGCGCGCCCGCAGTGCGTCACCGATCACCCGGCGTAGCAGGACCATCGCACCTCCCCTGACGGGTCTCACCCTCTTCACCGACGCCGTGCCGGCGCGGCGTGCCGCCCCGGCGTCGACGCCACGCGTCGGAGCCTTCCCGCAACCGTACCCGCTGCGGGCCCCGGTGACATCCCACCCCGCCCGTCCTTCTGGCCGAGGGGCTCAGCGGCGGGCCGCCCCGGCGGGCGCGGCGTCGCCGTCACCGGCCTCCGGCGCGCCCGCCCCGGGGACCGGCCCCGCCGCGTCGATCCGCTCGGCGAGCAGCCGCAACGCCTCGATCACCGCGGCGGTCCGGATGTGGTCCCGGCCCCCGTCGAGGTCGAGCCGGCGGACCTCGGCGCCGGCCGGCCCGGCCACCGCGACGTAGACCAGCCCGACGGGCTTGCCGTCCTGCGGCTGCGGCCCGGCCACGCCGGTGGTGGCGAGCCCCCAGTCCGCGCCGCAGCGCCGCCGGCCGCCCTCGGCCAGGGCGCGGGCCACGTCCGGGTCGACCGGGCCGCGCTCGGCCAGCAGGTCCTCCGGTACGCCCGCCAGCACAGACTTCAGCTCGGTGGCGTAGACGACCAGGCCGCCTCGGTAGACGCCGCTGACCCCGGCGATCTCCACCACCGAGGCGGAGAGCAGGCCGCCGGTGAGCGACTCGACGGTGGCCAGCGTCTCGTGCCGCTCGGCGAGGCGGTGCACCACGCCGGCCGCCGGGCTGCCCACCGGCCGGTGCCCGTTCGCGTCAGTTCCCATGGAAACGTCCCTTTCCCCGCGCCGGCCGGTCTACGCGTCCCCGCGCCGGTCTACGCATCCTCGCGGGCGGGCCGGCGCAGGCGCAGCGCCTGGGCCACGTAGTCGAAGCCGGTGACCACCGTGACGCCGACGGCGGCTGCCATCAGCCAGGGGCCGACGGCGGCGAGCCCGGCCGGCATCGGCCACAGGTACCAGGTGATGGCCAGGATCTGCAGCGCTGTCTTGATCTTGCCACCCCGGCTGGCCGCGATGACGCCGTGCCGGATCACCCAGAACCGCAGCGCCGTGATGCCCAGCTCCCGCACCAGGATGACGCCGGTCACCCACCAGGGCAGCAGGTCGTACCAGGACAGCAGCAGCAGGGCCGCGCCGGTGAGCGCCTTGTCGGCGATCGGGTCGGCCACCTTGCCGACCGAGGTGACCAGGCCGAACCGGCGGGCGATCCAGCCGTCCACCAGGTCGGTGACCGAGGCGACGGCGAAGATCAGGCAGGCCGCGATCCGCCACCCGGCGTGGGTCGCGCCGGAGGCGACCACCGAGGCCGCGAAGACCGGCACCAGCACCAGCCGCAGCAGGGTCAGCCCGTTGGCCGCGTTGAGCACCGGGACCCGGGCGACCACCGGCGGCTGCGCCGGCTCCGCCGCCGGCGTCACCGACGCACCCCGCTCGGGCTGCCGCGGCGAACCTGACACCGCACCACGTGGCTCCCCCGCCTTCTCAGGGCCCGCCGTCACCGTGCCGCGCCGGGCGCAGCCGAGATCATCTCATCCGGGACGGCGACGAGGTCCACCCCTTCGGTGGCGGTCACCGTGGCGCGCACGAGGTCGCCGGGGCGCAGCGCCGCCAGGTCCACCCCGCCGTCGGCCGGGGCGACCAGGGTGGTGGAGCCGTCCACCTCGGGGGCCTGGTGCGCCGCCCGGCCCTCGACCACACCGTCGTCGACCGAGTCGACCAGCACCTCGACCGTGGAGCCGAGCCGCTCCTCGGCCCGCTGCGAGCACAGCTCGTCGGCGAGGGCGCTGAGCCGGTCGTACCGGCGCTTGATCGTCGCGGCGGAGACCTTGCCGGGCAGGCCGGCGGCCTCCGTGCCGTCCTCGTCGCTGTAGTCGAACATGCCGATCGCGTCGAGCCGGGCCGCGCTGAGGAACCGGACCAGCTCGTCGACGTCGCCCCGGGTCTCGCCGGGGAAGCCGACGATGAAGTTGCTCCGCGCGCCGGCCTCCGGGGCCAGGGCACGGGCGGCGGCCAGCAGCTCCAGGAACCGGTCGGTGGAGCCGAAGCGGCGCATCCGGCGCAGCACCGGCTCGCTGGAGTGCTGGAACGACAGGTCGAAGTACGGTGCGACGCCGGGTGTCGTGGCGATCGCCTCGACCAGGCCGGGGCGGGTCTCGGCGGGCTGGAGGTAGCTCGCCCGGACCCGGACGATCCCGTCGACCGCGGCCAACTGCGGCAGCAGCTTCTCCAGCGCCCGGGGGTCGCCGAGGTCCTTGCCGTACGACGTCGAGTTCTCGCTGACCAGCACCAGCTCCCGCACGCCCGTCTTGGCCAGCCACTCCGCCTCGGCGAGCAGCTCGTCGGGCGTACGCGAGACGAACGCGCCGCGGAAGGCGGGGATGGCGCAGAACGCGCAGCGGCGGTCGCAACCACTGGCCAGCTTGAGCGACGCGACCGGGCCGGTGTCGAGCCGACGCCGCAGCACCTGCCGCAGGTGGGCCGGGGTGTGCTCGTCGGTGGTCACGGCGGCCCGCGGCGTGCCGTGACCGGGCAGCGAGACGGCGTTGTCGCGCCGGGCGACCGGGGTCAGCGGCAGCAGCTCCCGCCGGTCGCGCGGGGTGTGCGCGTCGAGCGCCTCGCCGGCGACGACCGCGTCGAGCCGGGCGGCGATGTCGGGGTAGTCGTCGAAGCTCAGCACCGCCTGCGCCTCGGGCAGGCTGTCGGCCAGCTCCCGGCCGTACCGCTCGGCCATGCAGCCGGCCGCGACCACCTTCGCGCCGGTGTCGGCGGCGGCGAGCAGCGTCTGGATCGAGTCCTGCTTGGCCTTCTCGACGAAGCCGCAGGTGTTGACGACCACCACGTCGGCCCCCTCGCCGTCGGTGGTGACCTGCCAACCGTCGGCGTGCAGCCGGGCGGCCAACTCCTCCGAGTCGACCTCGTTGCGGGCGCAGCCCAGGGTCAGCAGGGCGACGCGGCGGCCGGCGGATTGCGGGGAGGGGGCGGTGGCAGACACCATCCGAGGGTACCGGGCGGGCGGACAGCGGCCCGCAACGGCGGCCACCCGGATCGCCCCCGCACGTCGCCCGCCGTCCGGGGCCGGCTCAGGCCATCGCCGCGCCGACCCGGACCAGCCGGTCGAGCAGGAAGACCTCCGTGCCGGCGAGGCCGGTCGAGCAGAAGACCGACACCTGGTCCGCGCCGGTCCGGCCTTCGGCGGCACCGGCCAGCACCGCGCCCAGGTCACCCAACCGCCCGGCGTACGCGGGCAGCGTCGCCAGCATCGACGGGTCGTACGCCGCCGCCTGCGCCGGCGAGTCGGTGACCAGCACATCGGCGGCGTCCAGCAGGTCGGTGCCGAACTCGTGCCGGTCGACCTGCTTGAAGCCGACCGTGTTGACGTGGGTGCCGGGGGCCAGGTCGGCGGCGTCGAGCACGGGGGTGACGGCGGTGGTGGCGAGCACCACGACGTCGCGCTCCCGCACGGCGGCCCGCGCCGAGTCGACCGCCCGCGCCGGCACGTCCAGCTCGGCGCGGATGCGGGCGGCGAACGCCTCCCGCCGGGCGGCCGACCGGCTGTGCACGGTGACTTCGCGCAGCGGGCGCACCGCGGCGGCGGCCCAGACCTGGGTCCACGCCTGCGCGCCCGAGCCGACCACGCCCAGCGTGACGGCGTCCGGCCGGGCCAGGGCGTCCACGGCGACCCCGCCGAGCCCCCCGGTACGCCGGGAGCCCAGCTCGTCCCCGACCGCGACCGCCCGCACCGCCCCGGTGCGCCCGTCGTGCAGCACGACCACCTGCTCACCCTCCGGGTGCCCGAACGTGTCGTACGAGCGGAAGCCGTACCACTCGCCGGTCAGGTGCCCGGCGGTGAGCACCATCCGTCCCCCGCCCAGCGCCGCGGCGGCCCGGGGCGGGGCCACCAGGCGGCCGGCGTGCGCGGCGAGCAGGGCGTCACGCATCGCGGCCACCGTGGTGGGAGCGTCCAGCGCGGCGGCGACGTCGGGGTCGGCGAAGAGCAGCGGCATGACCGAATACTGCAACTTGAAGTCAGATTGAAGTCAATCCGTGGTGGCCGGGCTCACCCCCGGCACCGCCCGGCCGGTGCTAACGTCGTCGCGGCGGCCCCGGGGTCGCCCCGGACGAGTGGTGGGCGTACCCGGTCAGGCCAAGACGCCTCACGTGTCAGTACCCAGCCCCACTCGCCCCGACACCGCAGGTCCGGGCGTCGAAGCAGAGGTGTCGCGCCATGGCCTGGATCGTGCTGGTGATCTCCGGACTTCTCGAGACCGCGTGGGCGGTCGCCCTCGACCGCAGCGCCGGCTTCACCCGGCTCGTGCCGTCGGTCGTGTTCGCGGTCGCGCTGGTGCTCAGCATGGCCGGCCTGGCGTACGCGCTGCGCGAGATCCCCGTCGGCACCGGCTACGCGGTCTGGGTGGGCATCGGCGCGGTCGGCACCGCGCTGGTCGGCATGCTGGCGCTGCACGAGTCGGCGAGCCTGCCCCGCATCATCTGCCTGCTGCTGGTCGTCGCCGGGGTGGTCGGCCTCAAGGTCTTCCACTGAAGGTCTTCCGCTGACCGGGATGCGTAGTTTCCGGCGCCGGTGGGTAGTGATCGATCGACGGTAGAACGAGGCTCACCACGGAGGACGTCATGGCCGACACCCACGCCACCACCCGCCCGCGCACCAACGCCGCCCGGATCTGCACCATCGTCGCGTTCGTCTTCGCCGCCCTCGCGGTCTTCGTGTCGCCGGTGATCTTCGGCCTGCTCGGCGTGATCCTCGGCGTGGTCGGCGCGGTCCTCGGCGACAAGCCGCTCGGCTGGTACGCCGCCGCCGCCAGCGTGGCCGGCGCCGTGCTCGGCATGATCCTCAGCGCGGTGATCCTGAACGCCTGAGCACCCAGCCCACGCCACAGCGCCACAGCGCACCCGCCCGCGACCGAAGGGGCCCGCCGGATTCCCGGCGGGCCCCTCGTCGGCGCGGGCGGCCGGCGGCAGCGGGTGGCCGTGCTCCACCCGCCCCGGATCGTGACACGCAGCAACCGCCCCGCTCGACGCCACCACCTCCTTCGCTCCCTTTGCTCTGCACCCGGATACGCAACAGTTCACGCAGCGCGATCGTCCACTCCTTCCCGCCGCCCGCCGATTTCACAGATCTGCTGGTCAAGGGGGTGATGCGTCCCTGGGTGCAGAGCAAAGGGCGCGCGGCGAGTCCGGCGCGCCGAACTGAACATGACCCTGAGTCAGATCGACAGATCCGTCACCCACAGTGAGCGATCTCGGTCGGCCCGCGTCGGGGCCGGCAACCGGAGAAGCGGGGCTCAGGGCGGTGCCCGGCCACGCCGGTGGAGGACGAGAGCAGGGCAGCGCCGAAGTGCCGGGCCGGGGAGGGCTCGGGAAGGGGTCCGGCGGGCGGGTCAGTCGTCCGCGCCGCCGAGGCCGGCGAGGACCTCCTCCAGCTCGTCCGGCTTGACCAGCACGTCGCGGGCCTTGGAGCCCTCCGACGGGCCGACCACGCCCCGGGTCTCCATGAGGTCCATCAACCGGCCGGCCTTGGCGAAGCCGACCCGCAGCTTGCGCTGGAGCATCGACGTCGAGCCGAACTGCGAGGTGACCACCAGCTCGACCGCCTGCACCAGCAGGTCCAGGTCGTCGCCGATCTCCTCGTCGATCTTCTTCTTGTTGTCCTGCGCCGGGGCCAGCACGTCCGGGCGGAACTCCGGCTCCCGCTGGTCCTTGCAGAACTTCACCACGTCGGCGATCTCGCGCTCGGTGACCCAGGCGCCCTGGATGCGGATCGGCTTCGACGCGCCCATCGGCAGGAAGAGCCCGTCGCCGCGCCCCAGCAGCTTCTCCGCGCCCGGCTGGTCGAGGATGACCCGCGAGTCGGCCAGCGACGAGGTGGCGAACGCCAGCCGGGACGGCACGTTGGCCTTGATCAGGCCGGTGACCACGTCCACGCTCGGCCGCTGGGTGGCCAGCACCAGGTGGATGCCGGCCGCCCGGGCGAGCTGCGTGATCCGCACGACCGAGTCCTCCACGTCGCGCGGCGCGACCATCATCAGGTCCGCCAGCTCATCCACGATCACCAGCAGGTACGGGTACGGCCGCATCTCCCGCTCGCTGCCCGGCGGGGCCTTGATCTCCCCCGTGCGCACCTTGCGGTTGAAGTCGTCGATGTGCCGGACCCCGTTCGCGGCGAGGTCGTCGTAGCGCATGTCCATCTCGCGGACGACCCACTCCAGCGAGTCGGCCGCCTTCTTCGCGTTGGTCACGATCGGGGTGACCAGGTGCGGGATGCCCTCGTAGCCGGTCATCTCGACGCGCTTCGGGTCGATCAGCAGCAGCCGCACCTCGTCCGGGGTGGCCCG
The DNA here is from genome assembly GCF_020884815.1 of Micromonospora sp. NBRC 110038. NCBI lineage: Bacteria > Bacillati > Actinomycetota > Actinomycetes > Micromonosporales > Micromonosporaceae > Micromonospora > Micromonospora sp. NBRC 110038. The sequence continues at coordinate 901,409 of NZ_BBOL01000001.1, read as the reverse complement.
GGTGAGAATGGACACCAGCAGTGAGTTGAGGCAGCTCGACTTGCCGGCGCCGGTGGCCCCGGCGATCAGGATGTGCGGCATCTTCGCGAGGTTGGCCACCACGAAGCCGCCCTCGATGTCCTTGCCGAGCGCCACCACCATCGGGTGGTGGTCGCTGGTGGCGGCGCGGGAGCGCAGCACGTCGCCGAGCGCCACGTTCTCCGGGTCGGTGTTCGGGATCTCCACGCCGACCGCGCTCTTGCCCGGGATCGGGCTGAGGATGCGTACGTCCGGAGACTTCACCGCGTACGCGATGTTGCGGGAGAGCTGGGTGATCCGCTCGACCTTCACGCCCGGGCCCAGCTCCACCTCGTACCGGGTGACCGTCGGCCCCCGGGTGAAGCCGGTGACCTCGGCGTCGACGCCGAACTGGTCGAACACGCCGGTGAGGGCGGCGATGACCTCGTCGTTGGCCTTGCTGCGGGTCTTCGGGGCGGCCCCGCCGCTGAGCAGGTTGGCCGGGGGCAGCGTGTAGTCGCCGGCCAGGCCGGTGAGCGCGAGCTGCTCCGCCCGGGTGGGCGGCGGCGAGTGCTCCGGCGGCTCGACCGGCTTGCGGGTGGCGGGCACCTTCGCCGGGGGCTTGCGGGGCAGCACCACGGTCTCCTGGAGGTCGGCGCCCTCGTACGCCTCCTCGTCGAAGTCGTCCGGGTCCGGCAGCGGCGGCGCGGCGCGCTTGGCCGGGCGGCGGCGGGCCGGCTTCTTCTCGACGGGCTCCGCCTCGGCCTCCTCGGCGGCCGGCGGCGGGCCGACCACCGCGCCGGCGAGCAGCCCGAGCCGCTCCGGAATCTTGTTGATCGGCGTCGCGGTGACCACCAGCAGGCCGAAGACCAGCAGCAGGAGCAGCAGCGGCACGGCCACCCAGGCGGTCACCGCGGTCTCCAGCACGTTGCCGACGCCCGCGCCGATCAGGCCGCCCGCGTAGTCACGCTGGACCGGGTCCACCGGGTTCTGTCCGATGTGCAGCATCGCGGCGGTGGCGACCAGCATGGACCCCCAGCCGACCAGGCCCCGCCCCCGGTGCTCCGGGTCGGACGGCGTGCGCATCAGCCGCCACGCCCCGATCGACAGCAGCACCGGGACGACGATCGAGATCGCGCCGAGGAAGAGCCGCACGGTGTCGGCGAGCCGGGCACCCACCGGGCCGGCACCGGAGAACCAGAGGGCCACCGCGCTGAGCAGGGAGAGCCCGAGCAGCAGCAGGCCCGCGCCGTCGCGGCGGTGCTCCGGGTCGAGGTCGCGGGCCGAGGCGGCCTGCCGGCCGGCGGCCCGCACCGCCCAGCCGACGCCGTGCGCGAGCCCCATCCACACCGCACCGATCGCCCGGCCTACGTGGACGGCCGGCCCCGGCCGGGGGGCGGTGCGCCGCCGGGGCGCCGCCTTGGTGGTCTTCTTCGCCGGCTGACGGGCACGACTGTTCGTGGTGCCGCGCGGCGACGCGCCGCGTCGCCGGCTCGCCTGAGAGGTACGGCCCGCCATAGAGTCACCGTAACGGCGGGACCCGGCGGATCGCCGCTTTTCCGGGTCGTGTCCGCGCGTCGCAGCACGGGCGACGCCGCCTGTTGTGTTATTCGCCTCAGAAGGGATGCCCGATGGCGTCGCCCGAGATCGAGGACGGCCCGGACGGCCCCCTGGCCGGGCACCCCGGGGCGTTGCGGCCGCTGACCGACGAGCTGATCGCGGCCGTGCTGCGCCGTCGGGGGTACGCGGTGGCGGCGGATCCGGCGGGCCGGCTGCTGGGCCGCTGGGACGACGCGCTCGTCTGGTTCCTGCGGATGGGGGCGGGCGGCGAGATCCTCCAGGTGCGCACGATAACCGCGCCGACCTTCCCGATCGAGTACGTGCCGACCCTGCACGCCTTCTGCAACTCGTGGAACCACGACCGGTACTGGCCCAAGGCTTTCGTGCACGTCGACGACGACGGGCGGGCCCTGGTCTGCGGCGAGGTGATCGCCGACCTGGAGCGCGGGGTGACCCCGCACCAGCTCGACCAGTTGCTCGACTGTGGCATCTCGACCGGCTGCCAGCTCGCCGCCGCAGTCGGGCAGCTCGCGGGCGGGGCGCGGCCATGACCGGGCAGCCGAGCCCGTGGGCCGACCGGCTGGCCGCCGCCGGGGACCTGCCCGACGGGGAGGAACGCGCCGTCGAGCTGGACCGGATCGCGTCGGCCGCCGACGCGGCCGGCGACCTGGCCACCGGGCTGGACGCCCGGTTCGCGCTGATGGACCTGTATCTGCGGCGGGGCGAGCGGTGGCGGCTGTTCGAGCCGGTCCGCCGCTGTCGGGAGCTGCTCGACGCCGCCTCCGCGGACGCCACCGCCGAGCGGGCCGCCGAGCTGCGCCGCTACCAGCGCTTCGCGGTCGAGGCCGCGTTCGGCACGCCCCGGGTCGGCCTGGGCCAGACCCGCGCGGCGCTGGACGACCTGGCCCAGCCTGCGGCGGTGACCGATGTGGTGGCCGAGCTGCGCTGCCGCCTCGCCGACCACCTCGGCGACGAGCCGGAGGCCCGCCGCTGGTACGACCGCTGGCGCACCGCCCCCGCCGACCCGGCCGCCGGCTGTCCGGCCTGCGCTCCGTCGCGCCGCGCCGACCTGCTGGCCGGCTGGGGTGACTGGGCGGCGGCGCTGGCCGAGCTGCGCCCGATCGTCGATGGCCCGACGGCGGCGGCCCCGGCCGAGATTGGCGGGGCCGGGACAGCCGGAGCTGGCGGGGCCGGGACAGCCGGGGGCGGCGGGGCGTACTGCACCGACCAGCCGGAGCGGGCGCTGGCCGGGGCGCTACTGCCGCTGCTGCGCGCCGGCGAGCCGGAACGGGCGGGCCGGGCGCACGTCACGGCGTACCGGCGGCACCGGCGGGAACGGACGGCGTTCGGGCAGCTCGCCGCGCACCTGCGGTTCTGCGCGCTGGGCGGGCACCTGGACCGAGGGCTGGACATCCTCGCCGAGCAGCTGCCCCGGCTGGACCGCCCGTCCGACGACCTGGCCGCGATGGAGTTCGCCGCCGCCGGGGCGCTGCTGTGCGCCCTCGCCGCCGAGTCGGGGCGGGGCGACCGACGGATGCCCGGACCCGCCGCCCCCGCCGGGCGGGGGGCCGGTCGGGCCGGCGACGACATCGACGTGGCCCGGCTCGGCGGGCTGCTCGCCGAACTGGCGACGGGGCTCGCCGGCAGCTTCGACGCCCGCAACGGCACCGGGCACCAGTCCGGCCGGATCGCGGCCCTGCTGGCCGAGCGGCCGGTCGCCGGTCCGGTGGTGCCGCTGCCCGCCGACGAGGCGGCCGACGACGGCGGCCCCGACGGTGGCGGCAGCGAGGGCACGGGCGGCGGCAGCGGGCCGGCGGGGCGGGAGGCCGGACGGGAGCTGGCCGGGGACGAGGTGGGGGCGCTGACCGTCGCCCTGGTCACCGAGGCCCTGGACCGGCGCGGCGACGCCTGGACGATGCGCGGCCCGGCGGTGGTCGGGCGGTGGGGTCCGGCGGTGATCGAGTTCCGGCAGGCCGGCGAGCGGGGCGAGATCCTGCACGCCCGGGTGCTGGCCGTCCGACGGCTGGCGGCGGGGCGGCGCGCGGAGGCGTACGCCTTCTGCAACGCCTGGAACCACGACCGGCTGCTGCCGAAGGCGTACGCGCACGACGACGGCAGCGGGGAGCTGGTGCTGGCCGGCGACGTGACCACGGACCTGGCCCACGGGGTGGCCCCCACCCAGCTCGACGTGCTGGTCACCGCGGCCGTGGCCACCGGCGTCGCGTACGCGGAGGCGGTCGCGGCGCTGCCCTGACCGGCCCGCGTGGTGGTGCCGGGCCGGTCAGGGCAAGGGCCCAGGGGCGGGTCCTCAGCGCCGCGCCCGGCGACCGCCCAGGGTGTTGCCACCGTCGGCGGTGACCAGGGTCAGCCCGTTGACCTGGAGGATCTCGTTGACGGGCTGGAAGAAGGTGACCCCGCCGACGGTGCAGTCGCCCGCCCCGCCCGAGGTGACCCCCTGCGCCTGGTCACCGGAGATCCACGACCCGCCGGAGTCGCCCGGCTCGGCGCAGACGTTGGTCTGGGTCAGCCCGGTGACCGTGCCCTCCGGGTAGTTGACCGTCGCGTTCTTCGCCTGGATCACCCCGCAGAACGCCCCGGTGGTGGAGCCGGAGCGGCAGATCGAGGCACCGACGGGGGCCTCCTGCGAGCCGTTGACGGGCACCGCGCCCCCGTTGAAGTCGTTCACCACGGGCTGCGGCTGGAAGTCGCCGGTGACCCGCACGACGCCCCAGTCGTCGCGGGGGAAGGACGACGCGGCGAAGACGCCCTGCGGCGAGCCGTCGACCCCGGTGGTGCGGTCGCCGGCCTGGCCGCAGTGCCCGGCGGTGACGAAGCCGCCGACCACGGCGAAGCCGACCGAGCAGCGGGAGTTGCCGTTGATGAGGTAGGCGTCGCCGCCCTGGAGGTCCGCGAGCAGCCGGGGGGCCCGCGTCGAGCCGACCACCCGCACCGCCGACGCCGGCAGCCCGCTGGCCGCCGCGAACCGGCGACCGGCCGCCTCCTGGCCCGCCCGGGCCACCACCACGACGGAGTTGGTGGGCGCGTCGACGTACCAGCCGGTGACGGCCCGGCCGACCGCGCCGCCGGACCGGTCGAGCCGGGTCTTCATGGTGTCCAGCTCCCCCACGCCCCGGGCGACCTGCTTGGGCACCGCGCCGGCCGCGCGCACGGCGTCGGCCCGTCCGGGGTCGGCGACCGCGACGGTCAGGGTACGGCCGTCGGCGCTGAGCCAGGCGCCGCCGTAGTCCTCGCCCAGCTCGGTCCGGAGCTTCTCGACGGTGCCGGCGGCCCAGCGCTCGGTCTTCAGCCGCTGCGTCGCCTGCTCGCGGGTGAGCCGCAGGTCGCGGCTCATCGCGTCCACGACCTTCTGGTCCACCCCGGCCGGGGCGGTGGCCCGCCCGGAGTCCCCGGCCGGCGGCGCGGCACCTTCCCCGGCGAACGACGGCAGGGCCACGACCGCCGCCGCTCCCGCCGCCACCACCAGTACGCCGATGGCTGTCATCCGTCTGCGGTCCATCCGCCACGCTCCTCCCGGCCGGCGCGGGTACGCCTGCCGCGACGGAGTACGGGACAAACCGCCGGATGGTTGAACGATCGACCCGGAACAATTTTCCCCGTCGGCGTTGAACCCTGCGGCGTCGGTGTCCGTACCCCAGGCCGGCGGGAGAAGCGCCGACGCCGGCCCACCGCTCGGGGGTGGGCCGGCGTCGGTACGCGCGGAACGCGGCGGTGCGGGCGTCAGACCTCGACGACCGTCGGCACGATCATGGGCCGGCGGCGGTACTTGTCGTTGACCCACCGGCCGACGGTGCGCCGGACGATCTGCTGGAGCTGGTGCGGGTCGGTGATGCCGTCGGCGGCGGCCCGGTTCAGCGCCTCGGTCACCAGCGGCACGACCGGGTTGAACGCCTCCGGGTCCTCCGAGAAGCCCTTCGCCGAGACGGTGGGGCCGCCCACGACCTTGCCGGTGACCGAGTCGACCACGACGGTGGTGGCGATGAACCCGCCGTCGCCGAGGATCCGCCGCTCCGTGAGCAGGGACTCGCTGACGTCGCCCACGGCGAGGCCGTCGACGTAGACGTACCGGCTCTTGACGTGGCCGACGAGGCTGGCGCGGCCCTCGACCAGGTCGACCACGTCGCCGTCCTCGCAGAGCACCACCCGGTCCGGGGCGACCCCGGACTCGATGCCGAGGCGGGCGTGGGCCCGCAGGTGCCGCCACTCGCCGTGCACCGGCATCAGGTTGCTCGGGCGGGTCACGTTGAGCAGGTAGAGCAGCTCACCGGCGGGGGCGTGGCCGGAGACGTGGACCTTCGCCACGTCCTTGTGCACGACCACCGCGCCGGCCCGGGCCAGCCGGTTGATCACCCGGTAGACCGAGGTCTCGTTGCCGGGCACCAGCGAGGACGCCAGCACCACCGTGTCGCCGGGGGCGATGGTGATGTGCCGGTGGTCGCCGCTGGCCATCCGGCCGAGCGCGCTCATCGGCTCGCCCTGCGAGCCGGTGGACATCAGCACGATCTGCTCCGGCGGCAGCGCCGTGGCCTCCTCGATGCTGATCACCAGGCCGGCGGGGATGTTGAGCAGGCCGAGGTCCCGGGCGATGCCCATGTTGCGGACCATCGAGCGGCCGATCAGCGCCACCTTGCGGCCGTGCTCGACGGCCGAGTCGAAGACCTGCTGCACCCGGTGCACGTGCGAGGCGAACGACGCGACGATGATCCGGCCGCGCGCCTTCGCGAAGATCGAGTCGAGGACCGGCCCGATCTCCCGTTCCGGGGTGACGAAGCCGGGGATCTCCGCGTTCGTGGAGTCCGACAGCAGCAGGTCGACGCCCTCCGCGCCCAGCCGGGCGAAGCCGGCCAGGTCGGTGATCCGGCCGTCCAGGGGGAGCTGGTCCATCTTGAAGTCGCCGGTGTGCAGCACCAGGCCGGCGGGGGTGCGGATGGCCACCGCGAGGGCGTCGGGGATCGAGTGGTTGACGGCGAAGAACTCGCACTCGAACGGGCCGAGCCGCTCCCGGCCGCCCTCCCGCACGGTCAGCGTGTACGGCTGGATGCGCCGCTCGGCCAGCTTCGCCTCGACCAGGGCGAGGGTGAACTGCGAGCCGACCAGCGGGATGTCCGGCTTGTGGGCGAGCAGGTACGGCACCGCGCCGATGTGGTCCTCGTGGCCGTGGGTGAGCACGATCGCCTGCACGTCGGCGAGCCGGTCCAGGATCGGCCCGAAGTCGGGCAGGATCAGGTCCACGCCCGGTTGCTCGACGTCGGGGAAGAGCACCCCGCAGTCGACGATGAGCAGCTTGCCGTCGTACTCGAAGACGGTCATGTTCCGACCGATGGCGCCGAGCCCGCCGAGCGGGATGATCCGCAGGCCGCCCTCCGGCAGCGGCGGGGGCAGTTCGCCCTCGTTGTGCGCCTCGGTCACGCGTCCACCTCATTCTGCGACGCCGTGGCCCGGCGTCCGTCGTGTCGTTCGGTCATGTCAGGGGAGCTCCAGACCCGCCGCCGCGCAGTCCGCGCGCAGCTGGGCGATCTCGTCGGGGGTGGCGTCCACCAGCGGGGGCCGCACCGGGCCGGCCGGCAGGCCCAGGGCCGCCAGGCCCGCCTTGACCAGGATGGTGCCCTGGGTGCGGAAGACGCCGGTGAACAGGGGCAGCAGCCGCCGGTGCAGGGCGAGCGCGGTGCCGGGGTCGCCCGCGTCGTACGCCTCGATCATCCGCTGGGTGAGCGCACCGGTGAAGTGGGTCGAGGTGCCGACGACCCCGACGCAGCCGACCGCCAGCGCGGGCAGGACGAGGGAGTCCTCCCCGCTGTAGAAGGCCAGGTCGGTGCGGCTGGTCACCCACGAGGTCGCGGTGAGGTCACCCTTGGCGTCCTTGACCGCGACGATGCGGTCGTGCTCGGCGAGCCGGACCAGGGTCTCGGTCTCGATCGGCACCCCGGAGCGGTGCGGGATGTCGTAGAGCATGATCGGCAGCCCGGTGGCGTCCGCGACGGCGGTGAAGTGCCGGACCAGCCCGCTCTGCGGCGGCTTGTTGTAGTACGGGGTCACCACCAGCAGGCCGTGCGCGCCGGCCTTCTCGGCCGACGCGGCCAGCTCGATGGTGTGCCGGGTGTCGTTGGTGCCGACCCCGGCGACCACCCTCGCCCGGTCGCCGATCGCCTCCACCACGGCCCGGATCAGGCGTTCCTTCTCCGCGTCGGTGGTGGTGGGCGACTCGCCGGTGGTGCCGTTGAGCACGAGCGCGTCGTTGCCCTGCTCGTCGACGAGGTGGTTCGCGAGGCGTACGGCGCCGTCGAGGTCCAGGGAACCGTCGGAGGTGAACGGGGTCACCATGGCCGTGAGCACTCGGCCGAACGGGCGGGACACCGCCCGGTCGGCGGCAACAGGGTGGTCGTGCGTCATGCTCACAACCTAGCGGACGACCACCGGCGGGCCGGTGGGGAAGGGTTCAGGACAGCTCGGCGAGCGGGCTGGCCGCCACCTCCGTGCCGTCGGGCAGCGTGGAGATGACGAAGTCGGCGAACACGTTCGGGGCGACCCGCTGGAGCTGACGCAGGCACTCCACGGCCAGCTCGCGGATCTCCACGTCGGCGTGCTCGGTGGCCCGCATCGCGACGAAGTGCCGCCAGGCCCGGTAGTTGCCGGTGACCACGATCCGCGTCTCGGTCGCGTTGGGCAGCACCGCGCGGGCCGCCTGCCGGGCCTGCTTGCGGCGCAGCGTCGGGTTGGGCTCGTCGGAGAAGCGCTGCTCCAGGCCCTCCAGCAGCTCGGTGTACGCCCGCACGCTCGCCTCGGCGGCCTCGACGAACCGCTTGTGCAGCTCCGGGTCGTCGGCGATCACCGCCGGCTCGACCATCGCGGCGTCGCGCTCGGGGACGTACCGCTGGGAGAGCTGGGAGTAGGAGAAGTGCCGGTGCCGGATCAGCTCGTGGGTGAACGAGCGGGACACCCCGGTGAAGTAGAAGCTCACCGAGCCGTGCTCCAGCACCGACAGGTGCCCCACCTCCAGGATGTGCGCCAGGTAGCCGGCGTTGGTGGCGGTGGCCGGGTTCGGCTTGGACCAGCTCTGGTAGCAGGCCCGGCCGGCGAACTCGGCGAGCGCCTGGCCGCCCTCGGCGTCGGTCGACCACGGCACGTCGTCCGGGGCCTGGAACTGGGTCCACGCGACGAGCTTGACCTGGGGCTGCACCATCTCCGGCATGCCAGGGACTGTAGTGGTCCGGCGGTCGCCCGCCCAAGCCGGGCGCGCCCGGTGCAACGGCGGTCACCCCCGGCCCGGCGCGTCGCCCGCCCGGCGGGACCGTTCCGGTTTTCCGCCTAGGGAGCTGAGTCATTTACGACATCAGGGTCAGGGTCGGGTCCGTGGCCGAGGTCCGAGATCCGAGGTCCGGATCGGGGCGGGGCCGGAGTCGGGGGCGGCCCGTGGGCGGCGGTGATGTCGTAAACGACTCAGCTCGCTATGGCCCGCAGGCTCCGCACCCGATCGCGCAGGCGCGCGGCAGGCTGCCCGCCGGGCCGGACACAGGACCGGTCAGACGTAGAGGGAGGTGAAGGGGGCCCAGGGCAGGTTGCGGGCCACCGAGAAGGCCAGCCACAGGGCCAGGAAGCCGCCGATCACCTTCGAGCTGACCTGGGGCTGCGGCAGCCGCCAGCCGAACGCCTGCCGGCCCGCCCAGGCGACGAACAGGTAGGTCAGGAAGGGCAGCGCGAAGACGAAGACGAAGTGGTGCCGGGCGGCGGCCGGCAGGTCGCCGTGCAGCACGTACCACAGCGCGCGGGTGCCGCCGCAGCCCGGACAGTCCAGCCCGGTGGTGAGCTTCAGCAGGCAGGTGGGCGCGGCGTCGGGCGCGGCCCGGGTCGGGTCGCTGAGCAGCGCGTACGCCATGCCGAGGCCGACGCAGCCGAGCGCGGCCAGGGGGGCCGCCCAGCGCGGCGACCGGGCGTGCACCCGCATCACGAGGCGGGTCAGCCGGTCGGGCTCCGCCACCGGGTACGCCCCCGGCGGCCACTCCCCCGGCGCGGGCGCGGGCGCCTGCGCGTCAGGGTGCGGGTGCGGGTGCGGGGCCGCCGGGCCGTCGACGCTCGTCACGCCGCTCACGGTACACCGGCCACGCTCCTCAGCGCGGCGGCCAGCGGAACGGCCAGGTCACCGGCGGCGGGCGGGGCGACCGCGCTCAGCCCCAGCCAGCCGGCCAGGCGGTGCAGCTCGGCGGCCAGGGCCACCGCCGTCTCCCCCGCGTCGACGCCCGGCTCGGCCCAGGCGGCCGGCACCAGCAGCACGCCGGCCTTGCGGTCGGCCTTGAGGTCGACCCGGGCGGTGAACCGCTCCCCCTGCAGGAACGGCAGCACGTAGTAGCCGTGGACCCGCTGCGGGGCCGGGACGTAGATCTCGATGCGGTAGGCGAAGCCGAACAGCCGCTCGGTGCGGCCCCGCTCCCACACCAGCGGGTCGAACGGGCTGACCAGGGTGTTGCCCCGCACCCAGCGGGGCAGCCGGGCGGCGGCGTGCAGGTAGGCCGGGTGCCGCCAGCCCTCGACCGTGACCGGGGTCAGCTCACCCGCCTCGACCAGCTCGGCGACCGCCCGGCGGGCCCCGGCGACGGGCAGCCGGAAGTAGTCGCGCAGCTCCGGCTCGGCGGCGACGCCGAGCGAGCGGGCGGCGATCGCGACCAGGGCGCGGTGCGCCTCGGCGTCGGTCGGGGTGGGCGCGTCCAGCGCGGCGGCCGGCAGCACCCGCTCGGGCAGGTCGTAGCGGCGGGCGAACGAGGGGGTGCGGTCGGCGGCGGTGACCTCGCCGGCCCAGAAGAGGAACTCCAGCGCCCGCTTCACGGTCGACCAGTTCCAGCCCCAGTTGCCGGTCTCCCGGGGCGCGTCGTGCTCGATCTCGGCGGCGGTGAGCGGGCCCCGGGCGGCGACCTCGTCGCGCACCCACGCCACCAGCTCGGGCTGCTCCTGCGCGATGCGGCGCATCCCGCCCCACGCCTCGTCGCGGGCCTTGGCCATCCGCCAGCGCAGCGCCGCGTGCAGCCCGACGGGCACCAGCGACGCCTCGTGCCCCCAGTATTCGAACAGCTCGCGGGGGCGGCGGTAGGCGGCGGCGTCGAGCAGGGTCGTCGGGTAGGGCCCGAGCCGACTGTAGAGGGGCAGGTAGTGCGCCCGCTGCAGCACGTTGACCGAGTCCATCTGGATCAGCCCGACCCGGTCGAGCACCCGGCGCAGGTGCCGGCGGGTGGGCAGGCCGACCGGCGGCGGGTCGGCGAAGCCCTGGGCGGCCAGGGCCACCCGGCGGGCCTGGGCGAGCGAGAGCGATTCCGGCGCGGTCATCGTCGGGCACCCTAATCCAGGGGTACGACACCGGTGCGGCTGGCTGGACGTCACGGCCACCGGGGCATACAACGGACGCATGCTGATCATCCGCCCCGAGGAGCCGGACGACGCCGAGGCGGTGGCCCGGGTGCACGTGCACGGCTGGCAGGACGGCTACGCCGGGTTCATGCCGGCGGAGGTGCTGGCCCGGCTCAACGTGGCGGCCTGGGCGCAGCGCCGCCGGGACGTGGGCACGGCCGACCCGGAGCACCCGTTCACCACGCTGCTCGCCGAGCGCGACGGCGCGGTGATCGGGTTCACCACGTTCGGCCCGTACCGCAACAACCAGGACCGGGCCGACCTCGACCACACGCTCGGCGAGGTGCTCACCATGTACGTCGAGCGGGCGCACTGGGGCGACGGGACGGCCGGGCGGCTGCTGGCGGCGGCGAAGCAGCGGCTGGCCGGGCGGGGCTGGACGGCGTACCGGCTGTGGGTGTTGCGGGACAACCGGCGGGCCCGGCGCTTCTACGAGCGGGCCGGGCTGTCGCCGGACGGCGAGCGGACCACCTACCCGGTGCCGCTGGCCGGCGGGGCACCCCCGCTGGGGCTGGTCGAGCTGAGGTACGCGGGGCTGCTCGACGGCTGACCCGCCGGGCGGCGCACGGGCAGGAACAGCAGCAGGGCGAGGCTGATCCAGACGTAGGTGTTGCTGCCGAGGAAGCCGTCGATGCCGGTGAAGTCCTTCTCCCAGGCCCAGACGATGCGGCTGCACAGCAGGGCGTACCCGATGATCGCGGCGGCCAGCAGGACGCGGCGCCGGCGACTGCGCGCGGGGGCCGCGGTGCCGTTGTCGACCAGCAGGATCAGCCCCGGCAGCAGCCAGACCAGGTGGTGCACCCAGGTCACGGGGCTGACCAGGCACATCAGCGCGCCGGTCAGGGCCAGGCCGGTGGCCTCGTCGCCGGCCTTCGCGGCGGCCCGCGAGCGCCACGCCCAGACGGCGAGGGTGGCGAACACCAGCGCCAGCCAGGCCACGGTGCTGGGGTGCTCGGGGCTGAGCCGGGCGACCACGCCCTGCAGCGACTGGTTCGACACGAACGCCAGCTCGCCGACGCGGCCGGTGTTCCACAGCGCGGAGGTCCAGAACTCGCGGGACGCGTCGGGGAAGAGCGCGGCGGCGACGAGGGTCGCCCCGGCGGCCGTGCCGGCGGCGGTCAGGGCGGCCCGCCAGCGGCCGGTGACCAGCAGGTAGACGAGGAAGATCCCCGGGGTCAGCTTGATCGCGGTGGCCAGCCCGATGCCCACTCCCGCCCAGCGGTTGCCCGCCGGCAGCAGCCGCAGCAGGTCCACCGCGACGAGGAACAGCAGCAGCATGTTGACCTGGCCGAAGTTGACCGTCTCGCGCATCGGCTCGAACGCGGCGGCCAGGCAGAGCGCCACGGCGAGGGCGAACCAGCCGGTCCAGCCGCAGCGGTGGGCGACCGGGGCGATCAGCCACCAGATCAGCACGGCGCTGGTCACCACGGACGCGGTCACGCTCACCACGATCGCGGCCGGCCACGGCAGGAGGGCCATCGGCAGCATGACCAGGGCGGCGAACGGCGGGTAGGTGAAGCCGTACTGGGTGCCGGGCTTGAGGAAGTCGTAGATCTCCCCGCCGTCGTGCACCCAGAAGTGGAGCGCGCCGTAGTAGACCTTCAGGTCGAAGAAGCCGTGCCGCACGGCCGCCACGGACAGGAACGCGGTCACCGCGACGGCGAGCCCGACCACCGCGGCGACCTGCCCGATCGTCCGTTTGGCACCCTGCGCCACCGTGGCCTCCCTCGCCCTGCGTAGGCTTCCGTCCCATGGCTCTCGGGTACGTCCGCCCGGCGCGTCCGGAAGACGCCGGCGAGATCGCACGCATCCAGCTCGCGACCTGGCGGGTCGCGTATCGCCGGATCCTGCCCCGGCACGTGCTCGACAACCTGGACGAGGAGTATCTCGCCAGGCGGTGGAGCGCGGCGGTGCAGGAGCCGCCCTCGGGCGCGCACCGGGTGCTCGTCGCCGTCGAACAGGCCGAACAATCGTATCTGGTGGGATTTGCCGCGTCCGGGCCGGCCGACGCCGAGTCCCTCGCCCCGAACGAGCCGGCCGAGGCGCTCGGGTCCGGCGTGGTGGCGGTGACGGACCTGCTGGTCGAGCCGCGCTGGGGGCGGCGCGGGCACGGCAGCCGGCTGCTGGCCGCGAGCGTGGACCTGTGGCGCTCCGACGGCTTCGACCGGGCGGTGGCGTGGGCGTTCGACGCCGACGCGGCGACCCGGAAGTTCCTCACCGGCGCGGGCTGGGAGCCCGACGGCGCGGCCCGGGCCCTCGACGTGGACGACATGCTGGTCAACCAGCTCCGGCTGCACGTGGCGGTGCCCGCCGAGGGCGCGGCGGAGGGCGACACCGCCGCCGGCTGACCACGCGGTCTGCCTCCCGGCGCGTCGGGGTTGCCGGGAATGTCGGTGGTGCCGCCTACGGTGGCGGGATGAGCGTGTCGACGAGTCGTGCCCACGCGACGCCGGCCCCGGCCGGGCCGCAGGAGCACGGGCCGCAGGAGCACGGCCGGCCGGAGCACGGGCCGTCGGAGCGGCACCCGCCGTCGGAGCAGCACCTGGAGGGGCACCGGGTGGAGCTCACCGGCTACTGCTACCGGATGCTCGGCTCGGCCTTCGACGCGGAGGACGCCGTCCAGGAGACGCTGCTGCGCGCCTGGCGGGGGTTGGCCGCCTTCGACGGCCGGTCCAGCGTCCGCACCTGGGTCTACCGGATCGCCACCAACGTGTGCCTCGACCTGCTGCGCGGCCGGTCCCGCCGGGCGGTCCCGACCGACCTCGCCGGGCCGTCGGCGCCGGTGCTGTCGGCGCTGGGCGAGCCCCGGCCCGCCGGGGAGTGGGTCGGGCCGGCCCCCGACGCCCGGGTGCTGCCTGCCGGCGAGGATCCGGCGGAGGTGGCGGTGACCCGGGAGTCGGTGCGGCTGGCCTTCGTCGCCACGTTGCAGCACCTGCCGCCCCGGCAGCGGGCGGTGCTGATCCTGCGCGACGTGCTGCGCTGGCGGGCCGACGAGGTCGCCGGCCTGCTCGACACCAGCGTGGCGGCGGTCAACAGCGCGTTGCAGCGGGCCCGCGCGACGCTGGCCGCCCGGGGCGTCGACGCCGACCCGCCGGCCGCCGCCCTCGACGCCGCGCACCGCGAGCTGCTCGACCGCTACGTGCGGGCCTTCGAGCGGTACGACATCGACGCGCTGGTCGCGCTGCTGCGGGCCGACGCCGTGCAGACCATGCCGCCCTACCGGCTCTGGCTGCGCGGCGCGGGTGACATCGGGCGCTGGATGACCGGCCCGGGGGCCGGCTGCGCGGGCTCCCGGCTGGTCCCGGTGGCGGTCAACGGTGGCCCGGGGTTCGCGCAGTACCGGCGGGACCCGGCGGGCGGGCACCGGCCGTTCTCGATCCAGCTGGTCGGCTGCTCCGGCGACCGGGTCGCCCGGCTCAACTACTTCCTCGACCCGGCCCTGTTCCCGCTGTTCGGGCTGCCGGACCGGCTGCCCTGAGCCGGCCCGGCGGCCCGGTCAGCCCTTGTCCGCGCCGTCGTTGGCGTCCCGCACGAAATACCGCTGGAAGATCACGAACAGCACCGCGACCGGGATGGTGGCCAGCAGCGCCGCGCCGAGCTTGAGCGGATACTGGGTGCCCTTGCCCAGCGAGCCGCTGACCAGGTCGGCCAGGCCGCGCGGCAGGGTGAACAGGTCCGGGTCCTGCACCGCGACCAGGCTGTGCGGGAACTCGTTCCAGGAGCCCTGGAACGACAGGATGGTCAGGGTGATCAGCGCCGGCTTCGCCATCGGCAGCACCACCGACCAGAACGTGCGGAAGACGCCCGCCCCGTCGATGCGGGCGGCCTCCTCCACGCTGACCGGGATCGACTCGAAGAACTGCTTCATGATGAACACGCCGGCCGCGTCGGCGAGCAGCGGCACCACCAGGCCGGCGTAGCTGTCGTACATGCCGAGCTGGTTGAGCACGAGGAACTTCGGGATCAGCAGCACCACGCCGGGCACCGCCAGCACCGCGACGACCGCGGCGAAGAGCCCGGCTCGGCCCCGGAAGCGAAGCCGGGCCAGGGCGTACCCGGCGAGCGAGTCGAAGAACACCCGGCCGAGGGTGACCAGCACGGTGACCAGCAGCGAGTTGCCGAGCCAGAGCGGGAAGGCGGTGCCAGCGAAGATCCGTTCGAAGCCGGCCAGCGACAGCGGGTCCGGGATGGGCGAGAGCGGGTTGGCCGCCGCGTCCGGCTCGGTCTTGAGCGAGTTGCCGATCTGGATGACGAACGGGTAGAGGAACACCAGCGCGAAGAAGACCAGGATCGCATACCCGACGAGGCGGCTCGCCAGCGTGCGGGCCGTGCGGTCGCGGGCGCGGCGCGGCCGGGCGGGCGGCGCGGGTGCCGCCGGCCGGTCGGTGAACACGGCCATCTCAACCCCCTTCCGGTACGCGTCGACGCCACCACCGGCCGCGGCGGGGCGCGGCGGGCTCCCGGTCGGCCATCAGCCGGCGCTGGAGCAGGGTGAGCGCGATGATGATCAGGAACAGCACGAAGGAGATGGCCGCGCCGGAGCCGTAGTCGAAGTCCCGGAACGCGGTGCGGTACGACAGGTACGCGGGGGTGAGCGTGGTCTTGGCCGGCTCGCCCTGGCTCATCACGTACACCTGGTCGAAGACCTGCCAGGAGCCGATCAGGCCGAGGGTGAGCACGAGGAACGTGGTCGGCTTGATCATCGGCAGGGTGACGTGCCGGAAGCGCTGCCAGCGGCCGGCCCCGTCGAGGGTGCTGGCCTCGTCGAGGGCCACCGGGACGTTCTGGAGCGCGGCGAGGAACATCAGCATGAACGTGCCGGAGGTGGTCCAGACGACCAGCGTGATGATCGAGACCATGGCGACGCTCGGCCCGGACAGCCAGTCCCACCAGCTCAGCCCGAACGGCCCGCCGGCGGCGAGCGCGGCCGGCGGCGCGTCCACGCCGACCGCGCCGAGCAGCAGGTGCAGCACGCCCCGGGAGTCGGCGAACCACTGCGGCCCCCGGATGCCGAGCATGCCGAGCAGGGCGTTGACCGCGCCGGAGTTGGCGAACAGGAACAGGAAGACCACGCTGATCGCCACCGAGCTGGTCACCGAGGGGAAGTAGAACGCGGTGCGGAAGAATCCCCGGCCCCGCAGCATCCGGTTGTTGACGACGAGGGCGAGCCCGAGGGCCAGCGCCGTCTGGGTCGGCACCACGATCGCCACGTAGTAGGCATTGTTGCGCAGGCTGGTCATGAAGTCGCGGCGGGCCAGCCCCTCCTCGGCGAACAGCCGGGTGTAGTTGTCGGCCCCGACGAACGGGACCCGACCGGTGAACGGGCTGCCCTGGCCGTTCCAGTCGGTGAGGCTCACCCAGAGCGCCATCAGGATCGGCAGCAGCAGGAACAGGCCGAGGATGACGACCACCGGGGCGACGAAGAGCCACCCGGCGAGGTTCTCGTTGCTCCGGACGCCGCGCGCGACGCGGTTGCCCATCTTCCCTCCTCCCTGGAAGGAAGGGCCCCTTGTTAACGCATACGGTTAATAGGGGGCCCTTCCTTGCACCTCAGCCGGCGAGCGCCGCCTTGGCGTTGGCGTCGAAGCGGGCGAGGACGGCCTTCGGGTCGCCGTTGGCCAGCCCCTGCAGGCCGGTGTCGAGGTCGCCGAGGACGCTGTCCATCTTCGGCGCGTTCACCGGGCCCTGGGCGTACTCCGCGCCGTCGACGAACGGCTTGTCGGCCGGGAAGGCGGCGGTGTACTGGTCGCGCACGGACTGCCGGGACGGCATCACGCCGAACGCCTTGGCGAACGTCATCTGCTGGTCGCCGGCGGTCATCGCCTCGACGAACCTGATCGCCTGCTCCTTGTACCGGCTCTTGGCGGCGACGCCCCAGCACTGGGTGAAGGAGAGCGTCCCCTTGCCCTTGGGGCCGGCGGGCAGCTCGACGACGCGGTACTTCACGTCGGGGAAGTCGTTCTGCAGGGCACCCTTGATCCAGTTGCCCTCGATGGTCATGACGGCCTTGCCCTTGCCGAACGCCTCGCCGGACCAGCCGGCGTCGAGCTGCTTCGGGTACCGGGCCAGGCCCTCGTCCAGCATCGTCCGCACGTACTGGAGGGCGGCCAGGTTCTCCGGGGTGTCGGCGGTGGCCTGCTTGCCGTCGGGGCTGACCAGCCAGCCGCCGTTCTGCACGAGGAACGCGCCGATCCGGTCCCGGGTGTCGCCGAGGGCCAGCGGCACCAGGCCCTTGGCCTTGATCTTGCGGGCGGCGGCGGTGAGCTGGTCCCAGGTGGTCGGCACGTCGGCGTCGGTCAGCCCGGCCTTCGCCCACAGGTCCGTGTTGATCTGGAGCGCGAGGGTGGAGAAGTCCTTGGGCGCGCAGTAGAGCTTGCCGTCGTACGTGAACGTGGTGCGCAGGCTGGGGTAGAAGTCGTCCGGGCTGCTGATCCGGTCGCCGTAGGGCTCCAGCGCGCCGACGCTGGCGTAGTCGGCGAACCGGCTGGCGTCGACGTAGAAGACGTCGGGCGGGCTGCCGCCGGCGAGGGCCTGGCCGAGCTGCTGGGTGAGGTCCTGCGCCGGGGTGACGGTGGCGCTGTTGCCGGAGCCGGCGGCCCACGTCGCGGCGGCGGCCTGGACCGCCTTCGTCTCGGCGTCGCCGGAGGACCCGATCAGGATCTGGAGGCTGGCCGGGCCGGTGGACTGGGCGGCGTCGGTGGAGTCGTCGAAGCCGCTGCCGCAGGCGGCGGAGCCGAGCAGCGCCACGGCGGCGACGCCGGCGACTGTCGCGCGGCGCAGGGATCGGGTTGTCATCTCACTCTCCTGGGGGTGGTGGGGTCACGCGGTCTGGCGTCGCACCAGCGAGGGCTGGAGCAGCACCGGGGAGTCGACGGGCTGCCCGTCGAGCACGCCGGTGAGCAGGTCGACGCAGCGGGCGGCGGCCACGCCGAGGGGCTGGCTGACGCTGGTGAGGCCGACGGCGGCGGCGACGGGGGTGTCGTCGAAGCCGACGACGGCGACGGGACCGCCGGGCGTCGGGGGGCCGGCGGGCGGGGCGTACGCGGCGCTGCCGCGCACCGCCTGGAGGGCGCCGAGGGCGAGGGAGTCGCTGGCGCAGACGACGGCGGTCGGCGGCTCGGCTGCGGCGAGCAGCTCGCGCATCGTCCGTTCGCCCTCGGCGATGCCGTCGACGGTCTCGCGGTCCAGCCCGCCGGGGTCGACGCCGGCCTCGCGCAGCGTCTCGTGCCAGCCGGAGCGGCGCTCGCCGCCGACCGCCGAGGTGGGCAGCGGCCAGCCGATGTAGCCGATCCGCCGGTGGCCGGTGGCCAGCAGGTGGCGGGTGGCCTGGGCCGTCCCGGCGGCGTTGTCGACGTCGACCCAGGGGTGCGGGTCGGGCGCGTCCCACGGTCGGCCGAACGTCACGAACGGCACGTCCCGCCCGGCCAGCCAGGCGGTACGGGGGTCGCCGCGCTCGGTGCCGGTGAGCACGAACGCGTCCAGGTCGTACGCGCCGAGCAGGTCGTCGAACGCGTCGATCTCCTGGTGGGCGTCGGTAGCGGTGTAGAGCATGACCCGGTAGCCGGCGCTCTCGGCGGTCTCGGTGAGCCCGTGCAGGAACCGGTCGAGCACGGAGCCGTTGATCCCGTCCCGGGTCGGCTCGATGCGGACGGCGATGAGCCGGGACCGGCCGGTGCGCATCTGCCGGGCGGCCTGGTTGGCGCGGTAGCCGAGCTCGGTGATCGCCTCCTGCACCCGGCGGCGGGTCTCCTCGCGGACGATGTGCGGCGCGTTGAGCACGTTGGACACCGTCTGTCGGCTCACCCGGGCATGCTCGGCCACAGTGGAGATGGTCACCTTCTGCGACATGAATCCCCCTTGCGGTCTTGAACGATCAAATGTTGATCCGGCAGGATTAGATCGTTCAAGTTGCCGGAATGTTTCGAACCTTGCACCGCCCCGGACGATCTGTCAAGACTGGAGCCCCGCCGTGACCCCACCCCGCCTGCAACCCCTGCTGCACGACCTCGTCGGGCTGGTCCACGCCCCGACCAGCGCGCTGGGCGACGCGGCCGGACAGGTCCGCCCGTCCGGCGTGCAGGGCGTCTTCCACGCCGACGCCCGCGTGCTGTCCCGGGCCGAGCTGCGCGTCGACGACCGCGAGCCCGAGGCGCTGGCCCGGGGGCCCGTCGGCCCGCACGCCGCCCGCTTCGCCGGCCTCGCCCGGTGGCTCGGCGACCCCGGGCCCGACCCGACCGTCCGGGTCGACCGGGTCCGCCGCCTCGCGCCCGCCGGCCTCGCCGAGGAGATCCACGTCGTCTCCACCGCCACCACCGGGGTACGGGCCACCGTCAGCGTCGACCTCGGCTGCGACCTCGCCCCGATCGAGCTGGTCAAGTCCGGCGACGCCGCCGACCCGCTGGCGGCACGGGCCGACGGCCCCGGCCGCCTCGCCTGGTCCGGCGGCGGCACCACCGTCACCGTCACCGGCGAGGGCGCGACCGTCGACGCCACCGGCGACCGGGCCACCACGCCCCGGCTGAGCTGGCCGGTCGAGCTGCCCCCGCGCGGCGCGGTCACGCTGCGCTGGCGGCTCGCCGTCGACGACCCCCGCGCCGTGGTGACCGCCCCGCCCGCCGCACCCACCTGGGCCCGCCCCGAGGTCACCGCCGACGACCGGCGGCTGGTGCGCCTGCTCGACCGCTCCCTGGACGACCTGCACGCCCTGCGCCTGGCCGAGCCCGCCCACCCCGGCGACGTCTTCCTCGCCGCCGGGGTGCCCTGGTTCCTCACCCTCTTCGGGCGCGACAGCCTGTGGGCGGCCCGGATGCTGCTGCCGCTGGGCACCGAGCTGGCCGCCGGCACGCTGCGGGTGCTGGCCCGGCGGCAGGGCACGCGGGTCGACCCGGCCACCGGCGAGGCCCCCGGCAAGATCCTGCACGAGCTGCGCCGGCACGAGTTCGCCGCCGGTGCGGGGCTGCGGCTGCCCCCGGCGTACTACGGCACCGTCGACGCCACCATGCTCTGGGTCGCGCTGCTGCACGACGCCTGGCGCTGGGGGCTGCCGGCCGAGCAGGTGCAGCCGCTCCTGCCGCACCTGGAGGCCGCGCTGGCCTGGCTCGGCGAGCACGCCGACGCCGACGGCGACGGCCTCGTCGAGTACGTCGACACCACCGGCCACGGCCTGGCCAACCAGGGCTGGAAGGACTCCGGCGACGCCGTCCGGTTCCGCGACGGCCGGCAGGCGCAGGCGCCGATCGTCCTGGCCGAGGTGCAGGGCTACGCGTACGAGGCGGCGGTCGCCGGTGCGGCGCTGCTGGACGCGTTCGACCGCCCCGGCGGGGACCGGTGGCGCGCACACGCGGCCCGGCTGGCCGACCGGTTCCGGGCCACCTTCTGGGTCGACGGGCCGCACGGCCCCCAGCCGGCGCTGGCGCTGGACCGGGACAAGCGCCCGGTCGACTCGCTGACCAGCAACATCGGCCACCTGCTCGGCACCGGGCTGCTCACCGCCGACGAGTCGGCGCAGGTGGCCCGGCTGCTCACCACCGAGGCCCTGGCCGGCGGCTTCGGGCTGCGCACCATGTCCACCGGCGACGCCGGGTTCAGCCCGCTGTCGTACCACTGCGGGTCGATCTGGACCCACGACACGGCGATCGTGCTCGCCGGGCTGGCCCGGGCCGGCTACCGCACGGCGGCGCTCGGCCTGGCCGACGGGCTACTCGCCGCCGCCGAGGCGTTCGACCACCGGCTGCCCGAGCTGTACGGCGGCGACGACCGGGAGCTGCTCGGGCGGCCCGTGCCGTATCCGGCGGCGTGCCGGCCGCAGGCGTGGTCCGCCGCGTCGGCGGTGCTGCTGCTCCAGGCCGGCGTCGGGCTCTACCCCGACGTGCCGGCCGGCCGGGTGCGCCTGGCCCCGCTCGCCGGCCCGGGGCTCGGCGCCCTCGCCGCGCGCAACCTGCGCGTCGCGGGCGACCGGGTCGACGTCACGGTCACCGCCGCCGGCGAGGCCACCGTCGACCGCCTCCCGTCGGCCCTGACCGCCACCCCGGTCCCCGCCCCCCGCGCCGCCGCCGAGGCGGGCGTCAGGGGGTCGGCGCGGTGACCAGCTCGGCGACCACCTCGTCGTCCTCCAGCTCGCCGGTCGGGGCGAAGCCCAGGCGGGGATAGAGGATGGCCGCGGCCGGGTTGTCGGGGTGGTACGACAGGCGCACGGCGGCGCAGCCGGGCTGGGCGCGCAGCCACGTCGCCAGGGTCGCCACCGTGGCCGCCCCGACCCCCCGGCCCTGCTCGGCGGCGTCGACGACCATCCCGCCGATCCAGCGGGCGCCGTCGTCGTCGGCGCCCCACATGACGTGCCCGACGACCGTGTCGTCGGCGTAGACGGCCAGGGAGGTCCACACGTCGCCGCGCAGGCTGGTCAGCAGGTAACGGGCCGCCATCGGGTAGACCCAGGCGCGCTGGTCGTCGCGGGGCGCCACGTCGGCGACGGCCCGCCAGTTGTCGTCGTCGACCGGGCGCAGGGTGACGTGCCGGCCGGCGCGGTCGCGGAGCTTCGAGTCGATCACCCGGGGCAGCCTAGGTGCGGCGCGGCCGGCCGGCGACTGCTTTCCCCGCCGGGGCCGGCCCGCCCGCGCGGTGCCGGCCCGGCGGGCGCGCCGCCCGTCAGTCGAGCAGCGGGTCCAGGCCGATGGTCAGGCCCGGGCGGGTACGCACCGCGCGCACCGCCAGCAGCACGCCCGGCATGAACGACACCCGGTCGTACGAGTCGTGCCGGATGGTCAGCGTCTCGCCGGCCGTGCCGAACAGCACCTCCTGGTGGGCGACCAGGCCGGTGGCGCGGACGGCGTGCACGCGTACCCCGTCGATGTCGGCCCCCCGCGCGCCCGGCACCTCGTCCTTCGTGGCGTCCGGGGCGGGGCCCAGACCGGCCTCGGCGCGGGCCTGCGCGATCCGGCGGGCGGTGTGGGTGGCGGTGCCGCTGGGGGCGTCCAGCTTGCGCGGGTGGTGCTGCTCGATGATCTCGACGGACTCGAAGTGGCGGGCCGCCCGCTCCGCGAACTGCATCATCAGCACCGCGCCGATGCCGAAGTTGGGGGCGATCACCGCGCCCACCTCCGGCCGGGCGGCCAGCCAGTCGCGCACCTGGTCGAGCCGCCGCCCGGTGAAACCGGTGGTGCCGACCACGGCGTGCACGCCCGCCTCGACGCACCAGCGCAGGTTGTCCATCACGACGTCGGGGGTGGTGAAGTCGACTGCCACCTCGGCCCCGGCGGCGGCGGACAGGTCGTCGCCCTGGTCGAGCGCCGCCACCAGCTCCATGTCGGCGGCCGCCTCGACGGCCCGGCACACCTCGACGCCCATCCGGCCCCGGGCACCCAGCACGGCGACCCGGATCGGCCCCTGCGGGCCCTTCCCCTGCTCGTCAGTCACGGCCACAACCTATCCCAGCCGCACCGGCCGCACCGGGCCGGTCGCCGGCCGTCCCACGGCCGGACGCCGACGCCGCCGCGACGGGCCGGGCTGCCGGTCAGGCGGAGAAGTCGCGCTCGCCGAACGGGCCGACGACGGCCAGGGACATCGGCTGGGCCAGCAGCTCGGCGGCGAGGGTGTTCACGTCGGCCACGGTCACCGCGTCGACGCGGGCCAGCAGCTCGTCCACCGGCATCAGGTCGCCGTAGAGCAGCTCGCCCTTGGCCAGCCGGCTCATCCGGGAGCCGGTGTCCTCCAGGCCCAGCACGAACGAGCCCTTGCTCATCCCCTTGCCCCGGGCCACCTCGGCCTCCGTCAGCCCGTCGGCGGCCACCCGGCGCAGCTGGGCGCGGGTCAGCTCCAGCACCTCGTCGACCTTGCCGGGGGCGCAGCCGGCGTACACGGCGAACACGCCGCTGTCGGCGTACTGGCTGGCGTAGGAGTAGACCGAGTACGCCAGGCCGCGCCGCTCCCGGATCTCCTGGAACAGGCGGCTGGACATGCCACCGCCGAGGACGTTGTTGAGCACCCCGAGGGCGAAGCGCCGCCCGTCGACGCGGTCGATGCCGGGGCAGCCGAGGATGACGTGCGCCTGCTCGGTCTCCTTCGGCTCGACCAGGGTGGCCGCGGGCTGCACGCGTACCGCCGGGGTGGCCGACCGGTGCGGGGCCGGCGCCGCCGGGCCGGTGTCCAGCGGGGTGCCGGCGAGCGCCTCGCGGACCAGCCGGACCACGACCGCGTGGTCGAGGTTGCCGGCGGCGGCGACCACGATCTGCGGCGCGGTGTAGTGGCGGCGGTAGAAGTCCTGGATCTGCCGGCGGGTCATCGGGGTGACCGTCTCCTCCGTGCCGGAGATCAGCCGGCCGAGGGGGTGGTCGCCGTAGACGGCGCGGGTGAACAGGTCGTGCACCTCGTCGCCGGGCTCGTCGTCGTGCATGGCGATCTCTTCGAGGATGACGCCGCGCTCGGTCTCCACGTCGGTCGGCTCCAGGAGCGAGTCGGCGACCGCGTCGCACATGACGTCGATGGCCAGCGGCAGGTCCTCGTCCAGCACGCGGGCGTAGTAGCAGGTGTATTCCTTCGTGGTGAAGGCGTTCGTCTCGCCGCCCACCGCCTCGATCTCGGCGGAGATCTCCAGGGCGGTGCGCTTGTGGGTGCCCTTGAAGAGCAGGTGCTCCAGGAAGTGCGCGGCACCCGCCTGGGGGCCGGTCTCGTCACGGGAGCCGACGGACACCCAGATGCCGAACGACACGCTGCGCATCGCGGGGATCGCCTCGGTGAGCACGCGCAACCCGCTGGGCAGCACGGTACGACGTACCGTCCCGCCCAGCGGGTCGTCACTCAGCGTGCGGGTGACCGCGCGGGCCGACCCGCCGGCCCGCCCGGGCTGCCCCCCGGCGGCGTGCCGGACGGCCCCGGACGGGGCCACCCCCCGTCGACCCGCAGGGAAAGACGCGCGCTGGGCCCGGCTCACGGAAACCTGCTCTCAGTTCGACGAGGGGTGGGTGGTGCGGTGCCGCCGGCCGCCCGGGACGGGCGGCCGGCGGTGGTGGGAACGTCAGCTGTGCCGGGTCCGGCGGCGCGGACGCTCGCCGCCCTCGCCACCCTCGCCGCCGCCCTGGCCGCGCTCGCCGCCGCCCGGACCACGACCGCCCCGGTCGCCGCGCTCGCGGTCCCCGCGGTCACGCGGGCCCCGGTCGCCGCCCCGGCCGGCCGGACGCTCGTCGCCGGCGACCTCGCCGGTGGCGGCCGGCGCCTCGGCGCCCTCCGGGCGGACCTTGTCCAGGTAGATCTTGCCGCGGGCGTCGATGTCCGCGATCTCCACCTCGACCTTGTCGCCGACGTTGAGGAAGTCCTCGACCTTGTCGACCCGCTTGCCGTCGCCCACCTTGGAGATGTGCAGCAGGCCGTCGCGGCCCGGCAGCAGCGAGATGAACGCGCCGAACGCGGCGGTCTTGACCACCGTGCCCAGGAACCGCTCCCCCGCCTTCGGCAGGGTCGGGTTGGCGATCCCGTTGATCCGGTCGACGGCGGCCTGGGCCGACGGGCCGTTGGTCGCGCCGACGTAGATGGTGCCGTCGTCCTCGATGGAGATCTCGGCGCCGGTCTCGTCCTGGATGGCGTTGATCGTCTGGCCCTTCGGGCCGATCACCATGCCGATCTTGTCGACCGGGATCTTGACGGTGGTGACCCGCGGCGCGTACTCCGACATCTCGGCCGGTGCCTCGATGGCCCGCTGCATCACCTCGAGGATGGTCTGCCGGGCCTCGTACGCCTGCTGCAGCGCGGCGGCCAGCACGTCCGACGGGATGCCGTCGAGCTTGGTGTCGAGCTGGAGGGCGGTGACGAACTCCGGCGTGCCGGCGACCTTGAAGTCCATGTCGCCGAACGCGTCCTCGGCACCGAGGATGTCGGTCAGCGTCACGTACCGCGTCTTGCCCTCGACCTCGTCGGAGATGAGGCCCATGGCGATGCCGGCCACCGGCGCCTTCAGCGGCACACCGGCCGAGAGCAGGCCCAGCGTCGAGGCGCAGACCGAGCCCATCGAGGTAGAGCCGTTGGAGCCGAGCGCCTCCGAGACCTGCCGGATGGCGTACGGGAACTCCTCGCGCGAGGGCAGCACCGGGATCAGCGCCCGCTCGGCGAGCGCGCCGTGGCCGATCTCGCGCCGCTTCGGCGAGCCGACCCGGCCGGTCTCACCGGTCGAGTACGGCGGGAAGTTGTAGTTGTGCATGTAACGCTTGCGGTTCTCCGGCGAGAGGGTGTCCACCATCTGCTCCATGCGCAGCATGTTGAGGGTGGTCACGCCCAGGATCTGGGTCTCGCCGCGCTCGAACAGCGCCGAGCCGTGCACGCGGGGCAGGACGCCGACCTCGGCCGTCAGCGGGCGGATGTCGCGCGGGCCCCGGCCGTCGATCCGGACCTGCTCGCGCAGCACCCGGTTACGGACCTCGGACTTGGTCAGCGACCGGAACGCGGCGGACAGCTCCTTCTCCCGGCCCTCGAAACGGCCGCCCAGCTCCTCGGCGACCTTGGCCTTGATCCGGTCCAGGGCCTCCTCGCGGTCGGCCTTGCCGGCGATCTTGAGGGCCTCGGCGACCTCGGCGCGGGCCACGTCGGCCACCGCGTCGTAGACGTCGGGCTGGTAGTCGAGGAAGACCGGGAACTCGGCGACCGGCTTGGCGGCCACCTCGGCCAGCTCGCTCTGCGCGCGGCACAGCTCGCGGATGGCCGGCTTGGCGGCCTCCAGGCCGCTGGCGACGACCTCCTCGGTAGGCGCGGTGGCGCCGCCCGCGATCAGGGTCACGGCGTGCGGGGTCGCCTCGGCCTCGACCATCATGATCGCGACCTCGCCGTCGGCGAGGGTGCGGCCGGCCACGACCATGTCGAAGGTGGCCCGGGCCAGCTCCTCCAGGGTCGGGAAGGCCACCCACTGGCCGTCGACGTGCGCGACCCGGGTCGCCCCGATCGGGCCGGAGAACGGCAGGCCGGAGAGCTTGGTCGACATCGACGCGGCGTTGATCGCGACCACGTCGTACGGGTGCTGCGGGTCGAGCGCGAGGACGGTCTCGACGACCTGGACCTCGTTGCGCAGGCCCTTGACGAACGACGGGCGCAGCGGCCGGTCGATCAGCCGGCAGGTGAGGATCGCGTCCTCGCTGGGCCGGCCCTCACGGCGGAAGAACGAGCCGGGGATCCGGCCCGCGGCGTACATCCGCTCCTCGACGTCGACGGTCAGCGGGAAGAAGTCGAACTGCTCCTTCGGCTGCTTGCCGGCGGTGGTGGCGGACAGGACGACCGTCTCGCCGAGCTGGGCGACGACGGAGCCGGCGGCCTGGCGGGCCAGCCGGCCGGTGGAGAAGGTGATCTCGCGGGTGCCGAAGGACCCGTTGTCGATCACGGCGGTGCGGGACTCGGTGCCGAGGTTGTGCTCGGTCATAGTGCGGTGGTGCTCCTTCGCATCGGGGGGTCCGCGACGCGGGGAGCTGCTCAGACGGCCGGTCTTCGATCGAAGCGCCCGGGGTGCCGGCAACTGCCGGGGCTCCCGGGGGCCACTACCGGAGACCGGTACGCTGACCGGCTCCCTGTCGGGTGGTCGCGCGGCCCCTGTTGTTCCTTCGTGCCCTCAGACCCTGAGGGCCGTTCTTCGTGCCCGTTGTTCTTCGTGCCCGGTTGTTCTTCAGTGCCCTCACACCGTGAGGGCCGTTCCTTCGGTCACCGGGAGGTGGCCCCTTCCGGACCTTCCCTCCGGCCCGACGGCCTGTTCCGCCCGATCCCGGACGCCGAACGGGCGTTCAGGTGGTGGACGCCGAACGGGGGAGCGACCCGCGCGGGCCGCTCCCCCGTGACGTCATCGGCGCAGGCCGAGCCGCTCGATGAGCGACCGGTAGCGGTTGATGTCCTTCTTCTGGACGTAGTTGAGCAGCCGACGGCGGCGGCCGACCAGCAGCAGCAGCCCACGGCGGCTGTGGTGGTCGTGCTTGTGCACCTTCAGGTGCTCGGTGAGCTCGGCGATCCGCTTGGTGAGGACCGCGACCTGCACCTCCGGCGAGCCGGTGTCGCCCTCGGCGGTCGCGTACTCCGCGCGGATCTTGGCCTTGGCTTCCTGGTCGAGCGCCATGTTCTCCCTGTTTCGTGGGTTGTTCGGTGATGTCCGTCGGATCGGTCAGGGGACCGGAAACGGACCGGCTCCTCGCTCCCGCGGCGTCGTGCAGGCACGCGAGGCCCCACGTCGGTCAGCCGACGTCCCCGCCAGCCTACCAGCCCCGCGCGGAACCGCCCGCCAAGGCCGGCCGGGCGGGCCCGGCGGCCGGCCTTGGCGGGCCTTGGCGGGCCTTGGCGGGCGGGCCTTGGCGGGCCCGGCGGGCGCTTCCGCCGGCCGGCGAGCCGCTCGCGCGCCACGTCGGCGAGTTGCCGGCGCGCCACGCCTGGCTGGCTTGCCCGCGAGCTGCCCGCACGCCATGTCGGCGACATGGGGGTATCCCGGCGGCGGGAAGCCGCCATGTCGCCGACATGGCGGCGGCTGCCCGCGCGCCGTGGCGGCACCCCGCGCGCCGTGGCGGCACCCCGCGCGCCGTGGCGGCACCACACCCGGAGGCATGGCGGCGGCCCGACCGATGGGGCACGCCGCCAACCGGCCGCTGGGCCGACCCGGCCTGGCGGTCAGGCGATGCCCAGCATCCGGCGGATCCGCGCCACGTCCTGGTTCATCTGGGCGATCAGCGGCTCCACCCCGTCGAACCGCACCTGGCCGCGCACGTGCTCGGTGAAGTCCAGGGCCACCCGCTCGCCGTACAGGTCGCCGGAGAAGTCCAGCACGTGCGCCTCGACCCGCCGGTCCCG
This sequence comes from Micromonospora sp. NBRC 110038, assembly GCF_020884815.1. Lineage (NCBI taxonomy): Bacteria > Bacillati > Actinomycetota > Actinomycetes > Micromonosporales > Micromonosporaceae > Micromonospora > Micromonospora sp. NBRC 110038. Next base: position 873,647 of record NZ_BBOL01000001.1, on the reverse strand, counting down.
GCCGGAGAACGTCGGGTTGGTCCCCACCGAGATCGCGGCGGGCATCCGCTCCCGGCCGTCCTTGCGCAGGAACCAGCCGGCGTAGACGCCGTCGGCGGGCACGGCCGCGTGCGGGTGGCAGAGCAGGTTGGCCGTCGGGAAGCCCAGCTCCCGGCCGCGCTGGTCGCCCAGGACCACGACCCCCTCCAGCCGGTGCGGACGGCCGAGCGCGGCCGCCGCCGCGGCGACGTCGCCGGCGTCGATGCGGGCCCGGATGTACGTGGACGAGAAGACGGTGTCGTCCTGGGCGACCAGCGGCGCGTCCTCGACGGCGAAGCCGAACGTCCGGCCGAGCTCCTCCAGCAGCGCCACGTCGCCGGCCGCCCGGTGCCCGAACCGGAAGTTCTGCCCCACCACCACGAGGGTGGCGTGCAGGTGCTCGACCAGGATGTCGTGCACGAACGCGTCGGCGGGCAGCCGGGAGAACTCCGGCGTGAACGGCACCACGCAGAGCACGTCCACGCCCAACGCCTCGATCAGCTCGGCCTTGCGGGTCAGCTCGGTGAGCACCGCCGGGTGCGAGCCGGGGCGGACCACCTCGGCCGGATGGGGGTCGAACGTCACCACCACCGACCGCACCCCCAGCTCACGGGCGCGGGCCACGGTGTGCCCGATCGTCGCCTGGTGGCCCCTGTGCACGCCGTCGAAGACGCCGATGGTGACGACCGAACTGCCCCAGCCGTCGGGCGTGGCGTCGTACCCCCGCCACCGCTGCATGACGCTCCTCCCCTGTCGTTGCCCCTGCCGGCCTCGGCCGGTCGTACCCCGCCGGCCGGGGCCGGCGGTCACCTGTCCCCGCCGTCACGCCGGGGCGAGCACGATCTCCGCGCGCGCCCGACCGTCCCGCTCGCTGACGATAGCGATCAAAGCGCCGTCGGGGCCGAAGACGGCGTACGGCCCGGCGATCCCGACCGGGTCGAGCGGGCCGCCGTGGGAGAGCACCTTCGCCTCGTCGGCGGTGGCCTCCCGGCGCGGAAAGAACCGGTCGGCCGCCGCGTCGAGGGGCAGGTTCACCACCTCGGGGGCGCGCCGCTCCAGCTCGTCGAGGGTCGCGGCCTCGCCGAGGGCGAAACCTCCGACGGCCGTACGGCGCAGCGCGGTGAGGTGGCCGCCGACCCCGAGCGCCAGGCCCGCGTCCCGGGCCAGTGCCCGGATGTACGTGCCGGACGAGCAGGTCACGTCGATGTCCACGTCCACCACGCCGGGCGTGTCCCGGCGGACGGCCAGCACGTCGAGGCGGCTGACGGTGACCCGGCGGGCGGGCAGGTCGACGCTCTCGCCGTCGCGCACCCGCTTGTACGCCCGCTCGCCGTTGATCTTGATGGCGCTCACCGCGCTCGGCACCTGGTCGATGTCGCCGGTGAGCGCGGCGAACGCCGCCCGGACCGCCTCGTCGGCGACGGCGTCGGCCGGCGTGACGGTGATCACGTCCCCCTCGGCGTCGTCGGTCACGGTGGCCTGCCCGAGCCGCACGGTGGCGGCGTAGCTCTTCCCGGCGCCGATCACGTACGTCAGCAGCCGGGTGGCCCGACCGACCCCGATCACCAGCACGCCGGTGGCCATCGGGTCGAGGGTGCCGCCGTGCCCGACCCGCCGGGTCCGCGCCAGGCGACGGATCCGCGCCACCACGTCGTGCGACGTCATGCCGCCGGGCTTGTCGACCACGATCAGACCGTCTGCGCTCACGACCGCCAAGCCTGCCAGACGGGGTCACGCCCTCCGTCACCGCACGGCCCGATACGGCTTTCCCTGTGGTGGGAAGGGTGCCTACCGCACGGCGCCGACGACCGCCCAGCCGCCGGAGCGCAGTCGCAGCAGCAGGGCCGCCAGCCGAAGCAGCACGAACAGCGTCAGCCCGGCCCAGATGCCGCCGAGACCCAGGTCGAACGCGTACGCCAGCCAGATCGCCGGCAGGAACCCGCCGAGCGCGGCGACGATCGTGAGGTTGCGCAGGTAGCGCACGTCACCCGCGCCGATCAGCACCCCGTCGAGGGCGAACACCACGCCGCCGATCGGCTGCAACGCCACCAGCCACGGCCAGGCGACCGCGGCCTGCCCGCGTACCTGGTCGTCGGAGCTGAACAGGCCGGGCACGACGCCGGCCCCGGCGGCGATGAGCACCGCGAACGCCACGCCACAGACCGCGCCGAGCAGCGCCATCCGGCGGGCCAGGGCCCGGGCGACGGCGGCGTCGCCGGCCCCGAGGGCCGCCCCGACCAGCGCCTGCGCGGCGATCGCGAGGGCGTCGAGCACCAGGGCGGTGAAGAACCACAGTTGTACGGCGATCTGGTGCCCGCCGACGGCCGCCGCCCCGAACCGGGCGGCCACGGCGGTGGCGGACAGGAAACTCGCCTGGAAGGCGACGCCCCGCACCAGCAGGTCCCGGCTGAGCAGCAGTTGCTGGCGGATCACCCGCAGGCGGGGCCGCAGGGCCACCCGCTCGCGGGCCAGGGCGGCGGCGAACAGGCCGCCGGAGAGGGTCTGCGCCAGCGCGTTCGCCACCGCCGAGCCGGTCAGCCCCCAGCCGACCGGATAGACCAGCACGACGCAGAGCACCGCGGAGAGCAGGTTGGGGCCGAGCACGAACCACAGTGGCCGGCGGGTGTCCTGCACACCGCGCAGCCAGCCGTTGCCGGCGGCGGCGAGCAGCAGGCCGGGCGCGCCGAGCGCGGCGACCCGCAGCCACCGCGCCGCCGCGTCGGCGACCTCCCCGGGACCGGCCAGCGCCTCGGCCAGCGCACCCGCGCCGAACTGCATGCCGGCGGCGACCAGCACCCCGACCGCGAGCGCGAGCCAGGACGCCTGCACCCCCTCGGCGACGGCGGCGGGGCGGTCACCGGCGCCGAAGCGGCGGGCGGCCCGTCCGGTGATCCCGTACGCCAGGACGGTGCCCAGCCAGGCGATCAGGGTCAGCACGGTGCCGGAGACGGCGAGCGCGGCCAGCGGTACCCGGCCCAGGTGGCCGATGACCGCCGTGTCGACCAGCACGTAGAGCGGCTCGGCGGCGAGCACCACGAGCGCGGGCAGGGCCAGCACGGCGATCCGGCGCGGCGAGGCGACGGCGGGCGGGGCGGAGGCAGGGGCGGGTTGAGTCATCGACGCCGATCCTGGCATGGCCCAGGTAAGGGCTGCAAGAACAACGGTCCCTTACTCGAAGCTCACGGCCGTCTTCGGCGGAGTGGTCACCGAGGCGATCACCCTCGAACAGGGAAAGAGTGTCCTCGACGTCGAGCGGACACCACTCTTTCCGGCATCGAGCGCGATCTTCGAGGTGGCGCGGGCACGGCGCGCACGGCGCGGGCGCGGGCAGCCGGGCGACCGCACGGTCCAGGGGGCTCCTGCCGGCACCGGAGCTGCCGACGACCAGGATCGCCGCATGACCGACGAGGGCAGCCGGGGCGAGGGCTCAGGGGGCGTACCGGTCGGGCGGGACCGGTCGGGCGGTGATGCCGACGGCGCGGGGCGTCGGCGGCATCACCGCCGGTCGACGTGGGTCACTGACGGGTGTCCATCGACGTCTGGAGCGCGCGGCGGGCCTGCTCGCGCGCCTCGTCGGTGTTCTCGGGCTTGGGCTTGCTGGGCATGGTGATTCCCTCCAGGGATGCGGGTCACGGGGACACGGTGGCCCGACGGCCGGTCGTGCTGGACGCCCGTCGGCGGCCCGGGATCACCGGAGCGGCCGGTCTGGACGCGTGCGCCCGGGTCGGTCCGACCCTGGGGGGAGACGGCGTCGGGTGCGACGCCACCGCCTGCGGACCAGCGCCGCAGCCACGGCACCGATCGATTCCCAAGTTATCGTTCAGGTCCACATGCTGCCCACTGTTCCCGCCATCTGGACGCGACGAGGGCTGCCCGCGAGGTGCCGGCCGGGCACCCGCACCGGCCACCGGGGGCCCACGGTCGGCACCCGGTCAGCGGGCGAGGAAGTGCCAGCCGAGCCACCACCAGAAGCCGAACAGGCCGATCCGGCCGACGGGGACGGGGCCCACCTCGTATCGCATGACGTAGGCGCAGACGTCGGCCAGCGACGGGATGCGCGAGCCCGGGCGGCGGGCCGCCCACTCGACGGCGGCGAAGAGCGCCAGGGCGGTGAGGAAGCCGCCGATGGCGAGGGCCCGCATCATCGCCGCACCAGCCCCCAGAACGCGGCCAGCCAGGCGAACCAGGCCGCGGAGCGGACCAGCTCGTCCTCCAGCAGGGGGTCGGCCAGCCGGGAGAAGGTGGGGAACTCGTCGCCGACGGCCAGCACGAAGGTGACCCCCTCGAAGACGCCGAACACAGCCACCGGAAGCACCCACCAGACCGCCCCCGCGCCGAGCCGGCGCGGCGCCGGCCGGCGCGGCACCCGGTTGCCCAGGCCCAGCCAGATCAACGCTCCCCCGGTGCCGAGGGTGTAGAGGTTCGCCGAGGCGGAGAACGAGGGCAGTTGCCCACCGACCAGGGAGAGACAGACCAGCACCGGCACGGTGACCACGGGGCGCTCCCACGCCCGGGTCTCCGCGACGGAGAGCTCGCTCGGGTGCTCCATCCCCCGATTCTCCCCGCCATCACGCAGCGCAGGAAGGCCGACACCCCCCGGAGTCGTCCCTGATCTACGCCTCGATCAGCGCCTTGTCCAGCTCGGCGCGGATGCTGGCCACCACGTCGTCGGCGCTGCCCCGGCCGGTGAAGCCGGCCGCGAACGTGTGACCGCCGCCGCCGAGGGCGACCGCGACCCGGCTGACGTCCACCGCGCCCTTGCTGCGCATCGAGACGGCCCACTCGTCGGGGCGGACCTGCTTGACCACGCAGCTCACGTCCGCCTCGGCGGTGCACCGCACCGAGTCGATCAGGGCCTCCAGCACGTACGGTCGCTGGTCGTGCCGGGCCAGGTCGTCGAGCGTGGCGTACGTCCAGACCAGGCCGTTGCCCCCGGCCGCCGTGGGCTCCAGGCGGGCCCGGCACATCACCTCGCCGAAGAGCCGCACCGCCCCGAAGGGTCGGGTGTCGAAGACCCGGCGGGAGATGTCGCCGGGGCGGATGCCGGTGGCCAGCAGCCGCGCCGCCAGCTCGTGCACCGCCGGGGTGGTCGCCTCGAACCGGAACGACCCGGTGTCGGTGGTCAGGGCGACGTAGAGGCCCTCGGCGATCCCGGCGTCCAACCGCACCCCGAGGCGGGCCAGCAGCTCCTCGGCCACCACGGAGGTGGCCGCGGCCCGGGGGTCGACGAGGTTGATCCCGCCGAACATCGTGTTCGACGCGTGGTGGTCGAGCACCAGCGCCGTGCCGGCCGTGGCGAGCCGGTCGACCAGGCCGCCGAGCCGCGACTCGCTCGCCGCGTCGAAGCAGACGACCAGGTCCGGCGCGGGGTACGCGTCCTCCTCGGGGACCAGCAGGTCGAGGCCCGGCAGCGCGCGGAACGGCTCCGGCACCTCCGGCGGGCCGGGGAAGGTCGCCCGGAGCTGGCGTACGCCGAGCTGGCGCAGCCCCAGCCCGAAGCCGAGCATGCTGCCCAGCGCGTCGCCGTCGGGGTTGACGTGGCAGATCAGCTGGACCTGCGCGTCGGCCGGCAGGTCGCGTACGGCCGCCACGGCCGCCGCCCAGTCGGCCTCCCCGGGCCCGGTGCCGGCCGCGCCGGCCGCCGGGTCGGTCACGGCCGGTCCGCGCCGCGCGGTGCGTCGGAGTCGGCGGCGGAGCCAGCGACCTCGTCGGCCTCGCCGTCGGCCTCGTCGGAGTCCTCGTCGAGCCGGTACGGCTGGGCGTCGCCCGCGTACGTGGCCCGGGCGGCGAGGCGCTGCACCTCGGCGTCGGCGTGGCGGGCCGCCGCGAGCAGGTCGTCGATCTGCTTGACCTGGTCCTGCACGTCGTCGAGGACGAACGTCAGGCTCGGCGAGTGGCGCAGCCCGAGGGCCTTGCCGACCGTGCTGCGCAGCATCCCCTTGGCGCTCTCCAGCGCCGCCGCCGTGCTGGACTGGGCCGCCGCGTCACCGAGGACGGTGTAGAACACCGTGGCGTCGCGCAGATCGGCGGTGATCCGGGCGTCGGTGATGGTGATCATGCCGAGCCGCGGGTCCTTGATCTGACTCCGCACCACCGACGCGACCAGTTCGCGAATGCGCTCCGCGTGCCGGCGTACCTTGGCCGGATCCGTCATCTCGCCCACCTCCACGGCGTCGGACTCCCGGTCGGGCCGGCGGCGCGGGGCACCGCCGGATCCGACCGGCCAACAGTTCGAACATTACCTTCGCGATCGGGCCGACCGCCGGTGCAGGGCGGCACCGCCGCACGGTCAGTCGTCGTCGCCGTACAGGCGTCGGCGGACCGACAGCAGCTCGACCTCCGGGCGGCCCGCCACGAGGCGCTCGCAGGAGTCGAGCACCTCGCGCACGTGCGCGCCCTCCGCGGCCACCACGGCCACGGCTATCTCCGCCCGACCGTGCAGGTCGAGCGCCCCCACCTCGGCGGCCGACACCTCGAAGCGGCGCAGCGCCGCCACGATCGGCCGTACGTAGGATCTCTTGGTTTTGAGCGACCGGGAGTCGCCCGGCAGCAGCAGGTCGAAGACCACGGTTCCGGTGAACATCGCCCCGGACGATACCCGCGGTGACCCCCGCATGATCAAGGGGTTTACGCCGTTGCGGGCGTAAACCCCTCGATCAGTGCGTCGGACGCGTCAGGCGCGCGGCTTCTCCCGCATCTCGAAGGTCTCGATGACGTCGCCGACCTGGACGTTGTTGTAACCGCCCAGCGTCAGACCACACTCGAAGCCCTCGCGGACCTCCGTCGCGTCGTCCTTGAACCGCTTGAGGGAGCTGATCGTGAGGTTGTCCGCCACGACCGACCCGTCCCGCAGCAGCCGCGCCTTGGCGTTGCGGCGGATGATGCCCGACCGGACGATACAGCCGGAGATGTTGCCGACCTTGGACGAGCGGAACACGTCGCGGATCTCCGCGCTGCCCAGCTCGACCTCCTCGTACTCCGGCTTGAGCAGCCCCTTGAGCGCGGCGTCGATCTCCTCGATGGCCTGGTAGATGACGGTGTAGTACCGGATCTCCACGCCCTCGCGGTCGGCCATCTCGCGGACCTTGTTGGCGGCCCGCACGTTGAAGCCGATGATCGTGACCGCCTCGGACGAGGCGCTCGCGAGCATGACGTCGCTCTCGGTGATCGCGCCCACGCCCCGGTGGATGATCCGGAGCTGGACCTCCTCGGGGATGTCGAGGTTGAACAGCGCGTCCTCGAGCGCCTCCACGGAACCGGAGACGTCGCCCTTGAGCACCAGGTTGAGCGAGGTCTTCTCGCCCTCCTTGAGCTGCTCCATGAGCGTCTCGAGCGTGGCCCGGCCGCGGGAGTTGGCGAAGGACGCCGCCCGCCGTCGTGCCTGCCGCTGCTCGGCGATCTGCCGCACCGTGCGGTCGTCGGCCGCCGCGAGGAAGGTGTCGCCCGCCCCGGGGACCGCGGTGAGACCGAGCACCAGCACCGGACGGGCGGGGCCCGCCTCGGCGACCTGGTTGCCGTTCTCGTCGAGCATCGCCCGGACCCGGCCGTGCGCCCCACCGGCGACGATCGAGTCGCCCGCCCGCAGGGTGCCCTTCTGCACCAGCACCGTCGCGACCGCGCCCCGGCCCTTGTCCAGGTGTGCCTCGATGGCCACACCCTGCGCCGGCCCGTCGATCGGAGCGGTCAGCTCCAGCGACGCGTCGGCGGTGAGCAGGACGGCCTCAAGCAGGTCGTCGATGCCGATGCCCGGCTTCGCGGCCACGTTGACGAACATGGTGTCGCCGCCGTACTCCTCGGCGACCAGCCCGTACTCGGTCAGCTGCTGGCGGACCTTGTCGGGGTTGGCCTCCGGCTTGTCGACCTTGTTGACCGCCACCACGATCGGCACGTCCGCCGCCTTGGCGTGGTTGAGCGCCTCGATGGTCTGCGGCATCACGCCGTCGTCGGCCGCCACCACCAGGACCACGATGTCCGTGACCTGGGCACCACGGGCACGCATGGCGGTGAACGCCTCGTGACCCGGGGTGTCGATGAAGGTGACCGCCCGGTCCTCGCCCTCGTGCGGGACGTGGACCTGGTAGGCGCCGATGTGCTGGGTGATGCCACCGGCCTCACCAGCGACCACGTTCGCCTTGCGGATCGCGTCGAGCAGCTTGGTCTTACCGTGGTCGACGTGACCCATGACGGTCACGACCGGCGCACGGCTGACCAGGCGGTCCTCCGCGACCTCGGCGTCGAGGTCGATGTTGAACTGCGCGAGCAGCTCGCGGTCCTCGTCCTCCGGGCTGACGATCTGCACGTCGAAGCCGAGGTGCTCACCCAGCAGCAGCAGGGTCTCGTCGGAGCAGGACTGGGTCGCGGTGACCATCTCGCCCAGGTTGAACATCTCCTGGACCAGCGAACCCGGGTTGGCGTTGATCTTGTCGGCGAAGTCCGACAGCGAGGCGCCACGGGAGAGCCGGACGACCTGACCCTGACCCCGGGGGGCACCCGAGCTCATGGTCGGGGCCGACAGGTTGTCGAACTCCTGTCTGCGCTGCTTCTTGGACTTGCGACCCCGCGTCGGCTTGCCACCCGGACGCCCGAAGGCACCCGCGGCGCCACCGCCACGGCCGCGACCGCCACCACCCGGACGGCCACCGCCGCCGGCCGGGCCACCCGGCCGGAAACCGCCACCGGCGCCGGGGGCACCGCCGCCGCCACCGGGACCGCCACGGTAGCCACCGCCACCGCCGCCGCCACCGGGACCGCCACGGTAGCCACCGCCACCGCCGCCGCCACCGGGACCGCCGCGGAAGCCGCCACCGCCACCGGGACGACCGGCACCGCCGCCACCGCCGGGACGACCCGCGCCGGGGCCACCAGGGCCACCGGGGCGGCCGGGACGCTGGCTCGGCATGGACGCCGGGCTCGGCCGGGGCGGCATGGAGGCCGGGCTGGGCCGCGGCGGCATCCCCGCCGGGCTGGGCCGGGGGCCGCCGGCACCGGCGGCCGGGGGCCGCTGCTGCTGCTGACCGCCCTGGATGCCGAACGGGTTGTTACCGGCGCCGCGCGCCGGCGGACGACCGCCCGGCCGGGCGCCGGGGCCCTGGCCCTGACCCGGGCCACCGGGGCGACCGGCGGCCGGGGAACCCGGGCGGGGCGGCATCGCGCCCGGACCGGGACGCGGGCCGGGACGGGGACCGCCCTCCGCCGGAGGCTCCCGGCGAACGTTCTCACGCTGCTGCTGGCGGGCGGCCTGGGCGGCCTTGACCGCGGCCTCCTGCTCGGCCTTCAGCGCGGCGGCGCGCGCCTCGGCGGCGGCCACCTCGATGTCGTGGGCACTCGCCGGCTTGGCGACCGGGGTCGCCGTCTGCGGCGGGCCGGGGACCGGGCCCTTGGGCTTCGGTCCGGGGGTCGGCGGGCCGGGCCGCCGGGGCGGCATCGGCTTCGCCGTGACCCGGGGGGCACCCGGGGTCGGGGACGGCGTCGGAGTCGGGGTCGACGTCGGGCTCTGGGTGGCCGCCGGAGGGGCGGACGGCGCCGGCGAGCCGGCGGAGGCGACGAAGGCGTTGCGCAGCCGACGGGCGACGGGCGCCTCGACGGTGCTGGACGCGGACTTCACGAACTCGCCCATTTCCTTCAGCTTGGCGAGAACTGTCTTGCTTTCGACCCCGAGCTCCTTGGCAAGCTCGTGTACGCGGGCCTTACCTGCCACTGCACTCCTCACTCCGAGGTCGTGCGGGCAGCACCCGCAGCGACCTCACTCCTGCACTTGAAGCCTGGTCATTTCAGGGACTTCATCGTGTGCTCATGTCGGTCGTCCTACCTTGCTAGCGACCCTCGCCCGGTCGGGATGACCGGACGTAGTGGTTGGCGCATCGACGTGCTCGGCCAGCACACCGTGGTCGACGACCCCGGTGACGCGCAGCGCGCGCCCGAAGGCACGGCGGCGCACTGCCAGCGCGAAGCAGGCCGGATCCGGGTGCATGTTCGCTCCCCGACCCGGCAGCCTGCGAGCCGGATCGGGCCGGAGGCTGTGACCAGCCTCGTCGCCGACCGCGACGATCCGCAGCAATTCGCTGGCCGGCGCACGTCGCCGGCAGCCCACACAGGTGCGCTCCGGCAGCGCGCGTCGTACCACTGGAAGAAGTCTACCCCTAGCTGCCCGAGATCGCGCCGCCCGGCTCCCGGACGTGATCAGCCCCGCCCCGCGCGGCCGTCGTCGCCTGCTCCGCGTCCGAGCGGATGTCGATCCGCCAACCGGTCAATCGGGCGGCAAGCCGGGCATTCTGCCCCTCCCGGCCGATCGCGAGGGAGAGCTGGAAGTCCGGCACGGTCACCCGGGCCGTCCGGGTGGCCAGGTCGACCACCTCGACCCGCAGCGCCTTGGCCGGCGAGAGCGCGTTGCCGACGAAGGTCGCCGGATCGTCCGACCAGTCGATGATGTCGATCTTCTCGCCGTGCAGCTCGCTCATGACGGCGCGGACCCGCTGCCCCATCGGGCCGATGCAGGCGCCCTTGGCGTTGACGCCCGGCGTGGTGGAACGCACCGCGATCTTCGTGCGGTGGCCAGCCTCCCGGGCGATGGCCCCGATCTCCACGGTGCCGTCGGCGATCTCCGGCACCTCCAGGGCGAACAGCTTCTTCACCAGCGCCGGGTGGGACCGGGACAGGGTGATCTGGGGGCCGCGCATGCCCTTGGCGACGTGCACCACGACGCAGCGGATCCGCTCGCCGTGGGCGTACCGCTCGCCGGGGACCTGCTCCGACTGCGGCAGCACGCCCTCCAGCTTGCCCAGGTCGACGCTGACGATGCCCTTCTCGCTGCGCGCCTCGTGCGCCTGCACCACGCCGGTGACCAGGTCGCCGTCGCGGCCGACGTACTCGCCGAAGTGCACCTCGTCGGTGGCCTCCCGCAGCCGCTGGAGGATCACCTGCTTGGCGGTCATGGCCGCGATCCGGCCGAAGTCGTGCGGGGTGTCGTCCCACTCCCGCACCACCGTGCCGTCGTCGTCCAGCTCCTGGGCGTAGACCAGGGCCGCGCCGGTCTTGCGGTCGATCTCGACCCGGGCGTGCGGCTCGGCCCCGTCGGTGTGCCGGTAGGCGGTCAGCAGCGCGGTCTCGATCGCCGCGAGGATCGTGTCGAACGGGATCTCCCGCTCGCGCTCGAGTGCGCGCAGCGCCGCGAGGTCGATGTTCACCTCTCCTCGTCCTCCACATCATCTTCGTCGTCGATGTCGTCAATGTCTGAGCTGTCGCCGGACTCGTCGTCGGCGACCTCGTCGAGCTCGTCGTCGGCCACCTCGTCGAGGCGGTGGAACTCCACCTGCACCCGGCCGGGGCCGAGCTCGGCGTGGGCGAACTCCGCGCGGCCGGAGTCGGTCTCCAGCACCACGCGCTCGTCGTCGGCCTCGACCACCCGGCCGGTGACCTGCCGGTCGCCGGCGGGCTGCTCGGCGCGCTGCCCGGGCAGCGGGGCCCGGACCGTCACCTTCACCAGCCGGCCGACGTTGCGCCGCCAGTGCCGGGGCAGGGTGAGCGGGCGGTCCACCCCGGGGGAGCTGACCTCCAGCTGGTATTCGCCCGCCAGGATGTCGCCGCCGGACTCCTCGGCCGCGTCGAGCGCGGCGGAGACGGCCCGGGAGACGTCGGCGACGGCGTCCAGGCTGATCCCGCCGTCGGCGTCGACGATCACCCGCACCACGTGCCGGCGGCCGGCCCGGGAGACGGAGACGTCCTCCAGGTCGTACCCGGCCCCGTTGACCACCGGCTCGATCACCGCGCGCAACCGCGACCGCCGCGCGGCGAGGTCCACCCGGGGGCCGCCGACGCGGTCACCACCACGAGGGCCGTCGGTGCGCCGGGGTCTCCCCGTCGGCCCCGTCGACCTGGTGGTACGGCCCCGTTGCGTCATCTGGCGCACCCCTTCGTGAACGACGACGCCCGGTCGGGACGCCATGCCGGCACGCCACCGGGGCAGACGCGCCGGTGGCTGCGCAGAGCGTAACGCGCCTGCGGCGCGGCGGGCCGGGCGGCGCACCGACGCCCCTGACCCACGTGTCCGCTCCGATGGTGTTGACTTGTCCGGTGGCAAGGCGCAGAACGACACCGCACGACCGAGCACTCGGGCATTCCCGGCGAAACCTCCTGCGCGCGGGCGCGCTCCTGGCGCTCGGCGGGGCCGTCGCGCCGCTGACCGGCTGTGACCTTCTCGACCGGGGCGACCGGCGGGACCAGGCCCCCGACCCGCTCGAACCCCTCGCCACGCAGGCCCGCGAGCTGGCCACCCGGCACCGCGCCGCCCTGGCCGCCGACCCGGGCCTGGCCCCGCTGCTCACCCCGATCGCCGACGCCCACGAGGCGCACGCCGCCGAACTGGCGAAGCTGACGGGCCGCCCGGCGGCCTCGCCGGGGCCGTCGCCGGAGGCCACCACCGGCGGCGACCGGGCGGCGGTGCTGGCCGCGTTGCGCGAGGCCGAGCAGGGTGGGCGCGAGGCGGCCGCGAAGCTCTGCGCCGAGGCCCCGGCCGACCGGGCCGCCCTGGTGGGCTCGATCGCCGCCGCGCGGGCGACCCACGTGGAGGCGCTGAAGTGAGACACCGCCAGGCACCGTCCGGCCCGGCCGAGGCCCTGGGCGGCGCGCTCACCGCCGAGTACGCCGCGGTCTGGGCGTACGGGGTGATCGGGGTGCGCCTCGCCGACGCCGCCCGAACGGCCGCCCGCCGCGCCGAGGCGGCCCACCGGTCCCGGCGGGACGCGCTGGTGCTCCAGCTCAGCGCGGCCGGCGGCACCGTCCCCGCCGACAAGGCCGGATACACGCTGCCGTTCCCCGTCACCGACACCGCGAGCGCGTTGCGGCTGGCGGTGGAGGTGGAGGAACGCACCGCCGCCTTCTGGCGCGCGGCGCTGCCGCACACCACGGGCGAGGACCGCAACCGGGCCCTCGCGGCGTTGACCGACTGCGCGGTCCGGGCCACCCGGTGGCGGCGCACCGCCGGGGTGACTCCCGTCACCGTGGCCTTCCCCGGCCGCCCCACCTGACCGTGCTGACCGGGACCGCAGCGTTTGCGCTGGTCGCCCCGGTGGGATCCGCGATTGCGGGCGGCATACCAGGTATGCATACTTCGGAGCCATGTCCATCCGTCACGGCCTGCTCGCGCTCCTCGAACGCGGCCAGATGTACGGCTACCAGCTCCGGGCCGCGTTCGAGGAGTCGACGGGCTCGACCTGGCCGCTGAACATCGGGCAGGTCTACACCACCCTCTCCCGGCTGGAGCGGGACGGGCTGGTCCGGCCGCTGCCGGAGAGCGAGGCGGGACAGCGGCCGTACGAGATCACCGACGCCGGGCGGGCGGACCTGGCGCTGTGGTTCGCGACCCCGATCAGCCGCACCGACCGCCCCCGCGACGAGCTGGCGATCAAGCTCGCCCTGGCCCTGACCACCCCGGGGGTCGACGTGCGGGCGGTGGTGCAGACCCAGCGCACCGCGACCATGCGGGCGTTGCAGGAGTTCACCCGGTTGAAGTACGCCAGCGACCGTCCCGAGGACCTGCCCTGGCGGCTGGTGCTGGACGCGATGGTGTTCCAGGCCGAGGCGGAGATCCGCTGGCTGGACCACTGCGAGACGAGCCTGGTCCGGCACCGGCCCGCCCCCGGGCCCGGCGGGCGCGCCGGTCCGGGGCGGCCGGCGGAGGCGGACCGGGACGGCGAGGAGGCGCGGCGATGAGCGGGACGGGCGGCGCGCCGACGACCCGCCCCGACCCGCCCGACCCGCACCACGGCCCCGGCGGCCCGGCGGACCAAGGCAGGCCCGTCGACCGGGCCGGCCCCGGCACGGCCGCCCGCCCCGGCGACGACCCGCACGGGCCGGCGACCACGGCCGTGCTCGACGTCCGCGACGTGCACCGCACCCACGGCAGCGGCGACGCCGCCGTGCACGCCCTGCGCGGGGTGAGCCTCACCGTCGCCCCCGGCGAGCTGGTCGCGGTGATGGGCCCCTCCGGCTCCGGCAAGTCCACCCTGCTCGCCCTCGCCGGCGGCCTGGACGGCCCGACCGCGGGCGAGATCCGCGTCGAGGGGCAGGCGCTCGGCGCGCTGGATCCCCGCGCGCTGGCCCGGCTGCGCCGCCGGCGGATCGGCTACATCTTCCAGAACCTGAACCTGCTGGGCAGCCTCACCGCCGCCGAGAACGTCGCGCTCCCCCTCGAACTCGACGGCGTCGGCGTGCGCCACGGGCGGCGGGCGGCCCGGGCGGCGCTCGCCGAGGTGGGCCTCGCCGAGCTGGGCGACCGCTTCCCCGACCAGCTCTCCGGCGGGCAGCAGCAGCGGGTGGCCATCGCCCGGGCCCTCGTCGGCGAGCGGCGGCTCGTGCTGGCCGACGAGCCGACCGGCGCGCTGGACTCGCAGACCGGCGAGGCGGTGCTGCGCCTGCTGCGCCGCCGGGTCGACGCGGGGGCCGCCGCCGTCCTGGTCACCCACGAGGCCCGGCACGCGGGCTGGGCCGACCGGGTGGTGTTCCTGCGCGACGGGGTGATGGTGGACTCGACGGCCCCGCTGGGCGGCGTCGAGCAGCTGCTGGCCGGCAGCGGTCGGTGAACAGCGAGCGCCACCCCGCCCGCGTACGGCGGTTGCTGGCGGCGCTGCGCTCGTGGCGGGCCGCGCTGCGCATCGCCCGGCGGGAGGCGCGCCGGGCCCGTGGCCGGACCGCGCTGGTGCTCGCGATGATCACCCTGCCGGTGCTGGGGCTGGCCCTCTCCGCCGTCAGCTACGACATGGCCGAACTGAGCCGGGCCGAGCGGATCGACCGGCGGCTCGGGGCCGCCGACGCGGAGCTGCGCTGGGTCGCCGAGGGCCCGGTGGCGCAGGACGCCTGGGGCGACACCACCTACCAGCGCGACGGCGTGCCGGGGCGGACGCGTCCGGTCACCGCCGACGAGCTGACCGCCCTGCTGCCGGCCGGGAGCCGCGTCGCCGAGGTCCGCTGGTGGGTGCCGTTCGAGGCCCGCGCCGGGGGCCGGCGCGAGACGGTCGACGGGCGGCTGCTTAACCTGACCGACCCGGTGCTGCGGGGGCAGGGCCGGGTGCTCGCCGGCCGCGCCCCGACCGGGGCCGACGAGGTCGGGCTCAACCGCGCGGCGCTGCGCCGGCTGGGCGCGGCGCTCGGCGACCGGATCGCCCCGGCCGACGGGTCGGCCGAGCGGACCGTGGTCGGGGTGGTGGAGTTCCCCGACAACCTGCGACCCACGGTTGCGCTGCCCCCCACGGACCGACCGGGCGACCCGCGCGGCGAGTCGAGCTGGCTCGTCGACCTGCCGGCCGACGCCGGTCCCGGGCTGACCGAGCGACTCAACGCGCGCGGGATCGTGGTGGTCGCCCGCACCCCGGCGCCGCACCCCACGGCGGAGCCCGCGACCGCGGGCGTCGCGCTCAGCGCCGAGGACACCGGCACCACGCTGCTGGTGGCCGGCCTCGGCCTGCTCGAGGTGGTGCTGCTCGTGGGGCCGGCGTTCGCCGTCGGCGTGCGGCGTCGCCGCCGCGACCTCGCCCTGGTCGCGGTGGCCGGCGGCGACGCCGCGCACCTGCGCCGCATCGTGCTGGCTGACGGGGTGGTGCTGGGCTGCGCGGGGGCCGCCGCCGGGCTGGCGCTGGGTGTCGCCGGCGCGTTCGCGGCCCGGCCGCTCATCGAGGAGTACGTCTTCGGCGCGCGCTTCGGGGCGTACCGCGTCTTCCCGGCCGCGCTGGCGGCGATCGCCGTCGTCGCGGTGCTGGCCGGGGTGCTCGCGGCCCTGGCGCCGGCCTGGACCGCCGCGCGGCAGGACGTGGTGGCCGGGCTGGCCGGGCGGCGCACCGCGCCGGAGCACCGGCGGCGCTGGCCGCTGATCGGGGCGCTGCTGGCCGTCGTCGGCGTGGCGGTGGCCGCCCTCGGTGCCACCCGGGGTGTCACGGTCGTGCTCTTCGCCGGGGTGGTCCTGGGCGAGCTCGGGCTGGTCTTCGTCACCCCGACGCTGGTCGGGGTGCTCGCCCGGGCCGGCCGGTGGTTGCCGCTCGCGCCCCGGATCGCGCTGCGCGACGCCAGCCGCAACCGTTCCTCGGCCGCGCCGGCGATCTCGGCGGTGATGGCCGCGGTCGCCGGCAGCGTCGCCCTCGGCGTCTACGTGGCCAGCGACAGCGCCCGCACCGACGCCAGCTACCTGCCGGCCATGCCGTACGGGCACGCCATGGTCATCGGCCCCGGCGACGGGACGGCGCTGCCGCCGGTGCCCCGGGTCGCCGAGGTGGTCGCCGCGACGCTGCCGGGCAGCACGGTGGCCCGGGTCGACGCGCCGGCCTGCCCTGCCCCGTTCGGCGACGGCGAGTGGTGCGACGTCCGGGTGGAACTGCCGGCCGGGCGGGCCTGCCCGTACCAGGTGGAGCAGTTGCGCGACGCGGCCGTGCGGGCCCGCGCCCGCAGCGACCCGCGCTGCAGCGGGTGGGTGGAGGGCGGATACCCCTCGGGCTACTCCGTGCCCGTCTCGGTCGACGACGGCGACGCGCTGGCGGCGCTGACCGGGGCCGGCCCCGAGGAGGTGGCCGCCGCGCGGCGGGTGCTGGCGGCCGGCGGCGCGGTCGTCACCGACGAGCGGTACCTGCTCGCCGGCCGGCTCACCCTCACGGCGACCCGGGTGGGGGACGCCCCGGAACCCGCGGTGATCGGGACCGCCACCGTCCCCGGGTACGCGCTGCGCGGCGGCGTCGGGGTGGACCAGCTCACGGTGTCCCGCGCCGCCGCCGCCCGGCTCGGGCTCGACACCCGCCAGATCGGGTACGCGGTGGCCACCGCCGCCGCCCCGACCTCCGCCCAGCAGGACCGCCTCGACGTCGAGCTGCGCCGGCTCGGCCGGCTCGACGTGATCGTCGAGCGGGGGACGTGGGGCAGCGACGAGCGGTCGCTGCTGCTGGTGCTGGCCGTCGGCTCCGGCCTGATCACGGTGGGCGCGGCGGCGGTCGCCACCGGCCTCGCCGCCGCCGAGGGGCGGGCGGACCTGTCCACCCTCGGTGCCGTGGGCGCCAGCCCCCGGATGCGGCGGGTGCTCTCGCTGTGCCAGGCCGGGGTGATCGCCGTGCTCGGCTCGGCGCTGGGCATCGTGGTCGGGCTGGGCACGGCGGTGATCATCCTGGTCGCCCTGAACCGCCGGATCGCCACGGCCTGGCCGGTGCAGGAGCCGTACCCGATCGTGGTCCCGTGGCTCACGCTGGGCGTGCTGGTGGTGGTGCCGCTGGTGGCGATGGCCGGCGCGGCCCTGTTCACCCGCTCCCGGCTGGCCGTCGAGCGCCGCCTCGACTGACTGCCGCCCAGGCGGCACACTGGCCGCGTGTCCGCTATCGGTACCCTGACCCGCCGCCTCGGCCATCACCGCTGGTTCGGCGCCACGATCCGGCTGCTCGTCCCCGTCGACCGGGCGGTCGGCCGGCTCACCCGGGGGCGGGTGGTCGCGCTGGGCCTGGTCCCCTCGCTGGTCATCACCACCACCGGCCGCCGCTCGGGCCTGCCGCGCAGCAACCCCCTGCTGTACGTGCCGGACGGCGACGCCTTCGTGGTGGTCGGCTCCAACTGGGGGCAGCAGCACCAGCCCGCCTGGGCGCTGAACCTGCTCGCCGACCCGACCGCCGAGGTCGACGTGCGGGGGCGACGACTGGCGGTGCGGGCCGAGGTGGCCACCGGCGCGGAACGCGACCGGCTCTGGAGGCTGCTGACCACCGAGTGGCCAGCGTACGAGACGTACGTCGAGCGGGCCGGCGGGCGGGAGATCCGGGTCTTCCGCCTGGTGCCCCGCTGACCGGGCCGGCACCGGGCGCGGCGGACCGGGCGGTCCCGCCGCCGGTTGACTAGGGTGGAGCCGCGTGGAGCCTTACCAGGACGACCCCCGGTGGTCGGTGGCGGAGCGGGTCGCCGCGGCGGCCCGGCGGCGCTTCCCGGCCGACGTCCTGGCCGTGGCGGTGCACGGCCCGCTGGCCCACGGCGACGACGACGGCGGCGGGGACAGCGAGGTCGGGCTGCTGATCGCCACCTACCGGCCCGGCACGGGGCCGCGACCGGCGACCCGTCGGGTGGACGGGGTGCTGGTCGACCTGACCGTCACGGCCGCCGACGACCACCTGGAGCGGGCCCGGTCGATCACGGCGCTGTGGCCGCTGGTCGCCGACCGGTACGTCACCACCCGGGCGCTGCACGACCCGACCGGATGGTTGCCGGCCCTGCGCGACGAGCACCTGGCCACGCTCGCCCGGGCCCGGCCGGCGGAGTTCACCGGCGCCGCCCGGCAGGCGTGGTACAGGGGCTGCGCCGCGCACGCCCGGGCCGCCCGGCTCGCCGGGTGGTACGAGACGGACCAGGCACTGCTGATGCTCGGCGAGGCCCGGCTCGCGGCGGCCACGGTCAACGGGCTGCTCGGCCGCACCTACTTCCGGGACCCGGGCGACGCGGTGCGCCGCACCGGCCTGGCCGGGGCGGACATGACCGAGGTCGGCGCGGTGCTGGCCCGGCAGGCCGAGGAGCTGGCCGCCCGGGGCCGCCCCGTGGACGGCACCGTCGACGACCTCCTCGCCGGCTGACCGGCGCGCCTGCCTACAGGCCGCCCTGGATGCCGATGAGCGTGCCGACCAGGTACGTCGCGGCGGCCGCCGCCGCGCCGAGGAGGAGCTGCCGCAGGCCGCTGCTCCACCAGGCGCGGTTGGTGAACCGGGCCACGATCGCCCCGGCCGCGAAGAGCCCGACCCCGCCGACGGCCAGCGCGAGCCACAGGCTGGTGGCGCCGAGCAGGTAGGTCAGCAGCGGGATCAGCGCGCCGACCGAGAAGAACAGGAACGACGAGATCGCCGCCGCCCACGGGCTGGGCTGGTCGTCCGGGTCGACGCCCAGCTCCTCCCGGACGTGCACCCGCAGCGCCTCCTCCGGGTTGGCCCGCACCGCCTCGGCGACCTGCGTGGCGAGGTCGCGGGACAGCCCCCGGGCCACCCACGCGTCGGCCAGCTCGCGGGCCTCCGCCTCCGGGTGCCGCTCCAGCTCGCGGCGTTCCTTGGCGACCTCGGCGGCGACCTGCTCGTTGGCCGACCGGACGCTCGTGTACTCGCCGAGGCCCATCGAGATCGCGCCGGCGACGAGGCCGGCGACGCCGGTGAGCACGATGCTGTGCGGCGACACCCCGCCGCCGCCGACGCCCGCGATCAGGGCGATGTTGGTGACCAGGCCGTCCATCGCGCCGAACACGGCCGGCCGCAGCCAGCCGCCGGACACGTCCGCGTGGTGCGCCTCGCGCAGCGCCGCCGGGGTGTCGCTCACGGCAGGGTCAGGATCTCGTGGCCGTCCTCGGTGACGAGGATCGTGTGCTCGAACTGGGCGGTCCACTTCCGGTCCTTCGTGACGACCGTCCAGCCGTCGTCCCACATGTCGTACTGGTGGGTGCCGAGGGTGATCATCGGCTCGATGGTGAACGTCATGCCCGGTTCCATCACGTCGGTCGGTCGGGGGCTGTCGTAGTGCGGCACGTAGAGGCCGCTGTGGAAGGCCTCCCCGATGCCGTGGCCGGTGAAGTCGCGGACCACCCCGTAGCCGAACCGCTTGGCGTACGACTCGATGACCCGGCCGATCACGTTGATCTGCCGGCCCGGGGCGACCGCCTTGATCCCCCGCATCATCGCCTCGTGGGTCCGCTCGACCAGCAGCCGGGCCTCCTCGTCGACCTCGCCGACGCAGAAGGTGGCGTCGGTGTCGCCGTGCACCCCGCCGATGTACGCGGTCACGTCGACGTTGACGATGTCGCCGTCGCACAGCACGGTGGAGTCGGGGATGCCGTGGCAGATCACCTCGTTGAGGCTGGTGCAGCAGGACTTCGGGAAGCCCTTGTAGCCCAGCGTCGACGGGTAGGCCCCGTGGTCGCAGAGGAACTCGTGCACCACGCGGTCGATCTCGTCGGTGGTCACCCCCGGCTTGCAGTGCTCGCCGGCGAGCTGCGTGGCCTGGGCGGCGAGCCGGCCGGCGACCCGCATCCGCTCGATGGTCTCCGGGGTCTGCACGTGAGAGCCGGTCCACTGCCGGGGCTGCTTCTTGCCCACGTACTCCGGTCGGACGATGTGGGGCGGCACCGGTCGCGTCGGGGTGAGCGTGCCGGGGGTCAGCGGCGCACGGACGGTCATGGCGCAAGCCTATCGCCGGCCGGGCGGCGGGCGGCGCGGCCGGGTGCCCGGCGGTGGCGGCGGCCCGACCCGTGGCCTCGGCCGACCGGTTGTTGCCGAGCCACCTCCGCTGTGCCATCGTGTTCTGCGTGGATCAAGGGGGTGCCGCTCCCGTCTTCTCCGCCCGCACGGAGACCGACGGCGACCACGTCCGCGTGGTGGTCGTCGGCGAGGTGGACATGGCCACCGCCGACACGATGCTCCAGGCCGCGCTACGCGAGCCGGCCGGTCGGGTGACCCTCGACCTGCGGGAGGTCACGTTCTTCGACTCGGCGGCGATCCACGCCGTGGTCCGGCTCGCCCAGCGCTTCCCGGACGCGCTCACCGTGCTGCCGTCGCGGCAGGTCCGCCGGGTGCTGGAGATCTCCGGCCTGGCCGGTCAGGACTGGGTCGCCCCCGCCTGAACCCCGTCCGGCGAGCTGAGCCCCGGCGAGCCGCGCCCCGGCCCGGCCAGCACGGCCGAGGCCCGCCGGGCGCGCTCAGTTCCGCAGCCGCCGGCGCAGCGTCACCTGCGTCCCCTCGGCGGTACGGCTGACCGTCAGGTCGCCGAGGGCCCTGATCAGCGCCAGTCCGCGCCCGCGGAAACCCGCGCCGGTCGACTCCCGCCACTGCCCGCTGTCCCGGACCGTCGCCACCACCGTGCCGTCGGTGATGGTCACCTCCACGCCGATGGTCGGCTCGGCCGGGCAGACCGGGTGCTCGATGGCGTTCGCGGCGGCCTCGGAGACCGCGACGGTGAGGTCGAACAGGTCGTTCTCGCCGACCCGGTGGGCGGTGAGGAAGTCCTCCAGCCGCCGACGCAGCACGCTCAGCCGGGTCGGGTCGGCGGGCAGCCGCAGCGCGAACCGGTTCGGTTCGGTCGCCTCCAGCGCGAGCACCGCCACGTCGTCGCGCAGCGGACGCGCGGCGACCCGCTCCACGACCGCGTCGACCAGGTCGGCGACGTGCTCGCCGCCGGCCGCGTCGGCGCGCAGTTGCGCGAGGGCCGCGTCGAGGCCGAGCTGCCGGTCCTCGATCAGCCCGTCGGTGTAGAGCAGCAGCCGGGCCCCGGGGGCCAGCGCGTCGTCCACGGTCCGGTACGACGCGCCGGGGATCGCGCCGACCGGCGGCCCGAGCGCGCGGTCGTGCAGGAACGCCACGTCGTCTCCTCGGATCAGCAGGGGGGACGGGTGCCCGGCGCTGGCGTAGCGGAGCCGGCCGGTGCGGGGCGAGAACCAGAGGCAGACCACGGTCGCGAACGACGGCTGCTCCGCCGAGCCCACCAGCCGGTTGAGCCGGGTCAGCGACTCGCCGGGGTCGTAGCCCTCCAGCACGTACGCCCGAAGCGCGTTGCGGAGCTGGCCCATCGAGGCGGCGGCCCGCACGCCCTTGCCGACGACGTCGCCGATGACCAGGACAAGCTCGTCGTCGTCGAGCCGGATCACGTCGTACCAGTCGCCGCCGACCTCGACGTCGGCGCTGCCGGGCAGGTAGCGGCTGGCCACCACCGCGCCGGGCAGCCGGGGCAGCGACCGGGGCAGCAGGCTGTGCTGGAGGGTGGTGGCGACGCGGTGCTCGGCCTCGTAGAGCTGGGCGTTCTCCAGCCGCACGCCGACCAGCCGGGCGAGCTGGGTCAGCGCGGCGTGGCCGGGGTCGGCGGCGTCCTCGGCGTGGCCCCAGACCCGCAGCTCGCCCAGCGTCTCCCCGGCGCTGCCGGTCAGCGGCAGCACGACGGACGGTTCGACGGCGGCCGTCCCGCCGCCGTCGGCCTCGTAGCGGGCCCCGCTGGAGGTGACCACCACCCGGGCGGCCTCGGCGAGGCCGAGCGCGTGCCGGGCGGCCACCTGGAGCACCTCGGCGGTGGTGCGGGCGGTGTTCACCGCGACGGCGGCGTCGGCCAGGGCCCGCAGCCGCCGGATGATCTGCCCCCGGAGCTGGCCCAGCTCGACGTTGGCCCGGACCCGGGCGATCAGCTCCTCGCCGGAGAAGGGTTTGGTCAGGTAGTCGTCCGCGCCGACGGCGAGGCCGGCGACGGCCTCCGCCGAACCGGCCCGGGCCGACAGCAGCACGATGGGCACGTGCCGGGTACGCGGGTCGGCGCGCAGCGCGGTCACCAGGCCGAAGCCGTCGAGCCGGGGCATCATCACATCGGTGAGCACCAGGTCGAAGGGTGCCTCCACGGCCCGGCGCAGCGCCTCGACGCCGTCCGGCACGGCCACCACCTCCCACGACGGGCGCAGCAGCCGGGTGACGTGTTCGCGCAGGTCGGCGTTGTCGTCGGCGAGCAGGATGCGGCCCGCCGCGGCCCGCTCGCCGCCGGTCGACCCGGCCGCCTCCCCGGCTCCGGGCCGACCCGGCGCGCCGGTCCACAGCGCGGTCTCGGCCGCGAAGAGCCGGGCCTGCCCCAGCTCCGGCGGCGCGGCCGGCGCGTCGGCCGCGACCCGGTCGGCGGGCAGGTGGGCGGAGCCGAACGGCACGGTCACGGTGAACGTGCTGCCCCGGTCGGCGACGCTGGTGGCCTCGGCCCGGCCGCCGTGCATCTCCACCAGCTCGCGGACCAGCGCCAGCCCGATCCCGGTGCCCTCGTGGGTGCGGGAACGGACGCCGGGCACCCGGTGGAACCGCTCGAAGACGTGCGGCAACTCTTCGGGCGCGATGCCGACGCCCGTGTCGGCGACCTCCAGCCGGGCCGCGCCGTCCACCGCCCGGACGCGGACCCGCACCTCGCCGTCGAAGGTGAACTTCACCGCGTTGGCGACGAGGTTGAGCACGATCTTCTCCCACATGTCCCGGTCGACGTACACCGGCGCGGGCAGCGGCGGGCAGTCGACGACCAGTCGCAGGCCGGCGCGTTCGGTGGCCGAGCGGAAGGTGCTGGCCAGCCGGGCGGTGTAGTCGGCGAGGTCGGTGGGCTGGTAGTGGGCGGCCAGCCGGCCGGACTCCAGGCGGGAGAAGTCGAGCACGGTATTGACCAGCTTGAGCAGGCGCAGCGCGTTGCGGTGCATCATGGTGAGCCGGTCGAGGTGGGGATCGGGCAGCGTCGGGTCGGCGA
Organism: Micromonospora sp. NBRC 110038; assembly: GCF_020884815.1. Taxonomy (NCBI): domain Bacteria; kingdom Bacillati; phylum Actinomycetota; class Actinomycetes; order Micromonosporales; family Micromonosporaceae; genus Micromonospora; species Micromonospora sp. NBRC 110038. The sequence goes on along the minus strand of NZ_BBOL01000001.1, from coordinate 850,406 downwards.
GCAGTTCCTCCAGCGGGCCCAGCACGAGGGTCAGCGGGGTGCGGAACTCGTGGCTGACGTTGGCGAAGAAGTTCGTCTTGGCGCGGTCGAGCGCGGCCAGTTCGGCGGCCCGGTCCCGCTCCTGCTCGTAGGCCCGCTGCCGGCCGACGGCGCGGGAGAGCTGGGCGGCGATCAGGTCGAAGAAGGTGCGGTACTCGTCGGTGAACGGCAGCCGGGCGGAGACGCCCACGACGAGCGCCCCCACCGGCTCGTGGGTCGCGGTGACCGGCAGCACCAGCGCCTGCGCGGCGGCGCCGGCGTCGAGATGCGGCAGCAGGTCGGCCACGTCGATGGTGGTGGCGGACCCGCCGTCGGCGACCCGGCTCACCGTCGCGGTGGCCGCCTCGCCGAGCGGCAGCGGCGCGACCGCCCCGTCGGCGTCGTCGGCGCCGCCGCGCCCGGCGGGGGCGGGCAGCCCGGTGCCGCTGCGCCCGGCGAGGGTGAGCTGCCCGGCGTCGTCGCGCAGGTAGAGCAGGGCGAACGGCACGTCCGCCCGGTGCCGGTCGAGCACCCCGGCGGCGGCCCGGCCCAGGGCCGCGACGTTCTCCGCCTCGGCCAGGTCGGAGCCCAGCTCGGCCAGGGCGCGCAGCCGGCGCTCGCCGAGCACCCGCCCGGTGGTCTCGTTCACGAGGCAGAGGACGCCGTCGATGCCGCCGTCGGCGGCGCGGATCGGGTCGTACGAGATGTCGAAGTAGACGTCCTCCAGGAAGCCGTGCCGGTGCAGCACGAAGGGGTGGTTCTCGCCCCGGTACGGCTCGCCGGTCTTGTGCACCGAGTCCAGCAGGGGCCCGAGCACGTCCCAGGTCTCCCGCCAGTGCTCGTTGGCGGGCTGGCCGATGGCGTGGGGATGCTTGTCGCCGATGGTGGGCAGGTAGGCGTCGTTGTAGAAGGCGCGGTGCTCGGGGCCCCAGAACATGACGATCTGCGCCCGGGAGGAGAGCATCATGGCGACCGCGTGGCACAGCGCCGGCGGCCAGCCGGACGGGGCGCCGAGCGGGCTGGCCGCCCAGTCGAAGCGGAGCAGGCGTTCGCCCATCTCGCCGCCGGCGGCGCACGCGGCCGTGAGCAGCGGCGGGAACGTCTCCGCGACGGTCCCGACGGACGGATGCTGCCCGTCCTCGCCCCCCTGGGCCGAGCTCATGCATCCTCCCGCGCCGGCCGTCACCCCCGGCGACCGCATGATCGCCGCCGCCGTGCCCCGCCTTGTACCCAGACGGACCAGCAACGTAACGCATCCCCGCCGTGATGCGCTGGTTACCCGCGTCTCATCCGCACGGGACGCCGCCGGGGGTCAGAAGACCGACAGGCCGTCGATGCTCGCGGCGTTCTTCGTGGCCCGGTAGGTCACCAGGTCCTCGGCGGTGCGGCGGGAGTGCGCGCGGATCAGCAGGTCCCGGTCGCCCTCGTACCGCATCAGGGGGACGGCGTACCCGCAGGAGTCGCTGACCCGGTCGACGTCGACGGTGATCACCGCGCGGGCGGAGTGCAGGTCCGGCGGGTCGGGGAAGTCGGCGAGCCGCTCGGCGAAGCCGGCGTCCTCCACCGTCACCGCCGTGCCCCGGCCGTGCAGCCGGACGATGTTCGGCGGCCCGGCGAAGGCGCAGAACATCAGCGTGATGCGGCCGTTCTGCCGCAGGTGGGCGATCGTCTCCGCGCCGCTGCCGTGGAAGTCGATCCACGCCACCTGGTGCGGGCCGAGGATGACGAAGGTGCCGCGCATGCCCTTCGGCGAGACGTTGACGTGCCCGTCGGCCCCGGAGGGCGCGGTGGCGACGAAGAAGACCGGCTGCTCCTCGATGAACTCGCGCAGCCGCCCGTCGATGGCCTCGTGAACCTTCATGTCGCCATCCTGGCACCGCCTACCGAAAAGTGGGACAGCACTTCCCGCATGACGGGACGGCGGGGCCGGGACGCGTGCCGGCCCCGCCGCGCCTCACAGCGGGGTGACGTACGCGCCGGTGATCCCGCCGTCGACCACGAACTGCGCCGCCGTCATGAACGAGGAGTCGTCGCTGGCCAGGAACGCCACCGCCGCGGCGATCTCCTCCGGCTGGCCGAACCGGCCCATCGGCACGTGCACGAGGCGGCGGGCGGCCCGCTCCGGGTCGGCGGCGAACAGCTCCATCAGCAGCGGGGTGGCGATCGGCCCGGGGCACAGCGCGTTGACCCGGATGCCCTCCCGGGCGAACTGCACGCCCAACTCCCGGGTCATCGCCAGCACCCCACCCTTGCTCGCCGTGTACGCGATCTGCGAGGTGGCCGCCCCCATCAGCGCCACGAACGACGCCGTGTTGATGATCGAGCCCTTGCCCTGCCGGCGCATGTGCGGGATGGCGTACTTGCAGCACAGGTAGACGCTCGTCGTGTTGACCCGCAGCACCCGCTCCCAGGCGTCGAGCCCGGTCTCCAGGATCGAGTCGTCGTCGGGCGGGGAGATGCCCGCGTTGTTGAACGCCACGTCCACCCGGCCGTGCCGCTGCGCCACCCCGTCGAACAGCTCCCGCACGGCCGCCTCGTCGGCCACGTCGCAGGCGACGAACTCGCCGCCCACCTCCTGCGCGGCCCGCTCGCCCGCCGCCGCGTCGACGTCGACGCAGACCACCCGCGCCCCCTCGGCGGCGAACCGCCGCGCCGTGGCCAGCCCGATCCCGCTGCCCGCACCGGTCACCACCGCGACCCGGTCCTGAAGCCGTCCCTGCATCTCACTCCTCCGTGCTGATGAACACGTTCTTGACGTCGGTGAAGGCGTGCAGCGCGTCCGGGCCCAGCTCGCGGCCCAGCCCGGAACGCTTCATCCCGCCGAACGGGGTCCAGTACCGCACGGAGGAGTGCGAGTTGACGCTGAGGTTGCCCGCCTCGACCGCCCGCGCCATCCGCAGGGCCCGGCCCACGTCCCGGGTCCAGATCGAGCCGGACAGGCCGTACTCGGTGTCGTTGGCCAGCCGGACCGCGTCCGCCTCGTCGTCGAAGGGGAGCACCGACACGACCGGGCCGAAGATCTCCTCCCGCCAGTGCCGGTCGGCCGGGGAGTCGGCGAGCAGCACCGTCGGGGCGTACCAGAAGCCGGGGCCGTCGGGGCGGGAGCCGGTGAACGCCACCCGCGCCCCGTCGACGTACCCGGCGACCCGGTCCCGCTGGGCGGCGGAGATCAGCGGGCCCATCTCGGCCGTCTCCCGCGCCGGGTCCTCCACCCGCAGCGCCCGCACGGCCGGCTCCAGCAGCTCCAGGAACCGGTCGTACGCGGGGCGCTGCACCAGGATCCGCGAGCGGGCGCAGCAGTCCTGGCCGGCGTTGTCGAAGACGGCGTACGGCGCGGTGGCCGCCGCCCGCTCCAGGTCGGCGTCGGCGAAGACGACGTTCGCGCTCTTGCCGCCCAGTTCCAGGGTCACCCGCTTCACCTGGGCGGCGCAGCCGGCCATGATCCGGGTGCCTACCTCGGTGGACCCGGTGAAGCAGACCTTGCGTACGGCCGGATGGGTGACGAACCGCTCGCCGACCACGTCGCCTCGGCCCGGCAGCACGGTGAACACGTCCTCGGGCAGGCCGGCCTCGCGGCCCAGCTCGGCCAGGCGCAGCGCGGTCAGCGGGGTCAGCTCGGCCGGCTTGAGCACCACCGTGTTGCCGGCGGCGAGCGCCGGGGCGAACCCCCAGGCGGCGATGGGCATCGGGAAGTTCCACGGCACGATCACCCCGACCACGCCCAGCGGCTCGTGGAAGGTGACGTCCAGCCCGCCGGGCACGGGGATCTGCCGCCCGGTCAGCCGCTCCGGCGCGCCCGCGTAGTAGTCGAGGACGTCGCGGACGTTGCCGGCCTCCCAGCGGGCGTTGCCGATGGTGTGCCCGGAGTTGCGCACCTCCAGCAGCGCCAGCTCCTCCAGGTGCGCGTCGACCAGGGCGGCGAACCGCCGCAGCAGGCGCGCCCGCTCCCCCGGCGGCATCCCCCGCCAGCGCGGAAACGCGGCGGCGGCCCGCGCGATGGCGGCATCGACCTCGCGCTCCCCCGCAGCGACGACCTCCCCCAGCACCGTTGCGCTGGCGGGATCGACCACCCGCGTCACGTCCCCCACCCTGCCCCCTCCCTCTCCAGCTCCTGCGATCTTGCAGTTTCGGCCCCCGCAAATGCCGCCAAGCTCCCATACCAGGGGCCCCAACTGCAAGATCGCGGGAGGGAGAGCGGGCGGGGGTCAGAGGCGCTCGAAGCCGCGTTGGAGTTCCCAGTCCGTCACCGCGGCGTCGAAGGCGCGCAGCTCCACGCGCGCCATGTTGGCGTAGTGGGCGTGGACCTCGTCGCCGAAGACCGCGCGGGCGATCGTCGAGGACTCCCACAGGCCCAGCGCGTCGCGCAGGGTGCCGGGGACCCGCTCCGCGGCCGGATCGTCGTACGCGTTGCCGGTGCACTCCTCGCCCAGCTCCAGCTCCCGCTCGATGCCGTGCACCGCCCCCGCCACCAGGGCGGCGATCGCCAGGTACGGGTTGACGTCCGCCCCCGGCACCCGGTTCTCCACCCGCATCCCCTGGCCGTGGCCGACCAGCCGCAGCGCGCAGGTGCGGTTGTCGGTGCCCCAGCGCAGCGCCGTCGGGGCGAACGACCCCGGCTGGTAGCGCTTGTAGGAGTTGACGTTCGGGGCGAACAGCAGGCTGAACTCGCGCATCGTGTCGAGCAGCCCGGCCAGCACCCGCTGCCCGGTGACGCTCAGGTGCGCGGGCCCGTCGCCGAGCATCGCCGAGCGCCCGTCGGCGTCGCGCAGCGAGAAGTGGATGTGGCAGGAGTTGCCCTCCCGCGCGTTCGGCTTGGCCATGAAGGTGATCGACATGCCCTCCTGGGCGGCGATCTCCTTCGCCCCGTTCTTGTAGATCACGTGGTGGTCGGCGCAGGCCACCGCCTCGTCGTAGCGGAAGGCGATCTCGTGCTGGCCGAGGTTGCACTCGCCCTTCGCGCTCTCCGGGGTCAGGCCCGCGCCGGCCATCTCGGTGCGGATGCGCCGCAGCAGCGGCTCCACCCGGGAGGTGCCGAGCAGAGAATAGTCGATGTTGTACTGGTTTGCCGGGGTCAGCTCGCGGTAGCCGCGCCGCCAGGCGTCCTCGTACGAGTCGCGGTAGAGGACGAACTCCAGCTCCGTGCCCGCGTACGCGGTCAGGCCGTGCGCGGCGAGCCGGTCGAGCTGACGGCGCAGGATCTGCCGGGGCGAGGCGTCCACCGGGCCCGACCCGTCCAGCCACGCCAGGTCGGCCAGGAGCATCGCCGTCCCCGGCTGCCACGGCACCCGGCGCAGCGTCTCCAGGTCGGGCACCATGGCGAAGTCGCCGTACCCGCGCTCCCAGCTCGACATCGCGTAGCCGTCGACGGTGTTCATGTCGACGTCGACGGCGAGCAGGTAGTTGCACCCCTCGCTGCCGTTCTCCACCACCTGGTCGAGGAAGAACGGCGCGTGGAACCGCTTTCCCTGCAACCGGCCCTGCATGTCGACCAGGGCCAGCACCACGGTGTCGAGCTTGCCGGCGGCGACCGCCGCCCGTAACTCTTCGAGGGACAGCGGTGCTCTGCTCATGCGCGGGCCTCCATCACCAAGGTCTACTGCCTGACCGGATCACCGTCAATGCCCGCGCCGGAGCCGTCGGCAAACCCCTCGACCGTACGGCGGGGGCCGGTGAACCACTTGCGCGCCGAGGCGTACCACCAGACGGCGACGACGAGCAGCACCCCGCCCACGGCGAGCGGCGCGTAGTTGACCGCCGACCAGCTGAAGTCGGCGTGGCCGGGCACCCCGGCGGGCACGATCGGCAGCACGAAGTAGACCGAGATGATCGCGATCTCGACCACCGCGACCCAGCCGAGCACCTTGTAGCGGCGGCCGAGCGTCCACGGGCCGGGGGTGAACCGGTCGCCCATCCGCAGCCGCAGCACGATCGGGATGACGAAGGAGAGGTAGAGCCCGATCACCGCGACCGAGACCACCGCGTAGAAGGCCACCGGGATGCCCGACGGGCTCTCGTAGAGCGCCGGCAGGGTGAGCACCAGCCCGGCCACGGTCGCGCCGACGATCGCGTTGACCGGGGTGCCGTTGCGGTCCACCTTCGACCAGAGCCGCCAGCCCGGCACCGCCCGGTCCCGGCTGAACGCGTACGCCATCCGCGACATCGACGTCACACAGCTCATGCCGCAGAAGAACTGCCCGATGGTGGAGACGATGATGACGGTCTTGAAGAAGAACGGGGTGAGCGCCGTTTCGAAGATCGCGCCGGAGAAGCCGCCGGCCGCGTTGATCGCGTCCACGTCGGTGGCGGCGAACAGGAACGCGAGCAGCAGGATCCAGCCGCCCACCGCCGAATAGAAGATCGACCGCCACAGCCCCTGCGCGGCGGCCTTCGACGCGCCCCGGGTCTCCTCCGACACGTGCGCGCAGGCGTCGAAGCCGGTGATCGTGTACTGGGTGAGCAGGAAGCCCAGCGGCAGCACGTAGAACCAGAAGGTCCACCCACCGGTGCCGCCGTCACCGAAGCCGGAGTTGTCGAACCGCTCGGTGAAGACGAACTGGAAGCTCTGGTGCTCCTCCGGGACGAACACCAGGATGGCGACCACCGCCGCCGCGCCGGCCACGTGCCACCACACCGAGACGTTCTGGAGTACGTCGATGATCCGGTGCCCGAAGATGTTGATCAGCCCGTGCAGCGCCAGGATGATCACGAACAGCACGAACGCCTGCCGCAGCGTCCCCGCCCAGCCGTCGAACAGCGCCGACAGGGTGAGATTGAGGAACGTGGCGCAGCCGTAGTCGACCGACGCGGTGACCGCCACCAGGCCGATCAGGTTGAGCCAGCCGGTGAACCAGCCGTGCACCGGCCGGCCCATCTTCGCCGCCCACCAGTAGATGCCGCCCGCCGTCGGGTACGCCGACACCAGCTCGGCCAGGCAGAAGCCGATGACCAGGATGAACAGCGAGATCAGCGGCCAGCCCCAGGAGATGGCGACCGGCCCGCCGTTGTTCCACGCCTGGCCGAACGTGGTGAAGCAGCCGGCCAGGATCGAGATGATCGAGAACGAGATCGCGAAGTTGGAGAAGCCGCTCCACTTGCGGCGCAACTCCTGCTGGTAACCGAGTTCGGCGAGCCGGCGGGCGTCGTCGTCCATCGGCTGTTCGGCGGTCGGCGCGGGCGTCGTGGCCACTGCACACCTCCTGGCGAGGATTGCCGGAAACGCGTGCGCCCGAGTCTCGTCCCGCCGATCACGATGGTCAATACGCCACGGCCTGCCGCCCGGGGCGTGCCGCCGCCGGGCGCGGGACGCCGGCCAACCGGCGCAGCCCCGCCGGCTGCACGTAGATCGAGCGGCGGGCCACGGCGTCGCCCCGCGCGTCCACCTCGTAGCCGTCCAGCCACAGCCACCCGTGGTAGGTGTGCCAGTCCTCGTGGACGCGGATCACCCGGAAGAAGATCGGCCGGACGAACTGCACACTGGCGGCCCGCGTGACGTGCAGCAGGTCCCCGCAGGCCGGCTTCCTCGACGTCGTCTCAGCCATCGCCGCCCCGCTGCTCGCCCCGCGCCGGCAGGACCATGTCGAGCCACCCGAGGTGCCGCGCCTCCAGCTCCGGGTCGAACGGCAGGCCGCGCCGCCTGCGCTCCTCGACCCCGAGCCGATACCAGTCACCCATGTACGCCACGAGCAGGTCCCCCATGCCGGCGAACTCGACGAGGCTCGCCACCTGCCGCTCGAAGCACGGCCACGGCCTGCCGCAGGTGAAGCAGGGACCGCCCGCGTACCTCGGTGGGTGCTGGCCCGTCACCGCCCCCGCACCTCCGGCCCCGGGCGGACCGGCGGGGAGTCGCGGATCGCCTGCACCCGGACCATGACGACGCGCTCCCGGCCCGGCGTGCCGTCGGGGCGCAGCTCCAGCCCCTCCAGCCGCACCCACCGCGACGCCAGGAAGTTCGCGTACCGGGGCACGTAGGTGACCTTCAGCCGCAGCACCACCTGCCCGATGCAGTAGTCACACGGCTGAAGCGTCAACACGTCACCCACCATGACCAGCGGATTCACTGTGGACACCCCGAGTGCCGCCCGCCACGATGCCTGCGCATGCGCCCTCCCTGACTCGAAGACCGGGCGGGCAACACCCTGCACACCGGCCCGCCGGGTGACAGTCTGCTGATCGCGGAACTACGCTGAGAAGCCATCGCGCCTGGTCCCGGTGCACGTCTGGAATCACCTCGCCGCGCTCGGCAGCCCTCGACGACGCCCGGCAGGACCGGGCGACGCCTGGCGATCACGACGAAGATCTGGAGAAGGCATGGAAGCGAACAGACCGCCGATCTGATACGCACGCAACTCCGTCGCATCCGGACAGCCGCCGGCCTCAACCAGAAGGAACTCGGCCGACGTGCGAACTACTCCGCCTCGACGATCTCGGCCGTGGAGACCGGCACCCGGCCGCTCGACAAGGCGTACGTCAAGCGAATGGACGAGGTGCTCGACACGGGCGGCCTGTTCGAGTCCCTGCTGCGAATGGCCGAACGGGACGGCCAGCCCTCGTGGTTCCGCCCCTGGCTGGAGGCCGAGCGCAACGCCACGCAGCTCCGATACTTCAACCCCACGCTCGTCCCCGGCTTGCTCCAGACCGAGAACTACGCCCGCGCCGTGCTGCGCTTCGACGACACCAAGCCCGAGGCGGAAGTCGAGCGGCAGGTCGCGGCCCGCCTGGAGCGACAGGAGATCCTGGTACGCGAACACCCGCCCCAAGTGATTGCCGTGATCGACGAGGCAGCCCTACGCCGCACCGACGCCATCATGGCCGAACAACTCGCCCACCTGCTGCGAATGGCCGACCTCCCCCACGTCCACATCCACGTCATCCCCGCCGATGCTGGCTTGCATGTCGGGCTGTCCGGTCCGCTCGCGTTGGCAAGATTGGCAGACGGTAGCTGGGTGGGACATATCGACAATCAGCTTGGCGGCTCAGTGGTCAACGGGGACGAAGGAGTGGCTACCCTTCTGACAAGGTGGGAGGGCGTTCGGGGACTCGCCCTTCCGCGCAACCTCTCGGGTGCCCTGGTGAAGGAAGTAGAGAGCCAACATGGACCTCAGTAGCGCAAACTGGAAGAAGTCCACCCGAAGCAACACCGCTGGCGGCGAATGCGTTGAGGTGGCCGACAACCTGACCGGTGTGGTCGCCGTCCGCGACAGCAAGGACCCGTCGGGTCCAGTGCTCGCCTTCTCCCCGCAAACCTGGCGCGCGTTCGTCGAGCACACCAAGCACCCCTAGCCTCGCCCTGGCCCGCGCGCGAGGCCGCCCGCTGACAGCGCAGCCTCGCGTGCGCCGCCGAACGGTCGCAGCCAGGAGGCGATCTTGTGGTGCAAAGTGAAGGAAAACGAGGTAGTTGATCTTTAGCGCCCCAGGTCAGCAAGCCTGCTCCCCGCGCACGCGGGGGTGATCCCAACAGCGACGCGTCGGTGTCCGGTGGGATGGCCTGCTCCCCGCGCACGCGGGGGTGATCCCGCCACCCCGGAGGAGTTGGCGGCGGCGGCGGCGCTGCTCCCCGCGCACGCGGGGGTGATCCCTGGCCCTGGGCGTCGTAGACGGTGATGCCCAGCTGCTCCCCGCGCACGCGGGGGTGATCCCGACCGGCCGGCTGGGCAGGGCTGCATTTGGCCCCGCTCCGCGCGCAGGCGGTGGTGATTCGAGCGCCACGGCAGCCGCGCACCGCTCCACCGGCTACTCCCTGCGCCGCCGAGGTAATCCGCAAGAGTCCATGTCATCTAGCACCCACGCAGGAACAACTGGCTAGACCAGCCAGGCGGGCCGCTGGAAGATTAACCCCCGCGTGCGCGGGGAGCAGGTGTCCGTCGCCAACGGCGTGAGGGAAGTGACCGGATCACCCCCGCGTGCGCGGGGAGCAGCACTGGGCGGTTGCCACCATGGCGCCGCGTCCGGGATCACCCCCGCGTGCGCGGGGAGCAGTCCACCGCCCGGTTCAGCGCGTGGTAGCTGCGGGGATCACCCCCGCGTGCGCGGGGAGCAGTTCTTCGCGGCCTGGGCGGCCTTGCCGGTGCCGGGATCACCCCCGCGTGCGCGGGGAGCAGTGGCCCCGGTGGGCCGGGCGGCGGGCCGCCGCGGGATCACCCCCGCGTGCGCGGGGAGCAGGCTTCCTGACCTGGGGCGCTAAAGATCAACTACCTCGTTTTCCTTCACTTTGCACCACAAGATCGCCTCCTGCGAGAGTCGACTTCTGAGGCAAGTAGAGCGAAGACAGCCTAACGGGCATGTCGATGTCTGGGAGAAGCACAGCACCCGCCCTCAGACAGTAGGCAGCAGGATCGCCGCCACCAGAGACGGATCGCGTCGCTGCCGACAAGCGAGGTCCACATAGATCTTGGAAGATTTGGGCCCTCAGAGGGGCCACCTTCTTCCAAGATCTCGCAGTTCCGGCGTCGGACGGCATCCCGAAGCCGCCCTTGGGCGGGGCAAGCTCGCAAGATCGTGCTCGATCCACGAAAGTGTGGCTTCCCACCGGCAGTATGGGGACTCTTTCCCTGATCGAGCACGATCTTGCTCCCCGGCTGCCAAGCCCGCCGCCAGAGAGTGCTCGTACGGACCGCAAGCACGTCAGGGGTTCGCCGGGGCCCGCCCGCGCAGGGATCAAGCCTGACCGCCCGGAGCGGGCGGGCCCCGGCGAACCCCCACCACGACGCACCGCAACGAACACACCCCACCACGACGCACCGCAACGAGCTCGCCCCACCCCCGTACCCAAGTAATCGCCTTGCCCCGAGCGGGCCGTCACGCGCATCCTTGAGCCTGTGACCAGGCCCGATCCGGACGGGCCCCACCGGGCGCTCGGCAACGCCCGGCCGCGGCGGCGCGGGGCGTTCACCTCTCTCTCACACGCGGCGCACCGCCCCGCGCCGCCGCACCGGCCACACCCGACGTTCACGCGAGGATCAGGCCACCCACCCAGAGCGCGGCGATCACCAGCCCGGCGAGAAACTCCACCAGCATCGACAGGCCGGCGGCCTTGAGCGCGTGCACCGTCGACGGCCAGGCGAGCTGGTTGCTGCCCAGCCGCAGCCGCTCGGCTCCCCAGATCCCGCCGACGAAGCCGACGACCAGGCCGACGACCGGGATCACGAAGAAGCCGACCAGCCCCAGCACCCCGCCGGCCAGCAGCGACGACGTCGGCACGCCGGCATTCTTCAGGTTGCGGCCCGGCCACAGGTACTTGACGACGGCACCGCCGACGGCGACGACCGTGGCGGCGGCCAGCACCAGCCAGCGGCCCGCCCCGGCGGTGCCGAAGATCGCCCAGACCAGCACCCCGCCCCAGCACAGCGGCAGGGCGGGCAGGCCCGGCACGATCACCCCGGCGAGCCCGGCCAGGATGGCCAGCGCGGCCACGATCGACACCACCGCCTGCGAATCGGTGAGACTCACGGTGCCCCCTCCGCATCGTCGCGCAGCCGAGCGGTGATCTCGGCCGCCGGCACGGGCGGGCCGAACCAGCGCCCCTGCCCGGTGTCGCAGCGCAGCGACCGCAGCCGTTCCGCCTGCGCCTCCGTCTCCACCGCCTCGGCGGTCACCCACAGCTCCAGCGCGTGCGCCAGCCGCACCAGCGCGTCCACGATCCGCTCGTCGCGGTGGTCGGTGGAAGCAGCGGAGACGGAGGCGGCAGCGTCCGTGGCCAGGCCCGCGTCGCCGGGCCGGATGCCCTCCACGAACGGCCCCGCCAGCTTGAGGCAGTGGATGGGCATCCGCCGCAGGTACGCAAGGTTCGAGTATCCCGTGCCGAAGTCGTCGATCGCCAGCCGTACGCCCAGGTCGGCGAGCTGGTGCAGCGCGCGCAGCGGCTCACCGGCGGTGCCCATCACGGCGCTCTCGGTCAGTTCGAGCTGGAGCAGCGCGGCCGGGAGGCCCGTGCGGCCCAGCGCGCCCGCCACCGTCTCGACGATGGCCGGGTCGTTGGCCTGCCGGGCGGCCAGGTTGACGCTGACCACCAGCTTCGCCTCGGGGAACGCGCGACGCCACGCCTCGGCGTCGCGGCACGCCTGCCCGAGCACCCACTCGCCGAGGCGGACGATCAGCCCGGTCTCCTCGGCCAGCCCGATGAACTGGTCCGGCCCGACCAGGCCCAGCTCCGGGTGTTGCCAGCGGACCAGCGCCTCCACGGCCACCATCGACGAGTCGAGCAGCGACACGATCGGCTGGTAGTGGACCACGAACTCGCCCCGGTCCAGCGCGGCGGGCAGGCCGGCGACCAGCGCGGAGCGGGCGATGTCGCGGGCGCTGCGCTCGGGGTCGTAGACGGCCCACCGGCCCCGGCCCTCGGCCTTCGCCCAGTAGAGGGTGGTGTCGGCGGCCTTCATCAGCTCCGACGCGCTGGTCTCACCGGCCGGGCACTCGACGATGCCGATGCTGGCGGAGACGGCCAGCTGCTGGTCGCCGACGTGCACGGGGGCGGAGACCGCGGCGAGGGCCATCTCGGCGACGCCCACCGCGTCGTCGATGTCCTCGCCGCCGTCGACGAGGATGACGAACTCGTCGCCGCCCATCCGGGCGACGAGGTGCCCGTGCCCGGAGACGCACTCGGCCAGCCGCCGGGCGATCACCACCAGCAGCCGGTCGCCGAGGTCGTGCCCGAGGCTGTCGTTGACCGCCTTGAAGCCGTCGAGGTCGAGGAAGCAGACCCCGATCCGGTGGTCGGGGCCCGCGTCGGCGAGGACCTGGCCGAGGGTCTCGAAGAACAGCGTACGGTTGGGCAGGCCGGTCAGCGGGTCGTGCAGCGCCTGGAAGCGCAGCCGCTGTTGCAGCTCGTACCGCTCGGTGATGTCCTCGATCATCGCCACGGTGAAGCGCGGCCGGCCGTCGTCGTGCCGGATCAGCGAGACGGCCAGGTCCGTCCAGACGATGCTGCCGTCCTTGCGGTAGTAGCGCTTCTCCACCCGGGCCGCGTCGTGCTTGCCCTCGATGAGCGCCTGGTAGAGCTCCCACATGCCGGCGGCGTCGTCGGGGTGGAACAACGACGCCACGTTCGTGCGGCGCAGCTCGCCGACGCTGTAGCCCAGCATGTCGGCGAACGCCTGGTTCACCTCGATGATCTGCCCGTCGACCCCGGCGATGCCGATGCCGATGGCCGCCCCGACGAAGACGGCCCGGAACCGCGCCTCGCTGTCGCGCAGCGCCTGCTCGACGAGGTCCCGGGCCTGCCAGGCGCTGCGGGCGATGCGTTCCTGCTGGGTGAAGGTGCGGTCGCGCAGCGCCCGGGCGAACCCGGCGGCGAGCCCACCCTGGAGGGCGGCGACCCGCTGGGCCGTGCCGGGGCGGCCCGCCCGGTCGGGCAGCACCTGGGCGACGAACCGGTCCCCGAGCGCCGCGACCGACCAGTCGAGCAGGCCCGGCTCGGCCAGGTGCGCCTCGACCAGCGCCCGGCCGACGCTCTCGGCCGGCCGGGCGGTGAACGCCTCGGCCAGCAGCGCCCCGGCCAGTTGCTCCGTGTGGTCGAGGAGCAGCCGCTCGGCCTCGGCCGCGCTGAGCGGCACGAAGCCGAGCCGGCGGGCCGCGCGGGCCCACGCGGCGGCGTACGACTGGGCGCCGGCCCGGCTGAAGCCCCCGCCGCCGGTTGCCGGCAGGGCGGTGGCGTCACCGCCGGTTGCCGGCCCGGCTGTCGCGTCGCCTCCGGGCTCCGGCAGGGCTGTGGCGTCACCGCCGGGTTCCGGCACGGCTGTCACGACGGCCTAGCCGGCGGGCTGGTCGTACCGGGCGACGCCGCCGAACGCGCCGAACCGCTCGGGGTGTGCGTCCACGTCGGACGGCGAGTCGGGACGCCAGAGCGGCATGTGCACCACGCCCGGCTCCAGGATCGTCCAGTCGCCGAAGAAGCCGGTGATCTCGGCGCGGGAGCGCAGCGTGATCTCGGTGGCGGTGCGCGCCGAGAGCCGCTGGGCGTCCAGCATCTCCTGCGGCTGGTCCTCGAACGTGGAGTGCGAGACGACCAGGAAGCTGCCCGGGGCGGCTGCCGCCCGCAGGGTGGCGAGGAGGTCGGCGGGACGGTCGGCGTCCGGTACGAAGTGGACCACCCCGGCGAGCAGGATGCCGACCGGGCGGTCGAGGTCGAGCAGGCCCATGGCCCGGCTCGCGGCGAGGATCGCCTCGGGCTGCCGCAGGTCGGCGTGGATCACCCCGGTCAGGTCGTTGCCGGCCAGCAGCTCCCGGCTGTGCGCCACCGCCACCGGGTCGATGTCGACGTAGACCACCCGGGCCTTCGGGTTCGCCGCCTGCGCCACCTCGTGGACGTTGCCGACGGTGGGAATTCCCGAGCCGATGTCGAGGAACTGGTCGATGCCGGCGTCCAGCAGCGCCCGGACCGCCCGGCGCAGGAACTCCCGGCCCGCCCGCATGGTCGCGGCCAGGTTCGGCGTCATGCTCGCGATCTGCTCGGCCAACTGCCGGTCGATCTCGAAGTTGTGCGCGCCGCCGAGGAAGTAGTCGTAGACCCGGGCCGCGCTCGGTCGACTCAGGTCGATCTCGGTGGGAAGTCCGTCCGTCATCCTGTGTCGCTCCCGCCAGTGGTCGCCGCGCCACAGGCCGTGCCGGTCGTCGGACACGGCACGGGGACGCCGGGCACGCCGACCGGCAGACCCGCAGGTCTGTGGTGTTCCACACTCTAAGCCGCAGGTTCCACCATTCGCGAGGTCTGTTTCCCGACCGGGCCGTGGCCGGGCGGCCGGTCAGCCGGCTGACTCCAGCATCAGCGCGATGCCCTGCCCCACCCCGACGCACATCGTCGCCAGCGCCCGACGGGCGTCGCGGCGGCGCAGCTCCAGGGCGGCGGTCAGGGCCAGCCGGGCCCCGCTGGCCCCCAGCGGGTGGCCCAGGGCGATCGCCCCACCGTTGGGGTTGACGTGCTCGGCGTCCTCGGGCAGGCCCCACTCGCGCAGCACCGCCACCGACTGGGCGGCGAACGCCTCGTTCAGCTCGATCACATCGACGGCGTCGAGGCCGACGCCGAGCCGGTCGAGCAGCCTACGGGTCGCCGGCACCGGCCCGATCCCCATGATCCTTGGCGGCACGCCGGCCGCCGCCGCCCCGGTGACACGGGCCAGCGGGGTGAGACCGTACCGGGCCACCGCCGCCTCGCCGGCCACCAGCAACGCCACCGCGCCGTCGTTGACCCCGGAGGAGTTGCCGGCGGTCACCGTTCCGCCGTCGCGGAACGGGGTGGGCAGCGCGGCGAGCTTCGGAAGCGTCGTCTCCCGGGGGTGCTCGTCCACGTCGACCAGCTTCGTCTCGCGCCGGCCCGCCGGCACGGTCACCGGCACGATCTCCTCGGCGAACCGGCCGTCGGCCTGCGCCTTCGCGGCCCGCTGCTGCGACCGGTACGCGAACGCGTCCTGCGCGGCGCGGTCCACGCCGAATTCGGCGGCCACGTTCTCCGCCGTCTCCGGCATCGAGTCGATGCCCCAGCCCCGCTCCATCAGCGGGTTGACCAGCCGCCAGCCGATCGTGGTGTCGTACACCTCGGCGGCGCGGGAGAACGCGGCGGTGGCCTTCGGCATGACGAACGGCGCGCGGCTCATGCTCTCCACGCCGCCGGCCACGACCAGCTCCGCCTCGCCGGCCACGACCTGCCGGGCGGCGGTGGCCAGGGCGTCCAGGCCGGAGCCGCAGAGCCGGTTGACGGTGCTGCCGGGCACCTCGCCGGGCAGCCCGGCCAGCAGCGCCGCCATCCGGGCGACGTTGCGGTTGTCCTCGCCGGCCTGGTTGGCGCAGCCGAGGACCACGTCGTCGACGCGGGCCCAGTCCACCGACGGGTGGCGGGCCACCAGCTCCCGGATCACGTGCGCGGCGAGGTCGTCGGGGCGCACCCCGGCGAGCGCGCCGGCGTACCGGCCGATGGGGGTGCGGACACCGGCCACGAGATATGCCACGGTCATCGACGTAGTCCTTCGGGGTGGGAAGGCCGACACTCAACGGGCCCGCCGGGTCGCGGCGGGCGGCCCCAGGATATCCGCGCCGCGACCCTCCCCCGCCGCCCCGCCCGCCGCATCGACGGTTGACTGTGTAAGGAGCCTCACGCAGGGCGGTCCTTCCACCCGGCGAGCGGGTGGGCGTATCGTCGGCGGGCGATGACCAACGTCTGGGACCTCACCGTCCGCCTGTACGTCGACCTCCGACGGCAGGCCAGCGGCGTCTGTCCGGCGCGGCCCGTCTCCTCCTGACGCCCGCCCGACCGCCGTCTCTCCCCGCTTGGACGTTCCCATGGCTTCCGCCCTGCGCAAGTTTCCCTTCTCCCTCCAGATCCTGCTCGGCCTCGTGCTCGGCGTGGCGCTGGGCTTCGTCGCCCGCGCCAACGACCTGAGCTGGCTGGCCAGCACCCTCGACACCGTCGGCGGCCTCTTCGTCCAGCTGCTGAAGCTGGCCGTGCCGCCCCTGGTCTTCACCGCCATCGTGGTCAGCGTGGTCAGCCTGCGCGGCGTGGCCAACGCCGCCCGGCTGGCGCTGAAGACGCTGCTCTGGTTCGGCGCGACCGCGCTGATCGCGGTGAGCATCGGCATCGGCATCGGCCTGCTCACCGACCCCGGCCGGGGCGTCACCCTCGACGTGGGCGCCGCCGCCCCGCCGAAGACCACCGGCTCCTGGACCGACTTCCTCACCGGCATCGTCCCGACCAACCCGGTCGGCGCGTTCGTCGAGGGCAACGTGCTCCAGATCGTCTTCCTCGCCCTCGTGGTGGGCGCGGCGGCGCTGCTGGTCGGCGACGCCGCCGAGCCGTTCGTGGCGCTCAACCGGTCGCTGCTGAGCATCGTGCAGAAGGCGCTGTGGTGGGTGATCCGGCTCGCCCCGGTCGGCACCGTCGGCCTCATCGGCAACGCCGTCGCGTCGTACGGCTGGGACCTGCTGGCCCCGCTCGCGAAGTTCACCACCGCCGTGTACGTCGGCTGCGCGATCGTGCTGTTCGTGGTCTACCCGCTGCTGCTGCTCGCCGCCGGCCGCCTCAACCCGCTGCGCTTCTTCGCCGGGGCGTGGCCGGCCATCGAGCTGGCGTTCGTCTCCCGCTCCTCGGTCGGCACCATGCCGGTGACCCAGCGTTCCGTCGAGCGCCTCGGCGTCCCCCGCGAGTACGCCTCGTTCGCGGTGCCGTTCGGGGCGACCACGAAGATGGACGGCTGCGCCGCGATCTACCCGGCCCTCGCGGCGATCTTCGTCGCGCAGGTCTTCGGGGTGGACCTGGGCGTCGGCGACTACCTGCTCATCGCGTTCGTGTCGGTGGTCGGCTCGGCGGCCACCGCCGGCCTGACCGGCGCGATCGTGATGCTCACCCTGACTTTGAGCACGCTGGGCCTGCCGCTGGCCGGCGCCGGCCTGCTGCTGGCCATCGACCCGATCCTGGACATGATCCGCACCGCCACCAACGTGGCCGGCCAGGCCGTCGTGCCGACCATCGTGGCCGCCCGCGAGGGCACCCTCGACCGGGCCGCCTACGACTCGGCCGGTCGCCGCGACCTCACCGACCCCGAGCCGGGCGACGCCGGCCGAGGCGGCCCCGCCGACCCCGGGACGGGCGACGCCGGGCGACCCGCCCGCGCCGGGGAACCGGCTCCCGTCCCCGCCTGACAGCCTCCGGAGGATCACGAGATGAGCAGCCTGTTCACGCCACTGGCGCTGCGCGCCGTCACCCTGCCCAACCGGGTCGCCCTGGCCCCGATGTGCCAGTACAGCGCGGGCCCCGACGGCCTGCCGACCGACTGGCACCGCGTACACCTTGGTTCCCGCGCGGTGGGTGGTGCGGGCCTGGTGCTCACCGAGGCGACCGCCGTGGTGCCGGAGGGCCGGATCAGCCCGCAGGACGTCGGGCTCTGGTCCGACGCGCACGTCGACGCGTGGCGGCCGGTCACCGCGTTCGTCGCGGCGCAGGGCGCGGTGCCGGCGGTGCAGCTCGCGCACGCCGGGTTCAAGGCGTCGACGTACCGGCCGTGGGCGCCCCGGCGCGGCGGGGTGCCCGACGCCGAGGGCGGCTGGACGCCGGTCGGCCCCGGCGCGGAGCCGTTCGTGCCGGACTACCGGGTGCCGACCGCGCTCGACGAGGCGGGGATCGCGGGGGTGGTGGAGGCGTTCGCCACCGCCGCCGGCCGCGCGGTGGACGCCGGTTTCGCCGCCGTGGAGATCCACGCCGCGCACGGCTACCTGCTGCACGAGTTCCTCTCGCCGCTGACCAACCACCGCACCGACGGCTGGGGCGGGGACCGGGCGGGCCGGATGCGGCTGGCCCTGGAGGTGGCCCGCGCGGTGCGCGCGACGGTCGGCGAGAGCGTGCCCGTGCTCACCCGGATCTCCGCCACCGACTGGACCGAGGGCGGCTGGACGGTCGAGGACAGCGTGGTGCTCGCCGGGGAGCTGGCGGCGGCCGGCGTCGACCTGGTGGACGCCTCGTCCGGGGGCGCGGCTCCCCGGGCCACCATCCCGGTCGGCCCCGGCTACCAGGTGCCGCTCGCGGCCCGGATCCGCCGGGAGGCGGGCGTCGCGACGGGCGCGGTCGGCCTGATCGTCGAGCCGGAGCAGGCCGAGCAGATCGTGGCCGGCGGGGAGGCGGACCTGGTCCTGCTGGGTCGGGAGCTGCTGCGCGACCCGTACTGGCCCCGCCGGGCGGCGGCGAAGCTCGGCGCGACGCCCGACTGGCCCGCCCAGTACGAGCGCGCCTTCTGACCCCACCCGCCGCGCGCCCCGGGCCCGGGGCGCGCGGCGGGCCCGTAGGCGCGGGCGGGTCAGCCGGCCAGGTGGCCCCAGTCCCGTTCCAGGTCCCGCCAGGGGCCGTGGGCCGCGACCGTGCCGTCGACGAGCACCACCACCTGGTCGGCGCGGACCAGCGCCGCCCGCTTCGACGTCGAGCCCACCACCGTCACCCCGTGCTCGCGCAGCGCCGCCCACAGCTCCAGCTCCGTGGTGACGTCCAGCGCCGAGGACACGTCGTCGGCGACCAGCAGCTCCGTACGCGGGGCCAGCGCCCGGGCCAGCGCCAGCCGCTGGAGCTGCCCGCCGGACAGTCGGGTGCCCTTGTGCCCGATGAGCAGCCCCAACCCGCCCTCACCGACACCACCGGCCGCCGCCAGGTCGTGTTCGAGCTGGGCCGTCGACACCGCCGCGGCGGCGTCCACGTCGTGCCCGAGCGCCACGTTGTCGGCGACGGTGCCGGAGAGCACCCGGGGCAGCTGGCCGACGTAGCCGACCTGCTGGGGACGCAGGAACACCTCCGGCTCGGTGACCGGTTCGCCGTTCCAGCGCAGGGTGCCGGTGTGGTGCACGATCCCGGCGAGGGCGCGCAGCAGCGACGACTTGCCCGACCCGACCGGCCCGACGACGAGCACGAGCTGCCCGCGTTCGACGGTCAGGTCGACGTCGTGGGCAGCGAGCGTCCCGTCGGTGTGCAGCGCGCCGAAGCCGGCCAGCTCCAGCCGGCGCAGCGGACGCCGGGGCGGGGGCTCCGGCGCGGGCGCGGTGCCGGCGGTCAGGTCGACCCCGGGCACCGACGCCGAGTAGGCACCGACCCCGGCCATCGCGACCGTCCGGCGCGTCCACACCCGGGCGGACGGCAGCTGGGACACGAGCGACGCCGTCGTCCAGGCGAACCAGCGGGCCGCGCCGAGCGTGGAGACCGCGACCAGCGTCGCCCCGGCGGACAGCCCGCCGCCGAGGTAGAGCGCCCAGGCGCCGATCGGCAGCAGGCCGCTGGCCAGGGCGGGCGTCGACCGGGCCCAGACCTGCACGGAGATCTCCCGCCGCTGCCGCTCGCTGCGGGCGGTGTCGAGGTCGGCGAGGTGGCCCAGCACCGGCCGGGTCGCGCCGGCCAGCTTCACCGTGCGGGCCGCCGACAGCGACGACACCAGCGCGGTGGCGAACGCCGCCCGCGCCGCCACGGTGGCCCGCGCCGAGCGTTCCAGGCGCGGCCCGAACAGCGTCGCGGCCAGCCCGGAGACGACCATCGTCCCGGCGAAGAACAGGGCCGGGACCCAGCTGCCGGAGACCAGCGTCATGGTCACCACGATGAGCACGGAGATGGCCTGGTCGAGCATGTTGTCGGCGAGGATCACCACCCGTTCGGTGTCGCCGCCCTGGGCGACCACCTCCGCCGGGGTGTGCCCGCTGATCCGGCGCGGGCCGGTCTGCCCGTGCACCAGCCGCAGGCTGATCCGCAGCATCTGCCGCACCCACCAGTTGGGGAACATGGTGCTGGTGAGGTAGGGCACCGGGGTCGTCACCAGCAGCGCGGCGACGATGCCGACCGCCGGCCACCACGGGCCGCCCACCCCGTCGACCAGGTCGGCCCAGAGCCAGGGCAGGACCGAGCCGTCGAGGCCGAGCAGGCCCCCGAGCCCGAACAGCGTGATCGCCGCGAGGCCGTACCGCGGGTTGTTGGTGGTGAGGCGGAGGATCTCCCGCATCGTGCGGGTGCTCGGGGCCGGCGGCAGCTCGGGCGGCTCGACCTTCACCCGCGCGGTCCCGACGGGCGCGGCGGACCTTGCGGGGCCGCCGGGCGCGTCCGACGGCGGCGGGTCGGTCAGCACGGCGGCGCCGCCGGCCCGCCCGCCGACGCCCGCGCCGGCCCCGACACCCGCTCCGGCGTACGCGGAGGCGTGGCTGACGGCCAGCAGCTCGGCGAACCGTTCCGAGGCGTGCAGTGGCCCCGCCTCGACGACCGCGCCGTCGGCCAGCACCACCACCTCGTCGCAGCGGCGCACCGAGGAGAGCCGGTGGGCGATGACGATGCCGATCCGGTCGGCGAGCAGCCGGTCGGTGGCCCGCTGCACCAGCGTCTCCGTGACCGGGTCCAGCCGCGCGGTGGCCTCGTCGAGGATCACCACGTGCGGGTCGCGGACCAGGATCCGGGCGAACGCGACGAGCTGCTCCTGCCCGGCGGACAGCACGTGCCCGCCCTCGCCCAGCCGGGTGTCCAGGCCGTCGGGCAGCCCGGCGATCCAGCCGGTCAGCCCCAGCTCGTCCAGCGCCCGGGCGGCGTCGGCGAGCAGGTCGGGGTCGAACAGCGCGACGTTCTCGGCGAGGGTGCCGGCCAGGATCTCGGTGCGCTGCGGCACCACGGCGATCCACCGGCGCAGCAGCTCGACGTCGAGGTCGAGCAGGTCGGTGTCGCCGAGCAGGACGGTGCCGCGCGGCAGGTCCACGGCCCGGGTGAGCACCTTGGCCAGGGTCGACTTGCCGGATCCGGTGCGGCCGACGAGGGCGTACGACCGGCCCCGGGCGAACGTCAGCGAGACGTCGCGCAGCGCCGGCGCGCGGTCGCCGTCGGAGCCGCCGGCCGGGTAGCGGTAGGTGAGATGGCGCACGACCAGGTCGCCGTCGACGGGCTCCCGGCCGCCGGCCGGCTCCTGCGGGGCGTCCTGGAGCAGCTGCACCCGCCCCCAGGCGCCGAGCGCGTACTGCAGCTCGGGCACCATCCGGCTGACGTGCTCGACGGTCGCGCCGAACGCGAGCACGAGCAGCCACACGGCGGTCAGCCGGGCCGCGTCGATCCGGCCGGCGGCCAGCGCCCACGCCCCGCCGAGGACCACCCCGACGATGCCGACGCGGATGACGCCGGCACCGGTCGCGGTCACCCACGCCGACATCCGCCACACCAGGTTGCCCCGGGCCAGCACCGTCGCCGCGCGGCGGGCGAAGAGCCGCAGCACGTACGGCCGGGCGAGGCTGGTGCGCACGTCGTCCTGGCCGTGGACGGCCTCCTCCATCACGGCGGCGAGGTCGGTCCAGGCCTCCTCCTCGGCCATCCGGGCCGGGGCGATCCGCCGCGTCGGGCGGCGCAGGACGAGGGCGAGCAGCGCGGTCAGCGCGAGCATGCTCACCCCGGCCGGCCACCAGACGAACATGGCCACGACCGTGGAGAGCAGGCCGGTGGCGCTCATCTGGGCGATGCGTACGCCGTGCCCGCGCACCTCGGAGGCCACCTGGTAGACGTCGCCGTCGATGCGGTCCAGCAGCTCGCCGACCGGGGTGCCCTCCAGGGTGGGCAGGTCCTGCCCGAGCGCCACCCGGCACAGCCGCCGCCGCACGTCTGCCGACCAGTCGGCGGTGACCCCGGCCATCACGAGCCCGATGGTGAGGTCGGTGACGACGGCCGCGCACAGCGCCACGGCCAGGACCGCGAACAGGAGGCCCGAGCGGTGCACCAGCACCGGGCCGGCGAGCGCCGCGGCGGCGGCCTGGCCGGCGGCGCCGAGCACGATCAGCGTCGCCACCAGCGTCATCCGGCGCGCCGAGGTGGCCCACAGGTCACGGAAAAGGCGCATGTCGGTCCCTCCGGACACTCGGGTGGCGGTGTTTCCACCCTCCGTGATCCGGCCGACGCCTTCAACGCATTTACCGTCCGCGCCACCCGCCCGGGTGTCGGGGCCTCGGGCTCTCCGCGCTCCCGCGCACGTCAGAAGAGGACGGTGGCGAGGGTGCCGACCGGGCGGAACCCGCAGCGTTCGTAGACGCGGCGGGCCGGCAGGTTGAAGTCGTTGACGTACAGGCTGACGGTCGGGGCGACCCGCAGCAGCGCGTCCCGGGTGACCGCCGCCATCGCCGCCGTGGCGATCCCCCGGCCGCGCCACTCCGGGGCGACCCAGACCCCCTGGACCTGCGCGGTGTGCCGGGTCACCACCGCCAGCTCGGCCTTGAAGACGACCTGGCCGTCGACGAACCGCGCGTACGCCCGCCCGGCCCGGACCAGGTCGGCGACCCGCCGCCGGTAGCCGCGCCCGCCGTCCTCGATTAGCGGCGAGACGCCGACCTCCTCGGTGTACATGGCCACGGCGGCGGGGAAGAGGCGGTCCACCTCGTTGCCGCGTACCAGCCGCACGTCGGGGTCGATGACGACCGACGGGAGCGCGTCGGTGGCCAGCAGCGGCTGGTTGGGCCGGACGTCCCGGGCCGGCCCCCAGTGCCCGCAGAGCCGGTCCCAGAGGCCGAGCACCGCGTCGGCCCGCCCGACGATCGACGAGCAGAGCCGTTCCTCGGCGGCGAGCAGCTCGGCGTAGGCGGCGACGGCCGACTCCGAGGCGAGCACGGGGGTGAGGTTGCCGCCGAGCCAGCAGATCGACTCGAGGTGGCGGCGCGCGCCGTAGCCCAGGATGCGCGCCTCGGCCCGCCACCAGGCCAGCCCGCGCGCGGTGACCCGCTCGGCGACCTGCGCCCCCGCGAACGGGTCGAGGTCGAGCAGCCGCTCGACCGCACGCCGCTCCGACTCCCCGAGTTGCCGCACCGGCGCCGTCAGCACGCCTCCAGCCTGCCAGATCGGCCGCCCGCCCCGCCGGCCGAGTACGGAGTCCGCCGCGGGCTGGGCCGGGGTCGCGCCGGCCCGGCGGCCGGCGGCGCACAAACGAGTTGTTGCCGATCCGTTGGCGATATATCGTTGATGCATCAGCGACAAGACTTCGAGGGGAGAGAACCATGGGGTTCCACCGACGGACACACATGCACGAGGCGCGGATGCGGGGCTTCGGCTTCCCGCCGTTCCCACCCGGTCCCCCCGGCCCGCCCTTCCCGCCGGTCCCGCCCGGGCACGGGGGCCCGCACGGCGGCGGGCGGGGTGGCCACCGGGGGCGAGGCCGGGGGCGGCGACCCAACGTCCGCGCCGCCGTGCTGGCCCTGCTCACCGAGCGGCCGATGCACGGCTACGAGATGATCCAGGAGATCGACTCCCGCACCGGCGGGGCCTGGCGGCCCAGCCCCGGGTCGATCTACCCGACCCTCCAGCTCCTGGAGGACGAGGGCGTCGTCGCCGCCACCACAGAGGAGGCCGGCGGCGGGCGCAAGCGGTTCACGGTCACCGAGGCGGGCCGGGCCGAGGCCGACGAGGCGGCGCAGGCCCCGCCGTGGGGCGAGTTCGCCGAGGACACCGTGGCGAGCTGGCACGACATCCGCGACGCCGGCACGCAGGCGATGCACGCGCTGCGGCAGGTGATGATGACCGGCACGGACGACCAGCGGGAGCGGGCCGCGCAGGTGCTCGCCGAGACCCGGCGCAAGCTCTACGCCATCCTCGCCGAGGGGTGAGGGAGGGCACACGACAGGGGGCCGTTCCCGGCGGAACGGCCCCCTGTCGGCGCGTGGTGCGGCGTGGTGCGGCGGGTCAGTGCACCGTGACGGTGGCCCCCGGGAGCAGGTCCCGCAGCTCCTCGGGCAGCTCCGCGCCCATCTCGTCGGCGATCCGCAGCGCCTCTTCGATCAGCGTCTCCACGATCTGCCCCTCAGGGACGGTCTTGACGACCTTGCCCTTGACGAAGATCTGCCCCTTGCCGTTGCCCGAGGCGACGCCGAGGTCGGCCTCGCGGGCCTCCCCCGGACCGTTGACGACGCAGCCCATGACGGCCACCCGCAGCGGCACCGGCAGCCCCTCCAGGCCGGCGGTGACCTCCTCGGCCAGCTTGTAGACGTCGACCTGGGCCCGCCCGCAGGACGGGCAGGAGACGATCTCCAGGCCCCGCTCGCGCAGCCCCAGCGACTCCAGGATCTGGTTGCCGACCTTGATCTCCTCCACCGGCGGGGCGGACAGCGACACCCGGATCGTGTCGCCGATCCCCTCGGCCAGCAGCGCGCCGAAGGCGACCGCCGACTTGATGGTGCCCTGGAACGCCGGCCCGGCCTCGGTGACGCCGAGGTGCAGCGGGTAGTCGCAGCGCTCGGCGAGCTGCCGGTACGCCCGGATCATGACTACCGGGTCGTTGTGCTTCACGGAGATCTTGATGTCACGGAAGCCGTGCTCCTCGAACAGCGAGCACTCCCACAGCGCCGACTCGACCAGCGCCTCGGCGGTGGCCTTGCCGTACTTGGCGAGCAGCCGCTTGTCCAGCGAGCCGGCGTTGACGCCGATGCGGATCGGCACCCCGGCGTCGCCGGCCGCCTTCGCGATCTCCTTGACCTTGTCGTCGAACTGCCGGATGTTGCCCGGGTTCACCCGGACGGCGGCGCAGCCGGCGTCGATCGCGGCGAAGACGTACCTGGGCTGGAAGTGGATGTCGGCGATCACCGGGATCTGCGACTTGCGGGCGATCGCCGGCAGGGCCTCCACGTCGTCCTGCGAGGGCACGGCGACCCGGACGATCTGGCAGCCGGACGCGGTCAGCTCGGCGATCTGCTGGAGGGTGGCGTTGACGTCGGAGGTGAGGGTGGTGGTCATCGACTGCACCGACACCGGCGCGCCCCCACCGACCGGCACCGAGCCGACCATGATCTGGCGGCTGGCCCGGCGCGGGGCGAGCGCGGGGGGCGGCGCGACGGGCATACCGAGACTGACTGCGGTCACTTCAGGCACTCACCTTGAGAAGAGCGTGATCGGGTTGACGACGTCCGCGGTGACGGTCAGCAGCGTGAACACGCCGCCGATCAGGATCACCACGTACGTGATGGGCATGAGCTTGAGATAGTCGACGCGGCCCGGGTCCGGGCGGCCGAACCGGGCGAAGACCCAGGACCGGACCCGCTCGAACCAGGCGATGGCGATGTGCCCGCCGTCGAGCGGCAGCAACGGCAGCAGGTTGAACACGCCGATGAAGAAGTTCAGCGACACGAACAGCATGAAGAACACCAGCCAGGCGTTGTTCTCCACGGCCTCACCGCCGAGCCGGCTCGCGCCGACCACGCTGATCGGGGTGTCCACGTCCCGCTCGCCGCCGCTGATGGCCGTCCAGAGGGCGGGCACCTTCTGCGGGATGCGCTTCATCGCCTCGTACGTGCCGACGGCCATGTCGCCGGTGAACCGGGCGGTCCCGCCGAGGGCGGCGACCGGGCCGTACTGGACCCGGGTGGGGGTGCTGAACTGGAGGCCGATGCCGAGCGCGGCGACCGGGCCGACCGCGCCCTTCGGGTCGTCCAGGGGCGGGCGCTGGGTCTGCGCGAGCACGGTGCTCGTGGTGCCGGGCTGGCCGTCGCGGACGTACCCGATCTGGGCGGTGTCGCCCGGCTTGGTGGCCCGCAGCGCGGTCAGCAGCTCGCCGTAGTTGTTGATCGGGGTGCCGTTGAACGAGGTGATCCGGTCGCCGTCGCGCAGGTTGGCCGTCGCGGCCGGGCTGGCCGGGTCGCTCGTCGCGCACTCACGCACGGCGTTCTCCGGCACCACGCACCTGGCCAGGGCGATGACCGCCGGCTCCTGGCGGGCCTCGGCGTCGGTGGTCGGGAAGTCCGGGTTGGGCAGGCCGGCGGAGACGGCGATGATCCAGGTCGCGACGAGGGCCAGCGCGAAGTGGGTGACCGACCCGGCGGACATCACGATCGTCCGCTTCCAGACCGGGTAGCGCCACATCGCGCGGTGCTCGTCGCCCGGCTCGACGTCGTCGTCCTGCGGCGTCATTCCGACGATCTTGCAGAAGCCGCCGAGCGGGATGCCCTTGAGGCCGTACTCGGTCTCGCCCCGCTTGAAGCTCCAGATGGTGGGGCCGAAGCCGACGAAGTAGCGGGTGACCTTCATCCCGAACGCCTTGGCGGTGAGCATGTGCCCCGCCTCGTGCAGGCTGACCGAGACGAGGATGGCCAGGGCGAACAGGACCACCCCGAGCAGGTACGCCATCAAGCTCCTTCCACCGATGCCGATGCCGACGACGCCGCCGAGACCGACGACGACGCCGATGGTGACGCCACGATGATCTCCTGCGCGTGCGCGCGCGCCCACGACTCGGCGGCGAGCACGTCCTCGACGGTACCTGGTTCGGCGAAATCGGGAGCGTCGTCCAGCACCCGCCGGAGGGTGTCCACGATGCCGAGGAACGGCAGCCGGCCGGCGACGAACGCCGCGACGCACTCCTCGTTGGCCGCGTTGTAGATCGCCGGGCGGCAGCGCCCGGCCTCCCCGGCCGCCTTGGCCAGCGCCACCGCCGGGAACGCCTCGTCGTCGAGCGGGGTGAACTCCCAGGTGTGCGCCGTGGTCCAGTCGACGGCGGCGGCGGCGTCCGGCACCCGGTCGGGCCAGCCGATGCCCAGCGCGATGGGCAGCCGCATGTCGGGCGGGCTGGCCTGGGCCAGCGTCGACCCGTCGGCGAACTCGACCATCGAGTGGATCACCGACTGCGGGTGCACCATGACGGTGATGTCGGTGTACCGCACGTCGAACAGCTCGTGCGCCTCGATCACCTCCAGCGCCTTGTTGACCATCGTCGCCGAGTTGATCGTGACGACCGGCCCCATGTTCCAGGTCGGGTGCGCCAGGGCCTGCTCGGGCGTGACCTGCGTCAACTCGTCGCGCCGCCGCCCCCGGAACGGCCCGCCGCTGGCGGTGACCACCAGCCGGCGCACCTCGCCCCGGGTGCCGCCGCGCAGGCACTGGGCCAGCGCCGAGTGCTCAGAGTCGACGGGCACGATCTGCCCCGGCCGCGTCACCGCGGCCTTCACGAGCGGGCCGCCGGCCACGAGCGACTCCTTGTTGGCCAGGGCGAGGGTACGCCCGGCGCGCAGCGCCGCGAGCGTCGGCGCGAGCCCCAGCGAGCCGACCACCCCGTTGAGTACGACGTCGCAGGGCCACTGCGCCAGCTCGGTCATCGCGTCCGGCCCCGCCACGATCTTGGGCAGCTTGAAGTCGCCGCTGGACCAGCCCCGCCGGCTCGCCTCGGCGTAGAAGGCGAGCTGGAGGTCCTGCGCGGCCGACGCCTTCGCCACCCCGACCGCCTCGACGCCCAGTTCGAGGGCCTGCGCGGCGAGCAGCTCGACGTTGCCGCCCCCGGCGCCGAGCGCCACCACCCGGAACCGGTCGGGGTTGCGCCGGACGATGTCGATGGCCTGGGTGCCGATCGAGCCGGTCGAGCCGAGCAGCACAAGATCGCGGGGAGTTGTCACCCGTCCATTCTTCCCCAGCCGGGCTGTGCGCCCGCCGGGAGCCTCACCGCCGTCAGGGCGCCTCGTCGTCGAGCAGGTCGGCCGGGTCGACCGTGAATTCGAACGGGCGGCTCATCGTGAACGTGCTGCCGGCCGCGGCGGCGGCGAGCGGGCGGTACTCGCCGTCGACCAGCTCGTACAGCGCCAGCGTCGGCACCCGGTTGCGCAGGTCGACGCGGAGGAAGAACGGCACTGCGGCGGCGGCGTACTCGCGGGGGCGGTCGATCACGTCCTTGCGCCGGTTGCCCGGTGAGACGATCTCCCCGAGCAGCACGGCGTCGCTGATCTTCATCGTCGTCCGGCCGCCGCCCGAGGCACGCAACACGGCGATGTCGGGGATGAACAGGTCGTCGCCCGAGACGATGTTGACCTCGTGGTAGAGCCAGAGCCCCGCCCGCCGGGCCGCCTGCTTGAGCAGGTAAGCCAGGTCGAGTTCGACGTTCTGGTGGTCGAAGCCGGCATGTGGTGTCACGATCACGCTTCCGCTCAGGACCTCGACCTTGGGGCCGTTGGTCTCCGGCAAGAGGTCGAGGGCGAGCCGCGCCGTCCACGGCTCGTCGTGCCACCGGAGCACGTCGAAAGACGGCTCGGGCCGCTGCGACGCCGGCTCGGGCGCAAACGCTGCCTGGGCCATCGGGCTCACCCCCTCAGCGCGACATTCTGCTCAGGTCAGCCTAGCCGTCGCAGCCCTCGGCACAGCGCATCGCACAGCCTGTCCGACGGGAGTCGGGCCTGGGTGAGCGTGCGGCCGGATCACGTCACCAGCCGCTGAAGGCCACCAGAAAGCCGAGCCCGAGCCCGCCGAGGACGAACAGGTAGCCCAAGCCGATGAAGACCAACCGGCGGTGCCGCAACGGCAACGGCAGGAACCCGGCGAGAGCGAGCAGCACCCCGAGCACGGCGCCGCCGGTCGGTGCGAGCACCACCAACTCACCGGCTGACCCGCAGATCATCAGCCCCTCGGTGCCTTCGGTGCCGCAGGCGTCTGCGGCCATCGGCAGGAACATCCCGACCAGTGCCACGACCAGGGCGAGCACGACCAGCAGCACGACCGCGACCACGGCGGCGGCGGTGGCCGCCACACTCCCCGGGCGGGCCCCCGTTGCACCCGGGCGGGTGCCCGCCGACAGCGGGGCATAGCCCTGGGGACCGCCCGGCACCACCATGTTCGTCCTCCTGCTTGTCGCAAACCCCGGCCTGCCGACGTTGCCTGGGATCTCCCAGGGGTGGCTGGCGCGGGCACGAGCGTAGGCCGCCGGCAACGGCCCGGCAACGGCTGACCAGGCGAAGTGTCGGCACCGACCAGCGGGGTGCGTTCCCGGGGTCCGCGCGACGGTGTCGCCAGCGTCGTCGGCTGCGGTGACGCGCCGCCGGCCGGTGTCGCCAGGCGCTGTCAGGCGTCGGCGCGCAGGACGAAGGCGTCCAGTTCCTCGCCGCCGTACCAGTCGGTGCGCCGGCCCACGTACGCCATGCCGAGCCGCCGGGCGACCGCCGCCGACGCCGTGTTGCCCGGCGCGACCACCGCCCACACCTGCGGGGTGCCCGTCGCCAACTCCCGGGCCACCAGGGCGCGGGCCGCCTCGGTGGCGTACCCGTGGCCCCACGAGTCGGGGTGCAGGTGCCAGCCGACCTCGATGTCGGTGGTCGGCACGCGCTCGTCGCGGCCCGGCAGCGGCTTGAGCAGCACCGTCCCGACGATCCGCCCGTCGGCGAGCGTCTCGATCGCCCAGGTGCCGTACCGGTCGCCGTGGGCGGCGTGCCGCTCCCGCCACCAAGCGAGCCGGTCGGCGCTGAGGCGTTCCGTGGTGAGCACGGTCATGACGCGGGATCGTAATGCGTACCGGGGAGCGGGGCGGGGAAGAAGGTCGCGGTGGCAGACGGATGGCAGCGGACGAAGCGGATCATCAGCGCCGCGTTCCGGCCGGTACGCGGGCGGGACCTGTCGCTGCACGCTGCCGCCATCACGTTCTACGGGTCGATCGCCGTGGTGCCCGTGGCGCTGCTGGCCATCTGGACGACGGGGCTGGCCGCCGGGGCGGACCGGGTGCGGCGGCTCACCTCGTACGCCATCGAGACGCTGCCCACCGACATCGGCGCGCACCGGGCGGTGGCCGCGCTGCTGGAGGCCGGGCTCGGCCTGACCCCGGCGCTGGCCCTGGCCTCGCTGCTGCCGGCGTCGCTGTACGGCGAGGGGCTGCGCCGGGCGTTCGTGTCGGTGGCCGCCCCGCGCGAGCCGGGCGGGGCGCTGGTCGGCTGGCGGGGCCGGCTGCTGCTGCTCCCGCTGCTCGCGCCCGCCCCCGCGCTGCTGCTGTCGATCCTGCTGGCGCTGCCGGTGACGACCCACCTGGTGCGCCAGGGCGGCTGGCGGGGCGCGCTCGGCGTGGTGCTGTCGTTCCTCGGCGTCTGGCTGGTGCTCACCCCGGTGCTGATGTGGGTGTTCCGGGTGGTGGGGCCGGCGTCGCCGGACTTCCTGTCGACGCTGGCGATCGGGTCGTTCACGGCGGCGAACCTGTCGGGCTTCCTGCACGGCTTCGTGCTGTTCGCCTCGCTGCCGCTCGACCTCGGGGTGCCGTTCGGCGGCTTCGACGCGATCGGCGGCGGGGTGGCGGTGCTGCTCTGGCTCTACCTGTTCCACGTGATCGTGCTGGCCGGGTACTCGGCGACGCTCGCCCTGTCGGACTGGCGGTCCCGCCGCGCCGCCGCACGATGAGCATGCGCGAGGGCGCGGCGGGCCTCCTGCCCGGGTGTCGCTGGCCCCGGGTGTCGCTGGGCTAGGGTGTCGCTAGGGGCGGTCGAGCACGCCCGCCCGGGTCGCCTCGACGAAGCCCGCCCAGGCTGCCGGGGCGAAGCTCAGCGCCGGGCCCTGCCGGTCCTTGCTGTCGCGCACGCCCACCGCGTCGGCGAACGCCGCCACCTCGACGCAGTCGCCTTCCCCGCCGGAGCGGGTGGACGTGCGCCACACACCGTCACGCTGCACTGGACATCTCCTTCGCTGTCGATGCGATCAGCTCGCGGGACTCGGCCCCGCTCAGCGCCCGCTCGGCGAGCGAGCGCCAGGCTTCCTCGTACGTCTCGATCTCGTGCGGCCTGTCCAGGTAGACCGCGCCGCACGGCCCGTCGGAGTAGATGGTGGTCGGCTCGGGCTCCCGCACCTGCTGCGGGAAGTCGAGCATGGTGAACGTGCCCGCCTGCGACCAGCGGACCAGCCCGGCGTCCAGCGGCAGCACCCGGACGCTGACGTTGTGCTGCTCGCCCGTCACCGTCAGGGCGTCGAGCTGGCGGGCCATCGCCGCCCGGTCGCGCAGCGGCCGGCGCAGCACCGCCTCGCTGATGATCACGTCGAGCTGCGGCGCCCGGGGGATCGCCCGGACGAGCAGCCGCTGCCGGCGCAGCCGCACGTCCACCTTCGCCCGGCGTTCCGCCTCGCTCAACTGCGGGCAGTCGGTCGCGATCACCTCGGTCATGTACTCGACGGTCTGCAACAGCCCCGGCACCAGGTCGGCCTCGTACTTGCGGATCCGCGTCGCGGCGGACTCCAGGCCGACGTACAGCTTGAACCAGTCCTTGATCGCCTCCCCGTAGCTGTGCCACCAGCCGTGCGCCTTGGTCTCCCGGGCCAGGGCGCGCATGGTGTCGATGGTCTCGCGTGACGCGCCGTAGACCCGGCACATGGCCTCCACGTCGTTCGGGTGCATGGAGACCTGACCCGTCTCGTAGCGCCAGATCCGGGGTGCCGACCATTCGAGTTCCTTGGCCGCCGCCGCGACCGTCACGTACGCGTTCTCGCGAAGCTCCCTCAGATACCTGCCGAGCTGCCTACGCGGGACGGTGCTGCCCGAGTCGTCCACGTCATCCCCTTATCTGTCGTCGCGTAAGGCACCTCATCCCTTGGTCCGCATTCTTCTCCGAAGCATTGCTCACCGCCAGCAACGAAACGAGCATCATCCGTGACCACCGCTTCGCGGCGTGGTCCCCCCGAGGGGGCAGGAGCCTCCCCCGACCTCATCCCGGCTCCTGCCCCCACCCCCATGAACCGACCCGACCCGGAGGCGCACGTGGGCATCCCCGGAAGACGCCGCACCGACCGGCCCGTGCCGCTGGGCCCGACGCACCGCCGCGATTGGTCCCGCTGGGGGCGGCACTGCGTGTGCGGCCTGCGCTGGCCCTGCCCCGACCGCATGCTGTGCCGGCCCGACCCGGACCGGCTGGCGGGCAGGCGGTGCACCGGCCGCGCCGCCCCGACCGCCCGGCCGATGGCCCCGGCGACCGCGCCGCACCGGGCCGCCGGGCCCCTGCGACGGGGCGAGCGACGACCATGAGCAGCGGGTACGGGGTGTCGCTGGCCGAGCTACGCCGGCACGTGGCGGCCCGCCCGACGTGGCGGTGTCGGGTGTGTGCTGCGCCGTGGCCCTGCCAGCCGGCGAAGCTCTGCCTACGCGTCGAGTACGCACGCGACCGGGTCGGGCTGGCGATCTATCTGTGCGTGCTGATGCACGACGCGATCGCCGACCGGCTGCGCACCCATCCGAAGGAGGTGGATCCGGCGGACTACTTCGCCCGCTTCATCGGCTGGACCCGCCACTGACCGCCCAAGAAGCGGAACACAGCAAGGTCCAGGGTCTGCAACAAGTTGTCGCCGAGCCACACGTTGCGATCACCCCGCACGTTACCTGGCCACGCTAAGCGCATGACGTGTCCACCCAGACCGCCACCGACGTCGACCTCAAGCCGCATTGCTTGCTCACCTCCGGCTCAACTCACCGACTCAGACACCACCCTTTTCACCAACACTTTTAGCCGCATCCCAGAGAACCCAATGAAGCAGTCGATCGCGATCGACTGCGGCAGCGTTACGCAAGCTTTGGAACTCATCTATCGCCACGTCAAGGCGGGAGTAATGCAGCTCGACCCGCTCAACGCCGGATGCTTTCGTGGGATTCTTGACCGCCGCCACAACGCACATCCAACACGGCACAGGAGACGACTCTTGAAGGTAGGGCAGGAGATAGTAGCACCAGCCCTCTTGGACCACGAGACCGCTGCCCTTACGACTTAATCCAGAGCTTTTGGCGGCATCGACAAGCGTGGACATCTCACGTGACGAGACCTCCTTGGCAACCCGGGGAACAGGCCATCCGAAGCGCGACCTGATCATACCTTCACGCCACAGCCTCCTCATCACGATCACCCCTCTGACACGGCCACACATTCAAGAAGGGAGGGCCCTCGGCTCGAAGCCAGGTTGGCCAAACTGACGGCAACCGTGACGGCAACCCCTATGGACAAGGGCAGCTATCCACCAACCGCCGCCACCCAGCGTAGTCGCGCGAAAGGAGGAACGAACCTCGGACCGCCTGCTCTCAGCAGGCTTAAACTACTACGTAGGCGATCCGCGACTCCAGGAAAGGGCCAAGCCCAGAACGCGTTTCAAATCATCACCCGAACCGACTTGACAAAAGCTTTCAACCGGATCGGATCCCGATGCATAGTCTACAGTTGATAACTGACACTCACCGGACTCCCAGAGCGTCAGAAAACTGCCTCGCTCACCCAGCTGGAGATAGACACCAATGGAAGGTTTCGGCCTTCCCGGCGGAGAGACAGAAACATCAACAGTGAATCCCTCTTTGACGAGTTCTGGCCGAGCTTCTTCAACCCAATAACTAAAGCTCTTCAACAGCTCAGCGCTCATTTCACGGTTCCGTCCCACCGAATATTCGTTGCGTCTGGCATTTGCGGTCGAGGTACTCCCCGCCGATCAGCAAGAGGACCATAAATTGGATGATTCGGCCCTGGGATTTGAGCCCAACCCGGTTCTCCGGCTGGTTTTAGACACGAGCAAGGAACATCAAACTCGACATATCGGGTTCCAGGTGCGGCCTGCCGCCGATACGCCTCCGGATTCGCGGGGCGTGCGACGTAGGTCGACGTACCCCCGCTGCCTGCCTGGACCTTTCCTGTATCAATCATGGCCTGATGTTCTTCCGGCGACATCCACCGACCGACAGTGGTCATCTCGCCCTCGCCGCAGTTGTGGACGAGGACTGGCGTGCCTGCGGCCATCACATAGTACGTGTGGGTGTTGGCGATGGTGAGGTTGTGGACGGTGGCCCAGTTGGTGACGTGTCGTTGGATCGCGGTGATCTGGACGCGGGTGCCGGCGCTGGTCTGGAGCCACTGGCCGGCCTGGAGGTCGGTGGCGTCGACCCACTGCCGAAGCTCGGGCACCCAGAAGGGGTGTCCATCGGTCGCGGTGATCTTGCTGATGCCATCGTCGCCGTCCCCGTCGCCCTTGCTCGGGGCGTCGCTGGTGGTGATGGTGACGAGGTGTTTGGTGCCGGTGCCGGTGATCGTGGCGGTGACGGTTTCGACTTCGGTTTGGCCGGTGTCGGGGTTGGTGGCGAGGACCTTGTCACCCGGCGTGATGTCCTCGATGGGTTTGGTGGTGCCGTCGGCCATGAGGACCTTGGTGCCGGGGGTGAAGCTGTTGTCGGTGTTGCAGTCTGGGGTGCTGTTGGCTTTGCCGGAGCCGCCGCCACCGCTGGAGCCACCGCTGGACCGGTTGGAACCGCCCGAGCTGCCGCCGGGTTTGGAGCCCGTTGACTTTCCGCCGCCACTGTTCCTGGTGGTGGCTGCGGTGGAGCCCTTGGGATTGGCGCGGGCCTGAGCCTGCTTCTGGACGGGGTTGCCGGTCTTCTTGGCCTGTTCGGTGGCGCGGTTGCTGACCGTGTTGACCTTGTCCTGAACCTTCTTCTTCGCAGCTTGGGCGGCCTGCTTGGCGCGTTCGATGGCAAGTTTCTTGGCGTTGAGGGCGGCCGTTTCGGCGGCCTTGGCAGCGCGCAGGACGTTCTCGGCGGCGCGTTTGGCGTTCTGGAGGGCACGGATGGCGCTGAAGGTGCGTTTCACCGCGCTGGCGATCTTCAGCGCGCTCCTGGCGGCCTTCCAGCCGGGGTTCAGGCTGGTGACAAGGTCGATGCAGGACCAGACGCTGCCGCCGAAGCAGCCGAGGGCGGCGTTGATGCCGAGGAAGTCCTTCAGGACGTCCCAGGCGACGGACAGGATGACCGAGGTGACGGACTTGCCCATGATGGCCTGGGCGTCGGCGACCTGGGCCGCGGACAGGCCCGCGCCGGCGAGGGCGGCGGCGGTCTCCGAGGGGGTCAGGGAGATGGACAGGCCGGAGGGGTCGGTGTGGGTGGCCGGGTTGTTGTGGGCGTAGGTGTAGCCGTTGGACTGCAACGGGTCGGCGGTGTCCAGCACCGGGTCTGCGGAGAGGAACCGGCCCACGCTGGGGTCGTAGAGGCGGGCACCCAACGGCACGTACCCGGAGGGGTCGTCACGCCGGGCACCCAGGAAGCCGGTCGGGGTCTGCATGTTGGCGGCCAGGGCGGCGGTGCCGCGCTGGTTGCCGAACGGGTCCTGCTTGCGGATCCGGGTGGTCATGGTGCCGTCGAGGGTCACCTCGGCGTACGGGGTGCCCTGGTGGTCACCGACGACGGCGGCGAGGGCGGACGGGTTGGTGCCGTGGGCGTAGCGCAGCACCGACCCGCCGGGGGCGGCGTACGAGCGCTGGCTGCTCACCAGCGCGCCGCCCTGCTGCGTGGTCACCTGCGACTCGCCCAGGTGCAGGGTGGCCTGCCGGCCCTGCACGGTCAGCAGCCGTGAGCCGCCCGGCCCATAGATGTGCCGCGTCTCGTTCTGCGCCTGCCACTGCTGCGCCGCCGTCCCGCCCGCGCACGCGGCCAGCACGATCGGGGTGCCGTCGGCGGTGGCCGCGTCGCGCACCGCGAGGCACAGCCCCGACGAGGTGTGCCGGAGTTGCCCGGTCGACAGGCGCTCCACCCGCTGGTCGGCGCCACCGTCACACGCGCGGATCTGCGCCGCCGACCCGACGGTCGTGCCGGTGGGCTGCACGCACCACGTGTCGTAGATGGACAGGGTGCCCAGGTTGGGGTCGGGCTGGCCGCCGGCCGGGGTGAACGCCCACTTCTGCGCCACGGTGTCGTTGCAGGCGAACAGTTGCACCGGCTGACCGGCCGTCGCGCGACCGGCGTTCAGGTCCAGGCACTTGCCGCCCAGGCCCACGTACGGGGTCCGGCCCTTGCTGCCCTGCCCGGTGATCCGCTCGACCTGACCGTCGTACGTCCAGGTCAGGGTCTGCTCGTCGCCGTTCTGCACCGAGGTGACCGACTTCGTCTCGCCGGTCAGCTCGTACAACCGCTGGGCGGCGGCGGTGATCGCGGCGCCGGCCGGGGTGACGTAGTTCTTCGTGACCGTGGTGAGGGTGCGCGGCTGGCTGCCGTCGGCCTTGCCGTAGGCGTAGGTGGTGGTGGCGTCCTTGGCGGTGTCGCCGGTGAGGTCCTTCTCCACCAGCTTCGTGCGGTTGCCGAGCAGGTCGTACTCGTACTCCTGCCAGTAGCCGGAGCCGTCCGCGCCGGCCGCCACGTTGAGCACGCCGCCGGTGCCCGCCGGGCCGGGTGCGCAGGACGCCTGGTCGGCGGCGGTCCACGCCCGCTTGAGCTGGCCGAGCGCGTCGTACTGGAAGCACTGCCGTTCCTGGATGCCCCCGGCCTGCTCGCGGATGGCCAGGACGTTGCCGGCGTTGTCGTACCAGTAGTGGCGGTTCGACACCAGGTTGCCGCCCACGACGCCGGTGTCGCCGGCCTTCTCGCGGTAGACCTGCTGGCTGGTCAGGGCGCCGCTGGCGTCGTCGTACGAGGCCATGGCCCAGACCCGGTGCGGCTGCGCGCCGAGCGTCGAGCGCAACACCTGACCGTACGGCGAGTAGACCGTCTCCGCGCCGTACCAGTCCTTGCCGGAGACCGACAGGGGCAGGCCGTCCTTGGTGTAGCGAACCAGCACCTTCTCGCTGGGCAGCGCCCCGACGCCGGGCAGCACGGTCGACTCGGGCATCCCCGTGTCGGTGTAGGTGTAGCCGTACGTGTAGGAGGTTTGCAGCCCCCAGGTGCTGGCGATGGTCGCGGGCAGCGTCAGCGTGGTCGACGTCGGCTGGTAGTCGTCGGTGTAGCCGCCGATGCTCTGGGTGTACGGCAGCCCGTCGGTGTAGCGGGTGGCGGTCGCCGGCAGGCCCTTCCCGCCGGGCACCGTGTCGTAGGTGTACTCGCCGAGCAGGGTGCCGCTGCTGCCGCCGAGCCGCTGCTGGACGGGGCGGGACAGCTCGTCGTAGCCGTTCCACACGGTGACGCCCCGGGCGTTGGTGCTGGTGACCTGCCGGTCCCGGTGGTCGTAGGTGAGGGTGGTGACGCCGGTGTCCGGGTCGGTGGCGCTGACCGGCCGGCCCCGGTGGTCGTAGCTCCAGGTCCACTCCTTCGGGTTCTCGGAGTGGGTGGCACGCGTCAACTGGCCCTGCGGGTCGTACTGGTAGCGCATGGAGACGAAGGCGCTGCGGTCGCCCTTGGTGTAGGTGTCGACCCGCGCGGTGCGGCCCAGGGCGTCGGTGAACAGCCGGTACGAGGCCGCGCCCGACGGGTTGAGTACGGTGGAGTGGTCCGCGCCGTACTCGTAGCGGGTGGACCGCAGCGGCACCTCGACGCCGTTGTGGACGGGCATCTCCTCGACGACCCGCCCGAGACCGTCATAGGTGTAGCGGGTGGCGTTGGGGACGGCGGTGTCGGCGGCCGGGGTGAACAGGGCGCCGCTCGGGTTGCCGTCGGCGTAGTAGGCGTTGCGGGTCTGCCCCACCTCGCCGGCCCGGTTGTAGAGGGTGTCGGTGATCAGTCGTCCGCCGCCGACGGCCTCCTGCTGGCTCTGCCGTTCCCGGCCCAGGCCGTCGTAGATGGTGACCGCGGTCTCCACCCGGTTCTCGTGGCTGCGGGCCTTCGTGGTGACGTACGGGGGCTTGCCGGCCTCGATGGTGTACTCGGCCCGGAAGTCGGGGATCGCCCCGGCCGACGGGGTGCGGCCGGCGGCCCACGCCTCGACGAGGCGGCCCAGGGCGTCGAACTTCGACTCGCTGACCCGGTCGTTGAGGTCGGTGCTGCGCACCACGACCCCGCGACCGGGATCGAACTCCTGGATCTGCCGGTGGTTGAGGGAGTTCTTCTCCTCGATCTGGAAGGGCTGGCCTGTGGTCGGGGTGTAGGTGGTCGTGGAGGTCTTCAGGTCGGGGTCGGTGCGCGAGATGACCCGGCCGAGGGCGTCGAAGCCGACGGTGCCGTCGGACTGGAAGCCGGAGCCGTCGCCCTTGAGCGACCAGGTCTGGGTGACCAGGGCGCGGGTGTTCGTCCCCAGGGCGGTGCCGTACGCCGCGCCGTCGTAGGCGATCCGGCTGGCGGAACTCAGCGACGCCAGGTTCGTCCAGGTGGCGGCGGCGCAGGTGGTGGGGCTGGTCAGCATCTGCTGGGTCAGGCCGACCAGGTTCCGGTCGAGCCGGTGCAGGTAGGTGAGCTGGGTGCACGTCTCGTCGCCGGTCTTGCCGGTGTCGCCCAGCGACTCGATCTGCGTCGGCAGGCCGTGCGTGGCGTCGTAGCTGGTCTTCGTCTCGACCTTCCGGCTGGTGCGGGTGTCGTCGCCGGTGCCGGAGGAGCGGCTGTGCGCGACCACCCGGGATTCGGTGACCCGCCAGGCGCGCAGCGGGCTGAGCCCGTCGTCCCGGTTGCGCCGGCCGAGTTCCTCGGCCTCCGGGTAGGTGACGCTGCGGGTGAGCCAGTCGCCGGCCGCGGCGTCGGCGGTGGGGTAGGTGAGTTCCTCGGCGATGCGGCCGGCGAACGGCTCGCGGTCCTTGGCGATCTCCTGGCCGGCGGCGTCCTCGACGGACACGTCGTCGCCCATGCCCCGGAAGTAGCGGGTGACGGACTTGGTCGCCACGCTGCCATCGCCGTGGTCCGCGTCGGTCTCGCCGGTGCGGACGGTGACCTGCGCGAAGCCGGCGAACTGCGAGTACGTCCGGGCCGACTTCTTGGTGAACTCCTGCTCGGCGAGCTTCCACCCGGGGTCGGCGTAGCTGTAGCGGGTGAGGGTGCTGACCGCCGGGCCGTCGATGGCGGGGAGTTCCTCGACGCTGTCCACCACGTACTTGTGGAACCAGTCGATCTCCTCGGCGCTGGGGTCGGGGTGCCAGAAGGACGGGTAGCAGAGCCGGTTGTTGTTCTTCAGCGCGGTGGTGTCCGTCTTGCCGGGCAGTCCGGTGCCGGTGGCGCAGTCGCCCGTCGGCTGCTTGTAGCTGACGACGGTCTCGCCGCCGTACTCGTTGATGATGCGGGCGATGCGCAGCCGGGAGAAACCGGGGCGGTCGTCGTTGCGCACCCGGTTCGGCATGTCCTCGGGGTTCGCCTCGAAGCGCACCGGGTTCAGGGTGATCTTGTCGGTGCCGCCGGTGGGCCCGTACCCGGTGCGGGTGATCGACTCCAGCCACAGCGCGGTGTTCGGCCCGGTCCGGGTGGTGGGGAACGCCTGCGCGAGCTGGTACTCGTCGACCACCTGACGCGCGGTGTTGCCGGGCTGCCGCTGCGCCGAGGTGGTGATCTTGTCGAGCCGCTTGCGGGTGAAGAAGGACGGGGAGGCGTTCCAGCACTTCTTGTCGTCGCCGCAGCGCAGGTCGGCCGGGGTGTCGTACCAGATGCGGTACTTGGCGGGGTCGCTGCTGGTGAAGTTGGCCTCGGTGCAGGTGACGGTGCCCTCGGCGAAGCACCGTTCCGCCACCGTGAAGGTGATCTGGGCGGCCGGGGCGGCGGAGAAGATGGTGTTGGCGCGCTGCCCGTAGTCGATCCGGGTGAGATAGCCGCCCCGGTCGTACGGGACGGGGGACTTGAAGTTGAAGTTGCGGGCGTAGTGGTTGGTCTCCTTGGCCCACCACAGGCTCATCGCGTTGCCGTGGACGTCCTCGACGTAGTCCAGCGACCAGCGCCAGGCCTGGGTGCAGACCGAGCCGGCCCAGTTGCCCGACTGGTAGCAGTCCTCGCCCGCGTGGTTGCCGTAGACCGGGACGGTCAGCACCGAGTTGGTGACCGGGTCCCCGGTGGACCAGCCGGGGAGGCGGTGCAGCCCGAAGTGGTGACGGGTGCCGTCGCGGGTGGTGACGATCCAGTACTCACCGTCGGCGTCACCGTTCGCCTTGCCGGTGTCCTTGACCAGCTCCACCCGGGAGCCGTCGCCGTTGGCGGTGAACCAGGTGTTCTCGTCCGCGTCCCAGACCAGTTCGGTGGTCATGCCACCGAGGGAGAGGGTGGCGTTGTCGGAGCCCCAGCAGAGGTCGCCGGTGCGGTGCGTGGCATTGTTCGCACCGGACTTCTTCGAGTCCTGGGTGCAGTTGGCGTAGCTACGGGTGATGGACCCGGCGCTGTAGTCCCAGCCGTCGCCGATCCAGGATGCCTGGTTGTTGGTGGCCGAGGTCCGGCCGTCGACCGACTGCGAGGAGTAGCCCAGGTTCACCCGGGGCATCAGGCCGCCGGCGGTCTCCGGCACCTGCACCTGGTAGCCGTAGGTAAACGCGCCGGAGGAGGCACCGGCCGCCCACGAACCGGAGGACAGCAGCGGGGTGGCCGTGAAGTCGCCGCCGGCTGAGGCCCCGGTGTCGAGCACGCCGACGACCCCGGCGCCGGCGGCGCTCGCCGCGCTGCGCGCGCTGGCGGAACCGGTCGGCCCGGCGAGCAGCGACCCGATCGAGACGCTGCCGTTGACGATCCGGCGGGTGCCGTCGTCGTCGGTCGCGGTCGGTGCCTCGTCGGCCGGCACCAGCTCCGTCTCGCTGGAGACGGCCGCCCCGGCGTCCGGGCCGGGTGCCTGGTAGGGGGCGAACGACGGGGGCGGCGCGGCACCCGTGTCGGGGGCGCAATCCCCGCCGTCCGGGTCGTCGTAGACGCAGCTGGGCAGGAGCACCAGGCCGAACCGGTCGGCGGCCTGCGGGCCGTACAGGTCGGCGAAGGGCGTGTAGTCGACGGTGAGGGCCACCTCCGCGTCCGGGTCGGCGGTCACCGGCGGGGTGATCTTCATGATCAGGCCGGGGGCCCCGACGGCCTGGGACGCCTCCGGGCCGGAAAGGTCGACCTTCCAGGTGCCGGCCAGGTCGGCCGGGTCGCCGCCCTCGGGTACGCCGAGGGCGACCGGCAGGTCCTCGACCGGCAGCGGAGTGCCGGGGGTGGCGGCCGTCAGGTCCACCTCGCCGCTGTCCTGCTGCCACGGGGTGACCGCCTGCGGCTCGTACGGGTCCACCGGCACCTCGTCGGCGGTGGTCAGCTCCGTCTCCGCGTCCGCGTCGTGGTCGACGTGCTTAATGGTGGGGATGTCGGGCAGCTCGACCGGCATCCCGGTTCGGCTCATCCCGGCACCCGGCACCGCCCACGCCTGCGCGGGCGCGAGCGCCACCAGCAGGTTCACCGAGAGTGCCAGCGCCAGGGCCCGACGGGTGGGCGACCACCGCCGGCGGCCCGTGACCGGTCGGGCGGGTCGGCCGGGACGCCGTCGGGACAGCAATCCGGTACCAGGCATACGTCGGCTCCCACCCAGGCGCGAAGACGGAAGAGATCGCGGTACGACCGCGACGGCACGGCACGCGCCGGGCGTGGCACGCCTGAGCACTGTGGATCAACTCGCGCCCTCACTCAAGGTGACTAGACGTAATCAGAGCGGCGCAGCAGTGATCTCCATCACCGGTCATTCACTCACGAAGGCTGGCAAATGATCCAAGCCCGCCTTGATCGACTGATCGGCACATGCCCTTTACGTTCGGCCAACAAAAGCCACATAGGTCAGATCTCGGTCGTAACTTGTGAGGGCCAGAGAGGCCAGGTCACGGATTCATAACGGCGATGGTGTGACGGGATGCCCACTCACTGTGCGATCGTGTGCCCGCGCTTGCTGCCCCGTGGCCCTCCGCCGGACGGGATCGCTCGTCGTTGCCGCCGCCCTGTCCGCCCGGCCCCCACGGGAGTAGACCGCCGTGACCGTGCCTCGCCTGCTCAGCCCCTTCGTGCGTACGCGTACCCGGCAGCTCTGCACCCTGGGCTTCATGCTGGTCGCGCTCCTCGTGGCCGGGCTGCCGTACTGGCTACGCGCCGACGACAGCCGGCCCTCCCGACCGCAGCGGGCCACCGAGGCCGCGCCGGTTGACACCGCCGGCCGGGACTACGCGGCCGCGATGGCCGAAGCCCGGCGCACCGGTCAGGAGGTGCCGGTCGACACCGCCACCACCGCCACCTCGCTCACCTGGGCGCGCCCGGACAGCAAGCTCCGCACCACCTTCCACGCCGTGCCCCAGCGCGCGAAGACCGCCTCCGGGCAGTGGGCCCCGATCGACACCACCCTCGCCCGGGCCGGCAACACCCCCGCCGGGCTCGATGTCACGCCGGCCAACGCGCCGGTGCCGGTCCGCTTCTCCGCCGGTAGCCCCCCGGCGGCGAAGCGCGGCGGGCAGTCGAGCGGGAGCGGCACCAACTCCCTGCGGCTCGCCCCGGCCGCCCAGCCCGGAAGTCCCGCCGAGACCGCCCTCGCCGAGGTGCAGATCGACGGCCACACGATCACGTACCTGTGGCCCGGCCTCCTGCCGGAACCGGTGCTGGACGGGCCCCGCGCGCTCTACCCCGAGGTGTTGCCCGGCGTCGACCTGCTCGTCGTCGCCCGCGAAGAGGGCGGGTTCGGGCAACTGCTGATCGTCAAGAACCGCAACGCCGCCACCCTCGACGCCGTCGACACCCTGACCTACGGGCTGCGGTCCGCGACGGCCGTCTTCCGCCACCAGCAGCCCACCAACGGGGTACAGATCCTCGACCCCGTCAGCGGTGCGGAGATCGGCTCCATCCCCAGCCCGTTCGCCTGGGACTCCGCCGGCCGGGAACCCACCTCCCCCGAGACGCCGCTGCGCACGGCAGTGGACACCAGCGCCGACGTGCTACAGCTCTCCGGCCTCAGCGGCGCCGAGCCCGGTTCCCGTCAGGGCCCGATGCCCACCCGACTCGACGGTGAGGACACCGGCGAGGCCCGGTTGCACCTGGACGCCGCCGCCACTGGCCTGCTCACCGATCCCGAGGCGCTCTTCCCGCTCTTCCTCGATCCGACCCTCAAGACGGGGCTGCAGTCCTGGGCCACCGTCTACAAGCAGAGCCCGAACACCAACACCTACCACAGCACCAACTTCAACAGCGGCACCTCCGACGCCCGGGTCGGCTATGACGAGGACACTCCCCTGACGACGCGTTCCTTCTGGCGGATGGGCTTCGACAGCAAGATCAAGGGAACGGTGGTCAGCGAGGCCGGCTTCCGGGTGCTGAACAACCACTCCTGGTCCTGCACGGCCCGGGAGATGCAGCTCTGGCTCACCGGCGCCATCTCCTCCAGCAGCACCTGGCAGAAGCAACCGGCCTGGGAGTCCCTGCAGCAGAAGCGGTCCTTCGCCCACGGCTACGGCAGCAGCTGCGACGACGAGTACGTCCGGTTCGACGTGCTGGGCGCGGCCCAGGAGGCCGCCACCAAGGGCTGGGGAAGCATCACCCTCGGCATGCGCGCCACCAGCGAGTCCGACACGCTGACCTGGCGCAAGTTCAAGGCCAACACGGCCGAGCTGGAGGTCGTCCACAACCGTCCCCCGGGTGAGCCGACGGACGGCCGAACCTCGCCCGGCGGCGCTTGCGTGCCCGGCCCCGGCGGCGGCGCCACCATCGCCCGGACCACGATCTCCCTGTCGGCGAAGGCCATCGACCCGGACGGCAACCTCAAGGGGCTGCGCTTCCGCTTCTGGCGGACCGGCACGACGGTGCCCACCGGCACCCTCGTCACCAACTCCAGTGACGGCAAGGCCAGCCTGACGATCCAGGTCAGCAGCCTGGAGGACGGGGTCACCTACTCCTGGGACGTCCGCGCCGAGGACCACTCGAACGCCTCGTCCTCGTACTATCCGCCGGGCACCGAACCGTGCCGCTTCACCATCGACGCCTCCGCGCCGCCGGCACCCGACGTCGCCAGCGACGTGTGGCTGGAGGCGACCCCGGACGGCACCACCTGGTCCACGGTCAAGTTCGGGCAGACCGGCCCGGTCGAGTTCAGCGCGGCCGGTGCCGCCCAGTTCAGCTACTCGTTCGAGAGCATCAACCCGATCACGGTGCCGGCCGTGGGGGGCAAGGCCACCGTGACCGCTCTGGCACCCCGGCACGCGGGACCGAACACCCTGCACGTGTACGCCTTCGACGCGGTCGGCAACCGCAGCGTCCGCACCGACTACACCTTCTACGTGCCGCCCAGCGAGACTGCCGACAAGCCCGGCGACGTCACCGGCGACGACCTGCCCGACCTGCTCCTCGTCGATGCCACGGGCAACCTGCGCACCTACGCGGGCGACGAGGGCGGCGAGTTGTACTCGTGGCTCGCCGCCTCCTACACCACCGGCAACGAGCTGAACCCGCCGGGACACTGGTGGGACGCGGGTGCCGCCAAGGCGGCCCTGATCGCCAAGTACGACGACGCCTACCCGGGCGACGGCATCACCGACCTGTTCGCCCGCACCCCCGACGGCCGATTCTGGCTCTACCCCGGCGACGGATACGGCAGTTTCGACGTCAACCGCCGGCTGCGGGTCCTGCTGCCGCCCGGCGCGCCGGATCCGGGCACCTGGACCCAGATCAAGGCCGTCGGTGACGTCACCGGCGATCAA
This sequence comes from Micromonospora sp. NBRC 110038, assembly GCF_020884815.1. Classification (NCBI taxonomy): domain Bacteria; kingdom Bacillati; phylum Actinomycetota; class Actinomycetes; order Micromonosporales; family Micromonosporaceae; genus Micromonospora; species Micromonospora sp. NBRC 110038. The sequence continues at coordinate 805,927 of NZ_BBOL01000001.1, read as the reverse complement.
CGGCCGGACCTGGTGGTGCGGGCCGGGACGGCGTTCTGGATGCTCGGTGGCTACACCGGGGCGAGCTTCCAGGAGGCGACCCTGATGGAGGGGTCCGCCTGGGGGCGCCGGGACATCGTCAACGTGGCGGACGTCGACGTCGACGGCACCCCCGACCTGCTCTGGCGCAACCTGGACAACGGCAACATGTACGTCCGCCACGGCCTGCCCGGGGCGGCAGCGGGCAGCGTCGACCTGCACTCGCTCAAGCAGGCCGCCAACTCGCGCGACGGCGACGTCTCCTATGGCACCGGCTGGACGGAGGCGGCGATGAGCTCGGTGATCGCGATCCCGGACGTCAGCGGCGACCAGGTGCCCGACCTCTGGGTCCGGTACGGCTCTGACGGCCAGATCCGGGTCTACCACCCCTCCGCCACGAGTGCCGGCTCCCCGGTGAAGGTCGTGCTGGGCGCGGACTGGAGCACGATGAAGTCCTTCGGCTGATCCACCTGCGGGCGGGCCGGGTCACGTCAGCGACCTCCGGGTATCCGGTGGCGCAGCCGTTCGGAGGGCAATCGTCGGCGGCCCGGCGGCCCGGCGGTCAGAGTCAGGGGGCAGGGGTCAGCGGCGGAAGGGGCCGGCGATCTCGTACGTGATGCCGTCGGAGCCGGTGACCGCCCCGCTGACGCCCCGCTGCGACGAGAAGTAGAGGCGGCTGCCGTCCGGGGAGAAGGCCGGGCCGGTCAGCTCCGAGCCGGACTGCCCGAGCAGGCGCAGGAACGGGGTGACCACGCCGGTCGGGGTGATCATGTTGATCTCCATGTTGCCGCCGTCCTCGGCCACGTACAGGTCGCCGGAGCGGGTGCCGGTGATGTTGTCGACGCCGGTGAGCGGGGCCGCCCCGGCGGGCACCAGCGAGTCGTCGTACGCGAGGTCGAGGCGCTGGTTCGCGGCGTCGTACGCCCAGACCCGGTTGTCGCCCTTGGTGGTGAACCAGCAGGTGCCCCGGTCGTACCAGCAGCCCTCGCCGCCGTCGAAGTGCTGGGCCGCGCCGACCTGGCGGCGGGTGGGCACGGGGAAGCCGTCGCGGTCGGGCACGTCGGCCCAGGTCACCGGGCCGGTCACCTGGCCGGTCGGCGCGCAGAGCACCTGGAGCCGGCCGGTGCGCAGGTCGCCCCAGGTGTCGGGGACGAACCGGTAGAAGCAGCCGTCCTCCTCGTCCTCGGTGAGGTAGACGACGCCCCGGTCGGGGTCGCAGGCGGCGGCCTCGTGGGTGAACCGGCCCATCCGGGTGCGCTCCTCGGCGGCGCGGCTGCCGTCGGGCCAGGTTTCCATGACCCGGCCGAGCGGCGCCTCCTCGCAGGAGAGCCAGGTGCCCCACGGGGTGGCCCCGCCGGCGCAGTTGAGGTTGGTCCCGCCGAGGATCCGGTACGCCGAGGCGATGCTGCCGTCGGCGCGGAACCGCACGGCCGACGTGCCCCCGGCGAGCGGGATCTCGGAGTTGGAGACGTAGATCCAGCCGTCGGGGGCGGGGAAGCACGCGCCGCCGTCGGGGGCCCAGTGCCACAGGTAGGAGGTGCCGGCGACCCGCTGCCCGGAGCGGGCGACCACCCGGCTGGTGAAGCCGGCGGGCAGTTGGATGCCGTTGGCGTCGGCGGCGAGCAGGTCCCCGTACGGGCCGGGGCCGGGCTGGGCTGGCCCGGCGGCGAGGGCCGGCGCGGAGAGGGCGGCGGAGGCCCAGAGGCTGCCACAGAAGGCGGCGGCCCCGCCGGCGACGGTGGCGCGCAGGACGGTACGACGGTCCATCGGTTACCTCCCGGTAGGGTCGATGCCCCACCGACGGTAGAGCCGGCGAGGCATCGACACCAGTGACTACCCGATGAACGCGGGGTGACGGCTCTCCGGCCCGGCGGGCTCCGGTTCGACCGCGTCCGGCGCGCCGCCGGCCCCGGGTCCGGCCGGGTCGTCCGACTCGCGGATGCCGAAGCGGCGGTAGACCGCGCCGAGCGGGCCCGGGGCCCACCAGTTCCAGCGGCCGAGCAGGCGCATGGTGGCCGGCACCAGCAGCGCCCGGACCAAGGTCGCGTCGACCACGATCGCCACGATCATGCCGATCCCGATCAGCTTGATGTACGCCATCGCGCCGGTGGCGAAGCCGGCGACCACGATGACCAGCAGCAGGGCGGCGGCGGTGATGATCCGGCCGGTGCGTTGCAGCCCGGCGGCCACCGACGCGGTGTTGTCGCCGGTGCGGTCCCACTCCTCGCGGACCCGGGAGAGCAGGAACACCTCGTAGTCGGTGGCCAGCCCGAACAGCACGGCGAGCATGAGAATCACGTTGCTCGGCTCGATGAACCCGGTCGAGGTGAAGCCGAGCAGCCCGGACAGGTGCCCGTCCTGGAAGATCCAGACCACCACGCCGAACGACGCGCCGATGGAGAGCAGGTTCATCAGCACCGCCTTGACCGGCAGCACCACCGAGCCGAACGCGAGGAAGAGCAGCAGCAGGGTCGCGCCGGCCATCAGCAGGGCCATCCAGGGCAGCCGGTCGCCGAGGCTGTCCAGCAGGTCCCGGTCGACTCCGGGCCGGCCGCCGACGAGCACCCGCGCGCCGTCCGGGGCGGGCAGGGCGCGCAGGTCGCCGACGAGGTCCCGGGCGGCGTCGCCGGTCGGTTCGCCCGGGTAGGCGACGGCGAGCAGCGTCGAGGCCCCGCGGGTCGCGGCGACCCGCACGCCGGTCACCCCGGGCACCGCCGCGATCCGGTCGGCGAACGGCCCGACCGCGTCGGCCGGCACGCCGGTGACCAGCACGTCGATCGGGGCGATGGTGCCGCCGGGGAACTGCGCGGCGATCCGCTCGGAGACCACCCGGGGGCCGGCGTCGGCCGGGAGCACCCGCTCGTCGACGCCGCCGAACTCGGCGCGCAGGAACGGGGTGGCCAGCAGCCCCAGGATCAGGGCCACCCCGGCCAGGTAGGGCACCGGGCGGCGCATCACGCTCCGCGCGATCCGGGCCCAGGCGCCGCTGGTGTCGGCGTGCGCCGGCCGCCCACGGCCCGCCCCACGCCGCCACGGCACGGGTACGCGCACCGCGTCGACCCGGCGGCCGAGCACCGCCAGCAGGGCCGGCAGCACGGTGAGCGCCGCGAGCATGGCGACCAGCACGGCGGCCATCCCGCCGAGGCCCATCGAGCGCAGGAACGGCTGTGGGAAGACCAGCAGGCTGGCCATGGCGAGGGCCACGGTGAGCCCGGAGACGAGCACGGTGCGGCCGGCGGTGGCCATGGTGCGGCGTACCGCCTCGGCGGTGTCGCGGCCGGCGGCGAGTTCCTCGCGGAACCGGCTGACCACGAACAGGGCGTAGTCGACGGCCATGCCGAGGCCGATCAGGGTGATCACGTTGATCGCGAAGATCGACATGTCGGTGACCATGTTGAGCAGGCGGACGGCGACGAACGCGCCGAGGATGGCGAGCCCGCCGACGAGCAGCGGGGTGGTGGCGGCGACCAGCCCGCCGAAGATCAGCACGAGCAGGAGCAGCAGCACCGGCATGGAGAGCAGCTCGGCGCGGGTGATGTCCTCGGTGGTCTGCTCGTTGGCGTACCGCTGGAAGGCCACCGCGCCGCCGAGCTCGGTGCGCAGGCCGGGGGCGTCGAACGCGGGCCGCACCGCGTCGTACGCCTCGGCGCGGGCGTCCTCGTCGACACCGTCGAGCTGGACGAGGGCGTAGGTGGCCCGGCGGTCGGTGGACACCAGGTGGGGCGCCGGGGCGTCGTAGAAGGTGGTCACGCTGTCGATCTCGGGGCGCTGGCGCAGCGCCGCGACGGTGGCGGCGACCGGGTCGCGGAACGCCGGCTGGTCGACGGTGGCGGTGTCGCTGGACCAGAGCACGATCACGTCGGCGCCCTGCCGGCCCAACTCGGCGGTGATCCGCTCGGCCGTGCGGCTGGACTCGCTGGCCGGGTCGGCGAACCCGCCGCCGCTGAGCTGGCCGAAGACGCCGGTCCCCCAGGTAGCGCCGAGCGCCATGAGCGCCACGGCGGCGGCCAGCACGGCCCAGCGGGCCCGCACCACCGCCCGCCCCCACCAGTCGAACATCGCATTCCCCCTCACCGACCGTTTAAGGTCGTGGTCAGTAACCATGGCTCTCAGAAGTGAACGCCGTTTACTATGACTACGGTGTTCGCTCCAGTCAAGGGGGTTCACGCATGTCCGCACCGACCCGCCGGGAACGGCTACGCGCGACCACCCTGTCCGAGATCAAGGACGGGGCGCGCCGGCTGCTCGTGACCGGCGGGGTCGAGGCGATCTCCCTGCGCGCCATCGCCCGCGACATGGGGATGACCGCGCCCGCCATCTACCGCTACTTCCCCAACCTGGAGGCCCTCGTCGGCGCGCTGGCCGGCGACCTCTACGACGAGCTGCGCGGCATCGTCGAGGCGGCCCGGGACGCCGCCGGCGGGGAACCGGTCGACCAGCTCACGGCCATGTGCCGGGCGATGCGCCACTGGGCCGTCGCCCATCCCGCCGAGTTCAGCCTGATCTTCGGCAACCCCGTCCCCGGGCTCGCCGCGTTCACCGACGCCTGCGCCGACGCGGAGCGCCCGGGTGCGCGGTTCGGGGCGGTCTTCCTCGCCCCGTTCCTCACGCTGACCCGGGGCGCGGCGCTGCCCGGCCCCCCGGCCGACGTGCTGCAACAGCAGCTCGGCTGCCACCTCGCCCCGCTCACCGCCAAGCACGGCGAGCTGCCCGTCGAGGTCGCGTACGCGTTCCTGTCGGCCTGGACCCGGCTCTACGGCCTGGTCGCCATGGAGGTCTTCGGCCACCTCACCTGGGCCGTGGACTCCCCCGAGGCGCTGTTCGAGACCGAACTCGCCGCGCTGCTCGGCCAGCTGCGCGGGGCACCCGACGGCGGCCCGCCGACCGGGAACGGCGACGGCCCCCCGGCCGGGTCCGCGCGGCACTAGGCTGCCCCAGCATGAGCGAGCACAGCGGCACGACCGCGACGAGCAACGCGAGTGACCTGCCGACCCGCGCCGACGTGGTGATCGTCGGCTCCGGGCACAACGGGCTGGTCTCGGCGATCCTGCTGGCCCGCGCCGGCCTCGACGTGCTGGTGCTGGAGGCCGCCGGGGTGATCGGCGGGGCCACCCGCACCGAGAACCCGTTCCCGAAGGTGCCCGGGCTGCGCCACTCCACCGGGTCGTACCTGCTCGGGCTCATGCCCCCGGAGCTGCTCGCCACGCTCGACGTGCGCATCCCCGTGCTGCGCCGCGACCCGCACTACTTCCTGCCCACCCCGGGCGGCCCCGGGTCGCCGTACCTGCTGATGGGCAGCGACACGGCCGCCACCCGGCGGCAGCTCGCGGAGTTCTTCTCCCCCGCCGACGTGGCCGCCGACGACGCCATGCAGGCCGAGCTGGCCCAGCTGCGCGACGACCTGGCCCCCGCCTGGCTGGCCGAGCCGCTGCCGGCCGAGGAGATCGCGCAGCGGCACGTCCGGCCCGCCCTGCGGCAGGTCTTCGTCGACCTCGTGCGCGGCTCCGTCGCCGACTACCTGGCCCGCTTCGACTTCCGCTCCGAGCTGCTGGTCAGCATGTACGCGGTCACCGACGGCCTCTCCGGGCTCAACGCCGGCCCCGACGACCCCGGCACCGGCCACAACTTCCTCGTCCACAACATGTGCAGACTTCCCGGGTCCGACGGCACCTGGATGATCGCCGAGGGCGGGATGGGCACCGTCTCGCGCACCTTCGCCGACGCGGCCCGCGCCGCCGGGGCCACCATCCTGACCGACGCCCCGGTCACCGCGATCACCCTCGACGGCGGCGCGGCCAGCGGCGTCACCCTCGCCGACGGCCGGCACGTGGCCGCCCGGGTGGTGCTCGGGGCGTGCGACCCGTACCGGCTGATGGACCTGCTGCCCGACGGCGCGCTCCCGGCGGAGCTGGGCGCGCGGATGGCGGCCGTCCGCCGGCCCGGCACCACCCTCAAGGTCAACCTGGCGCTGACCGGGCTGCCCCGCTTCTCCTGCCTGCCCCCCGGCGCGCCCAGCCCGTTCGGCTCCACCATCCACCTGCTGCCCGGCTCGGCGTCGCTGGTCGGCGGCGGGGGCGAGCCGCCGATGGCGGCGCTGCGCGCCATGTGGGCCGACGTGCAGGCCGGGCGGCTGCCCGCCGAGCCCACCATCGAGTGGTATTTGCACACCACCGTCGACCCGTCGTTGCAGGACGAGGCCGGGCACCACTCGTCGGCGCTGTTCGTGCAGTCGGTGCCCTACGCGCTCGCCGACGGCACCTGGGACGCGGCCCTGCCCGGCTACGTCGACCGGCTGATCGGCATCTGCGAGCGGTACGCGCCCGGCACCGGTGACCTGATCGCCGACGCCGTGCCACTGCCCCCGCCCGGCATCGAGGCGCACTTCGGCATCACCGGCGGGCACATCCACCACGTCGACAACACCGTCTCCTTCACCGACCGGATGCCGTACGCCACCGGCGTCGACGGCGTCTACGCGGGCAGCGCCGGCTGCCACCCGGCGGGCAGCGTCATCGGGGCGGCCGGCCACAACGCGGCCCGCCGCATCCTCGCCGATCTGGGGTAAGGAGGGACCCCCTGTTGACGCATCCGGTGGAGAGAGGTTCCCCTCTCACCACCCGAGGTGCGTGAACGCGGCCCAGGACACCGGTTGCGCCAACGACGCCTCGCCGCACGCCGCGGCCAACTCGGGGGGCATGCCGACCGGTGGCCGCCGGTCCGGGTCGAGCATCCACAGCTGGGCCCGGTGCAGGGCGTCGGCCGGCGCGTGGCCCTGGCGCAGCAGGTGGTGCACCACGTACATGAGCAACGACGTGCCGTCGTCCGGCACCCGCCACAGCGACCCGAAGACCGTGTGCGCGCCGGCGGCCAGGAAGGCGGTGGCCAGGCTGAACGCCTCGTCGTGATCGCCACCGGCGACATTCGTGGTGCAGGCTGCCAGGAACACCCGGCCGAGGTCGAGCGCGGCCCGGCGGGACACCTCCAGCAGCTCCCGGGCCGGCAGCGGCCCGTCGGCCAACACCAGGTGGGCGTCCGCCGGCAGGGCCGGCTCCACCCGGCCGTGACAGGCGAAGTGCAGCATCGAGGGACCCGCCCCGGCGGTACGCAGCCACGACAGCACGTTCTCCCGGGTGGCCCGCCGCCCCGGGTCGGGATGCGCCGCCCCCAGGTAGTCGCCGTCGGGGTAGAACCGCTCGAACACGGCGTGGGCCTCGACACCGGCGTACCGCAGGTCGCCGAGGGGATCCCCGACGACGAGGGCGGACCGGACGGGACGGGACGGTCGCGCCGCCGTGGCACAGAGCATCCGGGCCGACGGCGTGTACGAGACCACCAGGTCGCGCATGGCGTACCGCCGGCCGGTCGCGGTCTGCTCGTACGCGGCGTGCCAGGGGACCAGCCCGAGCAGTCCCATCGGCACCAGCGCCACCCGGGCGGGCCGGCCGGGCCGCAGCGCCCGCAGGTCGTCGACGAGCCGGCCGAGCACCGCCCGCCACGCCCACCGGCACAGGTCGTCGATCCGGGTGGCGGCCACGTCGGCCCCGGCGTCGCCCACGTCGCCGCCGACCGGTCCCGCCACCCGTGGTCCGGTGCCGGTCGGTCCCAGGGCCGCCGACAGCAGCCGGCGCACCGGCGCGCCGGGTGCCACGGTCAGGGCGGGGAACTCCTGCGGGAGGATCTCACCGGTGGCGGGCACCAGGACCGCGAGCCCCGGCACCCCCGGGGCGGCCGGCACCAGATAGACCAGGGCGTCGAGGTCCAGGGCGCGGAGCGCGGCCCGCACGTCGTCGGGCCTCAGTGGAGGCAGCAGGTCGTCGAGGTAACCGGCGTCCTCCAGCGCGCGCAGCACCCGGGGACGCAGATCGTCCGGGACCTCGCTGGCGGCGACCACCGCGCCGAGCAGGTCCCCGGTGACCTGGTCGCGGCCCAGGCCGCCGGACTGTTCCCACTCCGCCGCCAGGTCGGTGCGGCCGGCCCGACCCAACAGCTCCGGGACCGTGCGGCCGGCGGCGGATGCCTGCAGGGTCAGGCTCCGGCCCGCGTCGAGGGCGGCGAGCAGGTCGTCGTCGGCCTCGTCCTGCAGGCACCACCGGATCACCCGGGTCGCGGCGTCGGCGGCCGACCGGGCCGCCTCCAGGGCCTGATCGGTGCCGGACTGGAGCAGGACGTCCCGGGCCCGGGCCCGCAGCCCGGCCAGCCCGAGCCGCCGCGCCGCCGCCCGGTCCGGATCCCCGGACCGGCGCAGCGCCTCGGCGTGGTCGCCGACCAGCTCGGCCCAGAGCGATCCCGCGGAATCGGGGCCGGCGGCACGGGCCCGGGCGAGGTACCGGGCGGCCCGGGCCGCGGCGGCCCGCTCCCGCAGCGCGGCGGCCCGCCAGAGCTCGGCCTTGGCGGCGAGGGACAGCAGCACGAGCGACATCCGGTCCGCCGGCTCCAGCCGGTCGGCGGCCCCCGCCAGGTGGTCGGCCCAGCGCCGGAGCAGCTCGTGGTCCGCCCACCGACGGGCCACGGCGAGCTGGACCGCCGCGTTCATGGCCATCGTCGCCACGGTCCGGATGGAAAGCCGCCCGGCCGGCAGTGGCACCGGCGCCCCGGCGGGCGGCAGCGGGCCATGGGTGTTCATGGCGTAGAGGCTCCGGCCGGCGTCGAGCATCGGGTCGACGATCTGGCGGACCACGCGCGACGGACCGATCCGGTCGCGCAGCCCGTCGGCCCTGCGGATCGCCTCCCGCATGGCCACGAAATCCCGCCGGGCGCCGTGCCGAATGACGTGGAAGGCGACCTCGACGAGTTCGGACTCGGCGTCGGTACGTCCGGCTTCCCCCTCCACGGCGTCGGACGCCCCGTCCAGCCGGGCGGCACCGGCGCGGAAGCTGCGCACGTCGCCGAGCCGGGCGCCCCGGGAGAGCAGCGCCAGCCTGGTCAGCCCTCGAAGGGCGGCGGGCTCGTCGAGGTGACGGTCGTTGAGCGCGGCGGCGAACCTGGTGACCCCGAAGTCGGAGGCGGACTCGGCGCTGCTGCTCGCGGCGGCGTCGTCCAGAACGCCCTCGATGAGGTCCATCGCCCCGGTGAATCCCGGCGGCGGGTCGGCGTCGGCGGTCCTGGCGATCGCGAGCAACGACCGCAGGTGGGGCAGGTCGGCGTCGTCGAGCATGATGCCGATCACAGTGCACTCCGCGTAGAGGATCAGACCGGCCAGGGTGGCCCGCTCGGTCGGCGTGGCATCGGTCGCGGCGTGCAGCGCGTCGGTGGCCTCCTGCACGACTCGGCGCAGCCGGCCCAGGCCCGGCGGCACCGAGCCCGGTTCGGCCGTCTCCTGGTGGCTCGTCGTCTCCCAGGCGGCCACGAGCCGGGTCCGGTGCACGGCGAACACGGCCTCCGCCGGCAGGCCGCCGCGCAGCGCCCGGTCCAGGCAGTCGCCCGCAGCCGCCAGACTGCCGGGTTCCCGGCCCCGCTGCCAGCGCAGCAGGTGGATCTCGCCCAGCCGCTGCCAGACCGGCCCGGCCTCGGCCGCCTCCGGCAGCGCGCCGGCGAGCAGCTCGACGGCCTCCGCGAGACCGTCGGACTCCTCGGTCAGCTCCGCGCGGCTGTGCAACAGCTCGGCCAGGGCCACCGCCGAGGCGGGGTCCGGGTCCTCCGCCCGCACCGTACGCCAGCAGTGGATCGCCGCCGCGACGTCCGCCGGGTCCCGGTCGAGGTCCCATCGGGTCGCGTATCCGGACGCCTGGCTGCGGTGCAGGCTGAGCCAGCCGGGTTGGCCCGGCCGCGCGGCCCGGATCGCCCGGTCGCCCACGGCGATGGCCAGGTCCAGGCAGTTGCGGTCCTCGTCGAGGCCGGTGAGTTCCAGGTATCCGGCGACCAGTTCGTCGGAGGCGACCGCGTAGCGGGGGGTCTCCGGAGGCAGGGCGGCCAGGGCGTCCGTGAGCTGCGCGACGCCCTCGTCCAGGTCCGGACGCCGCCCACCGGCGTAGTCGTAGCGGGCCAGCCGGGCCAGGCCGCCGAGCATCCGGGCGTACCGGGCCCGGTGCGGGTCGGTGTCGCCGACGACGACCTCGGCCATGGCCCGCACCATGCGGTGCACCTCGGCGTGGGCGGCCGGCGAGTCCGGTTCGAGGTCCAGGACGTGCCACTGGAACCGGTCCCAGACCTCGTCGAGCAGCTCCACGGCCACGGCGTCCCGCTCGGGGTCGTCGGACGGCCAGGCCCGGTAGGCGGCGGTCAGGTGAACCACCGCCCGGTCCTGGCTCACGGCTGGCCCCTCGGGCCGCTCGGTGGAGCCGGCGAGCACCGCTGCCACCGCACGCCGGGCGCGCTCACCGTGGGCCAGCCCCAGCCCGTAGTGCCAGCCGGCCGCGTCGGCGTGGTGCGGAGAGCCGTGCAGGGCCCGGGTCAGCTGCTCGATCGCGGTGGCCAGGTGCGCGTCGTCCGGCTCGTCGGCGTACCGCTGCAGGAACGCCTCGCCGATCAGCCCCGCCAGCCCGGCCGGATCCGCGTCCGGCGGTGGGTTCTCCTGGTGCCGCAGCAGCAGGTCGATCCACTCGTCCGGCGGCGGCTGGTCGGGGTCGTGCGGGCCGGTCACGTCGCCACGGCCTGCCCGTCGTCGACACCGCCGGCGGGCACCGTGGCGCTGCCGGGGACCTCGGTCACGATCGGCAGGGTCAGGGTGAACCAGTCGCTCGCGGGGCCGTCGACGGCCCCGGCGTCGCGGTGCGCCGCCGCCAGGCCCAGTCGACCGAGCAGCCCGGTCACCCCGCGCGGCACCCGGCCCCGGCCCGACCCCGCCCCGGACAGGGCCGGCAGCTCGAACGCCGCCGAGCTGAACTCCTCCTCGGCGGCGAGCAGGATCAGCCAGTCGCGGGTGCGGGCACCCGGGGTGACCGGCTGGTCGTCGGGGAGCCGCAGCTCCACCGGGCGACCGTGCAGGGCGGCGGCGGCCCACCGCGGCGCGACGTGGTCGCCGGAAAAGAGGCCGGTGTGCACCCGATGGCCCTCGGTGACGTTCAGCAGGACGAAGTAGAGCTGCCGGGAGCTGTGGTTGTGCAGCCGGACGAAGACCGTCGGCGCGACCCACCGGCCCCGGTCGCGGCGGTAGCGCAGGTGGATCGCGCCGTCCGGGCCGGGCAGCAGCGCCGGCCGGTGCGCCGGAGCGGTCACCTCCGTCGCGCGGGCCTCGACGAGTTGCAGGGACACCGCCCCGGCCAGCCCGGACACCGGGTTCGTCAGCGCCCGGACCCGGCGCACCCGGGCCAGGTGTTCCACCGTGGCGACCAACCGCCGGGCTCCGTCGCCGGACACGTCGGTGGCGTCGGGACAGATCGGGGCGTCGTCCCGGTCCCGGATGCCGACCCGGCCCGGCTGGTCGGCTCGCAGCCGCAGCTGGGGCCCCTCTGCGGAGGCCGCACCGGGGACCGGTCGGACGTACGGCGACGGACCGCCGGTGGGACCGGCCGTGCCCAGCGCCGTCAGCACCAGCTCGACCGTGGGGTGATGGTCACCCTCGACGGCGACGGTGACCTGCGGGATCGGCACCCGGCTGAGCACCACCGGGTACTGCGTGTCCTCGTCCGGCTCCCAACCGATCGGGGCCACGACGCTGTGATTCGCCCCCACCCGCAGGATCCGCGCCTCGTTCTTTGTGCCGGCGACGGCCACGCGGGTGTCGTCGCCGTCGGCACCGGTCGACAGGCCGTGGCACGAGCCTGCGTCGATCCGCCACTCGTGGCGGGACCGGCGCAGCCACATCCCCGTGGCCGGTGGACGGACCCGGCCGCCGAGGAACGGCTGGTCGGCGATGCCCGGCGTCACCGGATCCAACTGCGGCACCTGCCGGGACGAGTACTGTTCCACCTCGCACCGGGCGGCGGTGAGCAACTCCCGGTAGGTCGCCGCCGGGCCGAGCCGGCGCATCGCAGCGAGCAGCCCCCAGCTGAACAGTCCGTGCCACCGGCCGTCGAGCCAGTCCTCGGTCGCCGTCTCGAACGACCGGCAGGCGGCGAGCGAGACGTACTCGACCGGTGGGCGGGCGGCGGCCTGCCGCAGCTGCGGCAGGAGCGCCTCCACCGCGGGCGCGGTGGGCAGGTCCGCGACGGACCGCTGCGGGTTGCGGGTGGCCCCGTGCGAGTGGCAACTGTCCACCACCGCCACCACGTGGCAGCCTGTGGCGGCGACCGCGCCGAGCAGGAGCAGGAGTTCCTTGTCGTACAGGTCGGGGACGCCGCCGTGGCGGCTGTCGTGGCAGAGCAGCGTCTGCAGCTTCTCGCCCGGCTCGAGGTGCCACAGCTGGGGCGGTACCGCCGCCCGGGAGCCGTGCCCACTGAACCAGAACAGCGCGGTGTCGCCCGGCCCGGCCTGGCCGAGATGCGTACGCAGCCCGTCGACCACCGCCTCGCGGGTGGCCTGCTCGTGCAGCAGCACCTCGATCGCCGGGCCCCGCTGCGCCGGGACGCGGCCCCGGAGGAACTCCGCCGCCTGCGCCACGTCGTTGCCGCAGCCCTGCAACGGGGTGACCGCCCGGTACCGGTCGATGCCGACCAACAGCGCGAAGAGCCGCCCGTTCACCCGCCCTCCCCGTGGGGCACGTGCAGCCAGCCGTGCTCGACGAACCGCTTCTCCGGCAGGTCGATGGTGACCGGCGTGAACCGGTCCGGCAGTGGGGGCACCCGCGAGTGCCGGATGACGTCCTGGTAGAGCACGTCCGGCACGCCCAGGACGAAGTCGACCTGCGGATTGTCGGTCAGGGCGGCCCGCAGGGGCGGGCTGTCCAGGATGCGGTGCACCGCGATCGCCGCGTCACCGACCCACCCGCCGTCCGCCGGCTTCATCAGGCCGCGGTGCAACGCGACCCGCAGGCGCATCCGCTCCGCCTGGCGCAGGCCGTCGTTGGTGCGCCGCAGCGCCGCCGCGAGACCGCCGACGAGCCGGGGGATGACGGTCGACTCGTCGACGCCGACCGGCAACACGCAGAACTCACCGTCGCCCTGCGGTTGCACGGCCACCGCCGCCTCGTCGACGCCGGCCGCGCGGCGCGCGTCGGCCAACGCCCGGACCAGCCAGGACTGGGTGCGTTCGGCCAGATGGTGGGGACGCCGGCTGTAGCCCGCCACGTCGGCGGCAAGGCAGAGCCGGACCGCTGCGGCGGTGGGTTCGGCCCGGTCGGGCAGCTCCTCGTGGAACGGCACCGCTTCGCGCACGGTGGCCAGGCGAACGCCGCCGGGGTGTCGCCGGCCCGGCCGGACCTGGACCCGTACGCCGAGCCGGCCGGTGAGCACGGTGGTGGCGGCGGGCACCTCGATCAGGGCATGCATGCCGTAGGCCAGGGGCAGCCCGGTGCCCTCGTAGTTCCACCCGAAGCGGTGGCGCTGGGCACCGAACGACCAGGCGCGGGGCCTTCCCGCCCGGGGGGCCAGCCGGGTGAGCCAGCCGGGACGGGCACCGGCGGCGGTGGCCGCCCGGTCGGCGGCGACGGTGGCCGCCCGGGGCGGGTCGGCGTCGAAGGTCAACCCGAGGGCGCCGCCGTCGGCGTCGAGCCGAACGGCACGGGCGGCCTCGTCGGTGAGGGTGACCTCGAACCGGACCGAGGTGTGCCGGCCCCCGTCCGGCAGCGGGTCCAGGTCGAAGGCGAAGAGCACACCGTAGTACCGCTGCTCGGTGGCCCGCGCCCGGAGCCGCAGGGGAGCGGGCAGCTCGTCGGCCGGCACCGGGAAGACCAGGGGGCGGCCCAGGCTGACCGCACCCGGATCGACGCCGACGTCGGGTACGCCGTCGCGGGACCCGCCGGGGCACAGCGGCGCCCGTGCCAGTACGTCGGCCGGGCGCAGCGGCGGGTCGATCAACACCGGGAGGCCCCCGTCCGGCGTCGCCCGCGCGGCCGCGCCCCAGCGTTCTCCAGTGCAGTGTGCAAGCGATTCGCCCCCGTCTTCCCGCAGTTCTCGCCCCAACGGCAACATCGGTTGCCGCACCCGGGCGCGCGCATTCGGTCGACCCGCCGACGGATACGCAAATGCTCGGTTCCCGCGCGGTGCCCGATCATCGCCGACGTTCCGGCCGTCGCGACCGCAGTGTCCGTCAATTGACACACCGGCACGTCGCAGTCGCATCGAATCACCCATCCCCGGCCACCCGTTGCCATGGTCGACCCGAACACCCGAGGGAATCCCGGAATTATCCGGGATCCCGCGGCCCGACCCGTGCGACGCTCCACCACAGAGCGCGCGGTTAGGAGTGACATGAGGGTCCGGTCGACAGCGGCGACCGCGTCCGTCCGGTGGACACCGGCCGGGCGCCCCACCACCGACGCATTGCGGCCGGGTCACCGGTACCGCAGACTTGCCGGGTCAGTCGGCGTCGAGGGTGCCCGCGAGGTGGGAGTGGACGGTGCCAGGTCGCGCCCGCGCACATGGCCGTCGAACGGCTTCCTCGGGCGGCTACCCGAGGAGACCCGGCAGGTGCTGCTCGGTCGGGGCAGCCCCGTCCGGTTCGAGCCGGGCGAACGGCTCCTCGCCGAGGGGGCCACGAGCAGTCACGTGGTGCTGCTGACCGGCGGCCTGGTCAAGGTCACCAGCCTGGCGGAGACCTTCGAGGCGCTCCTGGCCGTCCGCACGGCCGGTGACATCGTGGGCGAGACGGCGGCCCTGGCCGAGCATCCCCGCCGCATGGCCACCGTCACCGCCTGCGGTGTGGTCACCGGCAGGCTGCTCACCGCCGAGGCGTTCCGGCACGTCCTCGCCCGGCACCCCGAGGCGGCCCGCCTGGTCACCACCATCGTCGCCGAGCGGCTGCGCTGGGCCAACCGGCGGCGCACCGACTTCCTCGCGTACCCGGCGGAGGTGCGACTGGCCCGGGCACTGATCGAGATCGCCGATCGGTACGGCACGCGGGCCGGCGACGACGGCGTCGACATAGGGCTCTCGCTCAGCCAGCCGGAACTCGCCACCCTGGTCGGTGTCGCACCGGCGACGGTCCACAAGGCACTGCGGGCACTGCGCGAGGCGGGGGTGCTCCGCTGGGGATACCGCCAGATCACGATCGCCGATCCGACAGCCCTGGCCCGGGTGGCTCAGCACGCCGGGCCCACGACCGGGGACGAGCCCGCCACCTGACGGTCCGCCGACAGGAAACGAGTCGGCGGCCGGTATCCGATCGGCCGACTCTTCGACACATTCGGTCGACGCGACGTCCGGCCCCTGCCGGCAACCATCCACAGCAGCGGAATATCACCGCGCCAAATACCTCTGCGCCACGGGGCGCGAATTCACGTCACGCACACGGGACTCGGGTCGGCTCCTCACCATCGACGATTCCGGGCTCGCGGATCAATACCGATGGGCATTCACCAGCACATCGAAACCGGGGGAGCCATGTCCGAACTGAGAGCGGTAGAGAACATTCTGCGGCAGCAACGGCGCGACCTCGTCGCCATCAGCAACGCCGTCGGCGAGGTCGGCCTGCAGGTCAACGACATCGGGATCAAGCAGCGGATCACCCAGGACCAACTGGCGACGCTCCACGGGGCTGTGCTTCGCCTCGAACAGCAGGCACAGCGCACCAAGAACCTGCACAGCGCCGAGGCCAGGGTCGGTCAGCTCAAGAACGACATCGAGCAGCAGTTCGGCCACCACAAGGTGGTCCGCCGCACGGCGGTCGGCATGCTCCGCGCCTTCGACCAGGGGCTGGTCCGGGAGGAGACCGTTCGGGCGGTCAGCGAGGAGTTGCTGGTGCAGAACTCCCGCTACTGGCTGGCGCCCGTGCTGGTGACGCTGGCCGCCTGGGCCGGCGACGACCCGCAACTGTGCGTCCGCGCGGTGGAGGAGGCCTACCAGCACTCCCCCGAGCGGACCGCGTTGTTCATGGCGCTGGTGTTGCGCCGGCAGGATCGCGGGCCGGCCGCCGTACGGTGGCTGCGGCACTACCTCGACGCCCAGGACCCGGCAGCCCTGGGCCGGGAGTTCCCGGTCATCCTGGAGGCCACCGCCCAGGGTGCGTTCGGCCCCGCCGGGCTGGCCCTGGTCCAGGAGCGGCTCGACGGGTGGCGTCGGCTCCTGCTCGACGACGAGGCGGTGATCTCCGCCCAGGTGCGGCGTTGGCGGATCGAGTTGACCAGCCACGTCCGCGTCGACGGGCTGGACGAGGACTTCCCCAGGCTGGCCGAGGCGTCGCCGCAGTGGCCGCAGCTGCGGTTGATGCTGTCGCACGCCCAGGCGCACGGGTCGATCCTCGACCGGTACACCCCGGTGCTGGCCGCGGAGGCCACCCCGAGCAGCCGGATCGAGGATGCCGTGGACGAGCTGCTCGACCAACTGGTCACCGAGTACGACCGGGAGGAGCTGCCGTTGCGCCGGCAGCTGGCCGAGCAGGAGGCCATCGTCCAGGCCGACGGCGACCTGGCCGCGGCGGAGCAGGTCGCCCGCGCCCAGGTCGACGTCCTCGACGACACCCGCGACTACCTCAGCCTGCAGACCGACTGTGCCCTCGCCCCGCACACCCTGGCCGTCTCCGCACAGACCCAGCGGCTGGCGATGGCGGCCTGCCACGACTGGATCGGCGAGGCCCACGCGGGGTTCACCAACGACTATCGGATCGCCGCGCCGACGACCGTCGAGGTGGCCGTCGACCCGGGTGCGCTCAGCGGAGTGGCCGCGTTCCGGCCGCCCTCCTGGACGGGCTCCTTCGACCGGCCGATGGGCACCCTGGAACGCTCGCTCGACGCCCACTGGAACCGCTACGGTCGGCCCTTCGTCGACGGTCTCGCCTTCGACTGGGGCAAGAGCCTGATCGGGCCGCTGGTGGTGCTCTTCGTCGTGCTGCTGATCGGGCTTGCCGTCGGTGGCGCGGGGATCGGCCTGCTCGCCACCGCCCTGACCGGCGGCGTCTGGGCGGTGGTCCTCAAGGGTCGGGCGGAGGCCGCCGCCGCCGAGCAGGAGCGGGTCCGGAGGCTCATCGACGACGCCCGGGACGAGGCACTGCGCGGGCTGCGGGCCGCCGGCATGGAACTCGAAGCCTGGCGGGACCGGTTCACCGCCGCCGACAGCGACGCGAGCCGGGTCACCGCCCTGATCGCCGACCTGGCCACGGCGGGTGGGCCGGGAGCACCGCACGAACGTCGCGCGGTGGGCCGGACCGACAAGGGGGAGTGAAATGATCGACCGTGACGACGTTCCGGAGCCCCGACCCTGGGCCCGGCCAGCGTCCCCGCCGCCCGCCACCGACCGCCGGCGGCAGGTCGTCGAAGAGCTGCCCGACTGGGAGCCGCTGCCGCCCGGCGAGATCCTCGTGCGCCGGCCGCACCGGGCCGACCCGTGAACAGCCACGGCGACGACCTGCAGACCTGGGTGACGTTCCTACGCCGCTGGCGCACCGAGCAGTCGGCCGCCCCCGGCGGGCTGCCGAAGCTGGTCGAGGCGGCCCTGCCCGCCGACGGTTGGGCCCGCTTCGTGGCCATGCTCACCGGCGCGCTGGACCAGCGGCTGAAGCTCTGGGCGGACGGACTGCTGGCAGCCATGGCGGCCGCCGGGGACGAGTTCGAGTGGGCGCGAGCCCTGGTGCAGGGCCGCCGGGGACTGGCGTCGATCCGGGCGGTGGCCGGCAGCCCCGGGCTGCCCGAGCCGCTCGCCCGACACCTGCTCGGCCTCGTCGACGCCCAGATCGAGCTGGTCCAGCGGGCGCTGGAGGACGGTGTCGAGCAGCTGCGTCGGCAGGGCGGTGACGGCCCGCTGGTGCACACAAGGATGCGCACGGTGCGGGAGAACCCGCTGACCGCGTCCACCGCCCCGGGTTCCGGCCCGGTCGACGAGTGGGCCACCGACCCCGCCGGACCGGCTCGCCGCCGGATCATCGTCGCCGGCCCGGCGACCCCCGACTGAGGAAGCGATCATGTCCCGTTACCTGGAGGCCCGCAGGGACCTCGACAGTTACGTCGCCGCCCGGGTGCCGCTCATCAGCGTGCGGACCGTCGAGCCGCTGCGCGCCGTCCGGCTGCTGCGGGAGGTCGCCGGCAGCGCACGCCGCGCCGGCCTGCCGTTCTGGCTGCACACCAGGGCGGCCGGGCTGCGGGACCTACGCACCAACGCCCAGGTGCAGGAGGAGCGTTCGCTGGTGGCCGCGATGGACTTCGCCGCCGCCCAACTGTCCCGGCGGGCCCAGGCGACGATCGTCTTCGTCGAACCCGACGATCTGACGGCCGACTCCCCGGCCACCCGGCACATCGCGGAACTCGCGCGGCTCGCCGACGCCCGCTCCGGCAGCATCGTCCTGGTCACCGACACGCCGCTGTGGAGTGGCCTGCAACGTCTCGGGATGAGCATCGTCCTGGACCTGCCCGACGCCCCTGAGATGTACGGCATCGTCACCGACTTCCTCAGGGAGCAGCAGGGCGCGGTCACCATCGACTGGACCGACGCCGACGCCCGGCGTGCCGCCGAGTTCCTGGTCGGGGTTCCCGAGGGCACCGCGATCAACGTGCTGGCCACGATGGCCGCCAGCGGACACCTGCGCCGCGACGACGTGGCCCGGATGGCGGAGTTCAAGGACAAGCACTTCGGCGATCTCGCCGGCCTGGAACGGGTGCACGTCGACTCGGCTGACAGTGAACTCGGTGGGCTGACCAGCCTGCGGGCCTGGCTGCGTCGCAAGCACCAGGTGATGCTCGCCGACCTGAGCGAGACCCGGCTGCGTCCGCCGCGCGGGGTGCTGCTGGTCGGCGTGCCCGGCTGCGGGAAGTCCCGTTGCGCCAAGGCCGTCGCGGCCCAGTGGCGGATGCCGCTGTACCGGCTCGACTTCGCGACCATCCTCGGCATGTACGTCGGACAGTCCGAGACCCGGCTGCGGGAGGCGCTGGAGATGGCCGACCGGACGGCTCCCTGCGTGCTCTGGATCGACGAGATCGAGAAGGGGCTCGCCGGTCAGTACGACTCCACCGGGGTGAGCCGGCGTCTGGTCGGGCAGTTCCTGTACTGGTTGCAGGAATCCCGGTCCCGGGTCTTCGTCGTGGCCACCTCCAACGACGTGCGCTCGTTGCCGCCGGAGCTGCTCCGCAAGGGCCGCTTCGACGAGCTCTTCTTCGTCGACCTGCCCGACGACACCGACCGGGCGGAGATCATCCGGCTCTACTACCGACGCTACCTCGACACCGAACCGGACGGCGACCTGCTCCCCCGGCTGGTCGTCCTCTCCGACGGGTTCGCCGGCTCCGACATCGAGTCGGCCATGAACGAGGTGGGCACCGAGATGCTGCTGCGGGGCGACCGGTCCTGCCCACCGACCGAGTTCGTCGTCGACACCTTCGTCAACACCATCCCGCTGAGCCGCACCCAGCCGGAACAGATCGCGGAGATCCGCAGCTGGGGTCGGGACCGGGCGGTGCCGGCCGGCGCCCCGGTCACGGCCGCCACGTCCGACGGCGAGCCCCGCCGGCGGGTACTGGTGCCGGGCGACGCGTGATCGGGAGGCGAGGATGAGCGACGAGCGGCAGGGCGCGGAGAGGCCGATCTGGAACCTGCGGGAGCTGGTCGGCGACCTGGCCGACCAGATCCCGCAGCCGCCGCCCGGCCGCACCCGCCCCGAAGCACCGGCCCCCGCCTCCGCAGCCGCCGGCGCGGCGATCCGGGCCACGAGCGCCGAAGCGCCCGCCCGCACCGCTCCCGCCGAGCGGGACGAGCCCTCGGATCGGGACGAGCCGCTGGACCCGGCGGCCTTCGGGGGTCTGCCGGTGGTGCCGGTCGACCCGGCCACCGCACCGGAGCCTGTTCCCTGGCGTCCCCTCGAACCGCCGACCGGTAACCCGCAGCGGCCGGCAGGTGCCGCACTCCGGAAGGCGGCCGGGCTGGTCCTGGTCGTCCTGCTGCTCCTCGTCGGTACGGCCTACGGGGCGTACCGGATGGATCCGGGTGCCGCCGACGGAAGCACCTACGACGGGCCGGGGTCGTCTCCCGACCCGTACAGCGCGCCCAGCGCCCCGGGCGGCGACCCGCTCCCGTCGGCCGAAGGCTCCCTCGACACCGGCACCCCGACCACGACCCCGGCTCCCGAGGACCCCGAGGCGGCGGCCCTGACGGAGCTGAGCCGGCTCCACGAGCAGGATCTGCCCACCATCAGCCTCGATGGCCGGTACGTCGCCCAGCTCGCCTCGAAGAGCGTGGGCATCGTCGACCCCGAGCAGTGGGCGGCGAACGGCTCGCACACCTTCTACGCCACCGACATCCTCGCCGAGCACCAGCAGCTCCGCACGGAACTCGGCGGTGAGGCCCGGGTGATCCTCCTGCTCAGCACCGACTACGGTCGGCAACAACTGTACGAGGGGAAGCCCCTCTGGCTCACCTTCGCCGTCGTGCCGGCCGAGTCGAAGGACGGGGTCGACGCCTGGTGCCGGGCACAGTTCCCTCAGCTGGACGGGGCGGAGTTGCCGAACCGCTGCGTGCCCCGGCGGCTGCGCCCGCCGGGCACCTGATCGCCGCTGGCGGGGAGCGGACCCTTGGTGACGCGTCCGGTACCTCGCGCCGCCCGGCGGGGGCCGCAGCGTCCGGCGGGGCCTCAGCGTCCGGCGGGTGCGCGCTCCTTCGACGGGGGCAGGTCGCCGGGGCCGCGGACCAGGTACAGGCCCACGAGCAGGAGGTAGGCGACCAGGCTGAGCACCGGGTCGACGAAGACCACCGCGAAGGCGACCAGGTAGAGCAGCGGCCCGAGCAGGAACCGGCGGGCCACTGCCCGGGCCAGCCGGGGGTCCAGGTCCGGGTGCAGCAGGTTGCGCCGCCGCGCCCACCACCAGCTCAGGTTGAAGAAGAGCGCCTCGCCGAGCACCGTGCCCACGTAGAGGGCGGCGGTGAGCCGCTGGTCGCCGACCGGGCCGCGCAGGTTGTCCGAGAGCAGGTTCGCGGCGAACGGGATGGCCGCGACGAAGAGCAGCAGGAGCAGGTTCAGCACCAGCAGCAACTGGTCGACGCGGACCACGTACCGCCACATGTTGTGGTGGGTGAGCCACACCTGGCCGACGATCGCGAAGGTGATCACGTACGCCAGGTACGACGGCCACTCGTGGAACAGCGCGCCCGCCAGGTCCGGCCCGGTGGGGTTCTGCGGGGCGAACTGGAGCAGCTCGACCGCCATCAGGGTCAGCACGATGGCGATCACGGCGTCGCTGAACGCCTCCACCCGGGAGGCGTCGCGGGCCATCTCGCTGCGCCGCCCGTACCGGTAGCCGGCCGCCTCGTCCGCACCACCGGTCACGACGCCAACCCGCCGGTCACGACTCCGCCCCGCCCGTCACGACTCCATGGTCACCTGCGGGCGGGGCGGAACGGGAAGGAACGGGGCAGAAGGGGCGGAATGGGGCGGAACGCCGGGTCAGGGCGTCGGGGCGGACGCGTCCGCGCGGTGCGCCCGGACCTTGTGCCCGACGCTGGTCAGGCAGCGCCCGCTGGGCAGGTCGAACTTCCAGCCGTGCAGCTGGCAGGTGAGCTGGTCGCCCTCGACGATGCCGAACCGGGTCAGGTCCGCCTTCAGGTGCGGGCAGCGGCGCTGCACCACCCAGTCGCCGAGGGTGATGTCCTCGGCGTCGCTGGTGCGCTCGTGCTCGTCGTACCAGCCCTCGGCGTACTGGAGGCGCTCGGTGGACAGGCACTTGAAGAAGGCGTACACGAACTCGTTGTACTGGCCGATCCGGGCCGCCGAGAACCGGCAGGACAGGAAGAGCGAGTTGACCCAGTCGACCTCGCCGATGTGCAGCAGGTGCTCCACGAGGGCCCGCTCGGTGCGGAACCGGTAGCGGACCTTCTCGTCGGCGTACGGCCGCACCTCCTTGCCGGGGAAGTCCACCACGATCGACTCGACGCTCTCGCCGTCGTAGTCGACCAGGTCGAAGCGGACCGGGCCGCCGACGCCCTTGGCCAGGTAGATCGACTCCTCCAGCAGCGGCTCGATGCGGCGCTTCATCCCGGCCAGCACGTCGACCTCGGGGTGCCGCCAGGACGCCTTCTCCGCCTCGATGACGCCGCGCTTGCGCTCCCGCATCTCCTCCAGGTGGGCGGCCTTGTTCGCGAAGAACTCCTCGACCGGCTGCGGGTGGGTGGTGGTCGCCCCCGAGGTGGTCACCTCGGCGACGCTGCCCGGCAGCAGCACGATGCCGTTGGTGCCGCCGACCTTCGCGTACTCGGCGAGGAAGACCGACTGGTCGGGGAAGATGTTGCCCTCGTCGCCGTGGATGTCGTTGAACTGCCACAGGTCGTCGTCGAGGAAGCACGGCGGGCCGGCGATCGGGAAGACGTGGTCGGCCTTCAGGTCGGCGATGTAGCGCCAGGTGCGGTCGAACTGCCGCTCCCGCTTCTGCTTGCCGAACGCAGTCTTCGCCGACTGCGGCAGCTCGTAGACCATCGGATACCAGATCGCCCCGGAGAACTGGAGCAGGTGCGCGTGCACGTGACCCAGCTCGGCGAAGACGCTCAGGTCGGTCGGCCGGGCGTCGTTCTGGTTGAGCAGCCGCACCCCGTCGTACTCCACCCATAGCGAGGAGTCGCCGATCGGGCCGTCGGTCGGGCTGGTGAGCGCCTGGATCATGATCCGCAGGCCGCCGTCGAGCTCCACCACCTGCTCGTTCGGGGCCCGCAGGAACTTCGTGAAGCCCAGCGCCCGCAGCTCGTCCTCCATCTCCGAGGTGGGGAACTCGGGCAGCAGGACGGTGGCGTCCTTGGAGACGAAGTCGCGCAGGTGCGCGGCGTCGAAGTGGTCCCGGTGCAGGTGCGACACGTACAGGTAGTCGACGTCGCCGAGGGTCTCCCAGTCGAGCTGGGAGTTGTCGGGAAACGGGAACCACGAGGCGAAGTAGGCGGGATTGACCCACGGGTCGCACAGGATGCTGCCCGCGGCCGTGTCGATCCGCATGCTGGCGTGTCCCGTACCGGTCACTCGCACCGCAGTCCCCCTCAAAAAGACAATCAAGGTGTACGTCCCGACGCTACCGGAGGCAGTCTGGTCGCCGGCCCGCGACGCCGGTAGTGCCCTCCGGCCCGGGTCCTCCGGCCTCCGGCCGGTCCACTGGGCGCCGGTGGCCGGCACGGGGGCACCGGCGGTGGGTGCGGGCCGGCGGGTGCGGGGCCGGCGGGAAACCCCCACCGCACGAGGTCAGCCACGGGGCGTGCCAGACTAACCGGAGATCCGATCGCGAGGGAAGGACCGACAGTGGCAGGAAGCGAGCCGGTGACGTCGCCAGATCAGCACAAGCCCGGGCACCGCAAGGCCGGGCGGATCGGCGCGGTGGTCTCCGCGCTGGCGCTGCTGGCCATGCTGTGCGGCAACCACGAGGGCAGGGTCGAGGACATCTGGCTGGTGGGCCTGGCCGTGCTGCTGCTGGCCATCGTCGTCGGCGACACGGTGCTGCGCCGCAACGGCCTGCGGTCCTGACCCCGGCCGGACCGGCATCGCACGAAGGGCCCACCCCGGTCGGGGCGGGCCCTTCGTCGTGTACGTGTGCTGCGGCGCGGGCAGGTCTCCCGCGCCCACCGGGCGGTCAGCGGCCGAAGAGGATGTCCTGGACGTCCTTGAGCGCGGCGTCGACCTCGGCCTCGAAGTAGCCGCCCGGCACCAGGCCGAAGCGCAGGGTGTCCAGGTCCTTCGGGTTGACCGGCATCGGGCCCCGGCCGGCCATGCCGCCGAGGATGCCCTCGAAGAGCCGGTCGACCTGGTCCGGGTCGTACCCGCTGCCGAACCGGCGCACCTGGAAGCTGCGACGGATCTGGTCCACCCGGTGCAGGTCGCTGCCGGGCGGACCGGCCATCGGCGGGCCACCGACGGGCGGGCCACCGGCCGGGGGGCCACCCACGGGCGGGCCGGCCATCGGCGGCGGGCCCCCGATCGGCTGCGGCGGCATGGGCGGAGGGCCGGCGGGGCCACGGCCGCGCAGCTCGCGAAGGTCCCGCTCGGGCATCCGGATCTCGGCGGTCATGTCTGCCCGCCCGTGCCGCCCCGCCTCGAAGCCGTCGAAGCGCTGCTCGTCCGGACCGTAGCCGCCGGGGCCGGGGGGCAGGCCCCGGGGCGGCGGGCCGCCGTGCCCCATGCCGGGGCCGGGACCCATCGGGCCACCCGGACCCATCGGGCCACCACCCGGGCCACCCGGGCCGCGAGGTGCGTCGTAGCCGCCGCGCGGCCCGTCGTACCCGCCGGAGAAGCCGCCGGTCGGCTCGTCGTACCCGCCGGAGAAACCGCCGGTCGGCTCGTCGTACCGGCCGTAGCGGTCGCCGGGCGGACCGGCCTGCGCCGGCATCGGCCGGGGCGGCATGGGCTGCGGCATCGGCGCGGGCCCCCGGTCGTCACGCATGGTGAGCGGTCCCCGGTCGTCGCGCAGCGGGACGGGGCCCCGGTCGTCACGCAGCGGGACGGGCCCCCGGTCGTCTCGCAGCGGCGGGCCCATCCGGTCCGACGGACCCATCCGGTCGGGCATCCGGGGGTCTGCGCCGCGACCGGGCGAGCCGCCGCGCTCCTCCAACTCGGCCAGCTGCCGCTCGACGCGGTCGAGGTGCAGGTCGACCTGCCACTCGTCGTAGCCGTTGAAGCGGACCCGGAAGACGACGTCGTGGACCTCCTGGGAGGCCACGGGCGCGCCGACGGGCCGGCCGTCGAGCGTCGCCTCGACCCGGTCCAGGAAGGCGTCCACCTCGTCGACCTTGTATCCCCGGCGGAGCGCCTTACGCCGGAAACGCTGACCCTGACTCGCCACTATGTCTCCTGGTCTCGTTCGGTACGCCCCGTCACGCCGTTGCCTCCTGCGGCGTCTCGGTGTCCCTGTCCCCGGCGGCGGCGAGCTGCCCGCACGCGCCGTCGATCTCGCGCCCCCGGGTGTCCCGCACCGTCGTCGAGACCCCGGCGGCGCGCAGACGCCGGACGAACTCCCGCTCGACGGGCTTCGGGCTCGCGTCCCACCGACTGCCCGGGGTCGGGTTGAGCGGGATGAGGTTGACGTGCGCCAACCTGCCGGCCAGCAGCTGGCCGAGGAGGTCGGCCCGCCACGGCTGGTCGTTCACGTTTTTGATCATCGCGTATTCGATCGACACCCGACGCCCCGTGCGGGCCGCGTAGTCCCACGCCGTGTCCAGCACCTCGGCGACCTTCCACCGCTGGTTGACCGGCACGAGTTCGTCGCGCAGCTCATCATCGGGCGCATGCAGGGACAACGCAAGGGTCACCGACAGGTCTTCGCTGGCCAGCCGGCGGATCGCCGGGACCAGGCCGACCGTGGAGACGGTGATGTGCCGCTGGGACAGGCCGAGGCCCTCGGGGGCGGGGGCGACCAGCCGGCGGATCGCCGCGACGACGCGCGAGTAGTTGGCCAGCGGCTCGCCCATGCCCATGAACACGACGTGGGACAGCCGGGGCGGGGAGCCGGCGACCGCGCCGGAGGCGGCCACGCCGGCCAGGTAGACCGCCTGGTCGACGATCTCGGCCGTCGACAGGTTGCGGGTCAGCCCGGCCTGGCCGGTGGCGCAGAACGGGCAGGCCATGCCGCAGCCCGCCTGGCTGGAGATGCAGACGGTGACGCGGTCCGGATATCCCATCAGCACGCTCTCCACCAGCGAGCCGTCGTGCAGCCGCCAGAGCGCCTTGCGGGTGGCGCCGTCGTCGCAGGCGAGCTCGCGGACCGGGGTGAGCAGGGTGGGCAGCAGCTCGGCGGCCAGCCTGTCCCGGGTGGCCGCGGGCAGGTCGGTCATCGACGTGGGGTCGCGGACCAGACGGCCGAAGTAGTGGGTGGACATCTGCTTCGCGCGGAACGCCGGCTCGCCCAGCTCGGCCACCAGGGCCTGCCGGGCCGGCAGGTCGAGGTCGGCGAGGTGACGGGGCGGCATGGCCGCGCGGCGTGCGGCGGGGGCGTCCGAGGTGACAGGGATCAGGGGAAGGCTCGTCATGACCCGTCCAGTCTCCCACGCCGTTCGCCCGACGCACCTGGCCGGAGGTGCCGAATCGGACCCGACCACGCGGCCGGAACGGGCTGACCGGCGTGATTCATGCCTCAGCCCACCACCGGGACGAAAACCGCCAGCAACAGGTACGCGGTGGGCACCGCGAACAGGATCGAGTCGAGGCGGTCCATGAGGCCGCCGTGGCCGGGCAGCAGGTTGCTCATGTCCTTCACGCCGAGATCCCGCTTGATCATGGACTCGGCCAGGTCGCCGAGGACCGCCGCGCAGGACACGGCCACGCCGAACAGGGCGCCCCACCAGGGGGCCACGTCGAACAGCAGCCAGATCAGCAGGGCACTGCCCGCCGCCGCCGCGGTGACCGAGCCGGCGAAGCCCTCCCAGGACTTCTTCGGGCTGATCGAGGGGGCCATCGGGTGCTTGCCGAGGTTGGCCCCCGCCGCGTACCCGCCGGTGTCGGAGAGCACCACCGCGACCAGGGTGACCAGCACGCGCAGGTGCCCGTCGCCGGGCGCGGCGGCGAGCATCGCCGCGAAGCCGCCGAGGAACGGCACGTACACGGCGATGAGGGTGGCCGCCGTCAGGTCGCGCTGGTAGTCGCCCGGCCCGTCGCCCAGCCGCCAGATCATCGTGCCGAGAACGGTGACCAGCAGGCCGAGGCAGAGCGCGTCGGGGCCGGCGAACCAGGCCAGGCCGACCGTGAGCACGCCGCCGGCGACCAGCGGCACCAGCGGCGGGTGGGCCCCGCTGCGGCGCACCGCCCGGGCCATCTCCCAGATGCCGATCGCGATCGCGGCGGCGAGCACGAGGAGGAAGGCGGGCAGGTAGAAGAAGAGCGGCAGCAGGACGGCCGCGCCGAGGCCGACGCCCACCCCGATCGCCGCCGGCAGGTTGCGGCCGGCGCGGCCGGGCGAGGGCTGCTGGGTGGGCGGTCGCTCGGCGCTCGCCCGTCGCCGGCCGGGCCCGCGCCGCCCCCGGGGCGGCTCCGGCTCGGCACCGCCGCCGGGCGGGTACGCCGGGCCGGTCGACTCGTCGGGCGGGTACGCCGCACCGGCCGGCGGCCCGCCGGGGAGGGGCCCGCCGGGGCGCTCGGGAGAGGGCCTTCCGCCCGCCCCCGGGGCACCGGGCCAGCCCGGTCGGTCGACGGGGTCACCGGGCCGCGGCGGCTCGTCGGGCACCGGGCGGGCGCCGTACGGGTCGGTGGCGTCCGCGTCGAACGGCTCCGGTCGCCCCGCCGGGCGGCGCGTCTCGGGCCGGCCGCCCGGGACGGCGGGGGCGTACGCGTCGGTGGTGGCGCTGCGGGCCCTCTGCCCCGGCTCCAGATCACGGTCGGGCCAGGGGAGCGCGGCCGGGGCGTCCGGCCGGTCCCAGCTGCGGGACTCGGGGCTGCGGTAGGGGTCGAGGTGGGACATCACGCACCGAACGGACGCGGTACGGGGCTCACCACATGACGTACGACCAAGACCATCCCCTACGACGACTGTTCCGTCCGATTGACCGGCGCGACGGCCGGGCGATCCCGCCCGTTCACCGCGTGGTGGCCGGAATCGTGCCGAGCCTACTGCACGGGTCGCCCCGGCAGGGTGGACGAGCCCTCCGTGCCGCCACCGGCGGTGCGCCCCGGGTTCGCCCGGTTTCGGCCCGTGACGACGAGGGGCGATTCGGCCCGTGACGACGCAGGCACCGGCGCCGCCGCCCGACGACGGCGGCACACCGGTGCCACGGCAGGTCACGCGCGACGGCCCCGGGGGCCGTCGCGGCTCAGACCTCGAGCAGCTCGCTCTCCTTGTGCTTGACCAGCTCGTCGACGGTGGCGACGAACTTCTGGGTCAGGTCGTCGAGGTCCTTCTCGGCGCGCCGGCCCTCGTCCTCGCCGACCTCGCCGTCCTTGACCAGCCGGTCCAGCTCCTCCTTGCCCTTGCGGCGGATGTTGCGCACCGCCACCTTGGCTTCCTCGCCCTTGTGCCGGGCCACCTTGATCATCTCGCGGCGGCGCTCCTCGGTCATCTGCGGGAGCAGGATGCGCAGCTGGTTGCCCTCGTTGTTCGGGTTCACGCCGAGGTCCGAGTCGCGGATCGCCCGCTCCATGGCGCCGATCTGCGAGTTGTCGTACGGCTTGATGATGACCATGCGCGGCTCGGGGACCCCGATGGACGCCATCTGGGGCAGCGGCGTGGGGGTGCCGTAGTAGTCGATGATGACCTTGGAGAACATGGCGGCGTTGGCGCGACCGGTGCGGATGGCGCCGAACTCCTCCTTGGCGTGCTCGATGGCCCGCTCCATCTTCTCCTCGGCCTCGAGGAGGGTGTCGTCGATCACCGGTCTCCTCGCCTCCTTCTTTGTGCTCGTCGTGGGCTGTGCTGTGGTGTCGCGGGGCCGTCTCGCGCGGCCCGCGGCCGCTCAGGCGGTGATCAGGGTGCCGATCTTGTCGCCACCCACCGCACGGATGATCGTGTCGTCGCCCTGGGCGCCGAAGACCAGCATCGGCAGGCCGTTCTCCATGCAGAGGCTGAACGCGGCCGCGTCGGCGACCCGCAGGTTGCGGCGGAGCACCTCGGAGAAGGTGATCGAGTCGAGCTTGCTGGCGGTCGGGTCGATCCGGGGGTCGGCGGTGTAGACGCCGTCCACGCCGTTCTTGCTCATCAGCACCACGTCGGCCCGGATCTCCAGGGCCCGCTGGGCGGCCACCGTGTCGGTGGAGAAGTACGGCATGCCCGCGCCCGCCCCGAAGATGACCACCCGGCCCTTCTCGAGGTGCCGGATCGCGCGCAGCGGGATGTAGGGCTCGGCGACCTGGGCCATCGTGATGGCGCTCTGCACCCGGGTCTCGATGCCCTCCTTCTCCAGGAAGTCCTGCAGGGCCAGGCAGTTCATCACGGTGCCCAGCATGCCCATGTAGTCGGCGCGGGCACGGTCCATGCCCCGCTTCTGCAGCTCCGCGCCGCGGAAGAAGTTGCCGCCGCCGACCACCACGGAGACCTGCACGCCGCGGCGGACCACGGTGGCGATCTGCCGCGCGATGGCCTGGACGACGTCGGGGTCGACGCCGATCGCGCCGCCGCCGAAGACCTCGCCGGACAGCTTCAGCACCACCCGGCGGGCCCGGCCGGGCGGTGGGGCGGTCGGATCATCCGCCGCCAGGCTCCGGTCACTCACAACCTGCGTCATCCGCCCCGCCCTTCCCCGGCCGCACCCCACGTGCCCCGGTTACCGCGTACCTGCCGTCGCTGACCCTACGCCGCCGGTTCGGCGACACGGGCCAGGCATGGGACGAGGAGGCCGCGGTGCCTGTCACGTACACCAGCGGCCTCCTCGTCGATGTTCCCTGCCCCCGGGCGCGCGTCACGCGCCCGACCGGCGGCTCAGGCCTGGCCGACCTCGAACCGCAGGAAGCGGGTCACCTCGATGCCGGCCTCGGCCAGCACCTGCTTCACGGTCTTCTTGTTGTCGGCGACCGACGCCTGCTCGATCAGGACGTAGTCCTTGAAGAAGGCGTTGACCCGGCCCTCGACGATCTTCGGCAGCGCCGCCGCGGGCTTGTTCTCCTCGAGGGCGGTCTGCTCGGCGATGCGCCGCTCGGACTCGACGACGTCGGCCGGCACCTCGTCACGGGTGAGGTACTTCGGCCGCATCGCGGCGATCTGCATGGCGACACCGCGGGCGTCGGCGTCCCCGGCCTCGTCGGTCTTGCCGGCGTACTCCACCAGCACGCCGACCGCCGGCGGCAGGTCCTGGCTCTTGCGGTGCAGGTAGACCGCGACGGTGCCGTCCAGCTTGGCGAAGCGGTTGAGCACCAGCTTCTCGCCGATCTTGGCGGACTGCTCCTGGATCAGGTCGGCGACCGGCTTGCCGTCGATGCTGCTGGCGAGCAGCTCCTCGGCGGAGGTCGCGCCGCTGGCCTCGCCGTGCTCGACGAGCTGCTGGGCCAGCGCGATGAAGGCGTCGTTCTTGGCGACGAAGTCGGTCTCGCAGTTGAGCTCCAGCAGCGCCTTGCCCGAGTGGGCGACGAGGCCGTTGGCGGCCGTGCGGCCGGCCCGCTTGCCGACGTCCTTCGCGCCCTTGACGCGCAGGATCTCGATGGCCTTGTCGAAGTCGCCCTCGGCCTCGGTCAGCGCCTTCTTGGAGTCCATCATGCCGGCGCCGGTGAGGTCGCGGAGCTTCTTGACGTCCGCGGCGGTGAAGTTGGACATGACTCTCTCTTCGGTGTTGGGACTCGGTGGGTTGGTCTGGGGGCCGGGTGGGTCGAGCCGGGGCCGGTCACCCGGATCCGGGCCGGGCGTGCCCGGCGTACCCGCCACGCCCCGCCGCCCGGGGAAACGGGCGGCGGGGGCGCGGCGGCGCGGTCACTCCGCGGCGGCGGCCGCCGGCTGCTCGGCCGGCTGCTCGGCGGCGGGCTGCGCCGGCTGCTCGTCGGCCTTCTTCGGCTCCTCGAGCAGCTCGCGCTCCCACTCGGCCAGCGGCTCGTCGGCGCCGACCTGGCCCGGCTCCGGCTTCTCGTCGCCGCCCCGGCGACGGCCGGAGCGGGCGATGAGGCCGTCGGCGACGGCGGCGGCCACGACCCGGGTCAGCAGCTCGGCCGAGCGGATCGCGTCGTCGTTGCCCGGGATCGGGAAGTCGACCTCGTCGGGGTCGCAGTTGGTGTCGAGCACCGCGATCACCGGGATGCCCAGCTTGCGGGCCTCGTCGACGGCGATGTGCTCCTTCTTGGTGTCGACGATCCAGACCGCGGCCGGGAGCTTCTGCATGTCCCGCAGACCGCCGAGGGTCTTGGTGAGCTTGATCTTCTCGCGGGAGAGCTGGAGGGTCTCCTTCTTGGTGTAACCGGCGGCGGTGCCGCTCAGGTCACCCAGCGCCTCCAGCTCCTTCATCCGCTGGAGCCGCTTGTACACCGTCTGGAAGTTGGTCAGCATGCCGCCGAGCCAGCGGTGGTTGACGTACGGCTGGCCGACCCGGGTCGCCTGCTCGGCGATGGCCTCCTGGGCCTGCTTCTTGGTGCCCACGAAGAGGATGCTGCCGCCCTCGGCCACCGTGTTGCGCACGAAGTCGTACGCCTTCTCGATGTAGTCGAGGGTCTGGCGCAGGTCGATGATGTAGATACCGTTGCGCTCGGTGAAGATGAAGCGCTTCATCTTCGGGTTCCAGCGACGGGTCTGGTGCCCGAAGTGGACACCGCTCTCCAGCAGCTGACGCATGGTCACGACGGCCATGGTGGGGTACTCCTTGTGATCCCTGGTTGCGCCGCCCGGCCGGCGGCCGGGCGTCCTGGCGCCCGGTCGCCGGCCGTGGTGGGCCCGATCATGATCGGGACCAGGGAGGCCGCCGCCCCACGAGACGTGGAGAGGGCGCGCGAGGTCGACCGCGCGAGGCGGTCGCCAAGCGCCCAGTGTACGCCCCTGCCCGGCCCGCCGGTCAGCGGGCGGCGAGCGCGGCGGCTCAGCGGGCGGCGAGGGCGGCGGCGAGGAACAGCACCAGACCCACCGTCAGGTACGCCGTCGGCGGGCGGAGCCAGCCCCGGCCGCCGTCGGTGAGCGCGAGACCGCCCGTGCGCAGCCCGTAGAGCCCGATGCCGAAGATCGGCAGCCCGCCGACCAGGAAGGTGCCCACCACGACGTCGGCCGCCGACAGCGGGTCACCGAGCAGGCCGTGGCGCAGCACCCGCAGGGCCGGGACCTCGAAGACCACCACCAGCACCGCGATCAGCACGGCGAGCGCCGGGCGACGGGTGCGGTAGACGCCGTCGGAGGGCGCCGGGCCGGAGCGCCGCAGCCCGTCCGGGGCGTACGCCGGGTCCAGGCCGGGCGGCGGCAGGTCCGGACGGGGCGCCACCGGGGGCATGGGCCCGGTCGGCAGGTCCAGCGGATGCGGCGGCTCGGCGGGGCGGCCCGGGTCGGTGGCGCGCGCCGGCTCCGCCGCAGTGGCGGCGACCTCGGCCCGGTCGAGCGGGGCCCACTCCCCCGCGCCCCGGTCCGCCGGCCCGTCCGGGCGGCCGGGCTCGGCGTAGCGGCCCGACTCGCCGGTGCGGCCCGACTCGCCGGTGCGGCCCGGCTCGCCGGTGCGGCCCGGCTCGATGATCGGGTACCCGCCGAGCGGCGCGGGGCGCGGCGGCTCCGGCCCGCGCCCCACCGGGTCGACGCCGAGCGGGTCCGCGTCGAGCGGGGCGTCCCGGGGACCCGCCTCGCGCGGCGGACCGGACAGCAGAGCACCCTCGCGCGCCAGGCCGGGCAGCGACCGGTCCTCGCGCGCCGGAGCGGACAGCGCCCGGTCCTCGGGCGCCAGGCCGGGCAGCGACCGGTCCTCGCGCGCCGGGCCGGACGGGGAGCGGTCGTCGTGCCCCGGGGCGGAGACCGGCGTGGGGCGCTGGCCGATGGTCAGCGGGAACTCCACGGCCCGCTGGGCGGGCGGCAGCGGGAACTCGACGGAGTGCTGACCGGCCGGCAGCGCCGCGTCGGCGGACGGGGCCGGTTCGGCGGCCCGCGCCGCCCGGCGCGCCTCCCGCTCGGCGGCGAGTTCGTCCATCGACACCCCGAACGAGCCCGTGTCGGACCGGCGGGACCGCGCGGGGCGGTAACTGTCCGTGTCGGGTTCGGTGGCCCCGAACGCGTCGTCCGCGCCGTGCCGCCCGGTCTCGCCGTACCGGCCCACGGGCGGGTCGGTCAGCTCGTCGTAACGCCGCTCGCCCGTGTCGCCGCGCTGGTCAGAGACGCGGAACTCGTCCGCTCGATAGCGGTCGTCGCCCGCCGGACGCCAGTCCGACTCGCCGTACCCGCGCTCGCCGGGGTACCAACGCGACTCCTGATCTTCGGGAAAGCTCCGTCGTGCGTTCACGATCGGCACCGTATGTGACAGGCGCACCCCCGCGCCATCCGGACGGACGGCGCACCGGCGGCGACAAACCGCAGGAGTACGCGGAAACGGACACCGCCCGGCCGTCCGCACATAGCACAGCAAGGGCATGATCGTCCGTTCGTCCACAACCGCCTCCGTCGTCCACAGGCGTACGGCGGAGGCGACCACAACTCGGCATGGTGCGCCCCATGACGAAGCGGAACCAGGCCGTCGGCGCGTACGGGGAACGATGCGCCGTCCGGCACCTGATCGGAGCCGGGCTGCGCCCGGTCGCCCGCAACTGGCGCTGCCCCGCCGGTGAGATCGACATCATCGCCTGGGACGGCCCCGTGCTCGCCTTCTGCGAGGTGAAGACCCGACGCACCACCCACTACGGGACGCCGGCCGAGGCGGTCGTGCCGGCGAAGGCGCGGCGGCTGCGGGGGCTGGCGGCCCGCTGGCTCGCCGAGACCGGCACCACGGCCGGCGAGGTGCGCTTCGACGTCCTCTCCGTCGAGCTGCCCGACGCCGGCGCGGCCCGGGTCGAGCACCTCAAGGGCGCGTTCTGATGGGCGGCCGGGCGTGAGCTACGCGAAGGTGCTCTGCGTCGGCCTGGTCGGGGTGACCGGGCACGTGGTGGAGGTGGAGGCGGACCTCGCCCCAGGGCTGCCGGCCGTGGCGATCTCCGGGCTGCCGGACACCGCCCTGCACGAGGCCCGCGACCGGGTCCGCGCCGCGATCGTCAACTCCGGCCAGCGCTGGCCCAACCGGCGGATCACCCTCAACCTGCTGCCGGCCACGCTGCCGAAGTTCGGTTCGGCCTTCGACCTGGCCATCGCGGTGGCGCTGCTCGGCGGCTCCGGCGAGCTGCCGCTGCTGCCGCTGGAACGGGTGGTCGTCCTCGGGGAGCTGGGGCTCGACGGCACCGTCCGGCCGGTGCGCGGGGTGCTGCCCATGGTGGCCGCCGCCGCGCGGGCCGGGCTGCACCGGGTGGTCGTCCCGGTGGGCAACGCCGCCGAGGCGGCGGTCGTCCCGGGCGTCCGGGTGCGCGCCGTGGACACGCTGCACCGGATGGTCGACTTCGTCCGGGACGGCACGCCGCTGATCGAGCCGCCCGGCCCCGCACCGGCGGAGGGGCCGGACGGGCCGGACCTGTCGGAGGTGGCCGGGCAGGCGCTGGGCCGGCGGGCCCTGGAGGTGGCCGCCGCCGGCGGGCACCACCTGGCGCTGTTCGGGCCGCCCGGCGCGGGCAAGACCATGCTCGCCGAGCGCCTGCCGTCGATCCTGCCCGCGCTGGACGACGACGCGGCGCTGGAGGTCACCGCGCTGCACTCGATCGCCGGGCTGCTGCCGGCTGGCGGTCGCCTGCTGCGCCGCCCGCCGTTCCAGGCCCCGCACCACACCGCCACGGTGGCCTCGCTGGTCGGCGGCGGGTCCGGGCTGGCCCGCCCCGGCGCGGTGTCGCTCGCCCACCGTGGGGTGCTGTTCCTCGACGAGGCGCCGGAGTTCGGCAAGGGTGCCCTGGAGGCGCTGCGGCAGCCATTGGAGCACGGCCGGGTGCAGCTCGCCCGCAGCCGGGGCGGCACCGAATACCCGGCCCGGACGCAGCTCGTGCTGGCGGCCAATCCGTGCCCCTGCGCGCGGCCGGCCGGCGACGCGTACTGCGAGTGCGCGCCGCTGGTGCGTCGGCGCTACCTCGGCCGGCTCTCGGGCCCACTGCTGGACCGCATCGACGTGCAGGTGACCCTCCCGCCGCTGCGGGCGGCGGAGCTGATGGAGGCGGGGGCGACCGGCGAGTCGTCGGCCACGGTCGCGGCCCGGGTGGCGGCCGCCCGCCGGGCGGCGGCCGACCGCTGGGCGGGCAGCGGCTGGCGGGTCAACGCGGAGGTGCCCGGCCCCTGGCTGCGCCGGCCGCCGTGGCGGCTGCCCGGGCGGGACACCCGGGAGCTGCGCGGGCGGCTCGACTCCGGGTCGCTGTCGGCGCGCGGCTTCGACCGGGTCGTCCGGATGGCATGGACGATCGCCGACCTCGACGGGCGGGACCGCCCGCACGCCGACGACGTCCGGGAGGCGATGCAACTGAGGATGGGGGACGGGGCGTGAACGGCGACGACGACCGGCTGGCCCGGGTGGCGTTGACCTGGTTGGCCGAGCCGGGCACCCGGTCGGTACACCGGCTGGTCGACGAGCTCGGCGCGGCCGGCGCACTGGACCTGCTGCTGCGCGGCGGGGCACCGGACGACCGGCTCCGCGCGGCCGTGGCCGCCCGCTGCCGGGACGGGGACGCGCGGGCGGTGGCGGCCGACGCCCTGGCCCGCGCGCAACGGCTGGGCGCCCGGCTCGTCACCCCCGACGACGGGGAGTGGCCCGCCACCGTCGAGCACCTGCGCCGGCTGGCCCTGCCCGGCGCCACCCGCCGGGTGGACGTCGAGACCGCGCCCCCGCTCTGCTTCTGGGTGCGCGGCGGGTGGCCGCTCGGCGACGCGCTGGACCGGGCGGTCTCGGTGGTCGGCGCGCGGGCCGCCACCCCGTACGGGGTGCACGTCGCCACCGAGCTGGGCTACGGGCTGGCCGACCGGGACTGGACGGTGGTCTCCGGCGGCGCGTTCGGCATCGACGCGGCGGCGCACCGGGGCGCCCTCAACGCGGGCGGGCTGACGGTGGCGGTGCTCGCCTGCGGGATCGACCGGCCGTACCCGATGGGCAACACCGCGCTGTTCGACCGCATCGGCGAGACCGGGTTGCTGGTCAGCGAGTGGCTGCCCGGGGCGGAGCCCCTGCGGCCCCGGTTCCTCATCCGTAACCGGGTGATCGCGGCGGCGACCCGGGGCACGGTGCTGGTGGAGGCGTCGGCCCGCAGCGGCGCGACGCAGACCGTCAACCGGGCCCTCGCCGCCGGCCGGCACGCCATGGTGGTGCCGGGGCCGGTCACCTCCGCCATGTCGGTCGGCGCCCACGAGCTGCTGCGCGAGCACCCGTCGGCCCGGCTGGTCACCGGCGTGGCGCACGTGCTGGAGGAGGTCGGCCGGATCGGCGCCGACCTCGCCCCGCCCGCACGCGCCCCGCAGCGTCCCCGGGACCTGCTCGACGACGAGGCGACGCAGGTGCTGGAGTCGATGCCCCGCCGCGGGGCGGTCGGCGTCGACCGGTTGGCCGCCCGCGCCGGCGTGGACGTCAGGACCGCCCTGCGCAAGCTCTCCCTGCTGGAGGAGCTGGGCCTGGTGCGCCGGCGCGACGACGGGTACGCGCTGGCCACCGGCCCCGCCCGCGCCCCGGCGAGGCCCCGGTGAGCCGCCGGTGCCCCGTACCGCCCGCCGCACCGGCCCGGCCGCGTCGGTGCCCGGCCGGGCTCGCCGCGCGCTCGTAAGCTGAGCCGGTGCGAGGCTACGGACGGGCGCGGCGGCGGGCGGCGGGCGCGCGGGGCGGTCCCCGGTGAGCCGGGCCGGTCCCGACAGCAGGGCGACGCACGCGGCCCTGCCGACGCCGATGCGGGAGGCGGTCGACGACTTCGCCGACCACCTGGCCCGGGTGCGCAACCGCTCGGCGCACACCGTCCGCGCGTACGTCGGCGACCTGGTCTCCCTGCTCGACCACGCCGCCCGGATGGGCTGCGCCGAGGTGGCGGACCTCGACCTGGGCGTGGTGCGCAGCTGGCTGGCGAAGCAGCGCACGACCGGGGCGGCCCGCACCACGATGGCGCGCCGGGCCGCCGCGGCTCGCGCCTTCAGCGCGTGGGCCCACCGCGCCGGGCTGATGCCGACCGACGTGGCCGCGCCGCTGGCGAGCCCTCGCGCCCACCGGGAGCTGCCGACCGTGCTCCGCGCCGACCAGGCGGCCGCCCTGATGCGGGCACCGGCCGGCCCCGGGGACCCGGGAGGCGGAGTGCCCCCGCTGGGGCCCGGTTCCGCCGACGTCCGCCCGGCCGACCCGGCCGGCGGCGGGGAGCGGGAGGCGACGGTGGCGCGCGGGGTGCTGCTGCGCGACCGGATCCTGCTCGAACTGCTCTACGCCACCGGCGTACGGATCAGCGAGGCGTGCGGCCTGGACACCGCCGACGTGGACCACGGCCGCCGCGTGGTGCGGGTGCTCGGCAAGGGCTCCCGGGAGCGGTCCGTGCCGTACGGGGTCCCGGCGCAACGCGCCCTCGACGAGTGGCTGCGGGCCGGGCGGCCAGCCCTGGCCGGCCCGGGTTCCGGGGACGCGCTGCTGCTGGGGGCGCGGGGCGGGCGGCTGCACCCGACGACGGCGCGGCGGGTCGTCGCCGGGTATGCCGAGGCCGCCGGCCTGCCCCGGACCACCCCGCACGGCCTGCGCCACTCGGCCGCCACCCACCTGTTGGAGGGCGGCGCGGACCTGCGGGCGGTGCAGGAGCTGCTGGGGCACTCGTCGCTGGGCAGCACGCAGATCTACACCCATGTGTCGGTCGAGCGGCTGCGGGCCGCGTACCGGCAGGCCCACCCGCGCGCCTGAGCGGGCCGGTCCCACCCCGGCCGACGGGGGCCGACCCCGCTGCGGTCCGGTCCTCGTCGCAGGGCGCGGCCCACCGTGCCGGGCTACGATCATGCGATGAGCGCGCCGCAGCCGCCCGAGCCCATCCCCGGCGCCCGGCTGCTCTTCTCGCTGGACCCGGCGGTGAGCCACCTCAACCACGGCTCGTTCGGCGCGGTGCCGGTCAACGTGCAGCGCGTCCAGCAGCGGCTGCGCGACGAGATGGAGGCGAACCCGCTGCGCTTCTTCGGGCTCAGCCTGGTGGACCGGATCACCCACACCCGCCGGCACCTGGCCGCTTTCCTCGGCGCCGACCCGGACGGCACCGCCCTGGTCGGCAACGCCACCACCGGCGTCGCCGTGGTGCTGCAGTCGCTGGGCCTGCGCCCCGGTGACGAGGTGCTCACCACCGACCACGGCTACGGCGCGGTCGGCTTCTCCGTCGACCGCGAGTGCCGGCGCACCGGGGCGACCAGGCGGATCCTGCCGGTGCCGTTGACCGCGACCGACGAGCAGGTCGTCGAGATCGTCCGCGCCGGGCTGCGCCCCGGCCGCACCAAGCTGCTCGTCGTCGACCAGCTCACCTCCGCCACCGCCCGCCTGTTCCCGGTCGCGGCGATCGTCGCGGCGGCCCGCGCCCACGGGGTGCCGGTGCTCGTCGACGCCGCCCACGCGCCGGGCATGCTGGCGACCCCCGTGGCGAGCGTCGGCGCGGACTTCTGGGTGGGCAACCTGCACAAGTGGGGGTACGCCCCGCGCGGCACCGCCGCGCTGGTGGTGGCGCCGCCGTGGCGGGACCGGATGGAGCCGCTGGTGGTCTCCTGGGAGCAGGATGCCGGCTTCCCGGGCAACGTCGAGTGGCAGGCGACCCTGGACTACACGTCGTGGCTCGCCGCGCCGGCCGGCGTCTGGACCCTGCGCAGCCTCGGCGTCGAGCGGGTACGCGCGCACAACGCCGCGCTGGCCGCGTACGGGCAGCGGGTGCTGGGGGACGCGCTGGGGGTGGCACCGGCCGACCTACCGGAGCCCGGCGGGCCGACGGTGGCCATGCGGATCGTCCCGCTGCCGGCCGGGCTGGCCACCACGATCGAGGCCGCCCGCGCGCTGCGCGAGCGGATCGCCGAGGAGCTGTCGGCCGAGGTGGCGGTGATGTCCTGGGACGGTCGCGGCTGGCTGCGGCTGTGCGGCCAGGTCTACAACGCCCCGCACGAGTACGAACGCCTCGCCGCCCGGCTGCCGGCGCTGCTCGCCCAGCGCTGACCACCGGCCCTTGCTGCCCCCTGCCCCGCCATGCCGGCGACATGGGGGCATCGGTGAGGCCGGGATGCCGCCATGTCGCCGCCATGACGCCGACCGGGCGAGCGCGCCCGGTGCAGCCGAGCGACCCGGGCCGGGCGAGCGCGCCCGGGGCAGCCGAGCGCCCCGGGCCGGGGCGACGGTCAGAGCGGCAGCAGCCGGACGGGGCCGAGGCCGAGCAGGGCCGTCGGGTCCAGGTATTCCTCGCCCCGGCGCAGGCCCCAGTGCAGGCAGGCCCGGTCCGGGCAGCCCACGTGCCCGGGGTGCAGCCGGCCCAGCGGCGCCCCCACCGCCACCGGGTCACCGGACCGTACGCCGGGTGCCACCGGCTCGTAGGTGGTCCGCAGCCCGGCGCTGTGCCCGACGGTGATCACGGGACGGCCGGCGACCTGCCCGGCGAAGAGCACCACCCCGGGCCCGGCGGCGCGGACCACGGCCCCCGGGTCGGCGCTCAGGTCGACGCCCCGGTGACCGGGCAGCCATGGCTGCGGCGGCGGCTCGAAGCGGCGGGTGAGGCGCGGCACCCCGTCGAGCGGCCACCTGAAGGCAGGGGATCCGGAACCGGAGCCGGCACCGACCGGGCCAGGACCGACCGAGTCGGAAGCGACCGGGCCGGGACCGAGCGGGCCGGGACCGAGCGGGCCGGGACCGAGCGGGCCAGAAACAACCGGGCCAGGACCGGCCGGGCCGGCGCCGGAGGTGGCGGAAGCGACCGACACGAAGCTGGAGGTGGCCGCGAGGAGGAACCCGCACAGGACGGTCCCGGCCACCGCCGCCGAACGTGACCGGCTCAGGATCGGCGCGCCACCGCTCCGGTGCGCGCCCCCGCCCGCGCCGGGGCCACCCGCGCCGGTGCTCCTGCCCAGGCCGGTGTCGCCCGGCGCGTGCCTCGTCCACATGCCAGGCAGCGTGCCGGAATCCCGGGGTGCCGGCCACCGCCCGCGGCTCGCCTGTGGACGACCGACGTCGTTGTGGACAACC
Organism: Micromonospora sp. NBRC 110038; assembly: GCF_020884815.1. Lineage (NCBI taxonomy): Bacteria > Bacillati > Actinomycetota > Actinomycetes > Micromonosporales > Micromonosporaceae > Micromonospora > Micromonospora sp. NBRC 110038. The sequence continues at coordinate 766,427 of NZ_BBOL01000001.1, read as the reverse complement.
CCCGCCCGGCCCGATGATCTGCTATGCGCCGGTGGGCGCGAACCGCCTGCCACGCGGTACCGGTGGGGGTGATCACCGTCGGTGGGCGACGTGGGCGCCGACGGTGGTGGATCCGCCGGCCGGCGGTGCGCGGGGCGGGGCGGCGATGGCGCTTCGCGGGGCTGGCGCAGCCGGGAGGACACGTGCTGGGCGAGCCCGGGTGCCGGGCGGTGCGGTGCGGTGCCGGTGCGGGGCCGTCAGCCGCCGAAGCCGGAGTCGGCCGGCAGGGAGATGTCGGGCTTCTCCAGCTCCTCGACGTTGACGTCCTTGAACGTCATCACCCGGACATTCTTGACGAACCGGGCCGGACGGTACATGTCCCACACCCAGGCGTCGTGCATCTCGACCTCGAAGTAGACCTCGCCGTCGGAGTTGCGCACGTGCAGGTCCACCTGGTTGGCCAGGTAGAAGCGGCGCTCCGTCTCCACCACGTACGAGAACTGACGGACGATGTCGCGGTACTCCCGGTAGAGCTGGAGCTCCATCTCGGTCTCGTACTTCTCGAGATCTTCCGCGCTCATCGCACTCCGCCTTCCATGACCACATCCTCCCCCACCGGCGCGGGAGGTCGGGGCTGCTCGCCCAACGCCACGCCGACGGTACCCCCTGACGCCTCGAAACGCTCCATCGGCTCGACCGGCCGCGCACCCACCGGTCGGCGGGATCTGGGTGGCCGCCCGTCCAGGCCGGAAACGGTGGCCACATTGACGTACGAGAACCTGTGCTCCCGGCACGGGCCGAGCTCCCGCAGGGCCGCCGTGTGCTCCGCGGTGATGTAGCCCTTGTGCTCGGCGAAGCCGTAGCCGGGGAACGCCGCGTCCAGCTCGACCATCATCCGGTCCCGGGTGACCTTGGCGAGCACGCTGGCCGCCGCGACGCAGGCCGCCACCCGGTCGCCCTTCCACACCGCCAGCCCCGGCACGTCCAGGCCGTCAACGCCGAAGCCGTCGGTCAGCACGTAGTCGGGGCGGGTGGCCAGCGAAGCGAGGGCCCGGCGCATCGCGGCGAGGTTGCACACGTGCAGGCCACGGGCGTCGACCTCGTCGGCCGGGATCACCACCACCGCGTACGCGAGGGCGCGGGCGACCACCTGTTCGTAGACGCGCTCCCGGCTGGCCGGGGTGAGCAGCTTCGAGTCGGCCAGCCCGTCGATCTCGCCGCGTCGCCCCTCCGGCAGCACCGCCGCCGCGGCCACGAGCGGGCCCGCGCAGGCGCCCCGCCCGGCCTCGTCGGCGCCGGCCACGTGCCGGAAGCCCCGGCGTTGCAGGGCGCGCTCCAGCGCGTACAGCCCGGCCTCGCGACGCACGACGGTGCGCGGTGGGGTCAGCACGGCGTACCCCCGGTGGTGGACCCGACGCCGGCGGACCCGGCGGGTGCGTCGGCCGGGGCCGGCGGGCCGGACACCTCGGGGCGCGCGGCGAGCGCCCGGCGCAGCAGCGCCGGCAGGTCGGCCGGGTAGTAGCGCTCGGTCGTGGCCGCCAGCTCGTCGAGCGGCCACCAGCGGTGCCCGGTGATGCTGGCCCGCTCGACGGCGTCGAAGCCCGCCGTGTCGACCTCCCACCCGGGGACCCGGACCAGGAAGAACTGCTGCTCCTGCTCGTAGTGGACGGCGCCGAACGGGAACCGGATCCGCTCCTGCGCCACGGGCTCGCCCAGCTCGGCCGGGGTCAGCCGCAGGCCCGTCTCCTCGGCCAGCTCCCGGGCGGCGGCGGCCGCCGGGGACTCGCCCGGCTCCAGCCCGCCGCCGGGGGTCAGCCAGTATCGGTGGTCGGGCCGCGCCGGGTCGTGCCCGGCGAGGAGCAGCACCCGGCCGGCGGCATCGACGAGCAGCACGCGCGCCGCGCGTCGGGGGGTGTAGACCGTCACCGTCCCAGCCTGCCAGACGCGGCCCCCGACGCCCACGCCCACCCGGGAGCCGCTGGGGTCGCGCGGGCGGGTCAGGGGTTCGGCACGTCGTCGAACGACTTCGGCACGGTGAGCCACGTGGCCCGGTCGACCGGCCAGAAGACGGTGAACGCCCGCCCGACCACCTGGTCCTCGGGGATGGTGGCGCTGTCGATGTTCTGGCCCGACTGCTGCCAGTGCTCCAGCGAGTCGCCGGACGCCGAGCGGTGGTCGCCCATCACCCACAGCCGCCCCTGCGGCACGGTGATGTCGAACTCCTGGTCGGCCGCCTTGTCCTGCTGGCCGTTGGCGGAGTAGATGTACGGCTCGTCGATCGGCTTGCCGTTGATCATGATCCGCTCCTGCGGGTCGCAGCAGACCACGTGGTCGCCGCCGACGCCGATCACCCGCTTGATGAAGTCCTCGCCGTCGGGGTTGCCGCTCCACTCGGTCGGTGCCTTGAACACCACGACCTCGCCCCGGTGCGGTGACCGGAAGTCGTAGACCAGCTTGTTGACCAGCACCCGATCGTTGATCTGAAGGGTGTTCTCCATGGACGGCGACGGGATGTAGAAGGTCTGGAGCACGAAGGCCCGCACCAGCACCGCTACCAGGATCGCCACGCCCAGGAGGATGGGCAGCTCCTTCCAGAAGGAGCCGCTCTTCTTGTCGGTCTGCTCGTCAATCACGGGTGGAGCCTACGTCGCCGCGGGCGGACCGGCCGCCCGGAACGCGCGAGAACGGACAGCGCAGCCGACACCGGGACGAGCAGCAGCACACCACCCGTGCCGCTGGGCCGCACCGGGGCCAGGGGCTGCCCGGCCGCCGGGGTGGGCCCGGTGACCGTGGCGAAGGTCTCCGGCACCGGCAGCGACGCCCACCGCGACGACGGCCAGACCACCGCGAACGCCCGGCCGACGACGTTGTCGATCGGCACCGGGCCCTGGCAGCGGGCGTCCTGGGAGACGAGCCGGTGGTCGCCCATGACGAAGATCTGGCCGGGCGGGACGACCACCTCGTCGAAGCGCCGCGACCGGCACTCGGCGGGGTTGGGCGGCAGGTCCAGCGGCGAGTCGCGGACCACGTACGGCTCGTCGAGCGGGATGTCGTTGACGGTGACCCGGCCCTGGGCGTCGCAGCAGCGCACCCGGTCCCCGGGCAGGCCGATCACCCGCTTGATGAAGTCCTTCTCGCCGGGGCGGCTCACCCCGACCAGGTCGCCGACGGTGCGGCCGAACTTGCCGACGATCCCGGGCTCGGGCTCCTGGACCTCCTGGGCGACCCACTTGTCGGTGCCCCGGAAGACCACCACCTCGCCGCGTTGCGGGTCGCGGACGTCGTAGACGACCTTGTTGACCAGCACCCGGTCGTTGATGAGCAGCGTGTCCTCCATGGAGCCGGAGGGGATGAAGAACGCCTGGAGCAGGAAGGTGCGGATCAGCACCGCCAGGCAGAAGGCGACGATCAGCAGCAGCGGCAGCTCCTGCCACAGCGGCATCTGCCGGCGGGAACGTCTTTCCCGCCGACGCCACGGATCGACCGCGTCGCCCTCGTCAAGCGTGCGCACCATGCCACTCCCCGGTTCGCAGAAACGCCACTACCGCCCGGGAGCCTCGACGAGGCCCCACGGGCGGTAGTGGGACGATCCGCGACCGCGGCTCACGCCGCGACGCATCGATGCCCGCCTGCGCCCGTGCGACCAGCGTAACCGGGCCGGGCCCGTACGACATCCGCGCAGCTCAGGCGGCGTGGCGAGCGGGAAGTCAGCTCGGCTGCTTCTCGCGGCGCTCCTTGATCTTGGCCTTCTTGCCCCGCAGCTCGCGCAGGTAGTAGAGCTTGGCGCGGCGCACGGCACCACGGGTCACGATCTCGATCCGGTCGATCGCCGGGCTGTTCACCGGGTAGGTCCGCTCGACACCCACGCCGAAGCTCATCTTGCGGACCGAGAAGGTCTCGCGCAGGCCGTCACCCTGGCGGCGGATGACGACGCCCTGGAAGATCTGGACCCGGGACCGGCTGCCCTCGACGACCCGCGCGTGCACCTTGACGGTGTCACCGGCGCGGAACTGGGGGATGTCGACCCGCTTCGACTGGGCGTCAAGGGCGTCCAGGATGTTCATCGCTGCGTCCTCGTGAGGCTCACGGCGCACCGTCAGTCGGTGCGCGGATGGGTGATTCTGATCCCCGGGTGGCGACCGCGGACGGCCCCGGTCGAGGATCCTCGCAGCCGCCCGCGGCGCGGGCGGTCACGGCAACCTCCCTACTTTGCCACATCCCCCGCCGGCAGCGGAAATCCGGCCCGGTCCAGGGCCGCCCGGTCCCGTTTGTCCAGGCTCGCCGGGTCGAGCGCGGCGAGCAGGTCGGGCCGGCGGGCGGCGGTGCGGGTCAGCGCCTCGTCGCGCCGCCAGCGGGCGATCCGGCCGTGGTCGCCGGAGCGCAGCACCTCCGGCACCTCGTGCCCGCGCCAGGTCGCCGGCTTGGTGTACATCGGCGCCTCCAGCAGCCCGTGGGCGTGCGACTCCTCGTCCAGCGAGCCGGCGTTGCCGAGCACCCCGGGCAGCAGCCGGGTCACGGCCTCCAGGATCACCAGCACGGCCACCTCGCCGCCGAAGAGCACGTAGTCGCCGAGGGAGACCTCGGTCACCCGCATCCGGGTCGCGGCGTGGTCGAGCACCCGCTGGTCGATGCCCTCGTACCGGCCGCAGGCGAAGAGCAGGTGCGACTCGGCGGCCAGCTCGTGCGCCATGGCCTGGGTGAACGGCTCGCCGGCCGGCGACGGCACCAGCAGCCGAGGCAGGGTGACGCTGTCCGGGGCCAGCTCGGCCGGGGCGAGGGCGTCGAGCGCCTCGCCCCACGGCTCGGGCCGCATCACCATGCCGGGCCCGCCCCCGTAGGGGGTGTCGTCGACCGTGCGGTGCACGTCGTGGGTCCAGCTCCGCAGGTCGTGTACGGCCAGCCGCAGCGTCCCGGCGGCCCGGGCCCTGCCGATCAGCGACAGGTCGAGCGGGGCGAGGTACTCGGGGAAGATCGACACGACATCGACGCGCATGCGCGGGTGCTCCAGGGGCCTAGAGGTCGAGCAGGCCGCCGGGCGGGTCGACGACGACGCGACCGCCGGCGAGGTCGACCTCGGGCACGATCGCCCTGACGAACGGGATCAGCGCCGTGCGCCCCTCGGGGCGGCGCAGCACCAGCAGGTCGGACGCGGGCGCATGGTCGATCTTGACCACCTCGCCGAGGTGTTCGCCGGCGGGGGTGACCGCCGCCAGCCCGACGAGCTGGTGGTCGTGGAACTCCTCCGGGTCCTCCGGCGGGGCGACGTCGGCGCTGTCCACCCCCAGCAGGGTGCCGCGCAGCGCCTCGGCGACGTCGCGCTCCAGGATGCCTGCGAAGGCGACCAGCATCCGCCCCTGGTGCCAGCGGGCGGACTCCACGGTCAGCGCGGCCGGGACCCGGAACGGCACGCCGGGGCCGGGAGCGGGGTTGGCCGGCGGCGCCGCGCCCGGCTCGGTAGCGAGTACCGAACCGGGCGCGAAGCGTGCCTCGGGCTCGTCGGTGCGCACCTCGACGGTGACCTCACCGCGGATGCCGTGCGGCTTGCCGATCCGGCCGACGATGAGCCGCATCAGTACGAGTCGACGATGTCGACGCGCACGCCGCGCCCACCGATGGAGCCGATCACCTGGCGCAGCGCCTTGGCGGTCCGGCCGGACCGCCCGATCACCGTGCCGAGGTCCTCCGGGTGCACGCGGACTTCCAGCCGCTTGCCCCGACGGTTGTCGACCAGCCGGACCCGGACGTCGTCCGGGTGGTCGACGATGCCCTTGACCAGGTGCTCAAGCGCCGGACGCAGTGCCATGTCAGGCCTGCTCGCCGGCGGCGTCCGCGGCGGGCTGCTCCTCGGCCTTCGGCGCCTGCTCGGCGGCCGGGGCCTCGGCCTTGGCGGCCTTCTTGGCCGGCTTCGCCGGGGCATCGGCCAGGCCGGCGGCGGCCTTCGCCTCGGCCTCGTACGCCGCCTTGCGGTCGGCGCGCTCGGCGGCGACCTTCAGCGGCGGCGGGGCCGGCAGGCCCTTGAACTTCTGCCAGTCACCGGTCAGCTCCAGCAGGCGCTGCACGGCGTCGCTCGGCTGCGCGCCGACGGACAGCCAGTACTGGACCCGCTCCGACTTGACCTCGATCACCGAAGGGTCCTCCTTCGGCTGGTACACACCGACGAACTCGATCGCGCGACCGTCACGCTTGGAGCGCGAGTCGGCGACGACGATGCGGTACTGCGGGTTGCGGATCTTGCCCATCCGCAGGAGCCGGATCTTTACGGCCACAGTTGTTTCGCTCCTGTTGCGATCTCACCGGCCCGGTCCGGGCGGTGCACGGGTGAGTGTCGACCGGCACAGTGGGGTTGGGCCGGAGACTGCTCGGTGGACTGGCGACGCGCCCGGGGTAGAGGGCGCCGGACGCGCGCCGGATACCAGCGACCCATTCTGCCAGATCGGGCCGGGATTCCTCACATCGGCCGGCCGGGCCGCCGCCCGACGGCACCAAAAAGAGCACTTCGCGCCGTTTGCGGTGATTCGTGTCAGCGGGCAGGTGGGCGGTCCCAGCCGGGCGGCAGCGCCCCGGGCACGTCCCACCCGGGCGGCGGGACGAAGTCGCACCAGGTGCCGTCGAACGGGAACTCGCCGGCCTCGGCGCGGGCGATCACCCGCTTCCCCTCGGCCCGGACCGCGGCCTCGTCGGCCACCCAGTAGTCGGCGGGGAAGGCCAGCCGCTCGGCGAACTCCTCCTCGTCCTTCCACTCCCAGGTGCGGTCGGGCCGGATCACCACGTCGAGGTCCTGGTCGACCATGTCCACCCCGGCCAGGTCACCGTCGTCCCAGCGCACGCCGGGCTCCTCCAGGTTGACGTACCAGTGGCTGAACCGGCCGGCGGCGTCGGAGAACCACCAGACGGAGTGCGCCTCGCCCACGGGCAGGAACTTCAGCAGCGCCGGCCCGTTCCACCGCCCGCGGGCCAGCCGGTACGACGAGGTGGCCCACTCGGCGAACGGCACCGCCCGCAGGCCGAGCCCCGCCGCGGTCACCTCGTTGGCCACCGGCGAGTCGCGGGCGACGTAGAGCAGCAGGCCGCGCTCGTCGTCGCTGACCACCCGCCCCGTCCGGGCCCAGCCGATCCGGCCGCGCCGGACGTTGCGGTGCACGATCAACCGGCCGGGCGCGAACCTCATGGCACCGACCCTATCGGGCGACGCTCCCGGCCCGCGGCGGCACCGGCGGCGGACGACGGGCCGGGAGCCCATGTTCCGACACCCGATCGGCCGTTGCGGGCTGTCGATCCCCGTCGCTGAATCGCTACCGTGTGATGGACGCGCGTCGTCGAGGGAAGGACGGGCCTGTGTCGGAGGACGTGCGGGTCCCGCAGCCGGGCCGGCGCGGGGGCGGGGCCGTCCGCCCCGTGTCCGCCGGGGCGCACGACTGAGGGGCGACACCATGGGAGCTCCACTGGTCACCGACGGCTTCGACGATCTCGGCCGGGTCCTGCGCTCCACCGTGCTCGAGGTGCTTCCCGGCGCCGACATCCCCGGCGGCACCGCCTTCTTCGTCGCCCCCGGCTTCGCGCTGACCTGCGCACACGTGGTGGGCGGCCGGCAGGGTGACGTGCTGCCGGTGCGCTGGGACGGGCGGGCGCTGACCGCGCGGGTGGTGCACGCCGCCCCGTCCTCGCCCGGCGGCCAGCCGGTCTGGTCCCCACCCGACCTCGCCGTGCTGCGGGTCGCCGACGCGCCCGCCGGGCACCCGTGCGTCTGGCTCGGCGAGCAGCCGCCGCCGGAGGGCACGCCGCTGCACACCGTGGGCTTCGCCGGGGAGCACGCCACGGCGGAGGCCACCCCCGCCTGGCCCCGGTCGGCGGGCCCGCAGGGCGTCCGGGGGGCCGCCGCGCTGCGGTTGCGCGGCGACGAACTCGCCAAGGGCAGCCCCGGCAGCCCGGTGCTGGACCTCACCACCGGTGAGGTGTGCGCGATGGTGCAGACCCCCCACCGACCGGGTGACGCGTACGGCGGGCTGGCCATCCCCCTGGCCGAGCTGCGCGGGCTGCCCATCGCCCTGCTGCGCGAGCTGTGGCGCGGGCACGACCGGCACCACGGGGCCGACGGCAGCTGGGCGTACGCCATCGACCGGCTGCGGGACCGGCGGACCGAGACGGTCCGGCCCGAGGTCGCGGAGTTGCTCGACCCGGCGGCCCGGCTGCCGGTGCTGCGCGCCACCGAGGAGGCGCGGCTGCGGGGGCTGCTGGCCCTGCTGCCGGCGGCCGAGGACGCGTACCAGCTCTACGAGCGGGCCTGCGGCGGGCCCGCCGCGCCGATGCCGGCGCAGCCGCTGCTGGACCGGCGCGACGTCATCGGCGCCCTCGACGACGTGGCCCGGGCCCGGCGCGGGGAGCTGCACCCGCTGCTGGTGCTCGCCACCGAGCTGATCCCCCGCTACCTGGCCGCCGAGCGGGCCGTGCTCCGGGCCTGGATCGACGACCTGGCCGTGCGCCTCGGCCAGCGGGCGCAGCTCGCGAGGCACACCACCGCGTGGACGCCGACACCGGCGGAGCTGTCGTCCGTGCTGCTGGAGGTCACCCCGGCGGGCCACGACCAGCAGCGGTACCTGCTGTCGATGTCGGTCTACCGCAGCCGCGACGACGTCCGCTGCCTCGCTCAGCAGGACGAGCCGATCCCCGTGCCGGAGCTGGAGGCGGCGCTGCGGCGGCTGCTGCGCCTCGGGCTGGGCCACCTCGGTTGGGGCCGCCGGGTGATGGTCGAGCTGACCCTGCCGCCGGAACTGCTGGACCTGCCGGTCGACGAGTGGGTCCTCGACCACGACCCCGTCCCGCTCGGGTTGGTCCGGCCCGTGCTGGTGCGGCTCTCCGACGAGGAGGAGTCGGGCTCCCGGCCGGAGGCCGAGGAACGCTGGGACGCGCTGTCGGCGGACGGCGACGGCATGTCGTTCGCCACCGTCGGCTGCGGGGTCGACGTCGGGCCGACCTGGTTCTACGCCCACCTCACCCGCACCAACCCGGCGGGCGTGCTGCTGCCCGGCCCGACCACGGACCGGGCCCGGCGCACCCTGCTGGAGGTGGCGTTGCGGGCCGGGACGCCGGTGGCGCTGTGGAGCCGGGTCGGCTGCGAGCGGCACGGCGGCCCGGGCGGCGCGGGCACCTGCCGGGGCGAGGCGTTCCTCGCGGACCTGGAGCCCCGGCTGCGGCACCGGCCGATCGGGGCGCTGCCCCTGGACGTGCGGCAGCTGCGGGCGGCGGCGGTGGAGGCCCGCGACGAGAACCACTGCGGGCACCGGCTGGTCCTGCTCTGGGACAACCCGTTCCGGCGTTTCCGGGGCACCTCGACGCTCGACGCGCAGTGGTGAGACCGGCGCGGGCCGGCCGACAGGAGGGAAGAGACGTGCAGGACTGGTGGATCTACCGGGGCACGGGTCGGCCCCACTCCGGGATACTCCGGCTCCCGCCTCCCCCGCCCTGGCGGGTGTTCGACGGCACCCCCCTGGTGCCGCCGCCGTCGAGCCTGGACGGTGGCGTCGGGCGACGGCTCGGCGAGCAGCACCGGGCGGTGAGCTACCGGCCCCGCCCGGACGAGCTGGAGCTGATCAACGCCGCGCTCTACCTGCGCCGACCGTTGTTGATCACGGGCAAGCCCGGCGTGGGCAAGTCGACCCTCGCGTACGCGGTGGCGCACGAGCTGGCCCTGGGCCCGGTGCTGCGGTGGCCGGTCACCAGCCGGTCCACCCTGGCCGACGGGCTCTACAGCTACGACGCGATCGGCCGGCTCCAGGAGGCCAGCCTGCACCACCAGCTCGGCACGACGGGCGACCTGCAGATCGGCCGCTACCTGCGGCTGGGGCCGCTGGGCACGGCCCTGCTGCCGTACGAGCACCCGAGGGTGCTGCTGATCGACGAGATCGACAAGAGCGACGTCGACCTGCCGAACGACCTGCTCAACATCTTCGAGGAGGGCGAGTACCCGATCCCGGAGCTGCAACGGATCGCCGCCAGCCAGCCCCGGGTGGAGCTGCCGGTCGAGGGCAGCGACGACCTGGTCGGGGTGCACCGGGGCGTGGTGCGGTGCAACGCGTTCCCGCTGGTGCTGATGACCAGCAACGGTGAGCGGGAGTTCTCCCCCGCGTTCCACCGGCGGTGCCTGCGGCTCGATCTGGGGCAGCCGGACGCCGAACAGCTCGGCGCCATCGTGGCCGCCCACTTCGGCACCGAGCCGACGGCGGACACCGCCGAGCTGGTGGAGCTCTTCCTGGCCCGGCGCGAGCGCGGCACCCTCGCCACGGACCAGCTCCTCAACGCCATCTACCTCACCGTCCAGGCGCCCGACGGCGGGCCGCCCGACCGGGAGCGGCTGGCGGACCTGGTGCTGCGGCAACTCGACGCGGGACCTGATTCCTGATGCGCACGGCCCGGCTGGTGGAGGCGCTTCGCGGCGGCGGCCTCGACGCCCTGCCGAGGGAGGTCGCGGAGGCGCTGTGGCTGGCCCGGTTCCTCCCCGGGGACGGCGCGTCGCCGTCGCGGGGGGAACCGTCGGCGCATCCCCCGCCGGGCTCCTCCCCGGGGTCGGCCGCGCCCGGGGAGGCCGACCCGCCGGAGGCGGCCGACCCGACGGCAGGGCCGGGGCCAGGCTCCCGGGTCCACCCGGCCGGGGGCGGGGTCGACCCGCCGCCGGGGCCCGGGGCGGCCGACCCGCGGCGCTGGGTCGAGCTGCACCTGCCGGGCCCGGCGGCCCCCGGCGCGGGCGCAGGCCACGGGGGCGGCGGAGGGCTGCCGGTGCGCGCCCCCGAGCCGCCCGCCCTGGACGCCCGCGCGCTGACCCGCAGCCTGCGGCCGCTGCGGCGGCGGGTGCCGGACCCGCGCGCCGTGGTCGTCGACGAGGAGGCGACCGCGACGAGGATCGTCGAGGAGGGCCTGTGGCTGCCCGTCCTGCGGCAGGTACGCCGACCGTGGTTCGACCTGACCCTGGCCGTGGACGCCGGGGCGTCGATGGCCGTGTGGCACCCGCTGGTCGACGACCTGGCGGCGGTGCTGGCCCGGCTGGGGGCGTTCCGGCGCGTGGAGCGGGTACGGCTGCCGTCCGGGCCGGGGCAGCGGTTCGAGGTGGGGGCGGCCGGCGGCCCGGGCGTTCCCGGGCACTCGATGCGGGAGCTGCTCGACCCGAGGGGACGCCGGCTGATCCTCGTCGTCAGCGACTGCGCCGGGCCGCAGTGGCACGACGGCTCGATGTTCCGCACCCTGCAGGACTGGGCCCGGCGGGAGACGGTGGCCATCCTGCAACCGCTGCCGCAACGGATGTGGCGGCGCAGCGGCCTGGTCCCCGTGCGCGGCCGGCTGACGGCGACGGACGGCGGTGCCGCGAACCGGCAGCTCCGGTTCGCGCCCCGGCAGTGGCGGCCCGGCCGCGACCTGACCGGGATCGTGCCGGTGCCGGTGCTGCAGATCCAGCCGGACTGGCTGGCCGGGTGGGCCCGGCTGACCGGGACGGGAGCGGGTTCGATCGACGCCGTGATCACCCTGCCGCCGCAGCCCGGTCCGCCGGCCGCCGCCGAGCCGCCGGCCGGAGGCGGCCCGGAGGAGGCCACCCATCGGCTGCGCCGGTTCCGGGCCACCGCCAGCCCGGAGGCGCTCCGGCTCGCCACCCAGCTCGCCGAGCTGCCGGTCACCCTGCCGGTCATGCGCCTGGTGCAGCAGGCCTCGGCGACGCCGACCCACCCGGCGCACCTGGCGGAGGTGCTGCTCGGCGGGCTGCTCGTGCGCCAGCCCGGCCCGGCGGGCGACCTGCGGTTCGACTTCCACGCAGGCGTCCGGCCGATGCTTCGGGAGCTGCTGCTGCACACCGACCTGGTGCGGCTGCGGCACGAGATCGCCCGGTTCCTGGCCGGGCAGATGGGCATCAGCATGCGGGAGTTCGCCGCGGCGCTGAGCGGGCCGCCGGGGACGACCGGCCACGCGGCCCTCGGCGCGCCCATCGGCCGCCTCCCGGCCACCGTGCTGACCCGGCTGGGCGGCCGGCACCGGGAGCTGATCGCGTTCGTCGAGGACGGGACCCCGGAGCCGCAGCACAAGGTCAACGGGAAGCCCCCGACCGTCCCGCCCGCGTCCGGCGCGGCCGGGCAGGACCCACCCGTGCAGGAGCGGGACCTCGCCGGCCTGGACGCGGCCATCGGGTCGCTGCGGCGGGCGACGGCCCGGGACCCGGCCCATGCGGACCTGCCGGAGCTGGCCCGCGCGTTACGGGCCCGGTTCCGGCTGACCGGGGCCTCCGCCGACCTGCTGGAGGCGGCGTCCATCCTGGAGCAGGTGGTGCGCGGCGGCCGGGAGGTGGGCGACCCCGAGCTGGTGCTCGACCTCGCCGAGGTCCGGTTGGCACTGTTCGCCGAGCGCGGCACGGCGGGCGACCTGACCGCGGCGGTCGGCCTGTTCCGCGGCGTCGTCGCCGCCGGCGGGCCCGGGTCGGGGGCCTCGCGGGCCGCCGTCGGGTTGGCCCGCGCGCTGGTGGTGCGGGCCGACCGGCTCGGCGCGGCGGCCGACCTCGACGAGGCGGTGCAGCTCTATCTCGCGGCGGCCGGGACGGCCACCGGCGCGGACCGGGACGACCTGCGGCTGCGGGCGGTCGACGCGCTGCTGCGCCGCTTCGTGCTGACCGGCGACCGGGCCGCGCTGCACCGGGCGGACGCGGTGGCCGGTGCCGCCGCGGACACCCCGGCGCGGCTCAGCCGCCAGGTGCGCCTGGCCGAACTGCTGCGCCGGGCCGCCGACGGCGAGCCGGGCGTCCTGCACCGCGCGGCGCAGCTCTACGCGGAGGCCGCCGGCCGCGACGGCGACGCCCGGGTGCTGCGGGGCCTCGCCGAGACGCACAGCGAGCTGTTCGCCGCGACCGGCGACCCGGCCGAGCTGGACGCGGCGCTGGCGGCCGCGCGGTCCGCCGTGGCGGCCAGCGACGGGGACGACCTGGCGTACGCCGAGTGCCTGGCCACCCTCACCCGGGTGCTGCGGCCCCGCGCCGCCCTGGACCACCGCGGCGCCGACCTGGACGAGCTGGTCGACGCCGCCCGCCGGTTGCTCGACGCGGTGCCCGGCTCCCACCCGGACCGGCACCACCACCTCGCCACGCTGGGCGACGCCCTCCGCCTGAGGTACGGCGCGGAAGGCGACGCTGGCGACATCCAGGAGGCGTGCGCCCGGTTCGAGGAGGCGGTGCGGGTCTCGCCGCCGACCGGCCCGGGGCTCGCGGGGCTGCTCACCGACCTGAGTGACGCGCTGCGGGCGCGGGCCGAGCGGTTCGGCTCCCGCGCCGACCTGGACGCCGCGCGTCTTGCCCTGGTTCGCGCGGTCGACGTGACGCCCGCCGCCGACCCCCGCTCGGCCGACCGGGTCCGGCTGCTGGCGGAGGTGCTGGTCGCGCTGCGAGAACGCGCGGCGGCGGTCGCGTGCTACCGGCGCGCGGTCGAGCTGTACGGCCGCCGGCACGGCCCCGACGGCGACCGGACCGTGGAGGTGCGGGCCGCGTTCGGCGGGGCGCTGATCGACGCGGACCGGTTCACCGAGGCGCGGGACGAGCTGCGGGCGGTGGTCGACGTCCTGACCCAGCGGCTCGGGCCGGAGCACCGCCGTACCCTCGCCGCCCGGCACGCGGCGGCGCGGGCGCTGGTCGGGCTCGGTGACCTCGACGGCGCCCGCCGTGAGCTGCGGGAGGTGCTCGCCGGGCAGGCTCGCGGCGGGGGCGAGGACGACCCGGACGCGGTGGCGACCCGGGAGCTGCTGGACCGGCTGGCCGGGGACGACTGACCGCACCGGCCGGGGCGGGCGGGGCCGGGTGCCCGGCCCGCTCGGGCGCTTCGGCGGGCGCACAGGAGATATCCTCGGCTTCTGGCATCGAAGTTCATATCTTGGTCGCCCGTCGGAGCGCGGCCTGCGGCACTTGGCGGAAGGATGGCCGAGCGCATGAGGGAAGCCGAAGTCGGGCCCGCACCGACGATCCTGCCGGACGAACTCCTCGACGAGTTGGAACGCACCGGCCCCGACGTGCTCCGACACGCGATCCGGCGGGTGCGGGCCGAGGCGGTGGCCGGGGCCCTGGTCGTCGCCCGGTTCAACAACCAGAACGGCGGGGTGCCCACGGTTGCGCACACGGCGGGCCGGGGCGACCCGACCGCCGGGCCCGACGAGCACCGGCGGTGAGGGCCGACGGCCCGCAGGACGCGCCGGTGCCGTTCCAGGAGTTCGTGCTGAAGGTGCACAGCCGGTGCAACCTGGCCTGCGACTACTGCTACGTCTACGAGATGGCCGACCAGAGCTGGGCCCGCCGGCCCCGGGTGATGAGCACCGCGGTGGTGCGGCGCACCGGGGAGCGGATCGCCGAGCATCTGCGCGGGCACGGGCTCACCGCGGCCAGCGTGGTGCTGCACGGCGGGGAGCCGCTGCTGGCCGGGGCGCACCGGCTGGAGCAGCTGGTGACGGAGCTACGCCGGCTGGCCGGGCCACGGATCACGCTCTCCTTCGTGGTGCAGACCAACGGCACCCTGCTGGACCGGCGGATGCTGGAGCTGTTCCGGCGGCACGACGTCCGCGTCGGGGTGAGCCTCGACGGCGACCGGGCCGCGACGGACCGGCACCGCCGCCGGCCGGACGGCGGCAGCAGCCACCCGGCGACGGTCCGGGCCCTGGAGCTGCTGACGGGGCCGCGTTACCGGCCGCTCTTCGCCGGTCTGCTGGCCACCGTGGACCTGGCCACCGACCCGGTACGCGCCTACGAGTCGCTGCTGGAGTTCGCCCCGCCGACTGTCGACTTCCTGCTGCCCCACGGCACCTGGTCCACCCCGCCGCCGGGCCGACCCGCCGATCCGGCCCGCACGCCGTACGCCGACTGGCTGATCGCGGTCTTCGAGCGCTGGTATGCCGCGCCGCGCCGGGAGACCGGGGTGCGGATGCTGGAGGAGATCCTGGTGCTGCTGCTGGGCGGGGCGAGCCGGATCGAGTCCGTGGGGCTCTCCCCGGCGGCGTACGTGGTGGTGGAGACCGACGGCGAGATCGAGCTGGTCGACACGCTCAAGGCGGCCTATCCGGGCGCTGCCGCGACCGGGCTGACCGTGCACGCCGACCGGTTCGACGCGGCCCTGGCGCACCCTGCGGTGCGGGCGGGCCAGCGCGGCGCGGCCAGGCTGCCCACGGCGTGCCGGGTCTGCCCCGCGCAGCGGGTCTGCGGCGGCGGCCTGTACCCGCACCGGTTCCGCGCCGGGCGGGGCTTCGACAACCCGTCGGTCTACTGCCCGGACCTCTACCGGCTGATCGACCACCTGGCCCGGCGGGTCGCGGGCGCCGCCGCCCCGGGTGCCACCCGTCGTCCGGCCCGGCCCGGCGGGTCCCGGGCGACGCCCGACCGGCCCGCTGTCGGGTTCCCGATAGGACGGACGGGCGCTGCGGTGGGGACGGCGGAAACTATCCTCGGAGCTCCGGACCGCGCCAACCGGGCCGCGGTGCGCCCGACGGCCGGCACGGGGGAGGCTCGATGACCGCTCAGCGCAGCGCCGCCGAAGGCCGGCGACGGATCGTCGTGGCGCACGTCGGCACGGACCGCCTGTGGGCGGAGTGGCTCGGCGAGCAGCTCGAACGCGGCGGGGCCGACGCCGTCGCGCGGCGGATCGAGCCCCGGGCCACCGACGATCCCGCCGCGCTGCTGCGCGACGCCGCGGGCGACGACGCCGGCCTGCTGCTGGTGCTCAGCGACGCGCTGCTGCGCGGGGGCGCGGGGCCGGCGCCCGGGTGGGCGGAGGCGGTGACCGCGCTGCGGGCGGAACGGGGCGACGCGTTCCGCCCGGTCTCGGTCGGCTCCCGCCGGCCGGCGTTCCTCACCCCGGCGCAGTGCCCGGTGCTCGGCACGATGGACGAGGCCGACGCCCGGGGCGAGGTCCTCGCCCTGTTCGGGCTGGCCGCCCCGGAGCAGCAGCGGCCCTCCGGCACGCCCTGGCCGCCCGACCAGCCCCGGCACTGGAGCCAGCCCTTCCCGTCCCGCAACCCGCACTTCACGGGGCGGGAGGAGCCCCTGACGGAGCTGCGGGACCGGCTCACCGAGGGGGTGACGTCGGTGGTGCCGACCGCCGTGCTGGGCACGGCCGGGGTCGGCAAGACCCAGCTCGTGATCGAGTACGCCTACCGCTTCGCCGCCTGCTACGACCTGATCTGGTACGTGCGCAGCGAGCAGCTCGCCACCGTGCGGGCCGACCTCGCCGGGCTGGCCGCCTCGCTGGGCCTGCGGATCAGCGACGACCTCGGGGTGACCGCCGACACCGTGCTGGACGCGTTGCGCCGCGGCGAGCCGGTACGCGACTGGCTGCTGATCTTCGACAACGCGCCGACCCCGCAGGAGCTGACCCGGCTGCTGCCCACCGGCCGCGCGCCCCGGGGGCGGTGCCACGTGCTGGTGACCTCGCGGGACGAGGGCTGGCGGTCCAGCGCCGACGTGCTGGAGCTGGACGTCTACCGGCGGGCCGAGAGCGTCGAGTTCCTGCGCCGGCGCGCGCCCCGGCTGACCGAGCCGGACGCGGTGGAGCTGGCCGACCGCTTCGGGGACCTGCCGCTCGCCCTGGACGCCACCGCCGGCTACCTGTCGACCTCGCACCTGCCCGTGCGCGACTACCTCGCCGAGAGCGAGCAGCGGATGACGGCGCTGCTGAGCCAGGCCCGGGTCGCGGCGTACGAGCGGCAGGTGGTGATGGCCTGGGTGCTGCCGATGAACCGGCTGCGGGAGCGCCGCCGGTCGGCCGCCCAGCTGCTGCGGCTGTGCGCGTTCCTCGGCCCGGAGCCGGTGCCGCTGACCCTGCTGCTGGGCCCGCCGGGCGGCAGCCGGCCGGCCGTCGAGCTGCCCGCCCCGCTCGACGAGGAGATCGGGGACGTGATGTCCCGGGGCGACATCTTCCGGGAGATCAGCGCCTGCGGGCTGGCCCGCATCGGCGAGCGCGACGGCCGGGAGACGGTGCAGCTGCACCGGGTCTTCCAGCAGTTCCTCCGCGAGCAGCTCACCGAGGCCGAGCGCCGGATGTACGCCCGGGCGGCCCGCCGGCTCCTCGCCGCCGCCGATCCGGGCGAGCCGGACCAGATCGCCCACCGTCCCCGGTACGCCGACCTGCTGGTGCACGCCGAGGCCGCCGACGTGGCCGCCGCCGCGGACGACCCGGCCGTACGCGCCCTGGTGATCAACCTGTGCCGCTACCTCTTCTCCCGGGGCGAGTACACCGCCTGCCAGCGCCTGGGCAGCCGGGCGCGGGCGGCCTGGGTGGAGGTGATCGAGCGCAGTCACCCCGACGTGGTGGCGCTGAGCGTCACGCTGGCCAACGCGCTGCGCAGCCGGGGCGAATACCGGGCCGCCCGGGCGCTGGACGAGGCGAACCTGACCCGCGCCCGCGCGGAGCTCGGCGAGGGGCACCCGGAGACGCTCGGCGCGGCGAACGGCCTGGCGGCCAGCCTGCGTCGGCTCGGCGACTGGCGGACGGCGTACGAGCTGGATCGGCAGGCCCACGGGCAGGCGCTGCGCGCCCTCGGCCCGGACCACCCGCGGGCGCTGCTCACCGCGCACAACCTCGCGGTGTCGCACCGGATGATGGGCGAGTTCCCCCAGGCGCTGGAGCTGGACCAGGAGGCGCTGCGCCGCTACCGGATCCGGTTCGGCGGCGAGGAGAACCGGTCGACCCTGTTCTCCGCCAACAACGTCGCCCGGGACCTGCGCGAGTGCGGCGAGTACGCACGGGCGTGGGAGATGCAGGAGGGCGTCTACCAGCGGTACGGCGTGTTCTTCGGCCCCGACCACCCGGACTCGCTGCGGGCGATGAAGAACCTCGCGGTCACCCGACGTAAGGCGGGACAATACCTCGACGCGTACCGGCTGGCCAGCAGCTGCCTGGCGCGGCACCGGCACCGGTTCGGGCCGGACTACGCCGAGACGCTGGCGGCGGCCACGAACCTCGCCAACGACCTGCGCTGCCTGGGCGAGGTGCCGGGGGCGCGGGCCCGCGCCGAGGAGGCCGTGCACCGGCTGCGCGCCACCGCCGGGGACGAGCACCCGTACACCCTGTGCGCGGCGGTGGACCTGGCGATCTGCCTGCGGCTGGCCGGCGAGCCCGAGGAGGCCCGCCGGCTCGACGAGCGCACCCGGGCGGGGCTGGCGGAGGTGCTCGCCCCGGATCACCCGTACACCCTGGCCTGCGCCACCAACCTGGCCAGCGACCTGCGGGCGCTGGGCGAGGTGGGCGCGGCGCGGCGACTCGGCGAGGAGCTGCTGGAGCGCCTACGCCGGGTGCGCGGCGCGACGCACCCGTACACCCTGGCCTGCGCGTCCAACCTGGCCGACGACCGGCGGGCCGACGACGACCACGAGGGGGCCCGCGAGCTGCTGCGGGAGACCATGGCCGGCTACGAGCGGACGCTGGGGGTCGGCCACCCCGAGGCGGAGGCGGCGGCGGCCCGCACGCGGCTGGACTGCGACGTGGAGCCGCCGCCGACCTGAGCCGGGTCCGCCGGTCCGGCCCGGCCGGTCAGCCCTCGCGGCCGGTCAGCTCGCCGGCCCGGTCGGCGGGGTCGGGCGGCGGGTAGCGCCGGGCCGTCCAGCGGCGCGGCACGCGGGCCGTCCCGGCGGGCTGGCGCTCGCGGGGCCGGCCGGCCGCGCGGCGCGGCGGGCGTCGCCCGGACGGTGCCGGGGCCCGGCCGGCGGGTGGCCCGGAGGCCGGCGCCCGCGGCCCGACCACGGCGGGTCCGCGCAGCGCGCTGCCGGGGGCCGGTGGGTCCTCCGAGCGGTCCCGCAGCTGGCTGCGGTAGAGGGTCCGGTCGCCGACGACCAGGCAGGCGATGCCGGTGGCCAGCATGGCCGGGAAGAGCAGGCTCAGGTTGCCGGTGGTCTCGGCCGCCATCACGACCAGCGCGAGCGGCGCGTGGGCGATGGAGCCGAGGCACGCCGCCATCCCGATGATCACGTACGGGGCCGGGGAACCGGGGGCGAGCCCGAGCGGTTCCAGCAGCCGCCACACCGCCGCCCCGGCGGTCGCGCCGATCACCAGCCCTGGGCCGAAGATGCCGCCGGAGCCGCCGGAGCCGACCGACAGCGAGGTGGACACGATCTTGACGAGCGGGATCGCCAGCAGCACCCACACGGAGGTCGACAGCATCGCCTCGGCGTCGAAGGCGCGCTGGGCGGTGCCGTAGCCGGTGCCCAGGACGCCCGGCACGGCCAGCCCGATCGCCCCGACCACCAGCCCTGCGAGGGTGGGCCGCAGCACGCGGGGCAGCCGCCGCATCCGGGCCGAGGAGAAGAAGCCGGCCGTCGCGTAGAACGCCCAGGCGTAGAGCCGGCCGAGCAGGCCGGCGAGCAGGCCCAGCAGCGGGACGACCAGCCACTGGGCCGGATGGTCCCACCCCGTGCCGGCGACCGTGCCGAAGATCGGCTCGAAGCCGTGGAACAGGCCGAACACCAGGAAGGACACCGCCGAGGCGAGCAGCGCCGGCACGACCACGCCGGCCGCGACGTCGGCCCGGTAGAGCAGCTCCGCCCCGAGCAGCGCCCCGCCCAGCGGGGACCGGAAGATGGCGCCCACCCCGGCCGCGAGGCCCATCGCCACCGTGATGCGGGCCTGCTCGTAGGTCAGCCGGGACCGCCGGGCCACGACCGACGCCAGGGCGGCGGTGATCTGCGCGGTGGGCCCCTCGCTGCCGCCCGAGCCGCCGGAGCCGATCAGCACCGCGGAGGCGAGCATCTTGACCGCCGGCACCCGGGCCCGCATGCCGGTCGGGTCGTGGTGGGCGGCGTGGATCGCCGCGTCCGTGCCGTGCCCGCTGGTCTCGGGCGCGACCCAGACGACGAGGGCGGTGGCGACGAACGCGCCGGCGGCGACGAGCAGGGGGATGAGCAGCGGGGTCGGGAAACCGCCCGCCTCGGCCGGGCCGCCCTCGCCGGCCAGGCCCGGCACCTCGTGCCCGCCGATGCCGCGCAGCAGCAGCTCGTTGCCGAGGTGCAGCAGCTCGGCGAACGCGGCGGCGGCCAGGCCGGAGAGCGCGCCGGTGAGCGTGGCCAGGGGAAGCCACCGGCGCAGGGCCCCCGGCCCGCGGCTACCGCTCATCGGCAAAACTCCATCACCAGCGTGCCTCGGAGCACGAGGCGGTGCGTCGCCCGCCTCGTCGAGCAGCTGGCAACCGAACCTGTGCCGGGGTGACCGTCCATCGTCGACCGCCACTCGCCTGCCCGATGATAGCGACCGATCCGTCGCCTCGTGGCCCGCTCGACGAGTCGGCATCCCGACCGGACCAACGCGCGCCCCCGCGCCCGGGTGACGCCGGCCCGCCGGCCCGGGACGCGCCGAGGGGCGGCCGGCGGGTGCCGGCCGCCCCTCGGCGGAAGCGGTGGGTCAGTAGGCGCGGGCCAGGATCGCGACCAGGTCCGGCTCGTCCTCCGAGTCCGGGACGGAGCCGTCGGCGCGCAGCAGGCAGCGCACCGTCACGCCCTGGCCGTTCGCCTCGGCCTCGCCGGCCACGCCGACCGCCGACCACGGCACGCGGGCCCAGCCGGTGGCGGCCGCCTCGATCGCCTCGGCGAGCGTGGCCACCTCCACGGTGCGGGACTGGCGGTGGGCCAGGGCCTGGTCGTGCAGGGCGCGCTGGTCGGCCTCCAGGGCGGCCAGCACCGCGCCGACCACGTCGGCGACCGGGGTCGGGGACTTCGAGCCGTCCGTGCGCCGGACCACGACCGCGTTGCCGGCGGCCAGGTCGCGGGGGCCGACCTCGACGCGTACCGGATAGCCGCGCAGCTCGGCGTCGACGGCCCGGCGGCCGAACGCGGTGTCCGTGCGGTCGTCGAGCGCGACCCGGACCCCGGCGTCGCGCAGGCCGTCGCGCAGCTTGGCCGCCGCCTCGCCGACGCCCTCGCCGTCCTTGACGATCATCACGTACGCCTGCACGGGCGCCAGCTTCGGCGGGACCCGCAGGCCGTTGTCGTCGCCGTGGGCCATGATCAGGCCGCCGAGCATCCGGGTGGAGGTGCCCCAGGACGTCGTCCACGCGTGCTCCCGGCCGCCCTCGGCCGAGGAGTAGCTGATGTCGAACGCCTTGGCGAAGTTCTGCCCCAGCTCGTGGCTCGTGCCGAGCTGGAGGGCCTTGCCGTCGCCCATCATGCCCTCGCACGTGTACGTGGCGGTGGCCCCGGCGAAGCGCTCCCGGGCGGTCTTGAGGCCCACCACGACCGGGATGCCGAGCACGTTGACCATCAGGTCCTCGTACGCCTCGTGCAGGATCTTGCGGGCGTACGCGCGGGCGTCTTCCCGGGTGGCGTGGGCGGTGTGCCCCTCCTGCCAGAGGAACTCGCTGGTGCGCAGGAAGATGCGCGGGCGAAGCTCCCAGCGGACCACGTTCGCCCATTGGTTGAGCAGCAGCGGCAGGTCCCGGTAGGAGTCGATCCACTTGGCCATGAACTCGCCGATCACCGTCTCGCTGGTGGGGCGCACCACCACCGGCTCGGCGAGCTGCTTGCCGCCGCCGTGGGTGACCACCGCCAGCTCCGGCGAGAAGCCCTCGACGTGCTCGGCCTCGCGCTTGAGGTAGCTCTCCGGGATGAACAGCGGGAAGTACGCGTTCTCCGCGCCGGCCGCCTTGATCCGGGCGTCCATCTCGGCCTGCATCCGCTCCCAGATGGCGTAGCCGGCCGGTCGGATGACCATGGTCCCCCGGACCGGGCCGTTGTCGGCCAGCTTCGCCTTGGCGATCAGGTCCTGGTACCAGCGGGGAAAGTCCTCCGCACGGGGAGTGAGCACGCGTGCCATGACCGCACATCCTATGCGCCCCGCCCCGCGACGCCGTCATCGGGCGCGCTACCGCCCCGCGCCGTCCCGCTGGGACTGGATCGTCACCCGGCACGACAGGGCTCGTTCGTGGCCCGTGACGCGGCACAGTCCCACCCACCGGCAGCACCGCCTCGTCGTACGCCCCGGTGTCCACCACCGATCAGTGCACCCTTTGCTCTGCACCCACATACGCAACGGTCTACGCAGCGCAGGACGACCTCGCGCACCTCCCCCGCCGCATTCTGCTTTCAGCCTGTCGGGACAGGGTGTTGCGTCGGTGGGTGCAGAGCAAAGGGCGCAGGACGTCATGTGCGGCCAGGAGAGCGTGACGGACGGTAGGGACGGTCGGCCGCGCGGGCCACGACACCACCAAGCCGGCCGTAGACTTCGACCACCATGGGTGAAGTGAGGGACGCCGCCCGGCAGCGGCTGCGGGACAGCATCGTCGACGCCGCCCGGACGCAGACGATCGCCGGGGGCTGGGACGGCGTGCGGATGGGCGGGGTCGCCGCGGCGGCCGGGGTGAGCCGGCAGACGGTCTACAACGAGTTCGGCACCAAGGCGGGGCTGGCCGAGGCGCTGGCCCGGCGCGAGGTGGACCGGTTCGTCACCGACGTGCGGGCCCGCCTCGACGAGCACGGCGACGACCTGCGGGCGGCGGCGTACGCGGCGATCGCGCACACCCTCGCGGCGGCGGCCGACAACCCGCTGATCAAGGCGATCCTGACCAGCGCCCGGGGCGGGTCGGACGAGCTGCTGCCCTACCTGACGACGCGCGCCGAGCTGGTGCTCACCGAGTCGACCGCCGTGCTGCTGGAGTGGGCCGCCGGCCACCTGCCCGCCGCCGACCCGGCCGCGCTGGCGTTCGCCGCCGACACCGTCGTCCGGCTGGTGGTCAGCCACATCGTGCTGCCCCGCTCCCCCGTCGAGCAGACCGCCGACGCCCTCGCCACCCTGGCCACCCGCCTCTTCGCCCCGCTCCCCTGACCCCCGCCGCCGCGCGGCCAGCCTCACAGTCAGCGCAGGACCCGGCCGCGCAGGACGATGCGGCTCGGGGTGCGCACCACGCTCAGGTCGCGGCGGGGGTCGGTCGGATAGACCGTGAGGTCGGCGAGGCCGCCCTCGACCAGGCCGGGGAAGCCGAGCCACTCCCGGGCCCGCCAGGAGGCGGCGGCGAGGACGTCCACCGCCGGCATGCCGGCCTGCGAGTGCAGCAGCAGCATCTCCTCGGCGGCCAGCCCGTGGTCGATGCCGCCGCCCGCGTCCGTGCCGACGTAGATCGGCACCCCCGCCTCGTACGCCGACCGGACCACCTCGGGGAAGCGGTCGCGCAGGGCGAGCATGTGGTCGGCGTACCCGGGGAACTTCGCGCGGGCCTGCTCGGCGATCCCGCCGAAGGTCCGGATGTTGATCATCGTGGGGACCAGGGCGGTGCCCTGCCGGGCCATCAGGTCGATGAGGTCGAGGCTCAGCCCGGTGCCGTGCTCGACGGAGTCCACCCCGGCCCGCACCATGATCTCGACGCCCGCCTCGGAGAACGTGTGCACCGCCGCCCGGGCCCCGGCGGCGTGCGCGGCGGCGACGGCGGCGGTCATCGTGTCGGCGTCCCAGGCCGGCGCGAGGTCGCCGGCGCCCCGGTCGATCCAGTCGCCGACCAGCTTGACCCAGCCGTTGCCGGCGGCGGCCTGTGCGGCGACGGTGGCGGCCACCTGCGGCGCGTCGACCTCGACCCCGATGTCGCGCAGGTAGCGGCGCGGCGGGGCGACGTGCCGGCCCGCGCGGGCCAGTCGCGGCAGCCCCGGGTCGTCGTCGAGCTCGGGGTACGGGTACGGCGAGCCCGCGTCCCGGATGGCGAGGACCCCGGCGTCGACGTCGACGTGGGCCGCCGCGCGGGCCTGGTCGAGGGAGGTGATTGGGGCGCCGCCCCGGGCGATGCCGAGGTGACAGTGGGCGTCGGTCAGCCCGGGGAGCACGAAACCGCCGTCGACGACCGTCTCCGCGCCGGGCACCGGGTCGAAGGTGACCCGGTCGCCGACCAGCCACAGGTCCCGGACCTCGTCGTCGGGCAGGAGCACACCGCGCACATGCAGAGCCATGCGCACAGTCCTACCGGATCACTCCCCGTCCGTGGCGAGCAGCCCGTCCCGACGGACGGTCAGGGCCGGCAGGTCGACGGAGACCTTCCACGGCAGCTCCGTGACGAAGAGGTCCTCGGTGTGGGTGACCTGCTCGTACTCGCGGCCACCGGCGGCGAGCGTGTACTCGGTCAGCGTGACGCGCTCCTGGAGCGGGTCCACCACCCAGTACGACCGGACCCCGGCGTGCGCGTAGACCTTCGCCTTGTCGTACATGTCGCGGAAGGTGGAGGTCGGCGAGACGACCTCCACGGCGAGCAGCGCGTCCTCGACGGGGACGGGCGAGCGGTCGGCGTGCCGGCGGCGGATGACGACGACGTCGGGGCGCGGCTCGTTGCGACGGTCGACCCGCATCGACAGGTCGAAGCTCACCAGGTACTCCGGCGGGCAGTTGACTCGAAGCGTGAGCAGCAGCTCCACGCACAGCTCTTGGTGCAGGGCAGTCGGTGACGGCACGATCAACCTTCCGTTGATCAGTTCGTACGGAAGGTCCTTCGGCAGGTCGCCGAGGTCGTCGACCGTCCACTCGTGCCGTTCGGGCAGGATGGGCGCTGCGGTCATGACATCTCCTCCCAGGGGGCGACGACCACCCTAAGCGTCGAAGCCGTCGCCCACCGTCACCGACACGCGTCAGCGGGGCCGGTTGTCGCCCTTGCCGAGCTTGTTGAAGTCGATCTTCGGGAGCTTGAAGCCCGGGGGCAGGCCCTGGCCGCCGGCCAGGTCGCCCGGGTCCAGGCCCGGCGGGAGCTGGGGCATGCCGCCCGGGAAGCCGCCCGGCATGCCCGCGCCCGCCCCGGTACGCGGCCGGTTGCCGCCCTTGGTGCCCTTGCGCTTGTTCTTCGGCGACTTGGTCGCCTTGCGCCGGCCGCCGCCGGGCAGGCCCATCATGCCGCCCATCTGCTTCATCATCTTCTGCGCGTCGGCGAAGCGGTTGAGCAGCTGGTTGACGTCCATCACGGTGACGCCGGAGCCGTTGGCGATGCGGGCCCGACGCGAGCCGTTGATGATCTTCGGGTTGGTCCGCTCGGCCGGGGTCATCGACCGGATGATCGCGGTGACCCGGTCGAAGTGCTTGTCGTCCAGCTCGGCGAGCTGGTCCTTCATCTGCCCCATGCCGGGCATCATGGCCAGCACGTTGGCGATCGGGCCCATCCGGCGCACCGCGATGAGCTGGTCGAGGAAGTCCTCCAGGGTGAACTGCTCGCCGCCCATCAGCTTGGCGGTCATCTTCTCCTTCTGATCGGAGTCGAAGGCCGCCTCGGCCTGCTCGATCAGAGTGAGGACGTCGCCCATGCCGAGGATCCGGCTGGCCATCCGGTCGGGGTGGAAGACGTCGAAGTCCTCCAGCTTCTCGCCGGTGGAGGCGAACAGGATCGGCTGCCCGGTCACCTCGCGCACCGACAGCGCGGCGCCGCCCCGGGCGTCGCCGTCGAGCTTCGACAGCACCACGCCGGTGATGCCGACGCCGTCGCGGAACGCCTCGGCGGTGCGGACGGCGTCCTGACCGACCATCGCGTCGATGACGAAGATGACCTCGTCGGGGTCGACCGCGTCGCGGATGTCGGCGGCCTGCCGCATCATCTCGGCGTCGATGCCGAGCCGGCCGGCGGTGTCGACGATGACGATGTCCCGGGCGGCCCGCTTCGCGTGCTCGATCGAGGCGCGGGCCACCTGCACGGGGTCGCCGGTGCCGTTGCCGGGCTCCGGGGCGTACACCTCGACGCCGGCCCGGCCGCCGAGCACCTGGAGCTGCCCGACGGCGTTGGGGCGCTGGAGGTCGGCGGCGACCAGCAGCGGCTGGTGGCCCTGGGCCTTGAGCCAGCGGGCCAGCTTGCCGGCCAGGGTGGTCTTGCCGGAGCCCTGGAGGCCGGCGAGCATGATCACCGTCGGCGGCTGCTTGGCGAACTGGAGTCGCCGTCCCTCGCCGCCGAGGACGTTGATCAGCTCCTCGTTGACGATCTTGACGATCTGCTGGGCCGGGTTGAGCGCCTGGGAGACCTCCGCGCCGCGCGCCCGCTCCTTGACGTTCGCGATGAAGCCCTTGACCACCGGCAGGGCGACGTCGGCCTCCAGCAGCGCCAGGCGGATCTCGCGCGCCGTGGCGTCGATGTCGGCGTCCGTGAGCCGGCCCTTGCCGCGGAGCTTGGTGAAGATCCCGGAGAGGCGGTCACTCAAGGTGTCAAACACGCGAACATCCCGTTTGTCAGTGTTTCGGCGGGCACAACGCGACCGGGCGCAGGTGTCCGGCCATGGCTAGGGTAGCCCGCCGGCCGCACCCGCGCTCCGGCCCGCCCGGCACCCGTGCTCCCGGCGGCGGTGGTCAACAGGGGCCCTTCCAATACCGAAAGCGTCAACAAGGGGCCCCTCCTCACACGGCGGCGAGGACCGCGGCCTCCAGACGGGCCCGCTCGTCGTCCGCCGGCCAGCCGCCCACCAGGTAGAACGCGTCCACCACGTCCCCACCGAGGGTGGAGATCCGGGCCGCGCGCACCTGCGCGCCGGCCTCGTCGAGGGCGCAGGTCACCCGGTAGAGCAGGCCGGCCGCGTCGGCGGCGCGCAGCTCCAGCAGCACCGCGTCGGTGGCTGCGTCCCGGTGCCACACGACCCGGGGGGCCGCGCCGGAGCCGCGCGCGGCGAGCGCCCGGCCGCGCAGCCGCTGGGTGACCGAGACGTCCCCGGCGACCGCCCGGCGCAGGTCGCCGCCGAGGGCGATCGGGTCGGGCGGCAGGCCGTAGCGGGGCTGCACCCGGCACTCCACCAGGGCCCGGCCGTCGACGGTGGAGGCGTCGGCGGAGAGCACCTCCAGCCGGTGCAGGGCCAGGCACCCGGCCACCGTCGCGAGCAGGCCGCGCCGGTCCGCCGCGGCCACCGCCACCCGGTCCCCCGTCAGGTGTACGACCGGCAGCGGCCCGTCGAGCAGCGCCGGGTCGGGGGCGGGCGGGGCGGGCAGCACGCCGGTGTCCAGCGCGGTGCGGACCCGGGCGACGAGTTCGGCGACGAGGCGGCCCTTCCAGTCCGACCAGGCGGCCGGGCCGGTGGCCGCCGCGTCGGCGCGGACCAGGGCGTGCAGCAGGTCGAGGGTGGTGCCGTCGCCGACGGCCTCGGCGACCCGGGCGATGGTCACCGGGTCGGACAGGTCACGGCGGGTGGCCACGTCGGGCAGGAGCAGGTGCAGCCGGACCAGCGTGCCGATGAGCGCCACCTCCGGCCCGGGCAGGCCGATCCGGGCCGCCACGGCCTCGGCCAGCGGCGCGCCGGCGGTGCTGTGGTCCCCGGGCAGCCCCTTGCCGATGTCGTGCAGGAACGCGCCGAGCAGCAGCAGGTCCGGCCGGTCCACGTCGCGGGTGTGCCGGCTCGCCTCGTACGCGGTCTGCACCAGGTGCCGGTCGAGGGTGTAGCGGTGCACGGGGTTGTGCTGGGGCAGGCTGCGCAGCCGGGTCCACTCGGGCAGCCAGCCGTCGATCAGCCCGTACCGGTCGCAGGTCTCCCAGGCGGGGACGAGGCCGGGCCCCGCGCCGAGCAGGGTGATGAGGGCGGCGCGGGCGTCCGGCGGCCAGGGCGACGGCAGCGGCGGGCAGTAGGCGGCCAGCCACTCGCAGGTGGCGCGGGCGATGGGCAGCCGCGTGGTGGCCGCGGCGGCGGCCATCCGCAGGGACAGGCTCGGGTCAGGGCGCGCGCCGATGGCGGTGCGGGCCAGCACCAGTTCACCGTCGTGCTCGACGACGTCCCGGGCGACCGGGCGGCGCACCGGGCGGGGGTCGGACCCCCGGCGGCGGGAACGCAGCCGGTCGGCGGCCCGCCAGGCGTCGTCGAGGGCGTGGCTGACGGTGCGGGCGTCCCCGGCGACGCGGCGCAGCAGCACGTCGCCGTCGTGCGGGGCCACGGCCCCGGAGGCGGCGTCGCCCGCCGGCTGACGCAGGCCCAGCCGGGCGGCGACGCCGTCGCGTTCCTGGGCGACCAGCCGGTCGACGCGGCGGCCGGCCTGCTCGTGCAGGGCGTCGCGGGTGTCGAGCAGGCGCAGGTGGGCGGCCCGGACGGCGGGGCGCAGCGCATCGGTGATGCCGGCGGTGGCGATGGCGCGCAGGATGCCCACGTCGCGCAGCCCGCCGGCCGCCTCCTTGAGGTCGCCTTCGAGCAGGAAGGCCAGCTCGCCGTGGGCCTGCCAGCGGGCCTCGGTGATCTCCCGCAGGGCGGGGAGCTGCCGGACGGCGGTGCGCCGCCAGTGGTCGGCGGCGGTGCGGGCCAGGGTGTCGGCGAGTTCCCGGTCGCCGGCGACGTACCGGGCGTCGAGCAGGCCGAGGGCGACCTTCACGTCGTCCTGGGCCACGGACAGGGCCTCGGCCAGGGTCCGCACCGAGTGGTCGAGCCGCAGGCCGGCGTCCCAGATCGGATACCACAGCTGGGGGGCCAGCTCGTCCATGCCGGGCACCCCGGCGTGCACGAGCACCAGGTCGAGGTCGCCGTACGGGGCGCACTGCCGCCGCCCGAGCCCGCCCACGGCGACCAGCGCGACGCCGGGCCGGTCCGGCAGCAGCGGCACCAGCCACCGCTCGAACGCGGCGGCCCGCGCCCTGCGCGCCGCCTCCCCGATCCCCCCGGGTACGCCGACGACCTCGTTGATCAAGAGGTTCGCGTCGCCGTCGCCGTCGCCGGCGTTGCCCGACGCGTTCCCCTTGATCAACGAGGTCATCTGGTCGTGCCGGCCTAGAGGGCGTCCAGGCCGCGTTCGCCGGTGCGGACCCGCACGACGTCCTCGACGCCGGTCACCCACACCTTGCCGTCGCCGATCTTGCCGGTCCGGGCGGCACCCACGATCGCGTCGACGATCTTCTCGACGTCGATCTCGTCGGTGAGCACCTCGACCCGGATCTTCGGCAGGAACTCGACCGTGTACTCGGCACCCCGGTAGACCTCGGTGTGCCCCTTCTGCCGGCCGTAGCCCTGGACCTCGCTGACGGTCAGCCCGGCCACGCCGAGGGCGTGCAGGGCCTCCTTCACCGC
Organism: Micromonospora sp. NBRC 110038; assembly: GCF_020884815.1. NCBI lineage: Bacteria > Bacillati > Actinomycetota > Actinomycetes > Micromonosporales > Micromonosporaceae > Micromonospora > Micromonospora sp. NBRC 110038. Next base: position 737,500 of record NZ_BBOL01000001.1, on the reverse strand, counting down.
GTCCAGCTGGTACGGCTTGATGACCGCGGTCACCAGCTTCATGTCCAACCCCTCCATCCCAGGAACGTTAACCGGCGACCTTCTCGCTGACCGGCTCGGACTCGTCCGAGGCCGGCTTGGTGCCGGCGGCGCCCGCCGGCGTCCCGATCCCGGCGAGCGCGAACGCGCTGCCGCCGCCGCTGCCACCGGCCACGGAGAGGTCGTAACCGCTCTCGGCGTGCTCGGCGAGGTCGATGCCCTCGACCTCGGCCTCGGGCTTGAGGCGGAAGCCGATCGTCTTCTCGATCGCGAAGGCGAGCAGCCAGGCGATCCCGAAGGACCAGACCGTCACGATCAGGCCGGCGATGGCCTGGCGGCCGAGCTGGGTGACCCCGCCGCCGTAGAACAGGCCGTCGGAGGCGCCGACCACGTCGGTGATCGCGGAGTTGACCGAGTTGGTGGCGAACAGGCCGAGCCAGAGCGAGCCGATCCAGCCACCGACGAAGTGCACGCCGACCACGTCGAGGGAGTCGTCGTAGCCGAGCTTGTACTTCAGGGCGATGGCGAGCGCGCAGACCGCACCGGCGACGATGCCGAGCAGGACCGCGGCCCACGGGGCGATGAAGCCACAGGCCGGGGTGATGGCGACCAGACCGGCGACCGCGCCGGAGGACGCACCGACCATGGTCGGCTTCTTGTCCTTGATCCACTCCACCGCGAGCCAGCCGAGCACCGCCGCGGCGGTGGCGAGCTGGGTGTTGATGAAGGCGAGGCCGGCGACCGAGTCGACGGTCAGCTCCGAGCCGGCGTTGAACCCGAACCAGCCGAACCAGAGCAGGCCCGCGCCGAGCGCGACCAGCGGGATGTTGTGCGGCTTCATGCCCTCGCGGGGCCAGCCGAGCCGCTTGCCGAGCACCAGCGCCACGGCCAGGGCCGCCGCACCGGCGTTGATGTGCACGGCGGTGCCACCGGCGAAGTCCAGCGCGTGGATGTCACCGCCGATGATGCCGCCGCCCCACACCCAGTGGGCGACCGGGAAGTAGACCAGCGTGGCCCACCCGAAGGCGAACAGCAGCCAGCCGCCGAACTTGGCCCGGTCGGAGATCGCGCCGCTGATCAGCGCGACGGTGATCACCGCGAAGACCATCTGGAACGCCATGAACACGTAGAGCGGGACCCCGATGCCGCTGGGGTTCTCCGCCGTGGCGCCCCACAGGTCGGTCTCGGCCAGGAAGGTCTTGGTGCCGAGGTACGCCCCCGGGTCGCCCCAGAAGCCGTTCACGTCGGTCCCGAAGGCGACGCTGAAACCGTAGAACCACCACAGAACAGAGATGAGCCCAATGGCGGAGAAGCTCATCATCATCATGTTGAGCACGCCCTTGGCCCGGTTGAGCCCGCCGTAGAACAGCGCCAGTCCGGGCGTCATGAGCAGCACGAGCGCGGTCGAAACCAGCAGCCAAACGGTGTTGCCGCCGTCGATCGTCGGTGCTTCAGGCACGCTGGCCTCCTAAAGGTGAAGTTCCCTCCTTCGCGGCTTCCGGGGCAGCGTCGCCCGTACGCCGGTTGCGCGGAAGCTTGGTCGCCTCCTGTTTCCTTCAGCGTCACCACGCGATTTCCAGCCCGTGACGCTGTGTTTCGGACGTGTGAAGAAAACCTCACCACCGCCGGACGGGGCGGGGCTCACCGCAGCGCGTACTCCAACGCGTGCCGTTCGTAGTCCAACAGGCGCAGGTCGCGCATCGGGCGACGGAGGTGACCCTTGTGCACGATCCGGACGAACGCCGGCTCACCCGCGGCGGCCATCCGGCGGATCCCCTCCACGTGGTCCACGACGCGCTTGCGGATCGTGCGCACCAGCCGGTGCCGGTCGCGCGGGATCAGCCCGTACGCGTCGGCGAACAGCCGCAGCCGGCGCGGCCGGTCCGGGTGCCGCCAGCCGAGGGTGATCGAGTCCCGGTCGGAGAAGATCGGCACCCAGGTCCACGCCGCGTACGCCACGTCGTAGATCCGCGCGCCCGGCGAGGCGAGGTCGAAGTCGATCAGCCCGAGCGTGCCGTCCGGCCGCCAGATCACGTTGTGCGGGGCGGCGTCGTGGTGGCAGATCACCTCGGTGTCCGGCGGCGGCGGGCCGAACGAGCGCCACACCGCCCCGGGCGGCGGGGCGAAACCGTACTGGGCGTCGTGGAACATCCGCAGCATGGTGGCGACCGTCACCAGCGCCTCGTCGGTGACCCAGTGCGGGGCCAGCGGGTATTCCCCGCACTCCCCCTCCAGGTACGACAGGACCTCCCGGTTGCGCTCGTCCATGCCGAGCGCCCGGGGCGCGCCGGTGAACCCGACGTACTCCAGGTGGCGCAGCAGGGCGTGCACGGACGGCGTCCACGGGCCGGCGTTGCGCCGGACGGTGTCGCCGACCCGGACGACGGTGCTGACGTTCCCGCCGTGCAGCGGGATCTCCTGCGAAGTCACGTACGGTCTCCCGAGGCCCGGCGCGGGGTGGCGGTCCTCGCGCCACCCGGCGTAGGCGCGATCGTCACTGGTCACTGCGAGGTTACGCGTCGCGGGCGAGCGGCTCGGTGCCGAGCAGCGCATCGACGAACTGCGCCGGGTCGAACGGGGCGAGGTCGTCCTTGCCCTCGCCGAGCCCGACCAGCTTGACGGGGATGCCGAGCTTGCGCTGCACGGCGATCACGATGCCGCCCTTGGCGGTGCCGTCGAGCTTGGTCAGCACCACACCGGTCACGTTGACCACCTCGGTGAAGACCCGGGCCTGCTCCAGGCCGTTCTGGCCGGTGGTGGCGTCGAGCACCAGCAGGGTCTCGTCGATCGGCCCGTGCTTCTCCACGACCCGCTTGACCTTGCCCAACTCGTCCATGAGGCCGACCTTGTTCTGCAACCGGCCGGCGGTGTCGATCAGCACCGTGTCGACGCCGGTGTCGATGCCGCGCTTCACCGCGTCGAACGCCACGCTGGCCGGGTCGGCGGCCTCCGGGCCGCGGACGGTCTCCGCGCCGACCCGGCCGCCCCACGTCTCCAGCTGGTCGGCGGCGGCGGCGCGGAACGTGTCGGCCGCGCCGAGCAGCACGCTGCGGCCGTCGGCGACCAACACCCGGGCGATCTTGCCGCAGGTGGTGGTCTTGCCGGCCCCGTTGACGCCGACGACCAGCACCACCGCCGGCACCCCGTCGGACGGCGCGGTGCGCAGCGACCGGTCCAGGGCCGGGTCGAGGGCGTTGACCAGCTCGGCGGCGAGCAGGGCGCGCAGCTCGTCGACGGTGCGGGTGCCCAGCACCCGGGTCCGCTCCCGCAGCCGGTCGACGATCTCCCGGGTCGAGTCGATGCCGACGTCGGCGGTGATCAGGCTGTCCTCGATCTCCTCCCAGGTGTCCTCGTCGAGCCGGTCCCGGCTGAGCAGGCCGAGCAGGCCCTTGCCGAAGGCGTTCTGCGAGCGGGACAGCCGGGACCGCAGCCGGACCAGCCGGCCGGCGGTCGGCTCGGGCACCTCGACGGCGGGCGGCGCCTCCACCACGGGCGGGGGCTCGACCAGGATCCCCGTGGCGAGGTCCGCCTCCGGCGCCTCGACGGGCGGCCCGGCGAGGTCCTGCCCGGCCCGGGTGTCCACCTCCGTCTCCGGCAGCGGCGGTTGCGGGCGCCGGCGCAGCCGCGGCACCACCAGCCCGAGGCCGCCGAGGATCAGCACGCCGAGCAGGGCGAGCGCGATGAGGAGGTATTCCGTCATGCCGAAATCCTGTCAGATGCCGGCGACGACGTCCCAGCCACCGCTACCGACGGGGGTGCGAGCTGCGGGTACGCTCGCGGCGGCCAGGGGTGGCGCGACGGCCGACCGGGTAGAAATGATGAGATCGTCTCGTCCCCTGGAGGTTCCCCATGCCGGCTCCCCGCCTGCTCATCGGCCCGCTGCTGCGCCGGGTCGTCGGCACGCGGGCCACCGTCTGGGTGGAGACCAGCGCGCCCGCGACGGTCCGGGTCCGCACGGCCGACGGCGCCGAGGGGACCGCGACCACCTTCTCCGCGTACGACCACCACTACGCGCTCGTCGTCGTCGAGGGGCTCACCCCGGACAGCGCCACGACGTACGAGGTGCTGGTCGACGACGAGCTCGCCTGGCCGGTGCCCCGGTCCGCCTTCCCGCCCAGCGTGATCCGCACCCGCGCCGCCGACGACCGGGACCAGCCGGTGCGCCTGGTCTTCGGCTCCTGCCGGGAGACCACCCAGCACTCGACCGCCCGCAAGCTGCCCCCGGACGCGCTCGACGCGTACGCCCGGCGGTTGATGGCCGACCCGGGCCGGGCCGACGCCCAGCCCGACCTGCTGGTGCTGCTCGGCGACCAGGTCTACGCCGACGAGACCTCGCCGACGGTGCGGCGGCTGCTCAAGCGGCGGCGCAGGCGGCCGGAGGGCGCCCCGGCGACGCAGGTGGTCAGCTTCGACGAATACACCAAGCTCTACCTGGAGTCGTGGCGCGACCCGGAGATCCGCTGGCTGTTCTCGACCGTGCCCAGCGTGATGATCTTCGACGACCACGAGGTGATCGACGACTGGAACACCTCCGCGTCGTGGCGCGACGACATGCGCGCCCAGCCCTGGTGGGCCGAGCGGATCGGCAGCGGCCTGGCCTCCTACTGGGTCTACCAGCACCTGGGCAACCTCGACCCCGACGAGATCGCCGCCGACCCCGTCTACCGGAAGGTCACCGCCGCCGCGTCGGACGCCACCGAGGTGCTGCGCGAGTTCGGCGCCCGGGTCGACAGGGAGGCCGACGAGGCGCACGACACCGAACGCTGGCGCGCGGTGCAGTACCAGTGGAGCTACGCCCTGGACCTGGGGCGCACGCGGCTGGTGATGCTCGACAACCGGTGCAGCCGGGTGCTGGAGCGGGGCAACCGGGCGATGCTGCCGCCCGGCGAGTGGTCCTGGTTCCTCGACCGGGCGCACGGCGTCTACGACCACCTCGTCGTCGGCGCGTCGCTGCCCTGGCTGCTGCCGCCGGGCATCCACCACGTGGAGGCGTGGAACGAGAAGCTCGCCGACTCCCGGCACCGCTGGGTGGCCGGGTTCGCCGAGCGGCTGCGCCGGGCGCTCGACCTGGAGCACTGGGCGGCGTTCCGCCGCTCCTTCGACGCCCTCGGCGCGCTCTTCGCCCGGCTGGGCAGCGGCCCGGCCGGGCACACCGGCGACCGGGTCGGCGCGGGGCCGGCGTACCCGCCGCCGGCGTCGATCAGCGTGCTGTCGGGCGACGTGCACCACTCGTACGTGGCCCGGGCCCGTTTCCCCGACCCGGCGGTGCACACCCCCGTGCACCAGCTCACCTGCTCGCCGATCCACAACCAGGTGCCGGCGGCGATGCGCCCGCTGATGCGGCTGGGCTGGTCGCCGGGGCCGGCCGGGGCCACCCGCGCGCTGGCCCGCTGCGCCGGGGTACGCCGCCCGAGCGTGCGCTGGCGCAAGCTGGCCGGCCCGTACTTCGGCAACGCGGTGGCCACCCTCGCCCACACCGGGCGCACCGCCGACGTGACCATCGAGGGCACCACCGGCGACGGGCACCTGCGAACGGTGTTCCGAAGGCGGCTCGCCTCCGAGGGCTGAGCCCGGCGCGCCCGTACCCTTGCGGCGTGGACGATCATTCCCCGGAGATCCTGCGGTTCGTCGAGCACGAGTTGACCGCGCTGCTGCGCCGGGGCCGCTCGCTCTCCTTCGAGGTCGCCCGCGAGGTGCACCCCGACCTGGACCAGAACGCGTACGGGCTGCTGCTGTGGCTGCGCCGGTCGGACGCGACCCGGCTGACCGACCTGTCGGCCCGGCTCGGGATCAGCAAGGGGACGCTCAGCCGGCAGATCAACGGCCTGGAGGCGCTCGGGCTGGTGCGCCGGGAGCCCGAGCCGGAGGACCGCCGGGCGTGGCGGCTCACCCTGACCGAGGAGGGGCAGCGCCGGTTCGACGCCGCCCGGGCGACCCGGCTGGCCATGTTCCGGCGCATAGTGGAGAGCTGGTCGAGACGGGACGTGGAGGACTTCGGCCGCCTGCTGCGCCGCTTCAACGACGCCCTCGACTGAGGGGCAAGGAAGGGCCCCTGTCAACGCTTTCTGTATAGGAAGGGCCCCTTCCTGACACCCGCGGCAGGCGGCGGGCGCGCAATGCGGTGGCCCACTGTCGGGGGCACCCGCCAGGATGGGCGGATGACCTGGAGAGCACCGCAGATCACCCGCAGCGACGCCCCGTTCGTCGGCGACGAGCGCACCATGCTCGACGGCTGGCTGGACTACCACCGGCAGACCCTGCTGCTCAAGTGCGCCGGGCTGACCGCCGAGCAGTTGCGCACGCCCAGCGTCGAGCCGTCCGGGCTGAGCCTGCTCGGCCTGGTGCGGCACCTGGCCGAGGTGGAGGCGTGGTGGTTCCGGGAGTGCTTCGCCGGGCAGCACGTCGACTACCCGTACTTCACGCCGGAGAACCCCGACGCCGACCACGACGTCAGCACCGCCGACGCCGAGGCCGACCTCGCCGTCTACCACCGGGAGGTCGGCCTCGCCCGCGCCGCCGCGGCGGGCCGCTCCCTCGACGAGACGTTCACCGAGGTCGGCCCCAAGCAGCGCACGTTCAGCCTGCGCTGGGTCTACCTGCACATGATCGAGGAGTACGCCCGGCACAACGGCCACGCCGACCTGATCCGGGAGCGCATCGACGGCGTCACCGGCGAGTGACGGTCCCGGGGCCGGCGGGCCGGCCGGCCCCGGGACGACCGCTCAGTACGCCAGGGCCGCCCGCAGGTAGCGCAGCCCCGACGGCCCGTCCCACCGGTACGCCGACAGCCCGGCCGCCCGCGCGCCCCGGATCGCCCAGTCCTCGTCGTCGACGAACAGCACCCGGGCCGGCGGGGTGTCCAGCGCCGCGCAGGCGGCCTGGAAGTATTCCTTCGCCGGCTTGTGCACCCCGACGACGGAGGAGTTGACCACCACATCCAGCTCGTCGGTCAGGCCCAGCGCGGCGAGATCGGTGTCGAGCAGGTCGGTGCCGTTGGTGCCGAGCCCGACCCGTACGCCGGCCGCCCGCACCTCGCGCACGAACGCCAGCACGTCGGAGTCGACCTCGCCCCGGTAGCGCTGCCACTGCTCCACGGCGGCGCGGGCGCGCTGCTCGCCACCGGCCGAGTCGGCCAGCGCGTCGGCGACGCTGTCGACCCAGTCGGCGTGGCTGACCTGGCCGGTGAGCACCGGCTGGAGGCGTCCCCAGTGCATGGCGATCTCGGTGAGCACCCCCTCGGCGAGGCCGTAGTCCCGTTCCACGCCGGCGGCGACCGCCGGGTCCCAGCGCCGCAGCACCCCGTCGAGATCCACCAGGAGCGCCGTCGCGCGTTCCCGAGCCACTACTGTTTCTCCTCGCCGCGGCCGTGCCGCTCGTCGTCGCCGTCCCGGCCGACGCCGCCGTCGACGGCGGCGCGGGCGGGCGGCCCCTGCTCACCCTCGGCCCGGTTGAGCCGCTGGCTGATCACCTGGGTGACCCCGCTGCGCATGGTCACCCCGTAGAGGGCGTCGGCGATCTCCATCGTCCGCTTCTGGTGCGTGATGACGATCAGCTGACTCTTCTCCCGCAACTGTGCCAGCAGCGTGATCAACCTGCCCAGGTTGACGTCGTCGAGGGCCGCCTCGACCTCGTCCATGATGTAGAACGGGCTGGGCCGGGCCCGGAAGATCGCCACCAGCATCGCCACGGCGGTCAGCGACCGCTCGCCGCCGGAGAGCAGCGACAGCCGCTTGATCTTCTTGCCGGGCGGCCGGGCCTCCACCTCCACGCCGGTGGTGAGCAGGTCCTCGGGGTCGGTGAGGATCAGCCGCCCCTCGCCGCCGGGGAAGAGCACCGTGAAGACCTGCTCGAACTCCCGCGCGGTGTCGGCGAACGCGCTGGCGAAGACCTCCAGGATGCGCTCGTCGACGTCCTTGACCACGGTCAGCAGGTCCCGGCGGGTGGCCTTGAGGTCCTCCAACTGCTCGGAAAGGAACTTGTAGCGCTCCTCCAGCGCGGCGAACTCCTCCAGCGCCAGGGGGTTGACCTTGCCGAGCAGGGCCAGCTCGCGTTCCGCCTTCGCGGCCCGCTTCTCCTGCACCGGCCGCTCGTAGCGGACCGGCTCGGGCACGGGCAGCCCGTCCCGTTCGGCCGCCGCCACGTCGGCCTGGGTCGGGGGTACGGGCTGCGTCGGGCCGTACTCGGCGAGCAGCGTCTCCACGTCGAGGCCGAAGTCCTCGGCGGCCTTGGCCTCCAGCTGCTCGATGCGCAGCCGCTGCTCGGCGCGGGCCACCTCGTCCCGGTGCACCTGGCTGGTCAGCCGCTCCAGCTCCGCGCCGAGGCGCTTCGCCGCGCCGCGTACCTCGGACAGCTCGGCCTCGCGGGCGGCCCGCTCGCGCGCCACGGCGTCGCGGTGCTCCTCGGCCCGCGCGATCGACACGGCGAGCCGGGCCAGCGCCTCGCGGGCGCCGCCGGCCACCGCGCGGGCGATGTTCGCGCCCCGGGCGCGCGCCGCGCGCCGGGCCGCCGCGCGTTCCCGCGCGGCCCGCTCGGCGGCGGCCTGCCGGCGCAGCGAGTCGGCCCGGCCGGCGATCGAGGAGACGCGCTCCTCGGCGGTACGCACGGCGAGCCGGACCTCCATCTCGTTCTGCCGGGCCTGCGGCACCATCGCGGCGAGCTGGTCGCGTTCGTCCGTGGACGGCTCGGCGTCGATCGGGGTGGCCTCGGCCAGCCGCAGCCGCTCCTCCAGCTCGGCCAGGGCGACGAGGTCCCGTTCCCGGGCCGCCTCGGCGCGGGCGCGGGACTCGCCGAGCCGGTCGGTCTCCGCCTTTGCCGACCGGGCGGCGGCGCCCAGCTCCGCCAGGCGGCGGGCGGCGGCGTTGCGGTGGCTCTCGGCCTCCCGCTTCGCGGCGGCGGCGTGCTGCACGGCCTCCTTGGCGGCGGCGACCTCGGCGCGCGCCTCGACGAGTTGCTCGCGCAGCTCGGCGGCGGTGCGCTCGGCGGCGAGCCGGTTGCCCCGGGCCTCCTCGACGGCGGCCTGCACCTCGATGAAGCTGGGCGCCTTCGCCGACCCGCCGGCCGCCGCGTACGCCCCGACGACGTCGCCGTCGGGGGTGACCGCGCGCAGCTCCGGGTTGTCGGCGACCAGTTCGGCGGCGGCGGCGAGGTCGTCGACGACGGCCACGTCGCGCAGCGCCCGGTGCACGGCGGGGCGCAGCTCGGCGGAGCACTCGACCAGGTCGGGGGCCCAGCGGGCGTGCGCGGGCAGCTTCGGGCGCAGGGCGTCGGCGCCGCCGGTCATGCCCGGCCCGGCGGGGCTGCCGACGAGCAGGCCGGCCCGCCCGGCGTCGGAGATCTTGAGCAGCCGCATCGCCTCGACGGCCTCGTCGACGCCGGTGACCGCGACCGCGTCGGCGAGCCCGCCCAGCGCGGCGGCGAGCGCGGCGGAGTGGCCGGGGGCGACGGTGAGCAGCCCGGCGAGGCTGCCGAGCAGGCCGGGCACCTCGCCGGCGCGGGCCAGCAGCGCCCCCGCGCCGTCCTTGCGGCGCAGGCCGATGGCGAGCGCCTCCTCGCGGGCCTTCTGCGTGGCGGCTTCCTTCTCGGCGGCCCGTTCCGCGTCGGCGAGCGACCGGGCGGCGGCCTGCGCCCGCTCCTGGGCGGCGACGGCTTCGGCGTGCCGGTCGTCGAGGTCGGCGTTGTCCCGGTCGGCCTCGGTGGACTGCTCGGCGACGGCGTCCAGGTCGGCCTGCGCCTGCTCGGCGCGGGCGAGGGCGTCGGCGTGCGCGGCGGCGAGCCGCTCGATCTCCTCCCCCGCGCTGGTGGTGCGGGCGCGGGCGGAGTTGACCTGGCCGGTGAGCCGGGCCAGCCCCTCGCGCCGGTCGGCGATCGCCTTCGCGGCGGCGACCAGCTCCCGTTCGGCGGCGGCGAGCTGCCGTTCCAGCTCCTGCCGCTGCTCGACGGCCTCGGCGAGGCGGATCTGGTCGTCGGTGAGCGCGCCGCGCAGCTCCTCCTCCTGCTCGCGGACCCGCTCCGCCTCGGCCTCCAGCTGGTCGGGGTCGCGGCCGGGGCGCTCGTCGTCGGGCGTGGCGGTGAGGTGGCGCAGCCGCTCGCGGGCGAGCTGCTCGACGGAGCGGAACCGCTCGGAGAGCGCGGAGAGCTTGTACCAGGTGTCCTGGGCGGCGGCGAGCAGCGGCGCGTCCTCGGCGAGGGCGGCCTCCAGCTCGCCGAGCCGGCCCTGCACCTCGGTGTGCTCCGCCTCGACCTCCTGGCGTCGCTCCCGCGCGGCGCTCTCGTCGGCGATCTCCCGGTCCAGGGTGGCGCGCAGGGTGTGCAGGTCGTCGGCGAGCAGCCGCAGCCGGGCGTCGCGCAGGTTGGCCTGGATCGCGGCGGCCCGGCGGGCCACCTCGGCCTGCCGGCCCAGCGGCTTGAGCTGGCGGCGCAGCTCGGCGGTGAGGTCGGTCAGGCGGTTGAGATTGGTCTGCATCGCGTCGAGCTTCCGCAGCGCCTTCTCCTTGCGCTTGCGGTGCTTGAGGACGCCGGCCGCCTCCTCGATGAACGCCCGCCGGTCCTCCGGCTTGGCGTGCAGCATCCCGTCGAGGCGGCCCTGGCCGACGATGATGTGCATCTCCCGGCCGATGCCGGAGTCCGACAGCAGCTCCTGGATGTCGAGCAGGCGGCAGGAGTCGCCGTTGATCTCGTACTCGCTCTCGCCGGAGCGGAACATCCGGCGGGTGATGGAGACCTCGGTGTACTCGATGGGCAGCGCGCCGTCGGTGTTGTCGATGGTGAGGGTGACCTCGGCCCGGCCCAGCGGGGCCCGCCCGGCGGTGCCGGCGAAGATGACGTCCTCCATCTTGCCGCCGCGCAGCGCCTTGGCGCCCTGCTCGCCGAGCACCCAGGCGATGGCGTCGACGACGTTGGACTTGCCGGAGCCGTTCGGGCCGACCACGCAGGTGATCCCCGGCTCCAGCTTCAGCGTCGTCGCGGAGGCGAAGGACTTGAACCCCTTCACCGTCAGGCTCTTGAGATACACCTTCTCGATCCTCGTCCGGTGGCCGCCGAGCGTCGTGGGCTGCGCGGACCTGGTGAACCCGCAGACTAACCCGGTCTCGCCGGCACTCGGGCACGCGACCCGCCCCGGGCCGGCGTCGACGGCCGGCCGGCAGGCCGTGTACCGGGTTTCCCGGCACGGATCGGACGGCTCACCCGATGCGGAGCTTGATCAATTATCCAAGATCGGAAAATGGTACGGGGAAATTGCCCGGACATGGCTGCGCGCCGGCACATAAGTGTCGGCGCGCGATTTCTGCGTGGTGCGATTCAGTTGTCGGACCTACTGGAGATCAGGTCAGCGCCGGCTCGGCCAGACGGAGGAGGTCGTCCGCCTCCGCCGCAGCCGCCGCAAGCCGATCGTTCTCGGCGCGCAGGCGCGTGATCTCGAACTCCAGAGCCTGAACCCTGGACCGCAGTCGGGTGACCTCGTCGAGCAGACGCCGATCGGGCGCTGCACCTACGTGGCCGTAGAGGGCCTTCGCCATGCTGACTCCTTGATATGCGCTGCCGGAAAGGCCGGACCAACGCGCGCCCACTCGTTCGCGGCTATCATTCCCAGCGATTCTGGGCACGACCGGGCGCGACTGGCGACACCTACATATTGAGCCGACAACCCCTCATTCGTCAAGTTACCGCAGGCCGTAGATCATCTTCACGTCGGCCGGGCCGCTTGTCGGTGGCTGCCACAAGGCGCGGACACGCTCTGTCCGGACGCGTTAACTGTACGCCCGGGAACAACGGAACTCACCCCACGCGAACCGCTTTCGTCTTAACTCTTTCTTAGCCACGTTGCCGCAGCTTGCGGCGCGCCCGTACGGTCACCCCGGCCCGCAACCGACCCATGGAGGCGACAGGCGTGTACGGCTGGACCGACCCGAACGACCCGGAGGGCGCGCGATGGCGCCAGGAGCCCCCGGCCGACGAGCCGGCCTGGCTGACCGACCGCCCGGCGCCCCGGTCGACCTACCTGTTCGGGGACGAACCGGACCAGCCGAGTGACCAACGGCACACCGACCAGCCCCCTGCGCCGCCGGCCGACCGGCCGTGGGCGGGCGAGCCCACCGCCCGGTGGCACTCCCCGGAACAGCCGAACGGTCAGTGGCAGTCCCCGGAACAGCCGAACGGTCAGTGGCACTCCCCGGAACAGCCGAGCGGACAGTGGCACTCCCCGGAACAGCCGAGCGGACAGTGGCAGCCGCCGGAACCACCGGGCGATCGGTGGCACGCGCCGGAACGGGCCTCCGACCAGTGGTATCCGGCCGACCAGCCGGCCCCGGCGGCCGAGCACACCCGGGCGCTCCCGGTCGTCGCCGGCCCGGCCGTCGGCGCGGCCACGCCGGCCGCCGCGCAGCCGGCCGACCTCGCCGCCCGCCGCGCCGACACCGCCGCGGGCAGCGGCGAGGGGCGGCACCGGCCCGCCCGGCGGCTCCCGCGCCCGCTGCTGATCGGTGGCGCCGCCGCGGCGGCCACCCTGGTGGTGAGCCTCGGGGTCGGCGCCCTCGTGCTGCCCGGCGGGGACGCCCCACGGACCGACCCGGCCGCGGCCGACGCGCCGGTCGCCGCGCCCGCCGACCCGGCCGACCCGACCTCGGCCGGCCCGTCGCCGTCGCCCTCGCCGAGCGCCTCGCCGACCAGCGCCAGCCCGTCGCCGTCGCCGAGCCGCACCGCCAAGCCGACCCCGAAGCCCAGCCGGACCACCGCCGCGTCGCGGAGCAACCAGCGCAGCAGCGCCCCCGCCACGCCCCGCGTCGCCGCCGCGCCGGGCGTGAGCGCGCAGGCGCAGGAGGTCGTCGACCTGGTCAACGCGGAGCGGGCCAAGGCCGGGTGCGGCGCCCTGAAGATCGACGACAAGCTCATGGCGGCGGCCCAGGCGCACAGCCAGGACCAGGCCGACCACCGGAAGATGACGCACGACGGCAGCGACGGCAGCGACGTCGGCGAGCGGCTCGACCGGGCCGGCTACGCCTGGCGCGCGTACGGCGAGAACGTCGCGTGGAACCAGCAGACCCCGGCCGCGGTGATGGACGCCTGGATGAACAGCCCGGGGCACCGCGCCAACATCCTGAACTGCTCCTTCACCGAGATCGGCGTCGGCATCGCCAACAGCAACGGGCCGTACTGGACGCAGGACTTCGGCACGCCGCGCTGACCCGGGCCGGGCGTGGCCCCCGGGACGGGGAGAGGCGAGTCGTCCCGGGGGCCACGCTCGTTTGACCCGGTGAGGCGCGCCGGGGCGGTGCCCTGGGCGGCGGGTCCGCCTCGGGGCGACCGGCGGCCGGTCCGCTGCGGGCGGCCGGTGGGCGCACCCGCCTCCGGGCGGTTCGACGCCGCCCGCGACCTGCGGAGCTGCCGATGCGGATCGGGCCGCCGTCGCCCCGCGTCGGGCGCGCGTCGCGCCGACTGCTGCGCCTGCTCGTCGCGCTGACGCTGCTGACGACGGCGTACGGCTGCCGGGCCGTGGTGACGCCGCCGGGCGCGCCCACCCCGTGGCCGCCCGGCCAGGCCCGGCACTGGCGCTGGCAGTGGCAGCTCACCGGCCCGCTCGACACCACGGTCGAGGCGGACGTGTTCCTGCTCGACCCGGTGCGTACCACGAGCACCGAGACCGCGGCGCTGCGCGGCCGGGACCGCCGGCTGGTCTGCCAGGTCGGCGTCGGCGCGTACGCGCGGACCGACCCGGACGCCGACCGGTACCCGCCGGAGGTCGGCGGCGCGGCCGGCCGGTCGCCCGGCACCCGGTGGGTGGACGTGCGGCGGTGGGACGTGCTGGAGCCGATCCTGGCCGACCGGCTACGGCTGTGCCGGGGCAAGGGCTTCGGGGCGGTGGCCCTCGCCGACGCCGACGGCTACGCCCACCCGACCGGCTTCGACCTGGACTTCGACGACCAGCTGCGGTTCAACCGGCGGGCCGCCGCCCTGGCCCGCTCACTGGAGTTGTCCCCCGGCCTGCTCGGGGACGTGCCGCAGGTGACCGCCCTCGCGCCGGACTTCGACTTCGCCGTCAACGAGGAGTGCGTCCGGCTGCGCCAGTGCGCGAAGCTGCTGCCGTTCGCGGACGCCGGCAAGCCGGTGTTCCACGTCGAATACACGGGCGACCCCGACGAGTTCTGCGTGACCACCCTCGGCTACGGCTTCGCCTCCATCCAGAAGCGGCGCGAGCTGGACGCGTGGCGGGACGCCTGCCCGGACGCCCCGCCGGCCCCCGGGCGCAACGGGACCGGCGGCCCCTGAGCGGGTCCGCCGGTCCACTCTCCACGGCCCCGGGCGAGGCCAAGGGCCGGCCGCAGGGAAGGACCCGTCGCCGAAGCCGACGCTCCTCGGCTTCCCGCTTGCTCCTCCGCCCGCCTCAGATGCTGAGTGCGACCAGAGACTCGCTGATGATGTCGGCAGAGGCCTTGACTCCCTCCCGGTCGAGCTGCCGGGGCGCAATCTCCACGAACACCTCGTAGGTGCCGTGCCGGCCCGCGCGCCGGATAGCCAGCGAAGAATGCCGTTTCAGCGCCTCGTCCAGCCGCTTGTTGAGGGTTCGGCGCATCTGATCGTTGGGCACGTTCTCCAAGCCGATCTTGCCCTGCGGCTGGAAGTGCGCGTTCAACACCGGCTTGTACTGTTTGCGTCTCGCCTTTTCCTGCCAGTCGAACATCACCCGCCAGGTGCCAGCGGCGGAAAGGAAGGAGGAGATGGACCCGGGTACGACAGGCCGCCCGGACAGCATCGCGATGAGCTCGGCCACGAACCCGTCCCGGTCGAACATCTTCGTCGTGGACGTGTGGAGCAGGGACGCCTCGATGCCTCGCAGCTCGCTGAGCACGGGAACGAAGTTCTGGAGCCGGGTGGTGTGGTCCCAGAGGGTCGCCTGCTGATAGAGGTCGCAGAGCGACAGCACGCTGGTGTTGTCGAGCCCTTTGCGGATCGCCGTCTCCTCCAGCGTCTCGCGGTTCACGTCGAGACGGACGGGGTCCGGGTCGCGACCGGTGAAGCAGTAGAACATGAGCTGACCGAATGAGAAGACGTCAAGGGCCGGGGTCTTCGCCAGGGCTGCCTTGGGGTCGAAGGCAAAGAACTGCTCCGGGGCCGCGTAGTAGACCACTCCCATCGCGGTCTTCGTCGCCCGCTGGGTGTGCGTGTTGAACCAGGCGAGGTCGAAGTCGGTGAGGTAAGGCAGGAACGAGCCGTTCTCCTGGTGTTCGCAGACGATGTTCTCCGGCTTGATGTCCCGGTGGATCACGTCGTTCTGGTGTGCGTGCTGGATCGTCTCTCCGATCCCGATCAGCAGGCGGATCAGCGCTGCCGGCTCCATGAAGGCGTGCGGCTCGAGCTTGCGGAGGTTGGGGCCATCGATAAAGTCCATGACAAAGCCGGTCGGGCATCGGCTGTAGCGCTGGACGGCCACGACCTGCGGGTGCCGCAGCAGTCGCATGGCATCGTAGCCGTTCTCGAAACGCCTGGACTTCTCGGCGTCGTACATCTCGTGCGGGTGATAGAGCTTGAACGCCACCCGCTTGCCGGTGTGCTTGTCGACCACCTTCCAGACCGCGCCGAACCCCCCCTCGCCGATGCGCTCCTCCAGCTCACCCTCGGCGATGACCGTCCCCGCCTCGACGTAGCCGAGTTCCGTGCGATACCTGAGCAGCGTCTCCATGGACTTCTTGAAATCGGGCCGGGTGAGCAGCCCCGGGGTCGCCCGTCGCTTGGTGAACCACTTGTCGATGTTCTCCAGTCGACGGCTGCACGACTCATGCCCCTGGTCCCGCCAGGACGTGGTGTCGAACTGGGACTTGTAGCTGTTGTAGCCCTCGATCAGGTCGGACGCCTCGACTTCGATCTGTCGCAGCTCCTCGTCCGGCAGCGGCGGCGGGAGCACCGGTTCCAGGCCCGACGCGAGGACCAAGCGTCCGGAAAGGTGGCCGGCGAACACCGGCTTCTGGCGGCCCTCACCGAACCCGTCGAGGGCGGCCATGTTCCGGGAGACGACATCGTAGAGGCTGTTGGCGGTCAACTGCCCCTGATGGTCCACCGCGTCGCCGAGCAGCGCCTGGAGGAGGTGGTGGGTGAAGACGCCGTGCCCGGTGTTCCGCTCCTCCCAGGCGAGCTGCTGCTCGGTGCAGGCAGCG
Source organism: Micromonospora sp. NBRC 110038 (assembly GCF_020884815.1). Classification (NCBI taxonomy): domain Bacteria; kingdom Bacillati; phylum Actinomycetota; class Actinomycetes; order Micromonosporales; family Micromonosporaceae; genus Micromonospora; species Micromonospora sp. NBRC 110038. The sequence continues at coordinate 721,337 of NZ_BBOL01000001.1, read as the reverse complement.
ACCACCGCCACGGAGTGGGCGGTCGGCCGGAACGCCTGCTGCACATCGGCGTTGTGCAGCAGGCGCACCTGATAGGGCAAGGGCCCGAAGCTCGCGGCGGCACCGGAGTGGCAGCAGTCCAGGATGATCAGTGCCTGGCTGTCGCTGTCGGCGGAGCCGAGGATCTCCGCCAGCTTGCGCAGCTCCACACCCTCGTCGAAGTCCCCGTTGTCGTGTGACACCAGGTAGGTGCCGAACTCGGTGGCGGCGCCGTGCCCGGAGAAGTAGAAGACCACCGTCTTTGCTCCCGAGTTGCGCGCCTCGATCAACTCGCGCACGATCGCGGGCTTCGTGGCCTGTTCGTTCTTGAGGGTGCGGACCCGAAAGCCATACTCCGGCATTTCGAGGATCGCCGCCAGTTCCTCGACGTCATGGACGCTGCAATCCAACGCGGTCCAGCGCTGCGCATAGCTGTCAATACCTGCAAGTATCGCAATCTTGTCAGTCACGGAAGCTCCCGGCTCGTCGGCGCAGAGACGCACCCTACTACCGCTCCCGTCCACAGAGGAACTCGGCCGAAAAGCGGATTCGCCTACCCCGACGGCCTGATGTCCACTCAGGACAACCGGCCCCGGGCACCGCCTCGAACCCGACGGAAACCGGATTCGCCACCGGCTTCAAGATCCGCCACCCGGATTACCCGTTCAAGGCAGCATGACGAGGGCACTGGGCTGCTGGATCTCCCGTGCGCGGTAATTGCATGGTTCTCGTCGGAAGACGTGCTCGCCGAGCGTCGGAGGGCGCGCACGAATCCGTACCGGCGGGAGGTTTCGGAACGAACTCCGGGTCAGCCCCGCAGCGCGGCCCGGGGCCGGGGCTGGCAGCGGGGGCAGCTGTACGAGGACCGGTTCATGAACGCCTCCCGGCGCAGCGGTGCGCCGCACCGCCGGCACGGCTCGCCCTCCCGCCCGTACGCGTTGAGCGCCCGGTCGAAGTAGCCGCTCTCGCCGTTGACGTTGACGTAGAGGGCGTCGAAGCTGGTGCCGCCCTCCTTGATCGCCTCGCCGAGGACGTCCCGGACGTGGCCGAGCAGCCGCTGCGCGACGGGCGCGGTCAGCTGGTCGGTGGGCCGGGCCCCGTGCAGCTTCGCCCGCCACAGCGCCTCGTCGGCGTAGATGTTGCCGACCCCGGAGACGAGGGTCTGGTCGAGCAGCGCCCGCTTCACCTCCGTGCGCCGCCGGCGCAGGGCGGCGACGAAGGCGCTGTCGGAGAACTCCGGGTCCATCGGGTCCCGGGCGATGTGCGCGATCTCGGGCGGCAGCTCGGCACCGCCGGAGGAGACCGCCAGCCCGCCGAACGTGCGCTGGTCCACGAAGCGCAGCTCGGGGCCGTCGTCGGCGAACCGGAACCGGACCCGCAGGTGCAGCTCGTCGGCCGCCGTCGCCGGCTGGAGCAGGAGCTGGCCGGACATGCCGAGGTGGCCGACGATCGCGTCGCCGCTGTCCAGCGGCAGCCACAGATACTTGCCGCGCCGCCGCACGTCGAGCACCGTCCTCCCGGCGAGCACGTCGGCGAAGTGCGCCGGCCCGGCCAGGTGCCGGCGCACCGCCCGGGGATGGCGCACCTCGACGCCGACGATCCGGCGGCCGGTGACCCACTGGGCCAGGCCCTGCCGGACGGTCTCGACCTCGGGCAGCTCAGGCACGGTTCGCCTCGCCGGCCGCCGGGGCGTCGGCGGGCCCGCCGGTCGGGGCGTCCGCGGGCTCACCGTCGGCGGCGACCAGCGCCGACGCGCCCACGGCGCCCGCCGCGTCGACCTCGACGACGCCCACGACGTCCGTGCCGTTGACCGCGCCCGGCTCGACGGGCCCGTCCGACGCCTCGGCGGCGGCCCGCTCCCGTTGGGCCGCCTCGGCCTGCTCCCGCTCGGCCTGGGCGGTCAACTCCCGCCAGGCCGACTCGGCGGCCCGCTGCTCGGCCTCCTTCTTGCTGCGCCCCTCCGCCCCGCCGTACCGGTTGCCGGCGACCACCACCCAGGCGGTGAACGTCTTGAGGTGGTCCGGCCCGGTGCCCTCGATGCGGTATTCGGGCACGCCCAGCCCGAGGGCGGCCGTCAGCTCCTGGAGGCTCGTCTTCCAGTCCAGCGCGGCACCCCGCCCGGCCGACTCGGCCATCAGCGGGTCGAACAGCCGGTGGATCACGATCGCGGCGGTGTCCAGGCCGTACTGGAGGTAGATCGCGCCGAGCAGGGCCTCCAGGGTGTCGGCGAGGATGCTCGCCTTGTCCCGGCCGCCGGTGCTCTCCTCGCCCTTGCCCAGCAGCAGGTACGCGCCGAGCCCGTCCGGGCCCAGGCCCCGTGCCACGTCCGCGAGCGCCCGCATGTTGACCACACTCGCCCGCAGCTTGGCCAGCTGGCCCTCCGGCAGGTCGGGATGGTTGTGGAACAACGCGGTCGTGATCACCACGCCGAGGACCGAGTCACCGAGGAACTCCAGCCGCTCGTTGGTGGGCAGGCCGCCGTTCTCGTACGCGTACGAGCGGTGGGTCAGCGCCCGCTCCAGCAGCTCCGCGTCCAGCGAGACCCCGAAGGCGGCCTCCAGGTGACCGATGGGCGCACGCCGCCGCTTGTCGATGGTCATGATGCGGTTACCTCTCGGTTCACGACCGGGCGGCGCGCGCCGGGCGCACCCGCCGGTGCCGGCGCGCCGACGCGGCCGGTCGGGACGGTACGGGCGGTCACAGGCTCACCTCGGTGTCGGTGGTGCGCTCGGTGTGGTCACCGGGCTGTGCGGAGGTCTCCGGGGCCACCCCGGCCGGGCCGGCGCCGCCGGGGACGCCGAGCAGCACGGAGACGGTGTCGGTGGCCCGCCGACGCCACAGGTGGGCGGCCAGGGCGATGCCGGAGGCGACGTCCTGGCCACGGGCCGCGCCGTGGCAGACCACCACCGTGCCGGCCACCCCGAGCAGGGCGGCGGCCCGGGGGGCACCGCCGCCGGGCGGGGGCCCGCCGGCCATCGCGTACGCGCCCTCGATCGCCTTCAGCAGCACGTTGCCGGTGAACCCGTCGGTGACCACCACGTCGGCGCGCAGGCCGGAGGCGATGTCGTACCCCTCGACGAGGCCGACGTAGCGCGCGGCGCAGGGCAGCGCCGCGGCGGCGAGCACCGGGTCGGCGCTGCGGCGCAGCCGGTCCCCCTTGCCCGCCTCGGTGCCCACCGACAGCAGCCCGACGCGCGGCTCGACCACGCCGTGCGCGACGGCCGCGTAGGCCGCGCCGAGCACGGCGTGCCGCGCGAGGGTGGCGGGGCCCGGCTCCAGGGAGCCGCCGACGTCGAGCAGCACCACCGGTCCGGCGACCGCCGGCAGGGTCGCGACCAGGGCCGGCCGGCGCACGTGCGGCCACCGGCCGAGGCCGAGCGCCGCCGCGGTAACGGTCGCGCCGGTGGAGCCGGCGGAGACCATCGCGTCGGCGAGGCCGTCGCGGACGGCGGTGGCGGCCGTGCGTACGGTGCTGTCGGCGCGGGCGGCGACCGGGTTCTCGGCCATGCCGACGGCGGCGCGCACCGGCCGGACCGTGACCCGGGCGCGTTGCGCCGGATCGAGGGCACCGATCAGCTCGTCGGCCACCTCGGCGGGGCCGACGAGCAGAAGGTGCAGGTCCGGGTCGGCGCGCATGGCCCGCAGAGCGCCGTCAACCACGACGGCGGGAGCATCGTCCCCGCCGAGGAGGTCAACGGCGATCCGCGCGGTGCCCGGCTCCAGCGGGACACCGGCCGGAACGGGCCGGCCGGCGACGGCGGGAGCCGGGGCACCGGGCGATCGCCAGGATGCGCGCGCCACCCGACCGGGGGTCGGGGGCGTCACTCGGCGTCCAGGTCAGACCTCGAGAACCTGGCGGCCGTTGTACGTGCCACAGACGGAGCACGCGGCGTGCGGCAGCTTCGGGGACTTGCACTGCGGGCAGGCGGTGGTCGCCACCACGGTCGCCTTCCAGTTCGCCCGGCGGGACCGGGTGTTGCTGCGCGACATCTTGCGCTTCGGGACGGCCACGGTTCCTACTCCTCTGTACGGTTCAGTTGCGACAGGCCCGCCCAACGCGGGTCGATCTGCTCGTGACTGTGGTCGGCCGGCAGATCGTCCCAGTGCACCCCGCACTCGGGGCACAACCCTGGGCAGTCCTCCCGGCAGAGCGGGTTGGTCGGCAGCATGAGCACCACCGCGTCCCGCAGCGCCGGCTCCAGGTCGATCAGATCGTCCTGCATCCGGCCCACCTCGTCCTCGTCGGTCGTGGCGTCCGTGGTGCTGTTCTCGTACGCGTACAGCTCCTGGACGGGCACGGCCACCGAGTCGTCGATCTCACGCAGGCAACGCCCGCACTCGCCCTTGACGCGACCGCTCACGGTCCCGGAGACGAGCACCCCCTCGGACACCGACTCCAGCCTCAGGTCGAGGTCGAGGTCCGCGCCCTCCGGCACGCCGATCAACTCCACGCCGAGGTCCTTCGGTGCCGGGACGACCCGCCGGAGCGTACGCAACGCGCCAGGGCGACGCGGCAGGTCCCTCGTGTCGAGGACCAGCGGCGCCTTGGGGTTGAGTGATGAAGGCGAGTGTTTGGGCATAGTCAGACTCCGGCCGGTGAGAGGCCGACAAAAAAGGTTACCTGGACGACCGCCGGACCGTCGAACCGGGGGCGACGCCCGCCCCGCCTGTCGGCTGCTGAGGTGCCGCTCAGAAGGGTAACGGGCGCTCCGCCTCGTCCCCACCGAAGGTGCCGATCTCGCGCAGCGCGTGCATCTTGTCCCGCCCGCGCTCGATGGAGGCCAGCGCCCGGGTGAGGAACTGCTCGAAGTTGGCCAACGCGGTGTCGACGTAGTCGTCGACCTCCTCGCGCAGCCGCTGCGCCTCGGCGCGGGCCTCGGCGATGATCCGGGCGCCCTCGTGCTCGGCCGAGACCGTGATCTCGTTCACCGACACCAGGCGGGCGTGTTCCGCCTCACCCTCGCTGATGATCCGGTCGGCCTCCCGCTTGCCGGCCTCCATGATCTTGTCCCGCTCCCCCAGCAGGGCCGCCGCCCGGCGCAGATCGGCGGGGAGGTCAGCGCGCAGCTCGTCGAGCGCGGCGATCATCTCGCCCCGGTCGACCATGCAGTTGTTCCGCGACATCGGGACGGAGCGGGCCTGCTCCACCATGGCGATCAGTTCGTCGATGCGGTCGAGCGGGTCCACCGGTACCTCACTCCTGTCGTCGTCGGCCGACCTACATGATGCGGGCTACGGCCGGGTTCCCGCTCGAACCATCATGTCGCGCCCCGGCCACCGCCCGCCGATCCACCCCGCCCGGCGCGTCGTGTCGCGGCCGGTCAGGGCACCGTGTCGCGGCCGGGCCGGGGTCGTCACGCCCCGCCGGTCAGGGGCGCGGTGGCGGGCCGAGCCGGACCTGGAGGGCCTCGCGGACCAGGTCGGGGACGTGGGCGGAGACGTCGCCGCCCCACTTCGCCACGTCCTTGACCAGGCTGGAGGAGAGGAAGGAGTAGAGCGGGTTGGTCGGCATGAACAGCGTCTCGACGCCGGCCAGGCCGATGTTCATCTGGGCCATCTGCAGCTCGTAGTCGAAGTCGCTGACCGCCCGCAGGCCCTTGATCAGGACGCTGGCCCGCTGGGCCCGGCAGAAGTCGACCAGCAGGCCCCGGAAGGACGCGACCCGCACGTTGTCGTACGAGGAGGTGACCTCGCGGAGCATCTCGATCCGCTCCTCGACGGTGAACAGGCCACTCTTGGACTGGTTGACCAGCACGCCGACGATCACCTCGTCGAAGAGCCGGGCGGCCCGCCCGATGATGTCGAGGTGTCCATTGGTGACCGGGTCGAAAGAGCCGGGACACACCGCACGTCTCATGATCGGCGACCGTACCAAAGGGTGGTCTCGCCGTAACGGCGGCTGCGCTCGGCAGTGACGCCCTCCACCCAGTCGACCGGGCCGCTCCGGCTGGAGCGCTCCACCACCACGAGGGCGTCCGCCGCCAGCCAGCCGCCGTCGACCAGCGCGGCCAGCATCGCGGTGACGTCGGCATCGGGTACGGCGTACGGGGGGTCGGCGAAGACCACGTCGTACGGCCCGCCGTCCGGGCCGGCCGCCAGCACCGTGGCGACCTTGCCGGTGACCAGCCGCGCCGCCGGGGCGGCCCGCAGCGCGGCGATGTTCTCCCGCACCACGCGGGCGGCGCGCGGGTCGGACTCCACCAGCAGCACGTGCGCCGCCCCCCGGGACAGCGCCTCCAGGCCGACGGCACCCGATCCGGCATACAGGTCCGCGAAGCGCGCCCCGGCCAGGTCGACGTCGGCCTGCACGGCGCTGAACAGCGCCTCCCGGACCCGGTCGGAGGTGGGCCGGGTGCCGGCGCCGGGCGGCGCGGCGATGCGCCGGCCGCCGAGCGTCCCGGCCACGATCCGGGTCACCGACTGCTCCTGCTCATGCCCCGACGCTACGCGACGCCGGCGCGCAGGCGGGCGGCACCGTGCGTACCACCAGAGTCCCGACATGATCACTTTACGTATATCAATGATCTCAAATTGATAACATCACTCTTAGGGCTATCTGAGCGCTGTAACGGTCGGCGCGTTCTCGCTAGGGTCTGCCGGGTGCCGGCTGCGCTCCGCCGGCCCACCCGGCGCCGGGAGGCGTCGTCGCGGGCGCGCCTCACCGGCCGCGACCGCTGACCGCCGTTGCCCGCGCCGCGCCCTGACGTTTCTTCACCCCGGGAGTACGCGTGATCCGTCCCAAGCTGTCGCCACGGCGGCCGCTCGTCGTGGCCACCGCCGCCCTGGCGGGCCTCGCCACGGCGTTCGCGGCCTCGTCGCCGGCCCTGGCGACCAGCCCTTCGCCGTCGGCGTCGGCGACCGCCACGGCGTCGCCCAGTCCGACCGTCACGCCGACCTCGCCCGCCCCGGAGGGGCCGGCCTGCGTCAGCGCGGCCGACGCCCGCTACACGCACACCTTCAAGGGCAAGCGCGGCGAGGCCAGCATCACGCTGGTCAACGGCCCGCTCTGCGAGGGCCAGGAGCAGTCCTTCGCGCTGGTCTCCTACGTCGCCCCGTCGGCGAAGGTCGCCTTCCCCCAGTACGTGCTGGACAAGTCGGTCAAGAAGTTCACCGGCGTCGGCGCGGGCGAGCTGGGCGTGGCCACCCTCGACTTCAAGGTCGAGGTTCCGCAGTGCTACACCCAGGTCGACTTCGTCTTCGGTGACGAGATCATCGACCCGCTCACCGACAACGGCTCGCGGTACGGCCACCGCAAGGTCGGCAGCCCCAAGGCCCCCGGCTCCCAGTCGACGGGCAAGCCCCAGCAGGCCTGGTACAACGGCGGTTCGGAGACCTGCAGCCCCGCCCCTGAGGTCATCGCCGAGTCCGACTGCGAGGGCAACGTCGAGCTGACCCTGGTCAACCGCAGCGGCAACGCGGCGGCAGCGTTCACCATCACCGGCAGCGGCGGCTACACCGAGACCGTCTCCGTGCCGATGCGCAAGATCGAGACCCGCAAGCTGAACCCCGGCCAGGCGCAGGAGATCAAGGTCGCCGCCCCCGGCATGGAGGACTTCACCGGCGGCTGGGCCAAGCCCGAGGACTGCCAGGAGCCCGAGGTCGGCGAGCCCGACGGCGGCTACGAGTCGACCTGCGACGAGCTTATCTTCCGGATCGCCAACCCGGAGAACGGCGCGACCCTCACCTCGACCTTCACCCCGAGCACCGGCGAGCCGAAGACCGTCACGGTCGAGGCCGGCCGCGACGTCACCGTCACCTTCCCGGCGAGCCCGGGCCTGACCGTGACCGTCACCGGTGACCTCGCCTCCGGCGAGGCGATCAAGTGGGAGCAGCCGAAGGACTGCGAGGACGGCGAGGAGGGCGGCTCCGGCGGCGGCGACCAGGAGGGTGGCCTCCCCGTGACCGGCGCGGCGGCCGGCGGCATCGCCGCCGGCGCGGTGGCCCTGCTCGCGGTCGGCGCGGTGCTCTTCGTGATGGCCCGTCGTCGGCGGATCCGCTTCACCGCCTGATCGGGCTACGGCCTGAACTGATCTGACGCACCTGCGAGGGCGCGTCGACCACCCGGTCGGCGCGCCCTCGCCGTGTGTCTGGTGTCTGGTGCCTCGCGTCTGGGTGGCGGGTGCCTCGCGGCGGGGGCGGGTGCCTCGCCCCGTACGCCCAGCGCCCAACGGGTAGATCGCGCTCGATCGCGGATCGAGTGGCATCGCGCCCCGCTCGGAAGCCACTCGATCCATGTTTAGGCACGATCTTGGCGCGGGCGTACGCGCAGGCGCGGTCCGCCCCGGCGGGCCCCGCAACGGACCCGGCGTGGCCTGAGCCCGCCGCCGGGGACCGAGCTGTCATGTCGGCGACATGGCGGTATCCGGGCCCCGCTGATACCGCCATGTCGCCGACATGGAGTCGATCATCGGCCTGGCACGAACGCGAAGACGACCGTCTCCAGGCCCAGGCTCAGCAGCCAGAGCTGCCGCAGGACCAGGCCCAGCCCGGCGAGCGCGGCGGCCAGCGCCACCCGCGCCAGTCGGATAACCGGGCCAGGCAGGAACCCGGGCTGGGCGGGGAGGCACGCCAGGCAGGGAGCCGGCTCCAGACAGGGGAGCCGGCCCAGACAGGGGAGCCGGCCCAGACAGGGGAGCCGGCCCAGACAGGGAGCCGGGCTGGGCGGGGAGGCACGCCAGGCAGGGAGCCGGCTCCAGACAGGCAGCCAGCCCAGGCAGGGAGCCGGCCCAGGCAGGGAGCCACGGCCAGGAGGGAAGCCTGGGCCGGTCAGCCCTTCTCCAGGTATTCCGCGCGTTCGGCGTCGACCAGGGCGGCCACCGAGGCGGCCAGCGCCGGATGGCGGGCCAGCTCCGGGTCGTCCTCCACCAGCGCGATCGCCTCGGCGCGGGCGTCGCGGATCAGGTCGGTGTCGCGCAGCAGGGACAGCAGCCGCAGGTGCGAGCGCCGGCCGGACTGGGTCGCCCCGAGCACGTCGCCCTCGCGGCGCTGCTCCAGGTCGAGCTCGGCGAGCTTGAAGCCGTCCGTGGTGGACGCCACCGCGTCGAGGCGTTCCCGGGCCGACGAGCCCTCGGCCGCCTCGGTGACCAGCAGGCAGAGCCCCGCCGCCGAACCCCGGCCCACCCGGCCGCGCAGCTGGTGCAGCTGGGAGACGCCGAACCGGTCGGCGTCCAGCACGATCATCACGGTGGCGTTGGGGACGTTGACGCCGACCTCGATGACGGTCGTGGCGACCAGCACGTCCAGCTCGCCGTCGGCGAAGGCGCGCATCACGGCGTCCTTCTCGTCGGCGGGCAGCCGCCCGTGCAGGATCCCGATCCGTAGCCCGTGCAGCGGCCCCTCGGCGAGCAGCGGGGCGACCTCGGTCACCGCGAGCGGGGGCCGCCGGCCGTTGTCGTCCTCCCGGGGCGGCTCCTCCTCCGACCCGGACCCCGGGCCACCCGACCCGGACCCCGCATCCCCGATCCGGGGGCACACCACGTACGCCTGGTGGCCGGCGGCGACCTCCTCGCGCAGCCGGCGCCAGGCCCGGTCGAGGAACGCCGGCTTCTCGGCGGCCGGCACCACGTGCGAGGCGATCGGCGAGCGCCCCTGCGGAAGCTGGGTGAGCGCGGAGACCTCCAGGTCGCCGTAGACGGTCATCGCCACGGTGCGCGGGATCGGCGTCGCGGTCATCACCAGCACGTGCGGCGGCTGATCCGCCTTGGCGCGCAGCGCGTCGCGCTGCTCCACGCCGAACCGGTGCTGCTCGTCGACCACGACGAGGCCCAGGTCGGCGAAGTCGACGCCCTCGTAGAGCAGGGCGTGGGTGCCGAGCACGATGCCGGCCCGGCCGGCGGCGACCTCGGCGAGGGCCCGGCGGCGGGCCGCCGCGCCCAGCGAGCCGGTGACCAGCTCCACCGAGGTGGCCCCGTCGGCGGCGCCCAGCTCCCCCGCCCTGGCCAGCGGGCCGAGCAGGTCGAGGATGCCCCGGTGGTGCTGGGCGGCGAGCACCTCGGTCGGGGCGAGCAGGGCGGCCTGGCCCCCGGCGTCGACCACCTGGAGCATCGCCCGCAGCGCCACCACCGTCTTGCCGGAGCCGACCTCGCCCTGCAACAGCCGGTGCATCGGGTGGGCGGTGGACAGGTCGGCGGCGATCTCCGCGCCGACGGCCCGCTGGCCGCCTGTCAGCTCGTACGGCAGCCGGGCGTCGAACGCGTCGAGCAGCCCGCCGGGGCGCGGCGGCCGGGACCGGGCCGGCCAGGCCGCGGCCCGGTGCTTGCGCTGCACGAGGGTGAGCTGCACGGCGAACGCCTCGTCCCACTTGAGCCGGCGGCGGGCCCGGTAGAGGGCCTCCTTGCTCGACGGCCGGTGGATCTCGCGCAGGGCGGTGCCGAGGTCGATCAGGTTGCGGGTGGCCCGGACGGTGGCGGGCTGCGGGTCCTCCGGCGGGGTGAAGGTGTCCAGCACCACGCGCACGCAGCGGGCGATCACCCAGGTCGGCACGGCCGCGGCGGCCGGGTAGACCGGGATCAGGGCCCCGGCGAACTCCTCGACCTCCTCGTTGGCGGCGGCCTCGCCGTCGCCGCCCTCGCCGAGCAGCACGTATTCCGGGCCGTTGAGCTGGCGCTTGCCCCGGAACTCGGTGACCTTGCCGGCGAACAGCCCCCACCGGCCGGGGCGCAGCTCGCGCTCCCGCCACGCCTGGTTGCCGAAGAAGGTGCAGGTGAGCACCCCGCCGGAGTCGTCGCCGACGGTGACCTCCAGCAGCTTGCCCCGGCGCTGGCGCATCGGCCGCACGTCGGTGCGCCGCACCTGGGCCAGCACGGTGACCTGCTCGCCGACGTCGAGCGACCGGATGTCGGTGTGTTCGCCGCGCTCGTCGTAGCGGCGGGGGAAGTGGTGGACCAGGTCGCCGGCGGTGTGCAGGTCGAGGTGGGCGGCCAGGGCCTTGGCCGTCTTCTCCCCGACCAGCTTCTTCAGCGGCGTGTCGACCGTGGCCGGCTCGGACGTCGTCGTCATTCGACCCCCACCAGGAGCGGATAGTGCGGCTGGCCCCCCGCGTAGGCCTGGACCTCCACGAACGGCCAGCGCCGCGCGACGTGTTCGGCGACGGCGTCGGCCAGCCCCTCGGGGGCGTCCGCGCCGGAGAGCAGGGTGACCAGCTCCCCGCCGCCGCCGAGCATGCGGTCGACCACGGCGGTGCAGGTGTCGGCGAGGTCGGCCCCGATCAGGTGCACCTCGCCCTCGACGAGGGCCAGCACATCGCCGGGGCGGCACGGGCCGGCGACGGTGAGCGCCTCGCGGCTGGCCCAGCAGACCTCGGCGTAGCGGCACGCCCCCGCCGCCTCGGCCATCGCGATCACGTCGTCGGCGAAGCGGCGCTGCGGGTCGCGCACGGCGAGCGCGGCCAGCGCCTGCACCGGCGACCGGGTCGGCACCACGCTGACCCGCACCCCCAGCGCGTGTGCCTCCCGCGCGGCGGCGTTGGCGACGGCCTGGGTGTTCGGGTCGTTGGGCAGCACCACCACCCGGGCCGCGGCCGTGGCGCGGATCGCGTCGAGCAGCTCACCGGTGGACGGGTTGCCCGGCACCACCGTCGCCCCCTCGCCCGTGAACAGCTCGGCGATGCCCGCCCCGGAGGCGACCACCACGGCCGCCCGGCCGTCGCCCGCCGGTGCCGCCGTGCCGTGGGCCGCGACGGCGTCGGCCGAAGCGGCGGGCGGCTGGTCGGCGAAGCGGGTCACCGAGATCCGGTGCGGCCGGCCGGCCTCCACCCCCGCCTCGACCGCCGCGCCGACGTCGTTGACGTGCACGTGCACGTTCCAGGTGGCCGACGCCGCGTCGGTGGCCCCGTCGCCGACCACGACCAGCGAGTCGCCGAGCCCGGCGAGGGTCTGCCGCATCCGGGCCACCGCGTCGGCGTCGGCGTCGAGCAGGAACTGCACCTCGTACGCGTAGTCCGTCGAACCGGTCTCGCGGGCGGCCGTGGCCGGCGGGCGGACCGGGCGGGGCGCGGGGGCGGGCCGGCACGGGCTCTCGCCCGTGACCACCTCGACCAGCGCGTCGAGCAGCAGGCAGAGCCCCCGGCCGCCGGCGTCGACCACGCCGGCGCGGGCGAGCGCCGGCAACTGCTCTGGCGTGCGGGCCAGCGCCTCGGCCGCCGCGCCGGCCGCCGCCCGGGCGACGGTGGGCAGGTCGTCGCTGTCGGCCGAGCCGGCCGCGCGGGCCGCCGCCGCGACCACGCTGAGCACGGTGCCCTCGACGGGCTGGGCGACGGCGGAGTAGGCGGCGGCGGTGGCGTCGCCCAGCGCGGCGGCGAGCTGCCGGCCCCGCACCGCCGGGGCGGCGGCCAGGGTGTCGGCGAGGCCGCGCAGGATCTGCGACAGGATGACCCCGGAGTTGCCCCGGGCGCCCAGCAGTGCGCCGCGCGCCATCAGCCGCAGCGCGTGCCCGTGCGCGGTGGACCCGCCGTCGGGCAGGGTGGCCAGGTCCATCGCGAGCGCCTGCTGGGCCGAGGTGAGGGTGAGCACCAGGTTGGTGCCGGTGTCGCCGTCGGGGACCGGGTAGACGTTGAGGTCGTCGATCTCGCCCTGGTGCCGGCGCAGCGCGGCCAGCCCGCCCGCGCACCAGCGGCGCACCGCGGCGGCGTCGAGGGTGTCCAGCACGTCGGGAAGCCTACTGGCGCGCACCGACACCCGCCGGGGGCGACGCCACGATGTCGGCGACATGGCGGGCGATGTCGTGGCGGCGGCGCGGCAGTGGCGCAGCGGCATCGCGGCGACCGGCGCCGGAAATGCCCCCTGCCCCGGCATCACCAGGGGCCCGGTTGGGCGGCGACGGGGGGATCGGGTAACCTGGCCAGGTTGCCCGGGCTGCGCCTGGCGGCGACCTCATGAACGTATCAATCCCAGGAGTATCCCGTGGCTAGCGTGTGCGACGTCTGTGGCAAGGGGCCGGGCTTCGGCCACAACGTGTCCCACTCGCACCGGCGGACCAACCGCCGCTGGAACCCGAACATCCAGTCGGTGCGCACCCCGGCCGGTGGCGGCACCACCAAGAAGTTGAAGGTCTGCACCTCCTGCATCAAGGCAGGCAAGGTCACCCGCGCCTGACTCGGTAGCGCCGACCCACCCATCGTCGACAAGCCGGCGGGCCTGAGGGCCCGCCGGCTTGTGGCGTCCGCGTACGCAGCACGGAGGCACCGTTGGACCTGGACCTGGGCCCCGCCGAGATGATCGTCGTCGGGGCCTCGCTGGGCACCCTGCGCTGGTTCGACGAGGAGCTGCCGGCGGGCAGCGTGGTCGTCGTCGAGGAGCCCGACGTGATCAGCCGGCGTGGCATCGGCGAGCTGGTCGGGCGGCTGTCCGTCCTGGCCCGGGTCGTGCCGGCCGAATACCAGACGGGCTTCGACGCGGACGCGCTGCTCGCCCGCGAGCCCGATCTGGCCGGGGCCCGCCTCGTCATGCCGGGCCTGGAGTACGCCGTGGGCGCCGCCGCCCGCCTCGCCGCCCGCCTCGGCCTGCCCGGTGCCGGGGCGGAGGCCGCCGACGTCTTCTCCGACAAGCACCGGATGCGGCTGCTCGCCGCCGACGCCGGCCTGCCGAACCCGGCGTACGAGCTGGTGGGCGGGCCGGCGGAGGCGGTCGAGTTCGCACGCCGGCACGGCGACCGCTGCGTGCTCAAGCCGACCCGGCGCTCGGGCAGCCTCGGGGTGCGGCTGGTCGCCGACCCGGCCGAGATCCCGGCCGCCTGGGCGGCCACCGCGGCCCCCGAGGCCCCGCCGGAGGCCACCGACCGAGGGCTGCCCACGCAGGTCCTCGCCGAGCAGGTGCTCGACGGCCGGGAGCACAGCGTCGAGCTGCTCGTCGCCGACGGCGAAGTGATCTTCGGCAACGTCACGGACAAGCGGGTGCTCCCCGGTCCCCTGCCGGTCGAGACGGGGCACACCGTGCCGTCGGCGCTGCCCGGGGCGGCCCGCCGCGACCTGCTCGACGCGGCGGGGCGGCTGTGCGCCGCCGCCGGGTTCCGCACCGGGGTGCTGCACAGCGAGTGGATCGTCGTCGACGGCGTGCCGCACCTGGTGGAGTGCGCCGCCCGGCTCCCCGGCGACATGATCACCGCGCTGATCTCGATCGGCTACGAGTTCGGCTTCATCGACGCGTACCTGCGGGTGTTGCGCGGCGAACGGCCGGCGCTGCCGACCCGGCCGACCGGGGCGGCGGCGGTGGAGTTCCTGCTCGCCGACCCGGGCACCGTCACCGGCGTCGAGGGGCTGCGGCCTGCCCGCCGGGTGCCCGGGGTGCTGGAGGTGCAGCTCGACACCGCCGTCGGCGCGACCGTCGCGCCGGTCACGTCGTCGGGCCGGCGCAGCGGGCACGTGCTGGCCTGGGGCGTCGACCCGGCCGAGGCCGAGCGGGCCGCCCGCGCCGCCGCCGCCGAGATCCGCGTCACCGTCGCCTGACGGGCCGCCGCCGCGCAGCCGCCCAGGCGACCGGGGCACGGGCCGACCAGGGCGCGGGTTGCTAGGGACGCAGGTCGGCGGGCAGCAGCTCGGTCAGAGGGTGCGGCCGAAGGAGAGGCAGCTCGGGTAGTCCCGGTAGAAGCCGAAGTTCGGGATGCGCTCGTAGCCGGCCGCGTGGTAGAGCGCGATCGCCTCGGGCTGCTTGTCGCCGCACTCCAGGACGAGCTGCTTGCGCCCGTGCTCGCGGGCGGACCGCTCGACGGCGGCGAGCACCGCCCGGGCCACGCCCCGGCCCCGCGCCTGCGGGCTGGTGTACATGCGCTTCAGCTCGGCGGTCTCCCCGTCGTCGCCGTGGCTGCGCCAGCCGCCGCACCCGACCGGCTCCCCGCCGAGGTAGGCCACCAGGAACGCGCCGTGCGGCGGCACGAACTCGGCGGCGTCGACCGGGGTTTCGTCGCCGCTGCCCCCGTACCGCCGGCCCAGGTCCGCCAGGGCGGCCCGGATGAGCTCCTGGGCCTGCGGGGAGTCGAAGCGGTCCGGACGGATCTCGATCTCGCTCACGGGGGAAAGGGTACGTCGCCGGCCGGTCCCCTACCGGAAGTGGTCCCAGCCGGTCGGGCCGTCGTACGCCTCGCCGTCGACGGTCACGCCGGTGCCCTCCGTCACCCGGCCGACGACCCGCCACGGGTCGGGCAGCGCCACCGCCGGGGGGAACGTGGCCGCCAGCGCGTGGTCGTCGCCGCCGGCGAGGATCCAGGAGTACGGGTCGACCCCCAGCGCCTGGGCGGCGTCGCGCATCTGCCGGGGCACCTCGAAGGCGTCCCGCCGCACGTCGATGCCGACCCCGCTGGCGCGGGCCACGTGCCCGAGGTCGGCCAGCAGCCCGTCCGAGACGTCGATCATGGCGGTGGCCCCGAGCCGGGCGGCGTGCGGCCCGGCCGCGTACGGCACCTCGGGCCGTCGGTACGCCTCGACCAGGAGCTTCGGCGTGCGGAAGCCCCGGGACAGCACGGTGTAGCCGGCGGCGGCGTACCCGCTGCGGCCGGCGAGCGCCACGACGTGCCCCGGGCGGGCCCCCGAGCGGACGACCGGGGCCCGGCCGCCCAGGTCACCCAGGGCGGTGACGGCGATCGTGAGCGTGGGGCTCGCCGACATGTCGCCGCCGACCACGCTCGCGCCCACGGTGGCGGCCTCGGCCCCGAGCCCGTCGGCCAGCTCCTCGGCCCAGGTCGGGTCGAGGTCCGCCGGCATGCACAGGGCCACCAGCAGGGCGGTCGGGGTGGCACCCATCGCCGCGATGTCGGCCAGGTTGGCCGCCGCCGCCCGGTGCCCGACGTCGCGGGCGGCGGACCAGTCCCGGCGGAAGTGCCGCCCCTCGACGAGCACGTCGGTGGAGGCGACCACCCGGGCGTCCGGCGCGGCCAGCACCGCCCCGTCGTCGCCGGGCCCGAGCAGGCAGGACGCCCCCTGGGGCAGCCGGGCGGTGACCCGGTCGATCAGCCCGAACTCGCCGATTCCGGTCACGCTCATGCCCGCTCCCCGCCGCGCCCGTGCCCATCGTGGACCCGGGACGGCCCCGCGCCCCGCCCGCCGTGGACCCGGGATCGTCCCGCGCCCCGCCCGCCGTGGACGCGGGATCGTCCCGCGTCCCGCCCGCCGTCGCGCCCGTCGCGCTCGCTCACCGCTTCTCCTTGGCCACCGATAGGGATCAGACCTGGTCCGTAAGGTAGTTTCACCCTTCGGGCCGCCCAGCGGCGGCGACGGACGGAGGTCGAGTCGTGGTACAGGCGTACATCCTCATCCAGACAGAGGTGGGTCGGGCGCGTGACGTGGCCGGCCTGATCGGCGACCTTCCCGGCGTGGTGCGGGTCGACGCCGTCACCGGGCCGTACGACGTGGTCGTGCTCACCGAGGCCAACACGGTCGACGAGCTCGGCAAGCTCATCGTCAGCAACGTGCAGATGGTGCCCGGCATCACCCGCACCCTCACGTGTTCGGTGGTGCGCCTGTAAGTGGACGAGATCACTTCCTCCTCCGAGTCCCCCGCCGGGGCGGGGACGAGCGACGACGCCGGCGCGCCGCGCCGGGACCGGGCCAACCGCAGCGCGGCGCTGCTGGCCACGCTGGTCGCGGTGCCGGTCACCGTGGCCGTGGCCGGGTTCACCTTCGCCAAGCTGACCCCGGACGCCCCGGCCGCCGAGCCGGGTCCGGCGGCGACCAGCGCCGGGCCGCGGTCCACCGCGCCGGTCGAGATGGCCGCCCCCCGGTTGGCCGAGCGGCCCGCCACGGTGTGCCGCGCCCTGACGTCGCAGCTCCCGTCGACCGTGCGCGACCTGGCCCAGCGGCCGGTCACCGCCGGCCCCGAGCAGAACGCCGCGTACGGCGACCCGGCGCTCACCATCGCCTGCGGCGGCGCCGAGCCGGAGCCGGGCGACACCGACGACATCTGGGTCGTCAACAAGGTCTGCTGGTACGCGGCCGAGGGCCCGGACGCGACGGTGCTCACCACGCTGGACCGGGAGACGGCGGTGCGGGTGACCGTGCCCCGCACGTACGGGGCGGCCCTGCAGTGGGTCAGCCCCATCTCCGACGTGGTGATCGCCTCGGTGCCCTCGGGCGGCGACGCCCCCGGCGGCTGCACCGGCTGACCAGCAGCCCCCGCCGGCTGGCCAGTCCTCACCGGCTGCGGCGGCTGACCGGCCACCGCCGTCGGCCGCGCCTGCCGGTCGCCCCGGCGGCTGCGCGCGTTCAGTGCAGGCCGACGCCGCGCCGCTGGGCGGTGCGGATCAGTCGGTTGACCAGCTTCGGATACTCCAGCCCGGAGGCGGCCCACATCAGCGGGAACATCGACGTCGGGGTGAAGCCGGGCATCGTGTTGATCTCGTTGAGGTAGACGTCCAGGTCCGGGGAGACGAAGAAGTCGACCCGGGCCAGCCCGGCGCAGTCCAGGGCGGCGAACGCCCGGACGGCGTACTCCTGGACCTGCCGGGTGACGTGGTCGGGCAGGGTGGCCGGCAGGTCGTACTCGGGCTCGGAGAGATACTTCGCCTCGAAGTCGTACCAGTCGTGGTCGCCGCCGGCCCGCACCTCGGCCAGGACGGACGCCTCCGCGCCGCCCCCGGCCTCGCCCTCCAGCACGCCGCACTCGACCTCCCGGCCGACGATCGCGCCCTCGACCAGCACCTTCGGGTCGATCTCCCGGGCCGTGGCGACGGCGGCCTCCAGGTCGGCCCAGTCGTCGACCTTGGTGATGCCGAACGACGAGCCGGCCCGGGACGGCTTGACGAAGACGGGCAGCCCGAGCCGCTGCTTGTCCTCCTCGGACAGGGTGACCCCGCTGCGCAGCACCGCGTACGGGCCGACGGGGATGCCCTCGGCGGCGCAGAGCTTCTTGGTGAACTCCTTGTCCATCGCGGCGGCGGAGGCGAAGACGTTCGCCCCGACGTAGGGGATGCCGGCCATCTCCAGCATGCCCTGGATGGTGCCGTCCTCGCCGTACGCGCCGTGCAGCACGGGGAAGACCACGTCGACGTCGGCGAGCACCCGGGGCCCCTCGGCGGGGTCGAGCACCAGCAGCCCGTTGCCGGTGGGGTCGGCCCGCAGCACGAGGTCGGCGCCGGCCTCGGCGGTGATCTCCGGCAGCCGCCGGGCGCTGATCGCCAGCTGGGCCGGGTCGCCGCTGGTCAGCACCCACTTGCCGGCGCGGGTGATGCCCACGGGGACCACCTCGAACTCGTCCGGGTCGAGCGCGCTGAGCACGCTGCCGGCACTGACGCAGGAGATGCCGTGCTCGGGGCTGCGGCCGCCGAAGACGAGGGCCACACGGGTCTTGCCTGGGGTGGTCACTCGGTCACCCTTTCGTTCGCGACTGCGAGGCTCGTGGTGCTCGCCGGTGGCGCTCACCCGGATGACCTTACTGTGCGTGGCCGGACAACGGAGTTGATACCCGGGGAGAAGCGGCAGCACTGCGCAACCGGTCAACAGTGCATATACACTGCGTAATCACACCACGCCGGACAGCGGCTCCCGGCGGGCGGCAGGCGGCGCGTCAGAGGCCGTAGCGGCGGCCGACGGCGATCACCTTCACCCGCTGCCGCCCGGCCCGCACCATGCCCAGCGCCATGAACGCGCCGGCGATCCGGTCGGCCGCCTCCCGGCTGCTCGCCCCGACGACCTGCCGTCGCCGCTCGGGGGCCTGCCGCTCGTCGCGGCGCACGTCGTCCACGGGGCGGACGTCGGTGAGCACCACCAGGAACCGGGTCACCGCCGGCCTCCCGCAGCGCCCCACGCCGCCCGGCCGGGCGACCCCTCCGGCTCCGCGGTGGTCGCCGCCAACCCGCCGGAGCGGTCCCGGCAGACGTACGCCAGGTGGGCGTGGATCCACGCGTCGTCGTTGTCGCGCAGCACGGGGTGTGCGCACCAGCGGCACCTCGACACCCGGGGCCAGCAGGCGGTCACCGTCATCCGAGTCCCTTCCGGTGCGTCCCGGGTGGCGGCACGCGGCGATCGGGTACGGGGGAGAAAACCCGATCGCCACGCGCCCCATCCCCTCCGGTCACTCACCACCGCCGTCGCCACGACAACCGGCAGTGAGGAACTGGTCACAGGTTGACATGTGGACTGGCGTGAATGCAACTCTCATCGCCGTTCTCTCATGTGCACACTCCCGGCCACGTATGTCACCATCGACGCATGGCACCGAAGACGGCCCGGGCCCGACGGCTCGGCATCGCGCTGCGTACGCACCGGGAGGCGGCCGGCCTCACCCTCGAAGCCGCCGCCGACGAGATCAACAGCACCCGGAGCACCCTGTCCCGGTACGAGAACGCCCAGACGCTGATCAGCCCCGCCACGGTGCGCGCCCTGCTCACCCTGTACGGGGTGGGCGCCGACGAGCTCGCCGCCGCCGTCCAGCTCGCCAAGGACGCCCGCAAGCCCGGCTGGTGGGTGTCCTATTCGTACCTGCTGGACCGGCGGACCATCGACTTCATCGCGCTCGAGGCCGAGGCCACCGGCATCGCCAACTTCGAGCCGTCGGTGGTGCCCGGCCTGCTCCAGACCGCGGACTACATCCGGGGGGTGATGCGGGGCGGCCCGCACACCCTCAGCGACGAGCAGGTCGAGCAGCGGGTCCACCTGCGACTCGACCGGCAGCAGCGGATCACCGGCGACGATCCGGCGATCCTCGACGCGATCATCGACGAGGGCGCCCTGCTGCGCCCCGTGGGCGGCCAGGCCGTGATGGAGGCGCAGCTGCACCACCTGCTCAAGATGGCCGAGCTGCCCAACATCACGGTCCAGGTGATCCCCCTGTCCGCCGGCTACCACCGGGGCACCCGGGGGTCGCTGCACATCCTGGAGTTCCCCGACCCGGAGGACCCGCACATCGCGTCGGTGGAAACGGTCGCCGGCCAGATGGTCCTCGACCGGCCCGGTGACCTGCGTACCTGCACCAAGATCATGGAGCACCTGCGGACGGTCGCACTCAGCCCCGCGGCCACCCGGGACCAGCTCCTCCGACTCCTGAAAGGACGGTAGAACATGACCCCGACGACGAGCGCGGCCCTCGCCACGGCGCGATGGCGCAAGAGCAGCCGCAGCGGCGACGAGGGAGCCTGCGTGGAGATGGCGGTCGTACCCGGCGCGGTGGCCGTCCGCGACTCGAAGGACCCGACGGGCCCGGCGCTGCTCTTCCCGCCGACCGCCTGGGCCGCGTTCGCCGCCGCGCCGCCCCTGACCTCCCGGCGCCCCTGACCGCCGCGCGGGCCGGCCGGGGGGTCCCGTCCCGGCCGGCCCGCGCGGCCCCCGTCGTGGTCCACCCGCCGTCCGGTCCGCACCGCCGGCCGGCGGGTGGGCCACCACCTCGTTCCGGCCCGCCGGCACCCCGGCCGAGCCGGAGCACCGGGGCGCGGTCCGCCGCCGTCAGCCGGGCCGGCGGGCGGTCACCGCGGTCGCGCCCAGTTCCTCGTCGTACGCCACGGACGGCGTCAGCCCGAGGTCGGCCAGCGCGGCGCACAGCACCTCGACCTGCCCTGCGCCGGCCTCCACGGCCAGGTGCCCGCCCGGCGCGAGCCAGTGCACCGCCCCACGCGCCACCCGGCGCAGCACGGCCAGCCCGTCCGACCCGCCGTCGAGCGCCACCGGCGCCTCGTGCAACCGTGCCTCGGGCGGCATGAGCGCCACCGCCTCCGTCGGCACGTACGGGGCGTTGGCCACGATCAGGTCGAGCCGGCCCCGCCATTCGGTCGGCACCGGCTCGTACAGGTCGCCCTGGTAGACGGGCACGCCGAGGTGGGCGAGGTTGCGCCGGGCGCACGCCACGGCGGCCGGGTCGAGGTCGGCGGCGGCCAGCCAGCGGGGACGCAGCCGCCCGGCGAGCACCAGCGCGGCGGCACCGGACCCGCAGCACAGGTCCAGCACGGCCGCGCCGGGCCCGGTGACCGCCGCGGCGGCCGACACCAGCAACGCGGTACGCGCCCGCGGCACGAACACGCCCGGGTCGACGCCGACCCGCAGGCCGCAGAACTCGGCCCAGCCGAGCAGGTGCTCCAGCGGCAGGCCGGCGACCCGCCGCTCGACCAGGTCGGCGAGCCGCTCGGGAGTGTCGGCGGCGGCGGCGAGCAGCTCCGCCTCCTCCTCGGCGAAGACACAGCCGGCGGCGCGCAGCCGCGACACGAGCGCGTCCGTGGACGGGGCGTGAGAAGGGGATCCTTCTCTGCCGGATGCGTTGATCGGGGACTTCCTCTCAGGCAGGCAGGGCGGCGGTGACGTCGGCGACCAGGTCGGCGGTGTCCTCCACGCCGCAGGAGAGCCGGACGAACCCGGGCGGCGTGTCGTCGCCCCACTGCGCCCGCCGGTCGGCGGTGGTGTGCAGCCCGCCGAACGACGTGGCGGCGGCCACCAGCCGGGACGCGGTGAGGAAACGGGCCACCCGCTCGGCGTCACCGAGGTCGAACGACAGCACCCCGGGCATCCGACGCAGCTGGGCCGACGCCAGCGCGTACGCCGGGTCGCCCGGCAGCCCCGGCCAGCGCACGCCGGTGACGTCGGGACGGCCGGCGAGCAGCCGGGCGAGCGCCTCGGCGTTGGCGCTCTGCCGGGCCAGCCGCAGGTCCAGCGTGGCCAGCGAGCGGTGCGCCAGCCACGCGTCGAACGCCCCGGGCACCGCCCCGGTCATGGTGCGCCAGGCGGTGACCGGGTCGAGCAGCCCGGCGGAGCGGGTCGCCACGTACCCGAGGAGCAGGTCGGAGTGACCGGTCAGGGCCTTCGTGCCGGAGGCGACGACCACGTCGGCGCCGAGGTCCAGCGGGCGCTGCCCGAGCGGGGTGGCCGTGGTGTTGTCCACCGCCACCAGGGCACCGGCGGCGTGCGCGGCGGCGGCCAGGGCAGGCACGTCGGCGACGTCCAGGCCGGGGTTGGCCGGCGACTCCAGCAGCACCAGCCGCACCCCCGCGAACGACGGGTACGGCCCGGCGGTCGGCGCGAACAGCACCCGCACGCCGATCCCGGCGAGGGTGTCGGTGGCGAACGCCCGCACCGGGAAGTAGCCGTCGGCGGGGAGCACCACCGTGTCGCCGGGGCGCAGCACGGCCAGCAGCAGGCCGGTGATCGCCGCCTGCCCGCTGGCGAAGACGCGCACGTCGCCGCCCTCCAGCTCGCCGATGGCCGCCTCCAGCAGCCGCCGGGTCGGGTTGTCGGGCCGGCCGTACCCGTTCGGGGTCGCCGCCGGGCCCTGCCGGGGGTCGAGGTGGTAGGGCGCGGCGAAGACCGGGCCGGGCAGGAACGGCTGCCCCGGGGCGGGCTCGGGCAGGCCGGCCCGCACGCACCGGGTGCCGTCGCCGTCGGTGCTGTCGGTGCCGATGCGTTCGCCGTCGGTGCCTTCGCCGTCGGTGCCGGGGGTCGTCACGCGGGCCGCCTCACTCGTACGACTCGGGCTTGGCGGTGCGGCTCATCAGCGCGTCGACGGCGAGCCGGGGGTCCATCCCCTCGTGGCAGATCCGCTCGATCTGCTCGGTGATCGGCATCTCCACCCCGTGGGCGCGGGCCAGGTCCCGGATCGCCAGGCAGCTCTTCACGCCCTCGGCGGTCTGCCGGGTCGCCGCCTGGGCCTGCTCCAGGGT
Source organism: Micromonospora sp. NBRC 110038 (assembly GCF_020884815.1). NCBI lineage: Bacteria > Bacillati > Actinomycetota > Actinomycetes > Micromonosporales > Micromonosporaceae > Micromonospora > Micromonospora sp. NBRC 110038. The sequence goes on along the minus strand of NZ_BBOL01000001.1, from coordinate 698,759 downwards.
CTCGCCCCGGCCCAGGTGCTCGCCGAAGGTGCGGTTGCGGGCCAGCGGCGACGAGCAGGACGCCACGAGGTCGCCCATCCCGGCCAGGCCGGCGAAGGTGATCGGGTCCGCGCCGAGCGCCACCCCGAGGCGGGCGGTCTCGGCGAGCCCCCGGGTCATCAGCATCGCCCGGGTGTTGTCGCCGAAGCCCATCGCGGTGGCGATCCCGTACGCGAGGGCGATCACGTTCTTCACGGCCCCGCCCAGCTCGCAGCCGATCACGTCGTCGTTGGTGTACGGCCGGAAGTACGGCGTGCGGATCGACGCCTGGACGAGCTGGGCGCGGCGGTCGTCGGTGCCGGCGACCACGGTGGCGGCGGGCTGCTCGGCGGCGATCTCGGGGGCGAGGTTGGGGCCGGAGACGACGACCACCCGGTCCGGGGTGACCCGGGCGGTCTCCACGATCACCTCGCTCATCCGCTTGGTGGTGCCCAGCTCGATGCCCTTCATCAGGGACACCAGGGTCGCGTCCGGGTGCAGGTCGCCGACCCATTCGGCGAGGTTGCCGCGCAGCGTCTGCGACGGCACCGCGAGCACCACGATCTCCGCGCCCCGGATCGCCTCGGCGGCGCTGCCGGTGCCGGTGACCCGGTCGGGCAGCCGCAGGTCGGGGAGGTACTCCGGGTTGTGCCGGCGCAGCCGGATCGCCTCGGCCACCGGCTGCCGCCGGGCCCAGATCGTCACGTCCCGGCCGGCGTCGGCAAGGATCTTGGCGAAGGCGGTCCCCCACGACCCGGCCCCCAGCACCGCCACGTGGCCGGTCACGCCGCGTCCTCCCGCCCCCGCGTCGGGCGGGCGGCCCCGGCGGCCCGCGCCGGTCGTTCCCACAGCGGCGGCGGCGTCCCGCCCCGGATCTCGGCGAGCTGGTCGCGCAGGCGCAGCATGATGGTGTCGGTCATCTCTTCCAGGGTGGCCTTGGTGGGCGTGGAGCCGGCCCACCGGCTCAGGTCGACGGGCGGCCCGGCGACGACGGTCACCGGGATGCGGGGCCGCAGGCCCAGCCGGTTGTTGCGGGGGTCGAAGAGCCGCTCCGGACCCCACATGGCGACCGGGATCACCGGCGCGCCGGTGGCCAGCGCCAGCCGGGCGGCCCCGGTCTTGCCCCTCATCGGCCACAGGTCGGGTTCCCGCGTGGTGGTGCCCTCCGGGTAGATCACCACCGCGCCGCCCTCGCGCAGGGCGGCGACGAGGGCGTCCAGGGACTTGACGGCGTCGACCGTGCCGCGCTCGACGGGGATCTGGAGGCAGCGGTGCAGGATCCAGCCCACCACCGGCACCCGGAAGACGCTGGCCTTGCCGAGGAACCTCGGCCAGCGCCCGGCGTCGTAGACGAAGTGCGCGGAGACCAGCGGGTCGGCGTGCGAGAGGTGGTTGGGGACGATGATGATGCCGCCGTCGTGGCGCAGGTGCTCCATGCCCCGCCAGGTGCGCCGGGTCCAGACCGTCATGACGGGCTTGACCAGCACCACGGCGAACCGTTGCCAGAACCCCAGCCTGCGCCGCGTCACCCTGCCTCCTCGTAGCCCCGACCCCACGCCGCACCCGCCCGTGCCGCCCGCAGCGAAATCATGCCTGCTCGCCCCCGGTACGGCCAGTGAGGGTACCGCCGGGGTGACTGGCAGGATTGTGCCGTGCGGCAGCGGACCTGGACTGTGGTGGTGCCGGTGAAGCGCCTCGGCGTGGCGAAGAGCCGGCTGCGGGGGGCGCTGCCGGGCGTACCCCATGAGGAGCTGGCGCTGGCCCTGGCGGCCGACACGGTCGCCGCGGTGCGGGCGTGCCCGGCGGTCGCCGGGGTGGTGGTCGTCACCCGCGACGCCCGCGTGGCGGCGGCCGTCCGCGCGGCGGACGTGCGGGTCGTGCCGGACGCGCCGGACGCCGGGCTGAACGCGGCCTTCCGGCTCGGCGCGGTGATCGCGGCCGACGGCGGGGGGTGGGTGGCCGGGCTCACGGCGGACCTGCCGGCGCTGCGCCCGGCCGAGCTGGCCGCCGCGCTGCGCGCGATCGCCGCCGGCCCACCGGGGGTACGCCGGTTCGTCGCCGACGCGCCGGGGGCCGGCACGGTGCTGCTCGCCGCGCCGCCCGGTGTGCCGCTGGACCCCCGGTTCGGGGTCGGCTCGGCCGGGGCGCACGAGGCGGGTGGGGCGCTGCCGCTGGCCGGCGACTGGCCCACCCTGCGTCGGGACGTCGACACCGCCGCCGACCTGGCCGCCGCCGCCCGGCTCGGGCTCGGGCCGCGCACCGCCGCCCTCACCGGCGTGACCCACCTGGTCGACGGGACCGGCGCGACCGAGCCGGCCGGCCGCGCGGGCTGAGCCGCCCCCCGCGCCGGTGTACGGTGCTGGCATGCAGGGCACCGTGGCCACCTACGACGCGGCGACGCGCAGCGGCATGCTGTTGCTCGACGACGGCACCGAGCTGGCGTTCCCCGCGCGGGCCTTCGACGCCTCCGGCCTGCGGCTGCTGCGGCTGGGCCAGCGGGTCCGGGTCGAGACCGACGCCACCGGGGAGATCGTCCGGGTGACGTTGCCGACGATGCCGTGAGCTCCCCACCCAAGTTCATTTTGCGTTAACCCGTTCCGGGACATTATGAGCGGGTGAGCACCCCTCGCGAGCACCCCACCGGCCCGGCCGACGACCACCGACGCGCCGACGACCGTCCCACGCCGGGCCACGACCGACCCGAGCCCGCCGACGACCGACCCGAGCCCGGCGAGCCGGCGCGACGGCGCAACGGGTCCCGCCGACGCGGCACCGACGGCCGGTTCCGCCCGCACGACACGCCGACCGACCCCGCCGGGACGACCGGAGCGGCGAGCTCCACCGGCCCCGCCGGGACGACCGGCCCCGCCGCGATGACCGGGGGCGGACCGGCGGCGGCAGGTGCCGACCCGGCGACCGGCGACCCGCCGGCGGCCCCGCTGGGCCGGGCGGCGGCGTCCGCCGGGCTGGAGGAGGTGCTCGACGTCGACCCCCTCCCGGACGACGAGCCCGCGCCGCCGAAGCCGCTGCCCGAGGACCGGTTCCTCAACCGGGAGCTGTCCTGGCTCGACTTCAACGCCCGGGTGCTCGCCCTGGCCGAGGACCCGCGCACGCCGCTGCTGGAGCGGGCCAAGTTCCTGGCGATCTTCGCCAGCAACCTCGACGAGTTCTACATGGTCCGGGTCGCCGGCCTGAAGCGCCGCCAGTCCGCCGGGCTGCCGGTGCGCGGCGGGGACCGGCTGCCGCTGCGTACCCAGCTGGAGCGGATCGGCGAGCGGACCGCCGAGCTGGTCGGCCGGCACGCCTCCTGCTTCGTCGACGACGTGCTGCCGAAGCTCGCCGCCGAGGACATCCGCATCCTGCGGTGGACGGACCTGGACGCGCCCGAGCGGGAACGGCTGCGCACGTACTTCCGGGAACACATCTTCCCCGTGCTCACGCCGCTCGCGGTCGACCCGGCGCACCCGTTCCCGTACATCTCCGGGCGGTCGCTGAACCTGGCCGTCGCGGTCCGCGACCCCGACGGCGGCTCGGAGCTGTTCGCCCGGGTCAAGGTGCCGAACAACGTGCCGCGCTTCGTCCGGGTCGACCGGGAGTCCCCCGGGGTGCGGGTGCTCCCGGTCGAGGAGCTGATCTCGGTGCACCTGGGGCAGCTCTTCTCCGGCATGCAGGTCGTCGAGTGCCACCTGTTCCGGGTCACCCGCAACGCCGAGGTGGAGGTCGACGAGGACCGCGACGAGGACCTCCTGCAGGCCCTGGAGCGGGAGCTGGCCCGCCGCCGGTTCGGCCCGCCCGTGCGGCTGGAGGTCGCCGCCTCGATCTCCGACCACATGCTGGAGCTGCTCGTCCGCGAGCTGGACATGGACAGCCACGACGTGCTGCGGGTACGCGGTCTGCTCGACCTGTCGGCGCTGTGGCAGCTCTACGGCGACGCCGACCGCCCCGACCTGAAGGACCCGCCGTTCGTGCCGGCCACCCATCCCCGGCTCACCGAGGGCGAGGTGCCGCGCAGCGTCTTCGCCACCCTGCGCGACGGCGACGTGCTGGTCCACCACCCGTACCACTCGTTCGCGACCAGCGTGCAGCGTTTCGTGGAGCAGGCCGCCGCCGACCCGGACGTGCTGGCCATCAAGCAGACCCTCTACCGCACCAGCGGGGACTCCCCCATCGTCGACGCGCTGGTCGACGCCGCCGCCGCCGGCAAGCAGGTGGTGGTGCTGGTGGAGCTGAAGGCCCGCTTCGACGAGGTGGCCAACATCGGCTGGGCGCGCACCCTGGAGCGCGCGGGCTGCCACGTCGTCTACGGCCTGGTCGGCCTCAAGACGCACTGCAAGACCGCCCTGGTCGTGCGCCAGGAGGGCAACCAGATCCGCCGGTACTGCCACATCGGCACCGGCAACTACCACCCGAAGACCGCACGGCTGTACGAGGACTTCGGCATGCTCACCGCCGACCCGGAGATCGGCGCGGACCTGACGGACCTGTTCAACGTGCTGACCGGCTACAGCCGGCAGACCGCGTACCGGCGGTTGCTGGTGGCGCCGCAGGGCATCCGGCGGGGGCTGATCGAGCGGATCGAGCGGGAGATCAGCCACGTCCGGCTCGGCATGCCCGGGCTGGTCCAGTTCAAAGTCAACTCGCTGGTCGACGAGGAGGTCACCGACGCGCTCTACCGGGCGTCCCGGGCCGGGGTGCACGTGGACCTGCTGATCCGGGGCATGTGCACGCTGCGCCCGGGAGTGCCGGGGCTGTCGGAGAACATCCGGGTCCGCTCGATCCTCGGCCGGTTCCTGGAGCACTCCCGGATCTTCCGCTTCGGCAACAACGGCTCCGCCGAGTTCTGGATGGGCTCGGCCGACCTGATGCACCGCAACCTCGACCGCCGGGTGGAGGCGCTGGTGCAGGTGAGCGACCCGGTGGCCCGCGCCGAGCTGGACCACGTGCTCACGGCCGCGTTCAGTCCCGACGTGGAGGCGTTCGAGCTGCACGGCGACGGCTCCTGGACGCGGCGCACCGGCACGGAGCAGGCCCAGCCGGCCCATCTGCAGGACCTGCTGCTGCGCCGGGTCGGCGGCACGGCCGGATGAGCCTAGGCTGAGCGGATGCCGGAGGGGGAACGCGTGATCCGGGCGGCGGGCGGGGTGGCCTGGCGGCAGGCCGATGGCGGCGTGCTGGTCTGCCTCGTGCACCGCCCCCGCTACGGCGACTGGTCGCTGCCGAAGGGCAAGCTGGAGCCGGGCGAGCACCCGCTGCTGGCCGCCGTGCGGGAGGTCGCCGAGGAGGCCGACGTGCGGGCGGTGCCGCAGGTGCGGCTGCCCACCGTGCGCTACCGCAGCGAGGGCCGGCCGAAGGTCGTCGACTACTGGTCGATGCGGGCCGTCGACACGGGCGGCTTCCAGCCCGACACCGAGGTCGACGGCATCCGCTGGCTGCCCGTCGGGGAGGCCGCCCGCCTGGTCAGCTACCCGCACGACGCCGAGGTGCTGACCGCGTTCGCCGCCCTCCCGCCGGTCACCGCGACGGTGGCCCTGGTCCGGCACGCGCAGGCCGGCCAGCGCGGCACCTGGTCCGGGCCGGACTCCGCCCGGCCGCTCGACGCCACCGGCTGGGCCCAGGCGCACGCCCTCGCGCCCCTGGTGGCGCTGGTCCGCCCGACCCGGCTACTGTCCGCGTCCGCCCGCCGCTGCGTGCAGACCCTCGACCCGGCCGCCGCCCTGCTCGACCTGCCGGTCGAGGTGACCGGTGACCTGGACGAGCCGCGGCCCGGCCAGGACCCGCACGAGCGGGCGCTGGCCGCCGCCGCCTGCCTGGCCGAGCTGGCCGCCGCCGGGGGCGCGGCCGGGGCGTGCAGCCAGGGCAAGGTGATGCCCGGCGCGCTGGAACGCCTCACCGGCCGCGCCGGCGACTTCACCACCTCCAAGGGCGGCGGCTGGCTGCTCGCCTTCGCCGCCGACCGCCTCCTCGCCGCCGACCGCTGGTAAGGAAGGGCCCTACCTGTCGCATCCGGGCGCGGGCGTCACGGCAGGGCCAGGGTCACCGCGACCGGGAGGTGGTCGCTGGCGATGCTGCGGGGCGCCACCGGGTCGGCGGCGCGCATGCCCGCCGAGACCAGCACGTGGTCGATCTGTTCGCGCGGCTCGTCCGCCGGGCTCGTCGGCAGGGGCCGGGCCGAGGCGAGGGCGTCCACCAGCCCCGCACGGGTGAACTCCGCGTAGCCCGGGGCGCCCGGCTCGGTGTTGAGGTCACCGGCGACCACGAGGGGCAGTCCGGCGGCGTACCGGAGGGCGAAGGCCGCCACCGCGCGGGCCTGCGCCACGGGCTCCCGCCCCGGCGGCGGCTGCAGGTGGGTGGCGACCACCGCGAGGCGTACGCCGCCGCCGAGGTCCACGGTGACGCCGAGCGCCTGGGCTCCGGTGGGCGCGCCCGCCGGGGCCAGCCGCTCGCTGCGGGCCGCCGCCAGGGGGAACCGGCCGAGGACCGCGTCGCCCCAGAGCGGATCGGCGGCGGGCGCGAAGACGTACGACATGCGCAGCCGCGCCGCGAGCAGGGCGAGGGTGTCGTGGCCGCCGTTGAGCAGCCAGCCCCGGTCCACCTCGCCGAGGACCACCACGTCGGGGCGCTCGCGCGCGACCACCCGGGCCAGCCCGTCGGGGTCGAAGCGACCGTCCAGTCCGAACCCCATCCGGATGTTGTAGGCCACCACCCGGACCGCCGCCGGGGGCGTGCCGGGCCGCAGCGGGGCGAAAGCGCCCGACGGCAGTCCCGTCGCGACGAGCACGACGAGACCGCCGGCCGCGGCGATTCCCCGCACCCACCGTCGGGGCGGCGTGGACGTCGCCCTCCGGGGCCCGCCGAGGGCCACGGCGGCGACGAGGCCGGCCATCGCGACCGGCACGGCGGCGTTGGGGTAGCCGAGGTCGTAGGCGGCGTAGTAGCCGACGGCGGCGACGGCGAAGAGCAGCATGCCCAGCACCGCCGCGAGGCCGGGCCGACCCGGCGCGACCCCGGGGGTGGACGACGCGGCGGCAGACGACGGGACAACGGACGGCGCGGCACCGGCGGACGGCACGGCGACGGGCGGCACGGCGACGGGTGGCACGGCGACGGGTGGCACGGCGACGGGTGGTGCGGCGGCGGGCGGCACGGCGTCGGCGAGGGCGAGACAGGCTCCCGTGCCGGCGGCGGTCAGCACGACCGCCGGCCCCAGCAGCCCGGCGTCGCGGGTGGCGAACAGCACCGCCCCGACCACCAGCGCCAGCGGGCCGGCCAGCCGCCAGCGCCCCCGGGGCGGCCGGGCCAGCGCGGCGAGCAGGAAGATGCCGACCGCCCAGGCCGGCAGGGTGGGCACGTCGCCGGCTTCCGGTGGCCAGGAGAGCCCGCCGCCGGGGCCGCGCCAGTAGGAGGCGGCCGTCGCGGCCGCCGCCGGGGAGAGCGCCACGAGGCCGGTCAGCAGCAACGCCGGGCCGGCGAGCAGCCACGCGCGGGCCCCGCCCGGTTCCGCCTGCCGCGCGGGACGGGCCGCGACGACCAGGAACACCGCCACGAGGGCCACGCTGCCGGCCCACCCGACCGGGCCACCCCGCCAGACCAGGTCGTACGTGCCGAGCACCGCGTGCACGACCGCGCCGAGGGCGATGCCCAGCGCCAGCCCCGGCACCGGCCGGCCCGTGGTGGTGGCGGTGCCGGCCAGCCAGAGCAGTCCGGCGAGGAGGCCGACGGTGGCCAGCCAGAGCTGCGTACGGCCGCCCGGTGCGGCGGTGAGGGCGAGCCGCGCGCCGCCCAGCGCGACGGCGGCGGCGAACGTGACGGGCCGCACCCCGAGCCGGCGGACCAGCGGCGGGAACGCGAGCGCGAACACGAACCAGCCCAGCGCGAACGCGCCGAGCAGCTCGGCGGGGGTGGTGGCGGCCTGCCCGAAGATGGTGATGACCGACGGGAGGAAGACCCGCAGCACGTCGGTGAGCACGACGATGCCGAGGGCGAGCGCGGCGGTGCTGAGGTGGCGGTAGCGCACGGGCTGCCTTTCGCCGACCGTTCGAGGGGTTCGGCGATTCTCCGCGCGGGGCACGCCGCCGGTCAACGGTGGGGACGGCGCGGGCTGTCCGGCCCACGCGCGCCGCGGGGCGCCCACCGTTCGGGTGGGCGCCCCGCGGGACGGTGCCGGCCGGTCAGCGCTTGGTGGCCGCCTTCTTGGCCGGGGACTTCTTCGCCGGCGCCTTCTTGGCCGCCGTGCTCTTGGCCGTGGTGCTCCTGGCCGCCGCCGTGGTGGTCTTCTTCGCCGCGGTCGACTTGGTCGCCGCCGCCGACTTCTTCGCCGGGGCGGCCTTCTTGGTGGCGGTCTTGGCCGCCGTCGTCTTGGTCGCCTTCGCCGGGGCGGCCTTCTTCGTCGCGGTGGTGGCCTTCGCGGTGGTGGCCTTCGCCCCCGTCGCCTTGGCCCCGGCCGCCTTGGCCGTGGTGGCCTTCGCCCCGGCGGCCTTGGCCCCGGCCGCCTTCGCGGTGGTGGCCTTGGCCGTGGTGGCCTTGGTCCCGGCCGCCTTGGCCGTGGTGGCCTTGGCGGTCGTCGCCTTGGTGGCGGCCGTGGCGGTCTTCTTCGCCGCCACCGTGGCCTTCGGCACCTTCCCGCTGGCCACCATCTCCTTGAAACCGGCGCCGGCCCGGAAGGTCGGGACGGATGTCTTCTTGACCTTCACCGCCTCGCCGGTACGCGGGTTGCGCGCTGTTCGCGCACCCCGGACGCGCTTCTCGAACGCTCCGAATCCGGTGATCGCCACCTTCTCGCCCTTGGTGACCGCCGCCTGGACCTCAGCGAGGACCGCGTCGAGCGCGGCCGTCGCCGTCTTCCGGTCCCCCAGGCGAACGGCGAGCGCCTCGATGAGCTCGGCCTTGTTCACGACTTCCTCCCGATTGTGCAACTGACTCGACGCGAGCCATTCTGCGCGCACGGTATGCCCTGTGCTGCCTGGACACAAACATTCGGTGGAAAAAAGCCCTTGTGTCGTAACGGATTCGCCCCCACCGGCGAGGCCGGTGGGGGCGGAAACCGATGCGGGATCGGGCGTACGGCTATGCCACGGAGGGCAGGAACGGCCTCCGGCCGCGCTCGTAGGAGGTGATGTCGGGCTCGTGCCGAAGAGTGAGTCCAATGTCATCCAACCCCTCCATCAGCCGCCAGCGGCTGAAGTCGTCGAGGGGGAAGGACCAGGTGGCGTCCCCGGCCCGGACCTCACGGGACGCCAGGTCGACGGTGACCGGGGTGGCCGGGTCGGACTCGACGAGGGACCACAACTCCTCGACGGCCCGCAATTCCAACTCGACCGGCAGCAGACCCTCCTTGAGGGCATTGCCGCGGAAGATGTCGCCGAACCGGGGCGAGACCACCGCCTTGAACCCCCAGTCGCGCAGCGCCCACACGGCGTGCTCCCGGGAAGACCCCGTGCCGAACTCCGGGCCCGCCACAAGAATCGACGCACCCGAATACGCGGCATCGTTCAACACGAATGAGGGGTCCTCCCGCCACGCGTTGAAGAGCCCGTCGGCGAATCCCGTCCGGGTCACCCGCTTGAGGTACACGGCGGGGATGATCTGATCCGTGTCCACGTTGGAACGGCGCAGCGGCACGGCGGTGCCGGTGTGCACGGTGAACTTGTCCATCTGTGCGGCTGCCCTTCTACAGGTCTGCGGGGGCGGCGAGCCGGCCGACCACGGCGGTGGCGGCGGCGACCGGCGGCGACACCAGGTGGGTGCGTCCGCCCCGGCCCTGGCGGCCCTCGAAGTTGCGGTTGGAGGTCGAGGCGGAACGCTCACCCGGGGCGAGCGTGTCCGGGTTCATGCCCAGGCACATCGAGCAGCCGGCGAACCGCCACTCGGCCCCGGCGTCGGTGAAGACCTTGTCCAGCCCCTCGGCCTCGGCGGCCTCCCGGACGGCGGCCGAGCCGGGCACCACGAGCATCCGTACGCCGTCGGCGACCGTGTGTCCGCGCAGCACGTCGGCGGCGGCGCGGAGGTCCTCCAGGCGGCCGTTGGTGCAGGAGCCGACGAAGACCACGTCGACGGAGAGGTCGCGCAGCGGAGTGCCGGGGGTGAGGTCCATGTACTCCAGCGCGCGGCGGGCGGCGGCCCGCTCGGACTCGCCGGCGAACTCCTCCGGGTCGGGGACGGCCGCGCCCAGCGGCGCACCCTGGCCCGGGTTCGTGCCCCAGGTGACGAACGGCGTGATCAGGCTCGCGTCGAGGGTCACCTCGGCGTCGAACGTCGCGCCCTCGTCGGTGGGCAGGCTCCGCCAGTACTCCACCGCCGCGTCCCAGTCGGCCCCCTGGGGCGCGTTCGGCCGCCCCTTGAGGTACGCGAAGGTGGTCTCGTCCGGCGCGATCATGCCGGCCTTGGCGCCCCACTCGATCGACATGTTGGCGACGGTCATCCGCCCCTCCATGGAGAGCGCGCGGATCGCCTCGCCCCGGTACTCCACGATGTGGCCGCGGCCACCGCCGGTGCCGACCTGGGCGATGAGGGCGAGCACCAGGTCCTTGGCGGTGACGCCGGGGCCGAGCTGGCCGGTGACGTTCACGGCCATCGTCTTCGGGCGGGCCTGCGGCAGCGTCTGGGTGGCCAGCACGTGCTCGACCTCGCTGGTGCCGATGCCGAAGGCGAGCGCGCCGAAGGCGCCGTGGGTGGCGGTGTGGGAATCGCCACAGACGATCGTCATGCCGGGCTGGGTGACGCCGAGCTGCGGACCGATGACGTGCACGATGCCCTGGTTGGCGTCGCCGAGCGGGTGCAGCCGCACGCCGAACTCGGCGCAGTTGCGGCGCAGCGTCTCGATCTGGGTGCGGGAGGTGGGGTCCGCGATCGTGAGCAGGTCGCCGCGCCGCTGCGAGAACGCCGGGTCGGCGTACCCCGTGGGGGTGTTGTGGTCCTCGGTCGCGAGCGTGAGGTCGGTGCGGCGCACGCGGCGGCCGGCGAGCCGCAGGCCGTCGAAGGCCTGCGGGCTGGTGACCTCGTGCAGCAGGTGCAGGTCGATGTAGAGCAGGTCCGGTTCACCGTCGGCGGACCGGACGACGTGCGCGTCCCAGACCTTCTCGGCCAGGGTCCTCGGTCGAGTGTCTCCCACCATCTGGACATCCTAAATTCTGGGAGGTAAATTTCGGCTTGTGGGACACAGTATGAGCGGTGTCGGCGTTCTCGACAAGGCGGTGGTCATCCTGGCCGCCTGTGTCGACGGCGCCAGCCTGGCCGAACTCGTTGAACGCACCAAGCTGCCCCGGGCCACCGCGCACCGGCTGGCACAGGCGCTGGAGATCCACCGGATGCTCGTCCGGGACACCCAGGGCCGTTGGCGCCCCGGCCCCCGGCTCGGTGAGCTCGCCAACGCCGCGCCGGACGTGCTGCTGACGGCGGCGGAGCCCCTGCTGGCCGCGCTGCGCGACGCCACCGGGGAGAGCGCCCAGCTCTACCTGCGCCGCGCGGACGAGCGGATCTGCGTGGCCGCCGCCGAGCGGGCCAGCGGGCTGCGGGACACCGTCCCGGTGGGCTCGGTGCTGCCGATGACCGCCGGTTCGGCGGCGCAGATCCTGCTGGCCTGGGAGCCGCCGGAGGCGGTGATGCCGCTGCTGCCCCGGTCGAAGTTCACCGGACGCACCCTCGCCGAGGTGCGCCGCCGGGGCTGGGCGCAGAGCGTCGCCGAGCGGGAGGCGGGTGTGGCGAGCGTCTCGGCCCCGATCCGTGACCGCACGGGCCGGGTGATCGCCGCGATCAGCATCTCCGGCCCGATCGAACGCCTCGGCCGCCGCCCCGGCGAACGCCACGCCATGGCCGTCGTCCGAGCCGGCCAACGCCTGAGCGGCCTCTAACCCCCACCCTGCCCCCACCCCCACCCCCGCCCCTCCCCCTTTGCCCCCGGTGATCAAGAGATTTGCGTCATCTGTCGCACCGAACCTGACGCAAATCTCTTGATCACCGACACGAAGTGGGCGGGGGCGGGCAGGGCGGGGTGGGTGAAATGGGGGAAGGCCCGGCTCACCGGGGGTGAGACGGGCCTTCCTGGGTGTAGCCCCGACGGGATTCGAACCCGCGCTACCGCCTTGAGAGGGCGGCGTCCTGGGCCGCTAGACGACGGGGCCAGAACTTTGCTGCTTCACCACCCTGCCGGACGGTGCCGCTGTAGTCTAGCGACGGGCCCCGGGGGTGAGCGCACAGGGGTGCGCGTCGCGCCACGGCATCCCGGGCCGGCACGCGACAGGCCGCCCGCACGAGAACGGGCCGCACGAGAACGGGCCGCACGAGAACGGGCGGCCGGCACGAGACAGGCGGGCCCGCACGAGGCAGAACGCCGGAACCAAACAGGCCCCGGCACCGAAGCAGGCTGGCACGAAGCAGGCCGGCACCAGGCCGACCGCCGGCACGACGAAGCCTGGGACGCAAATCAGCCCGCCTCACCACAGTGAGACGGGCTGGAGAACCTGTAGCCCCGACGGGATTCGAACCCGCGCTACCGCCTTGAGAGGGCGGCGTCCTGGGCCGCTAGACGACGGGGCCAGAACCTGTCTTGCTCCACCGCCCTGCCGAGCGGTGCCGCTGAAAACTACCAGAGATCATTCAGGCCCGCTTGCGCGGGCCGGAGCGCTCTCCGACTTGATCCAGCGACCGGCACTCTCACGAACGCCGGTTGCTGGGGTACCAGGACTCGAACCTAGACTAACTGAACCAGAATCAGTCGGGCTGCCAATTACCCCATACCCCATTGGCACCTCGCGGTGCCGTTCGGCGCCTTGCGGCACCGGAGAGAAACTTTACCCTCCCGCTCCCCACAGGCCAAATCGGGGGCCCGAAACCGCATCTGGCCTGCGGCTTCGGGCTTCCCGACGACTCAGGTCACCGGGACGACCGGGTTGCTCAGCTCCCCGATCCCCTCGATACGCACGGTGACCGTATCCCCCTCCGTGAGCGGGCTAACCCCGGCCGGCGTGCCGGTGAGGACGACGTCCCCGGGGAGCAGCGTCATCACGTGCGAGACGTACGACACCAGGGCCGGCACGTCGAAGACCATGTCCCGGGTGCGGCCGAGCTGGCGTACCTCCATCTCGTCCGGGTTGCGGCCGACCTCGCAGCGGACCTCCAGGTCGGTCACGTCGAGCCCCGTGGTGATCCACGGGCCGATGGGGCAGAACGAGTCGAAGCCCTTGGCCCGGGTCCACTGCCCATCGGAGCGCTGGAGGTCCCGCGCGGTGACGTCGTTGGCGCAGGTGTAGCCGAAGATGGCCCGCTCGGCGGCGGCCCGGTCGGCCCGGCGGGCCCCCGGCGCGCCGATCACCACGGCCAGCTCGGCCTCGTGCTCGACCTGCTTGGAGAAGATCGGCAGCCGGATGGCGTCCCGTGGCCCGATCACGGAGGTGGACGGCTTGAGGAACAGCAGCGGCTCCTTGGGCACGTCGTTGCCCAGTTCGGCGGCGTGCTCGGCGTAGTTACGGCCGACGCAGACCACCTTGCTGGGCAGGATCGGGGAGAGCAGCCGGACGTCGGAGAGCGCCCACCGGGCGCCGCTGAACTGGATCTGGCCGAACGGGTGACCCTCGATCTCGGCGACGGTCAGGCCCTCCGGGCCCGCCCCCGGTTCGCCCTCGACGACCCCGAACGACATTCCCTTGGCATGAGCGAAACGAGCGATACGCACCAGGCCAATCTAGCCCGCCCGCCCCGGGCGGCACCGGCGCCGGCCGCTTGGCGGCGCGCGGCGGGCCAGCGTACGCCGGATGCCGCCGCCGCGGGCCGGGTTCGCCGCTTCGTACCCGCACGGCGGGGAGCCGCACCTAGCGTCGGCTACCGGAGGTTCGTTCGTATGCCTGCATCGAGACGACACCACAGGGCCCTCGCAGTGTTCGTGCACTGCCTGGGCATTCTCGCCGCCGTGCCGGCGCTGCCCACGGTGGCCCCGAAGCCCGCCACGCCCGCGGCCACCGCACCCGGAGCCGCCCCGCCACAGGGGTCGCTCCGGGCGGCGGCGGCCACGATGGCGCCGACGCCGACGGACACCGCGACCCCGACGGGCACCGCGACGCCCGCGGCCCCCGCGCCGCCGCCGCTGGTCTCCCCGTCCGTGATCGTGCCGACGCGGGGCGCACCGTCCGCCGTGACGGTGGCGGTCACGCCGGCCGGCACGCCGGCCCCGGGCTACCAGGTCCAGGTGCGCAACGCCAGCAGCATGCCCGTGGCCACCACCGTGCGCCAGGAGCTGCCGCCCGGAACGTCGGCGACCTGGGTCACACCCGGGGGGCGGACCAGCCGCTCGGCCACCACCACGGAGGTGACCTGGCAGCTGCGGCTCCCGCCGCGCAGCACCACGACCCTGCACACGGCGCTCACCACCGCCGCGCCGGGCCGCGCCCTGTCCGCACCGGCCTGCGCCTTCGCCGCCGGCGGCGACCGGCCGTACGACTGCGCGACCGCGACCTGGGACCGCTCACCGGTCCCGGTGGCCCAGGCCACGAACGCGCCGGCCTGGCGGCGGCCCGCGGCGCTGCTCGCCGCGCTGGCCGGGGTGTTCCTGCTCACGGCCGGCGGGCTCTGGTGGTGGCAGCGGCACCGCCGCGCCGGGGCCACGGCCGCGTCGACCGGCGGGCGCACCGGATCCGGCGGTGCGGGGAACCGGCCCGCCGGTGCGGGGACCGTCTACGCCGGCACCGGCGCGGGGTCCTCCGGCACGGCCCCGGCGGCGGCACCCGGCCAGGGCGGACAGCCCCGTCCGGTCGCGCCGGTCGCCGTGGCCCGCCGGCGCAGGCCCCCGGTGTGGCTGCTGGTGGGGGCGGCCGCCGCGGTCCTGGCCGGCGTGGTGCTCGCCGCGACGCTGACGGCCACCCGACGGGTCGCCGCGATCGACACCACCAAGCAGCCGAGCACCGGCGCGTGGGTGGGCCACAGCACCACCGGCGTGATCGGTGTGCCCCTGCGGGAGCAGGCGCTGGAGTTCACCGTCTACCGGATCGCCTGCCCCTCGACGCCGTCGACCGCCGGGCGGCAGTGCCAGGCCACGGTCGGGGTGCGCAACCTCACCCCCGAGCAGCAGACCTGGCACGGCGAGATGCAGCGGGCGTACCTGCCGGGCGGCACCTGGGTCAGCGCCGACGAGGCCGCCACCCGACTGGCCAACCAGGGACGGGACGTCTTCGGCCAGCCCCTGGCCGCGGGCAGCCGGCTGGTGCTGCCGCTGGTGTTCACGGTCGACGGCACGGACCGGCCCAGGCAGCTGGAGCTGCGCAGCGGGGTGTTCTCCGCCGGGGTCCGGGTCGACGTGCCCTGACGCGGGGCCGGCGGGGGCGGCCGGGCGGCGGCCGTACGCTGGTCGGGTGACCGCCGCCCTCGCTCCCGCCGCGCCGCTCGACCTGGCCGACTGGCAGGCGCGGCGGCGGGCCCACGAGGAGCGGGTCGACGCGTGGCTGGCCCCGCACCTGGCCCGCCGCCGCGCCGGGCGCAAGCACCCCGTGGAGGACTTCCTCTTCACCTACTACTCGCACCGTCCCGCACAGCTGCGCCGTTGGCACCCGGGCGCGGGGGTCGCGCTGCGCGGCGCGGACCCGGCCGAGTTCGGCCGGGACTACCGCGCCACGTCCGCCGGGCTCACCCTCGACACCGACGCGGTACGCGCCCGGCGGGCCGAGTCGGTCGACTGGATCCGTGCCCTGCTCGCGGCGACGGCGGGCCGGCCGGCGCACCTGGGCTGCTTCGGGATGCACGAGTGGGCGATGGTCTACCGGCAGACCCAGGAGGAGGTACGCCACAACGCGTGGCCGCTGCGGCTCAGCCCGGCGCGCACGGCCGAGGTCGTGCAGGAGCGGGGCGTGCGGTGCAGCCACTTCGACGCGTACCGGTTCTTCACCGCGCCGGCCCGGCCGCTGAACGTGCTCACCCCGACGCGGGAGCGCCAGCACGAGCTGGAGCAGCCGGGCTGCCTGCACGCCAACATGGACCTGTACAAGTGGGCGTACAAGCTCTCCCCGCTGGTGCCGAGCGAGCTGGTGGCGGACGCGTTCGCGCTGGCCCGCGAGATCCGCACCCTGGACATGCGGGCCAGCCCCTACGATCTCGCCGCGCTCGGTTACCCGCCGGTGCGGGTGGAGACGCCGGAGGGAAGGGCCGAGTACGCCGCCGCCCAGCGGGGCTTCGCCGAGCGGGCGGCCGGCCTGCGGGCCCACCTGCTCGCCGCGCTGGGCGCTGCCTGACACACCCCGTTTCGCACCTTTCATCACTTTTTGTGCTCGTCGTTCGTTGGCTCCCTGTACACGCGAGGCCGAGGAAACGGGAGCACCATGACCAGACGATCACTCGCCGGGCGGGCGCGGGGCCTGATCCTGCGCACCGCGCCCGGCATTCCGCGCTCTCGCCGCGAGGCGCGGACGTCGTTGGAGGCCCTGGCCACCCTGCGCGGGCAGGGCTGGCACCGGTCCGTGGGGGCAGCACCCGTCGACGGCGAAGGCCGGCCGCTGCCCTGGCTCAGCTACTCCGCCGTGCGGTGGCTGGACGAGGTGCTGCACCCCGGCGTGCGGGTGTTCGAGTACGGCTCGGGGTCGTCGACGTCCTGGTTCGCCCGGCCCGGCCGGGTCGGCGAGATCGTCTCCGTGGAGCACGACGCGGCCTGGTTCGCCCAGCTCCCCCAGCCGGCCAACGGGGAGATCCGGCACGTGCCCTGCGCCGACGGCTGGTGGGACGGCTCGGCGGACTCCCCGTACGTGACGGCGGTCGCCGACGGGGCCCCCTGGGACGTGGTGGTGATCGACGGCGCCTCCCGCACCGTCTGCGCCCGGGTCGCGCCGAAGTACCTGGCCCCGTCCGGCATGGTGGTCCTCGACGACACGGACCTGGCGACGACCGACCCGGCGGCGGCGGAGCTGGCCGCCCACGGCCTCGGCCGGCTCGACCTGTGGGGCTTCAAGCCCGGCGTCCAGCGGATGACCTGCACCTCGGTCTTCAGCTGGGACTTCAACCACTGGCTGCTGCCGGGGCCGGCGCACCACCACACCCGCTGACGGCGGGCCGGCGGCGCCGCGCGCCGACCTCCACCGACCGCCCCCTCCACACCCACACCCACCCACCACTTCTCCGCCCTTTGCTCTGCACCCGCGGGCGCAGCGGTCACCGACGGTGACTGTTGCGTATCAGGGTGCAGAGCAAAGGGACGGAAACGAAGGGTGGCGGCGGCGGGGCTGTCAGCCCGAGCGCGCGGCCCGGCCGGGGATCAGGACGTGGCGCAGCTCGTCTGCGGCACCGGGTTGCTGGAGCCGGCGCTGGCGAGGAACCCGAAGGTCGCCTCGGCACCGGGGGCGAGGCCGCCGTTCCAGCCCACGTTCCGCGCGGTGACCGCGGTTCCACTCTGCGTCACGTCGGCGTTCCACGCCTGGTTGATCCGCTGGCCGTCGGCGTAGCCGAACCGGACCGTCCAGCCGCCCAGCGCGGCGGTGCCCGTGTTGCGCACGGTCACCTCGCCCTGGAAGCCGCCCTGCCACTGCCCGACGATCCGGTAGACGGCCGTGCACCCGCCGCCGGGGTTCGAGGTCGGGGTGACCGGCGGCGACAACGTCGGCGTGACGGACGGGGTGGGCGTCGGCGTGGCCGTGGGGGTCGCGCTGGGGGTGACCGTGGGAGTCGCCGTGGGAGTGGTGCCGGTCAGCGCGGCGACCACCGCCGGGTACCAGCGGTCCGACATCTTCTGGTCACCGGCGGCGTTCGGGTGCACCCCGTCGTAGGTGTCGGCGGCGGTGCTGAAGCCCGTCCACTGGTCGACGACCACGATCGGCGACTGCGCGGTGGTCTTGCCCGCCGCCCAGCCGTCGATCGCGCTGTTGAGCGCCACCACCCGCTGCCCGCACTCGGCGCAGCTCGCGGGGGCCATCGGAATGATCTTCGCGACGATCACCCGCATCGCCGGGTTGCTGGCCCGCATCTGGTCGACCAGCTTGGAGTACGCGGCCAGGATGGTCGCCGGGGCGATGTTGCTCCACACGTCGTTGGTGCCGAAGTGCATGAGCACGACGTCCGGGTCGGTGGCGGAGAGCCAGCCGGGCAGCAGGTTCTGGTTGGCGACGTTCGTCACCAGGTACCCGCCGTGGCCCTCGTTGTCGCCGTCGTACGGCTGGCCGCAGCCCTGCGGGCCGAGGGTGCCGACGAAGTCGACGTTCGTGTGGCCGGTGGACTGGAGGCGGTTCCAGAGGATGGAGCGCCAGCAGCCGGGCGAGCCGGTGATGGAGTCGCCGAGGGGCATGACGCGCACCGGTTCGGCGGCGGCCGGCAGGGCGGGCGGCGCGGCGACGAGCCCGAGCAGCAGCGTCAGCGGCACGGCCGCCAGGGCGGCGAGGAAGGCGGAGAGGAAGGGCTTTCGGGGCATGGCGGAGGAACTCCTGTCACGTGGCGTCGTACGCGGTCGGTGACGGCCCTGTTGCTCCCGGAGCCATTCCAGCAGACCCGGGCGTCGCGCTCAACCGCCTCCCACGTTCCGCCCCGAGCCGCCACGGCACGGACGGAGCCGCCACGGCACGGACGCCGCAGCGCGCGGCGCGGTCAGTCGCCGTCGACCCGGCGGTCGCGCTTGCGCTGCGCCTGGCGCTTCTTGTCGGCGAGGCGGCGTTCCTTCGCGCCCCGCGACGGGCGGGTCGGGCGGCGCGGCGGGGGCGGCGGGGCGACCGCCTCGCGCAGCAGGGCCGCCATCCGCTCCCGGGCCGCCTCCCGGTTGGCGAGTTGGGCCCGGTGCTCGCTGGCGGCGATGGTGAGCACCCCGTCGACGAGCCGGCCGGCCAGGCGGTCGAGGGCCCGGGCGCGCAACGGCTCGGGCAGGCTCGGCGAGCCGGCGACGTCGAAGCTCAGCTCCACCCGCGAGTCGGTGGTGTTGACGCCCTGCCCGCCCGGGCCCGACGAGCGGGAGAAGCGTTCCCGAAGCTCGGCGGCCGGCACCACCAGCCGGTCGGTCACCCGCAGTCCGTCGTCCACGTGAGCAGGCTAGCGCCCCGCCCGGGCACCGTGCGTGGCCGTGGGGGTCGCCGAGGGGCCCGGCGCCGGTCCCGCGCGGTCGTCACCGGAGCCGGCGGCGTACGCGACCGCACCGACGAGCAGCAGCGCGATCACGCCGACCTTCGTGGTGACGGCCCGGATCAGCCCGAAGGCGGCGCGGCGCGCGCCCGGGACGGTGTTGCGCGCGGTGCGGTAGTCGGCCCATCCGCGGCGGGCCCGCGCGTACGCCGACCCGACGCCGCATCCGACGAGGAGGCCCACCACCAGCAGGGCCGCGATGACTTCTCGCTCCATCCTCGCGAGTATCCATACTCAGCGTGATATTTCCATGGGCCGATGATCCCACGCCCAATATCTGCCAATTCTCCCCTCCGTGCCGCCCGGGAGCGCGGCCCGGCCCAGGTCAGCCGCCCTTTCCGATGATCGCGTCGGCGCTCTGCTGCACCTGCTCGATCGGGATGGCGAAGCCGATGCCGATCGAGCCGCTGCCGTCGATGGTGGCGATGGCGGTGTTCACCCCGACCACCTCACCTCGGGCGTTGACCAGCGGGCCGCCGGAGTTGCCCGGATTGATGGACGCGTCGGTCTGCACGGCGCGGTGCCGGTTCGTGCCGAGGCGTACCTGACGGTCGAGCGCGCTGACGATACCCGCGGTGACGGTCCCGGCCAGCCCGAGCGGGGACCCGACCGCGAGCACCGGCTCGCCGACCCGGGTGGCGCCCGGCTTGGCCAGCGGCAGCGGGGCCAGGCCGGCGTCCGGCGGCACCCGCAGCACGGCCAGGTCGCTGCCGGGCTCCCGGCCGACGACCTCGGCGGCGAACCGTCGGCCGTCCGGCAGTTCCACCGTCACCGCCCCGCCGCCCCCCTTGGCGAGGATGTGGTCGTTGGTGATCAGGTGCTGCTGGTCGTCGATGGCGAACCCGGACCCGGTCGCCGAGCTTCCGGCGGCCCCGCCCACCAGCACCGACACCACCCCCGGCACGGTGCGCTCGGCCGCGGTCACCAGCTCCGCCGGCACCGGCGCGGCCGACGCCGCCTCCGGGCCCGGCACGTCGGGTGAGTCGGCGACCCAGGCGCCGGCCGCCGCACCGGACAGGGTGGACAGCGCCACCACCCCGGCGGCGGCCAGCAGCCGGCCCTGCCAGCTCCGCCGCCGGTCGGCCCCGCCCCCACCGGGTATGTCCCGACGGCCACGCCCGTCGGGGTCGAGCTCGGGCGAGACGAACCACGGCCCGCGCGGCTCGCCCAGTCCGGTCTGTACTGCCATCCGCTGCTCCTCACGTCCACGTCTGTCGGGGAGGTCCGGCCGGCTCGGGCCGGCCGGTGGGGGCCGCCGCGTTCAGGGCAGCCGGGAGAACCACCGCATCGATCCCGCCGCGGCGCCCATGGCCAGCACCAGGCCCAGCCCGATGAACCGGGCGGAGACGTCCTGCCGCTGGGTGCGGTAGCCGACGGAGGTGCCGATGTCGTCGTAGACCGCCCGCAGTTCCTCGCGGCTGGTCGCCTCGTGGAAGCCGCCGCCGGTGGAGTCGGCGACCGCCTTCAGGGTCTGCCCGTCCACCGGCACCTGGATGGGCCGCCCGCCCCGGTCGACGAACCCGGACGGCGTGCCGAACGAGATGGTGTGCACCGGCACCTTCGCGTCGACGGCCTCGGCGGCGGCCTCCATCGGGTCCATGCCGGAGGTGTTCGCGCCGTCGGAGAGCAGGATGATCCGGGCTGGCGGCAGGTCCTTCGCCGCCTGGCTGTCCAGTGCCCGCACCGCACCGAGGGAGGTGTTGATCGCCTCCCCGATGGCGGTGCCCTGCACGCCGGTGCTGCCCTCGGCGAGGCGTTCGATGCCGTCGTGCAGGGCCTCCCGGTCCGTGCCGGGCGGCACCAGCACGGCGGCGCTGCCGGCGAACGCGACCAGACCGACGTTGAACTCTTCGGGCAGGCCGTCGACGAAGCGCCGGGCCGCGTCCTTGGCGGCGCTGAGCCGGTCCGGTTCCACGTCGGAGGCGAGCATCGAGGTGGACACGTCGACCGCCACCATGACGGTGGCCCGTTCCCGGGGCACCCGCACCTCGGCGCTGGGCCGGGCGAAGCCCACCACCAGCAGCGCCAGCATGGCCAGGAACAGGCCGGCCGGCACGTGCCGCCGCCACGCGGGGCGGTGCGGGGCCACCCGGTCGAGCAGCCGCAGGTTGGTGAAGCGGACCGCGTACCGGCTGTGGCGGCGCTGGGCGAGCAGGTAGCCGACGGCGAGCGCGGCGACCCCGAGCAGCAGCCAGAGCCGCAGGGGCGACTGCCAGGTCACGCGGCACCTCCCGACAGCGCGCCGGGGCGGGCCGTCCGGCCGGTGCCGCTGGCCGCCGGGGCCAGGGCGAGCCGGCGCTGGGCGTGCACGTGCCGGACGATGTCGGCGCACCAGTCGCGGTCGGTGCGCAGCGGCAGGTGGGCCGCCCCGCACCGGCGCAGCACCTGGCGGATCTGGTCGCGCTGGGCGAGGGCCGCCTCGGCGTACCGCTCGCGCAGCCGGCGGTCGCCGGTGAAGACCTCCCGCCGGCGGCCGGTCTCCGGGTCGACCAGGGTGATCAGGCCGACGTCCGGCAGTTCCAGCTCGCGCGGGTCGGTCACCTCCACGGCGAGCACCTGGTGCCGGACGGCGAGCCGGCGCAGCGCCGCCTCCCAGGGCGGCGGGTCGGCCGGGTCGTCCGGTAGCCCGTCGAGGAGGTCGGAGACCACCACGACGAGGCCGCGCCGGGTGGCGGCCCGGCCCACGGCGACCAGCCCGTCGGCGAGGCCGGGCGCGGCGGGCGGGCCGGCGGCCGGGTCGGTCGCGGCGGCGCGCGGCGCGGCCAGCAGGGCCCGCAGCAGACCGAGCAGGTGGGTACGCCCGCCCCGGGCGGGGAACCGGCGCAGCCCGGGCGCGCCGAGCAGTTGCGCGCCGAGCCGGTTGCCCGAGCCAGCCGTGAGGAAGCCGACCGCCGCCACGGCGGCCACCGCCAGCTCGCGCTTGTCCAGCTCGGCGGTGCCGAACTCCATGCTGGGGCTGGCGTCGACCAGCAGCCAGGTGGTCAGCTCCCGGTCGGCGTCGACCTCGCGGACGTGCGGGACGGTGGTGCGGGCGGTGACCGCCCAGTCCATCCGGCGCACCTCGTCCTCGCCGGGCCGGTACTCGCGGCTGCCGGCGACCTCGCTGCCGGGCCCGGGCAGCAGGCCCCGGTGCTCGCCGTGCAGCAGCCCGTCGAGGCGGCGGGTGACGGTCAGCTCCAGTCGGCGCAGCCGCCGGTCCGGCGCGAGGTCGGCCAGGGTCGGGTCCGGCGGCACCGGCCCCGATCCCCCGGCGGCACGCGCTCCCCCGGCGGAGCCGGCGGGCGGGGCGGCCGGGCCCCTCACGCCGCCGCCAGGTCGGTGGCGTATCCGGTGTGGTGGGCGGCGACCCGGGGCGGGGGCACGGCGGCGACCAGCCGGTGGACCACCGCCTCGGCGGCGACCCCGTCGGCGACCGCGTCGAAGGAGAGCACCAGCCGGTGGGCCAGGACGTCGACCGCCAGTTCCCGGACGTCCTCGGGCAGCACGTGGTCGCGGCCCCGCAGCAGCGCCTGGGCGCGGGCGGCGGCGACCAGGCCGAGGGTGGCCCGAGGGCTCGCCCCGTACGCCAGCAGCGGCGCGATCTCGGGCAGCCCGAACCGGCCCGGGTCCCGGGTGGCCAGGATCAGCCGGACGACGTACTCGGCGATGGCGTGGTGGACGAACACGTCGCCGGCCCGCCGCTGGAGCGCGCGCAGCCGCTCGGGGTCGAGGACCCGGCGCGGGGTGGGCCGGTCGGTGCTCATCCGGTAGAGGATGGCCAGTTCGTCGGCGTCCCCGGGGTAGTCGACGACGATCTTCATGAGGAACCGGTCCCGCTGCGCCTCGGGGAGCTGGTAGACCCCCTCCGACTCGATCGGGTTCTGGGTGGCCAGCACCAGGAACGGCGTGGGGACCGGAAAGGCGCGCCCGCCGATGGAGACCTGCCGCTCGGCCATCGCCTCCAGCAGCGCGGACTGCACCTTCGCCGGGGCCCGGTTGATCTCGTCGGCGAGCACGAGGTTGGCCATGATCGGGCCGAGTTCGACGTCGAAGCTCTCCTTCGACGCCCGGTAGATGCGGGTGCCGACGATGTCGGAGGGGACCAGGTCCGGGGTGAACTGGATCCGGGAGAAGGTCCCGCCGACCACGGTCGCGAGGGTCTGCGCGGCGAGGGTCTTCGCCACGCCGGGGACCCCTTCCAGGAGGCAGTGGCCGCCGGCGACGAGGGCGGTGAGCAGGCGCTCGACGAGCCGATCCTGCCCGACGATCACGCGTTTGACCTCGAAGAGGGTCTGTTCCAGCTCGACGCCGCTCGGATCGGGATCGACCGCGGTGGGCAGGCTGGCCAGGGTGTCCGAGATGTCCGTCACGGTGCTTGCTTCCCGTGCCGGCACCCGGGCAAACGTCGGAATTCGAGCACCTTACCGGGCCGAACCGGGACGAGGACCGTCATCCGCCACCGAAGGCCGCAGGGGGCGCGGACGGCGCGAGGGTGCCGGCCCCGTCGCCGGGACCGGCACCCTCGTCCCGCGTACGGGTCAGGGAGTGAACACGGCCAGGTGGAACGGCCGGTCGGCCGGAGCGCCGGTGGAGTCGTACGTCTGCACGAAGACCCCGTTCGGCGTGGCCAGCCGCGGCGCGACCGAGATCTCGCCGGCCGGCGGGATGCAGCACGAGTCCGTGGTGCCGATCGTGGCCACGAAGGCAGCGCTGGTCAGGCTGCGGTTGAAGATGACCTGGTACTGGCCGGGGCCGTACTTGGTCGCGGAGACGGCGTCCCGCGAGCGGAGCAGGGTGCCGGCGCTGCTGACGACGGCGAAGGACGTGGAGCCGTTGACGTAGGACGGGCTCACCCCCTTCTTCATCGCCGCCTTGGCCGCCGCCGCCTCGGCCACCGTCGGCTGCGGCTGTCCGGACGGCGCGGCGGCGCGTTCGCCCGGCTGCCCGGACTGGGCCGCGGGCCTGGCCGCCGTGGTGGTCTGGGCGGCGGCGATCCCGCCGCCGGCCAGCGTCAGCACCAGCGCGCCGAACGTGACCGCGACCGCCCTACGGGAAATGATTCTTGCCATGACAGGTCCCCCTTGTTGACCGTGTCGACACGACCGACTCGCGAAACAACGAGCCGGTTTTATCCGAGCCTGCCAACACCGCAAAATTGTCGCCTGAGCGACCGCCGCCAAGCCGGCTGGAGAAGCACCCACACCCGCCTTGAGCAGCCAATATTGCCGTGCACATCGAGGCTGGAACCAGGTGGAAAGTAGCACCGGCAAAAGCGCGTGGTCAATGGCAGACGGCGGCGTTTCAGACTGTTTCAGCCCGCCCCCCGAATTGCGAAACATGAACGCTCGACAATTCATGATGGGGCCTGCCCGGCGCGGGTGGCGTCGCCGGTCGAGCACTGCCGCTACGGTGTCGACGTGCTCACCTACGCCGACACCCGCGCCCGCCCGGCCGGTCGCGCCGCCCGGATCCGGACCTGGCTGTGCTGGCTCGCGGTGACCCCCGGGCTGGTGTGGGCGGCGGTACGCCTGCCCGGCCTCGAACGGGGGCCGGCGGTGCAGGCGGTCGCCTTCACCCCGTACGTCGCGGCCTGGACGCCCGTGCCGCTGCTGCTCGCGCTCGCCCTGCGGCGCCGCTGGCCGGCGGCGGTCGCGGCCCTGGTCGCGGTGGCGCTGATCGCCGTGGTCGCGCCCCGGGCCGTGCCGTCGGCGCAGCCGCGGGCCGGCGGGCCGACGCTGCGGGTGCTCACCGCCAACCTGCTGGCCGGCGCCGCCGACGCCGGCACCGTGGTCGGCCTGGTGCGCGACCTGCGGGTCGACGTGCTGGCCGTGCAGGAGTTCACCCCGGGCGCGGCGGCCGAGCTGGACCGGCTCGGCCTGGCCGGGCTGCTGCCGCACCGGCAGCTCAACCCGCAGGTCGGCACCGTCGGCTCGGGGCTCTACGCCCGCTTCCCCATCGCCGGGGGCGGCATCCGGCAGCACCGCGGCGGCTGGGGCTTCACCCAGGCGTACGGGACGCTCACCCCGCCGGGCGGGCCGCCGGTGCGGGTCGAGTCGGTCCACCCGGCGGCCCCGTACGCGCTGGACCAGGTCGGGTTCTGGCGCACCGACCTGGCGGCGCAGCCGCCGGCCACCCCCGACGCGGGGCTGTCGATCCTCGCCGGGGACTTCAACGCCACCCTCGACCACGCCCCGCTGCGCGACCTGCTCGCCACGGGGTACGCCGACGCGGCCGACGCCACCGGCGCCGGGCTCGTCGGCACCTGGGGCCCGTACGACGGCGACCCGATCCCGCCGGTGACGATCGACCACGTGCTGGTGGACCGGCGGATCGCCGTCCGGTCCGTGTCGGTGCGCGCGGTGCCGGGCAGCGACCACCGCGCGGTCCTCGCCGAGCTGCGCCTGCCCGCCGCCTGAGCCGCCCTACACGTGGGCGCGGTCCAGGCCGTAGGTGAGGGCGTCGACGAGGGCGTGCCAGGACGCCTCCACCACGTTGGGGTGCACGCCGACGGTGGTCCAGTCGCGGCCCGCCCCGTCGGCGGTCTCCACCAGCACCCGGGTCACCGCGCCGGTGCCGTGGCTGCCCTCCAGGATGCGCACCTTGTAGTCGGCCAGCTCGAAGTCGCGCAGCTCCGGGTAGTGCCGGGACAGGCCGACCCGCAGCGCCTCGTCGAGCGCGTTGACCGGCCCGTTGCCCTCGGCCGTGGCGATCAGCCGCTCGCCGCGTACCCGGATCTTGACGGTGGCCTCGGAGACCACCGAGCCGTCCTCCCGGTGCTCGACCAGCACCCGATACGACTCCAGGGCGAACGGTCGGACCGGGGCGGCGTCGGGCAGCTCGGAGCGGACCAGCAGCTCGAACGAGGCGTCGGCGGCCTCGAAGGACCAGCCGCCGGCCTCCAGCTCCTTGACCCGCCGGGTCACCCGGGACAGGGTCTCCGGATGGCCGGCCAGGTCCAGGCCCAGCTCGCGGCTCTTCAGCTCGACGCTGGCCCGGCCGGCCATCTCGGTGATCAGGATCCGCATGTCGTTGCCCACCACGGTCGGGTCGACGTGGTTGTAGAGCAGCGGATCCACCTTGATCGCGCTCGCGTGCAGCCCCGCCTTGTGGGCGAAGGCGGCGGCCCCGGCGTACGCCTGGTGGGTGTCGGGGGCGATGTTGGCGATCTCGGCGATGGCGTGGGAGACCCGCACCATCTGCTCCAGGCAGCCCTCCGGTAGGACCGGCAGCCCGAGCTTGAGCTGGAGGTTGGCGGCGACGGCGAAGATGTCGGCGTTGCCGGGGCGCTCGCCGTAGCCGTTTGCGGTGCCCTGCACGTGGCGCACGCCGGCCTCGACGGCGGCGATGGTGTTGGCCACCGCGCAGGCGGTGTCGTTCTGGGCGTGCATGCCCAGGCGGGCAGGGTCGACGCCGGTGCGGGCGGTCAGGTCGGCGATCGCCGCGCTCACGTGGGAGGGCAGCATGCCGCCGTTGGTGTCGCAGAGCACCATCACCTCGGCGCCGGCGGCCAGCGCGGTCTGCACGACCTCCGCGCCGTACGCGGGGTCGTGCCGGTAGCCGTCGAAGAAGTGCTCGCCGTCGACGAAGACCCGCCTCCCCTCGGCGACGAGGTGGCGCACCGTGTCCCGGATCATCGCCAGGTTCTCCTGCGCGGTGGTGCGCAGCGCCCGCTCGACGTGCCGCAGGTCGGCCTTGGCCACCAGCGCGACGGCCGGGGTCTGCGCGTCGAGCAGCGCCCGCACCTGCGGGTCGTCGGCGACGGCGACGCCGGCCTTGCGGGTGGCCCCGAACGCCACGAGCAGGGCGTGTTTCAGGTCGAGTT
The DNA here is from genome assembly GCF_020884815.1 of Micromonospora sp. NBRC 110038. NCBI lineage: Bacteria > Bacillati > Actinomycetota > Actinomycetes > Micromonosporales > Micromonosporaceae > Micromonospora > Micromonospora sp. NBRC 110038. The sequence continues at coordinate 671,875 of NZ_BBOL01000001.1, read as the reverse complement.
CGGTGCGGGCCCGGCGGAAGAACTCGGTGTCCTTGGGCACCGCGCCCGGCCAGCCGCCCTCGATGAAGCCCACGCCGAACTCGTCGAGCAGTCGGGCCACGGCGAGCTTGTCGACCACCGAGTAGGTGAGCCCCTCGCGCTGGGCACCGTCGCGCAGCGTCGTGTCGTACAGCTGGAACGTCATGGGGAGTCCTTTCGGGCGCGGGCGGGACGGGTGGGGTGGCGGAGGGGGACCAACAAAAAGACCCCCCGCGGATGCGGGAGGTCTGCGCGCTCGGCGAGTCGGTTGCCGGGCGCGCTAGTTGCCAATAATGACGACGGTGCTGGTCACGGTCGCCACTCTGCCACCCGCACCCGGGTTTCGGGAGGAACAATCCACATGCCGGGACGGTCACGGAGGGTGGCCATACCGCAGGTGGCGTCGACCGCGGGGCGAAACGCGCCGCTGGTGATCGACTTCACAAGTCATCCGGCCGCTATCGAGCCGAAACACCGCTGCGGCAGTATCTGGAACCGATCAAGTTACCGGCCCCGTGCCGCTGTCAAGGAGGACCCCGTGCTCACTGTCGGTGACCGCTTCCCCGAGTACGAACTGACCGCCTGCGTCTCGCTGGACGCCGACCGGGCGTTCGAGTCGATCAACCACAAGTCGTACGAGGGCAAGTGGCGCGTCGTCTTCTTCTGGCCGAAGGACTTCACGTTCATCTGCCCGACGGAGATCGCCGAGTTCGGTCGGCTCAACGGCGAGTTCGCCGACCGGGACGCCCAGGTGCTCGGCGTGTCGGTGGACAACGAGTTCGTCCACTACGCCTGGCGCAAGGACCACCCCGACCTGCGTGAGCTGCCGTTCCCGATGCTCAGCGACATCAAGCGCGAGCTGACCGACGCCTGCGGCGTGCTCGGCGCCGACGGCGTGGCCCAGCGGGCCACCTTCATCGTCGACCCGGACAACGAGATCCAGTTCGCCATGGTGACCGCCGGCTCCGTCGGCCGCAACGTCTCCGAGGTGCTGCGCGTGCTCGACGCCCTGCAGACCGACGAGCTGTGCCCCTGCAACTGGAACAAGGGCGGCGACACCCTCGACGCCACCAAGCTGCTCGCCGGCGCCGGGGCCTGACGATGGGCCTCGACGCGATCAAGGCGGCCCTGCCCGAGTACGCCAAGGACATCAAGCTCAACCTGGGCTCCACCGTCGGCGCCACCACCCTCAAGCCGGAGCAGGCGTGGGGCACGGCGCTGGCCTGCGCCGTCGCCGCCCGCAACCCGGTCGTGCTGCGGGAGATCGCCGCCGAGGCGGCCACCCACCTCACCCCCGAGGCGGTCGAGGCGGCCAAGGGCGCCGCGACGATCATGGCGATGAACAACGTCTACTACCGGGCCAAGCACCTCATCGGCGACGAGAACTACGCGTCGATGCCGGCCCGGCTGCGGATGCAGATCATCGCGCGGCCGGGCGTGGAGAAGGGCGACTTCGAGCTGTGGTGCCTCGCCGTCTCGGCGATCACCGGCTGCGGGGTCTGCCTGGAGTCGCACGAGAAGACCCTGCGCGCCGCCGGGTTCACCCGGGAGCAGGTGCACGAGGGGCTGCGCATCGCCGCCGTCGTGCACGCCGCCGCCGTGGCCCTCGACGCGCAGGCCGCGCTCGGCTGAGCCGTACGCCCGGGGACACCCGCCGGCGCCGCATCCCCGCGGCCCCGGCGGGTGTCCGCGTGTAGGCGGCCCGGGGGCCGGGTAGGTGGTTGTCCGGAGACGACCCTCCGAGACGACCACGACGGTCGGGGCAGGAGCACCCATGGACAGGCTCGACCCGCACGCCGCAACCGGCACGCCCGACCCGATGCGGCACGGCGACCAGGGCGCGATCGCCGGCGGCGCCCCCGCCGGGGCGTTCGACCCGTGGAGCTACCGCGACCGGCCCTCGGTCGCCGACGCCGACCTCGTCGGCTACCACGTCGAGGCCACCGACGGCGGCATCGGCAAGATCGACAGCGCGAGCCACGAGGTCGGCGGCAGCTACCTGGTGGTCGACACCGGACCCTGGATCTTCGGCAGGAAGGTCATGCTGCCCGCCGGCACGGTCAACCACGTCGACCACGACGCCCGCACCGTGTACGTCGACCGGGAGCGCGACCAGATCAAGGCCGCCCCCGAGTACGACGAGGACAGCCACAGCGATCCGGCGTTCCGCGACCGGCTCGGCGGCTACTACGACGAGAGCTACGGCAACCTGCCCCCGGGCACCGCGCGCTGAGCCACCGTCCACCGTAACGGCCGGTGGGGTTCCGGCCCACCGACCGTTACGGTGTCAGCGTGGACGCGACCGAGGACAAGCGCAGGATCCCCTTCACCGCCCTGTTCAACTTCCGCGACGTCGGCGGCTACCCGGCCGACGACGGGCGCGCGGTCCGCTGGGGGCGGCTCTACCGCTCCGACTCCCCGCACCGCATCGACGGCCCCGACCGGGAGGCGTTCGCCGCCCTCGGCGTGCGCACCGTGATCGACCTGCGCCGCCCGACCGAGGTGGCCCGGGACGGCCGGGTCCCGGAGCTGCCCGGGCTCGCCTACCGGCACATCCACCCCGAGCACGCCGACTGGGCGGAGGCCCAGTACGAGCCCGGTACGAGCCTCGCCCGATTCCTCGCCGACCGGTACGCCGACCTCGCCGGCACCGGCGCGGCCGGGCTCGCCGAGGCGGTCGGGCTGATCGCCGACAGCGCCGCCGAGCCGGTCGTCGTGCACTGCGTGGCCGGCAAGGACCGCACCGGCATCGTCTGCGCGCTGACCCTGTCGGCGCTGGGCGTGAGCGACGCCGACATCGCGGCCGACTACGCGCTGAGCACCGAGGCGTCGCAGCGGTTCAGCGCCTGGGTGGCCGCCACCATGCCGGACGCCCGGGACCTGCCGGCGCCCTATCTGGCCTCGCCCGCCGAGGCGATGACGCTGTTCCTGGCCGAGCTGCGGGAGGGGCACGGCTCGGCGGAGGGCTACCTGCGGCACGCCGGCGTCACCGACGCCCAGCTCGCCGCACTCCGCGCGCACCTGCTGGAGTGAGCCGGACCGGCCGGCCGCCCCGCCCAGCCCGGCCTGGTTAAGAAGGGCCCCTCCGCTACGCCAATCGTCAAGAAGGGGCCCTTCCTTGCACCTACAGGCGGGTCACCCAGCCGTGCTCGTCGGCGGCCCGGCCGCGCTGGATGTCGACGAGCCGCTGCTGCAACGCCGTGGTCACCGGGCCCTGCCCGCCGTCGGCGACGAGGAACTCGCCGTCGGGGTACTTGACCCGGCCGATCGGCGTGATCACCGCCGCCGTGCCGCAGGCGAACGCCTCGCGCAGCCGGCCGCTGGCCGCGTCGGCCTCCCAGTCGGCGAAGCTGACCGGCCGCTCCTCGACCCGGTGGCCGGCCTCGGCGGCCAGGGTGAGCAGCGCGTCCCGGGTGATGCCGGGCAGGATGGTGCCGGTCAGCGGCGGGGTGACGAGGGTGTCGTCGTCGTAGACGAAGAAGACGTTCATCCCGCCCAGCTCGTCGACGTAGCGGCGCTCCACCGCGTCGAGGAAGACGACCTGGTCGCAGCCGGCCTCGATCGCCTCGGCCTGGGCGGCGAGCGAGGCGGCGTAGTTGCCGCCGCACTTGGCCGCGCCGGTGCCGCCGGGGGCGGCGCGGGTGTAGTCCGGCGAGACCCAGACCGTGACCGGCTTGACCCCGCCCGAGAAGTACGACCCGGCCGGGGAGGCGATCACCACGTAGAGGTATTCGTTGGACGGCCGGACGCCGAGGAAGACCTCGCTGGCGATCATGAACGGGCGCAGGTAGAGGCTGGCCCCGTCGCCCTCGGGGATCCAGTCCCGGTCGATGTCGACGAGCCGGCGCAGCGAGTCGACGAACAGCTCCGGCGGCAGCTCCGGCATCGCCATCCGGCGGGCCGAGTCGACGAACCGGGCGGCGTTGGCCTCCGGCCGGAACATGGTGATCGACCCGTCGGCGAGCCGGTAGGCCTTCAGCCCCTCGAAGATCTCCTGTGCGTAGTGCAGCACGGCGGAGGCCGGGTCCATCGGGATCGGCCCGCGCGCCTCGACCCGGGCGTCGTACCAGCCCTTGCCCTCGGCGTACCGGATCGTGACCATGTGGTCGGTGAAGACGCGGCCGAACCCCGGGGCCGCGAGCAGGGCCGCCCGTTCGACGGCGGATACCGGCGTGGGATTCGGACGGATCTCGAAGTCGAGCATGTCACCACCGCTCATCGCGCGTGCCTCCCTGGGGAACGACGGCGCGCGGGACCGCACGCCGGAGGAAAGTGCTGCCAGAAACCTACCCCGAACGCTCGTTCAGCGGGTAGCGCCAACCGACAGGCGGTGGCTTCTGACAGGGGTGCCGGCGGTGCCGGCCGCCGGGTGCGCGACGGCTACCCGGTCGTTCAGGCCACCGCGTAGCCGGCGAGCCGGTCGCCTACCTCGGCGGTGCGCAACGGTACGCCCGCGCCACGGTTGGCCAGCTCCGTGCCGACGGCGGCGGTGACCCGGGCGGCGGCCTCGGCGTGCCCGAGCTGGTCGAGCAGCAGGGCGGCGGAGAGCACGGCGGCGACCGGGTCGGCGACGCCCTGGCCGGCGATGTCCGGCGCGGAGCCGTGCACCGGCTCGAACATCGACGGGTACGCCCCGGACGGGTTGATGCAGCCGCTGGCGGCCAGCCCGATGCCGCCGGTGACGGCGGCGGCGATGTCGGTGAGGATGTCGCCGAAGAGGTTGTCGGTGACCACCACGTCGTAGCGCTGGGGCTGGGTGACGAGGAACATCGCGGCGGCGTCGACGTGCTGGTATTCCGTGGCGACGTCGGGGTGCTCGGCGGCCACGGCCTCGAAGGCGCGGGCCCACAGCGACCCGGCGTGGGTCAGCACGTTGGTCTTGTGCACCAGGGTCACCTTGCGCCGCTCGCGGCGCGACGCCCGGGCGAACGCGTCGCGGATGACCCGCTCCACGCCGTGCCGGGTGTTCAGGCTCTCCTCGGTGGCCACCTCGGCCGGGGTGTCCCGGTGCAGGGAGCCGCCCGCCCCGGCGTAGAGCCCCTCGGTGCCCTCGCGGACCACGACCAGGTCGACCTCGCCGGGCTTGACGTTGGCCAGCGGGCCGGCCACGCCGGGCCACAGCCGCGACGGGCGCAGGTTGACGTACTGGTCGAAGGCGAAGCGGAGCTTGAGCAGCAGGCCCCGCTCCAGCACGCCCGGCGGGACGGTCGGGTCGCCGACGGCCCCGAGCAGGATCGCGTCGTGCCCGGCCAGCTCGGTCAGCACCGAGTCCGGCAGCACCTCGCCGGTGCGGTGGTAGCGGGCCGCGCCGAGGTCGTAGGCGGTGGTCTCCACCCCGGGGAGCACGGCGTCGACGACCTTGAGGGCCTGCGCGACCACCTCGGGTCCGATCCCGTCACCGGCCACCACCGCGATGCGTGCCACGTCCTCAGCTCCCTCGCCTCGTCGTCTTCGCCCAACGGTACGGCCCCGTCCCGCCTCCCGGTACGAGCCTTCCACAATTCGGGAAAGCGGAATGCACAGCAGGCTCCCAGGTGGGATTCATGGTGCGGTCAACTTCCCTGCATAGGGTCGGTGGCGAACGGGTCACGGGGGCCCGGACGGGTGGTCGCCGCGGTGCTGCGGCGCCGTCAGCGAAGGAGCGGCAGCGATGCGCATCGACGAGCAACCCCGGCAGCGCTGGGTCGACCAGCAGCCGCGCACCCGCTGGGTCGACCAGTCCGCCTTCGCCAGCCGCCGCCCCGACCTGCGGCTGGGCACCCGCAGCCACCGCCTCGACGCCGCCGGCGGCACCGCCGTCGACCGGATCGCCGTGCAGCACACCGTCCGGACCGGGACCGCCGAATACTCGCTGCTGCTCAACGCCCCGAGCTGGCTGGGCCGGCGCGGGGTCGGCGAGGCGCTGGCCGACGCCGTCGCCGAGCTGCGCGCCGTCGACCTCACCTACGGTCCGACCCGCCCCGACAGCCTGGTCTCGCGGCTGCGCCGGGGAGAGATCAGCCCCGAGTCGTACGCGCCGCTGGCCGACCTGGTCGACCGCTGCGCCGCGATGCGGGCGGCCACCGACGGCTGGTTCGACGCGTGGGCGGTGCCCGGCGGCTTCGACCCGGGCGGCCTGCTCGGCGGCTGGGCGGTGGAGCGGGCCGCGGCCCGGCTGCACGCCGCCGGCATCCACGACTACGCCGTGCTCACCGGCGCCGACCTCGTCGTACGCGGCCACGCCCCGCACGGCGGGCCGTGGCGGGTGGCGGTGCACCACCCGACCGACCCCCGACGCGCCCCGCTGGCGCTGGAGATGACGGCCGGCGCGGTGGGGACCTCCGGGGTGACCGGCCGGCGGGGACACGTGGTCGACCCGCACACCGGGGAGCCGGCCGACCAGCTCGACGCCGCCACCGTGATCGGCCCGGACCTGGCGGTGGCCGACGCCTACGCCACCGCGCTCTACGCCGCCGGCCCGGCGGGGCTGGCCTGGTTCCGCAACGGATCGGACTACCGGGCGCTGTTCGCCCACCGCCGGCGCTGAGGCCATCGGGGCCATCGAAGCCACTGCGGCGGCTGGGGCCTGAGCCCGCCGCCGCAACCGACCCGCGCCACCCGCACCGGCCGGCCTTCGCATCCCGGCCGCCGGGTGGTCGGCGATCGGCCCCCACGGTCTCGGCAACGACCGTGGGGGCCGATCAGCGACGAGTGCGCGTGGCTCGCGCAATCGAGGGGTGCGGGACCGGCCGGGCCCGAGGTCAGACCACGCCACCCGAAGACGGGCCGACGACCGAACTCAGCCAGTGACCGCACGAGTACGCTAGCGAATCGACGCAACTCGACGCAAGAGTCTCCACAGCGGACCGTCTCCGGGGGACGGTCGGAAGATTCGCGGTTGACCTGCGGTGGGGTCGCGGTGACTTCCCGGCCACAAGATGGCACGCTGTCCGCCGTGAGTTTCGATCTGAGCGTGTGGGCCCTCCCGGACGGGGCCACGCCCGCGGACGTGCGGGCAGCGGTGCAACGGTGCCGGCAGGGGCAGCACGGCGAACGTTACCCGGACCCGCGGGTCGTCGCCTTCTACCGGGCGATCACGGCCAGCTATCCCGACCGGCCGGCCGGCCCGGGTTCACCGTGGGAGGTCGTGCCGCTGCACGCGGCGAACGACCACATCGAGATGAACCTCAACCCCGCCTGCGAGGACCAGGTGCTGCTCGACATCGAGCGACTGGCCGGCGAGTACAACCTGATGCTCTTCGACTACCAGGACGGTTCGGTCTATCCGCCGCCCGCCCGCACCCGGCGCTGAACCGGCCCGTCCGCCGAACCGACCCGACCCGATCTGACGCGGTACGACACGACGCGGGGCCCGGCCGATTCGGCCGGGCCCCGCGTCGTCCCAGGTGGACCGTGCGCGACGGTCCACGGTGGACGGAGACTACTCGTCGCGCAGGTCGGCGGCGCTGGCCGAGGTCGCGCCGATCGAGTCGGCAGCCGAGGTGAGCAGGTCGGCGCCGAGGGCCTGGTCGACCGTGAGGGTCATCAGGGTCTCACCGCCGGCCTCCCGGCGGGCCACCTGCATGGCGGCGATGTTGATGCCGGCCTCGCCGAGCAGCGTGCCGACGGTGCCGACCACGCCCGGACGGTCCACGTAGCGCAGGAAGAGCAGGATGCCCTCCGCGCCGATCTCCACGTCGAAGCCGTCCACCTCGGTCAGCTTCAGCACGTCGCGGGCGCCCGCCGCGGCGACCGTGCCGGAGACGCTGACGGTGCGGCCGTCGGGCAGCGCGCCGCGGACCGTCACCAGGGTCGGGTGGTCGGTCGTCTCGGCCTGGCTGGCCAGGTTGACCTCGACGCCCCGCTCGGCGGCGAGGTGCGGCGCGTTGACGTAGGTGACCTGCTCCTCGACCACCGAGCTGAACAGCCCCTTGGTCGCGGCGAGCTTGAGCACCGACACGTCGTGGGCGACGGCCGCGCCGCGCACCTCGACGGTGACGCTGGCGGCCACCCCGCCGGCCACGGCGGTGAACGCCCGACCCAGCTTCTCGGCCAGCGGCAGCAGCGGGCGGATGTCCTCGGCGACGACGCCGCCGGCCTGGACGTTGACCGCGTCCGGCACGAACTCGCCCTGCAGGGCCAGCTTCACGCTCTTGGCCACGGCGAGGCCGGCCTTGTCCTGCGCCTCGGCGGTGGACGCGCCCAGGTGCGGGGTGGCCACCACGTTGTCGAAGGCGAACAGCGGCGAGGAGGTGCACGGCTCCTTGGCGTACACGTCGACGCCCGCGCCGCCGACGCGGCCCTCGGCGATCGCGTCGGCCAGGGCCTGCTCGTCGACCAGCCCGCCCCGGGCGGCGTTGACGATCCGCACGCCCGGCTTGACGATCGCCAGCTCCTTCTCGCCGATCAGGCCCACGGTCTCCGGGGTCTTCGGCAGGTGGATCGAGATGAAGTCGCTCTCCCGCAGCAGCTCCTCCAGCCCGACCAGGCGCACGCCGAGCTGGGCGGCGCGGGCCGGCTGGATGTAGGGGTCGTACGCGATCAGCCGGGTGCCGAAGGCGGCCATCCGGGACGCGAAGAGCACCCCGATGCGGCCGAGGCCGACGACGCCGACGGTCTTGCCCTGCACCTCGACGCCGGTGTACTTGGACCGCTTCCACTCGCCGGCCTTGAGCGCGGCGCTGGCGCTGGCGGTGTTGCGGGCCACGGCGAGCAGCAGCGCGACGGCCTGCTCGGCGGCGGAGACGATGTTGGAGGTGGGGGCGTTGACGACCATGACGCCCCGCGCGGTGGCGGCCGGCACCTCGACGTTGTCCAGGCCCACACCGGCCCGGGCGACCACCTTCAGCCGCGGGGCGGCGGCGATCGCCTCGGCGTCGATCTGCGTGGCGCTGCGCACGATCACCGCGTCGGCCTCGGAGAGCGCGGAGAGCAGGGCCGGGCGGTCGGTGCCGTCGACGTGACGGACGTCGAAGTCGTGGGCGAGCACCTCGATGGCGGCGGGGGCGAGTTCTTCGGCGATCAGTACGACAGGATTCATCGGTCCTCGTAGAGGTCGTATGGCGGTCGGCCGGGGCGACGGGGCGCCGCGCTGCGCCCTGCGCTGGTTCGTGCCATGGCCGTCAGGTGCCGGCTACGCACCTACCCGCGATCGTAGGGCGCGGGCCGCCCGGCGTGCCCCGGACGCTGGGGTGAGTGCCCTCACAAACCCGACATGTCAAGGGTGTTAAGGCTGGGTGAAATGACACGGCGACCCGCCCGACGCCGGGGAGAGCGTCGGGCGGGTCGCCGCGGTGCGGGCAGTGCTCAGGCGGTCTCGGTGATCGGCCGGTCGACCCAGCTCATCATGGACCGCAGCTTCTGGCCGGTCGCCTCGATCGGGTGCGCCGCGCCCTCGGCCCGCCACTTGGCGAAGTTGGGGCGGCCGTTGTCGTCCTCGGCGATCCACTCGCGGGCGAACTCGCCCGACTGCACCTCGGACAGGATCTTGCGCATCTCCTCCTTGACCCGGGCGTCGACGACGCGCGGGCCCCGGGACAGGTCGCCGTACTCGGCGGTGTCGGAGACGCTGTAGCGCATCCGGGCGATGCCGCCCTCGTACATCAGGTCGACGATCAGCTTCAGCTCGTGCAGGCACTCGAAGTAGGCGATCTCCGGGGCGTAGCCCGCCTCGGTGAGCACCTCGAAGCCGGTCTGCACCAGCGCCGCCGCGCCGCCGCAGAGGACCGCCTGCTCGCCGAACAGGTCGGTCTCCGTCTCCTCCTTGAAGGTGGTCTTGATCGCGCCCGCGCGGGTGCCGCCGATGCCCTTGGCGTACGCCAGGGCCAGGGCGAACGCGGTGCCGCTGGCGTCCTGCTCGACGGCGACGAGGCAGGGCACGCCCTTGCCGTCGACGTACTGGCGGCGGACCAGGTGACCCGGGCCCTTCGGGGCGACCATCGCCACGTCGACGTCGGCCGGGGGCTTGATCAGGTCGTACCGGATGTTGAAGCCGTGGCCGAAGAAGAGCGCCTTGCCCGGGGCCAGGTTCGGGGCGATCGCCTCGGTGTAGAGGCCGCGCTGCGCGGTGTCCGGGGCCAGGATCATGATCACGTCGGCCTCGGCCGCGGCCTCCGCCGGGGTGAGCACCCGCAGGCCCTGCTCCTCGGCCTTGGGCCGGCTCTTCGAGCCCGCCGGCAGGCCGATCACCACGTCGACGCCGGAGTCGCGCAGCGACAGCGCGTGGGCGTGGCCCTGGCTGCCGTACCCGATCACCGCGACCTTCTTGGCCTGGATCAGGCCGAGGTCGGCATCGTCGTCGTAGTACACCTCAACGCTCATTGACTTCCCTTTCGTACGGCGGCCCGGGTATGGCCCGTCGTGGCTTGTGCGGTCGGTAGTGGCGGGGAATCAGGCGGCCCGCAGGGCCGGGCCCGCGGTGATCGAGCGCGAGCCGCGCCCGATCGCCACCGTCCCGGACTGGACCATCTCCTTGATTCCGTACGGTTCGAGGTCGCGCAGCAGCGCGTCCAGCTTGTCGGGGGTGCCGGTGGCCTCGATCGTCAGCGTGTCGGGCGCGACGTCGACCACCCGGGCGCGGAACAGGTTGACCGTCTCCAGCACCTGGCTGCGCGCCGCGCGGTCGGCGCGGACCTTGACCAGCAGCAGCTCCCGGGCGACCGAGACCTGCGGGTCCAGCTCGACGATCTTGAGCACGTTGACCAGCTTGTTGAGCTGCTTGGTGACCTGCTCCAGCGGGGACGACTCGGCGTTGACCACGATGGTGATCCGCGAGACGTCGGGGTTCTCGGTCTCGCCGACGGCGAGGCTGTCGATGTTGAAGCCGCGCCGGGAGAACAGCCCGGAGACCCGGGCCAGGACACCCGGCTTGTTCTCCACCAGCACGGAAAGCGTGTGCATCGTCATGGTTAGATGTCGTCCTCGTCGAAGGCCGGGCGGACGCCGCGGGCGAACATGATCTCGTCGTTGCTGGTGCCGGCGGCGACCATCGGCCACACCATCGCGTCCTTGCCGACCACGAAGTCGATCACGACGGGGGCGTCGTTGATCGCCATCGCGGCCTCGATGGTCTTGTCGACGTCGGCGGCGTTCTCGCAGCGCAGGCCGACGCAGCCGAGGGCCTCGCCGAGCTTGACGAAGTCGGGGATGCGGTGCTTGTGGGTGCCCAGCTCGGTGTTGGAGTAGCGCTCGTTGTAGAACAGCGTCTGCCACTGCCGGACCATGCCGAGGTTGCCGTTGTTGATCACGGCGATCTTGACCGGGATGCCCTCCAGCGCGCAGGTGGCCAGCTCCTGGTTGGTCATCTGGAAGCAGCCGTCGCCGTCGATCGCCCAGACCACCGTGTCCGGCCGCCCGACCTTGGCCCCCATCGCGGCCGGGACCGCGTAGCCCATCGTGCCGAGGCCGCCGGAGTTGAGCCAGGTGCCCGGCTTCTCGTACGAGATGAACTGCGACGCCCACATCTGGTGCTGGCCGACGCCGGCCACGTAGACGGCGTCCGGGCCGGCGATCTTGCCCAGCCGCTCGATCACGTACTGCGGGGAGAGGGTGCCGTCGGCCGGCTCCTCGTAGCCCAGCGGGTAGCGCTCGCGCAGGTCGTCGAGCTGGGTCCACCAGTCGCCCAGGTCGGCCGGTCGCCCGGCGGCCCGCTCGGTGGTGACCGCCGCGATCAGCTCCTCGATCACGTGCTTGGCGTCGCCGACGATCGGCACGTCCGCGTGCCGGTTCTTGCCGATCTCGGCCGGGTCGATGTCGGCGTGCACGACCGTCGCGTCCGGGGCGAAGGAGTCCAGCTTGCCGGTCACCCGGTCGTCGAACCGGGCCCCCAGCGCCACGATCAGGTCGGCCTTCTGCAGGCCGTAGACGGCCGCCACGGTGCCGTGCATGCCGGGCATGCCCAGGTGCTGCCGGTGCGAGTCGGGGAACGCCCCGAGCGCCATCAGCGTGGTGACCACCGGGATGCCGGTCAGCTCCGCCAGCCGGCGCAGCCCCTCGGTGGCCCCGGCCTTGAGCACGCCGCCGCCGACGTACAGCACCGGCCGGCGGGCGCTGGTCATCAGCCGGGCCGCCTCCCGGATCTGCTTGCCGTGCGGGTGCAGGGTCGGCCGGTAGCCGGGCAGGTCCAGCGTCGGCGGCCAGGAGAAGGTGGTCTGCGCCTGCAGGACGTCCTTGGGGATGTCGACCAGCACCGGGCCGGGACGGCCCGTCGAGGCCAGGTGGAACGCCTCGGCGAGCACCCGCGGGATCTCCTCGGCCGTCTGGACCAGGAAGTTGTGCTTGGTGATCGGCAGGGTGATGCCCTGGATGTCGGCCTCCTGGAAGGCGTCCGTGCCGATCGACGGCCGCGCGACCTGGCCGGTGATCGCCACCATCGGCACCGAGTCCATGTACGCGTCGGCGATCGGGGTGACCAGGTTCGTCGCGCCCGGGCCGGAGGTGGCCATGCAGACGCCGACCCGGCCGGTGGCCTGGGCGTAACCGGTGGCGGCGTGGCCGGCGCCCTGCTCGTGCCGGACCAGGATGTGCCGCACCGTGGAGTCGTACAGCGGGTCGTACGCCGGCAGGATCGCCCCACCCGGGATGCCGAACACGACGTCGACGCCGAGCGCCTCCAGGGACCGCACGAGGGAACCGGCCCCGGAGAGCTGGACCGGCTCGGGCTGCCGTACGGCCGGGGCGGCCGGGACGGCGGCGGCGCGGCCGGTCGCCGCGGCGTCGGTCGCGGGCTCGGCGCCGGCGCGGGCCCGGCGGGCGGAGTGGGCGAGTGTCTCTGGCGTGGGTCTCGTCATTGCGGTTCAGGCCTTCGGCTGGAGTGGCTGGTGCTCTGCAGGCGTGCGACGCGGGCGGGTGCCCGCCCCGATGCGATGGGTCCGATGGCAATAAAAACGGCCCTCGTGCAGACATGCACGGGGCCAGCGCACTCTCGACGACGGAGAGTGCGCTCAGGTAAGTACTCGCGGAGACCGGTTCGACGACATGCGGTCAAGCCTGCCGCATCTCACGCGATGAGTCAACTGATCCCACATTTTGGTTAACGGATGTCGGCGCGTCCTGCCCCGACGCGCCGCCGGCACCCGCCGCGAGCTGCGCGGACCCCTCCCAGTCGGCCCGTTGCGCGGGCCCGTCCCAGTCGGCGCGCTGTGCGGGCAGGCGCGCCGGTCGCACCGGTGCCGGCGGGGCAGCCGGTGTCGACACCGGGGTCGGGGCCGGGGAGCGGCGGGCCCCGGGCGACGTCGCGGCCTCCAGCATCGCCTCCAGGTGCTCTGCGGGCACCCCCCAGCCGAAGAGCGCGCCCTGGCCGAACCGGCAGCCGGCGGCGACCACGGCGGCCAGCTCGGTGGGGTTGGTCACCCCCTCGGCGATCACCTCCAGCCCCAGCTGGTGCCCCAGGCGCATCACGATGTCCACCATCGGGGCGAAGGGCGGGCCGTCCGCGCCGGCCGGACGGACCGGCTCGTGCTCGGCCACCAGCCCGTGATCGATCTTGAGAATGTCGATCGGCAGCCGACGCAGCTGGCCGAGTGACGAATATCCCGCGCCGAAGTCGTCGAGGGCGATCCGGACGCCGGTGCGCCGCAGCGCGGTCAGCCGCCGGATCAGCTCGTCGAGGTCGGTGGCGACGGCGTGCTCGGTGACCTCCAGCACCAGCCGCTGCGGCGGCACGTGGTGGGCGCGCAGCGCGTCGGCGACCTGCACCACGTACTCCGGGGCGTGCAGTTCCCGGGGCGAGACGTTCACCGACACCCAGACGTCGTGCCCGTCGGCCAGCCAGCGGGAGAGCTGGTAACACGCCTGGTGCAGCACCCACGCGCCGAGCTTGGCGATCATCCCGCACTCCTCGGCCAGCGGGATGAACTCGTCCGGGCGCACGTGGCCCAGCTCCGGGTGGTGCCAGCGCAGCAGCGCCTCCGCCCCCACCGGGCGCACCGAGGGCAGCGACGCCACCGGCTGGAAGACCAGCCGCAGCTCGTCGCGTTCGATCGCCCCGCGCAGCTCGTGCTCCAGCGTCGTGCGGCGGCGCAGCAGCTTGTCGTACGCGCCGTCGTAGTGCTCGATCCGGTTCTTGCCGCGCTGCTTGGCATAGCGCAGGGCCAGGTCGGCGTGGCGCAGCAGCAGCTCCGTGTCCGGCTCGTCGGGCAGCCCGGCCACCCCGATGCTCACCGACAGGAAGACCGGCCCGCCCGGCTGGTCGTACGGGTCGCCGAGCACCCCGAGCAGCCGCTCGGCGATCCGCCCCGCGTCGGCCGGGCGGCCCGGCACGAGCACCGCGAACTCGTCCCCGCCGAGCCGGGCGGCCAGGTCGTCGGGGCGCAGGTTGCCGCGCAGCCGCCGGCCCACCTCCGCCAGCACCTCGTCGCCCACGTCGTGCCCGCGCATGTCGTTGACGTTCTTGAAGCCGTCGAGGTCCAGCCCGAGCAGCACGCACGGGTCACCGGAGCCGGTGGCCTGGTGCAGGGCGCGCAGCAGCCCCCGCCGGTTGGCCAGGCCGGTCAGCGGGTCGGTGTGCGCCAGCTCGCGGAAGTGCGCCTCCCGCTCGGCCAGCCGGCCCGCGTAGCGGCGCACGTCGTGCAGGGCCAGGTATTGCCGGGCCACCAGGGCGAAGCCCTCCAGGCTGCCGGCGACGATGCCCAGCGCGTCGAACCGGCCGCCCTGGAGCAGGTGGTACATCGCGGAGGCGGCCATCGCGCCCATCGGGACGAAGGCGTACGCGCCGTCGGAGCCGATCAGGTCGACGTCGAGCTGCCCCGGCGGGTCGGCCCGGCGCACGACCAGCGCGGCGGTCAACAGCCCCGCCGCGAGCAGCGCGGCGCCGGCAAGCACCATGCCCGGCACGGCCTGGCAGAGCCCGCCGGCGATGCCGAGCCCGCCGGAGGTCACCGCCGTGATCCCGGTGCCGAGCAGGGCCAACCGGCGGCGGGGCCGGGCGGCGCGCAGGAGCACGATCAGGGTGAGCCCGGCGGTGAGCGCGACGCTGACGGTGGCCAGCAGGATCGGCGCGCAGGCCATCGGGGTGGCGGTGCCGAGCAGCCGGGTCGGCTCGGAGAAGAGCACCCAGCCCACGAACCAGAGCGCGGTGGCCATGGTCACGCTGTCGAGGACCAGGCGGGCCGTCGCCGCGCGGGTCACCCCCGCGCCGGGCAGCCGCAGCAGGCCCGCGCCGAAAGCGAGCGCGCTCGCCGCGACCCCGGCGGAGACCAGGGTGGCCCAGCCGGTGCGCTGCCCCTGCCGGTGGGCCAGGTGTTCGCCGGTCAGCGCCACGGCCAGCCCGACCGCGAGGCCGGCCACCGCGAAGCCCCCCGCCACGGCGACCAGCCCGGCGGCCCGCCCGCACTGGCGGCCGCCCCGCCGGGCGGAGGCGACCAACAGGGCGGTCGCGCCGGCGGCGACGAGCCCGCTCAGCACCACGACGGCGATCATGCCCGGGGGGAAGTGCACGCTCCCAACTGTGCCGGATGCCCGCTGTCCGTGGGGGGCCGGGTGTGCATCTGTTGGGACACGGGGCCGCGCCCCGGCGGCGGCCCGTCCGGCGGTGCAAGACTGGTACCCATGCCTGAGCTGCGGTCGAGGACCTCCACCCACGGTCGGACGATGGCCGGCGCCCGGGCCCTCTGGCGGGCCACCGGGATGACCGACGACGACTTCGGCAAGCCGATCGTCGCCATCGCCAACAGTTTCACCCAGTTCGTCCCCGGCCACGTACACCTCAAGGACCTCGGCGGCCTCGTCGCCGACGCGGTCGCGGAGGCCGGCGGGGTCGGCCGCGAGTTCAACACCATCGCCGTGGACGACGGCATCGCCATGGGCCACGGCGGCATGCTCTACTCGCTGCCCAGCCGCGAGCTGATCGCCGACGCCGTCGAGTACATGGTCAACGCGCACTGCGCCGACGCGCTGGTCTGCATCTCCAACTGCGACAAGATCACCCCGGGCATGCTGCTGGCCGCGCTGCGGCTCGACATCCCCACCGTCTTCGTCTCCGGCGGCCCGATGGAGGCCGGCAAGACGGTGGCGATCGAGGGCATCGTCCACTCCAAGATCGACCTGATCGACGCCATGATCGCCTCGTCCAACGAGGCGGTCACCGACGACCAGCTCGGCGAGATCGAGCGGTCCGCCTGCCCGACGTGCGGCTCCTGCTCCGGCATGTTCACCGCCAACTCGATGAACTGCCTCACCGAGGCCATCGGCCTGGCCCTGCCCGGCAACGGCTCGACGCTGGCCACCCACGCCGCCCGCCGGTCGCTGTTCGTCGAGGCCGGGCGCACCGTCGTGGAGATCGCCAAGCGGTGGTACGACGGCGACGACGCCTCCGTGCTGCCCCGGCAGATCGCCAGCCGGGCCGCGTTCGAGAACGCCATCGCCCTCGACGTGGCCATGGGCGGGTCCACCAACACGATCCTGCATTTGCTCGCCGCCGCGAGAGAGGCCGAGCTGGACTTCTCCGTCGCCGACATCGACGCCGTCTCCCGCCGGGTGCCCTGCCTGGCCAAGGTCGCGCCGAACTCCCCGAACTACCACATGGAGGACGTGCACCGCGCCGGCGGCATCCCCGCCATCCTCGGCGAGCTGGACCGCGCCGGGCTGCTGCACCGCGACGTGCACGCCGTGCACTCCCCCTCGCTCGCGCAGTGGCTCGCCGACTGGGACGTCCGCGGCGGCTCCGCCACCCCGGAGGCGATCGAGCTGTTCCACGCCGCCCCCGGCGGGGTGCGCACCACCGAGCCGTTCTCCACCACCAACCGCTGGTCGACGCTGGACACCGACGCGGCCGGTGGCTGCGTGCGGGACCGCGAGCACGCGTACAGCGCCGACGGTGGGCTGGCCATCCTGCACGGCAACCTCGCCCCGGACGGGTGCGTGGTGAAGACCGCCGGCGTGCCCGAGGAGTGCCTGACCTTCCGCGGCCCGGCCAAGGTCTACGAGTCGCAGGACGACGCCGTCACGGCGATCCTGGCCAAGGAGATCGTCGCCGGCGACGTGGTGGTGATCCGCTACGAGGGCCCGAAGGGCGGCCCCGGCATGCAGGAGATGCTCTACCCCACCTCGTTCCTCAAGGGGCGAGGGCTGGGCCGCTCCTGCGCGCTGCTCACCGACGGCCGGTTCTCCGGCGGCACCTCGGGGCTGTCCATCGGGCACGTCTCCCCCGAGGCGGCCTCCGGCGGCCTGATCGCCCTGGTCGAGCCCGGCGACGAGATCGTCATCGACATCCCGGGCCGGTCCATCGAGCTGAACGTGCCCGCGGACGTGCTGGAGGCGCGGCGGATCGCGCAGGAGAAGCGCGCCAAGCCGTACACGCCGGCCGACCGGCAGCGCCCGGTGTCGGCGGCGCTGCGCGCGTACGCGTCGATGGCCACGTCGGCCAGCGACGGCGCGTACCGCCGCGTTCCTGAGTGAGGTGAAAGGAGGGGCCCTTGTTGACGCCTGGCGTCTAGCGGGGCCCCTTCTCACCGCCCTGCGGCCGGTCCCCGGGCAGGCCCGGGTGCCTGGGCCCGCCGCGACTACCGGACCTTGGACAGTTGCTGCAAGTGACGAACAGCAACTGTCCAAGGTCGGCCAGAGCCGTGCGAAGGAATGGGAGACAGGCCGGGATCAGTCGGGCAGAGCGACGAAGCGGACCGGTTCCGCCAGGACCGCCGCCGCCCCGGGTAGATCGGCGAGGCGCGCGGCGAGGGTCGCGCGGGCCAGGCGTTCCGGCAGCGCGACGCCGAACTTCAGCCCGGCGAGGGCCCGTGCGTTGACCTCGGGCAGGCAGATCCGCTGCCCCGCGTCGGCCACCAGCGAGCGCCACTGCGACCGGTCCAGGTCCGCGCGGAGCCGGATCATGTAGTCGTCATACCGCTGCATCGGGTCGACGACCTCGCTGAGCGTCGCGGCCAGGGTCGCGTTCGCCCGCAGCCCGGCCCACGTCCACCAGGTCAGGTCGCCGTTCTCGGCCCGGACGACGAGGCTGCCGCCCGGGTGCACCACTGCCGAGCGGTCGGCGCGTTCGGCTGCCAGCCGGTCCGTTGCCCTCCCGGTCAGCCGTACGGGCGGATCGTCGCCCAGCAGGACGCCCCGCATCGCCCGGGTCAGCGGGTGGCTCCAGCCCACCCAGCCCAGGGACGTCCACCGCGCCCGGCCGCCGTCGTCGACCGGTTCCACGAAGCAGCGCCGCCGACGCCAGTCGATGTACGTGACCCGCCAGCTGCGCCCGCCGAGCAGCAGCCGCCGGTCGCCTCGTACCTCCTCGGTGAGCAGGCTCGGGTCGACCCGGCCGAGTTCCTGGCGGCCGTGCAGCACGGTGAACTCCGGCGGGCCGGTGAACACAGCGGTCATGTCCATGAAGTGCCGCCGGCCGAACCGCCGTTCCGCCTCCGGCCCGATGAACAGCAGCCCACCGTCGCTGTCGAGGTAGCCGTGGTCGACAAGGTGCCGGACGATCGGCTCGGCCCCCGGCCCGAAGGGCGGCAGGCCGTTCCACGCCTGCGTCCAGAGGCGGTCGCCGACCCGGTGTTCCTGCAGGCAGAGCGCGAGCACCTGCTGGGCGACGATGTGCCGGGGGTCGGGCGGCGGGACGACCGGCTCCACCCAGCCGCGTCCCCAGAGCGACAGCAGCGCCGCCGCCCGGACCAGTTCCTGCCCCGTACGGCAGAGGAACAGGCAGTTGCGGGCGCTGCCCGGGCGGCGGCCGGTGCGGCCCAGCCGCTGCAGGAACGACGCCACCGTGGCGGGCGCGTCGATCTGCACCACCCGGTCCAGGTCGCCCACGTCGATGCCCAGCTCCAGGGTGCTGGTGGAGACGATGACGCAGTCCCTGGCCTCGGCGAACGCCTGCTCGGAGCGGCGTCGCTCGTCGGCGGAGAGCGAGGCGTGCGACAGGAAAGTGCTCACCCCCCGTTCCCGCAGCAGTTGGCCGAGTTCCTCGACGGTCTGTCGGGACTCGCAGAAGACCAGCCGCTTCTCCCCCGCGTGCAGGGCGGCGATCACCTTCGCGGCGTTGAACAGCGACCCGACGTAGTCGAGTTCGACGTCACCGGCCGGCGGGCCGGTGACGTCGGAGGGGCCGATAGCGGCGGGCACGTCGGGGGCGACGACCCGCCCCGGCCTCCTGTCCGTCGCCGCCCCTCTCAGCCAGGTCAGCAGTTCCTCCGGGTTGCCGACGGTGGCCGAGAGCCCGACCCGTTGCAGTGGTCGCCCGGCCACCCGGGCCAGCCGCTCCAGCACCGCGAGCAGGTGCCAACCGCGGTCGTCCCCCGCGAAGGCGTGCACCTCGTCGACCACCACCGCCCGCAGCCCGGCGAGGAAGCCACGGTGGTCGACGTTGACGCTCACCAGCATCGCCTCGAGGGATTCGGGGGTGGTGAGCAGGATGTCGGGGCGCTGCCACAGCACGGCCCGCCGCGCGGCGGTGTGCACGTCGCCGTGCCACAGGGCCGCCGTGCGCCCCAACCAGGCGGCGTACCGCTCGATGCGGGGGTGCAGGTTGTTGAGCAGGGCCTTGAGCGGGCACAGATAGAGCACCGAGGTGCCGGTCCAGCCGTCCCGCGCCATTCGGGACAGCAGCGGGAACATGGCCGCCTCGGTCTTCCCGCCCGCCGTCGGAGCGAGCAGCAGCGCGTCGTCGCCGTCGAGCAGCGGCCCGATCGCGTCCCGTTGCAGCGGGCGCAGCTCGGGCCAGCCGAGGCTGTTGACGACGTGGTGCAGCAGCACCGGGTCGAGCGCCGCCTCGTCGCTCACAGGGTCAGGTCGACGTCGTCGGCCGACGCGGCGTTGCGCTCGACCTCCGTCAGCTCGTCGGAGCGCAGCGTCAGCGCGTAGTGCTCCCGGGGGTGCCAGTCGACGAACTGGTCCACGCGGTCGAAGACGTCGGCAACCAGCTTCTTGAGGTAGACGCGGGGGGCGACCCCGACCTGGCCGCCCAGCCGGCCGGCGACGGCGCGGGCGAGTTCCCCGAGGTAGGCGTCGTCGACGACCTCGCTCACCCGGGCGCTGCCGTAGATGTCGCGCACCCGCATGCCGAGCTGGACCAGGGCGGCCTCGGTGAAGCCGGGAAGGCGGAGCTGGGTGGCGCGCGGGTTGTCCCAGCGCGGCTCCGGCCCGAAGCCGGTGGCGAGGCGCTGCGCCAGCGGCGCGAGCCGTTGCACGCCCTGCTGGCCGTCGAAGAACGCCGGGGTGCCGGTGATCAGCAGGAACAGGCCGGGGAAGCGCCCGGCGTAGATGTCGTCGACGAGCTGCCGCAGCGCGTTGAGGGCCTTGTCGCGGGCGTCCGACCGTACCCGTTGCAGGGTCTCCACCTCGTCGAGGACCAGGAGCAGGCCCGGGTGGCCGCTGTCCCGCAGCACCGTCAGCAGGCCCTGCAGGAAGCTGAGCGCCCCGAAGTGGTCGAGGTCGCCCTTCACCCCGGCGGCACGTCGTGACGTGGCCGCGACGTGCGGTTGGCCGCCGAGCCAGGCGGCCAGCCCGCCGGCGGTCACGTGGTCGCCCGAGGCGATGGCGGCCCGGTAGCCGCGCAGCGCCGCCGCGAAGCCGGGGGTGCTGCGGGAGATGTCCGCGAGCCGGCGCTCCAGCAGCTCCCCGACCGCCCGGTCGAGGCCGTCCGCGTCGGCCTCGGCGACCGCGCCGGCGGCCAGCACGTCCTCCTCAAGAGCGAAGATCCAACCGTCGAGTACGGGTCGCAGCGCGCTCGGCGCGAACTGCTCGGTGGTCAGTTGCTCGACCAGCCGGCGGTAGACCGTCTCCATTCGGTGCAGCGGCGTCTCCAGCTCGGAGACCTGCACCTCCGCCACTGCGAAGCCGCGGCGTTTCGCCCGCTCGCCGAGCCATCGGGTGAAGAAGGTCTTGCCCGCGCCGTACTCGCCCCGCACGGCCTTGAACACGCTGCCGCCGCCGGCCACCCGGTCCAGGTCCTCGTCCAGGGCCGTGGCGAAGCGGTCGAGTCCGACGGCGAGGGCGTCCAGGCCGTTGGCGGGCACGGCTCCCCGGCGGAGCGCGTCGACGATGTCCTTGCGCCGCCGGGCACTCACCTCGACCGTCACGGGACCTCCAGCCCGAACTGCTCGACCATGAGGGCGATGTCGAGCTTGGCCGTCCGCCCGTCCGGGTCGAGGCTGAGCACCGGATACCCCTCGACCTGCAGCAGCCGGCGCAGGGCGGTGAACGTGCCGGAGACCCGGTGCACGGGTACGCCGGCCCGGGTGGCCAGGGTCTCCAGGGTGGCCCGCCCGTTGCCGGCGACGAGGGTGGTGACCATGGCGGCGACCCGCTCGTCGGGCAGGGGTGCGCGAGTACCCCGGCGGTCGGCGTACACGGGGCTGGCCAGCAGGGCGTCGACGAGGGCCGTCGCGGGGTCGACCGGGGCCGGCGCGGCGGCCTCGACCACGGGGGTCGGCGCGGGCAGGTCGAACAGGCCCTCGTCCTGCACCGGCGGCCGGGCGGGCCGGCGGCCGGTACGCCTGCCGTCGGGCGGGGCCGCCTCGGCCGGGGTCGCGTCGGCAGCCGCCGGCCGAAGCGGTTCCCGCCACCATTCCGGGCTGGACACGGGCGCTCCCGTCCACCCGGGCACGGCGGCTTCGTCGTGGGCGGCGAAGAGCAGCAGCGGGATGACGGCCTCGGCGGGGGCTGCGCCACCGTGGTACCCGGCCTTGCGCGGGCCGTACCGCAGTTCCTCCCGCCAGGGCAGGATGATCGCCCCGCCGCCGAGCGCCACCCGGCTGCCCTTGAAGAGCAACTCGCCGTCACCGGGCTCGCCCGTTGCCGGTCGCCACCGGTTCTCGCTGGAGTCGGCGGGCCGCAGGACCGCCTCGGTCCCCCGGTCGACGACGTGCCCGTGGTCGGAGACCAGCACCACAACCCGGTCCTGGGCGACCGCGAGGAGGTCCCGCAGCCCGTTGACCGTGTCCGTGCTCCACTCGGTGGTGCCGGGGTCGCTGCGGTCCAGCGCGTCGTCGATGGTGTTGATGACGGCGGCCACCAGCGGCACGGACGGCTCGCCGATGGCGGCGGCCACCTCGGGGTCGACGGCGAGGCCGGCCGGGGTCCGCAGGTCGGCCTTGTGCAGCAGGACGCTGCCGGGGAACTGTGTGGTGAACGCCCGCAGCTCGGCACCCCGGTCGCCGACGGCGAGCCGCCCGCTGAACAGGCTGCACCGGTTGACCTGGGTTATCGTCGGCAGGGCGGCGAGCACGCCGGTGCGCGGGCCGCCGTCGGGGGTCAGCTCGGTCCAGGCGCCGCTGCGGCCGAGGGATTCGGCGATCTCGATCGCCGCAGCGGCGCCCATGCCGTCGAGGACGAGCATCAGGACCCGCCGCCCGTTGTCCAGGACAGGGCGGACCACCCGGTCCAGGACGTCCTCGACCCGCAGCAGGGCGCCCGGTTCGCGTTCGGCGGCGGTCATGTCCTGCAGCAGCTCGGCGAACTCGCGGTCGTGCCGGGCACGGCGGGCGTCGACGGCGGCGTGCAGCAGCCGGTACGCCTGCGCGACCTGCTGGTCGACGTCGCCGGCGAACACGTCGAGCCGGGCCCGGTCGACCCACCCGTCGTCGCGGACCTGCCGGTGCACCGCGTCGAGCATCGTGGCGGGGACGGCCCTTTCGGGCAGGGCCAGCCAGCGCAGCAGCCGCACGGCCATCCGGGCGGTCTCGACGCGGGACCGATCGGCCGATCGGTGTGCCTCGACGTCGGCGAGCCGGTCCTGCGCCCGCTCGATCAGCTCACCGGCGAGCCCGGCCGCCCCGACACCCGGGCTGGCGAGGCGCGCCGCGTCCCCGGTGCCGGACGCCGCCCCGGGGACGGCCAGCCGCACCGCGGCCCCGAACGCCCGCATCCGCTGGGTGAACCCGGCCGGCAGCAGGGCCGAGGCGGCGAGCCGACCGGCGACGTCCACCTCCTGGGCGATCACCTCCGCGCGGCGCAGCATCCGGCGCGCGTCGTGGCGGGCGGCGGGCTCGCCGTCGAGGGCCCGGTAGATCCACGCCTCGGCTGCCTCCCCGAAGGCGACGGCCTGCGCCTCGGTCAGCCGGTTCCCGCCGAAGCGCGGTTCGAGCCGGGTCCGGGCGATCACCAGCTCCACGTCGGCTCCCTGGCCGGCGCCCCGGGGCCAGAGCACCTCGGCGAGCAGCCCGAGCGGGATGGCGTCCACGCCGTGCCCGGCCCGCGCGGCGGCGAGGACCGGCGAGGCGACCGGCCCGGCGACCTCGGCGAGGAATGCGGCGATCCCCTCGGCCCAGTCGGTAGGCAGGTCGCCGTAGCGCAGTTGGGCGGGGGCGTCGGTGCTCCACTGGAGGAGCCCGGCACCGTCCAGCTCGTCGGGGTCGAGGCAGAGGACGGCCCCGGCGAGGTGCCGCAGCGCGTGGTCGCGGGTGAGGATGAGGCCGGTGGGCGGGGCCCAGCCCTGTGCCGGGGCGAGGTCGGTGAGGGCGTCGGCGACCCAGCGGCCGGTGCGTACGAGGGTGGAGTCGAGTCGCACCTGGCCGCCGAACACCTGGGTGACCAGGTCCCAGGGGTCGACGCTGCGGCCCTTCTGCATGCTGACGTGGGCCAGCAGGCCGTCGCCCAGCTCCATGTCGGTGAGGTCGGTCAGCAGGACGAGCTTCTCGTGCGCGGCCCGGTCGGCCAGCGCGGCGCGCGCCGCGATCGGCGTCGGGCAGGGCACGACGCGCACCGGAGTCCCGCCGACGGTGAGGATCGGCTCGTGGGTCCACTCGGGACGGGCGTGCAGGACGATGGCGACGGTGTCGTCGCGTTCGGCGAGCCACGACTCGACCTTGCGCCGCACGGCGGCCGGACGGACGGCGGCCCGGGTGAGGCTCACGGCCGGCGCTCCGGCTCCTCGGCGTGCCAGGTGACGGTGACCCGACGACCGGCGGTGACCTCGACGCGCAGCTCCCCGACGAGCCGGTCCAGCTCCTCGGCGTCGCCGATGGTCGCCCGGCGGGCGGCGGGCGGCGGGGTGACCGGGTCGACGACCGGCGGTTCCGGGTCCGCCACGGGCGGCAGCGGGTCGACGACCGGCGGCAGCGGGGGGACGATGGGCGGCTTCGGCTCGGCCTCGGCCAGCAGGGCGGCGGCGGCTCCCACCGCCTCCCGCAGCGCCTTGGCCAGGTCGGAGCCGTGCTGCTCGGCGCGGGCGGCGGCGTGCAACTGCTCGATGATGACGCGCGCCCGGTCGTCGGTGGCCGTCCGTCGCCGCACCGCGCCGATCAGCGGCCACTGCGCGGCGTCCAGCGCCGAGGCGAGCCGCTGGGCCTGCCTGTAGACGCTGCTCGCGGCCTGGCCGTCCAGGCCGCCGAGGCGTGCCTCGCCCTCGGCGGCCAGGCCGACGGCGACGACGTCGTCCCGTTCGTCCCTGAGCTGGGCGAGCAGGTCGGCGACCCGCCGCGCGGTGGCGAGCCGACCGGTCTGGGCAGCCGGGTCGAGGCCGAGGAGTTCGGCGTGTTCCTCAAGTTTCGTCACGAGTTCCCGGGCGAGCGCGGCGTACGTCGTCGCGACGCGCCGCAGTTCGCTGGCGAGGGGGGCGAGGTTGGCCGGGTTGCGGAACCGGGGCAGCACCACCCCGAAGAAGGGCTCCCCGAACCGCACGGCCGCCTTCCACGCCTCGTCGGACGGCAGGTCGGGCTGGCGCAGTTCGAAGCGGTCCTCCACGCCGTTGACGGCGGCGACGGTGATCCGGCCGCCATGTTCGTACCAGCTGAGCTGCTGTTCGAACGCGAACACCGCGATGATCAGGTTCTGCAGGTCCCGGTCGAAGCCGCGCCGCTTCGGCACGTCGAGCCACTCCCGCAGCCTGTGCACGGGGAAGTGGTCGCGGTAGTCCTCCTTGGCCGCCTCCTGCAGCAGGTGCCGGCTCCACCAGCAGGTGCTCATCGTGAGCACGTACCGGTGGTCGACCAGCTCGCCGAGCTGCAGCGGGTTGCAGATGCGGCGGAGCACCTTCTGGTCGGCGGGCGAGTCGACCGAGACGCCGTGGGTGGGGTCGGCGGCCGCCCGCTTGGCGTACTCCAAGACCCTGGTCAGGTCGCCGCGGGTGAGGGGCTTCTCGTCCACCGGCAGGGCCGGGGTGCCCGGGTACGACCATTCCAGCAGCTCGGCGGTGAGGTTGCGGAACGCGTCGGCGAGGGTGCCGCCCCGGGGGTCGCCGATGCGCAACCCCTCGGCGAGGGTGTGCAGCACCCCGACGGTGTCGTCGTGCACGTCTGAGGGCTGCGGGTTGGCGGCCCCGTACGCCTGCTTGAGCGCGGTGATCAGGCCGTCGCGGAGCTGGGTCTGCCGTTGCAGCAGGTAGACGCGGCCCTGCTGCCGGTCGGCCTTGGGCCAGTCGGCGGCGAGGGTGTTGAGGCGCTCCCCCGCGCCACCGACCCCGAGCAGATAGTTGATCTTCGCAAGCTGGGCGACCCGGCCCATCATGTCGTCGGTGAGATACAGCGGCAGCCAGAACACGGTGTTGGAGCCCCGGGGCAGCTCCTCGATACGGGCCCGGTCGGCGCTGCGCGGGTAGTCCTGCGGGTCGAACGGGTAGTCGATGACGATCCGCCAGGACTCGCCGGGGGCGAGCAGGGCGGCGACGGGCATGGTGTCGGGGTCGCGTACGTTGCCGAACTTGACCTGCACGACGTGCCGCCGCCCCCGCCAGTCGCGGGGCTGCTGCAGCTCGCCGTGGCTGCCCTCGCTGCCGGCGAGGCCCATCTCGGCGCTGATCAGCTCGCGGAGAAGCTGCTGCCGCACCCCGGCCGAGGTCTCGTTGTGGGGCACCAGGTCGAGCAGCTTGTCGAAGTCGACGGTGTGCAGCTTCAGCGACACCACCGGGTCGTGGTCGTCGGTCAGGTGCAGCTCGCCCGCGTCCTGCTCGATCTTGCGCAGCCGGTTGAGCACCATGGTGTTCTCGTAGCCGGGGATCGGGGAGGCGATGGAGCCGAAGTTCAGCGCGTGCAGCTTCGCGGCGGTCAGGTTGTGCAGGGCCGGCACCTCGGGCACCAGCGCGCCGAGCAGGATCGTCTTGACCAGCTTGTCGTCGAGTTGGAACTGGGTGTGCGTGGCGGCCCGGTCCTCGTCGATGCCGTTGAGGGTGAGCAGGATCGGGCGCAGCTTGCGCAGGTAGAGCGTGCGGGCGGCGTCGAACTGCTGACGCAGCTTCGGCCGGTCGGGCAGCTCGCCGTGCAGCACCAGCGGGTCGAACAGGGCGGCGACCCCGATCAGGTCGTTGACGCGCAGGCTCTCCCGCCGGTCGACCAGCAGCTCGGTCATCACCTTTAGGGCGGTCCGCTCGCGCTGCAGCGCCTGGGACAGCGCGACGAGGGTCGCCACGAGGGCCGGCGAGAAGGGGTAGAGCTGGCGGAAGGCGGTGGCGTCGGAGCCGATGCCGGCGTCGCCGTACTGCGCGCCGAGCAGCAGGGTGTCCCACACCTCGCGGTTGTGCCGCACGGCGGCGAAGGCGTTGTCGATGGTCGCCCTGGCCGCGTCGTCGTTGGGCTTGAGCAGCCGCTTCTCGGTGATCTCGGGCAGGTTGGTGTCGGCGAGCACGATCTCCCCGAACCGCCCCTGCAGGCTGCGCATGACCTGCGCGAGGGCCTCCCGCTCGGTGCCGCCGACCTGCGGGCCTAGGAAGTCCTCCAGGTTGCGCTGCCGGGCCACGAAGGACACCAGCGGCAGCGGCCGGGCGGCGTCGGCGGACTCGACCAGCTTGTTGAGCTTGGCGCCCTCGGTGTTGACGAAGGTGTAGTCGGCGAGCCGGCCGGAGAGCCAGAGGATCAACTCGTCGAGGAAGAGCACGATCGAGTCGTACCCGAGGGTCTTCGCGTGCCGGGTGATGACGGCGAGTCCCGTGTCGAGGTCGAGGTATTCCGCGCTGTGCACCGCGCCGCTGAAGAACGCCTGGGTGAGCGCGCTGACCAGCGCGTCCCGGTCCTTCGTGCCGGGCGGCTGCGCGGCGGCCTCGGCGTACCGCTGGGGGGTCCAGCCCTCTCTGCCGGCCCGCAGCGCGGCCAGGCCGCCGCCCGCGCCCGGCGCGGCGGCACCGCCGCGCAGCGCCGCGAAGAACGTGTCGTCGCCCATCGCCTGACGCAGGCCGGCCGCGTCGGTCAGCAGCGCGTCCGACCGGTGTACGGCGGGCACGGGCGCATCCGGGTGGGCGGCGGTGACGTGGCGCAGGTAGCCCTCCAGGATCGCCTGTTCCACGGAGCGCGCGTCGAGCATGTGCAGGGTGAGGGTGAGGAATCTGCGGCCGGGCAGCCACGGATCGGCGGCGACGACGGGGCCCGCCAGCCCCGGGATGCCCCGGGCCCTCGGGTTGTGGCCGAGGATCTCGCGCAGCACGGCCATGAAGTGCGACTTGCCGGAGCCGAACGAGCCGTGCAGGAACATCGCCTGCGAGCGGCCGGTGGTGATGGCGTGGCCGATCCGCTTCAGCGCCTCGGTGAAGTTGTCCCGGAGCTGGTCGGTGACGACGTAGTGGTCCAGGTCCGCGCCCTCGGCCGCCTTGACCACGAAGTCACCCTCACCGACGGACATCGGGATGTCGATCAGGTCGCGCAGCAGCGTCACCGGTGTGCCTCCAAAGCCTCCCCAGGGTGCCCGACACGCTACCCATTGATGCGTTTGCCGGTAACCGGGCCGGTTGGCGGCTATCTGGGCCGTTCACCCGGAACGTCCACCCCAAGGGACCGGCCACTGTGGCCGAAACGACCGAGGAAACGCAGGCCAGCGCCCTTGCTGTGCAAGCGAATCGCGAGACCGTGCAGAGTGGACAGCCTACGCCACCGACGTGAGTCAGCTTCCGGACAGCACGCCCCATCCCCCCGTCCAACCACCGAGAGAACATGGAGGATGACGATCAGTATCCATAGACTCTGATCGACAACCGCCTGAGTCTGCGAGGTGGGGAAATGGGCACGTCCACCGCGTTGCCGAGGCCCCGCGCCGACCCCTGGTCGGCGGTCAGTGAGTTCACGCGGTGGCGCGGCTGGTCGAAGGCCCCGCCCGATCCGGGGCGACCGCCGGCACCCGAGCCCACCGCCGAGCAGGAGGAGAAGGCCGAGCGGCTGGCGGAGCGCCTCCGGGCGGCGCTGTCCCGCTCGCTGTGCGACGACCCGGAGATGTCCGGTCTGCGGCGGGCGGCGCTGCGGGCGGGCGAGAACCTGGTGGGCGTCCTCGGTGAGCTGCAGGACGGCAGGTCCGGCCTGTTCACCGCCCCGTCCGGCACCACCGCCCGGCAACGCGAGGACGAGTTCGTCACCCGGTTCGTCGTCGCCGTCGGCGGCGGGGGCGGGCTGATCGGTGACGCCGTCGCCCGCCGCGCCGCCCGCAGTGCCGCCGAGCGGCTGCTGGCGGAGGCCGCACCGGCGACGGCACCGGCCGGCGACGGCCTGCCGGTCCGCCTCACCGGGGAGGTCTTCTGCGACGTCTACCGCTTCTTCTTCGGCGAGTTCGTGGGCGAGTTCGTCCGCACCGTGATCTCCGAGAGTCTGCCGCTGGCGGTCGTACCGTTCGCGCTCCCGGTCGACCCCACCGGCCTGGTCGCCGGAGCCGTCACCCGTCAGGTGATCGCCGTTCTGCCGGATCCCTGTGCCGAGGCCGGCGGTCGGGAACCGCGCCCCGGCCTGCTGACCGAGACCGCGCACGAGTTGCTGAACGCGACGGTGGAGCATGCCCTCGGCCTGCGGGAGGAGCAGCCGTGACCGCCGGCCACTACGCCTACCACTACCCCACCAGCCGCCATGACCGCGTCGGGTCGGCCCCCGTGGGCGACTGGCGGTTCCGGGCTGCCAGGGAGACCTTTGAACAGGCCCTGACCGGCGGGGATATCCCGCCGCCCTGGGCGCAGGATCTCCTGCGGATCGCCAGGGCGGTCTATCTCGCGGACAAGCTGTCACCGCGGCGGGACGCCCCGGACGGCTGGACTCGAAGCATCGACCTCACCGTCCAGCTTGTCGAGGTGGACCGGTGGCGCGACCGGGCCGAGCCCATCCTCGCCGACCTGCTGGAGCTGCTCACGGCCGATCGGTGGCGCCTGCGCCTGCACGGTGGCGCGGCCGGGTGCCAGAGCGTCCCGCAGGTCCTGTTCGGCGGTGCCCCGGCCGAGGAGGTCGCCCTCTTCTCCGGCGGCCTGGACTCCACCGCGCACGCGGCGGAACGGGTCGGGGTCCGGGGCGGTCCGCTGCTCTTGGTCTCCTACTACGACCCGGCCCTCAAGCCCCGTCAGGATGAGGTCTTCGACGCTGTGCGGCGGCTGGGCAGTCGCCCGGTGGCGCACCTCTCGGTGCTGCAACAGATCACGCGCGAAGGGGCGACGTTGGAAAGCATTCCCGCTCCCGGGGGCTGCTCTTCCTGGCCACCGCCGTCTACGTGGCCGCCGCGCACCATCTCGGCGAGCTGGCGGTCCCGGAGAACGGGCAGTTGGCGGTGAACCCGCCACTGACGGCCGGCCGGGTGGCTTCGGGCTCGACGCGCTCGGTGCATCCCCGCACGCTGCACCTGGTCAACCGGTTGATCGCCGCTGTCGGCGGGACGGTCCGGGTGGCCAACCCGCTGCTGTCGGAGACCAAGGGTGAGGTGTGCCGTCGGGCCTGGGAGGCCGGGCTTCCCCTCCCCTCGCTGATGCGGACCGTGAGTTGTGGCCAACGGCCGGAGAGCCGCACCGGCAGTCCCTTGACCGACTGTGGCTACTGCTACCCCTGCCTCATTCGCCGGTCTGGGCTGCTGGCCGGGGTGGGCCGGGACGACACGGAGTACGAGACGGACGTGTGGGCGCTGCCGCCGGACACGAACAAGGCCCGACACCGACGGGCGCTCGCCGCCTGGCTGGCGAGGGACTTCGGCCTCCGCGAGCTGGTCACCGACCTGCCCCTGCCGTCGGAGGTGAGCCCGGCCGCCCTGCTGCGGACCCTTCAGCGCGGGCGGACGGAGCTGCGCCTGGTCTTCGACCGGCACGGCGGGACGGGCTGGCCGCCGCCAGCCGTGGCCTGATCACCCGAGCCGGAGGGCGCACAGGGCGGCGGGCAGGTCGGCCGCCTCGGCGAGCAGGCGTACCCGATCGCCGTCGTGCCGGCGCACGGCGCAGCCGGCCCGGGTGAACCGGACGGTGACCACCTGCCCGGCGTGCCCGGCGGCGAGGCGCTCCAGCGCCGGCACCGGGTCGGCCACCGGGTCGTGCGGGGTCGCGGCCGGGGAGTGCGGGGCCGGCACCGGCTGCTCCGGCTCCGTGGGGACGGCGGCGGCGAGGGCGTTCTCCAGGTATTCGAGGCAGTATGCGACGGCCGCGCCCACCGTGGGCAGGCACGGTTGGCCCGCCGGGTCCGGTGGCTCGGCGAGCGCCGTCAGCTCCACCGACCAGCGCAGCCCGCCGAGCTGCACCGGGTCGGCGGCATGGAGGTGCCGCAGGTCCCAGAGGCCGACCACGCAGGCCAGGTCCAGGCCGAGGGCGAGCCGGATCAGCTCGGCCAGCGGTGGGGCCTGGGCCGGTGCCGCCGCCACGATCAGCCGGCCGGCGGGCAGGCCGGGGCCGGCGGCGGCGATGTGCTCGGCCACCGGATCGGCGCCGGGCCAGGGCAGCGTGACGTACCCGCCGCACAGCTCCGGCGAGACCTCGAAGCCCCCGTCGACCTCGGTGAGGTCCTCCGGTCGGGCACCGAGGACCTCGGCCCAGGCCGCCAGCCGGTAGCGGCCGGGCAGCCGCACCACGGGCCGCCCGCCGGGCCGGGCGCCGGCCGGCGTGGTCGGCTCCGGGGTGCCGGCGTGCCAGGTCAGGTGGATCACCCGGTGCCGCAGATCGGTCAGGGTGACCACGGCCGCCTGGTGGATCCGGTGGCCGCCGCCGTAGTCCGGGCAGGGCCGCCACGGGATCGGCTCGCCCCACCAGGACGGGTCGGGCGGCTCGACGGCCCGGTGCAGCGGCTCGTGTGCCCGCCGCAGCGCCTGGCCGGTCGCCTCCTCGACCAGCGTCTCGGCCGGGTCGCCGGGCTGAAGGCCGGTGTGCCACCACCGGCCGTCGCGCCAGATCGCCTGCGCCCCGCGCAGCTCGGCACCGGTGGTCAGGTCGAGGCAGCCGGCGAAGAGCCGGCGGTCGAGCTGGTCGAGGTCGACGCCGCCAGCCGCCCCGGGTTGTCCCGGCAGCCCGGCGCGGCCCGCCGGGCCGGGCAGGTCGGCGGGCAGCCGGTGGGCGGGGTCGGCCCGCAGCAGGTGGGCCGGGGCGTGCCGGCCCCGGACGCCGAGCCCGTCGAGGGCCCGGCCCACGTCGGTGCGGGCCAGCGCCGCCCGCAGGCCACCGCCGTCGTCCCAGCCGGCGACCTCCTCGGGTACGGGCGAGCCGGGCAGCTCGTAGCGGACGTCCCAGCAGAACGAGCCCGGTGCGCGGCGCACCTCGATCACCAGGTCGAGCAGGAGCAGGTCGGCCAGGGCGCAGAGCCGGGCCAGCCGGGCCCCCGGATCGACGGCCGGCGGTGGGGCCGACCGGCCGAGCAGCACCCGCCAGGGCTGGTGGTCGTGCCGGACGAGAGCGAGCGCCTCCAGCTCGTGCCGCCGCTGGGCGGGCAGCTCGGGCCGCCAGGCCGGCGGCAGCAGGATCGGCAGCGGCTCGGGGCCGCCCACCGCGACGCCGATGGTGGCGGCCAGCTCGCGTACCAGGGGAGCCAGCTCGACCACCCAGCCACCCGCCGGATCGAGGTGGGGGGTCAGCGCGCCCGGCACGAGCCGGTGGGAGGCGACCGCGCCGGTGTCCAGGTTGGCCACGGTCAGCCCGAACTGCGCGCGCCGCCGGCCGAGCAGACGGCAGTCGGAGCAACCCA
This sequence comes from Micromonospora sp. NBRC 110038, assembly GCF_020884815.1. NCBI lineage: Bacteria > Bacillati > Actinomycetota > Actinomycetes > Micromonosporales > Micromonosporaceae > Micromonospora > Micromonospora sp. NBRC 110038. Next base: position 640,127 of record NZ_BBOL01000001.1, on the reverse strand, counting down.
CGGCGATGCTGCCGGCCCCCTGGCAGATGGCGCAGGCCGGGTCCGCCTGCCGGGCCCCACCCGCCCCGGCGCGCGGGTCCTTGTCGGGCCGGGCGCAGTCGTCGGGCCGCGCGCACCGGCACGCCGCGAGCCGGAAGGTCAGCCCGTCGCAGTCGGGACAGCCGATCACGGTCGGCGCCCCGGTCACCGGCGCGACCGCCACGAGCAGTCGCCGTCGTGCTCGGTGCGGCGGACGCAGCGGCGGCCGGAGTCGAGCGGCCGGTCGCAGAAGACCCGGTGGCGTGCGCCCTGGTCGTCCTCGGCCGACACGGTGGTCTCGCCCTGGTCGACCTCGGTGAGGAAGGCGAGCGACCGCGCCAGCGTGCCGGCGAACTGCCGGGCGGCCGGCAGGTCGGGTGCGATGAAGGGCAGATGCGCCACGAAGCGCCGGCTCACCGCCGGACCGCCCCGGACGGAACACGGATGAATGCGCCCACGACAGCGCCTCCCCTGGCTCGATGGATATGCCGCCGGAATGGCGGCAATGGGCAGGATCAGCGCCCCTGCCGGGCCAATGAAAGCAATAAGCAGGGCCCGGAAACAACGGCCGACACAAAAATTCCCGCAATTATTTGTGCGTCACCCGAGCACGTTCGACGAAATTCGGCGAGATGTTGCATATTCACACCCCGATTACGGGCGCGGCCCCTACGGTGCGGCGACCCGTCGCGCGGGCATCCGGGCGGGAACACCCTCCATGGTGGACGGCACGGCTTAGCCTGCGAGGGGCGAGGCGCAGCAGGGCCGCACCCGAGGAGGAGAGATGCACGATCAGCCGAGTCGTGACTCCGCGCCGGAAATCCCGCTGTCCTGGCTCGCCGACGCCCCGCTGTTCATCGACCGCGCACAGGTGTCGGCCTTCTACGACGCGGTGGTCATGCCGGAACACGAGGAGGGCAAGCTCTCGATCTCCACGAGAGACATCCACCTGGCCAGGACCAGCACCAGCGGCAAGCTGGGGGCCCGCGTCGGCACCAGGGCCCTGCTCACGACGATCTTTCCCTTCCTGGACGCCCACCTCACCCTGGAGGGGGCCCGGGGCAGCGAGAAGTCGAAGCAGTCCGAGGATTCGGGCACGATCGAACTCCAGCGCATCAACAATCCGCACCGCCAACTCGTCCAACTCGCCCTGCACTACGCGGCGCACCTGCCCGGCAGGGTGCGATTCGCCCGGGACGAGACGTGGCTGGACGACCTCGACGACGCCTACGTCACGGACAGCCCCCGGGCGCTCGTCTTCTTCGACCTGCCGGCCCGGCAGGCGATCATTCCGCTGGCCGCGGAGCTGACGAGCGGAAAGGTGGTGACGGTCTTCGAGGAGCTGACGGCCGAGGTCTCCAGGACCGTCCGCTCGCTGCCACCGCCCTACCCGGCGACCGAGCAGCACGAGGCGAAGCGCGAATACTGGCGCTGGTTCTCGGACAACTACCGCCCCATCTCCGCGATGAACGTGCTCGAACGCGGCATCGGCGACGGCGGGGCGACCCGCTGGGTGGACTACCGCGTCCATTCCGGCGACCGGGCGCTCCAGCTGTCCCTGCGGGGTCGCGGCGAATTCGAGACGGGCATCTTCGCGTACTCGATGATCCGTCGCGGCAACCAGCACGGGCTACGGATCGTCGGCACGCTGAAGTCCGGGCCGGGGCTCAACGTCCTCGCCGTCTTCGAGAAGTAGGCCGGGCCGACGGACCGATGTCGGTAGCGCGGTGCGAAAAGGATGTGAGGCGATGGGCGAGCCGTTGCAGGTGAGCCGGGCGGCGCGGGGCTTTCCGCGCCGGTCCCGTGTGCGTACCGCGTTGGCGGTGGCCCTGGCGGCTGCCGCCGTCGTCTCGCTGACGCCGCGGTGGTGGTCGGATGTCGCGGTCCTCGCCGGCCATTGGGTGGGCCGGTTCTGGCTGCCGTTGGTGCTGCTGGTGCTCGCCGCGGCGGCAGCGGGCGGCCGACACCGGAAGATGGCCGTGGCAATGGTCCTGGGTCGCCGCCCCGGCACCCCGAGGATGCCGCTGCTGCTGCAGGTGACGCTGCTGCTGGGCCTGACGTTCGCCGTGGCCGTGGCCGCAGGGGCGCTGCTGTGGCAGGTGCTGGGGCAGCCGACCATCGGCACCGCCCCGGGGTCGCCGCCGGTCGGTGCGCCGGCACCGACGGTGTGGAGCATGCAGGAGGCGCTCGAGGCGGTAAAGACCGTGCTCACGATCGTGGCGGGCATCGGGGCCGTCGTGGCGCTGACCGTCGCCTACCGGCGGCAGCGCCTCAACGAGGTGGAGGCGCACCGCGAGGACGCCAAGCTGTTGCTCGAACGCTTCTGCCAGGCGGCGGGGCTGCTGGGCGCGCCCGACGCCTCTGTGCGGGTCGCTGGGGTGTATGCGTACGCTGCGCTGGCCAACGACGCGCCCGAGGCCCGGCAGGGCTGCATCGACGTGCTCTGCACCTATCTGCGCCAGCCCTACGTCCCTCCGTCGGGAGACGACACCCACGGGAGGACGGCGTCGGCGGCACCGGCCGGGTCCGCGCGGATCGCACCGGACGACGGGCCCGTCGCGCGGAACCCGAGGCAGGAGCGGCAGGTCCGGCTCACGATCATCCGGATCATCCGCGACAACCTGCACATTCCCGAGGACGACCCGCGCAGTTGGCGCGGGCACGACTTCGACTTCACCGGAGCCGTCCTCGACGGTGGCGACTTCACCGGGGCGACCTTCACCGGGGGTGCACGGTCACCTTCGCCGACGCGACGATCGCCTGCCGGCTGTCATTCGACCGTTGCACATTCGCCGCCGGAACGGTCTCCTTCGACGGCGCGCGATTCCCGGGCGGCGGCATCTCCCTCGACGGCGTCAGGTTCAGCGGGGGCGTCCTGGACCTGTCCGGGCTGGACGAGGCGTACGCGCAGGTTGCCGTCGACCTGTGGCCGGCTGGTCCGGCACCTGCCGGTCTGCGGCTGCCGCCCGCAGGCTCCGAGCTGATCCGCAGTCCCGCGCCCCGCCCCTGACCGGCCGCCCCAGGTCGCTTTCGACACAACAACACTCCCGTGGAAATTCCACGGTATTCGCCTTTGTCGGTGCCCTCTTATAGGGTTCTGCATTATGGCGATGATTGCCACCGCCCACTTTCAAACCGTTGGCCCGCAACGCATTCCATGTTGCACCACGGCCGTTGAGATGTTGCAGAATTCGACAGGAAGGAGGGCTTCCCGATGGCCGACGACATGGGCTCCACGGTGCCCCGACGGCAGCTCGGCCGCGCCCTGCGGCAGTTGCGCACCGAGGCCGGCGTCACCCTCGACGCCGCCGCCGACGCCCTGGAGTGCAGCCGACAGAAGGTCTGGCGCATCGAGTCCGGCCTCGGCGCGGTGCGCGGCGTCGACGTCCGCGCCATGTGCGAGCTGTACGACGCCACCGCCGAGCTGACCACCGCCCTCACCGGCCTGGCCAGCGAGACCAGGGCCAAGGGCTGGTGGCACGCCTACGGCGACGCCATCCCCGAGTGGTTCGAGCTGTACGTCGGCCTCGAATCCGCCGCCTCCCACCTCCGCTTCTTCAAGAACACATTGGTGCCGGGCATCCTCCAGTGCCGGGACTATGCGCTCGGCATCTACCGCATCGACCAGCCGGCCTTGAGCGAGGAGGACCGGGAGCGTGCGGTCGAGCTGCGATTGCAACGCCAGTCCCTGCTGACCCGGCGGATGCCGCAGGCACCTCGACTCCAGGTGGTGCTCTGCGAGTCGGTGCTGCTGCGCCCGGTCGGCGACGCTGCCACCACGGCCGAGCAACTCCGAAGCCTTGAGCGGGTTTCCCAGTTGCCGAACGTCTCGATCCGGGTGCTTCCCCTGGCCGCCGGCCCCCACCACGGCACTGCAGCGGGTGAATTCGTGCTGCTCAACTTCCCGCCCGGCAACCGCAACACGCCGGAGCCGTCGGTGGTCTACAGCGAGTCGGTGACCGGCGCCCTCTACCTCGACCGGCCCGCCGAGTTCGCGACCTACGACAACATCTGGGCGAGCCTGCTCGGGCTTGCCCTCGATGAGGGACAATCAATGCAGTTGATCGACAAGATCGCCCGGGAGGTTCACCATGGCTGACTTGACCGGCGCACGCTGGCGCAAGAGCACCCGCAGTGCGGGCAACGGCGGCGAGTGCGTCGAGGTCGCGGACAACCTGGCCGGCGTCGTCGCCGTCCGGGACAGCAAGGACCAGACCGGCCCCACGCTCGCCTTCGCCCCCGCCGCTTGGTCCGCGTTCATCCAGGCCACCAAGACGACGCGCTGACGAGCGTCAGCGAATCGACACTGCGCCCCCGGCGACTCCGCCGGGGTCACGTTTCGTTGCGCTGCCAAGGCCGTTCGACCCGCCCCGAGACCTCGGCCTCGACTCCCCCCTCGTCGGCTGTTGCTATTTGACAGTCCACCGGGGTGCGACCGGTTCCCCCTCGGGGGCGTACTCGACCGCAACCGGTCGCTGCTTACCAGGCACCCCGTAGGTGATCCAGCCACGCACACACCGACCAGGGGCAAGCCGCTTATCTCCAAACGGGTACCCAGGCTCCGGAAACTGGCTGTAGCCGACGGAGGACGCCTCGATCTGGCTGTCATCGTCATACACCAACGTCCACGGCCCATCGGACACCGAGATGCCATCCGGTGCCGCATCAGACCTGAGAGCGCACACCTTGACGTCGATCGCAGCCCACACATAGCCGGGCTGCTCTTCGGGCCTGGGAGCCGTCCGAGCGACGTTGTGACGGTAGCCATAGACGGTGGCGCTGCCGATGCCGTCCGAAGTGGTGAAGGCTCTGCGCATCGCAAGGGGAGCGTACGGATCGACAGTGGGGCTCGGGCTGGCGGTCGGGCTTGACGTGACGGTCGGGCTCGGGCTGGCCGTGGTCGGGAGCGGAACGGCTGAACTGGCGGCGGCAAGAGTCGGCCGGTCGTCGCCGCCACAGCCAGCAGCCGACAAGACGGCGATCAGCGCGACCGCGCCGAGGCGAATTGTTCTCTGGCGCATGACGAACTCCTGAAATCAACGATCGGTCACAGGGTGATGACGGCGTCCTCAGCGAGGGTGAACAGGCCAGCGTCGAGCGTGATCGTCTTGAGCTTGGTGCCCTTCGGCACGTCGAAGTAGACGTTCGCGGTCACCGAGTTGCCAGGGTTGATCTCGTCGAGGAAACCCTGCCCGTCGCTGTTGCCGTAGATCCCGGCCTCTCCGTCGGCCTCGTACTCCCGGCCACTGGCGTCCTTGGCGGTGAGGCTGCCGTCGGCGTGGAAGGTGTGCGCCCGCTTGGTGACGTTCTTGACCGTCACGCTGACCCGGCAGAAGGCGCCCTGGGCCTTGGTGTTGAGAAAGTCACTGCCGACCTGGGAGATGCCACACTTCACGCCCTTCACGGTGAACTCGAAGTCACCTCCGCGCACCTTGTCGCCGATGCCGGAGGTCTTCGGCTTCGTGGGCGTGGGAGCGGCAGTCGTCTTGGCCGGCGCGGGTGCCGCCGCGCTCGCGGCGGTGCTGCTCCTGGCAGAGGGAACGCCGCTGCTGACGGAGGTGGCCTCGGTCTTCTTGTCCTCGCTGGCCAGACCGATCACCATCGAGCCGCCACAGCACAGCAGCACGACCGCCCCGACACCGATGAGGGTGGGCAGCAGCCAGGAGGCCCGCTTCTTCGGAGTTGGCGGCGTAAATGGCGGGCCGGGCATCGGCGGGGGGAACTGGCCTGCGGGTGGCGGCGGGAACTGCCCGGCGGGCACCTGCGAGAACTGCGCGTTCGGCGGCACCGGCGGCTGGCCCGCGTGCGGCTGGTTCTGGGCAGGGTCATAGGGGGTGGTCATCGAGTGGTGTCTCCCGGGTCTTGATTCGCGCAGCAACCGCGCACGGAGCGAAGCGCCTCTCAAGATGCCACAGTCGATCCGAAGGAATGGTCGTCCGGCTGGCCCGACCCGCACGACTGCTTAGTTCAAGGAAAAACCAATCCGACGACCTGATCGTCAGACCTTAAGGCAACGCAAGGGCTCCGGCCTGCATTTGAGTGCAGCAATGACCGCCGAGCCGAAACGCCACCCCTGTCGGATATCCGCCAACAGATTCCTCGCTCGCTGGAGTAAGCGCACGCCTGGGACGCTAGTCCGCCCTTCCGCAGAACCGACGGTGGTGTTGAAGGAAATCCGGTCCGATCCGATGCCCCGGGTGCAGACGTAGCTTGCCGATCTTCTCGCCGTCAACGGTCCACCGGACGACAAACTCGCTATCGACGTAGATGGCGAACTTGTCGAACTGGACGTGGTGGTTGGGGCACAGGCAGAGGAGGTTCTCAAGCAGGTCCGGGCCCTCGTGGGGTCTGCCCAGCCCCTTGATGTGGGCGGCCTCGCTGTAGAAGCCGTACCGCGTCGCCAGTCGGGTCGCACAAACCTGACAATGGTGCCCATGGAGCCGCTTGACCGTCTCGGCGTAGACCGAGCTGCGGATGATGCGATCGGTGCGTACCGTCCTCCGCCTCGCTGGCCCTGGATGCCCCGCGTCTGATCCGGCCGCCTCCCCGTCCAGCACTCCCGAGGCCGAGTCGTAACCGGCCAGCCCTATGTCGGCGAGGAGTGCTGCCCGGTCGATGTCGGCTGGCAGCGCGTCGAGAAGCAACCCGACCGCGCTGCCCCGGTTCTCGGGCTCACCAAGCAGACCCGTCACCGCCGGGGTGAACCGGACGGGGGAGACCGCGCCTGCGCTGAGTCCACGTCCCGCGTGGAAGGCGGAGGAATCGGCTTCCCAGAGTGCCTCGCTGCGGACGATGCCCCACAGCTTGCTGTGCTGCAGGTTCCGAACCTGTTCGACAGCCCCTGGCTGGCTTGCGCCCGTCGCGCCGTACCGAGCAAGGATCGACTCGAGGCCGGAACCTGGGTCCTGCGGTTCCCCAGGATGACTCTCAGCGGAGGCGATCTGGCCGATGCTCCAGAGCACACTTACCGACAGGACCCGGGCCGCTTGGTCCGCACTGTGTTCGCCGCAGGCATCGGCGAGTCGCTTCAACGCCTTGACCAGCCGCTTCCGGGTCATCTTGCGCCGAGCGCCGCCGACGGTCGTGCGGGGGGTGACGCCTGCCGCAGCCAGCAGCGGCAGGATCGTGGCGTACCCATCGGCGTCGACCAGGGTGAGGCTCCGCAGCGGCACGCTCAGCCCGAGCCGTCGCAGGATCGGCTCGGCCAGGACGGGCCGTTCCAGGCGCTCGACGTCGCCGAGCGCCATCATGTGTTCCCAGGTCCGCCCGTCGTCGTCGGCACCCCAGATCCGCTTGGCCGCAGCCGGGTTGTGCAGCAGGTGCAGGATCCGGGCCCGCGCATAGAACACCGTGTCCGCGTAGAAGAGGACGTCGTCGCCGACCTGCCGGTCGCGCAGCGCACGTGCCTTGTAGTTGTTGACCTGGTTGGTCGGCGTCGAGCCCCAGAATCGGGCGACGCCGCCCGGGTAGAGCTGACGCAGCACCGCCAGGTCTGCGCCGAGTTCCACAGCGATATCGGCCAGCCGGATGCCCTGCTCGACCGAGTGCGCGTAGTGCTGCGGTCCTCTCATGCTCGGCCCGCCCCGCAGTTGCAGGACCAACTGGGGCAGCTGTTCGCCCCTCTGCACGAACGCCTGATGACCGTTCCGACCGTGCAACGTCATGCCTCCCGACCCACGCTTTCCACCACGGAGCGAGGCACCACGAAGCCCTCAGCCTTGCCTGGCTTCAGGTAGTGGGCGCGCAGGGCCGGCTCCAGTCCTTCGGGAAGGCTGCCTGTCGTGACGAGGTCACGCATGGCCCCGATGACCGGGCGGGTGAACCCGACCAGGAGGCGCCCCTCGGGATAGTCACCGAGTTCGTAGACGCGCTGCCTCGGCACGAAGCCCTTCGGATCCCGCGCGGCCTCGCGCAGCACCTTGACCCGCAGCGGATAGCCGGACTCTTCGAGCCGGGACAGCAGCGTGTCGAACAGCTCTCGGGACCAGGGCAGCGGCCCTTCGGGCTCAGGATCCTCGGCCAACCGCTCCGTGGTGTCCAGCGTGCTCTCGCTGACCTCCACGTGGAACGCCTCGGAGGCCGCCTCCAGGAAGTCCCCCGGCACGGCCAGGTAGAAGCCGACGCCCGCCCGGTCGGCCATCTCGTTGACCAGCTCGACGCGGGGGCCGATCGGCTCCCGCGCAGCGTCGAGTCGCCACCAGTCCTCCTTGCGGTCGCGCGTGACGAAGAGGAGATCCTTGCCCTCGGCCGACGCGCGCTGGATCAGTTGCTCCCACACCAGGTAGTCGCCGGTGCCCTCCTCCTGCTGCCCCGGCTTGTCCGCGTCCATGTAGCCCGGGGGGATCCTGCGGGCGAAGCGCTGCCGCCCGGCGGCCACCAGCTCCGTCAGTCGCTCGGCAGTGAAGGGTCGCCCGACCCGGCCCGCGAACAGCGCGGCGAGCCTGCCGAGCACCGGATCGTCGCTGACGTCTCTGAGCGCTGCCCGAAGGTTGAGCCCGCTCCCGCCCTGCTCGACGCGGGCGATCACCTGTTTGAAGGCGGCGTCCAACAGGTCGTGGAGTTCCTTGGCCTCGCTCTCGGACATGGTCCGGGTCCCCCAGGAGGACAGCTCGCCGGAAGCCTTCTTCCTGGCCTCCCGTAGGCCGCTGACCGAGTTGGTGGCGATCACCTCACGGATGACCTGATCCCGGTTGCGCCAGAACTCCTTCTGCACCTGCGCGGGCATGAACAGGGCGGCCGGCACCGCTTCCAACGCCGTGAAGACCTGTTCCCTGGCGCTCTTCGAATAGCGGTAGAGATCCAGGAGCAGGTTGGTGTCCAGCGCGACGATGCCCGACCGCAGCACCCGGTCCAGGTCGGCGCGCTCCACGTTGCGGTAACCCTCGAAGCCGTCGAAGAGGCCACCCAGGTCCTTGGGGCTCGACACGTCGTCGTCCTTCCTACTCACGGCCGCTCGTCGGGTCGCTCAGGCCCCGCAGTGCGACCAGCGTCGGGCGGTCCGCGCCGAGCTGCGACAGCTCAGCGTCGACGAGGTCGGTGAAGAACTGTGCGGGCGAGCCGGGGAAGTCGGGGCGCTCGTCGGCGTACCACTGGTGCAGCCACGGCTCCAGCTCCGCGATGCCGGCCAGCAGCGGCAGCAGCCGCTCCGCCGGCCAGGCCGCCTGGAGCTTGCGGTCCAGGTAGACGGTCGCCAGGGCCTGGGCCTGCGCGAGGTGGTCCCACCCGGCCCAGCCGAGCAGCTCCGTGCCGTCGCCATCGCGGCCCGCCTTCGGGTACGAGATGAACCGCTCCTTCGGCACGTCGAGCTTGCCCCGGGCCCGCCAGTACGACGGCTTGGCGAAGTCGGCCGACGTGTACTTCGGCGGCACCGCGATCTGCACGCTCTCGCCCGCGTCCTCCAGCCGCTGCTGCGCCCAGGTGCGCTCCCACTGCGCCCGCTTCCGCAGCCCGGACGGCTTGTAGCGGTAGGTGGGGAGATAGGGCACGTGCTCGTCGGCGACCAGCTTGGCGAGGGTCTTCGCCAGGTCGTAGTCGTCGCGCCCGGCCCACAGCTCCAGCACCGACCGGAAGTCGTCGTCGTGGCGCACCTTGTCGGCGAGCTGCGCGACCGACTGCGGCGTCGGCCGGTCACCCCACAGCTCGGGAGCCTCCAGCCGGTCGAGCAGCCAGTCCCGCAGCGCCTTGGCCTGCATGGCGTCCCAGCCGTCGGTGGCCCACCGCCGCTTGCACTCCGGCCGCTCGATCAACGCGATGTTGCGATCCGACTCGATGACCGCGATCCGCCGCTGCACCAGCGCCCGGTACCCATCCGACCAGTGCGCCGGCAGCTCGGAAACCGGCGTCGACCCGTGCCGCGCGAACCACTGCGTCTCCACCTCACCGGCCGCCATCTTCCGCGCCAGCACGATCTCGAACGCCCGCTCCCCCAGCTTGATCTCCGGCGGCTCCGGGCAGGCCAGGTCGTCCCTGAGCAGCCCGTAGAGCCGGTAGACCTCCCAGTCCAACTCCTCCTGCGCCGCGATCATCTGCGCACGGGTCAGGTCGTAGTCGCGGTGCGCCGCGCGCAGCCGCTCCCGGGTTGGCACCTCGGACTCCGCGACCGCCGCCGGGGTCAGGCTGGCGAGCCGCTGTGCCAGCGAGTCGAGCACCCGCGCCCGCCCCAACGGGTACGCCTCCGGCAGCGGAAACTCCTGCAGCTTCGTCCCGGTGAACTCGTAGCTCCAAGACCACGGCTGGTTTGCCTGACCGCCACCCGAATTATTCGCCCCACCCTTCTTCTGGCTGACCTGCTTGAGCCAGAAGCAGGCAGTCGAACTATTCAGCACCCCGAGCAGCCGCAGGTGCTCGTCCTCCGTCGCCCCCTCCGGCAACTTGATGGCCGGTGCCGACCTGTTGAAAACCTTCCCACCCCGATCCAGCACGAAGTGGTTATGCGTTGCCACGAACGCAAAGACAACGGATAGATCCGTTCGGTACGCGGAAGCGGTGTGTTGGTGATATTCCCACCAACGAAGGCCAGCATCAGCCATGCTGCCCTGGAAGGTCCGCCTCGCCGCGAGCAGCGAACGCCAGGGCCAAAGCTCGACCGAAAGTCCCGCCTCATCAAGAGACGCGTCGTAGGGGTACCAAATCGTGTCCTCGGGAGACGAGCGCCAGTCCCGAACAACCTCGCCGATCAGCAGCGGACGCAGGGCATCAGGATTGGCCGAGGTTCGAAGAGTGCGACCGAACGGTCTCATGAAAGCTTCGTCCGACCCGGCTCTGATGGCGCGCCCTACCGGCAGGTCGATGAGGTTCGACATCTTGACCGACCCCGACTCGATGTCGGCAACCAGGTCGCCCGCCCCGCCCCCACTGAGACTCCACGGATGAAAAGCAAACCTGGCACGCGGCAGGTCGGTGACCGTTACCCACTCGGAGCGGCTGGCAGGATCCTCTACGCCTGCTCTGATGGCAGACCACACCAATCCCGCAGCGGGGACTTCCGGCTGGGCTGGCTCCCCTCGAACGCCCAGAACGGTAAGGATGGTCGAAGAAAGCTGACGGTCCCGGGGGCGGCCGATCAAGATGACGGTCGGGGTGCCGTGACCAGGGATGTAAGCCCCTGAGGTATCGATGACCTCGGTCAGCTCGACTTTGGAGGCGAAGTATTCCTCGATTAGTCTCTTGCCGAACTCGCGCTTCATAAAGGCGTTGCCGGTGATCTGGCCGACGTGACCCGCGCCCTCTCCGTGCTCGTCGGAGCGCCTGGCCAGGTCGAAGAAGCGCCTGGCGAACGGCACGGTGAGGGCATACTGCCGGTGACAGACGTCGGGGTAGATGTCGCGGTAGAGCCTGTTGCGGGCCGGGTCGGCAACGGTGATGTAGGGCGGATTGCCCACCACCGCCGTGTACTGCCCCTCCCTCAGATAGTCGGCGAGCAGGTCAGCGTCCTCACTGACGTAGGCGAAGGCATTCCGGCCCTCAAGTACAGCCAGTAGATCGCCCTGTGCCCGGGACGAACGCCCCCAGTGCAGCAGCGAGTCGCCCGTCGCCACCCTGACAGTCCAGGCGGGAATCCGCTCCAGCGACGTGAGTCCGCACTCGTTCATCGCCGCGACCAGCAGCCGGAACCGGGCGATCGCCACCGCGAACGGGTTGATGTCCACCCCGGTCACCTGCCCGAGCGCCCGCTCGACCAGCACCCGCACGTCCGTCGCCGGCTCCCGGTCCCGCCACTTGCGCACCAGCCGGCCGAACGCGCCGAGCAGGAAGTGGCCCGAGCCGCACGTCGGGTCGATGACCGACGTCTGCGGCAGGCCGAACTCCTTCACCGCCGGCTCGAACGTGCGGTCGAGGATGAACTCCTCCACGAAGTCCGGCGTCTGCAGCAGCGCGTACGTCTTCTTCGCGTGGGTCGACAGGTCCTGGTAGAGGTCGCCGAGGAAGCGGGTGTCAAGGTTCTCGACCCGCAGCGACGCCAGCCCCGCACCGCGCCGGAAGAACTCCGACAGCTTCTCAGCCGCCTCGCCGGAGATGTCGAACCGCCACACCGGGTTGTGCTCGTCGAAGATCTTGCCGGTGGCCTTGAGCGTGCGCAGATAGTCGAACGCCTCGCGCAGCCAGTGCCGGTCGTTGTGCCGGGGGTTGTCGATGATGTGCTGCTGGCGGTGCTGCATGGCCCGCTCGACCGGGGCGGCCGGCTCCGGGCCGCCGATCCAGAGCGGGTCGACCAGCGCGTTGTCCTCGCAGAAGCGCACGAACACGCAGCCCAGCACCCACGCGACGGCCGCCTGGTCGAGGACGTCCTCCAGCCAGGTCTCGAACGTCCCCGCCGTGCGCCGCGCCTCTGTCGCCTGGGCGTGTTCCTTGCGCAGCGACGACTCCAGCTCGGAGTCCCGGGCGACCTGCCCGCGCAGGTCGTCGGTGAGGGCGGTGACCTGGGCCTGCAGGGCCTTCAGGGGGATCATCGGGGGGTGGTCCTCTTCTCCGGGACGAGGGGGGTGGCGGCGCACCACTCCTCCGGCAGCCACAGCGACTGGCTGGCCGGGGAGGTGAGCGGGAGTTGCCGGCCGTCGAGCAGCACCGGCTCGGTGCGGCGGACGGGCACCAGCAGCAGCCGGGCAGCGGGTCGGGGCCGGGTCGGGTCGGCCAGTTCCTGGATCAGCCGGAGCTGCTGGTAGCGGGCCAGCGGCGCGGCCTCGGTGATCAGCACCGGCCGGTCGGTCCCGGCGAGCTTCCGCTCGATCGCGGGCATGACCTCGTGCTGGAACAGTTCCACGAGCGAACGGAAGTCGGGGTCGGTCGCCGAGCCGGTGTCGGCGGCGACGATGGCCTCCCAGGGGAAGCCGAGGGCCCGCAGCCGCTCCAGCATGATCGCGGTGACGTCGACCTCGGCGAGGTCGTAACGGGTGAGCAGGGCCCGGCGGGCCTGGGCGGGACGGCGGATCGAGGTGAGCGCCACCAGGAAGCCACGCCGGTCGATGACGTCGATGAGGCGTTGGCTGGTGCGCGCGGCGGCGTCGGGCTCGACGATCGGGCCGACGGTGCTCAGCGAGCGGGTGCCGGTGACCGAGGAGGTGTGGGTCGGCGGGGCGTACCGCTCCCGGACCCCGTCCCAATAGAGCGGGATCTGCCGCAGCAGGGCGTCGAGCTGCGGGCGGGGCGGGAGCTTCTCGGCGCGGGGGAACCGGGCGCGCACTCTGGCGCGTACCGTCTCGGGGTCGAGTTTCTGGCCGACGAGCGCGCCCGCGGCGAGGCGCAGCGCGCGCTCGGCGGGCATCCCCGCCGGGTAGAGCTGGCCCTGCGCGTTGACGGCGGCCTCGCCGCCGCTGCCGGCGGCGGCAAGCTGCAGCAGCCGGGCGTCGCTCAGCGGCGGCATGCCGGCCGGCGGCGGCTCCAGCGCCCGCAGCTCCTCCACGGCCCGCGCCCGGGTGGGCAGCGGGTCCGCGCCGGCCAGGGCGACGGCGCGGCGGCCGAGCCGGGTCACGTACCCGAGCAGGTCGTCGGCCGTGCGCGCGGTGCCCGGGTCGTCGGGCTCCCGGCCGATGAGCACGGTGTCGCTGCCGCGCAGCCGGTGCATGGCCAGCCGGGCGTCGCCGCCCCGGGCCAGCTCGGTCTCGACGGCGGCCCGGACCAGGCCGATCGCCTGGGCGGTGCGTTTCGGCTCGGGCGTGTAGGAGCCACGGGCGGCGATCAGCGCCTCCGCGATCTCCTCGGCGGAGGCCACCCCGCCGCGCCCGTCGAGCAGCGCCACGATCTCGTCGCCGACCAGGCCGAGGGCGGGGTTGGGCTGCCAGTCCCGGGTGACGACACGTCTGAGCAGGCGGGACACGTCGGGCTGGTGCTTGCCGGTCACCCGGGCCACGTCCGCCTGGGACGGCCAGCGCAGGTGGTTGCCGTCGGCGTCGGCGGCCTGGCCGAGCAGCACCTGCACGGCCGTGCGGTGCCAGGCGGTGCGGCCGGTGGCGTCGGGCAGCAGGGTGGCGCACAGCGCCTCCACGCCCTGCGCGTACGGGCGGGCGGTGGCGGCCGGCGCGGGGCCGGTTTCGAGCAGGTCCCGCAGCTCGCGGGTGCGGGCCAGGATCTCCTTGCGGGTGGCGTCCGGGACGCCCCGGGCGCGGGTCAGCGCCGACGGCTCGGCGGCCAGCAGCTCGCCGACCGTGGTGATGCCGAGCCGTTCCAGCGCGGAACGGGCCCGCGCGGTCAGCTCGGTGGTCTCCAGGGGCGAGGCCCGGCCCAGCGGGGCGACCGCCCCCGTGTCGTCGGTGGAAGCCGCCGGCTCGGGGATCTCCCGGAACACCGCCCGCCACGCGTCGGTCATCTCGTCGAGGGTGTCGAACCGGTCGGCGGCGTCCCGGGCGAGGGCCTTGGCGAAGAAGTTGACGAGCCGGTCGGCGACCGAGGCGTCGAAGGCAGCCGGGTCGAGGGTGACCTCGTCGGGGACGGTCGCCGGGTTCGCCCCGTCGCCCCACCGGGGCAGAGTGCCGGTGGCCATCTCGTAGAGGGTGACGGCGGCGGCGAACCGCTCGGCGGCGGCGTCGAAGCGCGGCCGGCCCGGGGTGCCGAGGAACGGGTCGAGGTAGGCGGTGGTGCCGGCGGAGAGCTGGTCGGCGGGCACCCCGGCGAGGGAGAAGTCGAAGATGCACAGGTGCGGCTGCTTGTCCTTCGGCCGGGGGCGCGACGCCAGGTTGGCGGGCTTGATGTCGCGGTGCCACACCCCCTGACCGTCGAGGAAGGAGACGATCTCCAGGAGGTCACGGCCGTAGCGTTCCAGCAGGTCCAGCGCCAGCCGGCCACCGCGCAGGTCCTCGGCGAGGGTGCGGTCGCCGGCGTTCTCCAGCAGCAGGGCCGTGCGGTTGCCGACCTTGATCGGGCCCTGCACGAGGGCGGCCACCCGCGAGTCGCGCAGCTTGTCGACGGTCTGCGCCTCGGCGGCGAACCGGTCGGCGTACTGCTCGTCCCGGGCCACCTTCAGCACCAGCTTGTCGCGCCCATCGGGGTTGTCGGCCCGGGTGACGGCGAGGGCGATGGCGGTGGCCCCGCTGCCGAGGTTGCCCAGCACGGTGAGGCCGCCGTCGAGCACGTCGCCCCGGTGGGCCTGCAGCGGGTCGACCACCGGCTCGGGCTCCGGGGCGGTCAGCTCCTCCCAGACCAGGTCGAGCCAGGTGAGGAACTCGCCGACCCCCTTCATCCGCTGCGCCGGGTCGCCCCGGGTCGCGTCGTAGACGGCCGAGACCAGCGCGTACGGCATGCCGTCGGCGACCGCGTCGAGGTGCAGTCCGCCGTCGGCGACCGCCGAACGCAGCTCCTCGGCGGAGGTCGCCGGCTCGACCCCGGCGAAGATCCGGTACGCGAGCGCGCCGAGGGAGAAGATGTCGAGCTGGTGGCCCGGCAGCTCGTCCAGGGTGGCCGCCTCGGGCGCCTGGTAGCGGCGGACCGCGTCGTCGAAGAACAGCTCCAGGCTGGCCGGGTCGGTCGGGGAGCCGAGCGTGGTGACCCGGGTGCCGGGCAGCCGGCCGCCCGTCTGCCAGTCGGTCACCACCAGGGTCGGGCGGGCGCTGTCCGGGTCGCAGACGAAGACGGCGCGGGGGTTCAGCGAGCGGTGCGACAGCCGCCGGGAATGCGCGTGGTCGACGATCTCGGCGAGATCCTGCACGAGCTGGAGGCGCTGCGCCAACTGGAGCCGGCCGTCGCGCTCGGCGAGCCACTGGTCGAGGCGTACCCACTCGGGCCGGTGGTCGAAGACGACCGCCGGCCCCCAGGGGTGCTCGACCAGGTCGAGTGCGCGGGCGATCCCGGGGTGGTGGATGCCCTGCAGCAGCCGGAACTCCCGCTCCGCCGCGAGCTTGATCTTCGGTACGTCCTCCTCGGCGGCCCGGCTGGTCAGATAGAACCGGACCCGGCGCAGCAGCTCGACGCCGGCTGTGTGGTCGGCGAGGAAGTCCTGCCAGCCGATGCCCTCGGCGAACGGCCGCTGGTGCAGCACGAGCTGGTTGACCCGGCGGTCGGCCACCGAGGGGCGGATCCGCGCGCCCTTCACCAGCTCGACGATCTGCCGGCCCCGGACCGCGTCGACGTGGTGCCGGGCGTCCAGCGGCTGGGCGAGCAGCATCTCCTTGAGGCTGGGCAGCTTCCCGGCGGCGTGACCGTCCAGGCCGTAGACGTGCTGGCGGCCGATCTCGTCCAGCTCGGAGCGCGAGTCGCGGGCGTGCAGGAAGACCGCCGCCTGCACGTACGGCACGCGCGCGCCGGGCGGAGCGTACTGCTGGATGACGCTGCGCAGCCGCTTCGCCTTGCGGTTGGCCAGGATCAGCGGGCTGTCGAGCACCTGGGTGCGGCCGTTGGGCTTGTGCCGCCGCCACTGCTGGCCATCGCCGGAGACCCGGCCCCGCCAGTGCTTGAGCTCCAGCACGTAGAGGCCGCTGCGGGTGAGCACCAGCGCGTCGACCTCGTTGATCGAGCCGTCGGTGCCGACGAACTCCACGTTGGCCCACACGTGGTAAGGCTCGGCGTCCGGCAGGTACGACGCCAGCTCGCGCAGGCCCTCCTGCTCGTGCTGGTAGGCGCTCGGATTGATCTGCTCCCAACGCGGTGAGTCTTCACGCATGCCGTGCCCTGCGCCCCCGCGCGATCATCAATGCCACTCCCGATACCCGACCGTCCTGCAGTCCGGTGGACGGTACCTTCCCCTGCCATTGCTGCCCATAGGCCGGAGGTCAGGACAAGTGAACCGGATGACGGGAAGTGACATTGACCGGGCCGATTCGCTGTCTCACCTGCGAATTCGGCTCTCTCACGACATCAGCGCGAGCCCTCGGTCGGAAATCCGACAGTCCGTTGCGGCTGGGCGGTGCCACCGTCGACCCGCCCCTGACCGGTCCCGGAACCCTACCCAGACGGATCGAATCCGGGCTACGCGCGCGGCGCCTTGGCGGCCGACCCCCGCACCGCGTCCGTCGGGTACCGCCGGGCCGCCTCCGCCAGCTTGTCGCCCGCCGCCGAGAGCAGATCGATCCCCAGCACATCGGCCAGCCGGGTCAGGTAGATCATGACGTCACCGATCTCTGCCCGGACGCGGCCACCCAGCTCCGCGTCGGCCATCAGGCGCACCGACTCGTCGGGCGTCAGCCACTGCAGCTCGGCCAGCAGTTCGCCGACCTCGCCCGCCAGCGCCATCGCTAGGTTCTTCGGCGTATGGAACTGCTGCCAGTCCCGCTCGTCGGCGAACCGCCGGAGCTGCTCGGCGAGTTCCGCGACGGCGGCTGGGCCGCTCTTGTCGTTGCCGTTCATGGCGTCTATACCCGTTCGCTGTGCTGCCCCGGCTGCACGGACACCTGCCTGTCCTGAGCCCCGTGGCGGTAGTCGACATCCAAACCGAAGCCAGAATCACGGGCCGGGGCAAGCAAACTCCGCGCGGCGTGCGCCGCGAAGTACGGTGCCGATGCCGAGTCGAACGCTGGACACTTCCTGCCGCCCAGTTCCTTGATCAGATCGGCGACGTCCGGGCCGGCCGCCCGCCCCGGACGGATCAGGCCATCGGCATCGACGTGCACGTGCCCGTGCTCGAAGAGCGCATCACATCCGAGCACACAGGCGGCCATGACGTTGGAAAGGTCCAGCCTTTCCCGGTAACTCGAATCCGCCCGCCGCTTGATGTGCGCCAGGACGACCAGATGCCGGGGCATGTCCCGGCCGCACAACTGGCAGCGAACGACCTCCCGTTCGCCGAGCTTCAGCCGGCGCAGTCGCCGCTGTTCCTTCCGTCGCGCCACCAAGGCGTACGCGTCGAGCCCCTCGTCGGACTCTTCGTCGAGGTCGGCGGTCTTTTCGTCTGCGGCGGGCGTCGCGGCATCTCCGCCGCCGTGGGTGAGCGCCGCGACCGGAACAGGGGAGCCGGCGACTGGGACGCCCTTCGTGTTGGCGGAATAGTTCAGAGCCATCATCCCCGGTTCGCCCACCAGATGGCCCGGCACGTTGTCGATGACGTCCAGAACGCACAGCCCGACACGTTCGGGAAAGACGTCGTCCGGCCAGATCCGCTCCTGATCCTCGTAGAGCGTCTTCACGATCCGGGTGATCACCAGCCGGCGCATCTTCCCGGCGAGGTAGGTTCCTCGTTCCCTTGGGCTCGGACCCCACCAGCCGAGGACCAGGTGGTCCCCGGCCCGCATCGAACGCGCCACTCTGCGGGCATCACCGTCGCGAAGGTCCAGCGCGGACGAGCGCCAGCCCCAGACGGACCGCTCGATTCCGATTCCGAGATTCCCCTTGTGCTGCCTGCCGACATACACGTAGTAGGAGCGCACCTTGGCCCTTTCCGTCGTCCGACCACGGACAGCGCCGTCGGGCCGGGCCTGCAGTCATGCCGACTGTAGCCACAGACGCTCGCGCTCGACTCGACCGGCCGCCGGGTTGATCGACTTCATGTCGGGGAGGTGGGGGTGTCCCGGGCGCGGGATACCCCCACCTCCCCGACATGACGCGTCGCTGAGCGACGCGGCGGCCGGCGGCCGTCAGGCGGTGGCCGCGCCGTGCAGCAGGCCGCGGGCGTACGCGATGGCCGCCGGGGTGTCCGGGAAGACCAGCCCGTCGCGGCGCAGCTCGTCGGCCACCCCCAGCGTGGCGAGCACCTGGTCGTGGCCGGGGGTGATGCCGGAGAGCAGCACGGTGATCCCCCGGCCGCGCAGCCGCCGGATGGCGTCGCCCAGCACGTGTGCCCCGGTGGCGTCCAGCGCGGACACCCGGGACATCCGCAGGATGACCACCCGCACGTCGGCGACGTCGGAGAGCTGGAGCAGGAAGGTGTGCGCGGCGGCGAAGAAGAGCGGCCCGTCCAGCCGGTACGCCACGATGTGCTCGGCCAGCAGCGCGTGCTCCTCGGCGCTGTGCTCGCCCCGGTCGAGGGGCACCTGCTCCAGTCTGGCGCTGCGGGCCACCGCGCGCAGCGCGATGACGATCGCGACGGCGATGCCGACGGCCACGGCGGTCACCAGGTCCCAGATCACGGTGACGGCGAAGGTGAGCACGAGCACCAGCGCGTCGCCCCGGGTGGCGCGCGCCAGCGCCAGGAGCGAGGCGGCCTCGACCATCCGTACGGTGGTGGCGAGCAGCACCCCGGCGAGCGCCGCGAGGGGGATGCGGCCGACGAGCGGCGCGGCGGCGAGCACGATCGCGGCGAGTGCGACGGCGTGGGTCAGCGCGGCCAGCTTCGACGACGCCCCGGCGCGCACGTTCACGGCGGTGCGGGCGATGGCGGCGGTGGCCGGGATGCCGCCGAACAGCGGGGAGGCGAGGTTGGCCAGCCCCTGCCCGAACAGCTCCTTGTCGGGGTCGTGCCGTTCGCCGACGGTCATGCCGTCGGCGACAGTGGCCGACAGCAGGCTCTCCAGGGCGGCGAGGGCGGCGACGGCGAGCGCGGAGGGCAGCAGTACGCCCACCGCGCCGAGGTCGAGGAAGCCCAGCGACGGCGCGGGCAGCCCCTGCGGCAGTGCGCCGATGCGGACCAGGTCGACCGGCGCGGTCTCCGCGAGGATCGTCGCGGCGGCGACCCCGAGCAGGGAGAACGGCACGCCGGGCCGCCAGCGGCCGCCGAGCAGCATCAGCGCCGCGACGCCGAGGGCCACCGCGAGGGCCGCCGGCCGGGGGTGTACGACGAACCGGGCGACCGCGTCGGCGGCCACCGCCCACACCCGGTCGCCGTGCGCGTCGGTCACGCCGAGCGCGGCGGGCACCTGTTGCAGGGCGATGACCACGGCGATGCCGGCGGTGAAGCCCTCGATGACGGGGGTGGGCAGGTAGCGGACGTACCGGCCGAGGCGGGCCAACGCGAGGGCGATCAGGACGAGGCCGGCCAGCGCGCCGACCATCAGCACCCCGGTCGGGCCGAACTGCTGCACCACGGGCACCAGCACCACGGTCATCGCGCCGGTGGGGCCGGAGACCTGGAGGTTGGAGCCGCCGAAGACGGCGGCCACGGCACCGGCGACGACGGCGGTGACCAGCCCCGCCTGTGCGCCGAGCCCGGAGGTGACGCCGAAGGCGAGGGCCAGCGGCAGGGCGACGATCGCCACGGTGAGGCCGGCGAGCAGGTCGCGGCGGGGCGAGCGGCGTACGGCGTGCCAGTCGGCGCGGCCGGGCAGCAGGCCGAGGACGCGCTCGCGGACGGCGACTGCCGCGGAGGTGGCGGCTGTGGCGGCGCTCACCGGGCCGCACCGGGCCGCGAGCCGGTCTCCCCGCTGGCGGCCGGAGCCGAGCCGGCAGCCGGCACGGCGTCGGCGCGCAGCTCGTCGAGGAGGGCGTCGCGGTCGGTGAGGACCGCGCCGAGGATGCGCCGCCCGGCGGCCAGCAGGTCGGCCACGTCGGGGGTGCTGAGGGAGTACATGACCAGGGGGCCGTCGCGGTGGGAGGCGACCATGCCGGCGCGGCGCAGCACGGCGAGCTGCTGGGAGAGGTTGGACGCCTCGACGTCGATGGCGGCGAGCAGGTCGCGGACGGGCTTCGGCCCGTCCTGGAGCAGTTCGAGCACGCGGATGCGGACGGGGTGCCCGAGGGTGCGGAACAGCTCGGCCTTGGCCTGGTACAGCGGCACGGACACCTGGGGACCCCCGGCTCGACGACCCATACGTGAAGACTTTACCACTTGCAGAAGTCTTCAAGTCGCGAGCCGGGGCACCCCGCGCCCCGGTCAGGCCGCCGGGACGAACCGGACCGCGTCGGCCACCACGTACCCGTCGGTGGCCTCCGTGCGGATCAGCACGCTGCCCGCCGAGCCCGCCGCGAACTCGTACGCCCCGAGCGACACCCACTGGCCGCCCGAGCCGCGCTGGTCCACCGTGCGGGTGGTCACGCCCCCGGCGTGCGCCACGTCCACCGGGACGTTGCTCGCCCGGTTCGCGTCGGCCGTCCAGCGCAGGTGGACCGTCCACGTGCCGGCCGCCGGCAGCGCCGGGGTGAACCGCAGCCGGTTGACGCCCTTGCCGGTGTTGCCGTCGTGCTCGTAGTCGGTGCCGTAGTAGCCGCCGACGGCGGTGCTGCCCACCCAGGCGCCGCCCCGGGTCACCCCGGCCGAACGGTTGTCGACCACGATCTCGCCCTCGGTGACGGGCGGCCAGGTGAGGATCTGCCCGTCGGCGCGCAGCCGGGCCTGGAGTGCGCCGACGTCGACCCGCTGCGCCGGCACGCCCGCGTCCAGGGCCAGCTTCGCCGCCGTCGCGGCGGACTGGGCGAGGATCATGAACACCGGCTCCATCCGGATCGAGCCGTACGCGATGTGGCTGGCCGCCAGGCAGACCGGGACGAACAGGTTGGTGCACTGCCCCTGCGCGGGCACGATCGACCGGTAGCTGACCGGGTACGGCCCCGGCACCCCCACCTGCACGTCGCCCTCGTTCTTCACCACCCCGTTCACCACCACGCGCTGGCAGTTGTGCGAGTCCATCGTGTAGCTGGCCAGGCCGACCGAGTCGGCGACCCGCACCGCGCCCCGGCAGTCCCGCTCCGTCATCACGTAGTCGGCGAGCATCCGCCGCGCCTCGCGGACGTACAACTGGGGTGGCCAGCCGCCGGTGGCGGTGAACTCGTCGGCGGCCAGGCCCCAGGCGGCGGTGTCGGCCCGGACCGACGCCGGCAGCCGGGGGTCGTTGGCCAGGAACCACAGCAGGCCCTGCTGGTACGCCCGGTGCTCGGCCACCATGCTGTCCCGCTGCGCCCAGGTGGCCGTCGGATACCCGTGGCTGGCCCCGATGAAGTCGGTGGAGAACGCCCCGGTGTTGTTCGAGTCGGTCTTGCCGCCGCCGACGCTCTGCGTGGTGAAGAACGGGCCGGTGTAGCCGGCCTGCACGTAGCGCAGCAGCAGTTCGTAGTCGGCCGGGTCGTAGCCGGCCGGCTTCGGGAACGGGATCCGGTCGGCGGCCCGGGTGAGGCACATCCGGAAGTTGTACGCCTGGATCCGGTCGTCGCCGGTGCCGTTGGGCGCGACGGGGGCGGCGGAGATGCCGGGGAGCAGGCCGCTCGCCGCGTTGCCCGGCACCACGTACGGGTCGACGGGCAGGGTGAACTGGTGCGCCCCGCGCAGCTGCACCCCGTTGATCGTCTCGCCGTACACCGAGTTGGCCTCCCGGCCCACCGTGTACGACACCCCGGCCGCCGCCATGAGGTCGCCCTCGTAGGTGGCGTCGACGTACATGCCGCCCGCGAAGAGCTGCCCGTTGTCGGTGGCCAGGCCGGTGAGCCGGTCGCCGGCGCGGGTCACGGAGGTGAGCCGGGCGTCGAGGTAGACCGGGATCGCGTGCTCGGCGAGCAGGTCGGCGAAGACGGCGGCGGCGACGTGCGGCTCGAAGACCAGCCGCATCGGGGAGGTGGGGGTGACGGCCGTGCCGGCGTACTTCGCGTGGACCCGGCGGTAGAACTCCCCGGCGAGGCCGCCGATGGCGGCGCTGGTGCCGCTGTCGGTGTAGCCGAGGCCGCCGGTGGTCAGCCCGCCGACGTGGCCGCCCGGCTCCACGATCAGCGCGGTGCGCCCCAGCCGGCGCATCTGCACGGCGGCCATGATCCCGGCCGACGTCGCGCCGTAGATCACGAGGTCGGCGGTGACCGTGGCGGCGGCGAGGGCGGGCAGGCCGAGGCCGGTGGCGGGGGCGGCGACGAGGAGGGTGGCGCCGCCGAGGCGCAGCAGGTGGCGGCGGTCGAACGAGAGCGGCATCGCGCAGGCCCTTCGGGGAAAGGGGAAGGCGCGCGCCGCCGCACCTCGGGAACGCATCGACTCTCATGCATGCGCCTGCCCGTTGTCAAGCACCCCGCCCGGGGTGTTTGGAGGGGCCCCTTCCTATACAGGAAGCGTCAACAGGGGCCCCTCCTTGCACCTCAGTTCACCGTGCGCAGGACCGGGCGCGCGGTGAGGGCCGCCGCGGGCAGCGGGCGCGCAGCCCGCACCGTGAACGTCGCCGACTCCCCCGGCAGCAGCGTCACCAGGGCCTCGTCGACCTCGGCGGCCGGGTCGAGCCGGTCCGGGAACAGGGTCAGGTCGCGCAGGAACGTGCGGGCGGTGACGCGTACCCGCTGCCCGCCGTCGACCTCCTCGACCGTGGCGTCGTACTCGGCCGCCGGCCAGTCGGCGTCGCGGTCCTCGGCGAAGAACCAGAACGCCCGCCCGGCGTCGCCGTCGGCCTCGGCGACCAGCAGCTCCCGCCGGGCCTGCTCCGGCCGGGCCAGGTCCGCCGGCAGCGCCAGCTCCACCGTCGCGTACGCGGGCACGTCGAGGTCGTACGTCGACTTCGCCCTCGGCTCGCCGTCCGCCGTGACCCGGGTGACGGCGGCGGGGGCCCGCCACGGCTGCCCGGTCTCGTTGACGGCCACCAGCGCCAGCCCGCCGTCGCGGGGCTGGACGGTGAGCAGCCGGTCGGCGTACGCGCGGCGCAGCGCGTACCACAGCGGTTTGCGCCGGCCGTCGCCGTCGACGGCCGCCCAGGAGGTGACGGGCCAGCAGTCGTTGAGCTGCCACACGATGGTGCCCATGCACACCGGCCGGTACGAGCGGAAGTGCTCCACCCCGAGCTGGATGGCGCGGGCCTGGTTGAGCTGCGTGAAGTAGTGCCACTCGGCGAAGTCGGCCGGCGGGGGCAGGTGCGCGTCCAGGCCCCGCTGGAGCTTCGCGTCGCCGTCGATGGCCTTCTGGTGGTGGGCCATCCCGGGCGAGTCGGGGGCGAGCGGGTCGTCGGAGATGGCCCGGCGCAGCGTCGCGTACGCCGGGGGCGCCTGGTAGCCGAACTCGGCGACGAATCGGGGCAGGTACTCGCGGTACTTCGTGTAGTCGTCGGTGTTCCACACGTCCCAGATGTGCATGCTGCCGCGCGCCGGGTCGTTGGGGTGGACGTCTTCGCTGCCCGACCAGGGGCTGCCCGGCCAGTACGGGCGGGTCGGGTCCAGCTCGGCGACGACGCGGGGCAGCAGCTCCAGGTAGTAGCCCCGGCCCCAGGTGCGGCCGGCGAGGCGCTCCTGCCAGCCCCAGTCGTGCCAGGCCCAGATGTTCTCGTTGTTGCCGGTCCACAGCACCAGCGACGGGTGGGCGGCCAGCCGGGTGACCTGTTCGCGCGCCTCGGCCTCCACCTCGGAGCGGAACGGTTCCTCCTCCGGATACGCCGCGCAGGCGAACAGGAAGTCCTGCTGCACCAGCAGCCCGAGGGAGTCGGCCAGCTCGTAGAAGTCCTCCGACTCGTACCGGCCGCCGCCCCACACGCGCAGCAGGTTGATGTTCGCCCCGACGGCCTGGTCGAAGCGGTGCGCCAGCCGCGCCCGGGTGACCCGGTTCGGGAACGCGTCGTCGGGGATCCAGTTGACCCCCCGGGCGAACACCGGCACGTCGTTGACGACCAGGGTGAACGCGGAGCCGTGCGCGTCGGGTGCGGTGTCCAGGCGCACGGTGCGGAAGCCGATCCGGCGGGACCAGGCGTCCAACTCCCGGCCGTCGGCGGCGTGCAGGGTCACGTCGAGGGGGTGCAGCGGCTGGTCCCCGTACCCCCGGGGCCACCACAGCGCGGGGTCGCGGACCTCGACGGTCAGCGCGGCCGTGCGCTCCCCCGCCGCGACGACGGTCTCGGCGGCGGACCCGGCCACCGTCGCGCGGACGGTGACGGGCTCGTCGGCGGCGCGCTCGACCTCGACGACCACCTCGACCCGGCCGACGCCGTCGGCGACGGTGACCAGCGGCCGGACCGTCGCGAGCCGGGCCGTGGACCAGGCGTGCAGGCCGATGTCCTGCCAGATGCCGGCGGTGACGACCGTCGGCCCCCAGTCCCAGCCGAAGTTGCAGGCCGTCTTGCGGATGAAGTTGAAGGGCTCGGGGTACGCGTTGGGCCGGTCGCCGAGCCGGTCCCGGTGCGCCTCGGCGTAGCGGTACGGCGAGTCGAACCGGACGGTCAGCGTGTTGGCCCCCGGCCGCAGCGCGTCCGCCACGGCGAACCGGTAGCCCCGGTGCATGTTCTCGGCGCGGCCGACCTCGACGCCGTTGACGGCGAGCGTGGCGACCGTGTCGAGGCCGGCGCAGACCAGGTCGACCCGGTCGGCGTCGCCGGTCGGCGCGTCGAACGTGGTCTCGTAGACCCAGTCGGTGCGCCCGATCCACGCCAGCGCCGTCTCGTTGTCGTCGAGGTACGGGTCGGGGATCAGCCCGGCGGCGAGCAGGTCGGTGTGCACGCAGCCGGGCACGGTCGCCGGGACCGACCGGCCGGCCACCTGCGGCGGCACCTGGCCGCCGGCGACGGCCCGCAGCAGCCAACCCTCGTGCAACGATTGCCGGATCAAGACTTCACCGCGCCTTCCATGATTCCGCGGACGATCTGACGCCCGCCGACGAACAGCATGACCAGCAGGGGGATCGTGGCGACGAACGCGCCGGCCAGCACCCGCCGGTAGATCACGTAGTTGCCGCTGGCCAGGTCGGAGATGGCCACCATCGAGGTGGGGAAGTCGGTGCCGCTGAGCGTGATCAGCGGCCACTGGAAGTCGTTCCAGGTGGCCACGAACGTGAGCAGGCCGAGCACCGCGAGCGCGGGCCGGATCGCCGGCAGCACCATGCTCCAGTAGATCCGCATGGTGGTCGCCCCGTCCACCCGGGCCGACTCGACCAGCTCGTCGGGGACGGAGTTGACGATGAACTGCCGCATGTAGAACACGCCGAACGCGGTGACCAGGCCGGGCGCGATGACGGCGAGCAGGGTGCCGTTCCAGCCGAGCTTGCCCATCACGATGTAGAGCGCCACGATGCCGAGCTGGTTGGGCACGGTGAGGGTGAGCACCACGAACAGCATCAGCCACCCACTGCCCTTGAAGCGCAGCTTGGCGAACGCGAACCCGGCCAGCGAGCAGAAGAACAGCACCGAGGCGGTGACCACGGTGGAGACGATGAAGCTGTTGATCAGGCCGGCGGCGAAGAAGACGTCCTGGAGGGAGAAGACCTCGTCCAGGTTGACCAGGAACTGGTTGCCGGGCACGACCGCCGGGGGGATCTTCGCGAGGGCCTCGTCGTCGCTGGTGGCGATGACGAACATCCAGTACAGCGGGAAGACCGAGAACAGGATCGTCACGGCCAGCAGCAGGTACGTCCCGAGGCCCGCCGGGGTGTCCTGCGGGGCGCGGCCCATCAGCCGGGCCCGGCTGCCCCGGGGCGCGGGGGCCTGCTCCACGGGCCTCGGCGCGGTGTCGACACTCATTTGCGCCCTCCGGACAGGCGGCTCGTCAGCCAGGTGTTGATGCCGGCGACGACGAGGATGATCAGGAACAGGGCCCAGGACATCGCGGCGGCGTAGCCGAGGTTGAGGTCCTTCCAGCCCACCTTGTAGATGAGCTGGGCGATGGTCTGCCACTCGCCGTTCGGGCCGCCGGTGGCCGCCTGCGCGTTGAGGTCGAACAGCATCGGCTCGGTGAAGAGCTGGAGTCCGCCGATGGTGGAGAGCACGACGGTGAACACGACGACCGGCTGGATCATCGGCACGGTGATCCGCCAGAGCTGCTTCCACGGGCCCGCGCCGTCGATGGCCGCCGCCTCGTAGACGTCGCGCGGGATGGACTGCATCGCCGCCAGGTAGAGCAGCGCGTTGTAGCCGATCCACTTCCAGTTGACCATGGTGGCGACGGCGATCCAGGAGTGCAGCTTGTCGGCCCGCCAGTCGATCGGGGCGTCGCCCCCGCCGAACGGGCCGAGCAGCCAGTTGGCCATGCCGAAGTCGCGGGAGAAGAAGACGCTGAACACCATCGTGGAGGCGACGATCGGCGTGACGTACGGCAGCAGGATGCCGACCCGCCACCAGGTCTGGGCGCGCAGCCTGCGGTTGAGCAGCGAGGCGATCACCAGGGCGAGCAGCAGCTGCGGCAGCGAGGAGAGCAGGAAGATGCCGAACGTGTTGTAGAGGGCGTTCCAGAAGTCCTCGTCGCCGGCGAGCCGGGCGAAGTTGTCGAACCCGGCCCAGTACGGCAGCGTCGGGTCGTCCAGCTCGTAGTTGCGCAGCGACACCACGCCGTTGAACAGCAGCGGGAACAGGCCGAAGACGGCGAACAGCAGGAAGAACGGCGCGATCATCAGGTACGGCATGTAGCGCATGTCGAAGCGGTACAGCCGGTTGCGCCAGGTGAGCCGCCGCTCGTCGGCCCCGGATCCGCCGGTGCCGCGCTCGGGCGCGGAGCGGGGGGACGGTGGCGCGGCGCGGGTCGTGGACATGGGGACGCTCCAGGGCCGGTCGGACTGTCGGGGGTGTCGGGGAGGGCGTCGCCCCGGCCCCGCGCCGGGGGGCGACGCGGGGGCCGGGGCGGCGACCGGTGGCGGGGCCGGGCCGCCCCGCCACCGGTCGCCGGGGCGTCAGGACCTGCTGGCCTTCTCGGCCTCCTTGACCGCCTCGGCCCAGGCGGCGTCCGGCTTCAGCGTCCCGTTCTCCACCCGCCGGATGACGTTCTCCACGTTCACCCGCGTCGGGCCGTTCTTCTTGCCCTGGTACTGCGGGGTGAGGCCCTGCGCCATCTTCGGGAAGATCTGCCCGACCGGGGCGTCGTTGAAGAACGGGTTCTTGAACTCGGCGATCGCCGGGTCGGCGTAGAGGGCCGGCTGCGACGGCAGGTTGCCGACCTTCTTGAAGATCTCGATCTGCTGCTCCGGCTGCACCAGCCACTCCAGCAGCTTGTACGCCTCGTCGACGTTCTTGCTCTGCTTGGGGATGGTCAGGAACGAGCCGCCCCAGTTGCCGCCGCCGCCGGGCACGGCCGCGATGTCCCACTTGCCCTCGGTGCCGGGGGCGGTGTCCTTGATGTGGCCGAGCATCCACGCCGGGCAGGCGAGGACGGCGAACGCGCCGCTGGTGAAGCCCTTGTCCCAGTCGGCCTGGAAGCTGACGAGCTTGGCGGAGATGTCGGCCTGCAGCGCCTTGACGGTGTAGTCGAAGGCGACCTTCGGGCCGCCGTCCATCTGGAGCTGCTCCTGCTCGTTGTAGAAGCCGGCCTGCTGCTGGCCGAGGATCGGGTTGAACAGGTTCGTGCCCGAGTCGATGAACTTCTTCTTGGTCTTGCCGGTGTACTGCTGGCCGACCTCGATGAACTTGTCCCAGGTGGGCCACAGCGCGGAGACCTGGTCGCGGTCGGTGGGCAGCCCGGCGGCGGCGAACAGGTCGGTGCGGTAGCACATGGCCAGGCCGCCGACGTCGGTGCCGAGGCCGATCTGGGTCTTGCCGTCGGCGGAGAGCGTCTGCTTCCACTTCCACGGCAGGTACTTGCTCTCGAACGAGCCGGCGCCCTTGTCGAGCAGGTTGACGAACTTGTCGGACTGGCTGCGGAACTGCACGACGTAGCCCTCGTCGATGGCGGCGATGTCCGCCGCGCCCGAGCCGGCGACCAGCTTCTTCTGCAGGTCCTCGTGCTGGGCGTTGTACTCGCCCGAGTTGAGCTGGATCTTGACGTTGGGGTGCTCGGCCTCGTACTTGGTCTTGAGGTCCTGGAGCCCGAAGTCGCCCCAGAAATTGATCTTCAGGGTGACCGTGCCGCCACCCGCGTCGTCACCGCCGGTGGTGCTCCTGCCGCTGCACGCGGCCACCATGGTCAGGCCGACCGCCCCCACGGCGACCGCGCGGGCCCAGTGGCTCCAGGACCGTCTCATGTCTTCCTCCGAGCAAGATGGAAACGCTCCCGACATCGAGAGACGTTGACTGAACCGGATAAGTGACGCCACCGTACGGGCCGACCCCACCAGTGTCAACGGCCGGTTAACTGGGTGCCTGTTCCGTAACCTTTCGGTGCCCTGCGCAGGCTTAACCGCGCAAGCGCAGCCCCGGGGCCGCGCCACGCACGGGGCCCGGCCCCGACCGCCGGCCCCACCCGGTTGCAGTAGCGTGAGGGCCGCCGGCCACCCCGGCACCGTGCACCCGCCCCGGGGCGGGCCGAGCAAGTGGAGGAACACGCCGGTGAAGCGGCCGACCATCGCCGACGTCGCGCGGCGGGCCGGGGTCTCCAAGGGCGCGGTCTCGTACGCGCTGAACGGGCAGCCCGGCGTCTCCGAGGCGACCCGCCAGCGCATCCTGGCCATCGCCGCGGAGATCGGGTTCAGCCCGAGCAGCGCCGCCCGGGCGCTCTCCGGCGCCAGCGCCAACGCCGTGGGCCTCACCCTGTGCCGCCCGGCCCGGATACTCGGCATCGAGCCGTTCTTCATGGAGCTGATCAGCGGCGTCGAGGCCGAGCTGTCCGCCCGCTCGTACGCGCTGACCCTCCAGGTGGTCGCCGACCCCGACGCCGAGATCGCGGTCTACCGCCGCTGGTGGGCCGAGCGCCGCATCGACGGGGTCTTCGTCTGCGACCTGCGCACCGACGACCGGCGGGTGCCGGCGCTGGAGGAGCTGCAACTGCCGGCCGTGGTGATCGGCGGCCCCGGGCACACCGGCGGGCTGGCCCACGTCTGGTCCGACGACGCCACGGCGCTCGTGGAGACCGTGGAATACCTGGTCGCCCTGGGGCACCGCCGCATCGCCCGGGTCGGCGGCCTGCCCTCGCTGCTGCACACCGAGGTCCGCAGCGACGCCTTCACCGAGGTGTGCGCCCGGCTCGGGCTCGACGAGTCGGTCACGGTCTGGTCGGACTACACCGGCGAGGAGGGGGCCCGGGCCACCCGGCGGCTGCTCAGCTCCCCGCACCGCCCCACCGCCGTCATCTACGACAACGACGTGATGGCGGTGGCGGGCCTGTCCGTGGCCCAGGAGATGGGCCTCACGGTCCCCGGCGACCTGTCCATCGTGGCCTGGGACGACTCGCCCCTGTGCCAGCTCGTGCACCCGCCGCTGACGGCGCTGGGCCGGGACATCCCCGCGTACGGCGCGCACGCCGCCCGGCAGCTGCTCCAGGTGATCGCGGGCGAGCCGGTCAGCGGCGTGCAGGGCGAGACGGCGCACCTCACCCCCCGGGGCAGCACGGCACCGCCCCGGGCGCGGTGAGCAGGGCCAGGGCCGACTGAACCGGTTAAGCAGTCACCGGGACGCCGACGGGAACTCCTCGAAGTACGCCTCCACCCGCTCGGCGGTCGCCGGGCGGGCCAGCGCGTGGCCCTGCCCGTACCGGCAGCCGGCCCGCGCCGCCGCGTCCACCTGCGCCGGGGTCTCCAGCTCCGCCGCGACGACCTCCAGACCGAGGCGTTGGCCGAGGCCGACCACCACGTCGGTCAGCGGCGGTCGCACCGGCCCGCCCGCACCGGCCGCGTCGGGTCGGTGCGCGGACGACGCCGCCGGGGCCAGCTTCAACAGGTCGACCGGGAGCCGGCGGAGCTGGGCCAGCGAGGCGTGCTCGGCCCGGAACCCGTCCAGGGCCGTGCGGACGCCGAGCGACCGCAGCCCGGCGAGCCGGGCCACCACCGCCGGCAGCTCCGGGCCGACGCGGGGCTCGGCCACCTCGACCACCAGCCGGTCCGCCGGCACCCCGTGTGTGGCCAGCACCGCCGCCGTGCGGGGCAGGAAGTCCGGCGCGGTCAGCTCCCCCGGGGTGACGTTCACCGACATCCACAGCCGCCGGTCGCCGGCCGACCAGTCGGCGAGCTGACGGCACGCCCGGTCCAGCACCCAGCGGCCCACCTCGCCGATCAGGTCCAGGTCCTCGGCGACCGGCAGCAGCTCGGCCGGCAGCACCGTGCCCAGCACCGGGCTGCGCCAGCGCAGCAGCGCCTCCGTGCCCACCGGCAGCCGGTCGGCCAGCCCCAGCACCGGCTGGTAGACCAGGTCCAGCTCGCCCCGGGCCACCGCGCCGGGCAGCTCCCGCTCCAGGTCGAGCCGGCGCACCAGCTGCTCCTCCAGGTACGCGTCGTACCACTCGATGCGGTCCCGCCCGAGCTGGGCGGCCCGGCGGCGGGCCAGGTCCGCCTGGCGCAGCACGTCGTCGGGCCCCGCGCCGCCGACCTCGGCCAGGCCGACGTTCGCCTGCAACCGGACCGCCTCGTCGCCCGCCATCCGGTACGGCTCCGCCAGCGCCGCCAGCAGCCGGGTGCCCAGCCCGTACGCGAGCACGGGGCCCACGTCGGTGAGCACCGCGAACTCGTCGCCCACCAGACGGGCCACCAGGTCCTCCGGGCCGGCCACCGCGCGCAGCCGGCGGGCCACCTCGACGACGACCGTGTCGCCGAACGCGTGCCCGCGGCCGTCGTTGACCGCGCCCAGGCCGTGCAGGTCGACCACCAGCAGCGCCCCCGACCCGCCCCGGCGGGCGCGCAGCTCGCGCAGCAGCTCCCGCCGGTTGGCCAGCCCGGTGAGCTGGTCGGTCGCGGCCAGCTGGTGCACCGCGCGTTCCAACCGGCGACGCTCGCCGACGTCGCGCACGTGCAGCACGAGCGCGCGGACCTCGGGCACGCCGCGCTGGTCGCTCACCGTCGACTCGGTCTCCCGCCACGCCCCGCGCCCGTCGCGCATCCGCGCCGGCAGCAGCGTCGGCCGGTCGCCGGCGAGCACCCCGTCGAGCAGCCGCGCGATCCGCCCCGCGTCGTCCGGGTGCAGCAGGTCGGCGAAGTGCCGGCCGAGCACGTCGGCGTCGGTGAGGGCGAAGAGCCGGGCCGCCGCCGGGGACTGCCAACGCACCCGCAGCGCGTCGTCCAGCAGCAGGATCAGGTCGTTGCCGCCGGAGACCAGCGCGCGGAAGTGCGCCTCCTGGGCGGCGAGCCGGCCGGCGTACCGGCGGTTGTCGGTGGCGGAGATCAGCTCCCGGACGACCAGCGGGGGAATCACCGCCAGGCCGATCAGGACCATGCCGGTGCTGAACGGGCCGTACGCGGCCAGGTGCCCGGCGGCGGCCAGGGTGGCGATACCCGCGGGCGCGCTGACCCGGGGCCAGACCGGCGGCGGGCCCCCCGCCCGCCTCGGGTCGCCGGCGGCCACCCGCCGGACCCCGGCTGCGGTGAGCAGCACGCCGGCCACCAGCGGCGGCACGGTCGCCAGGGCCGCCCAATCCGGCGCGCCGTAGGCCAGCAGCACGATCAGCGCGAGCAGGCCGAACTGGGCGGCCCCGGTGCCCAGGAGGCAGATCGCCGCGCCCGGGCGGCGGCGCCAGTCGGCCAGGACCGCCACGCCGACCGCCGCGAAGCCGAACCCACCGGACGCCACCGCGATCCGGGCGGCGAGCGGGGCCTGCTCCGTCGGCAGCAGCACCCAGGCGGCGAAGTGCAGGCTCAGGCCCAGGCTGACGATGTCCGTCGCATGGCGCACCCGGGCGCGCGCCGCCAGCCGGGACCGGCCGGGCAGCAGGAGCAAACCGACGGTGTGCAGCACGGCGGCGAGACCGAGCCCCGCCGCGCCGACGGCGACGCGCAGGCCGGCGGCGACCAGCGGCAGCACCGCGACGGTCAGCCCGACGGAGAGCACCGCCGCGTGGAGCAGCCCGGCGGCGGGCCGCACCTGCGGGCCACGCCACGGACCGGGTCGCGCGACGTCGTCCCCGGCGGGGTCACCGCCCCGGGCCGGAACGACCAGCCGGGACAGCCGGGCCCCGGCGAGGGCGCTGCCGGCGGCCCCGGCGAGCGCCACCACGGCCAGCGGCGGGACCGCGCCGACCAGCCCGGCGAGGACGAGCAGCACCACCGCCGCCAGCACCAGCAGGTCGGCGGGGCGCAGGCGGACAACGCCTGAGGGGTACGCGACGGGCACGGCGGTCGCCTTCGTGAGGGGGCACGGGCGGATGCGGTACGGCGGTGCGTCCCGGCACGGTGGTTGCGGTCACCGGGCCGGGATGATCGGCGGTGTCGCCCGGTGGACGGGCCCGCCAGCGGCATGGCATGGCGCGGCGGGTGGACCCGCCCAACACGGGAGAACGATTCATCGTCACCGCCGGACGCGGACGCGGCGGACCGGGTGGGCGTGATTCGGGTCACTGCCCCCCGCCGGCCATCCGCCGCCCGGCCGGCGGATCGCACCGGCCGGGTGGGATCATCTCCGGGTGCGTACCGAGACCGTCCGCTTCCGCCACAACCAGGCGATCCTGGTCGCGGCGGTGATCGCCTTCATCGGGGCCCTGCCGCTGGCCAGCGCCGGGTGGTATTTCGTGCCCGTGCTGCTCGTCCCGCTGGCGATCGGGGTCTGGGCCTGGCGGGCCGGCACCGAGGCCGACGCCCGGGAGCTGCGCCTGCGGGCGCTGGCCGGGCAGCGCCGGGTCGCCTGGGACCGGGTCGTCGAGCTGGGCGCCGACGCCCGGGGCCGGGCGGTCGCCCGGCTCGACGACGGCGAGCTGCTCGTGCTGCCCGGGGTGCGCGGCAGCGAACTGCCCCGGCTCGTCGCGGCCACCGGCCAGAACCTGCCCGGCCGGGCCGCCTGACCCCACCGCCGTGGGCCGGTCGGTCAGTAGCCGTCCGACACCGCGTTCACCAGCGGCTCCCCCGCGGCGAAGCGCCGGACCTGCTCGGCCACCAGCCGGTACGCCCGGGGCAGCAGCCCGCGCACCGAGCCGGCGACGTGCGGGGTCAGCAGCACGTTCGGCAGCTCCCACAGCGGGTGGTCGGCGGGCAGCGGCTCCGGGTCGGTGACGTCCAGCGCGGCCCGCAGCCGCCCGGTCGTCAGCTCGGCGACCAGCGCGTCGGTGCGGGCCACCGGGCCGCGCGCCGCGTTGACCAGCAGCGCGCCGTCGGGCATAGCGGCGAGGAACTTCTCGTCGACCAGGCCGCGCGTCGCGTCGGTCAGCGGCACCAGCACCACCACCACGTCGGCCTCGGGCAGCAGCGCCGGCAGCTCGTCGACCCCGTGCACCCCCTCGGCGGGACGCGGCGTGCGGGCGACCAGGGTGAACGTCACCTCGAACGGGGCGAGCCGGGCCCGCACCGCCGCGCCGATCGAGCCCGCCCCGACGATCAGCACCCGCTTGCCGGCCAGCTCGTCGGTCGGGCAGAGCCGGTCGTAGGCCCACTCGCGGCGGGACTGGGCGAGGGCGAAGGCGGGGAAGCCGCGCACCTGGGACAGGATCGCGGCGACCACCCACTCGGCCGTGCCGACGTCGTGCACGCCGCGCGCGTCGCAGAGCGTCACCCCGGGCGGCACCCGGCCCGCCCAGGCGTCCGCGCCGGCCGAGAGGAGCTGCACCACCCGCAGGTCGGGCAACCTCCCGAGCAGGTCGGTGGCGTCCACGCCGGAGAGGAACGGTGGCACCCAGAACCGGACGCCGGCCACCTCGGAGGGCAGCCGCGACGGGTGCTCGGCCACCTCGACGGTGACCCCGGGCGGCAACTCGCCGAGCAGGGCGCGGCCGGCGGGGTGCGGAATCCATACCTTCACGGACGCCGACGATAGCCGGTGCGGGCCCCGTCACGGCACCGCCGGGCGGCTAGGCTGGGCCGGGTGAGCACCGGAGCCCCGTACCCCCGCAAGAGCCCGCTGCGGGCGGTCGTCGCGGCGTCCTGCGCGGCGCTGCTGCTGGCCGCCGCCGGGTGCAGCTTCGGCGAGCCGGAGCCGGACCCGGCCGGCGAGCCGCCCAACCTGCCCACCCCGTCGGCCTCCGCGCCCGCCGGGGCCGGCCAGCAGGTGGTCACCACGGTGCTGGCCAAGGGGCTGCGGGTGCCGTGGGGCATGGCGTTCCTGCCCGACGGCGGCGCCCTGGTCACCGAGCGGGACAGCGGCCGGATCCTCCAGGTCGGCCCCGGGTCCGGGCGCGACGGGCTGACCGTCACCGCCGTGCGGACCGTGCCCGGCGTGGTGCCCGGCGGCGAGGGCGGGCTCATGGGGATCGCGGTCTCCCCCACCTACGCGACCGACCAGACGATCTTCGTCTACCACACCGCCGAGAACGACAACCGCATCGTCAAGCTGGACCTCGACGGGGCGCCCACCCCGATCCTGACCGGCATCCCCAAGGCCGGCATCCACAACGGCGGCGGGCTCGCCTTCGGGCCGGACGGCTTCCTCTACGCGAGCACCGGCGACGCCGGCAACCGGGAGGCCGCGCAGGACCAGAAGAACCTGGGCGGCAAGATCCTGCGGATCACCACCGCCGGCAAGCCGGCCCCGGGCAACCCGTTCGCCGGCTCGCCGGTCTGGTCCCTGGGCCACCGCAACGTGCAGGGCCTGGCCTGGGACGCCGGCAAGCGGATGTACGCCGTCGAGTTCGGCCAGAACACCTGGGACGAGATCAACCAGATCACCAAGGGCGGCAACTACGGCTGGCCCCAGGTCGAGGGCCAGGCCGACGACCGGCGGTACGCCGACCCGCTGGTGCAGTGGCGCACCACCGACGCCTCCTGCTCGGGCCTCGCGGCGACCGACCGGCTGCTGGTCACCGCCTGCCTGCGCGGGCAGCGGCTGTGGCTGGTCGAGCTGACCGACACCGGCACGGTGCTCGGCCAACCCCGGGAGCTGCTCACCCGCCGGTACGGCCGGCTGCGCGGCGCGATCGCCGCCCCCGACGGGTCGGTCTGGGTCACCACCTCCAACCACGACGGGCGGGGCCAGCCGGCACCTGAGGACGACCGGATCCTGCGGCTGGTCTTCACCGACGGCGGCGCGGGCCGCAGCTGACCCGCCGCCGGACGCAGGCCGGAATCCCGGGTTTGCCAAGATCCTTCACTGGGCAGGTCAGAATCTCAGCATGGACGGGCAGGAGAACGAAGAGCGCAGCGCCGGCGAAGCCGCGCCCCGCACGGCCGGGCGCGGCCGGGTCCGCCGGCTGGGGGTGGTCCTCGCCGTCCTGGTGATCTCCCTGGCCGGGGCGGTCATCGGCACCCTCGCCGGCGGGCGGGTGCACACCGACATCGGGCCGTTCCGCGCGGAGCTGAGCCTCACCCCTTCGCTGGAGGGCGGCACCACCGTCGACATCCCGCCGCTGGGCGCGCTCCAGCTCGACAGCCACGACGGGCCCACCCACCTCACCGTCGGCCTCGGGGCCCTCGACCAGCGGCGCACCGAGGCGCTGATCGACGACCCGGCGAGCATCAGCCGGGCCAGCCAGTCCGCCGTCACCGACGTCCGCAACGGGGTGCTGCGCCTCGGGCTGCGCACCGTCGGCGCGGCGGTGCTGGTCACCCTCGTCCTCGCCGGGCTGGTGTTCCGCGACACCCGGCGCACCGCCTGGGCGGGCGGGCTGTCGCTGCTGGTCACCGCCGGCAGCCTCGGCCTGGCCGCGTCCACCATCCGCCCGCAGGCGATCGAGGAACCCCGGTACGAGGGGCTGCTGGTCAACGCCCCGGCGATCGTCGGTGACGCCCGCCGGATTGCCAACGACTACACCAAGTACGCCGAGCAGCTCCAGCGCCTCGTCGGCAACGTCAGCCAGCTCTACACCACCGTCTCCGCCCTGCCGGTGTACGAACCGGCCCCCGGCACCACCCGGGTCCTGCACGTCTCGGACATGCACCTCAACCCGACCGGGTGGCAGCTCATCCGCACGGTCGTGGAGCAGTTCGGCATCGACGTGGTGATCGACACCGGCGACATCACCGACTGGGGCAGCGAGCCGGAGGCGTCGTTCGTCGGCTCGATCGGCCTGCTCAAGAAGCCGTACGTCTACATCCGGGGCAACCACGACTCGGGCAAGACGGCCGCGGCGGTGGCCCAGCAGCCCAACGCGATCGTGCTGAACAACTCGACCACCACCGTCGCCGGGCTGACCATCGCCGGCATCGGCGACCCCCGGTTCACCCCCGACAAGGAGACCTCCCCGGCCGGCAGCGGCCTCACCAAGCAGGTGGCCGACCAGGTGATCGGGGCCGGCGACCAGCTCGCCGTAACCGTGCGCGAATCGCCCAAGCCGGTGAACATCGCACTGGTGCACGACCCGGCGTCGGCGGGGCCGCTGTCGGGCACCTGTCCCCTGGTGCTCGCCGGGCACACCCACGCCCGGCAGGTCTCCAAGCTGCCGCAGGTGCCGGGCCAGATGCCGACGCAGCTGATGGTGGAGGGGTCCACCGGCGGCGCGGGGCTGCGCGGCCTGGAGGGCGAGAAGCCCACCCCGCTGTCGATGACGGTGCTCTACTTCGACAAGGAGAAACTGCTCCAGGCGTACGACGACATCACCGTCGGCGGCACCGGTCAGGCGCAGGTCAACCTGGAGCGACACGTGGTGCAGAACCCGAAGGCCGGCGACCAGGTGCCGGTCACCCCGACCCCGACCCGCTGACCAGGCTGCCCCCGCCACCCCCGCCTCCGCCACTCGCCCCCGCTGCCCGAACGCCCACGTGGGCCGCCGGTACAGGGCGGCACGGGCCCGACCGGTACGGGGCGGCACGGGCCCGCACGGCCCCCGACCTGCGGGCCGCGAACCTGCCGTGGACCTGCCGCAGGCATACCGCGGACCTGCTGCGGACCTACCGCGGGCCTACGAAGCCACGGTCAACCGTGACGGTGTGCCACCGAGCAGCGCCTGCCGACCCACCCCGTCGCCCCCTTTGCTCTGCACCCATCGACGCAACAGTCACCCTCGGCAATCACCCCACCAGAGGTCGATCGGGGAGTGTCAACCGTTTCCGCTGATCAGCAGCAGTGTTGCGTCGATGGGTGCAGAGCAAAGGGAGGGCAAGGTGAGGTGAGGCCGACGGAGAAGGTCACGGAAAGCTACAGCGGCACTGACCACGGAGCGCAACGAACCGCAGCCGTTGGGCGCAGGACCGGCGCGGGGCAGCGGGCGGCAGCGGGGGGCCGGGGCGGGGGTCAGCGCAGCGAGAGGGCGGCCAGGGCCGCGTTGACGATGCTGCCGGGCAGCAGGTCGTGCAGCTCGTACAGCTCGCGGACGCTGCCCGACTGGCCAAACTCGTCCACGCCGAGCGGCACCGCCGGGGCGCCGACGGCCGAGCCGAGCCAGGCCATCGCGTGCGAGGCCGCGTCGTGCACCGTCACCACCGGCACCCGGTCGACGAACGCCGACCGCAGCGCCCCCGGCACGCTCGGCACGGTGGCCGTCCGCACCCCCTGGCGCAGGGTGCGCTGCCACGCCCGGTAAAGGCGGTCCAGGCTGGTCACGTCCACCACGTGCGCGGCCACGCCCTCCTCGGCCAGCTCGGCGGCGGCGGCCAGCACCTCCGGCAGCACCGCGCCGGAGGCGGCGAGCTGCACCACCGGCGCGTCGGCCAGCTCCGGGTGCGCCGCGTGCGCGTCGACCAGCCGGTACGCCCCGGCGACCGCCTGCCGGCGCAGCACCGCGTCGCCGAGCCGCGCCCTGGCCGCCTCGAAGGGCGCCTGGTCGATCGGGCGGGTGCTGAGCCGGAAGTAGTACGCCCCGTCCTCGACCGGCGCGGCGGTGCTGGCCGGCGTGCCCCCGGCGGCGATCTGCCCGAGGGCGTCGCAGAGCAGCCAGTCGAGGGTGGCCGCGTACGCGGGCTCGACGAACGTCACGCCGGGCAGCTCCAGCCCCACCGACGCGGTGATCGTGGACTGGTGCGCGCCGCCCTCGGGGGCGAGGGTGATGCCCGACGGGGTGCCGGCGACCACGAACCGGGAACCCGAGTAGGTGCCGTAGAGGAACGCGTCGAGGCCGCGCAGCACGAACGGGTCGTAGACGGTGCCGACCGGCAGCAGCGGCTGCCCCGACAGGTCCCACGACAGGCCGAGCTGGCCGAGCAGCAGGAACAGGTTCATCTCCGAGATGCCCAGCTCGATGTGCTGCCCAGCGGGGCTCTCGGTCCAGCGCAGCATCCGGTCCTCCGTCCAGGACCGCTGCTCGGTCGGGGCGAACACCCCCGTCTTGTTGATGAACCCAGCGAGGTTCGTCGAGGTGGCGACGTCGGGCGCGGTGGTCACCAGGTAGGGGGCGACGGCCTCGTCGCGGGCCAGCTCCACCAGCACCCGACCGAAGACCTCCTGGGTGGAGACGGGCCGGTTCGCGCGTACCCTCGTGGTTTCCGGGACGGTGACCGGCAGCGCCCGCCCGGCCGGCGGTCGGGACAGCGCCTCCCGGCGCGCGCCGGCCCGGATGCCGGCCGGCGACGCCGGGGCGAGGCGGTCCCACTCGGTGGCGGGGGTCAGGCCGTGGGCCGCGCGCAGCGCGTCGACCTGCTCGGTGGTGAGCAGCGCCGAATGGTTGCGGGGATTGCCGGCGATGGGCAACCCCCAGCCCTTCACGGTGTACGCGAAGACGACGCTGGGCCGGTCGGTGACCGCGTCGCACTGGGCGTACGCGTCGAGCATCGCCTGCAGGTCGTGCCCGCCCAGGTCGGTGACCAGCGGGGCCAGCTCGTCGTCGGCGACGTCGGCGATCAGCTCCGCGATGCCGGCCGGCGCGCCGTCGCAGAACCGCTCCCGCAGCGCCGGCCCGGCCAGCCCGAACAGCGACTGGTACTGCTCGTTGGGCATCGCGTCGATCCAGTCGCGCAGCGCCTCCCCGCCCGGCCGGGCGTACGCCTGCGCGAGCCGGCGGCCGTACTTGACCTCGACGACGTGCCAGCCGGCGGCTTCGAACTGGCCGCGCCACTGGTTGATCCGCACCCCGGGCACGACCCGGTCGAGGGACTGCCGGTTGAAGTCGACCAGCCACATCACGTTGCCCAGGCCGGTGGTCGCCGGGTCGGCGACGGCCTCCCAGATGTTGCCCTCGTCCAGCTCGGCGTCGCCGATCAGCGCCACGAACCGGGAGCGGGGGCGCGCGCCGAAGTGCGCGTCGACGTACCGGCGGGTGACGGCGGCGAACAGCGGCGCGGCGGCGCCGAGGCCGACGGAGCCGGTGGAGAAGTCGACGCC
Organism: Micromonospora sp. NBRC 110038; assembly: GCF_020884815.1. Taxonomy (NCBI): domain Bacteria; kingdom Bacillati; phylum Actinomycetota; class Actinomycetes; order Micromonosporales; family Micromonosporaceae; genus Micromonospora; species Micromonospora sp. NBRC 110038. The sequence continues at coordinate 600,489 of NZ_BBOL01000001.1, read as the reverse complement.
GTCGGGGTCCTTCGTGCGCGACGGGTACGACTGGAGGCCGCCCCGGGCGCGCAGCCGCGTCAGGTAGGACCGGTCGAGGTTGCCGAGCAGGTATTGAATCGCGTGGAACACCGGGGAGGCGTGCGGCTTCACCGCGACCCGGTCGGCGGCGTCGAGGTGGGCGAACCACAGCGCGGTCATCGCCGTGACCAGCGACGCGCTGGACGCCTGGTGCCCGCCGACCTTCACCCCGTCGCCGGTGTCCCGGTCGTGGTTGGCCGCGTCGACGATGCGGGTGGCGAGCCAGAGCACCCGCCGCTGGATCTCGTCGAGGACGTCGAGGTCGTGCTGGTTCACGGGTTGCTCCATCCGGGCGTCGCCGTTGACGCCCCGCGAGGGGGTGGGGGTGTGGGGGTGTCAGGAGGGGGCCCTTCCTATGCAGAAAGCGTTAGGAAGGGCCCCTTCCTTGCGTCTCAGGCGCCGAGGCGGGAGAGGATCAGCTCGCGGACCGTCTTCGCGTCGGCCTGGCCGCGGGTGGTCTTCATGACCGCGCCGACCAGCGCGCCCGCCGCCGCGACCTTGCCGCTGCGGATCTTCTCGGCGATGTCCGGGTTGGCGGCGATCGCCTCGTCCACGGCGGCGGTGAGCGCGCCGGTGTCGGAGACGACCTCCAGGCCCCGGGCGGTCATGATCTCCGTCGGCGAGCCCTCGCCGGCCACCACGCCCTCCAGGACGCTGCGGGCCAGCTTGTCGTTGAGCTTGCCCGCGTCGACGAGGCCCTGCAGCTCGGCGACCTGCGCCGGGGTGGCCCCGACGTCGGCCAGCTCCACGCCCGTCTCGTTGGCGCGGCGGGACAGCTCGCCCAGCCACCACTTGCGGGCGGCGGCGGGGGTGGCCCCGGCGGCGACGGTCGCCTCGATCAGCTCGACCGCGCCCGCGTTGAGCACCGACTGCATGTCGGCGTCGGACAGGCCCCACTGCTCCTGGAGGCGGCGGCGGTGCAGCCGGGGCAGCTCCGGCAGGGCCGCCTTCAGCTCGGCCACCCAGGCGGCGTCCGGGGCGAGCGGCACCAGGTCCGGCTCCGGGAAGTAGCGGTAGTCCGTCGCGGTCTCCTTCGACCGGCCCGGGGTGGTGTCGCCCGTGTCCTCGTGGAAGTGGCGCGTCTCCTGGGTGATCCGGCCGCCCGCGTCGAGCACCGACGCCTGCCGCAGCATCTCCGAGCGGACGGCCCGCTCCACCGAGCGCAGCGAGTTGACGTTCTTGGTCTCGGTGCGGGTGCCCCACTCCTGACCGGGCAGGTTGAGGGAGGTGTTGACGTCGCAGCGCAGCGACCCCTCCTCCATCCGCACGTCGGAGACGCCCAGCGAACGGATCACGTCGCGCAGCTCGGTGACGTACGCGCGGGCCACCTCGGGGGCCAGCGCCCCGGTCCCGGGGACCGGCTTGGTGACGATCTCCACCAGCGGGATGCCGGCCCGGTTGTAGTCGACCAGCGACTCCGTCGCGCCGTGGATGCGGCCGGTGGCCCCGCCCACGTGCAGGGTCTTGCCGGTGTCCTCCTCCAGGTGCACCCGCTCGATGCCGATGCGGACCAGCTCGCCGCCCACCTCGACGTCGAGGTAGCCGTCGACGCAGAGCGGCTCGTCGTACTGGCTGATCTGGAAGTTCTTCGGCATGTCCGGGTAGAAGTAGTTCTTCCGGGCGAACCGGCACCACGAGGCGATCGAGCAGTTGAGCGCCAGGCCGATCCGGATCGTCGCCTCGATCGCCGCCTTGTTGGCCACCGGCAGCGACCCGGGCAGGCCCAGGCAGACCGGGCAGACCCGGGTGTTGGGCTCGCCGCCGAAGTCCGTCGGACAGCCGCAGAACATCTTGGTGTTCGTGCCCAGCTCGACGTGGGTCTCCAGGCCGATCACCGGCTCGTAGCGGGCGACGACGTCGTCGTACGCGGGCAAGGTCGTCGTGCTCATCGGTGCTCCTGCCTCACAGTGCCGGTGGGGTGAACGTGCCGACCGCGGACTCCAGCGCGGCGGCGACCCGGTACATCCGGTCGTCGGCCATCGTGGGGGCCATGACCTGCAGGCCGACCGGCAGCCCGTCGGAGAGGCCGCACGGCACCGAGATGCCCGGCCCGCCGTACAGGTTGGTCGGGATGGTGTAGAGGTCGGCCAGGTACATCTGGTACGGGTCGGAGGTGCGCGCGCCGATCGGGAACGCCACGAACGGGGTGGTCGGGGAGATCAGCGCGTCGACCCGCTCGAACGCGGCGGTGAAGTCCCGGGTGATCAGGGTGCGGACCTTCTGCGCCTGCCCGTAGTAGGCGTCGTAGTAGCCCGAGGAGAGGGCGTACGTGCCGAGCATGATCCGGCGCTTGACCTCGGGGCCGAAGCCGGCGTCCCGGGTCAGCGACATGACCTCTTCGAGGGACCGGTTGCCGTCGTCGCCCTCCCGCAGCCCGAACCGGACGCCGTCGAAGCGGGCCAGGTTCGAGGAGCACTCGCTCGGGGCGATCAGGTAGTACGCCGGCAGCGCGTACTTGAAGTGGGGGCAGGACACCTCGACGATCTCCGCGCCGAGCTTGGCCAGGGCGTCGACGGAGTCGCGGAACGCCGCCGCGACGCCCGGCTCCGCGCCCTCGCCGGAGAACTCGGTGACCACGCCCAGCTTCACGCCGGTCAGGTCGCCGGTCGCGCCGAGCCGGGCGGCGGCCACCACGTCGGGCACCGGCTGCGGGATGGAGGTGGAGTCGCGCGGGTCGTGGCCGCCGATGGCCGCGTGCAGCAGCGCCGCGTCGAGCACCGTACGCGCGCACGGGCCGGGGGTGTCCAGCGAGGAGGAGAACGCCACCAGGCCGTAGCGGGAGGTGCCGCCGTAGGTGGGCTTCGCGCCGACGGTGCCGGTGACCGCGCCCGGCTGGCGGATCGAGCCGCCGGTGTCCGAGCCGATGGCCAGGGGCGCCTCGTACGCGGCGAGCGCGGCGGCGCTGCCGCCACCGGAGCCGCCGGGGATGCGGTCGGTGTCCCACGGGTTGCGGGTCGGCCCGTACGCCGAGTATTCCGTGGAGGAGCCCATCGCGAACTCGTCCATGTTGGTCTTGCCGAGCATCACCGTGCCGGCGGCGCGCAGCCGCTGCACGATCGTCGCGTCGTACGGCGGGCGCCAGCCCTGAAGGATCTTCGACCCGACGGTGGTCGGCACGCCCTTGGTGGTGAGCACGTCCTTGACGGCGACCGGCACGCCCGCGAGCGGGCCGAGCTCCTCACCGGCGGCCCGGCGCTCGTCGACGGCGCGGGCGGCGGCGAGCGCGCCGTCGGCGTCGACGTGCAGGAAGGCGTTCACCCGGCCGTCGACGGCGGCGATGCGGTCCAGATGGGCCTGGGTCACCTCGACGGCCGAGGTCTGGCCGCCGGCCACGAGGCCGGCGATCTCGACGGCGGTCAGCTTGGTCAGGTCGGTCATGACGCCACATCCTCGTCCAGGATCCGCGGGACGCGGAACCGCTGCTCCTCGGCGTCGGGCGCGCCCGACAGGGCCTCGGCCGGGGTCAGGCCGGGCACCACCACGTCCTCGCGCAGCACGTTGGTCAACGGCACGGAGTGGGACGTCGGCGGGATGTCCGCCGCGGCGACCTCGCCGACCTGGGCGACCGCCTGGAGGATCGTGTCGAGCTGGCCGGCGAAGGTGTCCAGCTCCTCCTCCGTGACGGCGAGCCGCGACAGTCGCGCCAGGTGCGCGACCTCCTCGCGGGAGATGGCGGCCATCAGTGCCCCCTTCTGGCTGTCCTGCTGCATCTGGCGGTGGCTTGCCGCGCGCCGGCAACGACGATGACACGCGGTGACCGCAGCGAGTCTATTGCCCGGCACCGGCCGGGCGTCCCCGACTCCCCCTGCGGCCGGCGCGGCGGCGGGGTCAGCGGGCCTGCGGGGGCCGGCTCTCCGCCTCGCGGGCCGCCGGCCGCAGCGGCCGGTAGCGGGCCAGCCAGTCGGTCAGCTCCCCGGCGGGCATGGGCCGGGCGTAGAACCAGCCCTGCGCCACGTCGCAGCCGGCGGCGTGCAGCAGCCGCCACGTCCGCTCGTCCTCCACGCCCTCGGCGACGACCCGCAGATTGAGCGCCCCGGCCAGCTCGATCATCGACCGGACGATCGCGGCGTCGTCGGCGTCGTCGGCCATCCCGAGCACGAACGACCGGTCCACCTTGACCTCCGACAGCGGCAGCCGGCGCAGGTGCTGCATGCTGGAGTAGCCGGTGCCGAAGTCGTCGAGCGCGATGGCCACGCCGATGGCGTGCAGCCGCGAGATGGTGGCCAGCACCCGCCGGGGGTCGGCCATCAGCGCGCCCTCGGTGATCTCCAGTTGCAGCCGGTCGGGCCGGACGCCGTAGCGGGCCAGCCGGTCGGCGATCTGGTCGGCGATCTCGCCGGTGTGCAGGTCCCGGACGCTGACGTTGAGCGCGGCCCGCAGGGTGATCCCGGCCGCCGACCACTTCGCGAGCTGCTCCACCACGTCGTCGACGACCCGGCGGGTGAGCAGCCGCATCACGGCGCTCTGCTCGGCGACCCGGATCAGCTCCTCCGGGTCGACCATGCCCCGGCGCGGATGCCGCCAGCGCAGCAGCGCCTCGACGCCCACGACCTCGCCGGTGGCGATGGCGACCTGCGGCTGGTAGTACATCGTGATCCGACCGGCGCCGTCGGCGTCGCCGCGCGCCGGCCCGGCCTGCGGCGCCGGCCCCACGGCGTCCGCCCCGCCCGGCTCGACGTCGGGCTCGGCGGCCCGCCGGCGGATCGGGTCGGCGGCGGTGACGATCCGGTTGATCAGGTCGTCGGGGTGGTCCGGCTCCGCGCGTTGCCGGTGCCGGCGGGCCCGCCACCGGCCCGGCCCGGCGGGTGCAGGCCGTCCCGCGTCGACCGGCCCGCCCGCCGCCGCGGGGAGGGCCGCCGGCAGCGCGGCCCCGTCGCCGCCGCGCGCGCCGACCGGCGCGTCGCGCTCCGCCGACCCGACCGGCCCCGCCTCGAGTACGCGCCGCAGGTCGGCCAGGAGCCCCAGCCGCTCGGCCGAGTTGTGGTCGGACTCGGCGGCGTAGACGGCGATGGTGTCGTTGCGGTGCTTGGCGTCGTACATGGCGACGTCGGCGTGGCGCATCAGCGTGGCGAAGTCCTCGCCGTGTTCGGGATACATGGCGATGCCGATGGAGCCGCCGACGTCCAGCGGCAGCCCGTCCAGCGACACCGGCTCGGCGAGCGCGGCGACCAGCCGCTCGGCCGTGGCGCGGGCGGCGTCCACGCCGGCGAGCCCGGTGCTGACGATGGCGAACTCGTCCCCGCCGAGGCGGGCGAGCAGGTCCCGCTCCCCCACCGCGCCGGCCAGCCGGGCGCTGACCTCGATCAGCAGGCGGTCGCCGACGGCGTGGCCGAGCGCGTCGTTGACGTTCTTGAACCGGTCCAGGTCGATCAGCAGCAGCGCGAGCTGGGCGTCCGGTTCGTTGCGCGCGGAGCGCTCGGCGTGCAGGTGGACCTGCTCGGCGACCTCGGCCAGCAGCGCCTTGCGGTTGGGCAGGCCGGTGAGCGGGTCGAGCGCCCCGAGATGCTCCTGCTCGGCGGCGAGCCGGGCCATCCGGTACACCGCGAACAGCGGCACCAGCACCAGCGGGATCAGCGCGGCGCTGGCCCGGGCGGCGGCCACCAGCACCGGGGCGAGCAGCAGCAGCGACCCGGTGGAGATCAGCTCGTACCCCAGGCCGGACCGCACGCCGGGCCACCAGCGGTCCGCGAAGCGCAGCCGGATGGCGGTGCTGACCAGGCCGTAGTTGACCGCGAACCAGACGGCGGTCGCCGCGCCCACCGCCAGCACGTCGACCGCGCGCAGCCGCCCGCCGGCGAAGATGCTCCCCGGCCCCAGGGCGGTGACCGCCGAGGCGGCGGCGAGGGCGCAGGCGTACTGGGCGGCGTTGAAGCCGGAGCGCCACGCGGCGTGCCCCATCCGCCAGCCGGAGACGACCACCGCCACGGTCTGCACGGCGACGGCGGGGCCCAGCCCCCAGCCGAGCAGGATGGCGAAGGTGAAGCAGGTGGACGGGAAGACCGCCGACGACTGCCGCCGCCCGGGCGGCACGAACGGCCGCGCGTCGCAGACGACGGCGAGCGCCGCCATCGTCCAGAACGCCGCCGGCAGCTCGGCGAGCCGGCCCGCCAGCGCGGCCAGCGGCCCGGCGGAGAGCAGCACCGCCAGCGCGGCGACGGCGGCGACGAAACCGAAGAAGGGCGTCGCGCGTCCCGGCGGGACGGAGTTTCGCGGATCGGCGGCCTCCATCGCACCTCCCGGGCAGCGGTCGCGGCGGGCCCTGCGCCCGCCGTGACCACCATGAAACGCCCTGGGTGCCGCTTTTCAGAGATGACAGCCGCGAATCGGTCCTAGTCGTAACTAACTTGGTATACGCGGCCAGGTGCGGTCAAGGTGCACCGGCGGCCGCCCGCTGCGGGCCCGCTCGGGTCACTCGCCGACCTGGGCCACCTCCCGGGCCGCGTCCGGGCCCTGGTCGAGCAGGACCCGGAAGCCGTCCTCGTCGAGCACCGGCACCTTCAGGGTGGCCGCCTTGTCGGCCTTGGACCCCGGGTTGTCGCCCACCACCACGAAGCCGGTCTTCTTGGAGACCGAGCCGGTCACCTTTCCGCCCCGCACCTGGATCGCCTCGGCGGCCTGGTCGCGGGAGAACCCGCTCAGGGTGCCGGTCACCACGACCGTGAGCCCCTCCAGCGGGCGCGGCCCCTCGTCGCCGGCCTCCTCCGCCATCCGTACGCCCGCCTCGGCCCACTTGCGGACCACCTCGCGGTGCCAGTCGACGGTGAACCACTCGACGATGCTGGCCGCGATCGTCGGGCCGACGCCGTCGACCGAGGAGAGCTCCTCCTCGCTGGCGGCCTGGATCGCCGCCATCGACCGGAAGTGCCGGGCGAGGGCCTGGGCGGCGGTCGGGCCGACGTGCCGGATGGAGAGCCCGACCAGCACCCGCCACAGGTCGCGTTCCCGGGCCACGGCGAGGTTGTCGAGAAGCTTGGCGGCGTTGCTGCCGAGGCTGCCGTCCTTGTTGACGAAGAACGGCGACCGGGCCAACTGCTCGGCGTCGAGCCCGAACAGGTCTCCCTCGTCGGTGATGACCTGCGCGTCGAGCAGCGCCGCCGCGCCCTTGTAGCCGAGCACCTCGATGTCGAACGCGCCCCGGCCCGCGAGGTGGAAGACCCGCTCGCGCAGCTGCGCGGGGCAGCTGCGGCTGTTGGGGCAGCGGATGTCGACGTCCGCCTCCTTCTCCGGGCGCAGGGCGGTGCCGCAGGAAGGGCAGTCCGCTGGCATCTCGAACCGCTTGGCGTCGGCGGGGCGCAGGTCGACCACCGGGCCGAGCACCTCGGGGATCACGTCGCCGGCCTTGCGGATCACCACCGTGTCGCCGATCAGCACCCCCTTGCGCTCCACCTCACGGGCGTTGTGCAGAGTGGCGTAGGCGACAGTGGAGCCGGCCACCAGGACCGGCTCGAGCAGGGCTCGCGGGGTCACCCGGCCGGTGCGCCCGACCTCCACCTCGATGTCGAGGAGCTTGGTGTTGACCTCCTCCGGCGGGTACTTGAAGGCGATCGCCCAGCGCGGGGCCCGGCTGGTCGAGCCGAGCCGGCCCTGGATGGAGACCGGGTCCACCTTGACCACGACCCCGTCGATCTCGTGCTCGACGTCATGCCGGTGCTCGGCGTAGTACGCGATGAACTCGGCGACGCCGGCCAGGTTGGGCACGACCCGCCAGCGGTCGCTGGTGGGCAGCCCCCACGAGCGCAGCGCCGCGTACGACTCGGACTGCGCCATCGGGGTGTAGCCGCGCCGGGCACCGATGCCGTGCACCACCAGCCGTAGCGGCCGGGAGGCCGTGATCCGCGGGTCCTTCTGCCGCAGGCTGCCCGCGGCGGCGTTGCGCGGGTTGGCGAAGGGCGCCTTGCCCTGCTCGACGAGGCTCGCGTTGAGGTCGGCGAAGCCGGCGATCGGAAAGTAGATCTCGCCGCGCACCTCGACGAACTCGGGCACGTCGGGGAAATCGTCGGACGGCGTCAGCCGCGCCGGCACGTCGCGGATGCTGCGGACGTTGGCCGTGACGTCCTCGCCGGTGCGCCCGTCGCCCCGGGTGGCGGCCCGCACCAGCCGGCCCTTCTCGTAGGTGAGGTTGATCGCCAGCCCGTCGACCTTGAGCTCGCAGAGGTAGGGCACCGGGCCGCCCGCGTCCCGCTCCACCCGCTCGGCCCAGGCCGCCAACTCCTCGTCGGCGAACGCGTTGTCGAGCGAGAGCATCCGCTCGGCGTGGGTGACCGGCGTGAAGTCGGTGGAGAAGGTGCCGCCGACCCGCTGGGTCGGCGAGTCGGGGGTGCGCAGGGCGGGGAACTCGGCCTCCAGGGCCTCCAGCTCGCGCAGCTGCCGGTCGAAGTCGGCGTCGGAGATGGTGGGGGCGTCCAGCACGTAGTAGCGGTACTGGTGTTCGGTCAGCTCCTGGCTGAGGGTGGCGTGCCGCTCCCGCGCCTCGGGGGTCGGCTCGGGGCCCGCCGCCGCCTCCTGCGCCGGGCTCACCTGCTGTGGAACGGCTTCCTCGGACATGCTGCCGGCTTCGGACACCGTGTCGACCTCCCTGTTCACGCTACCCCCGCACCGTATCGGGACGGTGGGACAATCTGCGGCCTGGGCGGAGCAGCCGGCGTCACGCGAGGGAACATGGGCAGTTGCGGTGCCTAGGGAGCTGAGTCACCAACGACATCACCCCCGCCACCGGTCCACCCGCCACCGGTCCACCCGCCACCGGTCCACCCGCCGCCGAGCCACCCACCGCCCAGGCCGCCCGCCACCAGGCCACCCCCACCCCGCCATGATCGTCTGCTGATTATGGAGACGACACGCCGACGCCCGTCTCCATAATCAGCAGACGATCATCGCTGGCTTCGACACACAGCCTGCCCTGTCGCTGCGTCTCCCCGGGAACGCCGCACTATGTCCGATGCGCTCCGGTCGGCAACGAGTCGGCATCGCGTGTGCGGGTCGGCCTGCGGCCTCCAGCCTGCGCCCGACCCGCCTCAACTGGGATCGGTCGGGACAACGCGAGCAGCGCGTTCACGCCACCACATTGCCCCACCGCCCTACCGCCACAACGCTGCCGGGCCGGTGGCGCACCGTCGAGCATGTCGCCACCCGTGGTCGGGCTGCCTCGCAGGGCGCTGATGTCGTATTCGACTCAGCTCCCTATGTGCCGGCAGCAGTCATCCGCCCTCGACCCGCCGCCGGCTCGCGGGCGGGTCGAGAGGCAGGGGAAGAGAGCAGTCAGGGAAAGAGAGCAGTCAGGGGGAGAGCCGTCGGGGGCGAAGAGAGAGGCAGTCGGCCGGGGAGCAGTCAGTCGAGTCCGGCGGCGAGGGCGGCGAGCTGGTCGGCGTACTCGATGCGGGTGGCCCAGTCGGTCGGCCAGGCCGGCAGGCCGTGCGCCGCGCCGACGAACGCGCCGGCCAGGGCCGCGATGGAGTCGGAGTCGCCGGCGGTGGTCGCGCCGCGCGCCAGCGCACCGACCGGGTCGTCGGCGTGCCACAGCGCGCAGAGCAGCGCGGTCGCCAGCGCCTCCTCGGCCACCCACCCCTCGCCGGTACGCCGGCACGGGTCGTCGCCGTCGTCGGGGCGGGTCAGGGTGGTGGTCAGGCGGCCCAGGGCGCCCAGGCACTCGTCCCAGCCCCGGGCGATGAACTCCTGCGGCGAGTCGACGCCGGGACGCTGCCACAGGTCGCCGAGCCAGTCCGACCGGTAGACCCGGCGCTGCTCCCGGGCCCGGTCGGTGAGCAGCGCCGGGAGCTCGGCCAGCGCCGCGCCGTCGCGCAGCAGGCGGACCGCGTACGCCGTCAGTTCGCTCGCGGCCAGCCCGGTCGGGTGGCCGTGGGTCAGGCCCGCCTGGAGCTGGGCAAGACCGGCCAGGGTGTCCAGGTCGACGGCGAGCAGCCCGACCGGGGTGACCCGCATGTTGGCCCCGCAGCCCTTCGAGCCGGCCACGGTGGCCTCCTGCCAGCGCACCCCCCGGGACAGCTCGGCGCAGGCCCGCAGGCAGGTCATGCCCGGCGCGCGGTTGTTGTCGGGGCTGACCGCCCAGGCCAGGAAGCGCTCGCGGAGCAGCGGCTCGACCGCCGCCGGGGTGAGCGCGGGCGCGTCGTGCAGCGCCCAGGCCACCGCGAGCGCCATCTGGGTGTCGTCGGTGACCAGCGCCGGGTCGCCCTCCAGCTCCCGGGGGCCGGACGGGCCGTAGCGGCGGTGGATCTCGGCGACGGTCAGGAACTCGGTCGGGCGGCCCAGCGCGTCACCGTAGGCCAGGCCGAGCAGCGAGCCGGAGGCCCGCCGGAGCGAGGAGTCGATCACCCGTGTGATCATGCCGCGCCCCGGCGATCCCCGCCATGCGACGGGACACAGGCGGGCGGGTCAGTCCCAGCAGAGGCAGAACGGGTGGCCGGCCGGGTCGGCGTAGACCCGGAACCCCTCCCCCTCGCCGTCGAGCCGGCGCGCGCCCAGCGCCAGCACCGCCCGCTCGGCCGCCTCGACGTCGGTGACGGTGATGTCGAGGTGGAGCTGCTGCGGCCGCTCCGGGTCGGGCCAGGTCGGCGGGCGCAGGTCGGGGGCGCGCTGGAAGGCCAGCCGGGGGTGTTGCCCCACCGGGCCGCCGAGGACCACCCACTCGTCGCCGTCGGAGTCACCCTCCGCCACCGGCAGGCCCGTCAGCTCGGCGTAGAACGCCGCGAGGGCACGCGGATCGGGGCAGTCGATCACGGTGCTGCGCAGTTGTCCGATCATGTGCGTCATCCTGCCCACCGGGTACGACAGGAAACCTCAGTCCTCGGCGAGTCGCCGGCCGGCGTCGCGGCACGCCGCGAGCACCGCCCGGACGTGCTGCGGCGTGGCCCCGGCCAGGCCGCAGGCGGGGGTGACCACCACCTGCTCGGGCAGCCGGCGACGCGGGAAGCCCAGGCGGTCCCAGAGCTGGCGTACCCTGTCGGCGACCTGGGCGGAGGTCGGCGCGCGACCGCCCGGCGGCGGGGTGGCCGGCGCGGCGCCGGCCAGCAGCCCGAGCCCGGCGTCGATCGCCTCGCCGAGCGGGTCCAGGTCCTTCACCAGGGCGAGGTCGAGCGCGACCCCGGCCGCGCCGGCCGAGCGGATCAGCTCCAGCGGCACGTCCGGCGCGCAGCAGTGCACCACGACCGGCACACCGACGGCCTCGACCACCGTGCGCAGCAGGTCCGCCGCGTCGGGCTGCGGCACCGGCCGGTACGTGCCGAAGCCGCTCTCGGTGGGCACCCGCCCGGCCAGCACCGTCGGCAGGGACGGCTCGTCGAGCTGGAGCAGCACCGAGGCCCGGGGCAGCCGGCGGGCGACCGCCGCGAGGTGGGCGCGCAGCCCCTCGGCGAGGGAACCGGTGAGGTCCCGCACCGCGCCGGGGTCGCGCAGCATCCGGCCGCCGATCGGCAGGTCGATGCCGGCGGCCAGGGTGTACGGGCCGGTGGCCTGCACCTTGACCGGGCCGGCGTACTCCTCGGCCTGCTCGGCGAGCTGGTCGAGGTCGCGTTCCATGAGGTCCCGGGCCCGGCGCAGGTCCCGCCCCGGGCGGGGGGCGACCCGCCAGCGGGCCGCGTACAGCTCGACGGGCAGCTCGACCAGCAGGCCGCCGGTGCGGCCGATCAGGTCCGCCCCGGGGCCGCGCGCCGGCAGCTCGGGCAGGTGGGGCAGGGCGGGCAGCTCCCCGAGGACGATCCGCTGCGCCTCCGCGATGTCGGTGCCGGGCAGCGAACCGATGCCGGTCGCCGCGCCGACGGGCCAGGGCCACGCGCTAGCTGTCACGGGCGAAGGGTAGCCGGTCGGCCGCGGGTGGCACGCGGCGATGGTCGCGAAGCCGGGCAGCGCGCACGCGGCGCTGGTCGCGCGGCCGGGACCGCGTCAGCCGGCGATGGTGGCCGAGCCGAGCACCACGTCGCCGGCCGGGTCCGGCCGGTACGCGACGACGGCCTGGCCGGCGGCGACCCCGCGCACCGGGCGACGCAGCTCGGCGCGCAGCGTGTCGCCGGTCAGCTCGACGGTGGCGGGCACCACGTCGCCGTGGGCGCGCAGCTGCACCTCGCACTCGATCGGCCCGGCCGGGCGCTCGCCGCCGGTCCACACGGGACGCTCGGCGCGCACCGTGGAGACCTCCAGCGCCTCGGCCGGCCCCACGGTGACGGTGTTGGTCTTCGGGGTGATGGAGAGCACGTAGCGGGGGCGGCCGTCGGGGGCGGGCCGGTCCAGGTGCAGGCCCCGGCGCTGCCCCACCGTGTACGCGTACGCGCCGGTGTGGCTGCCGACCACCGCGCCGGTGAGCGCGTCGACCACCTGGCCCGGCGCCTCGCCGAGCCGGCCGGCGAGGAAGCCCCGGGTGTCGCCGTCGGCGATGAAGCAGATGTCGTGCGAGTCGGGCTTGTCGGCGACGGCGAGGCCGCGCCGGGCCGCCTCCTCGCGGACCTGGGCCTTGGTCGAGTCGCCGAGCGGGAAGACCGACCGGTCGAGCTGGGCGCGGGTCAGCACCGCGAGCACGTACGACTGGTCCTTGGCCGCGTCGACGCTGCGGCGCAGCAGCCCGTCGGGGCCGAGCCGGGCGTGGTGGCCGGTGACCACCGCGTCGAAGCCCAGCGCCACGGCCCGGTCCAGCACCGCCGCGAACTTGATCTTCTCGTTGCAGCGCAGGCAGGGGTTCGGGGTGCGGCCGGCCGCGTACTCGGCGACGAAGTCGTCGACCACGTCGGCGTGGAACCGGTCGGCCATGTCCCACACGTAGAACGGGATGCCGAGCACGTCTGCGGCGCGGCGGGCGTCCCGCGAGTCCTCCAGCGTGCAGCACCCGCGCGCCCCCGTGCGGTACGTCTGCGGGTTGCGGGCCAGCGCCAGGTGCACGCCGGTGACGTCGTGCCCGGCCTCCACGGCCCGCGCCGCCGCCACGGCGGAGTCGACCCCGCCGGACATGGCCGCCAACACCCTCACCGCGTCACGCTCCCTTCCCCGGCTTCGAGCCTACCGGGGAGCGCGCAGGGCGGCGGCGCGGCGGGCCCGCTCCACCGCCGCCGGCAGGGCCGCCACGAGCGCGTCGACGTCGGCCTGGCCGCTGGTGTGGCCGAGGGTGAAGCGCAGCGAGGAGCGGGCCCGGTCGTCGTCGGCGCCCATCGCGATCAGCACGTGGGAGGGCTGGGCCACCCCGGCCGAGCAGGCCGAGCCGGTGGAGCAGGCGATGCCCTGGGCGTCGAGCAGCAGCAGCAGCGCGTCGCCCTCGCAGCCGGGGAAGGAGAAGTGCGCGTTGCCGGGCAGCCGGTCGTCGGGGTCGCCGTTGAAGACCACCTCGGGTACGGCGTGCCGGACCCGCCGCACGAGGTCGTCACGGAGGGCGGCGACGCGGGCCGCGTACTCCTGCTGGCCCTTCACCGCCGCCTCGACGGCGACCGCGAAGGCGACGATGCCGGCGGTGTCGAGGGTGCCGGAGCGCACGTCGCGTTCCTGGCCGCCGCCGTGCAGCAGCGGGGTGGCCGCGACGTCGCGGGCGAGCAGCAGCGCGCCCACCCCCGCCGGGCCGCCGAGCTTGTGCCCGGTGACCGTCAGCGCGGAGACGCCGCTGGCGGCGAAGTCGACGGGCACCTGGCCGACCGCCTGGATCGCGTCGGTGTGGAACGGCACCCCGTGCTCGGCGGCGACGGCGGCCAGCGCGGCCACCGGCTGGAGGGTGCCGACCTCGTTGTTGGCCCACATCGCGGTGACCATGGCGACGGCGTCGCCGTGGTCGGCCAGCTCGGCGCGCAGCGCCTCCGGGTCGAGCCGGCCGGCGGCGTCCACCGGCAGCCAGCCCACCTCGGCGCCCTCGCGCTCGGCCAGCCAGTCGACGGTGTCGAGGACGGCGTGGTGCTCGACGGCGCTGGAGACCACCCGGCGGCGGGCCGGGGAGGCGGCCCGGCGGGCCCAGAAGATGCCCTTGACCGCCAGGTTGTCGCTCTCCGTCCCGCCGCCGGTGAAGATCACCTCGGAGGGGCGGGCGCCCAGCGCGGCGGCCACCCGCTCGCGGGACTCCTCCACCCGACGGCGGGCGCGCCGGCCCGCCGCGTGCAGTGACGACGCGTTGCCGACCTCGCGAGCGGCGGCCACGTACGCCTCCAGTGCCTCGTCGAGCATCGGAGTCGTCGCCGCGTGATCCAGGTATGCCATCGCCGTTCAGCCTACTGACCGGCCTCGCGCCGGCCCGACTCCGGAGGTCACCCGCGCCCCGGGGCGGCAAGACCCCGGGGCGTGACCGCTCACACCGGGACGGCGGTGACGACGATGTTGTCCCGGTATCGGCGGGTCTGCGGGTCGAACGGGCCGCCGCAGGTGATCAGGGTGAGCCGGGGGCTGCCGTCGCGGGCGAAGTACCGGTCCAGCGGGATCTTCGTCTTGGCGTACTCCTCGCGGGCGACGACCCGGTACTCGCGCGTCGTCCCGTCGCCGCCGGTGGCGGTGACGGTGTCGCCCCGGTCCAGCTCCCGCAGCCGGAAGAACGCCCCCTTGCCCTGTTCGGCGCTGTCCACGTGGCCGGCGATCACCACCGACCCGGCGTCGGCGGACAGGCCGGGGCCGTACCGGTACCAGCCGATCCGGTCCACGCTGGGCGGGACCTCGAACTCGTCGGTGCGCGGGTTGACCCCGACCGGGTCGACGCGGGCGGTGACGTCGATCGCCGGGATGCGCAGCCGCACCGGCGGCACGGTCGCGTCGCCGGAGGGCAGCTCGCCGGCCGTGACCGGCACCGACGGGCCGCCGGGGGCGCTCGCGCCCGGCGACGGGGTGGCCACGGCCAGGGCCGCCGCGTCGTCCGCGCCGACGTCCTCGGCGGGCTGCGAGCCGCAGGCGACCACGGCGGCGACGGTGAGCGCGGCAGCGCCGGCGGCCATCGCCGCCAGCGCGCCGCGGTTGCGCACCGTCACCGGCGGGACGTCCGGGCCGTGGCGGCCACCCGCGCGCCGCCGCCGACCAGCAGCAGGACGCCGGCACCGGCCAGCACGTACCACCAGGTCTGCACGCCGGTGCCGGCCTGGCCGCCGGTGCCGCTGGGCACGCCGCCCGGGGCGGAGTGCAGGCCGGTGATGGTCTGCGCGACCAGGTCGAGGTTCTTGGCCTCGGCCGAGCCGATCGCGTAGACGATGGTGGCGGTGCCCTCCTTCAGGTCCAGGTCGGCGGGGCCGATCGCCACGGTGTCGGTGCCGGCGAGCACCACGTCGGCGGAGACGGTGCCGGCGTCGACGTCGGCCTTCGCCTCGTTCGGGTTGGTCAGGTCCTCGAAGACGGGCTTTCCGCCGGCCCGCACGTCCACGGCCGGGGCGGCGGCGGTGTGCCGGACGATCAGCCGGGCCTTGCCGGCGTCGACCTTGGCGGTGTCGTTGGCGAACGGCGTGATCTTGGGCTTGCCGGCCTCGTCGAGGTGCGCGGCGAGGCTGATGTTCGCCCCGCCCGGCACCTCGGCGTCGTCGACGGTGAGGATCGCCTTGTCGAGCGCCTCGCCGGGCTTGGTCAGGGCGATGTCGTACGCGCCCTGCTCCAGGTCGAGCGGGCCGGCCACGTCGCCGGGCTTGAAGTTGTCGAGGGTCTTCTTGCCGTTGACGTACACGTCGACGGGGGTGTCCGGGATGCCGTGCACGACGGAGACCTTGCTGGTGGCGGCGTAGGCCGGCGTGGCGGTGAGGGCACCGGCGCCGGCGAAGGTCAGCGCGGCGACCGCGCCGCCCGCGGCGACCCGACGGAAGTACGAGAGCTGCATGTCTGCCTCCTGGTGGTTCGTGCTGGTTCGTCAGGCCTGGCTTGCAGAACGGGTTACGCCGGCTCCCGCCGCCCCGGATGCGCCCTCCGGCGACTTCTTTTTCTTTCCGGCGGGCGCATCCACGGGGGCCCTCGGCAGCGAAGAGCAGGTGAGACAGGTGCGGACGCACGAGGCGCGAAGGTGGGGCGATGACGGCGGGGGTTACAGTCGGGCATGCTCCACGGAAGGCGAACCGCCCGGTGACAGCGGTGCAACAGGAACCCGAGCCACCACCCCAGGACGACCTCGCCGAGCGGTTCCGCGCGGGTGACGAGGCCGCCCTGCGCCAGGCGTACGACCGGTACGGCCGGGCGGTGCTGCACCTGGCCACCAGCACGCTGGCCAACCGCAGCGACGCGGAGGACGTGACCCAGGCGACCTTCGTCGCGGCCTGGCTGGGGCGGGACACCTTCGATCCGTCCCGGGGGTCGCTGATCGGCTGGCTGCTCGGCATCGGCCGGCGCAAGGTCGTCGACCGGCTGCGCGCCTCCGCGCGGGAGAACCGCGTGGTGGAGACGGTGCGGCAACTGCCCGATCCGGCCCCGACCGGCCCGGACCCGGACACGGTCGTCGACCGGCTGGTGGTGGCCGACGAGCTGGCCCGGCTTCCCGACGACCAGCGTCGGATGCTGGAGTTGGCGTTCTACGACGACCTGACGCACCAGCAGATCGCGACGGTGACCGGCGTGCCGCTGGGGACGGTCAAGAGTCACATCCGGCGAGGTATGGCGAGCCTGAAACGCAGATGGGAGGTGGACGGTGCAGCACCTGGACCACGACCGGCTGGTCTTCCTGGCGCTCGGTGAGAGCGAGGCGGACGACGGTGAGGCCCGCCACCTCGACGCCTGCGCGCACTGCCGGGCCGAGGTGGACGGCCTGCGGCACGTCGCCGGCCTCGGTGCCGGCACCCAAGGGCTGGGCGACCTGCCCGACCCGCCCGAGCACGTGTGGCAGGGGATCGTCGCGGAGGTCGCGGCGGCCGAGGCGCTGCCGTCGCTCGGCGACCGCCCCGACGCCGGGCCGCCGGCGACCGCCCCGACGCCGGAGACCGGCGCGGCCCGGCCCGGCCGGGCCGGTGGGCGGCGTCGCCGGTTGCCCCGCTGGGCGGTCACGGCGGTGACGGCGGCGGCCGCCGCCGCGGTCGGCGTGGTGGGCACCTTCGCCGTGCTGTCGGGCTCCGCCGACGAGCCCCGGCCACCGGAGCGCGTGGTGCTGGCCAGCGGGTCCCTGACCGCGTACGGGACGACGCCGCGCGACGCCAGCGGCGACGCCCGGGTGTTCACCGACAACCAACTGCACCTGCACGTGGCGAATCTCCCGGCGGTACCGGGGTACTACGAGGTCTGGCTCATCGACCCGGCGACCATGCGGATGTTCTCGGTCGGCGTGCTGAATGCCGGCACGGGGGACGCGCTGCTACCGTTGCCGCCAAACGTCGACCTCCGGACCTACTCGGTGGTGGACGTCTCCGCCGAGCAGTACGACAACAAGCCCGCCCACTCCGGCGACAGCCTGCTGAGGGGCACCCTGACGGGCTGATCGGCGGGCCGGATCAGCTCCCCGGCCCGCCGATCAGCTCCCCGTAGACAGGCAACTGCGGAAGGGGGCCACCCGATCCCGGGTGGCCCCCTTCGGCGTTGCGCCCGGGTCGCCCCGGGGTGGCTCACTTGCGCTTGCGGATCTCCTCGGCGGCCTGCGGCACGACCTTGAACAGGTCGCCGACCACGCCGAAGTCGGCCAGCTCGAAGATCGGGGCCTCGCCGTCCTTGTTCACCGCGACGATGGTCTTCGAGGTCTGCATGCCGGCCCGGTGCTGGATCGCGCCGGAGATGCCCAGCGCGACGTAGAGCTGCGGGGAGACCGTCTTGCCCGTCTGGCCCACCTGGAACTGGTGCGGGTAGAAGCCGGAGTCGACGGCCGCCCGGGACGCGCCGACGGCCCCGCCGAGCAGGTCGGCCAGCTCCTCGACCAGCTTGAAGTTGTCCGCGTTGCCGACACCACGGCCACCGGAGACGACCACCGACGCCTCGGTGAGCTCGGGGCGGGAGCCCTTCTGCTCGGCGACGCGGTCGACGACCTTGGCCAGCTTGTCGGCGTCGCCCACGGTCACGGTGAGCTGCTCGACGGCGGGGGTGGCGGGGGCCGGGGCCGGGGTGAGCGAGTTCGGCCGCACGGTGACCAGCGGCAGGCCCCGGGTGACCTTCGACGTGACGATGGTCGAGCCGGCGAACGCGACCTGCGTGGCGGTGCCGTCCGCGGCGAGGGCGACCACGTCGGTCAGGATGCCGTTGTCCAGCTTGACGGCCAACCGGGCGGCGATCTCCTTGCCCTCCTGGGCGGAGGCGAGCAGGACGGCGGCCGGCTGCACCCGCTTGACGAGGTCGGCCAGCACGGTGGCCTTCGGGGCCACCAGGTAGCCGTCGATCTCCTCGCTCTCGGCGGCGTAGATCTTCTCCGCGCCGTACTCGCCCAGCTTCGCGCTCAGCGCCTCGGCCGCGCCGGGACCGCCGAGCACGACCGCGCTGGGCGTGCCCAGCTCGCGGGCGAGGGTGAGCATCTCCAGGGTGACCTTCTTGACGCCGAACTCGCGGGTGGCTTCGACGACGACGAGAACCTCAGACATGACCTGCACCCCTCACACGAACTTCTCGGTGGCGAGGAACTCGACCAGCTGCGCGCCGCCGGAGCCCTCGTCGGTGACCTTCGCGCCGCCGGAGCGCGGCGGGCGCTTGCTGTGCTCCAGCACGGTGCTGGTCGCGCCGTCGAAGCCCACCTCGGCCGGGGCGACGCCGAGGTCGGCCAGGGACAGGGTCCGCACCGGCTTCTTCTTGGCGGCCATGATGCCCTTGAAGGACGGGTAGCGCGGCTCGTTGATGGTGTCCCAGACGGAGACGACGGCCGGGGTCGAGGCGGTGACCACCTCGTAGCCCTCCTCGGTCTGCCGCTCGACGGTCAGGGTGGAGCCGTCGACGGTGAGCTTGCGCGCGCCGGTCAGCGCGGCGACGCCCAGGCGCTCGGCGATCATGTGCGGCATGACCTGGACCCGGCCGTCGGTCGACTCGGCGCCGCAGATCACCAGGTCGGCGTTGAGTTGACCGAGGGCGGCGGCGAGCACCTTCGAGGTGGCCACGGCGCAGGACCCGTGCAGGGCGTCGTCGACGACGTGCACGGCGGCGTCCGGCCCCATCGACAGCGCCTTGCGGATCGACTCGGTCGCCCGGTCCGGACCCATGGTCAGGACGGTCACCTCGCCGCCGTGCGCCTCCTTGATCTTCAACGCCTCCTCGATGGCGTACTCGTCCATCTCGTTGATGACGTTGTTCGCCGAACCGCGGTCGACGGTGTTGTCGTCAGGACGCAGGTTGCGGTCCGCGCCCGAATCGGGCACCTGCTTGACGAGTACGACGATGTTCATCGCGCTTCGACGACCCCTCCTGTTGGTGTGGCGATCCCTCGCCAGGTCACGGGCGCAGCCTCCCGCGAAACTTAACGATCGGTCAACCACGGACTGCTGTGCACTTGCCCACGCGCCAATGTTACCCACAAGTAGCATCGGCTCCCGGGGGCCTCAGGGTGACACAGCTCACCGCGCGCCCGGCCTCCGGGGCGCACCGGACACGCGCGGACTCAGGCCGGCTCGGCCAGCGCGCCCCGGATCCGGTCGATCACCTCGGCCTCGGCCGGCGTCACCCCCCGGTGCGCCCGCGCCACCTGGTCGGCGGCGGCCAGCACCAGCGACCGGTACGCCGCCACGTCCCCCGGCGACTTCGCGCGCAGGATCTCCACCGCCCGGCCCAGCGCCGGCAGCACCACCGCCTCGACCTCCAGGGCCGAGTCCCGGGGCAGCCTCGGCAGCGGGCCGGTCGTCAGCGCCTCCTTCACCGGGCCGCTCGCCCCCGCCATCGCCCCGGACGCGGCGAAGCTCTCCCGCAGCATCGCGAACATGCCCGGGTCGGCGTTCGACACCAGGAAGACCGCGCCGAACGCGCCCGTCTTCAGGGTGAGTCGTTCCTCGTCCGTCAGCGGCTGGCTCATGGTCACGGAGTGTAGATGTAGGGCGTGGTGGTGGTGACCGGGACGAGACCCAACCGCTGCAGGATCGGCCGGCTGTCCTCGGAGGCGTCCACCTGCAGCAGGGTCCGGCCCCGCTGGGCGGCGAGCCGCGCCCGGTAGCCGACCAGCGCCCGGTAGATGCCCCGGCGTCGCCACTGCGCGAGCGTCGAGCCGCCCCACAGCGTCGCGAAGCCGGTGCCCGCCACGTAGCGCACCCAGCCGGCGCTGACCACCGTCTCCCCCGCCTCGGCGACCACCACCGTGATCGACTGCGGGTCGGCCGCGATCTCCTTCTCCAGCCCGTCGGCGAGGTGATCCCGGCTCTCGCCCCAGACCTCCTCCTCCATGGCCATGATCCGGTCCAGGTCGGCGCGGGCCGTGACCTCACGCAGGCGTACCCCCTCGGGGGCCACCGGGAGCGTGGCCGCCAGCGGCGCGACCGGGCCGATCACGACGGTCTCCCGCTCCTGCGGCACGAACCCGGCGGCCCGCAGCCGGTCCGGCAGGTCGGCGGGCTCGTCGTGGCCGTGCAGCTTCCACTCCACCGACTCGCCCCGGGCCCGGAACAACTCCACCTGGCGGGCGATCAGCGCGTCCAGCGCCGCCCCGGTCAGGCCACCCAGGTCGCGGTACGTCAGGAAGCCCCCGTGGTCCAGGCCGAGGACGCGCACCAGCGGCCCGTCCCGCTCCACCGTCACGCCCTCCGGCAGCGGGTCCGGGGCCCACGCCTTGAGCTGGTTGTCGTACGCCTCGCGCAGCGTGGTCGCATCAAGATCAGTCACCCGTCCAACCTATGCCCTGGACAAAGCGGATAATCGGCTGCGTGTGGGAGACGGTACGGCGGTGGTTCGACCCGCGGGAGCTGCGGTCGGTGGGCAGCACGCCCGACTACCGCTTCTCCCTGGCCAACGAGCGGACGTTCCTGGCCTGGCTGCGCACCGGGCTGGCCCTGGTGGCCGGCGGGCTGGCCGCCGCCCAGTTCCTTCCGCCGCTGCCGCTGGCGCACCTGCGCGAGGCGATCGCCGTCGCGCTGCTGCTGCTCGGCGGCACCGTCGCCGTGCGGGCCGTGGACCACTGGGCCCGCACCGAACGCGCCATCCGGCTCGGCGAGGAACTGCCGGCGTCCCGCTTCCCCGCCGTGCTCGCCCTCGCCGTGGGGCTGGGCGCGGTGCTGCTGGTCATCGCGGTGCTGGCCCGCGCGATCGGCGGCCGGTGACGGTCGGGCCGGGCCCGGCCGGCGACCCGGGGCTGCAACCCGAACGCACCCGCCTGGCCTGGCGGCGCAGCCTGCTCGCGCTCACCGCCGTCACCGTGCTGACCGTCCGGCTGGCGCTCACCGGGGACGCCACCGGGGCGGTGCTGGCCGGCGCGGCGGTCGCCGGCTGGGCGGCGGCCCTCGCCCTGTGCTGGGGCCGGGCCGTCGGGTCGGGCCCGGTGCGCGCCACCTCCCGCACCATGCCGGCGCTGGCCCTCGCCGCCGCGTGGCAGGCCACGCTGGGCGTGCTGCTGGTCCTGCGCGGACTGGGGTGACGGGCGCGGGTGCGCCATGATGGGGAGATGGCCCGCCTGTACGTCCTGCTCTTCCTGGTCCAGATCGCGCTCGCGGTGTGCGCGCTGATCAGCTGCCTCTCCGCCGAGGAGGGGGCGATCCGTGGGCTGCCCCGGATCGCCTGGGTGCTGATCATCCTGTTCTTCCCGCTGGTCGGCTCGATCGCCTGGTTCATCGCCGGCCGGCAGCGCCCTGCCCCAGGGCCGGGCGCGACCCGGTCGGCCCCCGGCGGCCCGCGCCGGCCGCTCGCCCCGGACGACGACCCGGAGTTCCTCGACTCCCTGGCCGAACGCACCCGGCGGCAGGACGCCGAGCTGTTCCGCCGCTGGGAGGAGGACCTGCGCAAGCGCGAGGACGACCTGCGCCGCCGCGAGGGCGACCCGCCCCGGGAGGAGAACCGCCCCGAGGTGTGACCGGGCCGCCCCCGCAGGCGTCAGACGCGACGCCGCAGCGCCCGGACCGCCAGCGGCGCGAAGACGGCGGCGAGCGCGACGGCCCAGATCATCGCCTGGATCGCCGGGCCGACCACCGGGCCGCCCACCAGCAGGCCGCGCAGGGCGTCGGCCAGGATCGTCACCGGGTTGACCTCGACCCAGTGCTGGAGCCAGCCCGGCATCCGGTCGGTGGGGACGAAGACGTTGCTGGTGAAGGTGAGCGGGAAGATCACCGTGAACCCGAAGATCTGCACCTTGTCGGGCTCGCTGACCAGCACCCCGACCAGCACCGAGATCCACGCCGCGGCCAGCGAGAACGCGAGCAGCAGGGCGAACGCGCCGAGCAGCCCGAGCACCCCGTTGCCGAGCCGGAAGCCGAGGATCGCCCCGACGCCGATCAGCAGCGACACCGACCACGCCTGCTTCACGGTGTCGGCGAGGATCCGCCCGGCCAGCGGGGCCCAGCGGGCGATCGGCAGGGCGCGCAGCCGGTCGAACACCCCCTTGGTGAGGTCGTTGTTGAGCCCGAACCCGGTGGTCATCGTGGCGAACAGGGCGTTCTGCACGATGATGCCGGGCAGGGCGAACGTGAGGTACTCCCCCGGCGAGCCGGAGATCGCCGTGCCGAAGACGTACGTGAACAGCAGCACGAACATCACCGGCTGGATGCTGAGGTCGAGCAGCTCCATCGGGTTGTGCTTGATCTGCACCAGGCTGCGCCAGGCCAGGGTGAGGGTGTGCCGCACCCCGGCGCCCACGCCGAGGCGGCGGGCCGGGGTGAGCGGGGCGGTGACGGTGGCGGCGGTCATGCCGGCGTCCTCTCCAGGTCGGCCCCGGACGGGGTGTCGTCGCCGGTCGGCGCGTCGGGCTCGGCACGGTGGCCGGTGAGGTGCAGGAAGACCTCGTCGAGGCTGGCGCCCCGCAGGGCCAGCTCGGCCACGGGGATCTCGGCGTCGTCGAGGCGGCGGACCACGGCGGGCAGCACCCCGGGGCCGTTGACCGCGACGGTCACGGTGCTCTGGGCCACCTCGGGACTGGCGGCGGCGGCCTCCCCCGCGATGGCCACCACGGTCGCCAGGTCGGCCGGGTCCGCCGGACGGATCGCGAGGACCTGGCCGCCGGTCTTGGCCTTCAGCTCCTCCGGGGTGCCCTGGGCGATCACCCGCCCGTGGTCGACCACGGCGATCTCGCTGGCCAGCTGGTCGGCCTCCTCCAGGTACTGCGTGGTCAGCAGCACCGTCACCCCGTCGGTGACCAGGCCGCGCACCGTGTCCCACAGGTCGTTGCGGCTGCGCGGGTCGAGCCCGGTCGTCGGCTCGTCGAGGAACAGCACCTGCGGGCGGCCGACCAGGCTGGCGGCCAGGTCGAGGCGGCGGCGCATGCCGCCGGAGTAGGTCTTCGCCGCCCGGTCGGCGGCGTCGGCGAGCTGGAACCGGGCGAGCAGCTCCCGGGCCCGGGCCCGGGCGTCGGCCCGGGACAGCCCGAGCAGCCGGCCGATGAGCAGCAGGTTCTCCGTGCCGGTGAGCGCCTCGTCGACCGAGGCGTACTGGCCGGTGAGGCCGATGAGCTGGCGCACCCGGTGGGCGTCGCGGCGCACGTCGTACCCGCCGACGGTGGCGTGGCCGGAGTCGGCGGCGAGCAGGGTGGCGAGCACCCGCACGGTGGTGGTCTTCCCGGCCCCGTTGGGCCCGAGCAACCCGTACACGGTCCCGCTGGGGACCGCGAGGTCGACTCCGGCGAGGGCCGTGGTGGCGCCGAAGCGTCGCACCAGGCCCTCCGCCCGGATCGCGTACGTCATGGAAACTCCCGTCGTCTGTGCATGTGTCACGCCAACTGGCCGACGGCACTGACAAACTGCCGAGCCTCGGCTGACGTTACGACGACAGACGCCGGGAGTCCCCCGAATTAAGCGGTGGCGCTCAGGCCAGGTTCGACGAGCGGGGGTACGCGTCGGCCGGGTCGGTGAGCACGTTGACCAGGTACGGCACGCCCGAGGCGAAGGCCCGCTCCAGGGCCGGGGCGAGGTCGCCGGCCTTCTCCACCGTCTCGCCCGCCCCGCCGAGGGCCTCGACGACCTTGTCGTAGCGCAGGCCGGGCTGGAGGTCGGCGGCGACGTCGTAGCCGTACATGGCGCGCATCGGGTGCTTCTCCAGCCCCCAGATGCCGTTGTTGCCGACCACGATCACGACGGGGAGCTTCTGGCGCACCAGGGACTCCACGTCCATCAGCGAGAAGCCGGCCGCGCCGTCGCCCATCAGCACGCAGACCTGCCGGTCGGGGTGGCTGACCCGGGCCCCCATCGCATAACCCAGGCCGGTGCCGAGGCACCCGTACGGGCCCGGGTCGAGCCAGGTGCCGGGCTGCGCGGGCTCCAGGTACTTCCCGGCGTACGAGACGAAGTCGCCGCCGTCGCCGATGGTGATGGCGTCGGGGGCGAGCACCCGGCGCAGCTCGCCGTAGACGCGGGCCGGGCGGATCGGGTCGGTCTCGGCGGCCATCGCCTCGGCGTCGCGGGCCTTCGCGGCGTCCTCGGCCTCGCGCAGCCGCGCGACCCAGTCGTCATGGTCGGCCCGGTCGCCGGGGTGCTCGGCGAACGCGGTGAGGATCAGTCGCAGGTCACCGGCGGGCGAGGCGGCCGGGGTGACGTGGGTGGCCCGCTGGCTGGGCGCGTCCACCACGTGCACGACCCGCGCGTCGCCGAAGTCGCCGAAGGCGAGCCGGAAGTCCAGCGGGGTGCCGACCACGACGACGACGTCGGCGCCGGACAGGGCGACCCGGCGGGCCTTGGCGAAGGCCAGCGGATGCGACGGGGGCAGCGCGCCGCGCCCCATCCCGTTGGTGAACACCGGCACCCGCAGCGCCTCGGCGGCGGCCCGCAGGGCGTCGACGGCGTCCCCGGCGTACACGTCGGAGCCGGCGATGATCACCGGGCGGTGGGCGGCGGCGATCAGCCCGGCGGCCCGGGTCACCTCCTCCGGGTCGGCCTCGATCGGGGCGGGCGCGACCGCCTCGGGCAGCTCGGCGTCGCCGACGGAGAAGATCGCCTCCAGCGGGAAGTCGAGGAAGACCGGGCCCCGGTGCGGGGTGAGCGCGGTGGTCAGCGCCGCGCCGACCGCGCGCGGGATGTCGTCGGCGCCGAACACCGTCTCGGCATGCTTGGTGACGGGGGCGACCAGCGGCAGGTGGTCCATCTCCTGCAGGCTGCCGGAGCCCCAGCGGAACTGCGGGGCCCGGCCCCCGAGCACCAGCACCGGCGAGGCGTTGAAGAAGGCGCTGGTCAGCCCGGAGACGCCGTTGGTGACGCCGGGGCCGGCGGTGAGCACGGCGAGGCCGGGGCGGCGGTTGAGCTTGGCCACCGCCTCGGCCGCGAACACCGCCGACTGCTCGTGCCGCACGTCGTAGAGCGGGAAGCCGGCGGTGTGCGCCGCGTCGTAGAGCGGGAAGACGTGCCCGCCGGAGAGGGTGAACATCTCGCGTACGCCGTGCGCGCGCAGCGCCGCGAGCGCCAACTGTCCGCCGTGACCCTCGACCCGCTCCGTCATCGCCGCTCCCCTCACCGTGGCCGGAGTCACACGCTACTGGCCGGTAGGCGGAATGTGAACCGGGCTCGGGTCAACGGCCGGTGAAGTCGGGCTTCCGCTTCTCGACGAAGGCGGCCATGCCCTCACGCCGGTCGTCGGTGGCGAACAACGCCGCGAAGAGCTGGGTCTCCCAGGCCAGGCCCGAGGTGAGATCCATGTCCAGGCCGGCGTCGACCGCCAGCTTCGCCGCCCGCAGCGCCTGCACCGGCCCGTTCAGGTACGGGGTGACCAGCTCGACGGCGGCGGCGTACACGTCGGCGGCCGGCACGACCCGGTCGGCCAGGCCGATCCGCAGCGCCTCCTGGGCGTCCACCATCCGGCCCGACATGATCAGGTCCTTCGCGCGGGCCGGGCCGACGAGCCGGGCCAGCCGCTGAGTGCCGCCCGCGCCGGGGATGACACCCAGCTTGATCTCCGGCTGGCCGAGCTTCGCGTCCTCGGCCACCACCCGCCAGTCGCATGCGAGGGCCAGCTCGCAGCCGCCGCCGAGGGCGTAACCGGTGATCGCGGCGACCACCGGCTTGGGGATCCGGGCGAACGCGCCGAGCGCGCTGGACAGGTCCGCCGCCCGCTCCGCCATGTCCACGTAGGACATGACGGCCATCTCCTTGATGTCCGCTCCGGCCGCGAAGACCTTCTCGCCGCCGTACACGATGACGGCGCGGACCTCGGGGTCGGCGGTGGCCTCCGCCGCGGCGGCGCGCAACTCCTCCTGGACCTGCTTGTTCAGCGCGTTCATCGGCGGCCGGTCCAACCGGATGGTGCCGATGCCGTCCTTGGTCTCCAGCCGCACGAACTCGCTCACACTTGCCCTCACTTCCTCGTCGAAGTCGCGTGCCAACCTTACGGCCCGGATCGTTGGGGCAGATAGTCTGATGTCCGCCCCGCCCCACCGGAGTCCGCCATGGTCACGTACTACGACGACAGGTCGGTGCAGGTCACCTCCACTTCCGTGCGGGTGGACGGCCGGACGTACCCGCTG
Source organism: Micromonospora sp. NBRC 110038 (assembly GCF_020884815.1). Lineage (NCBI taxonomy): Bacteria > Bacillati > Actinomycetota > Actinomycetes > Micromonosporales > Micromonosporaceae > Micromonospora > Micromonospora sp. NBRC 110038. The sequence goes on along the minus strand of NZ_BBOL01000001.1, from coordinate 574,031 downwards.
GCCGAGATCAGCATGGTCTGGCACCTGCGCGGCAGCCGGTCCTGGCGGGTGCTCGCCGGCCGCGGCGCGATCGGCGCGGCGCTCGCCGGCCCGCTGGTCGCCGCCGCGCTGGGGGTGGCGCTCGCGCTGTGGCTGCACCGCTCGCTGACCGTCACGATCGCCATCGTGGGAGCCTCCGTGCTGGTCGGGCTCGCCGTCGGGCCGGTCGCCGACTTCCTCTTCGAGCACCTGGACCGCTCGTACGCCCGGGGCAGCCGCCAGTTGGAGCTGTGGGCCCGCTGGCGGGGCCAGCCGGTGCGGCTGGTGTGCACGGGCGACGCGCTGCGCTTCGGGCAGATCTACCGGGCGGTGCAGCGGGCGGTGGAGGCCAGCCCGGCAGGGCAGGCGGAGCGGTTCGGTCAGACCGGCGGCCGCCCGCCGGGGAACGCCGTCAGGCCGTAGCGCCCGGCCCGCACCGCACCTCGCCGGCCGGGGGGAGGCGGCTCCCGCGCCGCCCCGGACCCCCAGCAGGGGCTTCAGCCCGACTAGCGAGCTGATGTCGTGGATGGATCAGGCCCGGGGCGGGCGGCGCTGTGCGGCGTTGTGTGGTGCCGTGCCGTGCGGTGCGGTGGGGTGGGGTGGGGTGCCGTGCGATGCGGGGCGGGACTGTGCGGTGGGGTGCCGTGCGATGCGGGGCGGGGCTGTGCGGGGCGGTGCTGCGTGGGGCGGGGCTGTGCCGTGCGGTGCTGCGTGGTGCGGTGCAGTGCGGTGCAGTGCGGTGTCCGACCGGGGAGGGATGCCGTGCCCGGGCGGGCGATGTCGTGGATGACTCAGCTCCCTAGGACCCGAACGTCCCTCGCCGGGCTGGGCGAGCGCGCCCGGCGGCGGTTAGGCTTGGTGATGGCCATCTATTACCAGGACGACGCGGTGCAGGTGACCTCCGAGTCGATCCGGGTGGGTGGCCACACCATCGCGCTCGCCGACGTCACGTACGTCTGGCACGCGCGCGGACGCACCACCCTCGCCGTCCGCGGCCGGGTGATCGGCCGGGGCGTGCTGGTGCTCCTGCTGTCGCTGCCGCCGCTGGTGGCGCTGGTCTGCGTGGTGTCGCTCGCCTGGTCGGCGCAGGACCGGGGCAACTGGACCCTCGCCCTGATCATCCTGGCCGCCTGCGCGGTCGGTGCGTTGGCCCTGGTTCCGTTCCTGGAGCTGCCGCTCGGCTGGCTGGACCGCTCGTACGAGCGCGGCAACCGGGTCAACGAGCTGTGGGTGCAGCACCACGGGCGGGAGGTGATGTTGCTGAGCACGCCGGACGCGCTGCGGTTCGGGCAGATCTACCGCGCCGTGCAGCGGGCCGTGGAGCAGCAGGGCGACAGGGGCTGACCGGGGCTGACCGGGCGGCACTGGTCCGTCCGACGCACACTGGGAGGCATGGTGATTCCCCTCCCCCGGCCGTCCGCCGTCGTCGGCCTCACCCGCACCGCCCTCGACCAGGCGCTCGGCTCGGCCGCCTCGTTCGCCGCCGTCCCGGCCCGCGCTTTCGCGGTACTGGACGGGGTGGAGGCGCTGCTGCACCGGATCAACGGGGTGGTGGACCGGATCGAGGGGACGCTGGACCGCACCGACCGGGTGCTCGACGACGCCGAGAGCGCCGTCCGGGAGGTCGCCGTGATCAGCGCCGCCGCGACCACCGCGATCGACACCGCCACCGAGGTCGCCGCCGCCGCGGCCGTGGTCGTCGGCGAGGCCGAGCGGGTCTCCGCCGCCGCCGGCACGGTGGTCGCCGAGGCCGACGCGGTGGCCCACCGCGCCGCGGGGACCGTGACCGCCGCCGCCGAGGCGGCCGGCACCGCCGCCGAGCTGCTGGCCGCGTACGAGCCGGCGCTGCGCCGGGGCGCGCCGATGGCGACCCGGTTCGTCGAGCAGCTCAGCCACGAGGAGGTGACCGCGGCCATCCGCCTCGTCGACGAGCTGCCCAAACTCAAGGAGCACCTGACCGCCGACATCCTGCCGATCCTGGCGACGCTGGACCGGGTGGGCCCCGACCTGCACGACCTGCTCGACGTCACCCGGGACCTGAAGCTCGCCGTGGCCGGCATCCCCGGCCTCGGCATGCTCCGCCGCCGGGGCGAGAAGCTGACCGACGAGTGAGTCGCCCCGGCGGGTGAACCGGCCGGGCGGTCAGCTCAGGCCGGCGGGGCGTAGAGCTGGTCGATCTCGGCCCGGCTGGGCAGGGCCACGGACGCGCCCAGCCTGCGTACGCAGGCCGCGCCGGCCGCCGCCGCCCAGTGCACCGCCGCCCGCAGGTCCCGCCCCTCGCCCCAGGCCACCGCGAGCGCGGCCGTGAACGCGTCCCCGGCGGCGGTCGAGTCGACCACGTCGACCCGCACCGCCGGGACGTGCACCGGCGCGGCGTCGCGCTCGACGTACCAGGCGCCCTCGCCGCCGAGGGTCAGCACCGCGCGGGGCACCAGCGTGAGCAGGGCACCCGGGTCGTCGCGCCCGGCGCCGGTGAGCGTCCGCGCCTCGTTCTCGTTGACCACCAACAGGTCCACGGCGGCGAGCAGCTCGGCCGGCACGTGCCGGGCGGGCGCGGCGTTGAGGATCACCCGGGTGCCGGCGGCCCGGGCGGCCAGCGCGGCCTCCGTCACCGTCGCCACCGGGATCTCCAGCTGGGCGACCAGGACGTCCGCGTCGCGTACGGCGGTCAGCTCGCCCTCGGTGAGGCCGGTGAACGCGGCGTTCGCCCCGGGGGTGACCAGGATGGCGTTCTCGCCGTCGGCGCTGACCATCACCAGGGCGACGCCGGACGCCCCGTAGACCACCCGGAGGTGGCCCGTGTCGACGCCGGCCGCCGTGATCCGGGCGCGCAGGGTCACCCCGAACGCGTCCGAGCCGATCGCGCCGAGGAAGGCGCAGGACGCACCGGCCCGCACGGCGGCGACCGCCTGGTTGGCCCCCTTGCCGCCGGGCACCATGACGAAGTCGCTGCCGAGCACCGTCTCCCCGGGGCGGGGCAGGGCCCCGGCGGTGGCCACCAGATCCATGTTGGCGCTGCCCACGACGGCGACGCGGGTCTGCCGCACGGTTGCCTCCCTTGCTCCGGCCGCTCCGATGCGCCCAACTCGCGACTCAGGCGGCGCGGGCCGTCCAGCGGGCGCCGTGCCGCTCGACCGTCAGCGGCAGGCCGAAGGTCTTGGCGAGATTGTCGGCGGTGAGGGTGTCGCCGAGCAGTCCCTGGGCCACCACGGCGCCCTCGCGCAGCAGCAACGCGTGGGTGAAGCCGGGCGGGATCTCCTCGACGTGGTGGGTGACCAGGACCAGCGCCGGGGCGTCCGGATCGTGCGCCAGCTCGGCCAGCCGGGCCACCAGGTCCTCGCGCCCGCCCAGGTCGAGCCCGGCGGCGGGCTCGTCGAGCAGCAGCAGCTCGGGGTCGGTCATCAGCGCGCGGGCGATCTGCACGCGCTTGCGCTCCCCCTCGGACAGGGTGCCGAAGGGCCGGTCGGCGAGGTGCCCGACGCCGAGCTGACCGAGCAGGGCGCGGGCCCGCGCCTCGTCGCCGGGGTCGTAGCTCTCCCGCCAGCGCCCGACCACCGACCAGGCGGCGGTGACCACCACGTCGGCGACCCGTTCCTCGGCGGGCACCTGCCCGGCGAGGGCGGCGGTGGACAGGCCGATGCGCATCCGCAGCTCGTTGACGTCGGTGCGGCCGATGCGCTCGCCCAGCACGTGGGCGACGCCGGTCGTCGGGTGCAGCCGGCCGGCGGCCAGGTTCAGCAGCGTGGTCTTCCCGGCACCGTTCGGGCCCAGCACGACCCAGCGTTCGTCCAGCTCGACCCGCCAGTGCACGTCGTGCAGCAGCGCGGTGCCGGACCGGCGTACGCCGACACCGTCCAGGCTGACCACCAGATCCGCGTCCACGGGGGTGGCGGCGGGGGCGGCGCCCGGGGCGCCGGGGATCAGGTCACCAGTCACCCGCCCATCCAACCACGCACCGCCGCACCGCCCCCCACGGGCAGCGTCCACACCCTAGGGTGGGGCGCCGTGTCGTTGGTCACCGCACGGGGGAGGCGCGGATGTCACACCGGGAGCACATCGGATGAGCGCGGTCATCGAGATCGCGGGGCTGCGCAAGGCGTTCCACGGCCCGTACCGGAGCCGGCACGTCGCCGTGGACGGCTTCGACCTGCTGGTGGGGCGGGGTGAGATCCACGGCTTCCTCGGGCCGAACGGCTCGGGCAAGACCACCACGCTGCGCGCCCTGCTCGGCCTGGTCCGGGCCGACTCCGGCCGGATGCGGCTGTTCGGCGAGGACGTCCCGCGTGCGCAGGCGCGGGTGGCCGCCCGGGTCGGCGCGATCGTGGAGACCCCGCAGTTCTTCGGCAACTTCACCGGGCACCGCACGCTGCGGCTGCTCGCCCTGGCCGGTGGGGTGCCGACCCGGCGGGTCGACGAGGTGCTGGCACAGGTGGGGCTGCTCGACCGGGGCGAGGACGACGTGCGGGGCTACTCGCTGGGCATGCGGCAGCGGCTCGCGGTGGCCTCGGCGCTGCTCAAGGAGCCGGAGCTGCTGATCCTCGACGAGCCGGCGAACGGGCTGGACCCGGCCGGCACGAGTGGCTGGTCCGCGTGCCGGAGCCCGACCGGGCGGCGGAGCTGCTGCGCGCCGCCGGCCTGGCGGTGGACGAGCGCCCCGAGCACCTGGTGGTCGGCGGGGTGTCCGACGCCGGCGAGGTCAGCCGGCTGCTCGGCGAGCAGGGGCTGTGGGTACGCGAGCTGGTCCCGCTGCGGCCGGACCTGGAGAACGTCTTCCTGGAGCTGACCGACGGCGGCGTGCGGGACGAGGAGGCGGGGGCGTGAACCTGGTCCGGGCCGAGTGGGAGCGGCTGGCCACACGCCGCTTCGTGCGACTCATGCTGGTGCTGCTGGTGCTGGCGTTCGCGGTCACGGCGGTGACCACGCTGGTGGGTTCGCACCGGCCGTCGCCGGACGAGATCGTCGCGGCGCAGCAGTCGGCGGCGCAGCAGCGGCAGGCGCTGGAGGACACGTTCCAGCAGTGCCTGGCGGCCGTACGCGGGACGCTGCCGCCGGAGGAGGCCCAGGACTACCCGCCGAACTGCTCGGTGTTCGACCCGGGCCAGCGCGACCGGCTGCCCGTGGCCGCCGACCATCTGCAGGGGGTGTTCACCTTCGCCGACCAGGCCCGGCCGCTGCTCTACTTCCTCGTCGCGTTCCTGGTGCTGTTCGGGTTCCTGGTGGGGGCGTCGTACATCGGGGCGGACCTGTCCACCGGCGGGGTGGTGAACCTGCTGATCTGGCGGCCCCGGCGGCTCGCCGTGCTCGGCGCGAAGCTGGGCACCCTGCTGGGGGCGCTGACGCTGCTGTCGGTGCTGGCCTCGGCGGCGTACCTGGGGGTGTTCTGGCTGATCGGGCAGGGCGCCGGGCTGCCCGGGGCGACGGGCGGCGACTTCTGGCCTGGGCTGGGGCTGATCTGGCTGCGCGGGCTGGTGCTGCTCGCCGCGGCGGCCGGCTTCGCCCTGGCCACGCTGGGCCGGCGGACGGCCGCCGCGCTCGGCGCGGTGACCGCGTACGCGGTGGTGTGGGAGCTGGGCCTGCGGGTGGTGGTGGAGGTGGTGCGCCTGCCGCGCGGCGAGGACTGGATGCTCTCCACGTATCTCGACGCGTGGCTGACGGGCGAGGCCCGGCTCTCCGACGCGACCGCCTGTCGGGGGGTGAGCGGCTACTGCGACGGCAACTACCAGATCGGCTGGGTGCTCGGGCTGGCGGTGCTGCTGACGCTCGTCGGCGTGCTTACCATGGCGGCGTTCGGCGCGTTCCGCCGCCGCGACCTCATCTGAGCTGCCGCAAGGTCAGGCAACACCTTGCAGCACCCCGCGCGGTGGTGAAGAATTCCTTCACATGAGCCGCGCGGGGTCAGCCCACGGTGCTGCCGAAGACCTCGTCGCGCACCGCGTCCAGGGCCGTGCGCAGGGCACCGTGCAGGATCGGCTCCTCGGTCAGCCCGGTCGGCACCACCCGGGGGCGCACCAGGGTGATCGCGGCCACCTCGTGCTGCACCCGCTCGGCGAGCGCCGCCCCGCCGGCCTGACCGACCTCGCCCGCGAGCACCACCAGCGGCGGGTCGAGCACCACGCAGGTGCTCGCCACGCCCAGGGCCAGCCGGCGGGCCAGCTCGTCGAGCAGCGGGCCGCCTGCGGTGCCGGCGGCGATGGCCGCGCGCACCGCGTCGGCCGCCGAGTCGGCCGGCAGCCCGTGTTCCCGGGCCACCGCGAGCACCGCGTCCGCCCCGGCGAGCTGCTGGAAGGCCGGCTTGGCGCGGCGCGACACGTCGCGCGGGATGGGCACGCCGGGCACCGGCAGGTAGCCGATCTCGCCGGCCGCGCCGCTGCTGCCGTGGTGCAGCCGGCCGCCGAGCATGATCGCCAGGCCGACGCCCGCGCCGACCCAGACCAGCACGAAGTCGCGGTTCTCCCGGGCCGCCCCCGACTGCGCCTCGGCCACGGCGGCCAGGTTGACGTCGTTCTCGAAGACCACCGGCGTGGCCAGGTCCTCGCGCAGCGCGGCGAGCAGGCCCCGGTGCCAGCGCGGCAGGTTGAACGCGAACGTGATGTCGCCGCTGGCCGGGTCGACCAGGCCGGGGGTGCCCAGCACCACCCGGCGCACGCTGGACAGCTCCGCGCCGGCACCGCTCGCGGCCTGCACGACGGCGTTGTGCACCACCCCGACCGGGTCGTCGGTGTCGCGGGTGGACTGCTCCACCCGGGAGACGACCGCCCCGGTGATGTCCGCGCAGGCGGCCACGACCCGCTCGGCGCCGACGTCCACCCCGACGACGTACGCCGAGCCCGGCCGGACGGCGTACAGCTGGGCGTTCGGGCCCCGCCCGCCGGCCTGCTCGCCGACCCGGGCGACCAGGCCGCGTTCCTCCAGCCGCTCGACGAGCTGGGAGGCGGTGACCTTGGACAGCCCGGTCAGCTCGCCGAGCCGGGCCCGGGTCAGCGGTCCCTGCTCCAGCAGCAGCTCCAGCGCCGCGCGGTCGTTGAGCGCCCGCAACAGGCGGGGGGTGCCGGGCAGCCGGGTCGCACTCATGCCACGTCCTCAATTTTTCGTAAACTTTGCTAACCAAACCGACACGCGGGTGACCGTAGCGTAACGGCCACCCCGAACCTGGGTACTCGGACGACCCGGCACCGGCCGACGCCTCCGGTACGACGGCCGCGCCCGACCGGGCACGGCAGAGGGGAGACCTCCGTGGGGACCGATCCTGGACTGCGCCGGCTCGCGCTGGGCACGCTGCTCGCCGCGTACCCGGGGCCGGTCCCGCCCGGCTGGGCGGTCGACCTGGTCGCCGAGGGGCTCGCCGGGCACACCCTGTTCGGCACGAACGTGCACGACCCGGCCCAGGTGGCGGCGAGCACCGCCGCGCTGCGCGCCGCCCGCCCCGACGTGCTGGTCGCGATCGACGAGGAGGGCGGGGACGTGACCCGCCTCGCCCACGCGACCGGCAGCCCGTACCCGGGCAACGCCGCCCTCGGCGCGGTCGACGACCCGGCGCTGACCGGGCGGGTGTACGCGGCGATCGGCGCCGAGCTGGCCGCCCTGGGGATCACCGTGGACCTCGCCCCGACGGTGGACGTGAACACCGCCGACGAGAACCCGGTGATCGGCACCCGCTCCTTCGGCGCGGACCCGGCCAGGGTGGCCGTCCACTCGGCCGCCGCCGTCGCCGGCCTCCAGTCGACCGGGGTCGCCGCCTGCGCCAAGCACTTCCCCGGCCACGGCGCGACGGTCGCCGACAGCCACCACGAGCTGCCCACCGTAGAGGCGTCCCCGGCGGTGCTGCGCGAACGCGACCTGCCCCCGTTCGCGGCGGTCGTCGACGCCGGCGTCGCGTCGATCATGACCGCGCACATCCGGGTGCCCGCGCTCACCGGCGCCGGCCCGGCCACCTTCAGCCGCGCGGTCCTGGTCGACCTGCTCCGCCGTGAGCTGGGCTTCACCGGGGCGGTGATCACCGACGCGCTGGAGATGAAGGGCGCGGCGCTGGCCGCCGGCGGGGTCGGCCCGGCCGCCGTCCTGGCGCTCGCCGCCGGGGCGGACCTGCTCTGCATCGGCGCGCGGGTCGACGCCGGCCTGGTCGAGCGGGTCGCCGCCGAGATCGTCGCCGCGCTGCGCGACGGCCGGCTCGACCGGGCCCGGGTCGAGCAGGCCGCCGGCCGGGCCGCCGCGCTCGCCGCCGCGACCCGGGCCGCCGGCCCGTCGCCGATCACCCCCACCGACCTGGGGTACACCGCCGCGCGGCGCGCCGTCCGCGTGGAGGGCGACGTCACCGGGCTGGGCCGGCCCCTCGTCGTGCGGCTGGACGCCGCGACCACGATCGCGCAGGGGCGGGTGCCGTGGGGCCTCGGCCCGCACCTGGCCGGGTCGGAGGAGATCCTGGTGCCGGCCGCCGAGGCGGACGCGGCGGCCCTGCGTGCCCGCGCCGGGGAGCGACCGATCGTGCTGGTCGGCCGGCACCTGCACCGGCTGCCGGGCGGCGCGGCGCTGGTGGACGCGCTGGCCGCCGCCCACCCGGTGGTCGTGGTCGAGATGGGCTGGCCGGGGCGGTGGCGGCCGGCGGGCGCCCGCGCGTTCGTCACCACGTACGGCGCGAGCCACGCCAACGGCCGCGCCGCGGCACAGGCCCTCGGCCTGACCCCCTGACCGAGCCACCGCCACCGGGACCAGGCCGGGGGCGGAGGGCCATGATCGTCTGCTGTTCCGCGAGAGAAGCCGCGGCGTGTCGTCTCACCAACCGACAGACGATCATCGACTCCACGGCCCACTCTTGAACGTGTTCAAAGTGTGCCCTACGCTGAGGGCGACCTGAATTTGAACGTGTTCAAGGAAGGTGCCGGGATGGACGTCAAGGTCTGGATGTACCTGGTCTACCTCGCGGTCAGCATCGGCCTGACCGTCTGGGTGGCGCGGTCGCTGTCCCGCAACGGGCTGGTCTTCCTGGAGGAGGTCTTCGCCGACGAGCGGCTGGCCCGCGCCGTGAACAGCCTCCTGGTGGTCGGCTTCTACCTGCTCAACCTCGGCTACGTGACGGTGGCGATGCGGCACCGCGACCCGGTCACCGGCACCAGCCAGGCGATGGAGGAGCTGTCCCTGAAGGTGGGGCTGGTGCTGCTGGTGCTCGGCGCGCTGCACTTCTTCAACGTGTTCGCGCTCGGCCGCTACCGCCGGGGCCGGCTGCGCCAGCTCGCCACGCACCCCCCGGTGGCACCCGTCGCCCGGCTCGCCCCACCGCCCGCCCAGCCGGGCCCGCACGCGCCGTACCCGGTCGCCCCGCACCCCGCCGCTCCGCACCCCGCCGGCCCGCACCCCGCCGGCCCGCACCCCGCCGGCCCGCGGCCTGCCGGGCCCCCGGCCGCTCCGCACGGTGGCGCGACGGGCGCCGGCCCGGTCCCGCCGGCCCGATGAGCGGGCACCCGGCCGTTCCGGCGGGCGACGCCGGTCCCACCGCACACGGGGGCGGTGGGATCGGCGGCCTCACCGTCCTCTACGACGCGCACTGCCCGCTGTGCCGGGCCGCCCGACGCTGGCTGGCCACGCGCGCCCAGCTCGTACCCCTGGAGTTCGTGCCGGCCGGGTCGGTCGAGGCCCGGCGGCGCTTCCCCGGCCTCGACCACGACGCCACGCTGCGCGACCTGACCGTGGTGGCCGACACCGGCGAGGTGTACGCGGGCGACGGGGCCTGGTTCGCCTGCCTGTGGGCGCTGGCGGACCACCGGGCCACGGCCGAGCGGCTGGCCCGGCCGCACCTCATGCCGCTGGCCCGGCGGGTGGTGGCCGCCGCCTCGTCGGTCCGCGGGCTGGTCCGCGAAGAGTGGGACGGATCGGTCGGCCCCGACCCGGGATACGGTGACGACGATGACCGAGCAGACTGCGCCGACGACCGCTGCGGGCGAGGCGGCGACCGTCCGGGGTGAGCAGACGCGGCGGCTGATCCTGGACACCGCGCTGCGGATGTTCCGCGAACGCGGCTACGCCCGCACCACCATGCGGGCCATCGCCCAGGAGGCGGGCGTCGCGGTCGGCAACGCGTACTACTACTTCGGGTCCAAGGACCACCTGATCCAGGAGTTCTACGCGGGCACGCAGGTGGAGCACCGGGCCGCCGCGGCGGCGGTGCTGGCGCAGGAGACCGAGTTCGGGCAACGGCTGGCCGGGGTGCTGCACGCCGGCATCGACGTGCTCACCCCGTACCACGAGTTCGCCGGGACGTTCTTCAAGACCGCGGCCGAGCCGACGTCGCCGCTGAGCCCGTTCTCCGCCGAGTCCGCCGCGCCCCGGCAGGCGTCGGTGGCGCTGTTCCGCGAGGTGCTCGACGGCTCGACCGCGAAGGTCGACCCCGAACTGCGCCCGGAGCTGCCCGAGCTGCTCTGGCTGGCGTACCTGGGGGTGGTCCTCTACTGGGTGCACGACCGCTCCCCCGGGCAGGCGAAGACCCGGCAGCTCGTCGACGGGGCGGTGCCGCTGGTCGACCGGCTCGTCGGCCTGTCCCGGCTGCGGGTGCTGCGGCCGGCCACCCGCCAGGCGATCACCCTGATCCGCACGCTGCGTCACTGACGCTCGATCCGGCGCCACGCCAAGTCGCAGGTCAAGTCCACTAGACGACACCGCCGACCCGCCGACTACCCTTGCCCACCGCCGATCTCATTACGTAGCGTCATGGGCGGGACGGCGGCCGGCGGGAGCGACCGGCCGCGCCGAGGGAGGACCTGGGGGGAGGCCGCGCGGACCGTGGATCCGGCCCGGGATCCACGGTCCGCGCCCGGCTCACGGGGGATAGACCCCGTACGACCGCCAGCCCCGGTCCGGGAAGCCGGCGGCCTCCGCCACCCGCGCCGACGCGCCGTTGGCCGGGTCGTGCCGGTAGGTCGGCACGGCCCCCTCGTCGAGCACCCGCCGGGCGGCCTGGGCCACCAGCCGCCGGGCCAGCCCTCGGCCCCGGGCCGCCCGCACGGTGCCGACGGCCAGCTCGTGGCCGTGCGCGTCGTGCCGCTTGATCGCCACGCCGGCCAGGTACCGCCCGTCGGCGTCCCGCACCACCAGCACCTCGCGGTCGAACAGCCCCAGCCACCGGGGCAGTCCCGGCTCGGTCGGCGCGATCCACTCCCCCACCTCCGGCAGCGGGGCGGGGGCCAGGGTCCACCGGAACACGTCGTCGTTGGACACCCAGCGGGGGTGCGCGACGGCGACCGGCAGGCCGGCGAGCAGCCGCCGGTGCGACCGGGCGGCGAGCGCCCGGACCTCCGGGACGTGCCGGGGCGCGACCGAGAGCACCGTGCCGCGCCCGTCGCCGACCGCGATCGCCGGGCGGAGCCGGCCGTCCCAGGCGGGTAGGTCACGCCGGTACGAGCCGACCACGTGCAGCCCCGGGCCCGGCGGCCACTGCCCGAGCCAGGTCACCAGGTGCAGGTACAGCCGCCGGTCGCCCACCGGTCGCCTCCCTCCGCAGCGCCCGCCGGGGGGCGCCGACATGATCACGGTACGCCGGTGGGCTCGCGATGGTGCGCGGGTTGGTTGAGGCCCGGGGCGGACGGGTAGACGTGGGGCGGCACCGCCGCCGGCCGGCGGTGCGTCGTCACGCTGCCGACGGCGGGAACCTGAGGCGCTCCGACCACGTCATATCTATTTCCATACATGTACAACTTTATTTGGGACGGTATGGTCATGCCGAAACTGCCTGAGGACCGACACGAGCAGGACGCCGAGCGGCGCTGGCGGGGTGCGCGCGGGTGGTTCCCGGCACAGCCGGCATACCGGGAGGCCCGCAACGTGCGCGGCGTGCGGCCGGCGCTGTCCTGGGCGGAGCTGAACCGGCTGCCGGCCGGCTTCTCCACCCGGCGCGGCCTCACGGCCCGCTGACCCGCCCCGAACCGACGCGGGCCGGGTGGGCTCAGAGCTGGGCGGCGATGGCCTTCGCGCTGTCCACGTCCGGGCCGGGCAGCGGGACGAAGACCGTCCGCCGGTAGTACTCCAGCTCGCGGATGCTCTCCCGGATGTCGGCCAGCGCCCGGTGGGCCAGCCCCTTCTTGGGCTGCCCGAAGTAGACCCGCGGATACCAGCGCCGGCACAGCTCCTTGATGGAGGAGACGTCGATCATCCGGTAGTGCAGGTGGGCGTCGAGGCGCGGCATGTCCCGGGCGATGAAACCCCGGTCGGTGGCGATCGAGTTGCCGCACAGCGGCGCGGAGCGGGCCTCCTTCACATGGCTGGTGACGTAGTCGAGCACCAGGTCCTCGGCCTCGGCGAGGGTCACGGTGGAGCGCCGGACCTCCTCGGTCAGCCCGGACTTGCCGTGCATGGTCCGGACGATCTCCGGCATCGCCGCCAGCGCCGCCTCGTCGGCGTGGATCACCACGTCGACCCCGTCGCCGAGCACGTTGAGGTCGGGGTCGGTGACCAGCGCGGCGACCTCGATCAGGGCGTCCCTGCCGAGGTCCAGCCCGGTCATCTCACAGTCGATCCAGACGAGGAGATCAGCCACGCGCACAGCCTACGCGCAGCCCACACCCTCGCGCCTCGGCACCGTACGCGGGATGGACCGCTAGGGTTTCCCCGTGCCAGCTGAACCGATCGCGCCACCCTCCGTGACCGTCGCCGAACCGGGCGGCCGCCGGGTCCGCCGGCTGGTCACGGTGCTGGCGCTGGCGGCCGTGCTGCCCGCGCTGTACCTGCCGGGCCTGAAGCACGACTTCCTCGATCTCAAGATCTACATGCGGGCGATGGACTGGTGGGCCGCCGGCCACCCGCTCTACGACTACGTGCAGCCGGACCGGGTGCAGGGCGAGCTGTACTTCACCTACCCGCCGGTGAGCGCGCTGCTGCTGCGCCCCTTCGCGCTGCTGCCGCTGGGGCTGACGATCGCGGTCTTCACGGTGCTCACCGTGCTCGGCGTGGTGGTGACCACGCGGTGGCTGCTCGCCCCGGTCGTCGCCCGGCACGGGCTGCCCCGGGTGTTCACCGTCACCGTCGGCGTGCTGCTGGTCTTCGCCGTGGAGAGCACCCGGGAGACGATCACCTTCGGCCAGATCAACATGCTGCTGGTCGTGCTGATCCTGGCCGACCTGCTGTTCGCCGTGCCGCAGGGGCGGCGCTGGGCGGGCGTAGGCGTCGGGCTGGCCACCGCGCTGAAGCTCTACCCCGGCATCTTCATCGTCTACCTCCTGGCCACCCGGCGGTGGCGGGACGCGGCCGTGGCCTCGGCGACCGCCGCCGGCGCCACGCTGCTCGCCGCGGCCGTGGCACCGGCGGACTCGTGGCGGTTCTTCACCCACGAACTGTGGGCGACCGACCGGGTCGGGCGCACCGACTACACCGGCAACCAGTCGCTGTTCGGTCTGCTCAGCCGGCTCACCGCGCCCGCCGAGCCGAGCCGGGTGCTGTGGCTGGCGCTGGCCCTGCTGGTCGCCGGGTACGGGCTGTGGCGGGCCGCCCGCGCCGCCCGCGCCGGGGACGCGCTGACCGGCCTGACGCTGACGGGCCTGGTCGGGGCGCTGGTCAGCCCGATCACCTGGACCCATCACATCTACTGGTTCGTGCCGGCGGTGGTGCTGCTGGCCGACGCGGCGCTCGGCACGGACCCGACGACGCCGGCCGGGGCGCGGCGGCGACGGTGGCTGGCCGGCCTGGCCGTCGGCACCGGCGCGCTGATCGTCTACGGGGTGGTGTCGTTCCACGACTGGGGGGTGGCCCCGGTGCCCACCGACTCGCCCGGGGAGTTCCTGGCGCGCAACACGTACGTGCTGCTGAGCCTGCTGCTGGTGGTGGCCCTGCCCGTCGCCCGCCCCGCCCCGGCGTCCGCCCACCAGGGCGAAAAATCGCGCCAAATGGACACTTCTCCCGAGTAGCGTCGTTACCGGTTAATCTTACCCATACCTCGGGCATCCCCCGTGGCACCGATCCCCCGGTGCAGGCGGCCCTCCGTGTCGGCAGCACGGAGGGCCGCTCGCTTGCCGCGCAAGGAAGGGCCCCGCTTGACGTCCACGGTCGAGAGGGGTTCCCCTCTCACCTCCCCGCGAAGCCCCCGGATCAGGGGTGCCGGCGGCGGGCGCTGGGCGCGGCGGGGCGGATGCGGCGCGGCTCGACGCGTACCGGACGGGTGGTGGCCTCCGGCGCGGCCGGCGGCCAGGCCGGCGGACCCGCAGGCGCCGACGACGCCGGCCCCGAGGGCGACGCCGGGCGGGCCGGGGCCAGGTCGGCGAGGGTGACCGGGCGGCGGGCCGGTGCCGGCCCCAGCGCGGGGCGGGGCCGCTCGGCCGACGCACCCACCGCGACCAGTTGCCGGTCGGCGACGACGGCCGGGGCCGGCACGGGGCGCGCGCCCAGCCCGCTGAGCGAGGTCACCCCGAGCCGGTCGGCGAGCACCGGGACCTGGTCGGGCTCGACCACGAAGACCACCTCGCGCGGTCGCGCCGGGCGCAGCAGCAGCGCGGCGGACGCCACCAGCAGGACGCCGAGGACGCCCAGCAGCCAGGCGGCCGCCGGGAACCAGTCGGCGGTCGCGCGCGCCTGGAGGGCGACCACCCCGAATCCCACGGTGAACCCGCCGGCGGCGTCGGAGTGCCGGGACAGGACGCCGAGCACACCCGCGGCCAGTAGCGCCGGGAGACCGATGGTGAGCAGCAGCATGCCGGCGAGCGCGCGAGCGATCCGCATCCGTGTCGTTCCCTTCCGTGGCCTGAGTACCCGGCCGACCTTACCGGCGCAAAAGGCGCAATCGGCCCGATATCAGCAGCAACGGCGTACGACGGGGGCCGGAAACGGGCCGGCCCGCCGGGTGGACCGGCGGGCCGACGGGCGGGAGCCCGGGGTCAGCTCGTCGCGGCAGGACTCCGCCGGGTGCGGGCGAACGCGAGCCCGCCGAGGACCAGCCCGGCCAGCCCGGCGACCAGCCCCGCGACGCCGAACGCGAGGCCCGCCCCGCCCTCGGAGTCGTCCTCGTCGTCCGCCGCCGCCGCGGGCGCCGCCGGAGCCGGGGCACCCTCCGTCGGGGCGGCAGCGGTCAGGGTGAGCACCGGGGCCGGGTTCTCCGGCTCCTCCGCCCCGGCGGTCGGCTCCTCGATCCAGCGCACCACCGTGCCGTCGGAGTAGGTCTGGAGCGCCTTGAACACCATCGTGTCCACCTGCGGCAGCGGCCCCATCGACACCGGGAACTCCTGGAACTGGCCCGGCTTCACCGCCGCGTCCCCGGTCGCCGTCCAGGTGATCTTCGCCACCGCCTCGGTGACCTCGCTGCCGTGCACCTGCACCGGCGGGTCGACCTTGCGCTTCTCCACCGCCACCGTCCAGCCCGGCACCGGCATCGTCGACACCGAGCCGACCGGCGCGTTCTCCGGCAGCACCACCTCGACCTTGGTCGTCGAGGCCTCGTCGCCCTCGTTCGGCACCCGGAACGCGAACCGGCCGTAGCCGCCCTGCGTCGCCTCCTTCGGGTTGACCGAGACGTGCGCCGAGGCGGGCGCGGCCACGCCGAGCACGACGGCGGCGACAGCGCCGAGGGCCAGGGCGGCGGCGGTTACGGAACGCCGGTGACGGAGCATGGGAATACCTTTCGTTAACGGATCGGCACGGTGGCGCTCACCGTGGCCTGGTCGATGTCCGAGATCCGGACGGTGAAGCGGAACTGCCACTCCCCCGAGGCGGGAAGGTTGATCTCCCCGGACGCGTGGTTGTCGGTCAGCGGCAGCAGCGGGATGTCGATCGGCTCGATGCCCGCCGACGGCAGCGCGGCGGTCGCCTTCCACTCGGCCACCGGCTGCGGCCGGTTGTCCGACGTGTACGCGTACAGGTGCATCGAGTTGTTGCCCCGCCCGGCCGGGTCCAGCTCCACCTGGAGCGAGTAGATCGGGCTGGACAGCGTGGTGGTGAAGAACGTGTCCGGCGTACCGGCCACCTCGGCGGCGCTGCGGGCCGGCGGGGTCTGCACCAGGGTCGCCGTCACGCCGAGCACCACGGCCGTGATCGCCAGCTCGACCCAGACCGCCCGGCGCACCGGGGCCGGGTGGGCCGCGGCGGTGCGCCGGCGCACCAGCGCCCGGGAGTACGCGGCCACGCCGATCACCAGCGCGAACAGCACGATCTTGGCCAGCACCAGCCGCCCGTACGTGGTGTCGACCAGGGCCGACGGGGTGGCCACCTCGATCAGCGCCTGCACGGTGCCGGCGAGCAGCAGCGCCGCGACCGACAGCGCCGCCCAGCGCGACCAGACGGGCAGGATCGCGCCCAGCTCCCGCTCGTCGGCCAGGCGCAGCAGGAAGCCGCCGAGCATCACCAGCCCGCCCAGCCACACGGCCATGCTGCCCAGGTGCACCGCGTCGACCACCACCGACACCGCCGGTGCGGGCGAGGCCGCCGGGTGCCCGGCCAGCGGCCAGGTGAACAGCGCCGCGCCGCCGAGGACCGCCAGGATGATCGCGTCGGTGCGCCCCACCGGGCCGGCGAAGAGCGGGCGGAGCAGGAACGCCGCCGCCGCGAGCAGGCCGAGCCGGACCAGGTGCGCCGTGCCGTACGTGCCGCCGAGCACGTCG
Organism: Micromonospora sp. NBRC 110038; assembly: GCF_020884815.1. Lineage (NCBI taxonomy): Bacteria > Bacillati > Actinomycetota > Actinomycetes > Micromonosporales > Micromonosporaceae > Micromonospora > Micromonospora sp. NBRC 110038. The sequence goes on along the minus strand of NZ_BBOL01000001.1, from coordinate 557,451 downwards.
CCGAAGCCCGCGCCGGTCACGTCGAACAGCCCGCCGCCGGCGGTGTAGGGCACCTGGAGCCACAGCTCGGCCAGCGTGGCGAACGCCAGCACACCGAGCCCCACCCAGGCGAGCCGGGCCGGGCCACGACGGTCGAGCCGGCGCGGCCACAGCGCGCCGAGCACCAGCGCGGGGCCGACCAGCAGGAGCAGGCCGGCGTAGCCCAGGTACTTGGCGACCTTGACGCCGGTCTCCACCACCGGGTCGGCCCGGGTGTCCGACCCGCTGTCCGTCGGCGGGGTCGACGGCGCGCCCACCGACCAGGTGAACGCGCCGGAGATCGGGTGGTTGTCCGCCGAGATCACCCGGTAGCTGATCAGGTACGTCCCGCGCCCCGCCGACGGGTCCACCGGGATGGTCACCACCGTGTCGGAGAACGACGGCTCGCCCCGGTCGGCCCGCGCCCCGTCCGGGGCGATCACCCGGATCTTCCCGGCCACCTTGCGCACCGGCTCGCTGAACGTCAGCACCACCTCGGACGGCGCGCTCGGCACCACGGCGGAGGCGGCCGGGCTGCTGCTCACCAGCACGGCGTGGGCGCTCGCGGGGGTGGCGGGGGCCAGCAGCAGGGCGACGACGGTGACGAGCAGACCGGCGAGCGCGCCGAGGCGCGCGAGCCGGCGGTGGGGCCGGAGAGTGGCAGCAGTCATGCCGGCCATGCTCGCCGATGAACCGGCCGATCGGCGAGCCCCAGCGGGCGGTTCGGCTCGCCGCCGACGCGCCCCAGGGCCCACAGCAGGCCCGCCTGCACGACGGCCGCCAAGTGCCCGGCCTCGTGCACCAGGGCGGTGGTCGAGTTGGCGATGTCCAGCGCGCTGGTGGCCGCCAGGCAGAGCGCCAGCACCAGGGCCACCGGCAGGAAGGCCCGGGCCCGCTCCGGCCGCCACGCCGCGAGGGCGAAGCCCACCGCGAGCGCCACGTCGAACGAGGCCATCTCCCGGCCGGTGTGCGCGTCCGCGCCCACCCCGAAGCCGCCGACCAGGACGGGCAGCGCCACGGCGAGCTGGGCGACCGCGGCCACCGCCACGGCCACCCGCAGGAGCTGGCGTCGGGCGCGCACGGTCGCGGCGGCGGCGGCCCGTGCCGTGGCCCGCTCGGCGGCGACCGCCGCCAGCACGGACGCGGTGAGGTCGGGCACCCGCACCGGGCGCAGCCGGGTGAGGCGGGTCACCTGCTCGGCGCTGGCCAGCCAGGACCGGCAGTCGGGGCAGGAGCCGGTGTGTGCGTCCAGCGCCGCCGGCGACGCCTGCGGGTCCTCGCCGTCGAGCCGCGCCGACAGCGCCACGCGGACGTCGTCGCAAGTCATAGGAGGGTGGTCGGGCAGCGCACCGAAAAAGTTCCCGGAGTGTGCCACGTCATCGGAAGGGTCGAAGGACCCTGCCCACCGCCGGCACGCCGCGTACCGTGGTCTGACGTGATCCCCGCGCCGCGCGAGCCCGCCGCCGACGGTCCCACCGACCCGGCCCGCGGTCGTGCCCCCGACCCGGCGACCGCACGCGAGCCCGACCCGGCGACCGGCTGGGCGCTGGCCGCGCGCGACGGCGACCCGGCCGCCCAGGCGGCGTTCGTCCGGGCCACCCAGGCCGAGGTGTGGCGGTTCGCCGCCGCGCTGGTCGACCCCGACACCGCCGACGATCTCACCCAGGAGACCTACCTGCGGGCGTTCCGGGCGTTGCCCGCCTTCGCGGGGCGGTCCAGCGCCCGCACCTGGCTGCTCGGCATCGCCCGCCGCGCCTGCGCCGACCACCTGCGCGTCGTGGTCCGCCGCCGCCGGCTCGCCGAACGGCTGGCCAGCCACGCCCACACCGACCTGCCGCACCCGGACCCCGCGGGGCAGCTCGGCGCGGCCGACCTGGTGCGCCGGCTGCCCGCCGAGCGGCGGGGGGCGTTCGTGCTCACCCAACTGCTCGGCCTGTCGTACGCCGAGGCCGCCGCCGTGGAGGGGGTGCCGGTCGGCACCATCCGCTCCCGCGTGGCCCGGGCCCGCCACGACCTGGTCGAGGCGGCCGGCGACGCGCTGGCCGGATGACCGGAAACGCCGGCCGTGACCGGGAACTCCTGCGCGACGGGGAACCTCCGTCGGGCCCGGGACGACCAATGACCGTGACCGCATCGAACACCGGGGCCGCCCGTTGGGCCGCCGTCCGGCCCTGGCTCGGCGTCGCCGCCCGGCTCGGCCTGGCCGCCGTCTGGCTGATCGCCGGCGGGGCCAAGGTCGGCGACCTGGCCGCCTCCGGGCGTGCCGTCAACGCGTACCAGGTCATGCCGTACGACGTCGCGACGGTGATCGGCGCGGCGTTGCCCTTCGTCGAGCTGGCCCTCGGGGCGCTGCTGCTGTTCGGCCTGGCCACCCGCCTGGCCGCCGGGATCTCGGCGACCCTGCTGGTCGTCTTCGTCGCCGGCATCGCCTCGGCCTGGTCGCGCGGCCTGGCCATCGACTGCGGCTGCTTCGGCAGCGGCGGGCAGCTCGCCGCCGGGCAGGCGCCGAGCTACCTCCCGGAGATCCTCCGGGACCTGGGATTCCTGGCCCTGGCCGGGTTCCTGCTGATCTGGCCCCGCACCCCCGTCTCCGTCGACGGCTGGCTCGCGGGCCCACCGGTGGAGGACGATGATGAGTAGTCGCAAGGGGCAGAAGGACGCCGCCCGGGTGGTCCGCGAGCAGCTGGCCCGGGAGCGCCGGCGCAAGCGCACCCTCTGGACGTCGCTGGTGGCGGTCGCCGTGCTGGTCATCGCCGGCGGGATCGGCTGGGCCGTCTGGTCCAGCCAGCGCTCCGACACCTTCACCGCCCCGCCGGGCGCGAACGAGGCCGGCACCGGCATCGCGTACGGGACGGGCCCGGTCACCATCGACCTGTACGAGGACTTCCTCTGCCCCGCCTGCAACCAGTTCCAGCAGACCAGCGGCGCGACGATCGACCAGCTCGTCAGCGAGGGCAAGGCGCGGGTGGTGTTCCACCCCGTGGCCTACCTCAACCGGTTCTCCACGACCGAATACTCCACCCGCTCCTCCGCCGCCTCCGGCTGCGCCGCGAAGGGCGGCAAGTTCCAGGAGTACGCGAAGGCGCTGTTCGCCAAGCAGCCGCCCGAGGGCGGCGCGGGGCTCAGCGACGACGAGCTGGTCGACATCGGCGCGGGCGTCGGGCTGAACCGGGACGACTTCGCCTCCTGCGTCTCCGACGGGACGTACAAGGCGTGGACCGAGCACGTCACCGACGACGCGAGCCGGGCCGGCGTCACCGGCACGCCCACCGTCAAGGTCAACGGCGCGGAGGTCGCCGACCGGTCGCCCGCGGGCCTCACGGCGGCGGTGGCGGCGGCCAGCAAGTGAATCCCGCCCCGCCCCGCAGCGCCGGGCTGGGCCGCCCGGCCGGGCTGGACCGCCGCGCCGGCGCGGCCGGGCCGGCCGTCGTCGCCCGGCTGGCCGGCGTGCTCGCCGGGCTGGCCGCCGTCCTCGCCACGGCGACGCCGGCCGCCGCGCACGGCGGGGAGTCACCCGACGGCACGGACTACCGGGCCGAGGTGACCGGCGTCGCGCCGGCCCGGCCCGGGTTGACCGCCCGCGTCGTGGAGGGCGGGGCGCGGCTGGAGCTGGTCAACCGCACCGGGCGGCCGATCGAGGTGATCGGCTACACCGGCGAGCCGTACCTGCGCGTCGGGCCGGACGGGGTGTACGAGAACAGCCGCTCCCCGGCGACGTACCTCAACCGGACCCTCGCCGGGGACACGGCCCTGCCCGCCCAGGCGGACCCGGCCGCCGCCCCGGACTGGCGGCGCGTCGGCGACGGGCCGACGGCCCGTTGGCACGACCGGCGGGCCCGCTGGCAGGAGTCGGCCCCGCCGGCGGCGGTGCGCGCCGACCCGACCCGTGAGCAGCGGGTGCGGGACTGGGTGGTGCCGCTGCGCGACGGCGCCGAGCCGGTGGAGATCCGGGGCACCCTCGACTGGGTGCCGCCGCCCGACGCGTACCCCTGGTGGGTGGCGGCCACGCTCGGCTTCCTGCTGGTCGGCTCCGCCGGGCTGCTGGCGGCCGGCACCCCGCTCGGGGCGCGGGCGCTCGCCGGCGCCGGCGCGGCGCTGGCGGCGGGCGGGGTCGCGGCGATCGTGTTCACCGTGGGCCGGGAGCTGGACGCGGGCGCCACGGGCGTCGGCGGAGTGCTGCTGGGCCTGCTCGGCGGGCAGATCTGGGCGCTGCTCACCGGCCTCGGCGCGCTCGCGGCGGGCGGGTACGCGCTGGCCCGCCGCCCCGCCGCCGACTTCGCCCTCGCGCTGGCCGGGGCGTGCCTCGCCCTGTTCGCCGGGGTCACCAACGTCGCCGTCCTCGCCCGCTCGGTCCCCCCGCTCCCCTGGCCCGGCGGGCTGGCCCGCACCCTGCTCGTCCTGATCCTGGCCACGGGGGCCGGCGCCACGGCGGCCGGCCTGCTCCGCCTCCGCGCCGCCGCCCACCCGGCCGTCCCCGCCCCGGCGGAGCCGGTCAGGGGGTGAAGCCGTAGGGCAGCTCCAGGCGGTGCGCCGCCAGCAGCTCCCGGTCGGCCAGCAGCTCCCGGGTGTCGGCGTCGGCGACGATGCGCCCGCCGTCGAGGATCACCGACCGGTCGCACAGCTCCAGCGCGTACGGCAGGTCGTGCGTGACCATCAGCAGGGTCACCGGCAGGCCACGCAGGATCTCGGCCAGCTCCCGGCGGGCCGCCGGGTCGAGGTTGGACGACGGCTCGTCCAGCACCAGGATCTCCGGGTGCATGGCCAGCACGGTGGCCACCGCCACCCGGCGGCGCTGCCCGAACGACAGGTGGTGCGGGGCCCGGTCCCGGTGCTCGCCCATCCCCACCGCCGCGAGGGCCTCGTCGACCCGGGCGGCCAGCTCGGCCCCGCGCAGGCCCAGGTTGGCCGGGCCGAACGCCACGTCCTCGGCGACCGTGGGCAGGAAGAGCTGGTCGTCCGGGTCCTGGAAGACGATCCCGACCCGGCGGCGGATCTCCGCGAGGGTGTCCCGGTCGCGGCTCACCGTCAGCCCGCCGACGCTCACCGCGCCCTCGGCGGCGGTGAGGATGCCGTTGAGGTGCAGCACCAGCGTCGTCTTGCCCGCGCCGTTGGGCCCGAGCAGCGCCACCCGCTCGCCGCGCGCCACGGTCAGGTCGACCCCGTGCAGGGCGACGTGCCCGTCCGGGTACGCGTACCGGACGCCGCGCACGTCCAGGGAGGGGGGAGCCGGGTTCTGCACGTCCCCGATCATGTCAGGGCGACGGCGGTCGCGGCGATCCCGGCCGCGACCAGCGGCACCGTCGCCCCGACCAGCCACTGCCCCGCGCTCGCCGCGCCCGCGCCCTGCCACACCGCCGGCATCCGGCCGGAGTAGCCGCGCGACAGCATCGCCAGGTAGACCCGCTCCCCGCGCTCGAACGCGCGCAGGAACAGCGCGCCGACCCCGGCGGCGAAGCCGCGCAGCTGCCACAGGAAGCGCGGGTCGTCGCCCCGGGAGACCCGGGCCACCCGCATCCGGCGGGCCTCGCCGACCAGCACGTCCAGGTAGCGGAGCATGAACGTGGCGATCTGGGTGACGATCTGCGGGCAGCGCAGCCGGTCCAGGCCGACGATCAGGTCCCGCGTCGTCGTGGTCGCGGCCAGCAGGAGCGACGCGAGCACCCCCAGCGTGCCCTTCGCGACGATGTTCCAGCCGCCGAGCAGCCCGTCGACGGACAGGGCCAGCCCGGCCACCTCGACCCGCTCGCCCGCACCGAGGAACGGCAGCGCGACCGCGAAGAGCACGAACGGCAGCTCGATCGCCGCGCGGCTGAGCAGCCAGCCCGGCCCGACCCGGGCCAGCGCGGCCACGGCGGCGACCAGCAGGGCGTACCCGCCGAACGCCCAGAACGCCGTGCGGGGGGTGGCCACCACGGCGAGGGTGAACAGCACCATCGCGGCGATCTTCACCTCCGGCGGCAGGCGGTGCACCGGGGAGGTCGCCTCCCGGTAGAGCACGTGCGCGTGACCGGCCCCCATCGTCGGGTCGCCTACCGGGACCGCGCGACGCGCGACGCGTCGGCGGCCGGGCTCTCTGCGGCCCGGCCCTGCGGCCGGTCGGCGGCCGGCTCGCCGCCGGACACGTCGGCCGTCGGCGGCTGTGGGCCGCGGCGGCGCAGCAGCCAGAAGACGCCGCCGCCCACGGCGAAGGTGAGCAGCACGCCGAGCACCCCGGACAGCCCGGTGGAGAGGAAGTCGTTGTCGAGGCCGCGGACGCCGTAGTCGGCCAGCGGGCTGTCAGCCAGCTCGTGGTCGCGCTCCTGCTGGGCGGGGCAGCTGCCGCCCGTGATCTCCCCCTCGGCGTCGACCGTGCAGCCCTTGAGCAGCGACGAGTCCAGCCCGTCGGGATGCGAGGAGGCGTAGTTGCTCACCACGCCCGCCAACAGCAGGGCGACCAGCAGCCCGCCGACGACGAAACCCCAGGGACGCTTGCTCATCGGGCACCTCCGGCGACCGGGACGACGGGAGCCGGCGCGGCCGGCCTGAGGGCGCGCAGCGCGTACACCAGATCGGGGCGGACCTTGGCGACGGTGACCACCGTGGTCGCGGTGATCAGGCCCTCGCCGATGCCGATGAGCAGGTGGACGCCGGCCATCGTGCCGGCCAGGCCGGCGAGGTTGCCGCCCAGGTCGGTGGTGCCGCCCAGCCAGTACTGGAGCACGAAGCCCTGGGACGCGACCACGACGCTGACCAGCGCCGAGACGAAGGCCGTCACGGCGAGGCCGGCCGGGGTGCGCGGCAGCACCCGCAGCAGCAGGGCGATCAGCAGGTACGCCGCCGCGGTGCCGAGGACCGCCATGTTGGTGACGTTCAGGCCGAGCATCGCCACCCCGCCGTCGCCGAAGACCAGCGCCTGCACGACCAGCACGACCGCCACGCAGAGCGCGCCGACCCACGGGCCGACCAGCAGCGCGGCGAGCGCGCCGCCGAGCAGGTGGCCGCTCACCCCGGCGGTGAAGATCGGGAAGTTGAGCATCTGGACGGCGAAGATGAACGCGGCGACGAGCCCGGCCATCGGGGCGAGCCGGTCGTCGAGGTCGCGCCGGCCGCGCAGCACGCAGAGGGTCAGCACGGCCAGGGCGAACGCGGCGAAGACGGCGGCGACCGGGCCGTTCACGATGCCGTTGGAGATGTGCATCGCCAGGGTTTCCACTCGACCTCCCGGAGGCCCGGCGGGAGCGTCCACGCCGGCTCGGCCCAGCCTATTTCCATGGATGGGCTGTTGCCAATCCCTGGCAACAGCGTCGAGGCGCTGATCACCGCCCGGCCGGGACCGCCGCGCGGGGCCGGGACGCGCGCGGGGCCGGGGCCGCCGCGCGCGCCCCGCCCGCCATGTCGGCGACATGGGGCCATCACCTACCCCGGGATCCCGCGATGTCGGCGACATGGCGGGCGGCGTCGGACCGGCAGCCCGGGGCGGCGTCGGACCGGCAGCCCGGGGCGGCGTCGGACCGGCAGCCCGGGGCGGCGGTAGGGTTCGGCCATGACCGCGCCAGCCCGCCTCAGCCCCGGTGACCCCGCGCCCGAGTTCAGCCTGCCGACCGACACCGGCGAGACCCTCTCCCTGGCCGACCTGCGCGGCCGGACGGTGATCCTGTACGCCTACCCCGCCGCGATGACCCCCGGCTGCACCAAGCAGGCGTGCGACTTCCGCGACTCGCTCGCCTCGCTCCGGTCCGCCGGCTACGAGGTGGTCGGCATCTCGCCGGACAAGCCGGAGAAGCTGGCGAAGTTCCGCGAGCGGGACGCCATCACCTTCCCGCTGGTCGCCGACACCGACCGGGCGGTGCTCACCGCCTACGGCGCGTACGGCGAGAAGCAGTCCTACGGGCGCACGGTGACCGGGGTGATCCGGTCCACCTTCGTCATCGACCCCGACGGCAAGATCGAGCGGGCGCTCTACAACGTCAAGGCCACCGGCCACGTCGCCAAGCTGCGCCGCGACCTCGGCCTCGACTGAGCAGCCCGGCGGCCGGGTGACCCGGCGACGCCCCCGCCGGAGGCCCGACACCCCCACGCCCCGCGCCGCACGTCGGGTCACAACGGCAAGCAGCGAGATGGCCGGGGCGCCACCCGCCGTCGATACTTTCCTGGTAGCGATCAGACTACGGCCGGTCACGCCGGGGATCGCGGGCCCGTCGCACGTGGGCACCGGGACGAGGACGGCTGCCGGCATCCGCGCGGGGAAGGGGCAGCTGTGGACTACGCCGAAATCGTGCACCTGGTGAACACCGATCCGGTGGCCCAGACGTTGCTGGAGTCGCCGGTCGCGATGCGGCTCGGCTACGTGGGCCTGGACGGTCACCCGCGCACGGTGCCGGTCGCGTACCTGTGGAACGGCGAGGCGTTCCAGTTCGCCAGCCCGACGACCGCGTACAAGGTGCGGGCGATCGCGGCGCATCCGCAGGTCTCCTTCAGCGTCGACACGTACTCGGCGGAGGTGCGGCGGAAGGTCGCGGCGCAACTCGGCCCGACCGTCTCCGACTACACGCCCGTCGTCATGCTGGTGCGCGGCACGGCGTCCATCGAGGTCCACCCCGGGGTCCCGGACGTGCACGTCAAGGCGTCCTGGCGGATGTTCGCGGACAAGAGCCTGGCCCCGGGCTGGGAGCAGCAGAAACGCGCGCACACGACCGACATGGCGGTGATCACCATCAAGCCGACCCACGTCACGCTGTGCGACTTCGTGACGCGGTTCCCGCCGCCGGTCGAGATCAACGCGCCCGCCCACGACCCGGCGCACGGCGGCAGCGGCGGCGCGCCGGTCCCGGTCACCTGAGTCCGGGCGGGATCCGGGCGGTCCGCCTGCCGGACGGTGCTAACACGAGGGACGCCGAACCCTCTAGACTCCTCGGGCAGGCGGGAGTGGTGGAATTGGGTAGACACGCAGGATTTAGGTTCCTGTGTCCGTGAGGACGTGGGGGTTCGAGTCCCCTCTCCCGCACCACGGGTTCCATCACGCGCGTCATCGCGGTCGACGGGTCGGTCGATGCTCCGGCCGGCTCCGTCGCGACCCGCCGGCCCCAGTAACCCGTCCGGCACCTGGTGCGGCTGTTGTGCGTGTCACGATCGTGCGGCCGGCGGGTGACGGCGGGGCCAGGATGGCGACGTGAGCCTGCGTTTCGTCCTCGACCCCGACCTCACCGCCGAGCTGCGCGCACAGATCGTCGCCCTGTGGGTGGACGTCACCAACGCCGGCGGCGCGGTCGGCTTCGTGCCGCCGGTCACCGCGGCCGACGTCCGCCCCGTCGCCGAGGCGACATTCGCCGGCATCGTCGGCGGCCCGGACCGGCTGCTCGTGGGCTACGACGGTGACCGGCCGCAGGCCGTGCTGGTCTTCGCCGACAACCGGTTCGACCTCAAGGCCCACTGGTGCGTGCTGAAGCGGGTGATGGTGCACCCGGGCACGCAGGGCCGGGGGTACGGGTCGGCGCTGATGCGGGAGGCGGAACGGCTCGGCCGGAAGCTGGGCCGGGAGGCGCTGCACGTGACCGTGCGGGGCGGGCTGGGACTGGAGCGGTTCTACACGCGGCTCGGGTACCGGGAGGTGGGCCGGCTGCCGGGGGCGCTGCGGGTCGCCCCGGGCGACGACCGCGACGAGATCCTGATGTGGCTGGACCTCACCGCCGGCGGCCCCGCTCCTGGGAAGGCGTCGCGGTAGTCCGATCAATGGCCGGTTGCGGTGCAATCGCGGCGGCGTGTCGGGTAGCGGAGCCAGCCAACATCCCCGCCCGGCCAGGTGGGGACGCCGACGAGACTCCGGGTCAGTTGCCGCAGCCGGCGGCGGGCGCTTCGGCGGCGAGCGGCACGACGGGCGCGTCCGGGGCCGACGGGCTGGATGAGGCCGGGGCGGCCGACGGCGACGGGCGCGGGGACGTCGCGCGGGGCGTCGGCGAGGCGCTGGGCCGGGGCGACGCCGAGCGGGCGGCCGGTCGACCGCCGCCGGCCGGCGCGCCGCCGCCGTACATCCTGACCGTGCCGCGCTGGACCTGCCCGGGTGCCAGCCGGATGCCGCCTGCCGTGACGCGGTGGCCGTAGACGTCGGTGACCCGGATCGAGTACGGGCCGGGGCCGGCACCGGACTCGATCAGCCAGTAGTTGTAGTCCTGCCGGGCGGCGGCCCGCCACCCGCCCGAGTCGCCCTGGCGCACCTCCACGGCGCGCAGCGGGTTGCCGTGGTCGGCGACCAGCACGGCGAACCAGTACCGCGAGGCGCCCTCCTTGATCCGGAACGTGAGCGGGCCGGGCAGCGGCGGGTCGACCACCGCGCGGTAGCTGACGGAGACGATGCCCTGCACCGGGTCGGCGATCCGCGCGAACGCCTCGCGGGAGAGGTCCAGGTGACCGGGCGCGCACTCGGGGCACTGGTCCATGACGAGGACGCGGACCGTGCCCTTCGGGCCCGTCACGTCGAGGTGGCCACCGCAGGCCGCGCCGGCGGCGTACTCCGTCGGGCCGAGCGCCACGTAGAGCCGGTTCGCCGGGGCGCTCGGGTAGGAGCAGTTGCCGCCGGCGCCTTTGGAGTCGTAGAAGGTGGCCTTGCCCTTGTGGACGGTCCCGCCGACCGGCGGCGCGGCGGCGACCGGCGCGGCGACACCGAGCGGGACGGCGGCGGGCGGGGCGGCGCAGGCCGGGGTGGCGCCGGCGCGCAGGGCGAGGGTCAGGCCGAGGACGCCGGCGAGGACGGCCACCCCACCGGCGGCGAGCCAGCGGGACCGGCCGGGACGCGGGGCGCGGCGGCGGCCGGGGCCGCCGGCGGGATGGGGGGCGTCCGTGGGCGCGCTTCCGTCGGTCACGCCGGTCGATGCTGCCGGACCCCCGGCGTCGGGGACAAGCCGGCTAAGCCAAAGCTAAGACGCCGGGCGTCACCAGGCGGCCCCGATGCCGTCGCCCGGATACCAGTGCCGGGCCGGGGTCTCCCGGTAGGCGAGGAACCGCCGGCCGGTGCGTTCGGCGTGCTCGGCGAGGACGTTGGTGGTGGTGACGTTGTCGGTGAGCAGCAGCGCGCCGGGGGCCAGCTTCGGCTCGACGGCGTCGAACTCGCGCTTCTCGTGGGCACGGCTGTGGTCGCTGTCGTGCAGGAAGAGGTCGACGGGCCGGTCGAGCGCGCCGATCGAGGCGACGGAGTCCCCGACCACCAGGTCGACGACCCCGGACCAGGGTGCGGTGCGGGCCAGGTAGCCGGCCTCGGGGTTGATGTCCAGCGAGGTGACCCGGCCGGGGTGGCCCTCGTCGGCGTTGCGCAGCAGGGCCGCCGCCAGCACGCAGCTGCCCAGCCCCTTGTCGACGCCGGTCTCCACGACGTGGGCGGGACGGGTGGCGCGGACCATCGCGTACCAGCCGATCCGGCGCGCGTAGCGGACCTCGCGGTCGGCCAGGCCCCGGCGGGACGCCTCCGCGGTGGCCCGCTCGATGTGCCGGCGCAGCTCGTCGTCGCCCTCGATCTCGGCGAACCAGCCACGCACCCGGCCCACCGGCACGTCGCAGACGACGCTGACGAACCAGGACAGGTGGTGCCGGCTCAGCTTGGTCAGCTCGTACGTGTAGTTGTGGTGCTCCCGGGAGGTGACCAGCCAGCGGGCGGAGGCGCGCAGCACCTTGGCGTCGTGCCGGGCCACCCGGGCGAGCCGCTTGGGGAAGGCGGCGACCGGGGCGAGCCGGGTGCGGGCGATGGCCCGCCGGAGCTTCGTTGCGTCCACGGGAGGGTTGTACCAGGTCCGGGGAAACAACGGGTGGCGAACTTCACGGTCGCCCGGCCCCGGACCGGCCGGTACGGGCACGTGCGGGGCGCGGCGCGTCGATAGCATCGCCGCCATGTCCCGTCCCGAGCAGGTGGCCGCACCGACCCCGGGCGGCCCGCCCGACCCGCCCGCCGCAGCGTCCACGCCGGAGGGTGCCGGGGCGCGCCCGAAGCGCCGCCGGTGGGGGCGGATCGCGCTGGTCGCGCTGCTCGCCGTGGTGCTGCTGGGCGCGGGTGGCGCGGTCGCCGGGGCGCTGTGGCTGCGGTCGGTGGAGCGCGGCGTCGACCGGGTCGACGCGTTCGCCGAGGTGCCGGAGCAGGAGCGGCCGGCGGCGGTGGCCCGGGGCGCGCTGAACGTCATGGTCCTGGGCAGCGACTCGCGGGACCCGGACGGCACCCAGGGGTCGCGCACCGACACGATCATCGTGGCGCACCTGCCGAAGGACCGGTCGAGCGCGGAGCTGATCTCGATCCCCCGGGACACCTGGGTCCCGGTCCCCCGCTCGGCCGACGGCCGGCACGGCGGCCGGGAGGCGAAGATCAACGCCGCGTACGCCTGGGGCGGGGTGCCGCTGATGGTGCGGACGGTGGAGCAGTTCACCGGCGTCCGCATCGACCACGTGGTGCTTGTCGACTTCGCGGGGTTCCGGGAGATCATCGACGCCCTCGGCGGGGTCGAGATCACCTCGGAGAAGACGTTCACCTCCATCCACCCGCCGTTCCGCACCTTCCGGCAGGGGCCGCAGCTCATGGACGGCGAGACGGCGCTGGACTACGCCCGACAGCGCAAGCAGTTCGCCGACGGCGACTTCGCCCGGATCCGGCACCAGCAGCAGGTCATCAAGGCGATCCTCGACCGGGCCGCGTCCGGCGGCATCCTCGCCAACCCCGGCCGGCTCAACGCGTTCGTGCGGGCCACGTCGGATTCGGTCTCCGTCGACCGGGGCATGTCGCTGCTGGACATGGCGACCCAGCTGCGCGGGCTGCGCGGCGGCAACCTGTTCTTCTTCACCTCGCCCAGCCGGGGCACAGGCACCGTCGGCAGCGAGAGCGTCGTCTTCGCCGACGACCGCCGGGCGCGCACCCTCTACGACGCCGTCCGCCGCGACGCCGTCAAGGAGATCGTCGCCGCCGGCTCGTGACCGCCCCGGCGGAAGGGGTGGACCGGCCGGAAAAGGTGGGGCTGGGCCTACCCTCGGAGTGGACCCAGCCGGCTGGGTCGGCCGCTGCCGCCGCCCTAGCGTGACGGCATGACGACGAACCGATCCCCGCACCTGGCGGCGGCGCTGCGCCGCCCCGGATACCTGGTCTCCTGGTGGCCCTGGCGGGCCCTGGCCTACGCCGGCACGACCGTGCCGGTCGCCGGGGTGCTGGCGCTCGGCCTCGGCGTCGTCGTGGCCCCGGCGGTGGCGGTGCTCAACGCGGTCCGCCAGGGTCGCCCGGTCGAGCTGCCCGTCGTCGTCTTCCTCGCCGTGGCGGGGCTGGCCCTGGCTGCCGTGGCCCCGCTGGTGAGCGCCCCGGTGGCCGGGTTCGAGCGGTGGCGCCTCGGCGTGGTCGACTCCCGCCCGCTGCCCGCCCGGCGGCCGTTCTCCGGCGACGTCGTGGGCACCCTGGCCGCCCGGTACACCGACGCCGCCGCCTGGCGGGAGGTGGCGTACGCCTGCTGGCTGGGCGCGGTGGTGCCGGCGGCGTACTGGACGTTCGCGGTGCTGGCCCTGCTCGACCTCACCCTCCTGGCCAGCCCTTGGCTGGTCGACGGCACGAACGACGTCGTCGTGGTGTGGACGACGGTCGACACGCCCCGCGAGGCGGTGCCGTACGCGATCGGGGCCGCCCTGTTCCTGCCCGTGCTCTGGTATCTGGCCGGGCTGCTCGTCGCCGGCCAGGCCACGGTCGCCCGCCGGCTGCTCGCCGGCCCGCCCGCCGAGCCGGCGGCGCTGCGCGAGGTCACCCGCTCCCGGGCCCGCCTCGTCGACGCGTACGAGGCGGAACGCCGCCGCATCGAACGCGACGTGCACGACGGGGCGCAGCCCCGGCTGACCAGCCTCACCGTCCAGCTCGGACTGGCCCGGCTCGACGTACCCGACGACTCGCCGGCCGCCCGGCCGCTGGCCGTGGCGCACGAGCAGGCCAAGGAGCTGATGGTCACGCTGCGGCAGATCGCCCAGGGCATCCGCCCGCAGCAGCTCACCGAGCTCGGCCTGGCCGGCGCCGCCCGGCAACTGGCCGGCGAGGCCGCCATCGGAGTGGACGTGCACGCCGACCTGCCCCGGCCGGTCCCGGAGCCGGTCGAGACCACCGCCTACTACGTGGTGTCCGAGGCGCTGGCCAACGTCGCCTCGCACGCCGACGCGGCCCACGCCGAGGTGCGGCTCACCCAGACCGACCGGCACCTCGTCGTCGAGGTCGAGGACGACGGCCGGGGCGGCGCGGACCCGGCCCGGGGAACCGGGCTGACCGGCCTCGCCGACCGGGTCGCGGCGGCCGACGGGCGGCTGCTGCTGGCCAGCCCGGCCGGCGGACCCACCCTGGTCCGGGTGGAGCTGCCGTGCCGACCGTGACCCGCGTCGTGCTCGCCGAGGACGAGGTCCTGCTCCGGGAGGGCCTCGTCGCCCTGCTGGGCCGGTTCGGCTTCGAGGTGGTCGCCGCCGTCGGCTCCGCTCCGGCCCTGCGGGACGCGGTCGAGGCCCACCGGCCGGACCTGCTCGTCACCGACATCCGGATGCCGCCGCACCACCGCGACGACGGGCTGCGCGCGGCGGTCGCCCTCCGGGGCGGCCGTCCCGGGCTCGCCGTCGTGGTGCTCAGCCAGTACGTGCAGTCCGAGTACGCGTCGGCGCTGCTCGACAGCGGCGACGGCCGGCGGGTGGGATACCTGCTCAAGGACCGGGTGGCCGACGTCACCGAGTTCGCCGGGACCCTGCGCCGGGTCGTCGACGGCGGCACCGCCATCGACCCCGACGTGGTCCGGCACCTGCTGCACCGCCCGCGCGACCCGCTGGCCGCCCTGACCGCCCGGGAACGTGCGGTCCTCGCGCTCGTCGCCGAGGGGCACTCCAACGCGGCGATCGCCGCGCGGCTGCACGTCACCGAGGCGGCGGTCGGCAAGCACGTCGGCAACATCCTGGCCAAGCTCGACCTGCCGCCCAGCGACGACACCAACCGCCGGGTGCTGGCCGTCCTGGCCTACCTGCGCGGCACCCCGTCCTGACCGGCTCCGCCCCGGTCGCGCCGCCGGGGCCGGGGAACGTCGGACCCGGTCCGTAGGCTGCCGCCCATGCCCGACGACCTGCCCCGGCTGCTGGCCGCGCTGCCCGCCGGAAAGCTGCCCCCCGGCCGCCTGATCACGCCGCAGGCGGGCGGGCCGCCGCGCTACTGGCTGAGCGACGCTGCGGCCGAGCCCGAGATGTGGGCGCAGTTCCGGCGCAACCACCCCGGCACGGGGCTGTGGCCGCTGCTGCTGAGCGGCCTGGGCGGCCAGCCGCACCGCCCCTGGGTCGACGGGGAGGTGGCCCCGGCCCGCCGGCCGCCACGGGGCGGCCACGACCCGGCGGAGCTGCTGGCGCACTGGTGGGACGGCTGCGTGTCCGAGGACGACGACCCCGAGCTGGCCGAGGCCACCGCCCCGTTCGGCCGGCACTGGCCCGGCCTGGCCGCGTCCGGCGAGCCGGGGGAGCCGGCCGGCGACGTCGCCGACGACCTGGTGGACTTCCTGCTCAGCGACACCGAATACCTCGGGGAGACCCGGCTGGGGCTGGTGCCGGCCGCCGGCGGCGCGGACGCGCCGGCCGCCACCGGCTGGACGGGGCCGGTGCACCACCTCGACGCCGGTGGCCAGCTCACGGCGGTGCTGCGCAGCTGGGCGGAGCGCTTCGGCGCGCTGGTGGTCGGGGTCGGCTTCGACACCCTCCACCTCAGCGTGGCCGCCCCGCCCACCACGCCCGAGCACGCCCTGCGGGTCGCCGCCGAGCACCTCGCCTTCTGCCCCGACAACGTCCGGCAGGGCAGCGGCTCGCTGGCCGCGTACGCGGAGGAGATCCGGGGCATGCAGAGCTGGTCGTTCTGGTGGGACTGACCGTCGGCGGCCCACGTCCCGCGCGGCGTCAGCCGCCGGTGCGCCGCCGGGCCACCAGCTCGTCGAGCAGCGCCGCGTGGGCCGGCTTCGGCCGGAAGTCGGCGTCGAAGAGGCAGGCCGCGCCGAAGCCGACGTGATAGCCGGGGATCCAGCTGCGGGCGTCGGTGAAGCCCCACACGGTGACCGATGCGCAGGCGGCCACGTCCAGGCAGGCGCGCAGCACCTCCCGGTAGACAGCCGCCTGGCGGCGCAGCCCCTCCGCCGTCGCGGGGAGCCGCACCCGCACGTCCAGCTCGGTGACGGCGACGCGCACGCCCAGCGCGGCGAAGCGGCGCAGGTTGCCCCGGACGTCCTCGGGCGGACGCTCGGCGTCCAGGTGCCCCTGGAAGCCCACCCCGTCGACCGGCACGCCGTCGGCCCGCAGCCGCCGCACCAGGTCCAGCAGCGCGTCGGCCTTCGCGGTCCGCCCCTCGGTGCCGTACTCGTTGACGAACAGCCTGGCGTCGGGGTCGGCCTGCCGGGCCCAGCGGAACGCGTCGGCGACGTAGCCGGGGCCGAGCTTGCGCAGCCAGAGGGTGTCGCGCAGGGAGCCGTCCTCGGCGAGCACCTCGTTGACCACGTCCCAGGCCCACACCCGGCCCCGGTAGTGCGCGACGACGGCGGTCACGTGCCGGCGCAGCACCTCCCGCAGCCGCTGCGCCGGCCAGTCCGGGGACACCCAGTCCGGCACGTCGTTGTGCCAGACCAGGGTGTGCCCGTAGACGGCCTGGCCGTTGCGGCGGGCCAGGTCGACGATCTGGTCGCCGCCGGCCCACGCGTACACGCCGGGCGAGGGCTCCAGGTTGCGCCACTTCATCGCGTTCTCGGCGGTGACCGCGTTGAACTCGGCGGCGAGGACCCCCGGGTAGGCGGGGTCGAGGTTGAGGCCCCTCGGGTCGACGGCCGTGCCGATCAGCGTCCCGGCCGGGGCGAGGCCGCGCAGCGTGCCGGCCGCCGACGGGGTGTAGGCCGGGGCGGACCGGGCTGCCCCGGCCCCGCCCGGGTCCCCGGCGCGGCCGGTGCCGACGGCGGCCATGCCGGCGAGCAGCACGGTGGCGACGACCAGCGCCGCCGCCACCAGCAGGCCGGCGGCGGTGAGCGGGCGCGGCCGGGTCACCGCCGGAACCGGCCGGGGCCGGGTGGGCGCGCCGGCCACGGCCCCGGCGTCGTCAGGGTGGGGCAGCGACGCCCGATCGAGGCTCCGGCCGCCGTCACCCACGGGCCCAGGGGGCGGCTGTGAAGTTGCGCCGGGCGCGCTCGGCGTAGATCGCGCGGGGCAGCTCCGGCACCTCCTCGGTGGTGAGCAGGCCGGTCAGCGTGCGGGTCACCGCCGCCGCGTCGCCGGGCACCCGGGGCGTGCGCAGCGCCGCCGGCTGCCCGATCTCGTCGAGGAAGTCGTCGCACTTCTGCTGGTACGGCACGAGCGTGAACGGTACCCCCGCCAGGTAGGCGAAGACGGCCCCGTGCAGCCGCATGTGCAGCCCGAGGTCGCAGCGCTTCATCTCGTCCCAGCAGGCCCGCACGCCGTCGCGGGCGGTGACGACCCGCACGTCGCAGTGCCCGGCGACGGCGGCCCGCAGCCGCTCGCCGACCCGCTCGTCGCCGTGCAGCGGGTGGGTGTTGAACACGAACACGGTGACGTCGACGGGCTCGGCGCGCACCAGCGTGCGTACCCCCTCGACCAGGGCGTCCTCGCGGCGGCGCACGTCGGCGTCGGCGGCCTCGTGGTCGACGCCGAGCAGGGTCACGCCGAGGCGGGCCCGGCCGGTGGGGCGCGGCCGGCGCGGCGGGACCGGCTCGCCGAGCGCCTCGGGCAGCAGGCCGGCGAGGTCACCGGCGGGCACCAGCACGCCCGGGTAGCCGGCCCGTTCGAGGACCTCGGCGGAGGCGATGTCGCGTACGCCGATGAAGGCGACCCGGCGCAGGACGCGCAGCAACCGGCGCTCGGAGGCGGCGGAGACGAACGGGCCGACGGAGACCCCGACGGCGGCCATCGGGTGCCCGGACACCCCGGAGAAGAGCGAGAAGACCTTCTTCTCGCTCAGCGGCCCCATCTCGCGGAACACCGACCCGCCGCCGAAGACCAGCATGGTGGAACGGCGCAGCAGGGCGGCCTTGTTGAGCACCCAGCCGGCCCGGTCGGCGGTGCCGCGCGAGCGGTACCAGCGCGGGTCCATGCCGGTGCGCTCCGGCGGCAGGTCCACCATGGGCGGCGCGGCGAAGACGGGCTCCTCGGCTCCCCAGTAGACCCGCGTCGCCCAGTCCATGACGACGCAGAACGCGTTGTCGCCGACGTTCTCCATGCCGTAGTAGCCGACGACCAGGGGCCGGCGGGCCACGGCGGCCGGCGCGGGACGGGTGGGTGCCGGTTCAGGACGCACGGGGAGCCTCCCTGCTCAGGCGCCTGCGCAGGTCGCGCCAGGTGGGCAGCGGGGCGTCGCCCACGACGCCCCGCCGGGCGGCGACCCAGAGCAGGCAGCAGAGTACCGCCTCCGCCAGCACGGTCGCCCCGGCGGCACCGCGCACGCCCCACACCGGGACGGCCACCGCCAGCGCCGCCAGCAGCACCACGGCGCCCGCGGCCTGGTACACCACCTTGCGGCGCAGCAGCCCGCCGCTGGTCAGCAGCGCGGCCACGGCGGCGCCGCCGAACCGGAACGGCACCGCCAGCGCCAGCACCGCCAGCACCGGCGCGGCGTCGCGGTATGCCGGGCCGAACACCAGCGGCAGGGCCACCAGGCCGCCGACCGCCACCGCCGCCGCGACGACCGCGCCGAGCGCGACCATCCCGGCGCTGCCCCAGCGGTACGCCAACAGCACCGCCTCGGCGTCCGAGCCGGCCCACCGGTGCAGCTTGCCCAGCAGGTACTGCTGGTAGACGACCCGGGGGACCAGGTAGACGGCGGTGAGCACGGCCATCGGCACGGCGAGCAGGGCCGCCTCCGCCCCGCCGAGCAGCTCGGCGGCGAGCACCGTGCCGAAGTGGATGCCGAGCAGGTAGCAGACGTTGCCGAGCACGTACGGGGTGGCCGCCCCCAGCAGCTCGCCCGGCCGGGGGCCGGCATCGACGTCCCCGGACCGGGCGGCGGGGGCGGCGGGGGCCGGGTGGCCCTCCAGCGGCATCGCGCCGCGCCGGAACTCGCGGGAGGCCAGCAGGCAGGCGGCGACCGTCGCCACGGCGACGACCGCGTACCCGGCCGCCGCGGCGACGACCGACAGCCCGGCCGCCCAGACCGCCGCGGTGACCAGCACCCGGCCCAGGTGGGGGGCCAGCTGGAGGGCGGACAGCCCTCGGTAGTCGCCGCGCAGCTGCCGCACCGAACCGGCCAGGGCGAGCGCCGCCTGGGCCACCACGACGGTGGCGAGCAGGGCCCGCACCGCCGCCGCCGTGGTGTCGGGCAGCTCGGCGACGCTCCAGGCCAGCACGCCGAGCAGCAGCGCCGCGCAGGCCGCGCAGGCCAGCCGCAGCGACGGCCCCACCCAGCGGTACGCCCGCGCGCCCTCCTGCCCGAACACCTGCAACCACAGCTCGGACACGCCGAAGACGGCCACCGGGGCGGTCAACGACACCACGGCCAGCACGGCGGTGAACGAGCCGAAGTCCTCCCGGGTGAGCGTGCGGGCGAGCAGCACCTGGCTGCCGAACGCGGCGACGGTGACGCCGGCCTGACTCAGCCCCAGCAGGCCGACCTGGGCCAGCATGGTGGCCGCCCGACCGCCCCCGGGCTTCGGGTGCGGCCCGGGGCCGGAATCCGGCTCCCGCCCGCGCTGCGGCTCTCCGCCGCGCCCCGAGTCAACGGCCGAGGCTGACAAGCCACTTGCCCGTCTCGCTGAGGGTGCGCAGCGCCTTGATGCCCAGCGCCACGCCGGGTGCCCGCGACGGGCGGTACATGTCGACCAGCCGGAACCAGAAGACCAGCCCGCCGAGGCGGCCCCGGGTGATGTTGCCGTCGTGCCGGCGGAACCGGACCACCGGGTGGGGCAGGTGCCGGGGGTGCACGCCGGCGCGCAGCGCCCGCAGCATCAGCTCCACGTCCTCGAAGAGCCGGAAGCTCTCGTCGTACCCGCCGATGTGCTCCAGCACCCGCCGGTCGATGGTGGTGCCGGAGTGCTTGAACGGCAGCCGGGGGCGGGTCAGCACGCCCAGCAGCATGGTGCGCGCCGAGGCGTACTCGGGCAGCCGGATGCGCCGGGAGGCGTCGCCGCGCACCTCGTGGTAGTCGACGTAGACCCAGCCGCCGCCGGTGGCGGTGAGCAGGTCGTGCAGCCGGCCCAACGCGTCGGCGGAGAGCTCGTCGTCGGAGTCCAGCACCGTGATGTACCGGCCGGTCGCGGCGCGCAGGGCGACGTTGCGGGCCCGGGCGATGCCGCTCGGCGGCAGGCTGAGCACCCGGACCCGCCGGTCGGCGGACACGCCCGCCTCCGCCAGGACCCGGGTGACCGGGACGGCCGAGCCGTCGTCGACGACGACCAGCTCGAAGTCGCGGTGATGGTTGGCGAGCACGCTGCGCACGGCGTCGACCAGCAGTTCGGCGCGGTCGCGGACCACGATGCAGACCGAGAACGTCGGCACCACGGCCGCGTCGTCGCCCGCGTGCGGTGCCCCGTCCGCGTCCTGCTCACCCTGGACGGACGCCGGCAGTGGATGCCTCATCGAGCCGCCCCTCCTCCCCCCGTTCGACATCGGCCGTGACCGTGTCGTCGCCCGACGGCGCGCCCGGCGCGCCGCCCAGCGACAGGATCACCAGCTGCCCGAAGAGGAACAGCCACATGAAGTACGGGTACGCCATCGGCTTCTGCGTGAGCCCGAAGAGCACGAAGACCGCGTACAGCACGCCGAGCGCCCAGCGCTGCGCCGGATCGACGCACCGCCGCCGGACGACGACGTAGAGGCCGGCGACGATCCCGACGACCGCGACGAGGCCGACGACGCCCCAGACGACGAGGACGCGCAGCAGGTCGTTGTGCATGTCCCACGGCTCGTAGCCGAACCCGAAGAGCCAGACGTCCGGCGTGGACCGGTGCAGGACGCGGGCGACGTCGTTCCAGATGGCACCCCGGCCGTGCATGAACGTGTCGGAGCGCACGTCCAGCGAGCCGACCTCGGTCAGCGCCACCCCGGCCCGTTCCCGGACGGCGTCGCCCGCGAGCGCGACGGCGACCCCGCCGGCCGCGACCAGGCCGGCGGCCACGGCCACGACCCGCCGCCGGCCGACGCGGGTGCGCAGCGTGGCCCGCAGGGCCCCCAGCCGCCGCGCCTCGAAGGCGGCCACGATCACCAGCAGGCAGCCGATGGTGAGCCGGTGCAGCGACACCGCGCCGGTGGCCACGAAGAGGCCGACCAGCGCGTACCGGCGCAGCGGGGTCAGGCGCAGCCGGCCGCCGGGCAGCCCCAGCCGGTCGCCGAGCACATAGCAGAGGAAGACCGAGAACATCAGCAGCCGGCCGAGCGACATCGGGTGGTAGTAGCCCCCCGACGCCCGGCCGATCTTCTGGCCCGGCAGCTCGAAGTAGAACGAGTAGGGCACGACGCCGGCGACCTGGAGCCAGGCCAGCGCGCAGTGGACGACCGCGCCGGCCAGCACGACGGCCGCCACCACGGCCAGGCGGCGGACGGGGAACCGGGCCGGGCGCATCAGCGCCATCCCGATCAGCGCCACGGGGGCGAAGCTGACCAGCAGGCGCACCGCCTCGGCGGGGATCGCCGTGGCGGGGTCGAGCCGCGGGCCGTAGATGGGGTAGCGGCGGATGTCGAACAGGGCCAGCAGGTCGGCGCGCGGTCCGGCCGCCAGGTAGCTGAACCCGGAGACGACCAGCAGCAGGGCGAGGGCGAGCAGCATCGCCTGCACGGGGCGCGGCGGCAGCCGGCGGGCCGCGAGCACCGCCGCCGCGAGGGCCGCCAGCATGCAGCCCGCCCCGACGGCGCTGAGTAGGACGCCCAGGTCGACGCCGCCGCCCGCGTCCCGCTCGCCGATGTCGAGCAGGGGCTTGACCGCGATCAGCGCCAGCGCGGCGGTGGCGAGGTGACCGGCGGCCCGGTCGAGCCGCTCCGGCGCGCCGCCCCGAAGCCGGGTGCCGGGGGCGGTGAGCGGCGCGGGACTGTCCACCTTGTCCAACCGTCGGTAAGGAGCAAAACACCAGGACGATACCAACGCGGGGGCCCCGCCCGCTGACCCCACGGCCGTCCGGCGGGGCGCGCGGGCGACGCGACCCCGCCTTGCGGCGCGGTGTCCCGTCCGGCAAGCTGGTCAGCCGTGTCGAGCCCCCCACCCCGCCCCGGCCCGATCGGTGTGGTGATCGCCGCCCACGACGAGGCGAACGTCATCGGCGGCTGCCTGGACGCGCTGCTCGCCGACGCGGGCACCGACGCCGGCGTCGAGCTGGACGTCGTCGTGGTGGCCAACGGCTGCACCGACGACACGGCGCGGGTGGCCGCCGCGCGGCCCGGCGTACGGGTGGTGGAGCTGGCCGAGGCGGGCAAGGCGGGCGCGCTGAACGCCGGGGACGCGGTGGTGCGCGGCTTCCCCCGGTTCTATCTGGACGCCGACGTGGTCCTCGGCCCCGGCGCGCTGCGGGCGATGGCCGCCGCGCTGACCGCCCCGGTGGACCCGCCGCTGGCCGTGACGCCCCGCCGGGAGATGGTCACCACCGGCCGGCCGCTGCTGGTGCGCGCCTACTACGCGATCAACACCCGGTTGCCGATCTTCGCGGACGCGCTGTTCGGCCGGGGTGTGCTGGGCGTGTCGGCGGCGGGACGGGAGCGCTTCGACCGGTTCCCGGCGGAGATCGCCGACGACCTCTTCCTGGACTCCCGGTTCGCCTCGGCCGAGAAGCGCGAGGTGTCGGCGGTGGCGTCGCTCGTGCAGACCCCCCGGACGCTGCGGGACCTGGTCCGCACGCTGGCCCGGGTGCGGGCCGGCAACGCCATGCTGCGCGCCTCGCATGCCGGGATCCGGCCGTCGGTCCCGTCGTCCTGGCTGCGCGACGTGGTGCTGCCCCGCCCCTGGCTCGCGCCGGCCGCCGTGGTCTACGTGGCCGTCACGCTCGCCGCCGCGCTGCGCGCCCGCCGCCACCCGCGCGGCGCGTGGGGCCGGGACGCCTCGACCCGCTGACCGCCCTGGCGCGACGGCACGGGGCGCGGCCGGCACGGCGGCGCGGCGGGCCTGGAGCGCACCCGGCGCTGCGGCGGTTCAGCGGCGCGATCGGCGCCTCGCCAGCAGCACCACGCCGATCGCGAGCGCGGCGAGCAGTGCGCCGCCGAGCCCCGAGAAGAGCACCGTGGGCAGGTTGGACTGCTCCGGTGCCGCCGCCGTGAGCTGCTGCCGGTCGGCCGCGCTCCGCCGGTACGCCTCGGCCAGTTCGTTGCCGTTGCCGCCCCGGGCGACGGCGTCCAGTTGGGACACCGCCGTGGCGTCCCGTCCGGTGAAGTACGCGTCGAGCCCGCGCCGGTAGAGCCGGTCGGCGTCGCCGAGCGTGGGCGCGACCCCGGCCTCGGCGAGCAGCTCCCGGGCGGCGGTGACCGGCACGACGGCCCGGTTGGCCCCGCCCGCCCCGGACCGGTCGTTGGTGAGCACGCCGACGACCCGGCCGGCCGGGTCGAGGGCGACGCCGCCGTGGGAGTAGATGCCGATGTCGTCGCCGATCCGGAACAGCGGCACGGTGCCCTGGCCGGTGTCGGTGGCGGTGACCTGCACGGTCTTCGAGCGCAGCGTGTAGGTGGCGTCGCGGAAGTCGGCGTCGACGGTGTGGTAGCCGGCGACCACCACCACGCCGCCCGGCGTCAGCGCGGCGGCGTCGCCCAGCTCGACGCCGGGCAGGTCGGGCCGGGCGACCTTGACCAGGGCGAGGTCCCCGGCGTCGGCGGCGCGGGTGCGGACCACCTCGCCGGCGATCGCGGGGGTGCCGGTCAGCCCGCCGGTGGCCTGGTTGAGCTGCACGAAGACCTGGCTCGACGGGGGGCGGTCCGGCTCCTTGCCGGTGAACCGGGTGCCGGCCGTCCGCGACCGGACCCAGCCGTCGAGCGCGCCCGAGGTGAGCTTCTTCCCGGCGACGAGGATCCGGCCGAGGGTGTAGAGGGCCCGCTCCCGGGCGACCGGCTCGTCGGGGGCGACGCACTGGCCGTTGGTGAGCACGTGCCCGGCGGGGTCGACCACGAAGCCGCTGCACCGCCGCTGGAACGTGACGGGCGTCGGGTTGAGCAGCGCCCCGGTCCGCCCGTCGCGCAGGTATCCGTTGAAGACGGCCTCGACGAAGACGAGCCCCGGCGCGGCGGTGGCGAGCGCCCGTTCCTGCGCGCTGTAGGGGGCCGCCTGGCTCCACGGGCGGAAGCCGGCGGCGGGGGTGGCGGTCGGGAACGCCCCGGCGGGGCCGGCCGGCGGCGGCGCGTCCGCGCCCCGGGTGACGGCCCAGACGGCGAGCCCGCCGCCTGCGGCGAGCACGGCCAGGGCCAGCGCCGCGACGCCGAGCCGCAGCCCGGTGCGCGGGCGGGACGGCGGGGACGGCTGGATGCGCCGGGCGGGCGACGCGAACGGGTCGTGCGGCGGCCCGGGGTCGGCGGGCCCGGGGTGGGCGGCCGGCGGGTCCGCCGGTGGGGTCGCGACGACCGGCGAACCGGTGGCGTGCGCCGCCCAGACCGGCGGCGCCCCCGAGCTGGGCGCACCGGACACGGGCACCCCGGAGCTGGGGATCCCCGAGCCGGGCGGGCCCGAGATCGGGACGCCCGAGGCGGGGATACCCGAGGCGGGCTGGCCGGAGGCGGGCACGGCCGAGCTGGGCACGCCCGAGGTCGGGGTGGCCGGGGCGACCGGGGTGGTCGCCGGCATCGCCCGGGTGGCCGGGTCGCCGACGGGCTCCAGGTGGGGCGAGCGCAGCGGCATGCCGAGCAGCCCGAAGAGCTTGTCGGCGGCGTTCTCCACCTCGGCCGGATAGGCCACCCAGGGGCGGGCGGCGGCGAAGTCGGCGTTGACGTAGCGGGGGCCGCCCGGGGTCTGCGCGAGGGTGTCCGCCGCGTTGGTGAACGCCTCCCGCCAGGGCTGGTCGGCGGCGGCGGCGCCCTCCAGCACGGCGACGGTCAGCAGCCGGTCCTGACTGTCCACCGCCCACCAGGCGCTGCCGACCTGGCAGACGCCCGACGCCTCGGTGAACCTGTACGGACCTTCCGGCTGCATGCCCCACTCCTCTGTTCACCCGCCGTGCGGATAGTACCGAGGCGGCACGACGCGGGAGGCCGTCGCGGGGTTGCCCCTGAAAGTTTTCATGCATAGGGTCGAGACATGAATGAAGGAGGCACGGTCGGGGCGTCCGCCGACCGGGTGCTCGACCTCTTCCAGGGCGTCCGGCTCACCCCGACGCAGCGGCGCATCGCGCACAGCCTGGTGCAGCACGCCGCCGCGGCGGCGTACCTGTCGGCGGCCGAGGTGGCCGAGCTGGCCGGCGTCAGCCAGCCGTCGGTGACCCGGTTCGCCGTGGCGCTCGGCCACGACGGCTACCCGGCGCTGCGCCGCCGGCTGCGGGAGCTGACCGGCGCCGCCGGCGCCGGCGAGCCCTCCGGCGGCGGCAACGAGCTGCAACGCGCCGTCGGCACCGAGGTGGCCAACCTGGAGCGGCTGGCCGGCGAGCTCGCCGACACCGACCGGATCGCCGCCGTCGGCAAGCTGCTCGCCGCGAGCCGCCCCCTGCCGGTGCTCGGGCTGCGGGCCGCCGCGCCGCTGGCGGCGTACTTCGCGTTCTTCGCCGCGAAGGTGCACCCCGACGTGCGGGTGCTCGACGACGGCGGCAGCCTGCTCGCCGACCGCCTGGAGCAGGCCGCGGCGGCCGGCGCGACCGCCCTGCTGGCCTTCGTGCTGCCCCGCTACCCCCGGGAGACCCTCGACGCGCTGGCCGAGGCGCGGGCCGCCGGGCTGACGGTGGTGGCGATCACCGACTCACCGGTCAGCCCCGCGACCGAGCACGCCGAGGTGGTGCTCCCGGCCGCCGTCGGCACCGACCTCGTGTTCGACCTGCACACCGCACCGATGACCCTGGCGATGGTGGTCCTGTCGGCCATCTGCGACGCCGCCCCCGCCGAGACCCAACGCCGGCTGGAGGCGTTCGAGTCCTCCGCCGCCCGCCGCCAGTTGTTCCTCGGCTGAGAGGAGAGACGAGATGCCCCAGCCCGTCCGCGCCGCCCGGGGGGCCGCGCTCACCGCCCGGGGGTGGCCGCAGGAGGCCGCCCTGCGGATGCTGATGAACAACCTCGACCCGGAGGTGGCCGAGCGCCCCGACGACCTGGTCGTCTACGGCGGCACCGGGCGGGCGGCGCGGGACTGGCCGTCGTACCACGCGCTGGTGCGCACGCTCACCGACCTGCGCGACGACGAGACGATGCTGGTGCAGTCCGGCCGACCGGTCGGGGTGCTGCGCACCCACGAGTGGGCCCCCCGGGTGCTCCTGGCCAACTCCAACCTGGTCGGCGACTGGGCCACCTGGCCGGAGTTCCGCCGCCTGGAGTCCCTCGGCCTGACCATGTACGGGCAGATGACGGCCGGTTCGTGGATCTACATCGGCACCCAGGGCATCCTCCAGGGCACCTACGAGACGTTCGCGGCCGTCGCCGCGAAGTTCGCCGGCGCCCGCGGCGACGGGCAGCAGCACGGAGGCGGCACCCTCGCCGGCACGCTGACGCTCACCGCCGGCTGCGGCGGGATGGGCGGGGCGCAGCCCCTCGCGGTCACCATGAACGGCGGCGCGTGCCTGATCGTCGACGTCGACCGGTCCCGGCTGGACCGCCGGGTGCGCGACCGCTACCTCGACGAGGTCGCCGACTCCCTCGACGACGCTCTCGACCGGGTGCTCGCCGCGAAGCGGGACCGCCGGGCGCTGTCGGTCGGCGTCGTCGGCAACGCGGCCACGGTCTTCCCCGAGCTGCTGCGCCGGGGCGTGGCGATCGACGTCGTCACCGACCAGACCAGCGCGCACGACCCGCTGTCGTACGTGCCGGAGGGGGTGGAGCTGGCCGACGCGCCCGACTACGCGAAGGCGAAGCCGGCCGAGTTCACCGACCGGGCGCGGGCGTCGATGGCCAAACACGTCGAGGCGATGGTCGGCTTCCTCGACGCCGGCGCGGAGGTCTTCGACTACGGCAACTCGATCCGGGGCGAGGCGCGCCTCGGCGGGTACGAGCGGGCGTTCGACTTCCCGGGCTTCGTGCCCGCGTACATCCGGCCGCTGTTCTGCGCGGGCAAGGGCCCGTTCCGCTGGGCGGCGCTCTCCGGCGACCCGGCCGACATCGCCGCCACCGACCGGGCGATCCTCGACCTGTTCCCCGAGAACGAGTCGCTGGCCCGGTGGATCCGGCTGGCCGGCGAGCGGGTCGCGTTCCAGGGCCTGCCGGCGCGGATCTGCTGGCTCGGCTACGGCGAGCGCGACCGCGCCGGGGTGCGGTTCAACGAGATGGTCGCCTCCGGCGAGCTGTCCGCGCCGGTGGTGATCGGCCGCGACCACCTCGACTGCGGCAGCGTCGCCAGCCCCTACCGGGAGACCGAGGCGATGGCCGACGGCTCCGACGCGATCGCCGACTGGCCGCTGCTCAACGCGCTGGTCAACACGGCCAGCGGGGCGTCCTGGGTGTCCATCCACCACGGCGGCGGGGTCGGCATCGGCCGGTCCCTCCACGCCGGCCAGGTCTGCGTCGCCGACGGCACCGCCCTGGCCGGGCAGAAGATCGAGCGGGTGCTCACCAACGACCCGGCGATGGGCGTCATCCGGCACGTCGACGCCGGCTACGACGCCGCCCGCGAGGTCGCCGCCCGCACCGGCGTCCGCGTCCCGATGGCCGAGGCGCAAGGAGGGGCCCCTTGTTGACGCATCCCGCAGGTGAAGGGCCCCCTCCTAACCACCACCACGGCAACGAACGCCGGTTCCGCGAGCTGTGGGACGAGATCGCGCCGATCGGCCGCGACGCCGGCAGCGGCGGCTACCTGCGGTACGCGTTCACGACCCCCGAGCTGGCGCTGCGCGACTGGTTCCGGGCGCAGGCCGACCGCCGGGGCATGCCGGTGACCGTGGACGGCAACGGCAACCTCTTCGCCCGCTGGGGCGAGCCCGCCGCGCCCGGGGCGGTGCTGACCGGCAGCCACTTCGACTCGGTGCCGCACGGCGGCGCGTACGACGGGCCGCTCGGCATCGTCAGCGCGTTCCTCGCCGTGGACGAGCTGCGCGCCGCGGGCGTCACCCCGTCCCGGCCCCTCGTGGTGGCCGCGTTCGCCGAGGAGGAGGGGGCCCGGTTCGGCGTACCCTGCCTGGGGTCGAGGCTGCTCACCGGCGCGCTCGACGCCGACCGCGCGGCCGGGCTGCGCGACGCCGACGGGGTGAGCCTGGCCGAGGCGCTGGGCGACCGGCCGGCGGGCCCCCGCCCCGACCTGCTCGGCGGCTGGTCGTGCTTCGTGGAGCTGCACGTCGAGCAGGGCCGCGCGCTGGTCGACCAGGGCGCGCCCGTCGCGGTCGCCAGCGCCATCTGGCCGCACGGCCGCTGGCGCTTCGACTTCCACGGCGAGGGCAACCACGCCGGTACGACCCGGATGGCCGACCGCCGCGACCCCATGCTCACGTACGCGTTCACGGTGCTCGCGGCCAACAAGGAGGCCCGGCTGCGCGGCGCGCACGCCACGGTGGGCCGGGTCCGGGTCGAGCCGAACGCCACCAACGCGATCCCGGCGCGGGTGACCGGCTGGCTGGACGCCCGCGCCGCCGACCCGGAGACCGTCGCCGGCCTGGTCGAGGCGGTCCGCGCGAAGGCCGCCGAGCGGGCCGGGCGCGACGGCACGGAGGTGACGGTGACCGAGGAGTCGGCGACCCCGCTGGTCGGCTTCGACGGCGACCTCGGCGGGCGGCTCGCCGCGCTGCTCGACGCGCCGGTGCTGCCCACCGGGGCGGGCCACGACGCGGGCATCCTCGCCGGGCACCTGCCCACGGCGATGCTGTTCGTGCGCAACCCGACCGGGGTGTCGCACTCCCCCGCCGAGGCGGCCACCGACGCCGACTGCGCCGCCGGGGTCACCGCCCTGGCCCGGGTGCTGGCGGAGCTGACGTGCCGATGACCGGGGAGCCGCGCCGATGACCGCCACCCGCTGGCTCGCCGAACACGCGTGGCTGCCCGACCGGCCCGGGCCCACCGCCGACGTGCTGATCGAGGCCGACGGCGGCCGGATCACCGCCGTCACCCCGCTGTCGGCCGGCGGCGCGCCCACCGCCGGGGTCGAGGTGCTGGCCGACGCCGTACGGCTGCCCGGGCTGACCCTGCCAGGCCTGGCCAACGCCCACTCGCACGCGTTCCACCGCGCCCTACGCGGGCGCACCCAGGGCACGGACGGCGGGCCGGGCGGGCGGGGCGACTTCTGGAGCTGGCGCGACCGGATGTACGAGGTGGCCGCCCGCCTCGACCCGGACAGCTACCTGGCCCTGGCCCGCGCCGCGTACGCCGAGATGGCCCTCGCCGGGTTCACCTGCGTCGGCGAGTTCCACTACCTGCACCACGGCCCCGACGGCACCCGCTACGCCGACCCGAACGCGATGGGCGCGGCCCTGATCGAGGCCGCCGCCCAGGCCGGCGTCCGGCTCACCCTGCTCGACACGCTCTACCTGACCGCCACCGTGGACGGCGCGCCGCTCGCCGGCCCACAGCGGCGCTTCGGCGACGGCGACGTCGACGGGTGGTCCGACCGGCACGACCGGCTGGCCGCCGCGCCGCACGCCCGGATCGGGGCGGCGCTGCACTCGGTGCGGGCGGTGCCGGCCGACCAGATAGCCACCTTCGCCGCCCGCAACGAGGGGGTGCCGCTGCACGTGCACCTGTCCGAGCAGCCGGCCGAGAACGACGCCTGCCGGGCCGCGCACGGGGTCACCCCGACCCGGCTGCTGGCCGACCGGGGGGCGCTCACCCCGGCCACGACCGCCGTGCACGCCACCCACCTCACCAGCGCCGACGTGACGCTGCTCGGCGACGCCGGCACCGGCGTCTGCCTCTGCCCGACCACCGAACGGGACCTGGCCGACGGCATCGGGCCGGCGCGGCGGCTCGCCGACACGGGCGTCGCCCTGAGCCTGGGCAGCGACAGCCACGCCGTCGTCGACCCGTTCGAGGAGGCGCGGGCGGTGGAGCTGGACGAGCGGCTGCGCACCCGCCGCCGGGGGCACTTCGCCCCGGCGGAGCTGCTGACCGCCGCGACCGCCGCCGGGCACGCCGCGCTGGGCTGGGCCGACGCCGGCCGGCTCGCCGTCGGGGCCCGCGCCGACCTGGTGACCGTGCGCCTGGACAGCGCCCGCACCGCCGGGGTGCCGCCCGTCGGTGCGTTCTTCGCGGCGACCGCCGCCGACGTCGCCTCGGTGGTCGTCGACGGCCGGCAGGTCGTCGCCGACGGGCGGCACCTCACCGTGGACGTGCCCGCCGAGCTGCACGCCGCCATCGGGGCGGTGACCCGGTGATCGGCAGCCTGCTGGTCGACGACATCGGCGAGCTGGTCACCAACGTCGCCGGCACCGGCGACGGCGGCCCGCTCGGCCTGCGCCGCGACGCCGCCGTGCTGATCGAGGACGGGCGGGTCGCCTGGGTCGGGCCGGCGCGCTACGCGCCCGCCGCCGACCGCCGCATCGACGCGCAGGGCGGCGCGGTCCTGCCGGGCTTCGTGGACAGCCACGCCCACCTGGTCTTCGCCGGGGACCGGGCCGCCGAGTTCGCCGCCCGGATGGCCGGCGAGCCGTACACGGGCGGCGGCATCCGCACCACGGTCGGCGCGACCCGCGCCGCCTCCGACGGCCAACTGCGGGCCACCGTGCGCCGGCTGGTCGGCGAGGCGATGCGGCAGGGCACCACCACGATCGAGACCAAGAGCGGGTACGGCCTCACCGTCGCCGACGAGGCCCGGTCGCTGCGGATCGCCGCCGAGGTGACCGGCGAGACCACGTTCCTCGGCGCGCACGTCGTCCCCGCCGAGTACGCGGGCCGCCCCGACGACTACGTGGGCCTGGTCTGCGGGCCGATGCTCGCCGCCGCCGCGCCGTACGCCCGCTGGGTCGACGTGTTCTGCGAGCGGGGCGCGTTCGACGCCGACCACGCGCGGGCGATCCTCACCGTCGGGCAGGCCGCCGGGCTCGGGGTGCGGCTGCACGCCAACCAGCTCGGCCCCGGCCCGGGGGTGCAGCTCGGCGTCGAGTTGGGCGCGGCCAGCGTCGACCACTGCACCCACCTGTCCGACGCCGACGTCGACGCGCTCGCCGGCTCGACGACCGTGGCCACCCTGCTGCCGGGGGCGGAGTTCTCCACCCGGTCGCCGTACCCGGACGCGCGGCGGCTGCTCGACGCGGGCGTGACCGTGGCACTCGCGACGGACTGCAACCCCGGGTCGTCGTACACCTCGTCGATGCCGTTCTGCGTCGCGCTCGCCGTACGCGAGATGCGGATGACCCCGGCGGAGGCCGTGTGGGCCGCGACCGCCGGGGGCGCGCGGGCGCTGCGCCGCGACGACGTCGGGGTGCTGCGGCCCGGCGCGCGGGCCGACCTGATCGTCCTCGACGCCCCGTCCCACCTGCACCTGGCCTACCGGCCCGGTGTTCCCCTGATCCGCCAGGTCCTGCACAACGGAGTGCCGCAATGTCGATCGTGACCGTCCAGCCCACCGGGGTCTCCCCCGCCGACGTGCTCGCCGTGGCGCGCGGCGCCGCGAAGGTCGTCCTCGACCCGTCCACCGTGGCGGCGATGGCCACCAGCCGGTCCATCGTGGACGGCATCGAGGCCGCCGGCCGCCCCGTGTACGGCGTCTCCACCGGGTTCGGGGCCCTGGCCAACACGTTCGTCGCCCCCGATCGGCGGGCCGAGCTGCAGCACGCGCTGATCCGCTCGCACGCCGCCGGGGTGGGCGCGCCGATGCCGCGCGAGGTGGTCCGGGCGATGATGCTGCTGCGGGTCCGCTCGCTGGCGCTGGGCCGCTCCGGGGTCCGCCCGCTCGTCGCCGAGGCCCTGGTCGACCTGCTCAACGCCGACGTCACCCCGTGGGTGCCGGAGCACGGGTCGCTCGGCGCGTCCGGCGACCTGGCCCCGCTCGCGCACTGCGCGCTGGTGCTGCTCGGCGAGGGCTGGGTGCTCGGCCCGGCCGGCGAGCGGCTGCCCGCCGCCGAGGCCCTGGACGCGGCCGGGCTGGCCCCGGTCGAGCTGGCCGCGAAGGAGGGGCTGGCGCTGATCAACGGCACCGACGGCATGCTCGGCATGCTGCTGCTGGCGATCCGCGACGCGGCCCACCTGTTCACCATGGCCGACGTGACGGCGGCGCTGGCCATCGAGGCGATGCTCGGCTCGGAGCGGCCGTTCCTGCCGGAGCTGCACGCGATCCGGCCGCACCCCGGCCAGTCCGTGTCGGCCGCGAACATCCACCGGCTGCTCCAGGACTCCGCCGTGATGGACTCGCACCGCGACGACCTGGCGCACGCCGTGCAGGACGCGTACTCGATGCGCTGCGCGCCGCAGGTGGCCGGGGCGGCCCGCGACACGCTCGACTTCGTGCGGGCGGTGGCCGACCGGGAGCTGGTGTCCGTGGTGGACAACCCGGTGGTGCTGCCCGACGGCCGGGTCGAGTCGACCGGCAACTTCCACGGCGCGCCGCTCGGCTTCGCCGCCGACTTCCTGGCCATCGCCGCCGCCGAGGTCGGGGCGATCGCCGAACGGCGGGTGGACCGGCTGCTCGACGTCACCCGCAACCGGGACCTGCCGGCGTTCCTCTCCCCCGACGCCGGGGTCAACTCGGGGCTGATGATCGCCCAGTACACGGCCGCCGGGATCGTCGCGGAGAACCGCCGGCTCGCCGCGCCCGCCTCGGTGGACTCCCTGCCGACCAGCGGCATGCAGGAGGACCACGTGTCGATGGGCTGGGCGGCGACCAAGAAGCTGCGCACCGTGCTGGACAACCTGACGAGCCTGCTCGCCGTGGAGCTGCTGGCCGCCGTGCGGGGCCTCCAGCTGCGCGCCCCGCTCACGCCGTCCCCGGCCGGGCGGGCGGCCCTCGCGGCGCTCGGCGGGGCCGCCGGTGAGCCGGGGCCGGACGTCTTCCTCGCCCCGCTGATGGAGG
This sequence comes from Micromonospora sp. NBRC 110038, assembly GCF_020884815.1. NCBI lineage: Bacteria > Bacillati > Actinomycetota > Actinomycetes > Micromonosporales > Micromonosporaceae > Micromonospora > Micromonospora sp. NBRC 110038. Next base: position 524,447 of record NZ_BBOL01000001.1, on the reverse strand, counting down.
CCGCCCGCGCCGTGGTGGCCGGGCCGGAGCTGCGGGCGGCGATCGAGCGGCAGATCGGCCCGCTGGGCTGAGCGTCGCCGTCCCGCCCGGCGGCCCGCCGTCCCATCCCGCCCGCCCAGCGCCCCGCCCCCGCCCCGCGCCGCCTCAGCTCCCGAGGATCGCCACGCCGATCAGGACCGGCACCGCCGCCACGGTGGACAGCAGCACCGCGTCCCGGGCCAGCACGACGCCCCGGTCGTAGCGGACCGCGTAGACGAAGACGTTCTGCGCGGTCGGCAACGCGGCCGTGACAGTGCAGGCCAGCACCGTCGGCTGCGGCAGCCCCAGCGCGTGCCGCGCCACGAGGTACGCGACGACGGGCTGGGCCAGGGTCTTCAGCGCGACGGCCAGCCACACGTCCCGCCCGGTGTCCCCGGAGCCGGGCCGGGGCGCGCCGTGCAGCGACAGCCCGTACGACAGCAGGGCGGCGGGCACGGCCATCGCCGCCACCAGCTCCACCGGCCGCAGCACGGGCTCCGGCGGCAGCCAGCCGGTCAGGTTGACGGCCAGGCCCAGGGCGCAGCCCACCGTGACCGGATTGGCCAGCGGCGCGACCACCGACCGGGCCACCGACCGCCGACCGCCGACCGCCGTGTCCAGCACGGCGAAGGCGACCGGTGCCATCACGACGAGCTGGAACATGATGACCGGCGCGATGAACGACGCGTCGCCAAGGACGTAGACCGCGACGGGGATGCCGATGTTCGCCGCGTTCACGTACGACGACGTGAGCGCCCCGATCGTGGCCTCCGCCGTCGGACGCCGCCACAGCAGCCGCGCGACCAGCACGAACACCGTCGCCACGACGGCGGTGCCCGCGACCGTGACGACCAAGGCGGCCGAGAAGACCTCGCGCAGGTCGGCGTGGGCGACCGTGTCGAACAGCAGTGCCGGGGTCGCGACGAAGAACGCCACCCGGGACAGCACGGTGGACGCCCCCGGCCCGAGCACGCCGAGGCGGCCCACCAGGTAGCCGACGCCGATGACGGCGCCGATGACGGCGAAGCCCGTCAGCACACCAGGCACGTCGCCACCCGGCCGACCGCCGCCCGCCCCGCCGTCAGGCCGCCGGCGGCAGCACCTTCGCGACCAGCTTCGCCAGCTCGCGCAGCGCCTTGCCCCGGTGGCTGATCGCGTCCTTTTCCTGCGGGGTCAGCTCCGCGTTGGTGCGGTCCTGGCCGTCGCCGAGGAAGATCGGGTCGTACCCGAAGCCGCCCTCGCCGCGCGGCGCGCGCAGCAGCCGACCGGCCTGGCGGCCGTCGACCAGGTGCTCCTTGCCGCCGGGCAGCACCAGGGCCACCGTGCAGACGAAGGACGCGCCCCGGTGCTCGTCGGGCAGGTCGGCGATCTGGTCCAGCACCAGCTCCAGGTTGGCCCGGTCGTCACCGTGCTTGCCGGACCAGCGGGCGCTGAACACCCCCGGCATGCCGTTGAGCGCGTCCACGGCGAGGCCGGAGTCGTCGGCGATGGTCGGCAGGCCCGTGCGCCGGCAGCCCTCCCGCGCCTTGATCAGCGCGTTCTCGCCGAAGGTCAGGCCGGTCTCGGGCAGCTCCGGGTATTCCTCGACGTCGTCGAGGCCGAGCAGGGCGACCCGGTGCGCGCCGAGCGCGCCGTCGAGGATCCGCTGCAGCTCGACGAGCTTCTTGCGGTTACGGGTGGCGAGCAGAACCTTCGTCATGACAGTGCCTTCCGCTGGGCCTCGGCCAACTCCGCGCAGCCGGCGACGGCCAGGTCGAGCAGGGCGTCGAGCTGGTCGCGGGCGAAGACGCCGGACTCGCCCGTGCCCTGCACCTCGACGAACTCGCCGGTCCCGGTGCAGACCACGTTCATGTCGACCTCGGCGGCCACGTCCTCTTCGTAGCAGAGGTCCAGCCGGGCCTCGCCGGCGATCACGCCGACGCTGACGGCGGCGACGGAGCGGTGCATCACCTTCTCCGGCTTGCCGGCCAGCGCCTTGCGGGCGGCCAGCCAGGTCACCGCGTCGTGCAGCGCCACGTACGCCCCGGTGATGGCCGCGGTGCGGGTGCCGCCGTCGGCCTGGAGCACGTCGCAGTCGAGGACGACGGAGTTCTCGCCGAGGGCCTTGAGGTCGATGGCGGCCCGCAGGCTGCGGCCGATCAGCCGGGAGATCTCGTGGGTGCGCCCGCCGACCTTGCCCCGGACGCTCTCCCGGTCGGAGCGGGTGTTCGTGGCGCGGGGCAGCATCGCGTACTCGGCGGTCACCCAGCCGAGCCCGGAGCCCTTGCGCCAACGGGGCACCCCCTCGGTGACGCTGGCGGTGCAGAGCACCCGCGTCCCGCCGAACTCGACGAGCACGGAGCCCTCCGGGTGGGTGCTCCAGCCCCGGCTCAGGGTCACCGGTCGGAGTTGGTCGGGCCGCCGCCCGTCAGGTCGCGCCATCCCTGCACCCTATGCGGTGCGGCGGACGGGTCCGCCGCGGGTCCCGCCCTGCGCGCTCGCGTCGGCGCACGCCGGATCGGCGCGCTCGCCGGCCCAGCGGTTAGGAGGGCACCCTGTACTACAGAGTGCGTTAACAGGGGCCCTTCCTTACATCCAGGCGGCCGGCAGGACGCCGGCCGGCTCCCCGGCGGACCGCACCGCCCGGTAGTGGCCGATCAGCTCGTCGCCGACGGCCGACCAGCTCCGCCGCGCGACGAGGGCCCGCGCGGCGGCCCCGTACGCGGCCCGACGGGCGGGGTCGGCGGCCAGTTCCGCGACGGCGTCGGCCAGCGCCACCGGGTCGCCGGGCGACACCAGCAGGCCGGTGACGCCGGGCTGGACGAGGTCCACCGGGCCGCCGCTGGCGGGTGCGACGACCGGCACCCCGCTGGCCGCCGCCTCCTGGATCGTCTGGCCGAAGGTCTCGTGCGGCCCGGTGTGCACGAACACGTCGAGGCTGGCGTAGAGGCGGGCCAGCGCCGCGCCCTGCTGCACGCCGAGGAAGGTCACCCCGGGCAGGGCCCGTTCGAGGTGCCGGCGGGCCGGGCCGTCGCCGGCCACCACCACGCGCACTCCGGGCAGCCGCGCGGTGGCCGCGAGCAGGTCCACCCGCTTCTCCGGGGCCAGCCGGCCGACGTACCCGACGAGGACCCGGCCGTCCGGGGCGAGCGACCGGCGCAGCGCCGGGCAGCGGTGGTCCGGCCGGAAGCGCTCCGCGTCGACGCCGCGCCGCCACAGCCAGATCCGCTCGACGCCGTTGGCGATGAGGTCGGCGGCGGCCCGGGTGGACGGGGCGAGGGTCCGCCCGGCCGCGTTGTGGATCTCCCGGAGCCGACGCCAGGCCGCCGCCTCACCCCAGCCGACCCGGTACGCGCGGGCGTACGCGGCGACGTCGGTCTGGTAGACGGCGACGGTGGGCAGCCCGTGCCGGGCGGCCAGGGTGGCGGCGCGGGCCCCCAGCACGAACGGGCTGGCGAGGTGCACCACGTCCGGCCGGTGGGCCAGCAGCGCCTCCGCGAGCCGCCCGCCGGGCACCCCGAGCCGGAACCCCCGGTAGCGGGGCAGCGGCACGCTCGGGATACGCACCACGGGGTACGGCTGGCGGTCGGCCGCCGCCCGGCGCGCGGCCGGCGGGGCGGGCGCGATGACCAGCGGCTGGTGCCCCCGGTGCAGCAGGTGCTCGGCGCTGCGCACGACGGAGTGCGCCACGCCGTTGACGTCCGGGGGAAACGACTCGGTCACGATGGCGATCCGCATGGCCTCACCGTGCGGGCGGCACGGATGCGCCAGGCGACGGGCCGCTGACGGCCCGGCGAACAGTACGGCACAACCCGGCGGCGGTGCCGCCCGGCGGGTCAGACGTCGTAGCAGGCGCCCGCGCGGACCACTTCCAGCGGCCCGTCGTACGCCGTGCCGGCCGCCTCGACGGTGAGCGCCTCGCTGCCCCACGCGGCGACCAGGTGGGTCAGCAGCAGCCGCCCCACGCCGGCCTTGGTGGCCGCCTCGCCGGCCTCCCGGCCGGTCAGGTGCAGGTCCGGCGGGTTCTCCACCCCGTCGAGATAGCTGGCCTCGCAGAGGAAGAGGTCGGCGTCCTGGGCCAGCCGCAGCAGCGCCTCGCAGGGCGCGGTGTCGGAGGAGTAGCAGAGCACCCGGCCGTCGTGCTCCAGCCGCACGCCGTACGTCTCGATCGGGTGGTTCATCCGGTCGACGGTGACGGTGAACGGGCCGATCGGGAAGGTGCCGGGCTGGAGGCCGTAGAACTGGTAGACGTCCTCGACGGTGCTGTCCTCCTGGCCGTAGGCCAGGGCGAGCCGGTCCGGTGCGCCGGAGGGGGCGTAGACGGGCAGGGCCGGGTACGGGCCGTCCGGGGCGTACCGCCGCACCACCACGTACGAGGCGGCGTCGAGCATGTGGTCGCAGTGCAGGTGGGTGAGGAGGATGGCGTCCGGGGCGTGCAGCCCGGCGTAGCGCTGGAGGGTGGAGAGCGCGCCGGAGCCGAAGTCGACCAGCAGCCGGAAACCCTCGGCCTCGACCAGGTAGGCCGAGCACGGGGAGTCTGGTCCGGGAAAGCTCCCGGCACAGCCGAGGACGGTCAGTCTCATGGAGTCGTCCCGCTGTCACATACCGTAGTCGTCACGTCGGCCGCCGCTCCGTCGATGATCTTTACCGACGCGTACGACACGCTGCGCAGCCTACGCTGACGCACCCCGGGGCAAGAATCATCTGCTGGAAGTTGTCACGAACGTGACACCCCCGGCCCGCCTCCGGGTCAGTGACGACGAACGGGCCGCGCCGGTCACCCGGTCACGGCCCGTCAGCGTCGACACGCCCGTCAGCGCCCCGTCGGGCCCGTCGGCTGGCCCGTCGTCACGCCCAGAGCTGCCCTTCCAGGGCCTCCTCGGCGTCGGCGAGGGTGCCGCCGTACGCGCCGGTGCTCAGGTATTTCCAGCCGCCGTCGCAGACCACGAACGCGACGTCGGCGCGGCGGCCGTCGCGGACCGCCTCGTGCGCCACCGCGAGGGCGGCGTGCAGGATCGCCCCGGTGGAGAAGCCCGCGAAGATCCCCTCCACCTCGACGAGCTGCCGCGTGCGCAGCACGGCGTCCCGGGTGCCGACGGAGAACCGCCGGGTCAGCACCGTGGCGTCGTAGAGCTCCGGGACGTAGCCCTCGTCGATGTTGCGCAGCCCGTAGACCAGCTCGCCGTAGCGCGGCTCGGCGGCGACGATCTGGATGCCGTCGACCTTCTCCCGCAGGTAGCGGCCGGTGCCCATGAGCGTGCCGGTGGTGCCCAGCCCCGCCACGAAGTGGGTGATCGTGGGCAGGTCCTGGAGCAGCTCCGGGCCGGTGGTCTCGAAGTGCGCCCGGGCGTTCGCCTCGTTGCCGTACTGGTAGAGCATCACCCAGTCGGGGTGCTCGGCGGAGATCTGCTTGGCGGTGGCGACGGCCTGGTTCGAGCCGCCGGCGGCCGGCGAGAAGATGATCTCCGCGCCGTACATCCGGAGCAGCTGGACCCGCTCGGTCGAGACGTTCTCCGGCATGACGCAGACCAGCCGGTAGCCCCGCAGCTTGGCCACCATGGCCAGGGAGATGCCGGTGTTGCCGCTGGTCGGCTCCAGGATCGTGTCGCCGGGGCGCAGCCTGCCGTCGGACTCCGCCCGGCGGACCATGAACAGGGCCGCCCGGTCCTTGATGCTGCCGGTCGGGTTCCGGTCCTCCAGCTTCGCCCACAGCCGCACCGGCGGTGCCCCCTCGGGCACCACCGGCGACAGCCGCGGCAGCCCCACCAGGGGCGTGCCGCCGCAGGCGTCCAGCAGGCTGTCGTAGCGCGCCATCGCCGGCCGCCTCAGCGGACGACGGCGCGCGGGGTCACCGAAGGCGGAACGACCGCCGCCGCGGCGCTGTGCGAGGCGATCGCCGCCGCCGCCGCGAAGCCGAACGCGCCGCCGGCCACGGCCGGCAGGATGGTGACGCTGTCGCCGTCGTTGAGCTTGGCGTCGAGCGCGCCGAGGAAGCGGACGTCCTCGTCGTTGACGTAGACGTTGACGAACCGGTGCAGCGCGCCGGCGTCGGTGACCAGGCGGGCCCGCAGGCCGCCGTGCCGGGAGTCCAGGTCGGTCAGCAGGTCGCCCAGGGTGTCGCCGGCGCCCTCGACGACCTTCGCGCCGCCGGTGTACGTGCGCAGGATGGTAGGGATGCGAACCTCGATGGCCATGGTGTCTCGTACTCCTTGTTCGGGTGTGCGGTCTGCACGGTGACGGGAAGAGAGGGAATGTCGCGGGGCCGCTGGGTCAGCGGTCGGAACACTCGTAGTCGACCGTCGCCGGGCTCTGCCCGAACATGTAGGACTGGACGGCGTGCGGGTCCACGGCGGCGTCCACGATCTCCACCGGCTCCTCGGTCACCACGCCGTCGACGATCCGGAAGGAGCGGATCTCCTCGGTGTCGGGCTCGCGGGTGGAGACGAGCAGGTAGTGCGCCCCCGGCTCGCCGGCGAAGGAGATGTCGGTGCGGGAGGGGTAGGCCTCCGTGGCGGTGTGCGAGTGGTAGATCACCACCGGCTCCTCGTCACGGTCGTCCATCTCCCGCCACACCCGCAGGTGCTCCATCGAGTCGAACTCGTAGAACGTCATGGAGCGGGCGGCGTTCTCCATGGGGATGTGCCGGGTCGGGGTGTCACTGCCGGCGGGACCGGCGACCACGCCGCACGCCTCGTCCGGGTGGTCCCGACGCGCGTGGGCGACGATCGCGTCGATGATCGACCGGTCGATGCTCAGCACGCCGCCCAGCCTAGCCCCTCGCCGACGCCCGCAGCGAGGTGGCACGGGTCACGGTCAGTCGATCATGGCGTTGAGCAGGGATTCCTGGAGATAGCCGAGATAGGCGTAGACCGAAAGCTGGAACACCCGGCTCGACGACGGGTCGGCGGCGACCGCCTCGTCCAGCTCCGCGCCCAGGTCCGTGCCGTCCTTGATCTCCAGCCGGACGCCCATCGCGAGGCGGGCGTCGTTGAGGGCCCGCAGCCACGCCTCGGCCGCCTCGGCGTCGAGCTGCACCTCTCCACCGGCGGAGTCGGGCAGCGCGGCGAGGATCGCCCCGGCCTGGTCGATCTTGCCGGTCTTCAGGTCGCCCTCGGTGTACTTGCGGAACTCCGCCGTGCCCGCCGAGTCGTCCGGGTAGACCTCGGGGAAGAGCCGGCCGACCACCGGGTCGGTGTGGTCGAAGCCCTCGGTGAGCAGCCCCACCACCTCGGAGGCCACCTTGCGCAGCACCCGGACCTCGTCAACGGCCAGCGTGGCGACGTATCGCTCGCCCCGGCGACGGAACATGCTCACGACCTCTCCACCGTGGCCCACAGCCCGTACGCGTGCAGCTGCGCCGCGTCGTGCTCCATCCGCTCCCGGGCCCCGCTGGAGACCACCGCCCGCCCCTTGTGGTGCACGTCCAGCATGAGCTTCTCGGCCCTCTCCCGGCTGTAGCCGAACAGCTTCTGGAAGACCCAGGTCACGTACGACATCAGGTTGACCGGGTCGTCCCACACGATCGTCACCCATGGCCGGTCGGAGACCGGCACCTCTTCGGTGTCCGGGGTCTCGACCGGCGCAACCTGCGGAGCCGCCATGCCCCCCATCGTGCCACCGGTCGCGGGGAAGCGATGAACCGGAACGCCGGACGGGCCCGGATCGGCCGCCGGGCCGGCGCACCGGGCCGGCCCGGCCGGGCACCGCCGCCGCGCGGCGGGCCCGCCGTCAGGCGAGCAGGATGCCGTGGTCGAGGGCATCGGCCAGCACCGTGGCGAGCGAGAGGCGGACCGCCTCGAACCGCCGGGACACCTCCCGGGTCAGCTCCAGCTCGACCTCGCGCAGCGCCCGCTGCGCCCAGGCCCGGGCACCGCCCGGGTCGTCGTTGCCGGGGCCGCGCCAGCGCTGCCAGCACGGGCCGGAGAGCGCCACGGCGACCGGCGGGAGCACCTCGGCGCGCTCCGCGCCCGGGTAGCCGCGCAGCGCGTCGGCCGCGCCGAGGCCGGCCAGCTCCGCCACCGCGGCGGTGCTGGTGACCAGCAGCACCCGGTCGAGGCCCCGGCCCGCCGAATGGTCGTCGAGCCCGAACCGCACGGCCTCGACGATCCGCCGCCGTACGCCGTCGGAGACCGGGCCGCCGAGGACCCGCTCGGCGGCGTCGTCGCAGATGCCCCGCACAGCCCGGTCGCACAGGGCGGTGGCGAGCAGGGAGAGCGCCTCCAGCTCCCGGTCGAGCAGTTGCGGCAGCCCCGCGCACCCGACCCCGAAGACGATCTCCTGCACCACCCGCAGGTGCGTGTCGGCCAGCTCCAGGGCGACGTCCTGCCGGATCCGCTGGGCGCAGGAGCGGGCCTGCCGCTCGAGCTGCCCGGCCCAGTCGGTCGCCTCCGCGCCGGGCAGCACCGGCACCCGGTCGTGCGCGCCGGGCGGCTCCGGCGGCTGGGCGCTGCCCCGGCGCAGCCCCTCGTCGGCGGCCCACCCCACGATGGCCCGGCGCAGCGCATCGATGTCGTCCGGGCGGGCCGGGTGCCACCGCGCCCGGGCCAGCCCGGGCACGGCGGCGAGCAGCGCGGCGCGGTGCGCGGCGACCACCGCCCCGGCCGGATCCACCGGCCCGGCCAGCTCGGACGGCCCGGCCAGCTCAGCCAGCTCGGGCGGCCCGGGCGGCTCGGGCGAGTCAGCCGGCGCGGGCGGCGCGGCCCAGCCCGACAGCCCCGGGGTGACGACGACGAAGACCTCTGCCGACGAGCCGGCGACCTCGGCCAACAGGTGCCGCTCGGCGGCGGTGAACGCCTGGTCGGCGGCGATCACGAAGAGCAACGCCCCGGCCCGGCCGACCGCGTCGAGCAGCAGCCGCCCGCCGGCGAGGCCGAGGGTCCCGGTGTCGGGCGTGTCGACCACGGCGAAGCGCCGCAGCAGCGGCTCGGCGACGGTCAGCTCGACCCGGCGCGGCGGTCGGGCCAGCGCCGGGCCCGCCGCCGAGCCGTCCGGCGCGTACGCGTGCGGCTGCCGGTAGCCCGGCACGTACGCGGCCCGCGTCGACACCCGGGCGTGGTCGACCAGCAGCCAGCTCCCGGGTGGCACGGCGAGCCGCTCCGGGGCGAGCCCCAGCAGGGCGGCGAGCACGTCCCGGCGCGCGGCGCCGGCCGGGCCGGCGGCGACCACGGCGATGGGCTCGCCCGCCGGCGGCTCGGTGACCCCGAGCCGGGTGGGCAGCGGGGCGCGGCGCGGCGGGGCGGCGGGACCGCCCGGCTCGTCGGGCACGTCGACCCCGGGGAGAGGGCCCGGCTTCATCAGCGGCCTCCCGGTGCGGGCGGCCGCGGGGGACCTGGCCGCGTGGATCATCCGGCGGTGGCACCCGGATGCGGGAAGATTACGCCTTTGGGACAGCCCGACCGCGCCCGTCGGATACTCACCGGTAATCGACAGGTTACTCAACTTCTCCGCGTGACGGTGCCCGCACGGACGGATGACGGTCGATATGCTGCCCGGATGAGTCGGTGGGACTTCGTCGGCCGCCGCGCCGAGCTCGACCACCTGCTGGTCGCGGCGACCGGCGCGGCCGAACGCGGGCTCTTCCTCAGCGGCTCCGCCGGGGTCGGCAAGAGCCGGCTGCTGCGCGAGGCGCTCGCCGCCGTCCCCGCCGACGGGCACGCCGTCTGGTCGGTCTCGGCCAGCGCCACCACCGCTGCCCTGCCCTTCGGCGGCATGGTCCAGGTGCTTCCCGCCGAGCCGCCGCAGGGGCTCTCCCCCGCCGGCGTGCTGCGCTGGGCGGTCGGCCAGCTGCAACAGCAGGCCGCCGGGCGTCGCATCGTGCTGGCCGTCGACGACGCGCACCTGCTCGACCCGCCCTCGGCCGCGCTGGTGCACCTGGTCGCCCGCGCCGAGAACACCACGGTGATCGGGACGCTGCGCGACGGCGAGCAACTGCCGCTGCCCATCCGGGCACTGTGGACCGACGGCCTGGTCGACCACGTGGAGCTGGCCCCGCTGGGGCGCTCCGACACCGTCGGGCTGCTCGCCGCCATCCTCGGCGGCCCCGTCGACGCGGGCTCCGCCGACCGGCTGTGGCGGCTCTCCGGCGGCAACCCGCTGCTGCTGCGCGAGCTGGTCATGGCCGCGCCGGCCGACGAGCTGACCCGCACGTACGGCGTCTGGCGGTGGACCGGGCGGCCGGCGCTGGCCCCCAGCCTCACCGACCTCATCGACACCCGCATCGGGCGGCTCACGCCGGGGGTGCGGGCGGTGCTGGAGCTGGTCGCCTTCGGCGAGCCGCTCGGGCTGCACCTGCTCGACCAGGCGGTGGAGCCGGCCGACGTGGAGACCGCCGAGGAGCGCGGGCTGATCGCGGTAAAGCACAACGACCGCCGGATCGACGTGCGGCTGGCGCACCCGCTCTACGGGGAGATGATGCGCCGCCGCTGCCCCGTCAGCCGCACCCGCCGCCTGCAGGCCCGCCTGGCCGAGCTGCTGGAGGCGGTGGGGGCCCGCCGGCGCGACGACCTGCTGCGGGTGGCCGTCTGGCGGCTCGACTCCGGCACCGCGCAGGACCCGGCGCTGCTGCTCGGCGCCGCCGCGCAGGCGTTCGCCCGGTACGACGTACCCCTGGCGACCCGGCTGGCCCGGGCGGCGCTGGACGCCGACGGCGGCTTCGACGCCGCGGAGCTGCTGGCCACCCTCCTGATGTTCGCCGACCGGCCGGAGGAGGCGATCGCGATGCTCGACTCCGTCGCGCCGGACGCGAAGGAGCAGGCGAGGTGCGTGCGGTGGCTGACCGTCCGCGGGATGGTCAGCTACTGGGGGCTCAGCCGGGAGTCCACCGTCGACGAGATCGCGGCGCGCGGCGCGGAGCTGGGTGACGCCGCCGGCCAGGCCCGGGTGCACGCCTTCGAGGCGATCATGCGGCTGCACCGGCTGGACACGGCGCGGGCGGTGCGGCTGGCCCAGGCGGTGCTGGACCGCCCGGCCGCCGGCGTGGCCGCCCGCGAGCTGGCCCGCTGCACCCTCGCCCACCTCCAGGCCGCGCAGGGGCAGTTCGCCCGCAGCGGCGCGGCCATCGGGCAGGTGCAGGCCGAGGCGGCCCGCTGGCGCGGCGACATGCCCTACCTCCAGCTCGCGCTGGAGCTGGCCCGGGGCACCCGGCTCGCGCTCGCCGGCGACCTGGCCGGCATCGACGCCATCGTGGCCGACGAGTTCGCCGACCTGGCCGGGGCGGGTGACTTCCGGCTCGGCACCGGCTATCTGGCGATCCTCCGGGCGTACGCGGCACGGCTGCGCGGCAGCAGCGGCACGGCGCTGAAGACGGCCCTGGAGGCGTGCGCGGTGCTCGCCACCAGCCGGGTGTACGCGGGCCTGGCGCACGCCGAGCGGGCGCAGGCGGCGGCGCTGCGGGGCGACGCCGCGCACGCCGCCGAGGCGATGGCCGAGGCGGACCGCACCCACGCCCCCGGGATGGCGGTGCTCTACCCCTGGCTGGAGCAGGCCCGGGGCGCGGTGCTCGCCGTGGGCGGCGACCCGGCCGGCGCGACCAAGCACCTCGCCGCCCTCGCCGACCGGCTCCGCGACGACGGGCTCATCGGCCACGAGCTGCTCGTCCTGCACGACCTGGTGCGGTTGGACGCCGCAGCCACGCCCGTGGGGCCGACCTGCACCGACGGCGGCCGGCGGACGGTCGCCCAGCGGCTCGCCGAGCTCAGCGAACGGGTCGACGGCCCGCTGCCGCCGCTGCTGGCCCGGTACGCCCGGGCCGCCGTCGCCGGCCCGGCCGACGACCTGCTCGCGGTCGCCGACGGCCTCGCCGCGCTGGACCTGCGGGTCTGGGCCGCCGAGGCGGCCGCGACGGCGGTGCACCGGCTGCGCGCGGGCCGCTCCGGCGCGGCGGTCGCCGCGCACGAGCGCCTCGGCGAGCTGCTCGGGCTGTGTGACGAGGTCGACACCCCCGCGCTGCGGCTCGGGGAACCCGCCCTGACCGAGCGGGAGTGGGAGGTCGCCCGGCTCGCCGCCGAGGGGGTCACCAGCCGCGCCATCGGCGAGCGGCTCTTCCTGTCCAGCCGCACGGTGGACAACCACCTGCACCGGATCTACCACAAGCTCGGCGTGACCGGCCGGGCCGAGCTGCGTGCCGCCCTGCGCTGGCTGCCCGGCTCCGCCGGCGGGCGGATCTCCCCGGGCTCCGTCGGCGGCCAAACCCTCCCCGGCCCCGACGGTGGACGGCCCTTCCCGGGCCAGGAGGGCGAGCCGGGGAGGTGAACTCTAGGCTGGGCAGGTGAGCACCTTTCGCCCCGCGCTGCTGACCGACCACTACGAGCTGACCATGGTCAGCGCCGCCCTGGCCGACGGCACCGCCGACCGCCCGTGCGTCTTCGAGGTCTTCAGCCGTCGGCTGCCCACCGGCCGCCGCTACGGAGTGGTGGCAGGCACCGCCCGGCTGATCGACATGATCCGCGACTTCCGCTTCTCCGCCGACGAGGTCGACTTCCTGCGCCGCACCGGCGTCGTCGACGACACCGGCGCCGACTGGCTGGCCCGTTACCGCTTCACCGGCGACATCGACGGATACGCCGAGGGCGAGCTGTTCTTCCCCGGCTCGCCGATCCTCACCGTCTCCGGCGGCTTCGCCGAGTGCGTCGTGCTGGAGACGCTGGTGCTGTCGGTGCTCAACTACGACTGCGCGGTCGCCGCGGCCGCCGCCCGGATGGTCACCGCCGCGCGGGGCCGCGCGCTGATCGAGATGGGCTCCCGGCGGGCCCACGAGGAGGCGGCCGTCGCCGCGGCGCGGGCCGCGTACCTCGCCGGGTTCCGGTTCACCTCCAACCTGGCCGCCGGCCAGCGCTACGGCATCCCGACCGCCGGCACCGCCGCGCACGCGTTCACCCTGCTGCACGACGACGAGCGGGCCGCGTTCGCCTCGCAGGTCGCCACGCTGGGCAAGGACACCACGCTGCTGGTCGACACGTACGACATCAGCCAGGGCATCCGCAACGCCATCGCCGTGGCCGGGCCCGAGCTGCGGGCCGTCCGGATCGACTCCGGCGACCTCGCGGTGATCGCCCAGCAGTCCCGCGAGCTGCTCGACTCGCTCGGCGCCACCGAGACGAAGATCATCGTCTCCGGCGACCTCGACGAGTACGCCATCGCCGCGCTCGCCGCCGAGCCCGTCGACATGTACGGGGCGGGCACGGCCGTCGTCACCGGCTCCGGCGCGCCCACCGCCGGGCTGGTCTACAAGCTGGTCGAGGTGGCCGGGCGGCCGGTGGTCAAGCGCTCCGAGCACAAGGCCACCATCGGCGGCCGGAAGGTCGCGGTACGCCGGCACAAGCCCACCGGCACGGCGACCGAGGAGGTCATCGTGCCGCAGGGCGTGCCCGACCGGCAGCCGCACGACCGGCTCCTGCAGCGGACGTACGTGGCCGGCGGCGAGCCGGTCGAGCCGCCCACGCTGGACGAGTCGCGGGAACACCTGCGGCAGTGCCTCATCTCGATTCCCTGGGAGGGCCTCAAGCTCTCCGCCGGTGACCCGGCGGTCCCGGTGACCGTCGTCCCCGCCGGCTGACCGCCCCGCCCGCCACCGATCTACTAGCGAAGGAGCACCCCTGGCATGGCGAACGCGCTGATCATCGTCGACGTGCAGAACGACTTCTGCGAGGGCGGCTCCCTCGCGGTGGCCGGCGGCGCCGGCGTCGCCGCGGGGATCTCCCGGCTGCTGGCCGCCGAGCCCAACCGCTGGGACCACGTGGTGGCGACGAAGGACTACCACGTGGACCCGGGCGTGCACTTCGGCAACCCGCCCGACTACATCGACTCCTGGCCCGCGCACTGCGTCGTCGGCACGCCCGGCTCGGAGTTCCACCCCGAGCTGGCCACCGACCGGATCGAGGCGATCTTCCACAAGGGCGAGCACGCGGCGGCATACTCCGGCTTCGAGGGGCACGCCGCAGACGGCGAGCGCCTCGCCGACTGGCTGCGCGCCCGCGGGGTCGACCGGGTCGACGTGGTCGGCGTCGCCACCGACCACTGCGTCCGGGCCACCGCCCTGGACGCCGCCCGGGAGGGGTTCGCCACCACCGTGCTGCTCGACCTCACCGCCGCCGTGGCACCCGAGACCCTGGACGTCGCCCTGCGGGCGATGGACGGCGCCGGGGTGGCGATGACCGGCACGCCGGTGATCACGGCCACCTGAGCGGGTAAACCACTGGCGGGTGTCACACCCCCGGTCGAGGATGTCGGGCGGAGGTGTCCCACCGTCGTGAACATGTCGCCCTACCGGCAGGCGCTCGCCCTGCCCGGCCTCCGGTCGCTGCTGCTGGTGTCCGTGCTCGCCCGCGTCCCGCTCACCGCGACCGGGGTGACCATCACCTTCCACGTGGTGCTCGACCTCGGCCGGGGCTACGGCGCGGCCGGCCTGGTCGGTGCGGCGATGACCGTCGGCGCGGCGCTCGGCGGCCCGCTGCTCGGCCGGCTCGTCGACCGGCGCGGCCTACGGCCGGTGCTCGTGCTGACCACCGTCGCCGAGGCGATCTTCTGGTCCACCGCGCCGACGCTGCCGTACCCGGTGCTGCTGCCGGCCGCGTTCGTCGCCGGCCTGCTCGCCCTGCCGATCTTCTCGGTGATCCGGCAGTCCATCGCCGCGCTCGCGCCGCCCGAGCACCGCCGCCCGGCGTACGCGCTGGACTCGATGTCGGTGGAGCTGTCGTTCATGGTCGGCCCGGCCCTCGCCGTGGCGATGTCCACCGCCGTGTCCGCCCGGGTCACCCTCTACGCGGTCGGCGCGGGCATCGTCGCCGCCGGCGTCACCCTCTGGCTGCTCGACCCGCCCACCCGCGCCGCCGACGAGCCCGCCACGCAGCGGCGACGCGTGCCCCGCCGGGAGTGGCTGACCGGCAGGCTGGTCGCCGTCCTCGCCGTGAGCCTCGCCACGACCCTGGTGCTCGGGGGCACCGACGTCGCGGTGGTCGCCGTGCTGCGTGCCGGCGGCGAAGTCGGCTGGACCGGGGTGGTGCTCGCCGCGTGGGCGGTCGCGTCGCTGGTCGGCGGCTTCGCTTACGGCGCGGTCAGCCGCCCGGTCTCGCCCCTGGCCCTGGTCACGGTGCTCAGCCTGTGCACCATCCCCGTCGGGCTCGGCGGGGCGCACTGGTGGCTGCTCTGCCTCGCCCTCGTCCCGGCCGGGATGCTCTGCGCGCCGACGCTCGCCGCGACGGCCGACACGGTCAGCCGGCTCGTCCCCGCCGACGTGCGGGGCGAGGCGATGGGCCTGCACGGTTCGGCGGTGACGGTCGGCATCGCCCTCGGTGCGCCGCTGGCCGGCGCGGTCATCGACGCTTCCGCCCCGCCGTGGGGCTTCGTGGTCACCGGCGCGATCGGGCTGCTGGTCGCCGCCGCCGTGCTCCCCGCCGAACTGCGCCGCCGCACCACCCCGACCGTGGCCACTCCGGCCGTGACCACTCCAACGGTGGCCGCCCCGGCTCCCGCGGCGGACCCGATCCCGCCGCTTCCGGCCGAACCGGTCCCCGCGTCACCGGCTCCTGCTGCACCGGCCTCCGCCGCCACCGGCGTCACCGGTTGACCCGCTGGGCACGGTGACACGGCGTGCACGGTGACACGGCGTGCACGGTGACACGGCGTGCACGGTGACACGGCGTGCACGGTGACACGGCGTGCACGGTGA
>NZ_BBOL01000001.1:0-508398 GCF_020884815.1 Micromonospora sp. NBRC 110038 | reverse complement strand
GGTGACACGGCGTGCACGGTGACACGGCGTGCACGGTGACACGGCGTGCACGGTGACACGGCGTGCACGGTGACACGGCGTGCACGGTGGAGGGCCGGGGCCGACCGTGCCCGGCTCCGGGCGGTCAGGCTTGATCCCTCCGCCGGTCACGGTCGGCCCCGGCCGTCGGTGGTCGCCCCGGGTCGCGGGCCGCGAAGGCCAGTCGGCACCGCCGCCCCGCACCTGATCGCCCCGCCATGTCGGCGACATAGCGGTATCCCACCCCCTCCAACCCCGCCATGTCGCCGACATGGCGAGCGACCCAAGCGGGCTGGCCCGGGACGGGGCAGACCCAGGGCAGAGCTGGCCCGGGACGGGGGCGGGTTGGCCGGGGCCACGCCCGGCTGGAGCTCCACCCGTCGCGCGCCGCCCAGTCGTCCCGGTGATCAAGAGAAAAGTGTCAAAGTTGATCGCGACGATGACGCAAACCTCTTGATCACCGCAGTGGGGGCGCCCGGTGCTCGCCCCTCGCCCGGAAGACGGGTGGCGGGAGGCGGGAGGCGGGAGGTGGGTGGGTGGGCGGGTGGTGGGTGGGTGGGTGGGTGCGCAGCCCGCAGGGCACGCGGCGGGGCAGGCCGTGGGGGCACCGCGGTGGGGCAGCGCGTTCGGGGCAGCGCCTGGCGTCGGGTGGAAGGGCCCGGACGGCGACGGGCGCCGCACCCCTGGGGGGTGCGGCGCCCGTCGTACGGGTTGACCGGGCGGGTCAGCGCTGGTCGAGGTTGCCCGCCTTGTCCTCCTGGTAGCTGGCCCCGTTGTCGGATTCGCTGGTCAGCGGCTTGGAGCCGCCCTCCGGCGGGCCGGCGAGGCTCTGGCCGGCGGCCAGCTCGGGGAACTTCGCGTCGAACGCGGGGCGCTCGGAGCGGATCCGGGGCATCCGGTCGAAGTTGCGCAGCGGGGGCGGCGAGGTGGTCGCCCACTCCAGCGAGTTGCCGTGGCCCCACGGGTCGTCGACCTCGACCACCGGGCCGGTCTTGTACGACTTCCAGCAGTTCCAGATGAACGGCAGGGTCGAGATGCCGGTGATGAACGCCCCGATCGTGGAGATCATGTTGAGCGTGGTGAAGCCGTCCTGGGGCGCGTAGTCGACGTACCGCCGGGGCATGCCCTCGTTGCCCAGCCAGTGCTGCACCAGGAACGTGGTGTGGAAGCCGATCATGGTCAGCCAGAAGTGGATCTTGCCCAGGCGCTCGTCGAGCATCCGGCCGAACATCTTCGGGAACCAGAAGTAGATGCCGGCGAAGACGGCGAACACGATCGTGCCGAAGAGCACGTAGTGGAAGTGCGCCACCACGAAGTACGAGTCGTGCACGTGGAAGTCCAGCGGCGGGCTGGCCAGGATCACGCCGGTGAGGCCACCGAAGAGGAAGGTCACCAGGAAGCCGATGGCGAAGAGCATCGGCGTCTCGAAGGTGATCTGGCCCCGCCACATGGTGCCGATCCAGTTGAAGAACTTCATGCCGGTCGGCACGGCGATCAGGTAGCTCAGGAAGCTGAAGAACGGCAGCAGCACCTGGCCGGTGGAGAACATGTGGTGCGCCCAGACGCTCATCGACAGGGCGGCGATGGCGATCGTCGCGGCGACCAGCCCCTTGTAGCCGAAGATCGGCTTGCGGGAGAAGACCGGGATGACCTCGGTGATGATGCCGAAGAACGGCAGCGCGATGATGTACACCTCGGGGTGGCCGAAGAACCAGAAGAGGTGCTGCCACAGCATCGGGCCGCCGGTGGCCGGGTCGTAGACGTGCGCGCCGAGCAGCCGGTCGGCGGCGAGCGCGAAGAGCGCGGCGGCCAGCAGCGGGAAGATCAGGATCGCCAGCAGGCTGGTGACCAGCATGTTCCAGGTGAAGATCGGCATCCGGAACATCGTCATGCCGGGGGCGCGCAGGGTCAGGATCGTGGTGATCAGGTTGACCGCGCCGAGGATGGTGCCCAGACCGGAGATGGCCAGGCCGACGACCCACATGTTCGCGCCGACGCCCGGCGAGTGCTCGGCGGTGCTCAGCGGGGTGTACGCGGTCCAGCCGAAGTCGGCCGCGCCACCCGGGGTGATGAAGCCGGCGGTCGCCATCGTGCCGCCGAACAGGTAGAGCCAGTACGCGAAGGAGTTCAGCCGGGGGAACGACACGTCCGGGGCGCCGATCTGCAGCGGCACCACGTAGTTCGCGAAGGCGAACACGATCGGCGTCGCGAAGAACAGCAGCATGATCGTGCCGTGCATCGTGAACAGCTGGTTGTACTGCTCCGGCGACAGGAACTGCAGCCCCGGGCGGGCCAGCTCGGCCCGCATGATCAGCGCCATCAGGCCGCCGATCATGAAGAACGCGAACGCGGTGACCATGTACATGATCCCGATCTGCTTCGCGTCCGTGGTGCGCAGCAGCCGCGCGATTGCCGACCCCTTGACCGGCTCTCGGACCGGCCAGGGCCGGGTCACGACCGGCTTGGGTGCGACGGTGGTCACGAGTGGCCTCCGGTTCTGGGTTGTCCCGCTCGGCACGCCCTGGTTATCTGCGAGCCGTCATCCGCAAGGAGGATAGTCCCCGGCAGGTGGGGGTGCCGCGTGGGGTGGCCGGCTACGATCACGCCCCGTTCGCGCGCGCTCGCGCCGGCGCGACCGACGGCCCCGCGCGCCCGTCGTCGGCGTCAGGGCAGATGCGGCGGGCGGCGAACACGCGGGCGCGACCGACCGCCCCACCCGCCGGGGCGACCGACGACCCCGCTCACACCGGCTTGACCAGCAACCCGTAGTGCGCGCCGAAGATCTCCGCCCCGCGCCGGCGCAGGAACGGGTCGCGCAGGGCCGGCGGCACGTCGCGGGTGCGGTTGCGGTCCCGGGTCCGGTCCCGCACCCACTGGGTACGCGGCCGACGGCGGCTCTCGTACGCGACCAGCGCCTCCTCGACCGTGTCGGTGGTGGTCAGCGACTCGGCCAGCACCACGGCGTCCTCCAGGGCCATGGCGGTGCCCTGCGACAGGGTGGGCGCGGTGGCGTGCGCGGCGTCGCCGACGAGCAGCACCCGCCCCCGGGACCACCGGCCCAGCTCGACCTCCTCGGTGATGCCGACGTGCACCTGCTCCAGGGCGTCGAGCACCTCGGGCACCGGGCCGGCGTACGCGCCGAACAGCCCGGTCAGCCGCGTGATGGGGTCGGCGGGGGCTACGGTGCCCACCTCGTCGGCGTAGCAGTAGAGCCGGCCGGCCCCGAGCGGCACGACGAGGAAGCCGGCCTGCTGGCCGAGCAGGGCGGTCCACTCGTCGACGCGCGGGCCACCCCGGACGACGCCGCGGTAGACGACGTGCCCGGCCGGGCGGGGCGCACCGCCGAGCGCGGCGAGGGCGCGCACGGTCGAGCGGGGGCCGTCGGCGCCGATCACCAGGTCGTACTCGGCGGTGGTGCCGTCGGCGAAGGTGATGCCGACGGCGGCCGGCAGCGGCTCGACCTCCCGCACCTCGACGCCGTGGCGGACCTCGCCGCCGGCCCCGGTGAGCAGCACCCGGTGCAGCTCCGACCAGGGCAGCGCGCGGCATTCGCCGACGTCCGCCCAGAGCGAGCCCAGGTCGACCTCGCAGAGCGGGTCGCCGGCGGCGTCGAGGAAGCACTGCCGGCGGATGATCTGCCCGAGGGGACGCACGGGGCCGTCGAGGTCGAGCCCGCGCAGGGCGCGGGCCGCGTTGCCGGGCAGGTAGAGACCAGTGTCGACGAGGGCCGAGGCCGGCAGGCGCTCGGTGACGTCGGGCCGGAGGCCCACCCTCCGCAGTGCCCGGGCCACGGCCAGACCGGCGATGCCCGCACCGACGACGAGGATGCGCAGGGGGGAGCCACCCATCGTGGTGTACGCCTCCGGGGGGTAGCGGCACGCGTTGGAGGCAAGACACTACTCGGTGCGATCGACGCACGCCAGGGCCGTTCGTCTCGGGCGGGTCGACCCTCGACGGGTTGCGTCGATTGCCGGGGGACGGCCCACGGACCGGCCGGCTGGGCGAAAAAGTTGTTCCGCGAGGTGAACGCCGTTCCGTCGGTACGCCGATCCATCGACGACCACTAAAGTGTTGGGGGTGACGGCGGACGACGCGCACCGGGCGGTGAAGTCGGCCGGTCGCGCGCTGGACGTGCTGGAGGCGCTGGCGGCGGCCGGCGGCCCGCGCCCGCTGGGCGAGCTGAGCCGGACGCTCGGCATCCCCAAGAGCAGCCTGCACGCGCTCCTGCGCACCCTGCTGTCGCGGGGCTGGGTGGAGACCGACGACGGCGGCGGCCGGTTCGCGCTCGGCCTGCGGGCCCTGGAGGTCGGCGCGGCGTACCTGGGGCGCGACGGCGCGACGGGCCTGCTGGGCGGTGTGCTCGACCGGCTGACGGCCCGGTTCGGCGAGACCGCGCAGCTGTTCCGGCTCGACGGCGGGTCGGTGGTGCTGCTGGCCCGGCGGGAGTCGCCGCACGCGCTGCGCGCGTACCACCCGATCGGCTGCCGACTGCCGGCGCACGCCACGGCGGCGGGCCGGGCGCTGCTCGCGCAGCGGCCGGACGACGCGGTGGACCGGCTACTGAGCTGGCCGCTGCCGGCCCGGACGGCGAGTACGGCGACCGGGCCGGCGTGGCTGCGCGCCGAGCTGGCGGCGGTGCGCGAGCGGGGCTGGGCGGCGGAGGCGCAGGAGTGCGACCCGGGGCTGGGAGCGGTCGCGGTGGCGATGCCGCTGCGGCAGCCGGCGACGGAGGCGATCGCGCTCTGCGCGCCGGTCGCGCGGCTGGGGCCGCAGACCCGGGCGCGGATGGCCGCCGCGCTGGTCGAGGCGGCCGCGCGGGTGGGCGCGGGGCGCCCACTGCTGGCCGGGGATTCGTGGCCGCCGTTCGACGGGCCGAACGGCGATCCTCCGCTAGCTTAACCGTTTCATTTGCGCAACGGTTTCAAACATGTAAATGTGTCGGCGGAGCGTGGGAGCGCTCCCGCGCCCACCTCCAGACCGCACCGCACCCCCGACCCGTCCCGACCGTTTCGCCGTCGCAGCAAGGAGCATCATGAAGCGTCCACTCCGCGCACTCGCGGCCGCCGGCCTCCTCGCGGCCGCCTCGATCGTCGCCGTCGCCGTCGGCGGCACCGCCTCCGCCGACACCCAGATCTGCGAGCAGTTCGGCTCGACGGTCATCGGCGGCAAGTACGTCGTGCAGAACAACCGCTGGGGCACCACCGCCCAGCAGTGCATCAACGCCACCAGCACGGGCTTCGAGATCACCACCCTCAACGGCAGCAGCCCGACCAACGGCGCGCCGACCGCGTACCCGTCGATCTTCGTCGGCTGCCACTACACGAACTGCTCGCCGGGGACCAACCTGCCGGTGCAGGTCAGCCAGATCAGCAGCGCCCCCAGCAGCATCAACTACCGCTACGTCAGCGGGGCCATCTACAACGCCTCGTACGACATCTGGCTCGACCCGAGCCCCAAGCGGGACGGGGTGAACCAGATGGAGATCATGATCTGGCTCAACCGGCAGGGCCCGATCCAGCCGATCGGCTCCCCGGTGGGCAACGCCAACATCGCCGGTCGCAACTGGGAGGTCTGGCGCGGCAACAACGGCGGCAACAACGTGATCTCCTACGTCGCGTCGTCGGCGATCCCCAGCCTGAGCTTCGACGTGCTGCACTTCATCAACGACACCCGCAACCGCGGGGCGATCACCAACTCCTGGTACCTGACCAGCATCCAGGCCGGCTTCGAGCCCTGGCAGGGCGGCGCCGGGCTGGCCGTGACGAACTTCTCGCAGAGCGTCAACACCGGCGGCACCCCGCCCACCACCAACCCGACCCCGCCCCCGGGCACCGGCGCCTGCGCGGTGAAGTACACGGCCAACTCGTGGAACAACGGCTTCACCGCCGACGTGCAGATCACCAACACGGGCACGGCGACGCTCAACGGCTGGACGCTCAACTACAACCTGCCGGGCGGGCAGCAGATCACCGGCTCGTGGAACGCCACCGTGTCCCAGAGCGGCTCGGCCGTGACGGCCCGCAACATCAGCCACAACGGCACCCTCGCCCCGGGCGGCACGGCCACCTTCGGCTACCAGGGCACGCTGAGCGGCGCATACTCGTCGCCGAGCAGCTTCACCCTCAACGGCATGACCTGCACCCGCTCCTGACCAGCCACCGCACGACGGGGGCGGCCCGGTCTCGGGCCGCCCCCGCGCCGTGGGTCGGGCCCGCCCCCGGGTGGACGTCAGCCGCCGAGGGCGTCGATGTCGCGCATCTCCTCGGCGGTCAGCGAAAAGCCCCAGATGTCGGCGTTGGTGCGGATCCGCTCCGGGGTGACCGACTTCGGGATCACCACGATCCCGTGGTCGACGTGCCAGCGCAGCACCACCTGGGCCGGCGACACGTCGTGCGCGGCGGCGATCCGGGTCAGCACCGGGTCGGACAGGTCTGTGGTCTTGAACGGGCTGTACCCCTCCAGCACCACGCCCCGGTCCCGGTGCTCGGCGTGCCGCCGCCGGTCGTACAGCGCGGGACCCCAGCGGATCTGGTTGACCGCCGGGACCTCCCCGGTGGCCTGGATCAGCTCGTCGAGCTGCGCGGTGCCGTAGTTGCTCACCCCGACGGCGCGGGTCAGGCCCTCGTCCCGCGCGGCGAGCAGTTCCCGCCACACCGGGATGCTGTCCGACGCCGCCGACGGCGGCCAGTGGATCAGCCAGAGGTCGACGTGGTCGAGGCCCAGGGCGCGCAGGCTGGCCTCGATCGTCTCGCGCTCCCGACCCACCCGGTCGGGCGGCAGCTTCGTGGTGACGAAGACGTCCTCCCGGCGCAGGCCGCTGTCGCGGACCGCCCGGCCCACCTCCGCCTCGTTGCCGTACATGGTGGCGGTGTCGACGTGCCGGTAGCCGGCGTCGAGGGCCGCGAGCACCGCCGCGTGCCCGGCCTCGCCGGTGGCCTGCCAGGTGCCGAAGCCGAGCAGCGGCATCCGCACGTCGCCGGGAAGCAGAACGGTGGGCTGGTCGAGGGTGTCCATGGCCGCTGTCCTACCCCTGATCGGGCCGGCCATGCCGCCCACGGACGACCGGCACACCGCACCGCGACGACCGGCGCACCGGCACCGCGACGACCGGCGCAACCGCACACCGGCCTGCGCGCCCGTCCGGTTCGACGGAGAATGCGGGGGTGGCCGACCGCCTGGAGGAGTACCGCCGCCGGCGGGACGCGCAGCGGACCCCCGAGCCGGTGCCGCAGCGTCCCCCGCGCCGCCGCCGGGGTGCCGGCGACGGGCGGCGGGCCCGGTTCGTGATCCAGCAGCACCACGCCCGCCGGCTGCACTGGGACCTGCGGCTGGAGCACGAGGGCGTGCTCGCCTCCTGGGCGGTGCCGCGCGGGCTGCCCCGGGAGCCGGGCCACAGCCACCTGGCCGTGCACACCGAGGACCACCCGATGGAATACCTCGACTTCCACGGCGAGATCCCGGCCGGCGAGTACGGCGGCGGGAAGATGATCATCCACGACGCCGGGACGTACCGCAGCGAGAAGTGGCGCGACGACGAGGTGGTCGTGGTGCTCGACGGGCGGCGCACCAGCGGCCGGTACGTGCTGTTCGCCACGGGCGGGCGGGACTGGCTGGTCCGCCGCACCGATCCCGCGCCGCCGGGCTGGAGCAGCATGCCGGAGCTGGTCCGCCCCATGCGCCCCACCCGGGCCGCCGGGCTCCCGCGCGACGCCGCCGACTGGGGGTACGAGCCCCGCTGGGACGGCGTCCGGGCGACGGCGTACGTCTCCGGCGGCCGGCTGCGGCTGAGCGACGACTCGGGCGGGGACGTCACCGGGGCGTACCCGTGGCTGCGGGAGCTGGCCGAGGAGCTGGCACCGACGGAGGCGGTCCTCGACGGCGTGCTGGTCGACATCGACCGGCGCGGCCGGGTGCGGCCGGCCCGACCCGGCGGCGGCCGGC
Organism: Micromonospora sp. NBRC 110038; assembly: GCF_020884815.1. Classification (NCBI taxonomy): domain Bacteria; kingdom Bacillati; phylum Actinomycetota; class Actinomycetes; order Micromonosporales; family Micromonosporaceae; genus Micromonospora; species Micromonospora sp. NBRC 110038. The sequence goes on along the minus strand of NZ_BBOL01000001.1, from coordinate 500,439 downwards.
GCTCCGACCCGGCGGGGCAGTACCTGCTGTTCGACCTGCTCTGGCTGGAGGGCGCGCCGAGCGCCGACCTGCCGTACGCGCGCCGCCGCGAGCTGCTCGACGGCCTGGCCCTGGCCGGCGCGCACTGGCAGACCCCGCCATGGTTCCCGGGCACCGGGGTCGAGGCCCTGCGGGCGGCCCGCGAGCAGGGGCTGCCCGGGGTCGTGGCCAAGCGGCTGGACTCGGCGTACGAGCCGGGGCGGCGCAGCCGGCGCTGGCTGAGCATCGACGCGACCACCGCCGCCAGCATCGACGCGACCTGACAGCTCCGAGCCGAGGGCGGGAGAACGCACCGTGTACCTGACGCACCTGGAGTGCCCGCGCTGCGGGCGGGCGTACCCAACCACGGAGCCGCAGAACCTGTGCGCCTGCGGCTCGCCCCTGCTGGCCCGCTACGACCTCGCGGCCGTGGCCGCCGCGGTCACCCCGGAGCGGTTCGCGCTGCGCCCGGCCGACCTGTGGCGCTACCGGGAGCTGCTGCCCGTGGCCGACCCCCGGCACGTCACCACGCTGGGCGAGGGCTGGACGCCGCTGCTGCGCGCCCCGGCGTACGGGGCCCGGATCGGCATCCCCGACCTGATCGTCAAGGACGAGGGGCTCACCCCGACGGGGTCGTTCAAGGCGCGGGGCGCCGCGGTCGGCGTGAGCCGGGCCCGGGAACTGGGCGTACGGCGGATCGCCATGCCCACCAACGGCAACGCGGGCGCGGCCTGGGCGACGTACGCGGCCCGCGCCGGCCTCGCGTCGACCATCGTGATGCCGCTGGACGCGCCGGCCATCTGCCGGCGGGAGGTGCTGGCCGCCGGGGGCGACCTGCGCCTGGTCGACGGGCTGATCAGCGACGCCGGCCGGCACGTGGCCGCGCTCGTGGCGGCGGCCGGCGGCGCGGTCTTCGACGCCGGTACGCTGCGCGAGCCCTACCGGCTGGAGGGCAAGAAGACCATGGGGTACGAGATCGTCGAGCAGCTCGGCTGGCAGGTGCCCGACGTGATCGTCTACCCGACGGGCGGCGGGGTGGGGCTGATCGGCATCCACAAGGCGATGCAGGAGCTGCACGGGCTGGGCTGGATCACCGACCGGCCGCCCCGGCTGGTCGCCGTGCAGTCGACCGGCTGCGCGCCGATCGTGCGCGCCTTCGCCGCCGGGGAGGACCGGGCACGGCCGTGGGCCGACGCGCGCACCGTCGCGTACGGGATCACCGTGCCGGCGCCGCTCGGCGACGAGCTGATCCTGGCCGCGCTGCGGGCCAGCGCCGGCACCGCGATCGCGGTGGACGACGCGGAACTCCTGGCCGACCTGCGGCACTTCGGCGCGGACGAGGGGCTGCTGCTCTGCCCGGAGGGGGCGGCCTGCCTGACCGCCGCCCGGCACCTGCGCGAGGGCGGCTGGATCCGGGCCGGCGAGCGGGTGGTGGTGCTCAACACCGGCGCCGGGCTGAAGTATCCGGAGACGGTGGACGTCTCGGCGGCCCCGGTCGTGGCCTGACCGGCCGGGCGCAGCGGGCCGGGTCAGCTCGTGGTCGGGTCGGTCAGCCGCCACGCGGCGTTGACCAGCCCGATGTGCGACAGCGCCTGCGGCGTGTTGCCCAGGTGGGCGCCGGTGCCCGGGTCGATCTGCTCGGGCAGCAGCCCCACGTCGTTGGCGTGCCCGAGGAGTTGCTCGAACAGCCGCCGGGCGCGGTCCCGCTCGCCGGTCAGCACCAGGCACTCCACCAGCCAGAACGAGCACAGCAGGAAGCCGGCGGGGTCGGTGGACCAGCGCCGCACCAGGCCGTTGCCGGCGCCCAGCTCGCGCTCGACCGCCTCGATGGTGGCGCGCATCCGGGGATCGGTCGCGTCGGCGAAGCGCACCAGGGGCAGCAGCAGCGCCGAGGCGTCCAGCTCCGGCGAGCCGAAGGCCCCCGTGTACGCGCCGACCCGCTCGTTCCAGCCCTCCCGGAGCACGGTTGCGCGGATCTCGTCGCGGGTCGCCGCCCAGCGGCGCGGGTCGGCCCGCCCGCCGAGCTGCGGGGCCAGCGCCACCGCCCGGTTCAGCGCCACCCAGCAGAGCACCTTGGACGACAGGTAGTGCCGGTCGGCGTCCCGGGTCTCCCACATCCCCCGGTCCGGCAGCCGCCACGTCACGGCCACCTGGTCGGCGAGGCCGACCACCATCTCCGCCAGCTCGTCGGCGAGCGTGTCGCCGAGCTGCTCGTGCAGCCGCCAGACCGCCGAGATCACCTCGCCGGGCACGTCGAGCTGCCGCTGCCGCCAGGCGTCGTTGCCGAGGCGGACGGGCCGACTGTCGGCGTATCCCCGCAGGTGGAGGCAGTCGTGCTCGGAGAGGTCCCGCTCCCCCTCCAGCCCGAACAGCACGGGCACCGGCGCGTCGCCGATGCGGCCGATCGAGCGGGCCGCCCAGGCGAACAGGCGCGACGCCTCCTCCGGGCAGGCCGCCACCCACAGGGCGCGCATCGTCGCCGCGAAGTCGCGCAGCCAGGAGAACCGGTAGTCGTAGTTGCGGTCGCCGCCGAGGCGTTCCGGCAGCGAGGTGGTCAGGGCCGCGGCGACCGCGCCGCTGCGGGCGTACGTGAGGCCGGTGAGCACCACCGCGCTGTGCCGCACCTGCGGGACGTACTCGCCCTCGTAGTGGTGGGACTCGCGGAACGCCTGCCACGCCCGGGTCGTGTCGGTGAGCGCGGCGACCGGGTCGAGGCGCACCGGCGGGTCGCCGTACGCCGGGGCGTACGCGAGGGTGAAGCCGACGGTCTCACCGGCCGCGACCGCGAACTCCTGCCGGACCCGGTCGCGGTCCGCGCGCAGGGCGGGCCCGGTCCCGGCCAGCACCAGCACCGCCGGGCCGGCGGCGGCCAGCACGCTGCCGTCGGCCTGCTCGTGCAGGTACGGCGTGAGCAGGCCGTGCTCCGGCCGGGGCGCGAGGTCCAGGCCCATCCGGACCCGGCCGGTGAGCCCCTCGACGACCCGCAGCAGCACGGCCGGGGAGTTCATGCCCAGCTCGTGGCCGCGCGCGCCGGCCTCGGCGGCGAGCGCGTCGGTGACCGCGACGCTGCCGGAGGGGGTGTGGTGGACGGTGCGCAGCACCAGCGTGTCCGGCCGGTACGCCCGCTCGACCCGCGACGGCGCGAGCGGGGCGAGCCGCCAGTGCCCGGCCGCCGGGTCCAGCACCCGGGCGAGGACGGCGGACCCGTCGAACCGGTCCGGGCACCACCAGTCGACCGAGCCGTCCCGGCCCACCAGCGCGCCGGAGCGGCAGTCGGACAGGAACGCGTAGTCGGAGATGGGCGGCTGTTCCACCCGGCCGGGGTACCCGCGCCGGCCCGGATCAGGCAGCGGGACCCGACCCGGGCGGCGGACCGGTCAGGCAGCACGGCGCGGACCGGGCGGCGGGGCCGGCCCGGCGCGCGAGCGGGCCGGGCCCCGGCCGTCGGCTCAGGAGGTGGGCGGCTCGTCCTCGCCGGCCGCCTCCGCCGCGTCGGCCTCCTCCTTGGTGTGGTGGACGGCCTGGTCGGCGTGCTCGGGCGGCCCGTAGACGGTGTAGAGCACCAGCGGGTTGGGGCCGGTGTTGACGAAGTTGTGCTTCGTGCCGGCCGGCACCACCACGAGGTCGCCCTGGGCGACCTCCTTCTTCTCCCCGGCGACGCGGGCCTCGCCCGTGCCGCTGACGAAGGTGAGGATCTGGTCGATGCCCTCGTGGACCTCCTCGCCGATCTCGCCGCCCGGCGGGATCGTCATGATCACCAGTTGGGTGTGCTCACCGGTCCACAGCACCCGCCGGAAATCCGGGCTCTTCTCGGCGACGGTCGCGATCGTGAAATGCTCCATGGCCCGCACATACCCGGTCCCGCCCCGCGTCACGCCGGGAACGACGGATGGTGGAATTTCCCACTGATCCGAGGTTTGGACCCGCCCGGACCGGGCATCGAGGTCTCGACCGACGCACCCGTTCGGTCGAGCCAGGTCCCCGCCGGCGTACCGCCGTACGGCTGCGGTGGTGGGAGACGGCCGGAGCGCGGCGACGTTACGACCCCCGGGTCGCGGCGGCGCCGTGCGCTCCTGTCCGGAGCCGGCCACCGAGCGCCGTCCGATCACGGACTCGGGCCGCCCGCGCGGCCAGCCGGCGCGCGTCAGCGGTCGCGGTGCAGCCAGGCCAGCAGGTCCGGTGGGGCGAGGGCGGCGGTCCGCGCCCGGTAGCGGGCCAGCGTCGCCGCGTCCAGCAGTTCCCGGCCCTGCCCCGAACGGCCGCGCCGGAAGAAGGCGTTCCGGTCCTTCAGCACCCCCGCCGGATCCGGGACCAGCAGGTCCGCCCGCTCGCGCATCCGGTCGAAGGTGGCCGCCTCGACCAGCTCCGGCCAGCGCGGCTGCGCCACCTCGACGCCGAGCCGCCCGGCCAGGGCGCGCATCTGCCCCGCCAGGTCGGCCACCAGGTCGTCGTAGTGCACGAGGGTCACGTTGGGCCGGTCGCGACGCCCCCAGGCGTCGCCCAGGTGCCACAACACCCCCTGGAGCGAGTCCAGCTCCGCGCGCGGGTCGACCTCGCGGTCCACCCACCGTCGCAACGACTCCACCAACGGGGTACGCGGGGCGGGCAGCCCCGCCGGGGCGGGCCGGCCGGTCAGCTCCGCCAGCCGCGCCCGGTCGAGGTTGCCGCTCTGGTGCCAGAGCGAGACCGCCCTGTCCAGCGGGTGCCGGGCCACCACCACGTAGTGCGCCCGGTCGTCCAGGGGCACGCCGTCGAGCGGGGTGTGGGTCTTGACGAACCGGCGGTGCCGCTGGGCGGCGAGCCGGGCGTACACCTCGTCGCGGGGTTCGGCCAGCCAGTCCAGCCAGGGCGAGAGGTGCGACAGCGGGGCCGGCAGGTCGGGCGTGCCGAACACCAGCAGGGCGCAGATCATCTGCATCCAGGTGGTGCCGCTCTTGGACCGGGTGCTGATGACGATGTCGCCGTCGCGGAACGGGAATCCGGCCCAGCGGGCGCTGTCTTCTTCGGACGATCGGTAGCGAAAGGGCGCGTCGGGCATCCGGGGATCGTACGATCGCCCCTGGCCGGACGCCCGGCATTTGCCGCAGGCCCTGTGACGAGCGCCGATGTGTCGCTACATTGAAGTATGGTGCCCGCCCACGGGAGCCGGGCGGCGGAACCGGTCTACCATCCCATCCTCGCCTGCCACCGCGGCGAACTGGAGGCGCTCCGCCACCTCGACAGCGCCACGGCCGCCCTGATCGCCCCGGTCCTCGACGTGTCCATCCTGGACCGCGCCCTCGCGGAGGCGTTCACCCGGCTCCCGCCCGGGCTGCTGCCGGCGGTCGACGTCACCGCCCTGCCCGACGGGCCCGACGCCGAGCTGGCCCGGTGGAACGTACCGCTGGTGCCGGTGGCCGGGCTCGCGGACAGCGACGCGCGGCTGGCCGCGCACGGCGTGGCGGCCCGGGCGTACGCCGGGCGGTTGGTGGTGCGGCTGCGGGCCCGCAGCGACCGGTATGGTCCGGACGCCGCGACGGCCTCGGTGGAACGGATCTGGCGGATCACCCGGCTCGTGCCCGAGCAGTGCGAACTCCTCGTAGACGCCGGGGACGTCTGCTGCCCGGCGGACGTCCGGCTGGCCGAGCCGCGCGTCCGACGACTGGTGGACTGGGCGCGGCGGCACGCCTGGCGGTCGGTGACGGTGGCGGCCGGTGGGCTGCCGCCGACCGGGTCCGGGTTCCCCACCGACGAGCCGGTCCGCCTGGAACGCTGGGACTGGCTGCTCTGGCGTCGGCTGGCCGACCTCGGCGTCCGGTACGGCGACTACGCGGTCGGCTGCGCGGTGCCCGGCGGCGAGCCGCTCTCCGACCGCCTGCCCACGGTCCGCTACACCACCGACCGGGAGTGGTGGCTCTACCGCTGGTCGCGGCGGGGCGGCCGGGGCGACGAGCGGGTGGCCGACCTGTGCCGGACGCTGGTGTCGGCGGCGCACTGGCCGGCGGCCGGGGCGGCCTTCTCGTGGGGTGACCACGAGATCCTGCGTCGGGCCCGGCGGGTGGCCGGGGCCGGCTCGACGACGAACTGGGCGGCCTGGAGCACCTCGCACCACCTGGCCCACGTGCTGCACCAGCTCCGGCACGGCGGCGAACGCCGCCCCACCGTACGGCCCGCACGCGCGGCGGGCCGGCGCGGCGAGGGGCCGGCTATTTCTCGGTGAAGCCGAACTGCACGACCCCCTCGTCGTCGACGGTGGCGTCGACCGAGGTGTCGGTGAGCAGGTCGGCGGCGTCGGAGTCGAGGAAGATCCGGGCGCCCTGGTGGTCGACCACCTGGTCGCCCTGGACGGGCTCGGGCACCAGTTCGATCGTGAGCGAGCCCGCGTCGGTGTCGGCGGCGATGCGCAGGCCACCGCCCTCGGCGACGTCCTCCTGGGCGGCCAGGTCGCGGATCACCAGCACGGCGTTGTCGGTCATGGTCAGCATGGACACTCCTCGTGGATTCTCGGTCGCGGTCGGCGCAGACCGGGCTCAGCCCGCGGACGATCACACGGGGGAGCTCGGGTGACGGCAGGGCCGTCACCGGGCGGAACGGGGCTGCTCGGCACACGCCCCTGCACCCACCGTGCCCGCTGCGGCCGCATCCGTCAAATGGAACGAGTTCGATCACCCCTTGCGGCGGAACCGGCTCCGAGCTGCCCGGATGCTCCCTAGGCTGAAGCCATGGACGACGCGAGGCGGTACGCGGCCGAGTTCGTCGGCACCCTGCTGCTGGTCTTCTTCGGCGTGGGCAGCGCGGTCTTCGCCCAGGTCCAGGGCGGCGTGGTGGTAGTCGCCCTGACCTTCGGCTTCATCGTGCTGGCGCTGGTCTACACCATCGGCCCGCTCTCGGGCTGCCACGTCAACCCGGCGGTGACCCTGGGGGTGCTGCTGTCGGGAAAGATCTCCCCGGTCGGCGCGGTGGCGTACTGGATCACGCAGTTCGCCGGTGCCACGGTGTCCGCTTTGATCATCTGGGGGCTGACCCGGTGGGGCGGCGTGGTGGACCAGACCGGCGCGCTCGGCACCAACGGCTACGGCGCGCACATCAACCTGGGCGGCGCGGCCGTGCTGGAGACGGTGCTGACGTTCCTGTTCGTCCTCGTCGTGCTGGTGGTGACCAGTCGGGCCGAGCATGCCGGGTTCGCGGGGCTGGCGATCGGGCTGGCCCTCGCGGCCTGCATCGCCGTCGGCCTGACCCTCGACGGCGCCTCGGTCAACCCGGCCCGGTCGTTCGGCCCGGCGGTGTTCGAGGGTGGCGCGGCCCTGCGGCAGCTGTGGGTGTTCGTCGTCTTCCCGCTGCTCGGTGGCGCGCTGGCCGCCCTCGCGGCACCGCTCGTGGTGCGGCGCAACCCGCACTACCGCGCCGACCCGGAGGAGCCCACCGGCCCCGCACCGAGGACCGCCTGACCCGGCCGACGGGCGCAGGACCGGGACGAAAGACGCCCGCCTGCGCCGCCGGGAACCCTTGGCACCTCCCGATTCGGCACTAACCTTCGCCCGATGGGGTTGGCCGGCAGAATTCTCCATGGCAGCATCAGCGCATGCAGCGTTGCGCCGCAGGCCCCGAACGGGTGCAGGCGTCACCTGTCAGACCGGCCCGGGCCCCTTCCGGGTGCGGAGGAAGGGGCCCGGGCCCACGGGCGCCCCACGGATCGACGGGCGCGTCAGGCGCCGGGGCGGTCCGGCGGGCGCACCGTGGCGGCCGGGTCGCCCCGCTCGATCAGCAGGTCTATCTCGGCGGCCCGCAGGCCCCGCAGGGCGAGCACCCGCCGGCCCCAGCGGTGCAGCCGGCAGGGGTGCGGGCTGGCGTCGTTGCGGCAGACCGTCCCGCCGGACCAGCGCCGGGGGGCGTGCACCACGACCGCCCGCACCGCGAACTGGGCGTCCTCCCCCGTCACGTACGGCGGCAGTGGAATGTCCCACAGCCCGTCCCCGGACTCCTCGCGGGCACCGGGGACGGCTGCGGAACGGACGGCACGGGTGGGGGTGGCGGTGCTGCTCATCGGGCAAGCCTCCACAGAGGACGGACGGACCAGGTCAGCGGAAAACCTACGACCGTCCAGAGGCGGCATGACGGACAAACTGTCCCGACCGGCGGGTAGGCGCCGACCACCCGGAACCGGCTCAGCGCAGCGCCACCGCCTGCAGGTTGACGTTGCCGCACCCGCCGAAGGTGGCCTCGACGGTCCAGGTGAGCAGCAGCTTCGCCCCCTTCGGGGCCCGGAACCGCACGGTGAACTCGGCGGTGTGCGTGGTGTGCGGATCCTCCAGCCGGCGGACGGTCGTGGCGCCGCCGCTGGACAGCCGCGCCTCCAGCCGGCCGCGCGCCATCCACAGGCCGGCGTAGAGGCGCACGGTGCGGGCCTCACCCCCGCCGTCCACGGCGAGCGCGAAGCCGCTGCCGACGCCGCAGGCGGAGACGCCGGTCGTGGTCGCCGTGGACGACGTCACCGGCGAACCGTCGCGCCAGCTGAACGTCTCCGGGCTGACGTCGTGGCCGACCCGGTCACCACGGCCGCCCTCGTCGGCGATCTCCCCCGAACCGTCGCGCTTGCGGACCGTCGAGTCGGCCCCCCGCAGTCCCCAGTGGACCCAGTCCCGGGTGCCCGCCGCGGTCAGGTCGACGTCGGCCGGCACGTCGGCCTGGGCGACGTCGAGGTGGACCGCCGCCGGTTGCGGCGCCACCGGGCTCGACGGCGACGGCGGCGGGGCGGTCGGGGTCCGCTGCCGGGGACGCAGGCCGGGCGTGGCCGCGTCGGCCGGCGAGCCCGGGCGGTCCACCACCGGGAACCCGCCGCTGGGCCGGCCCGCGGGGGCCGGCAGCACGGCCTCGTCGTCCGGCCCGGCGGCGGGGCCGCCCGGCGCGGCGGCGTACACCCCGAGGGCGACGAGACAGGCGAGCACCACCAGGCCCTCGACCGCCCACCGCCGGCGCTGCCGGGCCCGGGCCAGCCGACGCTGCTCCGAGCGCGTCCGGCCGTCGGCCGGCTCCCCGACCCGGTACGGCGGGTCGGGCACCCCCCGTCCACCAGGGCCGACGCCCCGCGTGAGGTCTTCCTGCGCCACCTGGCCTCCACTCCCCACCCGGTGTCCCGGTCCCGGCGACCGCCGCACACCGGCGTGAGCCGTATCACGTTGGCACCACCCCCGCCCGGACGCCAGGGGTGTCCCGCCGGGCGTTTCCACTTCGTTACCGTCCGGTAGGGACCGGCGCACGACCGGATCACCGGCGACCGGGCGGGCTGCGCCACGGTGCCGGTTCACCGGACGGGCGCGGGAACGTCGGCGGGGGTCAGCCGGACGGGCGCCGACGTCGCGGCGAGACAGGCAGGGCGCACCGCGACGCGCCGAGGCGGTGGTGGCGCCGCCGGCTGCGCTGAGCGTACTGGAGGTCACGTTAAGCGCGAAAGCGGCGAAGTCCACGAACCGGGGCGGGCCCCGGTCGAGCCGCCGGTCAGCCCACCTGGAAGCCGAGGGCCCGCGCCAGCAGCACCGCCTGCTCGGCGTCGATCAGCGCGCCGGCCCGCTGCACCGTCGTCGGATCCAGCGCCGACAGGTCGCTGCCCCGCAGGTCGGCGCGCAGCAGGCGGGAGCCGTGCAAGTGGGCGCCGGAGAGGTCGACGCCGGTCACCGTGGCACCGGTCAGATCGGCACCGGCCAGGTCCGCCTCGCGCATCCGGACGTCGGTCAGGCGCACCCCGCGCAGGTCGGCACCGGGCAGCGCCACGAACGACCAGTCGCCGCCGTCGACCCGCAACGGCCGCAGGTCGCACTGCTCGAAGCTGCTGCCGACCAGCTTGCAGCCCGTGAACTCGGCCTCGAACAGGTTGCACCGCTTGAACACGCAGCGGGTGAAGGCCGAGTCGACGTGGCGGGAGGCGTTGAACGCCACGTTGCCGAAGACGCACTCGGTGAAGACCGCACCCCGGCTGACCGCCTCGGTCAGGTCGACGTGGAAGAACTCGCAGCGCACGAAGTGCCGGTCGGCCAGGTCCTCGGCGTACCAGTCGTCGTGGCGGAAGGTCGCGTCCTCGGTGGGCTCCGGCACCCGGCCAGCCTAACGGCGGCCACCGACGTCTTCCGCGCGGCGCGTACCGGCTAGTAGGTTCGGTGGGTGAGCCTGGCCCTGCGCACCGACCCCGACCGCATCGGCTTCGACCCCGCCCGGCTGGCGCGGATCGACGAGCACTTCGGCAGGTACGTCGACGACGGCCGGCTCGCCGGCTGGCAGATCGTCGTCACCCGCCGGGGCGAGATCGCCCACTCCGCCACCTACGGCATGCGCGACCGGGAGGCCGGGCTGCCGGTCGAACCGGACACCATCTGGCGCGTCTACTCGATGACCAAGCCGATCACCTCCGTCGCGGCGATGATGCTGTGGGAGGAGGGCCGCTTCGAGCTCACCGACCCGATCGGCCGCTGGCTGCCCGAGTTCGCCGACGTCCGGGTCTACGACAAGGGGCCGGTGACCAAGCCGTACACGGTGCCGGCGGTCGAGCCGATCCGGATCTGGCACCTGCTGACCCACATGTCCGGCCTGACGTACGGCTTCGCCCAGGTCTCCGTCGTCGACGGGCTCTACCGGGCGGCCGGCTTCGACCTCGGCGTGCCCGTCGGGGCCGACCTGGCAGCCGCCAGCCAGGGGCTGGCCCGGCTGCCGCTGCTGTTCCAGCCCGGCACCGGCTGGAACTACGGGGTCTCCACCGACGTGCTCGGCCGGCTGATCGAGGTCGTCTCCGGGCAGCGCCTCGACGAGTTCCTCGCCGCACGCATCTTCCGGCCGCTGGGCATGACCGACACCGGCTGGTGGGTCGAGGAGGCCGACGCCAAGCGGCTCGCCGCGCTCTACTTCCCGCACCCCGCGACCGGGCAGGCCATCCGCGCCGACGCGCTCGGCCGGCTCGCGCTGACCGCGCCCGACTTCCTCTCCGGTGGCGGCGGGCTGGTCTCCACCGCCGCCGACTACCACCGGTTCACCCAGTTCCTGCTGCGCGGCGGGGAGTTGGACGGCGTACGCCTGCTCGGGCCCCGCACGGTGCGCTTCATGACCCGCAACCACCTGCCCGACGGCCGCGACCTGGCCTCGTACTCGCCGACCGGCTTCGCCGAGACGGTCCTCGACGGCATCGGCTTCGGCCTCGGCTTCGCCGTGGTGCAGGACCCGGTCCCGTCCCGGGTGCCGAGCAGCGCCGGCGAATACTACTGGGGCGGGATGGCCAGCACCGCCTTCTGGGTCGACCCGGCGGAGGAGGTCACCGCCATGCTGTTCACCCAGCTCATGCCGTCGAGCACCCATCCGCTGCGGCCCCAGCTGCGCCAGCTCGTCTACTCCGCCCTGGTCGACTGAGCCGGGTCGGTGGGCCCGCCGCCCGCCCCGTCGTCGACGCCGGGGAAGCGCGGCCGGGATCGCCGGAACGGCACCGCCGGGCCCGGCCGGCTCCTAGCCTGGGGCCATGAGCAACGTCGTGGTGTTCGGCGCCGGGGGCACGGCGGGGTCGCGGATCACCGCCGAGGCGGTCGCCCGGGGCCACCGGGTGACCGCAGCCGTACGCCGCCCCGAGGCGACCAGCTACCTGCCGGCCGGGGTCGACCTGGTGACCGGGGACGTCACCTCGGCGCACAGCGTGCGGGAGCTGGCCCCGGCCGCCGACGTGATGGTCGTCGCCGTGGGCGGCGACGAGGGCCGGGCGCTGTGGCGGGACGCGGCCGAGAATCTCGTCACCGTGCTGCGGGAGGTGCCGAACCCGCCCCGGATCATCCACGTCGGCGGCGGGGCGACCCTGCTGACGCCGGGGGGCACCCCGTACCTGGAGGAGCCCGACTTCCCCGAGGAATACCGGGACTCCGCCCTGGGCCAGGCCGACGCCCTGGCCTGGTACCGCTCGGCTGCCGACGGGGTCACCTGGACGTACGTCTCCCCGCCGCCGCTGGAGTTCCACCCCGGTGAGCGCACCGGCCACTACCGCACCGGCCTCGACGAGCCGGTGACCGACGAGCGGGGACGCGCGGCCCTGAGCTACGAGGACCTGGCCGTCGCCGTCGTCGACGAGATCGAGAACCCGCGCTTCGAGAACATGCGCTTCACCGCCGGCTACTGAGCCCGCCGGCTTCAGTCGGCGAGGCGGGCCGGGAAGCCGCCGGTGGCGATCGGGCCCCAGCCGTCGATGGTGACCCGGATCAGCGACTTGCCCTGCCGGACCATCGCCGCCCGGTACTCGTCCCAGTCGGGGTGCTCGCCCGAGATGCTGCGGAAGTATGCGACCAGCGGTTCCAGCGCCTCGGGCAGGTCGAGCACCTCGGCGGTGCCGTCCACCTGCACCCACGGCCCGTCCCAGTCGTCGGAGAGCACGCAGGCCGAGACGCGCGGGTCCCGCCGGATGTTGCGGGCCTTCGCCCGCTCGGGGTAGGTGGAGATCACCAGCCGGCCCTCGGGGTCCACCCCGCACGCCACCGGGGAGGACTGGGGGCGGCCGTCGGACCGGGTGGTCATCAGCAGGACCCGGTGCCGGGGACGGATGAAATCGATCAGGGCGGCCCGGTCGACCCGGGTGTTGCTCGCGATGCTGCGTGCCATACCCGTTTCTACCAGCAGCGCCGTCAGCTCGGCCGGGCGGTGCTCCGCCCGGCCGCCGGCTGGGCGGGCACCCGGGGACGCACCGTGGGCCGCCAGGCCCGGCCGTTGGCGTAGATCACCCGGAAGCCCAGGTACGCCGCCAGCGGCGCCCAGTGCGCCGAGCCCATCCGCAGCTCGGCGGCGTTGTGCCGCTGCCCGTTGGCCAGCACGTCGAGCAGCACGGTCTCGAAGGCCGCCGACTCCACCCAGTCGACCTCCCGGGTGAACCCGCAGATCAGCGCCGCGCCGGTCTCGTCGAGGAAGTCGCGCAGCGCGGCGTCGGACGCCCGCAGCACCGAGCAGCTGCCGAAGTAGAGCCGACGGCCGTCGCAGCGGCCGGCCATCCGCTCGGCGACGTCGGAGAGGTCGACCGAGTCCCAGTCGGTGAGGCAGAGGCGGCTCGGCTCGCCGTGCATGGCGAAGAAGCCCACCCGGTAGTCGGCGTACTGCTTGAGCAGCCAGCGGTCGAGGAAGTAGAACAGCTCGTCGCGGGTCGCCGCGTCCTTGTGGATGAAGCGGATCTTGCCCAGCCGTTCGAGGAGTTCCAGGGTCGGCAGGACCGAACCGCGTTCGTTGAGGTCACGGTGCCACTGCCCCTCGACACAGAAGACACCACCGCGCGCCACCAGCCACCTCCCCGAGCCCCCGCTGACGTTACCGCCAGCCGCCGCCACCTCGGGGATCACCCTCCGTACGACCCGACGCGACCCCGCATCGTCCTGCCGTGGGATCCCCGATCGCGCTCGATCAGGGGAGAGTGGCGTCACTGGCGGCGGGAGGCCACTCGATCCGTGATCGGGCACGACCTGACCACGCCGCACCCCCGCACTGTCCTGGAGACAAGCGATCCTGGGAGCAGTCGGCCCCTCCGGGGGCGGAATCTTCCAGGGTCGGAGCCGACGGGAGCCTCCGCGGGTCCAGGCCGATCGCGATGCGTACCCGGATGGGGTCTTTCGCAGCAGGTCGGAGCGGAAACGGCCCGGTCGCGAGGGGCAACCCCCACGACCGGGCCGACGCGACGTTCCCCGTCAGCTCGCCCGAGGCCAGCGCGGCGCGGCGGCGTTGGGCGGCACCGGCCGGCTGGGCAGGCCGGGCCGGACCACGGGCCGCCCGGTGGGCACGGAGACCCGCCCAGGCGCAGGGGGCACCCGTCCAGGGGGTGTCGGCACCCGCCCCGGCGGAGTGGGCACCCGCCCGGGAGGTGTCGGCATGCGCCCCGGGGGCGTCGGCATGCGCCCCGGCGGTGTCGGCATCCGTCCGCCGGACGCGGAGACCCGGCCCGGCGGCATGGGCGTACGCCCGCCCGGGTTGGCGGCGCGGCCCGGTGGCGTCGCGCCCCGCCCGGACTGCGTGGCCGCCGGGTGGGCGGCGGGCCGGTCGGCGCGCGACGGACCGGTCGCCGTGAACGGGAACGGCACGTGCACGAACGGGTTCCCGTGCCGGATCAGGGCGTCGATCTGACGCCCGTTGAGGCCGTGGGCCTCCAGCACCCGCCGGCCCCAGCGGTGCAACCGGCAGGGGTACGACGCTCCGTCGTTGCGGCACAACGCCCCCGACGGCCACTCCTCCGCGGTGTGCACCACCACCGCCCGGACCGCGAGCCGGACGTCCTCGGGTGTCAGGGACGCCGGGACCGGCACCTCACCCAGCACTTGGTCGATGGGATCCGTCGACTGCTCACCAACTCGCACGGCAGGCCTCCCGCAGCTCGGCAGCGGTGCGGCCGACCCGCCGCACCACATCCTCGCGCAGTGGTACGGCGCGCGGGGGCGATGAGTTCAATCGCGGTAGGCGGTCAGCAGATCCTCCGCCGACAGCGCCCGCACCCCGTCCACGTCGACCCCGGCGCGCGACACCGCGACCAGTTCCGTCCGCTCGTCCGCGCCGGGCAGCAGCGACCGGTGCAGCAGCAGCCGCCCGAGGTCGTGACCGTCGAACGCACGCCGCTCCAGCCACTTGATCGAGCCCACGAAGGTCACCCGCCGGGCCACCGGCTCCCGGTCCGCGCCGACGAGGCCGATCTCGGGGTTGTTCGTCCGGGTCCAGAACCCGCCGACGGCCGATGTTCCCTCCGGCAGCCGGTCGGCGGGCAGCCTGCGCAACGCCTCCCGGACGGCGGGTTCGATCGCCCGCCCCCGCCAGGTCGTCCAGGAGGTGGTGATCCGGGCCAGCGTCAGGTCGCCCCGCCCCCGTGAAACAACCAAGTTCGACGAATCAGCGGCGATGCCAAAGTCATGACGGTCAGGTGGCGGTATCCGGGGCGGATGATCACGCAATGTCGCTGACATGGAGTCGATCAAGGGCGCGCGGCGGCGCCAGAGCGGGGCGCGGAGCGCTCAGAGTTCCGCGTCGTGGACCAGGATGGCGACCTGGACGCGGTTGTTCAGGTCGAGCTTGGTCAGCAGGCGGGACACGTACGCCTTGACCGTGGCCACGCTCATGAACAGCTCGGCGGAGATCTCGGCGTTGGTCCGGCCCCGGCCCAGCGCCAGCGCGACCTCCCGCTCCCGCTCACTGAGCGCGGCCAGCAGCCGCCGCGCCCGGTCCCGGCGGGGGTCGCCCCCGGCCGGTTCGGCCGCCGTGACGTGCCGGATCAGTTGCCGGGTGACCGTCGGCGACAGGGTGGCCTCGCCCGCCGCCACCCGGCACACGGCCCGGACGATCTCGGCGGGCGGGGTGTCCTTGAGCAGGAAGCCGGCCGCCCCGGCCCGCAGCGCCCGCAGCACCTGGTCGTCGGCGTCGAACGTGGTCAGCACCAGCACCTCCGGCGGCCGGGGCAGTGCGCGCAGCGCCTCGGTGGCGGCGAGGCCGTCGACGCGGGGCATCCGGATGTCCATCAGCACCACGTCGGGCGCGCAGGCGGCGACGGCGGCCGGCACCTGGTCGCCGTCGGCGGCCTCGCCGACGACCCGCAGCTCCGGCGCGCCGCCGAGGATCATCGACAGCCCGGCCCGGACGAGGGCGTCGTCGTCCACGATCAGCACCCGCACCGGCTGCGGGGAGCCTTCCCCGCCCGTCATGCCGGCCACGGCAGCCAGGCGGTCAGCCGGAAGTCGCCCGTCTCGTCCCGCCCGTGCGTCAGCCGCCCGCCGGCCAGGCTGACCCGCTCGGCGACGCCGATCAGCCCCGTCCCCGCGCCCGGGATCGCGGCCCGCTCCCCCGCGCCCACCGGCCGGCCCGACTGCGGGTGACCGCCGACCGGCCAGCCGGACTGCGGGTGACGGCCGACCGGCCGGCCCGGCAGCGGGTGACCGCCGACCGGCCAGCGGTTGCGCACGTCGACGGTCAGCCCCGTCCCGGCCGCGCCGGCCAGCCGGACGGTGACGGTGGCCCCCGCCGCGTGCTTGCGGGCGTTGGTCAGCGCCTCCTGCACGATCCGGTACGCCGTGCGCCCCAGCCCCGCGGGCACCGCCCCGGGGTCGTCGACGGCGTCGTCGACCTCGACCCGCATCCCGGCCGCGCGGGACTCCCCGACCAGCGCGGGCACGTCGGCCAGGGTCGGCTGAGGGCGTTCCACCGCCGGGCCGGGCGGCGCGTCCGGGCCGGCGGGGACGGGGGCGGGGTCGTCGGCGCGGAGCACCCCGATCACGTCGCGCAGGTCCGCCAGGGCGGCATGGGCGCTCTCCCGGATCACCCCGGCCGCCCGGGCGACCTGCTCGGGCGGCGCGTCGGGCCGGAACTCCAGCGCCCCCGCGTGCAGGCTGAGCAGCGAGATCCGGTGCGCGAGCACGTCGTGCATCTCCCGGGCGATCCGGGTCCGCTCCAGGTGCCGCGCCTGCGCGACCCGCAACTGCTGCTCGGCCTCGGCCCGGTCGGCCCGCTCCCGCAGGGAGAGCACGAGCTGCCGGCGGGCGCGGACGAACATCCCCCAGGCCAGCACGGAGCCGAGGAAGACGATCGCCCAGGCCACCTCGCCCCAGAACCCGAACCCGCGCTCGGGGCGCACCGCCGCGTAGCTGAAGCAGGTCAGCACGTTCGCGCCGATCACGAGCGCGGCCTGCGGGAACGGCCGGTGCACCACGACCGTGAACATGATGATCAACAGGGCGACCCCGGCGGTCGCCGAGAACAGCCCGAGCGGCAGGGTGGCCACCGCCAGCCCGACCGGCCACCGGCGGCGCAGCCAGAGCGCCGCGCAGGCGAGCGGGCCGAGCACGTTGTCGAGACCCTGCAACCACTCGTGCGGCAGCGGCCCGGCCAGCGCCGGCTCGGGCTGGGCGGCGTCCCAGGCGACGGCGACGGCCCAGCCGAGGGCGAGCAGGAACATGTGGGTGTCCACCAGCCAGTCGCGGGTGGTCCGCCGGGGCCGCGCCCCGGACGCCGCGTCGGTGAGGGCACCCGGCAGCAGCCAGGGATGATCCGGTACGGCGGCGCTGGTCATCGCCCCATGCTAGGCAGGGCCGCCGGCCGCCCGACAGCTACCAAAGTCGACGCCGGGCGTGGCCGGAGGTCGACGGGCGCTCGACCGCCGGCCGCAGCGCCCGGCCGGGTGGCGCGGGCAGGCTCGACCCATGATCGAAGTAGCGCACCTGACCAAGCGGTACGGCGGGAGCACCGCCGTCGACGACGTCAGCTTCACCTGCGCGCCGGGCAGCGTCACCGGCTTCCTCGGCCCGAACGGCGCGGGCAAGTCCACCACGATGCGGATGCTCTGCGGGCTGACCCCGCCGACGGCGGGCACCGCCACGGTCTGCGGGGTGCCGTACCGGCGGCTGGCCAACCCGGGCCGGGAGATCGGCGTGCTGCTGGACGCCTCCGCGCAGCACGCCGGCCGGACGGGGCGGGAGGTGCTGGCGCTCGCCGCCGCCGTCATGGGAGTGCCCCGGCGGGAGGTCGACGTGAAGCTCGACCTCGTCGGGCTGGGCGCGGCCGCCGCCCGGCGCCGCGTCGGCGCGTACTCCCTGGGGATGCGCCAGCGGCTCGGCCTGGCGCATGCGCTGCTGGGCGACCCCCGGGTGCTGGTCCTGGACGAGCCGGCCAACGGCCTGGACCCGGAGGGGATCTTCTGGATGCGCGGCCTGCTGCGCGACTTCGCCGACCGGGGCGGCACGGTGCTGCTCTCCTCCCACCTGCTGCGGGAGGTGGAGGCGGTGGCCGACCGGCTGGTGGTGATCGGCGGCGGCCGGGTGGTCGCCCAGGGCGGCACGGAGGAGCTGCTCGCCGGCGCCGGCACGCTGGTGCGGGCGCGCGACGGCGCGGCCCTCGGGCGGGCGCTGGCCGCCGCCGGCCTCGACGCCACCCCCGGCCCCGGCGGCGGCCTGCTGGTGCGGGCCGACCCCGACCCGGTCGGGCAGGCCGCCGCGGCCGCCGGGGTGGCCCTCACCGAGCTGCGCCCCGCCGGTGGCGGCGGCCTGGAACAACTCTTCCTCACCCTCACCGGCGGCACGACCACGAAGGAGACCACCGCATGACCGCGCAGACCGTCCCCACGGCACCCGCCGTCGCCGAGCCGCGCTACCCGGGGGTACGCGGGCCGTCGCTGACCCGGTTGACCGCCGTCGAGCTGCGCAAGCTCGCCGACACCCGGGCCGGCCGGTGGCTGCTGGCCGGCATCGCCCTCGTCTCCGTCGTGATCGTCGTGGTGCAGCTGTCGGTGCTGGCCGACGAGGAGCAGACGTTCACCGAGTTCTTCGTGCCACAACTGCTCCCCGCCGGCCTGCTCCTGCCGGTGCTGGGCATCCTGTCGATCACCGCGGAGTGGTCCCAGCGCACGGCGCTGACCACGTACGCGCTGGTGCCCCGCCGGGAGCGGGTGATCGTCGCGAAGCTGGCCGCGGTGGTGCTGGCCGCGCTGGCGTCGGTGCTGGTCAGCCTGGCCGTCGCCGCGCTTGGCAACCTGGTCGCCGGTGCCACGGGCGGGGCGGCCGACTGGTCGTTCGAGGGCTCCCGGCTGCTGCACGCGGTGCTGTTCGAGGTCACGAACGTGCTGATGGGCGCGGCGTTCGGCCTGCTGCTGCTGAGCACCCCGCTGGCCGTGGTCAGCTATCTGCTGCTGCCGACGGTGTGGACGCTGCTGTCCGGCATGATCGCGGCGCTGCGCGAGCCGGCCCGCTGGCTGGACACCGCCCGCACCATGGAGCCGCTGCTCGGCCCGGAGGTGACCGCCGGCCAGTGGGGGCGGCTGGGGGTGTCGCTGCTGGTCTGGTTGGCGCTGCCGCTGGCGGCCGGGCTGATCCGGACGCTGCTCCGCGAGGTGTCCTGACCCGGCCCGGCCGGGCGGGCCGAGCGAGCGGGCCGGGCCGGCCGGGCGGGCCGGGCGATGTCGGCGACATGGCGGTGTCCGGGACGGATGATCACGCCATGTCGCCGACATGCAGTCGATCAACCAGCGACGATTTCGGCCCCGTAAAGTTTCCCGGCGCTCTCCCGCTGTTCACGCCGACGCCGATAGCATCGCTGACCATGAATACAAGGAGCGTCACCCGCTCGCGATCCGGGCGGCTGATCACGGCGTTCGCACTGGCCGTCACGGTGCTGACACCCGTCGTGGCGAGCACCTCCGCGTCGGCGGCGACCACGCTGACCGTGGCACAGGCGCTGGCCGCCCAGGACGGCCGCACGGCCACCGTCACCGGGTACGTCGTCGGGCAGCCGACGGCGACGACCACGGTGATCACCTCCGGCTACACGGCGGACACGGCGATCGCCATCGCCGACAGCGCCGCCGAGACCGGCACGGGCAGGATGCTCTACGTCCAGGTGACGGCCGCCTACCGCAGCACCTTCGGGCTGCTGACCAACCCGGGGCTGCGCGGCCGGCAGGTCACCGCCACCGGGGCGCTGACCGCGTACTTCAGCCACGGCGGGCTGAAGAACCCGACCGCGATGAGCCTCGGCGGCGCCACCCCGGGCCCGACGCCGACGCCCACCGCGTCGCCCAACCCGTCGCCCAGCCCGACCGGCGGCGGTGGCCCGTACGACTCGACGTACTACGCCAGCGCGATCGGCAAGACCGGCACCGCGCTGCGCAGCTCCCTGCACGCCATCATCAGGACGCAGACGAAGCTCAACTACGACCAGGTGTGGGAGGCGTTGAAGGACACCGACCAGGACCCGGCCAACGCCAACAACGTGCTGCTGCTCTACAGCGGCCGCTCGCAGAGCAAGACCAGCAACGGCGGCGACGCCAACGACTGGAACCGCGAGCACGTCTGGGCCAAGTCGCACGGCGACTTCGGCACCGCCACCGGCCCCGGCACCGACGTGCACCACCTGCGCCCCGAGGACGTCTCGGTCAACTCGACGCGCGGCAACAAGGACTTCGACGCCGGGGGCAGCGGGGTGTCCGAGTGCACCGGCTGCTACTCCGACGCCGACTCGTTCGAGCCGCGCAACGCGGTCAAGGGCGACGTCGCCCGGATGATCATGTATATGGCGATCCGGTACGAGGGCGACGACGGCTGGCCGAACCTGGAGATCAACAACTCGGTGTCCAACGGCACGTCCCCGTACCACGGGAAGCTGTCGGTGCTGCTCGCCTGGAACCTGGCCGACCCGCCGGACGCCTTCGAGAAGCGCCGCAACCAGGTCATCTACGATCGCTGGCAGGGCAACCGCAACCCGTTCGTCGACCACCCGGAGTGGGCCACCGCCATCTGGGGCTGACCCCGCCCGGGGCCACCCGGTTGTCGCGGATCACCCCGCCCGGTCGTGAGATGGCGACCGGGGCGGGGTAGGACAACCGGGTGGCACGGCCCGGCCGCGCGGCCTCCGCGCGCCCCGGGCCCCTGACGATGGGAGAGACGGCCGACATGGCGAACACGGTTCCCGACATCGCGCTCAACGACGGCAACACCATCCCCCAGCTCGGCTTCGGGGTCTACCAGATCGCGCCGGAGGACACCGCCGAGGCCGTCGGGCGGGCCCTGGAGATCGGCTACCGGCACATCGACACCGCCGAGATGTACGGCAACGAGGCCGAGGTGGGCCAGGCGGTGCGCGCCTCCGGCCTGGACCGGGACGAGGTCTTCGTCACCAGCAAGCTGAACAACGGCTTCCACCGCCCCGACGACGCCCGCCGCGCGTTCGACTCCACCCTCGCCGCGCTGAAGATGGACCACATCGACCTGTTCCTGATCCACTGGCCGCTGCCGACCCTCTACGACGGCGACTTCGTCTCCACCTGGAAGGTGCTGGAGGAGTTCCGGCGCGACGGTCGGGCCCGCTCGATCGGCGTGTCCAACTTCCAGGTGCCGCACCTGGAGCGGCTGGCCGCCGAGGCCGACGTGGTGCCGGCCGTCAACCAGATCGAGGTGCACCCCTACCTCGGCAACGAGGAGGTGCGGGCGTACGGCCACGCGCACAACATCCTCACCGAGGCGTGGTCGCCGATCGCCCAGGGCGCGGTGCTCGACGACCCGACCCTCGTCGACGTCGCCGAGGAGGTCGGGCGCACCGTGCCCCAGGTGGTGCTGCGCTGGCACGTGCAGCGCGGCGACATCGTCTTCCCCAAGTCGGTCAACCCGAAGCGGATGGCGGAGAACTTCCAGATCTTCGACTTCGAGCTGGACGACGCGACGATGGAGCGGATCACCGGCCTGGACCGGGGCGAGGCGGGCCGGCAGGGCCCGAACCCCGACACGTTCGACTACGTGCCCGCCTGAGCGGGCGACCCCAATGGCGGGCCTGCCGTGGCAGGCCCGCCATTGGCGCGTCCGGGCGGGGCCGTCAGCGGTCGAAGGTGTCGGGCAGGTGGATGCGGTCGGCGGGCACCCCGGCGGCGAGCAGCCGCAGCCGCGCGCCGGCCACCATCGGCGGCGGCCCGCACAGGTGCACCTCCTGGTCGCCCGCGTGGTGGCGCAGGGCGACGGTGAGCGCGTCGCCCTGCTCGGCGGGGCCGGCCGCCGGGTCGTGGGAATACGCGGGCACCACCGTCAGCCACTCGTGGGCGGCCTCCAGCTCGGCGAGGGTGGCCCGGTCGTAGAGGTCGGCCGGGGTGCGCGCCCCGGCGACCAGGGTCACCCGCCGACCGTCCGGGGCGGCGGCGAGCTGCTCGACGAGGGCGCGCAGGGGCGCGAGGCCGGTGCCGCCGGCGACGAGCAGCAGGTCGTGCCAGGGGCTGGGGTCGAGCAGCAGGCTGATCCCGCACGGCGGGCCGAGTAGCAGCGGCTCGCCGGGGCGTACCCCGTCGACGAGGGTGCCGGAGACGGTGCCGGCGGCGACGGCGCGCACGTGCAGCTCGACCGTGCCGTCGGGGCGGGGCGCGTTCGCCGGGGAGTACCACCGCCAGGCGCCGGGCCGGCGCGGGGCGCAGACGGGAACCGCCTGCCCCGGCCGGTACGGCAGCGGCCGGCGCGGGCGTACGGTGAGCACGGCCACGCCGTCGGCGGCCCGGTCGTGGGCGACCACCTCGGCCCGCCACCACGCCGGCCCGTCGCCGACTCGGGCGGCGGCCCGGCGCACGGCGGTGACCGCCCGGCGCAGCCCGCGTTCCCAGCCGCCGGCGAGGGCGGCCGTCCAGTGTGCCCGGTTCTCCCGGGCGACGGCGGCGAGCAGGGCGTCGCCGAGCAGGTCGGCGTGCTGCGGCAGCAGGCCGACGCCGCGGTGGGCCCGGGCCAGGACCGCCAGCGCGGCGGCCCGCCCGGCCGTGTCGTCGACGCCACCGGCCAGCCGGCCCAGCGCGGCGAAGACCACGGTGTGGTCCCGCTCGGGCAGCAGTCCGGGCAGGCGGTCACTCACGGTGTCCAGGAAGTTGGCGGCCGCCCGGTCGACGGCGGCGGCGGTCGCCGCCCAGGACGGCCCGAGGTCGGCGCTCACCGCCCGGATCGTCTCCGCCACCCTGACTGTCGGCCCCGCTCGCAGCTCGGTCGTCTTCACGGCGATGGGTACGGACGGTGACCATCGATGGTTCACCCCCTTGACCGAGGGTGATCAGTCGATCACCCCTGCGGCGGTTGGCGCTCCCGCCACTCCCGGGCCAGGATCGCGAAGACGAGCCGGTCGGCCCACTCCCCGCGGAACAGGTAGCTCTCGACGTGGCGCGCCTCCTGGCGCATGCCGAGCCGCGCCATCAGCCGGGCCGACGCCTCGTTGCGGGCGTGGCACCGCGCGTAGGCCCGGTGCAGCCCGAACTCGCCGAACCCCCAGTCCAGCAGGGCCGTGGCGGCCTCCGTGGCCAGCCCGCGCCCGTGGTGGTCGGGGTGCAGGACGTACCCGAGTTCGGCGGTGCGGTCGGCCGCGCTGCGCCAGACCAGCTCGACGGTCCCGATCACCCGCGCGTCGGCGACCACGGCGAGGGCCAGGCAGTCGCCCTCGGCGCGCAGCGCGTCCTCGCCCGCCATGGCGGTCACCGAGGCGAGCGCCTGCGCGCGGGTGCGTGGCCCGGCGTCGAGCATCCAGCGGGTGACGTCGGGTCGGCTCTGGTAGGCGTGCACGTCGTCGAGGTCGTCCAGCGCGACCGGGCGCAGGGCCAGCCGCGCGGTGCGGATCGGATAGGTCGGACGGAACATCGACCGATCGTAGGGGCCTGGGCGCGGCCCCGCCGCCCCTGGACGGTCGGACGGCCGCATCGGACCGGTCGGCCATATTCATCGACGGCCATCGACCAATAGGCTGCCGGTCATGCGTGCCCGTCGCGTCACCGCCGCAGCCGCCGTCGCCGGCCTGCTGAGCCTGCTCGCCGTCACCGCCGCCCGCGCCGACGACGGCCCGGCCCTCACCACGCCCGGCGCGCCGGTCGTCGTGGCCAACGAGCCGCACCAGCTCACTCTCACCTGGGCACCGTCGGCGTGGGTGGGCGAGCCGGGTGGCACCGAACCCATCACGTACGAGGTGCTAGTGCCGCTGGGCCCCAACACGTACCGGGGGCTGGGCAGCACGCAGACGCCCTCGATCACGCTGACCGCCCTGCCGCCGGGCACCGAATACCGGGTCGCCATCCAGGCCCACACCATCGGCGGCTACTCCGACACGTCGGCGACCACCGACCTGCGCACCGCGTACGGCCGGGCCAAGGTCAGCTACCTCAACCTCGACTGGGCGCCCACGGACAACCAGATCCAGTTCGTCGCGCAGGTCGTCAACACCGGCACGCAGCCGCTCGACCTGCGCACCGTGCGGGTGGACTACCACCTGACCTTCGAGGGCGGCAACACGTCCCTCGTGACGGAGTGCGACTGGGCGGCGCTGGGTTGCGACAGGATCCAGCGGCAGCTGTTCTTCTACCTGCCGCCCGCGCCGCCGCCCCCGCCCCCGGGCAGCAGCCCCACGCCGGTCCCCACCGCGACGCGGTACCCGGTGCCGGGCACGCCCGTACCCGGCCACGTCCGGCTCACCTTCACCGGCGGGACCCTCGCCCCCGGCGAGTCGAGCGGGCCGATCCAGCTCCGCTTCCACCGGCAGAACTGGACCGCCGTCGACGAGCGGGACGACCCGAGCTGGCGGGCCGCCACCGGCACGTGGACCGACAACAGCCGGATCACCGTCGACGTCGACGGCGTCCGCGAGTTCGGCGACCAGTACGCCGGCTGAGCCCGGCCGGAACTACTTTTAAGTAGGTTGGCAGCCCGCTGCGCGTATCCCCCTGATTCGCCCCGCCCTGAGGTAGCTTCTACTCCGCGCGCGACACCCTTCTTGGACGACGCATCCCGATCGTCCACATTCACTTTCCCTCGTGAAGGGCCCGACGTCGGACATGGGCGAACCCCTCGAACCTTACGTACCCGACCCCACGCTCAGGGCGGCGCTGGAGGACTTCGGGCAGCAGTGCGACCGGGAGATCAGCGTCCCGCCGCAGACGCGCCTCGACCGGGGCTACGGAGGCGGCACACTCTTCGTCGCGCGGCTCACCGAGCCGGCGCCGCCGGGCCGGGAGCCCACCCGGAAGGTCTTCGTCAAGGTCCTGCCGGCCCGCTCGCGGCACCGGGAGGTGCGCGGCCAGCAGTGGTCACGGGCCACCGCGCGCGCCACCGTGGGCGACTTCGCCCGGCAGCACCTGGCCGAGCAGATCTTCCCGCCGATCGACCTGCGCGACGGCCGACGGCTGATGTTCCAGGAGCCGACCAGCGACTTCCAGGAGACGACCGACGACGGCGCCCAGGTGCGGGGCCTCGACGAGCTGGACGGCGAGGACCTGCTCGCCGCGTTCCGGGCTGTGCTGGAGGCGGTGCTGCACGAGTGGAACAGCATCCCACCGGCCCCCGCAACGGCCGGCCCGCCGGCCCGCGAGACCACCCTCGGCCCGTACCTCGAACGGGAGCTGAGGGCCGCCGGCGCGTGGGAGAAGATCCACCACGCGATGAGCATCTTCGGCTTCCACGGTGGCGCAGAGTCGCTGCTCATCGACTCGCGGCCCCTGCCGAACCCGCTGCGGACCGTCGACCCCGCGTCGCCGCACCACCGCCAGCCGGTCCGCTTCCACGCCGGCTTCGCCCACGGCGACCTGCACGGCGGCAACGTGCTCGTGCCCTGCGGGGCCGACGGCCGGCCGCACCCCGAGCGGTTCTCGCTGGTCGGGTTGAGCGCCGTCGACGCGGAGGCCCCGCTGACCCGCGACGTCGCCGCCCTGCTGCTGGCCACCGTGCTTCGGTACGTCCCCGGCCTCACCCGCGACGAGTCCGAGGCGCTGATCGACTATCTCGTCCACCCCCAGCGGGGGCGACCGGGCACGCTACCCGCGCCCGTCGCGGAACTCGTCCGGATCGCCGACGAGGTGGGCACCGCGTACGCTCAGCCGCTCGCGGGCGCGGCGATCTGGCGCAGGCAGGCCCGCCTCTCCCTGATCGCCCAGGCCCTGACCTGCACCACCTTCGAGGACCTGCGGCCCGACCGGGGCCTGTGGTGCCTCCGGCTGGCGGCCCGCGCCATGCAGGCCCACATCGAGGAGAACCCGATCCCGTACGTGGCCGCGACGGCACCGCCCGCTGATCCGGCCGCTCCGGTCACCGCCGTGGGCAGGTGGCCGGTGAGCCCGCCGGACGCCGTTGCTCCCGCCGTCCCGGCGGTGCCGACGGGGTCGCCGGGAGCGTCACCGCGCCAGGTGCTCCTCTGGTGCATGCTCGCGGCAGCGCTGCTAGCCCTGGCAGGCGTCACAGCATGGGCGCTGGCCCCAGGCCACACCTGATAGATCTTGGAAGCGAACGGCCCCTCCAGGGGCCCAGGACTTCCAAGATCTACCCCAATCTCCCGTGCAGGTGGTCGAGGATCGCCTGGTTGGCCTGCCAGCCGTCGGGGAACTTCACCGGCACGTCGAGGTGCACCGGCTCGGTCGATGGGTGCGCGTCCAGCAGCTCCGCGATGCCCGCCCGCGCCACCACCACGCACGCGTGCCGGTGCCGGGACGTCAGCACGCACAGCCGCCCCGACTCCAGGTGGAAGGCGGTCGCGTCCCGCCGGCCCGACAACGGGTGCAGCACGATCGTCACGTCGTACTCGCGGCCCTGGAGCCGGTTGGCGGTGTCCACGGTGATGCCCGCCCCGGCCGCGCCCAGGTGCGCGCGGATGGCGGCGGCCTGGTCGCGGTGCGCGGCCCCCACGGCGATCCGGTCGGCGGTGACCGGCGCGCCGGCCGGCGCGTGCTCGGAGACGGCGACCGCGCCGCGCGCCAGCACCCGCAGCGCCAGCGCGGCGCACGCGGCGGCGGCCTCGGAGTCGGTACGCGGGGTGTGCCGCTCCGGCAGTTCGTACAGCGCCCAGCCCGTCGACGCCGCCAGCTCCACCGCCGCGTCGACGGCGTCCCCCGGCCCGGCGTCGGTGAACGCGAGCACCCGGTCGTCGCGGCCGGTGCCCGCCCGGAACCCGGTGAACGGGTAGAACGCCGCCGCGACCACCGGGGCCGCCGACGCGGGCAGCCGCCACGACACCGGCAGCCGGTGCACCGGCAGCTGCGGGTTGTGCCGCAGCAGCACCGCCACCGCGGACTGCATCGGGTCCCAGGTCAGGCCCGTCCAGCGCACGGTCTCGACCGTGGAGAACGGGTCGAGCTGCCCGGGATCCCCCACGAACAGGGCCCGCTCGAACCTGCCGGCCACGCGCAACAACGCGTCAGACCGCATCTGGTACGCCTCGTCCACGATCGCCCACGGCCAACAGCCCTCGGTGACCATGGCCCACTTGGCGGCCGTACCGATGACGACGGCCGGCTCGCCGAGGTCGGCGACCTTCGCGGCCACCTTGACCGTCGGGTGGTCCTTCACCCGGTCGGTCGGCCTGTATTCCGTGGCGGAGAGCCGGCCGATGCGCAGCCCGGGGGCCTTGCGGGCGAGCCGGTCGATGAGGTCGTCGACCTGCTCGTTGGTCTGCGCGACGATGATCAGCGGCTCCCCGGCGGCGGCCAGCTCGACGGCGGCGCGGACGACGAGGGTCGACTTGCCGGCACCGGGCGGCGAGTCGACGACGACGCCCCGGTGGTCACCGGTGCGCAGGTCGGCCAGCACCGCGTTGACGACCCGCTCCGCCTCGACGGACGGCGGCACCTCCAGCCCGAGCATCGACTCTCCCCCCGTGGTTACCGGAGATTACGCCCGGTCAGGCCGCGCAGGAACGCCAGCCCCTCGACGGCGAGGGCGTCGGGGCCGGCGGCGAGGGGCCGCCACACGGACATCGGCACGGCCAGGGCCTCGGCGGTGAACGACTCGACGTTGACCTGGCCGGAGTAGCCGATGCCGGTCAGGGCGTCGAACATCCCCGGCCAGTCGAGGTGGTCGCCGCCGGGCACCCCCCGGTCGTTGCCGCACACCTGGACGTGCGCGAGGTGGCCGCCGGCCAGCCGGATCGCGGCCGGCAGGTCGCGTTCCTCGATGTTCAGGTGGAAGGTGTCCAGTGCGAGGCCCAGCCCGGGGACGCCGTCCACCACCTCCAGCGCCTGTTCGACGGTGTTGAGCAGGCTCGTCTCGAACCGGTTGAGCGGTTCCAGGGCGATCGTCACGCCCTGCCCGGCGGCCTCCTCGGCCAGCGGCCGAAGCCGCGCCACGAGGCGGGCGGTGGCGGCCCGCCGGGCGTCCGCGTCGAGCAGCCACCGCCGGCCGGCCGGGGCGTAGAGCGGGCCCGCCACCACGGCGGCACCCACCCGGCCCGCGACCCGCACGCAGTGCCGGACGAATCCTTCCGTACGCCGCAGCACCTCCTCGTCGTCGGCGAGCAGGTCGTGCTCGGGCAGCAGGCCCGCGCAGACGGCGGGGGCCAGCTCCAGCCCGGCGAGCAGGTCGGCCGCTGACGCGGGGTCCCAGTCGCCGGGCGCCTGGACGGTCAGCTCGATGGCGTCGAAGCCCCACGCCCTGATCCGGGGGGCCAACCGGGCGAGCGCCCGATCGGTCAGCGGGGCCGCCCACGCCCACGTGTTGATGCCGATCAGCATCCAAACCCTCTCGCCGCAAGATCATCGGAACCCGTCGACTGTAGAGGGCCGCCGGTCAGGCGGCGACGCCACGCCGCCCCTGGGCCGCGTCACCCGGCATCGGCAGCTCCTCCACGTGCTGCCACTCCAGGTCGCCGTTCCCCCGCAACGCCGCCTCACCCCAGCACACGCGGAGCAGGCCGGCCTCCGAGTTGCAGGCGTACCCGATCAGCAGCACCTTCGGCTCGACCGGGAGCCGCTCGACGGCCTCCCGCAGCTCCGACCGAGCATCGGCCTCCTGATCGCTGAGCGGCATGAGCGGCAGGGTGTCCTGCTGGTAGCGCGGCTGGGGGCCGCACAGGGCGAGCAGGGCGCGGGCGAAGCGGCTGAGGGTGCGCTCCGGCCGGGTGCGCGCGATATCGGCGTCGCTCCTGGTGGAGTAGTGCCAGGGCAGCAGCAGGTGCCCTGCGCAGACCGTGATCCTGAACTGGGCACCCGGCGGCCGCAGGTCCGTCACGTCGGGCAACTCCCGGAGGTGATGGTGCAGTTCCTCGTACTGCACGAGCCAACGCACGGACCCGAAGGCGTGGTCGCTGGTCATCTCGGACGCCTCCCGGGCGTTCATGGCGCGCTCCACCGCCCGCTTGAGGGCCGCCGGGACGCGCTTGCGCAGCGCCACCGCCTGAGCAAACCCGAACTTCTCGATCGACCATCGCGACGGCCCGTCGGCAACACCCACACCGATCACCCCTCGTGTCCTGTCGCACACGTTCCGACATAGACGGTCTCACGAAGGTCGATGCCGGGCCAGGGGTCTCACCGCATCCCGGCCACCTCCTGACGGTGGACGCGCAGCGCGGCGGCATCCGGGTGGTCCGCCGCGCGGGCCGGTGGGCGCAGCTTCTCGCCGTGCCAGCTCGCGTAGTGTCCCGCCTCCGCCTTGACCCGGACACGGAACTGCTCGTCGACCCAGATCAGTCCCCGGTCGAAGAGGTTGTGCACGTCGGCCCGGAGCAGCAGACCGTTGGTCACCCGGTTCGTGGTCGGCCCGTCGTAGGGCGAGATGTGGGCGGCCTGGAGAGCAGCCTCGGTGTCGCAGCCGGTGATCGCGCAGCGCCCCCCGTACGCCTCGATGAGCCTGCGCCGGAAGTCGGCCTGCCCCTGGCGGGCGGTGACCTCCGCGAGCCGGCGGCGACGCCCCGCCGGCAGCTCGTCGGGCTCCGGTGCCCTGATCGCCTTCAGCGCGTCCGCGAGCCGGTCGCGCTCGGTCGCGCTCATCGCCCGCACGCCCCGCGCCGACCCGGCCGGCACGACGGGTACGCCCCGCTCGCTGCCGAGGATTCGACGGGTCAGTTCGGCGTCCCAGCGGACCGCCACCCGCCACTCCAGCCCGCCTTCCGTGGCCCGTCGACAGGGGTCGTCCCATGCGACACCCGCCGCGACGAGGCGGGCGGACTGCTCGGCGGCGTATGCCCAGATCCGGTCTCCGGCGGCGATCTGGTGATAGCCGGCGGAAAGCTGCCAGTCGACCACCCCGTCGCTGGAGAAGCACTCCCAGACGTCGCGGCTCTCCTCCGACGGTCTGTCGCCCAGGTTCACCGGATAGATCCAGTCGGTCGGTTCGCGCCGGCCCAGCACCGCGTCCGCGAGTGGCTGACAGTGCCCACGCGCATGCAGGGTCCGGGATCGCAGCAGCGGCTCGGTGAGGGCGCGGGCGGCGAGGACGATTCGCTCGTCCCCGAGCGCCGCGATCAGATCCTCGACGTCACCGGCGAGGCACTCCTGGTCGGGCCCCGCATCGACGTAGTCCGACCGCCAGGTGGTGAGGGCAGGATGGGCCGCCCGGAAGCCTGCGGGCGTCCAGTGCCGGTCGAGCACCGACTTGCGGACGACCAGAAAGCCCTCGGCCCGGGCACCGACGCCCGGCTCGGTCGGTTCGTGCAGCACGAACGTCTCCATCGTCTTCATGGAGATCGCCGACAGCCGGCGCGGGTTCGTCCTGGTGCTGGGCAGGCAGGAGAGCGCCCAGCGGTCCCGCTCCGTGGAAGCCGCGTCCGGCACGACCGCGTCGAGGTAGGCGCGGTTGGCGGCCACCACGGAGCTGAAGTACGGGCCGTTCGCCAACCGCTCGAAGCGGCTCACGGGATCCGTGGACGCGCCCCGCTGCCCGGAGCCCAGCCGGTTGAACCGTGGCGTGACCACGGCGAGTAACGCATCCTTCAGCGCCTTCGGGTCGACCTCCTCCCGCCACCTGATCTCGCACCGGCCGAGCCAGGCGGCGATCTCGTCGGTGCTCGCCTGCCGTCCGAACTCCTCGTCGAGCAGCTCACCGACCTGCTTGTGCAGCACCGACGAGCCGCGGTTGCCCCGTAGGTGGGCGCGGAGCCGCTCCCGAAGGGTCCGCCCCGTCTCACCCACGTAGACGATGTCGCCGTCGCAGGTGACGACGTGCGTTCCGGGCGCGAGCGGCGCCTGGGCGACCGTCTCCCCGGTGAACGGCATCGGATCGGTGAAGGCGGCGAGCAGACCGTCGAGAGTGGAGTCCGGCATCCCGCGAGGCTACGCCGTCTGCTGCGGCAGGATCTTTGTCAGGGCCGCCGGGTCGGGCAGGTGGAGGCGGTCCTCGGGCACCCCGGCGAGGGGCAGCCAGCAGCGGGCGATGTCGACCATGGCGGGCGGGCCGCAGACGTACACCTGCTGGTGGGGTCGGTGGTGGCGCAGGGCGAGGGCGAGCGCGTCGCCCTGCTCGGCCGGGTCGGCGTGCGGATCGTGGGAAAGGGCGGGCACGATGGTCAGCCAGTCGTGAGCGCGCTGAAGCCTGTCGAGGGCGGTCGCGTCGTACAGCTCGGCGAAGGTGCGCGCGCCGACGACCAGCGTGACCCTTCGGCCGTCGGGGGCGGTGGCGACCTGCTCGACCAGGGCGCGCAGTGGGGCCAGCCCGGTGCCGCCGGCCACCAGCAGCAGGTCACCGTCGCGCAGGCGCAGGCCGGCGTCGCGCGGCGGGCCGAGGTGCAGCAGCTCGCCGGGGCGTACCTCGTGGACGAGGCCGCCCGAGACGGTGCCGGCGGCCACGGCGCGGACGTGCAGCTCGACGGTGCCGTCGGGGCGGGGCGCGTTGGCCGGGGAATACCAGCGCCACTGCCCGGGATGGCGTGGGGTCTGGACGGGGACGGCCTGGCCGGGGCGGTGGGGCAGGCGCGACCAGGGTCGCAGGGTCAGGACGGCGATGCCGGGGCACGGCCGGTCGTGGCCGATCACCCTGGCCGGCACGCCGTCACCGGCCCACACCCCGGCGGCGTTCATCGGGCCACCGCCCGGCGCGCGTGGGCAATCCGCTCGCTCGGCAGGTCGGCCGCCCAGCACACCCCGACCAGGTAGTCACCGATCCGCCGACGCTGCGCCTCCGACAGGCCGAGCCCACCCCAGGCGTCCGCCGGCTCATCGGCGAGCGCGGCGGTCAGGCTCGCCGTCAGGTGCGCGGCGATCCGGTCCAGATCCACCCCGACGAGGTACGGGGACAGCTCCGCGTCCGCCAGCACTAGGCGCAGCCACCGACGGACGATCTCGGCCGACGTCACGCCGCGCCGCCCGTCGCCTGGTGGCCCTATGGGGAGGTCCGCTGCGATGATGCCCATGGTGTCTGCGCCCCTGGATGTCGTGCCGGATGGAGTGGGCGCCGGGGCGGGCGGGGACGAGGTCGCGTCGTTCGAGTCGACACGCCCCGGAACCCAGCACCCGCCCCGGGCCATGCATCCACCCTTGCCGGGCAGCCCTCTTGACGACATGACCACGGAACGCACCTACACGGTCACCACGCTGCAAACACTGCCGTTAGAGTGCACATGACCTGACTCGATGTGAGCTGAGGCGGCACGATGGCGACCGTGCAGCGATGGAGCGGCCGGGAGAGCAGGACGCTCCGGCACGCGCTCCGGATGAGCATCCGCGACTTCGCGTCGCACCTCGGCGTGGCCGAGCGGACCGTGTCCAAATGGGAAGCCGGTGGCGCTGGGGTCACCCCGCGCCCCGAGATGCAGGCAGTGCTCGACACCACGCTGGGCAAGGCGTCGGTGGAGGCGAGGGAACGCTTCACGGCCACGCTACGAGCCACATCCGTCGCAGGCGCGTCGCCCTCCTCTGCCCTTCCGCTCGGGGCTCCGGGCACCGATGCAAACCAGCTCGGTGATCTCGTCGCCGTCTTTTCCAGCCGATCCGAGTTCTCCACCCGCGTCTCGCCTGATCATCTGCTGGGCGGAGCGAGAACGGTTCGGGCCGTCGGGCTCTCACTCAACCTGTTGGCTCAGGGCTTCGCCGACAGCCAGTGGCATGGCTTCGTCCGTGCGGGCGGGCGGGCCCGCTGCCTGTTTCTCGATCCCGGAGGGTCGGCAGTCCAGGCACGCGAGGCGGAGGAGGGATTCGCACCGGGTCAGCTCTCCGCGCTGACCAAGCTGAACATCGAGACGCTGCTGCGGGTCCGAGCACGGCTACCGGAAGGGCTGGGCGATCACCTGGAGTTGGCCGTCTACGACGACACGCTCCGCTTCAACGTGGTGCTGGCTGACGACGTCTGCGTGGCGCAGCCGTACCTGCCGGTGAGTCGCGGGGTCGACTCCCCGACCTTCGTCGTCAGGCGGCAGGAGGACCGGTCCTGCCTGTACCCGGTCTTCGAACAGTTCTTCGAGGCGCAGTGGCAGCGAGGGCAGCAGTTGTGAGCGAATACCGGCACCTGCTTCCGATAGCGGAAGCAGCGGTGGCACGAGCGGCCGAGATGATGCGGCACCACTCCCCTGGCCCGCTCACCGCCAAGGGTGAGCGGGATTTCGCAACGCAGCTCGACTACGAGATCGAGCGGGACGTCCGCGCCTTCCTCCAGGCCGCCACTCCTAAGATCGGCTTTCTCGGCGAGGAGGACGGCGTCCACGGTACCGGCGAGATGCAGTGGGTCCTCGACCCGATCGATGGGACGGCGAACTTCGTGCGCGGGGTCCCGCTTTGCGCGGTGTCGCTGGGGCTGTTGCACGGGAATGACGCGGTCCTCGGCGTCATCGAGGTGCCCTTCCTGGGAAACCGGTACGCCGCCGCCCGTGGCAGCGGCGCGACAGCCGATGGGAAGCCCATCCGGGTGAGCAACACCAGCAGGCTGAGCGACGCGGTCGTGGCGATCGGCGACTACGCCGTCGGGCCGGACGCCGCAGTCAAGAACCGGTCCCGGCTCGCCCTGACGGCCCGGCTGGCCGAGGTGGTGCAGCGAGTACGGATGACCGGGACCGCCGCGCTGGACCTGGCGTGGCTGGCGGAAGGCCGGATCGATGCGGCGCTGACCCTGTCCAATCATCCGTGGGACATGACGGGCGGAACGGCCATCGCCCGGGAGGCAGGTGCGGTTGTGGTCGACCGCGACGGAAGCAACCACTGCCCTCGGTCGGCCATGACCCTTGGCATCGCCC
This sequence comes from Micromonospora sp. NBRC 110038, assembly GCF_020884815.1. Classification (NCBI taxonomy): domain Bacteria; kingdom Bacillati; phylum Actinomycetota; class Actinomycetes; order Micromonosporales; family Micromonosporaceae; genus Micromonospora; species Micromonospora sp. NBRC 110038. Next base: position 467,070 of record NZ_BBOL01000001.1, on the reverse strand, counting down.
CCGGTCTGACTGGTCAGGTGCTGATGCTGGTCGGAGCAGCCCTGCCAGAGGACTGATCAGCGGCGTCATTGTCAGCACAACATGACGCCCGGTCGACGACAGATCAGAAGATTGGCAAAATACGTCACTGGTCACCCCGACCACGAGACTCGGGAGGCTGCTCGAGGTTCTGCTGACGCTTCTTCTGCTCCGACTTCAGGCGGTGCACTTCCTCAACAAACTCGGCCAACTGCTCCTCCTCTGATTCAATGCGCTTATACCTACCGACACCCACCTCAACGGCCTCCCACTCCGCCTCAATGGCGTCAGCAGTCTGCTGCAGATAGAAGCTGCGCTCCTTGTACTTGAAGTAGCCCATGAACCCACTAGCTGTACCAACTAAGAAGGTGATGCCAAGAATGGTCCACCTATCCCAGGTCATCTGGTCAGATATGCCAGCAATTCCGGTAGCCGCCAGAGAGCCGATGATTAAAAAGGCTTGGAAGAGGTTATTAACTCTCCCATAGCGCTTACTTTCAATCCTCAGCTGATCTATGTCCGCATAGGCGTCCTCCTTGTACGCCACTCGACGGACTTTCAGGTCTCCAGAAACACCAGCAACAACGAGCTTCCGCTCGTCACGGAGGCGTGCGAGCTGAAGTTCCAGTTCCCCCTCGGACAGACGGCGAGGTTGACCTTCCGACGAAGCAGACCGCATCGGCCCGCCGGGATCCCGCTTTAGCCTTAGAGCAGCCACACCGAAGAGTGCGGCGACAATCGCGGCCGGAATAAGCACGACCTTCTTCGAGTCCCCACTCAACCAGGGGAGCCAAAAGAGGGCATAGAGAACAACGAGCAGCATCGGGCCGAAGGCCATCGAAATGTTCGACCACCTATGCCGCATACGCGCATGCGCGAGCGCATGCTCGGTCTGCCGGATCTCATGGTTTAGCAACAAAACTTGATCTTGCCGGTTTGGTGCAGGCAAGGAAACTCCCATCAAGGTCCGGGCGTAATTACAATGACGCTGTGAGCCAGACGGAATACCCACCCTTTCGCCATAGCTGTCAAACCATGGCAATAATCCACCAGGCGAGCTGCTTCGTAGCGCTCCATGAGCGACAGATCGATGGAGACAACCCGACCAGCCTGCAGAAGATTAGAAATTTCGGCGGCGGCGGCGGCGAATTCGCGAGGCGTAACACGCAAGGCCGCTTCTAACCGTACACCCGACGCGCGACCGAGGCCGACTTCATATTGCTGCGCCCGTACGGCCAGGTCTAAGGACCGCTCCAAGTCAGACGAATGGTCACGACGGCAAGCACCCCACAGTTGCACCCTTTGACGGCGCGCCACCAGACCACGGTCAACAACAACATATGCAGCCAGGACTAGCGAAACCAGCGAAATGAACAGCACAAGCACAAGCTCGGTCGACATGCCCTCGCCTCCCCACAATGCGCGCTAGCGCCATTGCCCGCAGAGGTTCTGCACGCGACCCCCGATTGCCCAAATGCCCAGCCGGGCATTGCCGACCCAACTGGGCCACTAGCATCCGCAAGATGATTCGTCAGGCGAATCTAGACTCGCACACTACGACCATGAGCGATTCTGTCCTGAATGCGACAACGACTTGCAACCCTGCAGCAGGGGCTGCGTCAAGCACGGAGAGCGGCTACCGTACCCGAGTGGCGGATCTTGAGCGGGGCGTCTACGAGCATCTGATCACCCACCACCTCGCCGGGCAGCTCCACCACCTCGATGCCGCGCTCGTCCAGCACCACCCGCTCGACCCGGTCGACGCCCACCAGCCCCTCACCCGGCACCTCGCCGCCCTCATCAGCCGTGCCCTGCAAGCCGTCCCCGGCGGCGACGACAAGCTGCGCCGCCAGGTCGACCTCGCCAACCGGATCGCGCAGGCCATCACCGATCTCGACCCGGACGCGGCCGGCCCCGACGACCAGGTCGCCGACGCGCGCAACCTGCTGCACGCCATCGCCGCGCCGCCCACCCCGCCCGCGCAGCCGACCTTCCCGGCCCGCCCGACCACCCCGCTCTCCACCGGCGCGCTGCTGGTCAACGGCCGCCACCAGCCGCGCATCGGCCACGAGGTCACCCACGAGATGGCCTCGGCCGAGCGGGTCGACCTGCTGTGCGCGTTCATCAAGTGGCACGGGCTGCGCATCGTCGAACCGGCCGTCCGCGAGCTGATCGGCCGGGGCGGGACGCTGCGCGTCATCACCACCACGTATCTCGGTGCGACCGACCAGCGGGCGCTGGACCGGCTCGCCGAGCTGGGCGCCGAGGTCAAGGTCTCCTACGAGACCAGGACGACCCGCCTACACGCGAAGGCGTGGCTGTTCCGCCGCGACAACGGCCTGACCACCGCGTACGTCGGGTCGAGCAACCTGTCGAAGGCGGCGCTGGTCGACGGGGTGGAGTGGAACGTCCGCATCTCCAACGTGGAGCAGCCGCACGTCATCGACACGTTCACCGCCACCTTCGAGGACTACTGGAACGATCCGGCGTTCGAGGCGTACGAGCCGGGCCGGGACGGCGAGCGGCTGCGGCACGCGCTGCGCGGCGAACGGTCCGACGACGGCGGCACGCAGATCGCGAACCTGGACGTGCGGCCGTACCCGTACCAGTCGGAGATCCTGGCCGAGCTGGACGCGGAGCGGCAGGTGCACGGCCGGCACCGCAACCTGGTGGTGATGGCGACGGGCACCGGCAAGACCGTCGTCGCCGCCCTGGACTACCGACGCCTGCACCGCAGCGGCACGGTCGACTCGCTGCTGTTCGTCGCGCACCAGGAGCAGATCCTGCGGCAGAGCCTGTCGACGTTCCGGCAGGTGGTGGGCGACGGCAGCTTCGGCGAGCTGCTGGTCGGCGGGAGCGAGCCGACGGGCTGGCGGCACGTCTTCGCCTCGATCCAGTCGCTGCACCGCCGGGAGATCGCCCCCGAGGCGTACGACATGGTGATCGTCGATGAGTTCCACCACGCGGAGGCGCCGACCTACGCGCGGCTGCTGGAGCGGCTGCGTCCGCGCGTACTGCTGGGGCTGACGGCGACCCCCGACCGGGCCGACGGCGGCGACGTGCGGCGGTGGTTCGACGGCCGCGCCGCCGTGGAGCTGCACCTGTGGGAGGCCCTGGAGCGGCAGTTGCTCGCCCCGTTCCAGTATTTCGGGGTGCACGACGAGGTGGACCTGTCGCACCTGCGGTGGCGGCGCGGCCAGGGGTACGACCCGGGCGAGCTGGGCGCGATCTACACCGGCGACGACGCGCGGGCGCGGCTGATCCTGCGGGCCGTGCGGGACACCGTGGACGTGGGGCGGATGCGGGCGCTCGGCTTCTGCGTGAGCATCGGGCACGCCGAGTTCATGGCGGACTGGTTCACTCGGCACGGCGTGCCGTCGGCGGCGGTGACGTCCCGGGCGGACCGGTCGGCGCAGCACGGCCTGCTGCGCGACTTCCGGGCCGGGAAGCTGCGGGTGCTGTTCACGGTCGACCTGTTCAACGAGGGCGTCGACCTGCCGATGGTCGACACGATCCTGATGCTGCGGCCCACCGAGAGCGCGACGGTCTTCCTCCAGCAGCTCGGCCGGGGCCTGCGCCTGGACGACGACAAGCCCTGCCTCACGGTGCTGGACTTCATCGGCGGGCAGCACGCCAACTTCCGGTTCGACCTGCGCTGGCGGGCCCTGACCGGGGTCAGCCGGCGGGCGGTCAGGGACGCGGTCGAGCAGGACTTTCCCTCCCTGCCCAGCGGCTGCCACGTCGAGCTGGACCGGGTGGCGAAGGAGGTGGTTCTGGCCAACCTCCGCAGCGCCCTGCCCACGTCGAGGAGGGGCCTGGTGGCCGAGCTGCGTCAGCTCGGGGACGTCGACCTCGCCGGGTTCCTGCGGGAGACCGGCCTCGAGGTCGAGGACGTCTACCGGTCGGCCTCGATCGGTGGGTGGACCGGCCTGCGGCGGCTCGCCGGGCTGGACACCCCGGCCCCCGGCCCGGACGACCGCGAGTTGGGGCGGGCCATCGGGCGGATGCTGCACCTGGACGACGCCGACCGGCTGGACCTGCTGGCCCGGGTCGCGGCCGGTGAGCGGCCGGAGCCGGGACGGCTGTGGGACATGCTGCACTTCGACCTGTGGGGTCCGCAGGCCCCGTTGACCGACCGGGAGCAGCGGCTCGCCCGGCTGTGGGCGGAGCCGGCGCGCTGCGCCGAGCTGCGGCAGCTCGCCGGGGTGCTGCGGGACCGCATCCACCGGGTCACCGTGCCCGTCGGCGCGCTGCGGGTGCACGCCCGCTACAGCCGCAACGAGGCGTGCGCCGCGTTCGGGATGCCGAACCCGGGGTCGCTGCGGGAGGGGGTGAAGTGGCTGGAGTCCGAACGGGCGGACCTGTTCTTCGTCACCCTGGTCAAGTCGGAGCGGCACTACTCCCCCACCACCATGTACGCGGACCGGGCCGTCACCGACCGGCTGTTCCAGTGGGAGTCACAGAGCACCACGTCGGCGGCGTCGGCGACCGGGCAGCGCTACGTCCACCACGCCTCGCGCGGCTCGACGGTGCACCTGTTCGTGCGGGAGACGCGGGTGCCGGACCGGGACCTCGGCGCGCCGGCCTACCTGTACGCCGGGCCGATGGCGTACCGGCGGCACACCGGGGACCGGCCGATGCGCATCGTCTGGGAGTTGGCGCATCCGTTGCCGGCCGACCTGTACGCGGCAGCCCGCGCCATCGCCGCATGAACGTCAGCTGTGCTGCGCCCGGTGGAAGATCGGTTGGGTGATCGCCCTGGTGAACTGCGGGCCCACCAGGTAGCGCTTCCCGGGGAGCCAGCCGTGGGAGTTGTCGCCGACCACGACACCGAGCCCGGTGCGCGGGTCGAAGTCCGCGAACCGCGGGCCGCCGCTGGAGCCGCCGCCCATCACGCACTCGGTGCCCCACTGGCCGGGCGGTTCCGGCCAGTCCTCGGTCGCCTGCTGCTCCACCGCCGGGCCCGTGCAGTAGGCGAGGCGTTCACCGGTGTACTCGGGCAGGCCCTCGCGGGCCTTGTCCGAGCTGGCCCGTGGGTAGCCGAACTGGTACACCACGCGCGCTCCGGGTACGTCGTAACCGATGCGCTGGGCCGCGCCGACGGCGTCCTGCACCCGGCGTCCGTCGCTGTTCGGGTGGAGCACCACGAACGCCTGGTCGTACGAGTCGTAGAGGCTTTCGATCTGGTCGTTGCGCAGCCACGTCGAGGGGGCCACCGACAGACGACCGACGAACATGCCGTACGGCGCGCCGCCGTCCCGGTAGCCGGGGACGAACAGCACGTTGCTCGACCACTGGTTGTCCTCACCGATCAGGTCGGTGTTGTTCACGCAGTGGGCGGCCGTCACCACGGTGCTGCGGTTGGCGCTGTCGAGCACGGTCGCCGTGCAGCTGCTGTCCTCCCCGTGGTCGGTGAAGAAGAGCCGCCCGACGGTACGCGAGACGGCGTTCACCCGCGTCCATGGCGCGCCGTCCGGCCCGGCGACGGCCGGCACCTCCGCCGACGGGGTCCTGAGCGCGGCGATCCGCTGCGGAGTCCAGTACGCCAGCACGGCCTGCTGCTCCGCCGCGGTGACGGCCACGGCGTGGGTGGCGACGGGACCGGGCTTGGCGGCCACGGGCTGCGGGGCGGTCCCGGCCAGGGTGGTCGTCACGAGCACGGTGATCGCGCCCGCGACGCCGGCGCGGCTGCGCCAGCCAGAAGTTGGCTCAGATGTCATGGCGGGAAGCGTAGGAACGAAATGTCAGGAACTGGTTCGCCAGACGCCTGGCGCGGCGCACGCCCCGGAGTGACAACGAGACCTTGGACAGCTGTCGTCACGGGGGCGGACGACAACTGTCCAAGGTCCGGTAGTGGCGGTCGGCGGATGCCCGCGGTCCGGGTAGAGGCGGTCAGCGGACCGGGTCGTGGGTGCCCCGGGGCACGTGCGGCTTGCAGCGGCGCAGCCGCTCGGCGGCCATCCGCCCGCCCACGGCCAGGCCGTGCCGCTCGACGGCGGCCAGCCCGTACGCGCTGCACGTCGGGGTGTAACGGCACTGGCCCGGCCAGCGGTGCGACAGCCACCGACGGTAGCCGAGGATCGCGGCCCGGCCGGCCCGGTCGACGACCGGCGCGCGGGTCGCCCCGGCGGCCACCGAGCCGAGGGTGAGCAGGAACGAGAAGAGCCCGAAGTCGCAGCAGTCCGGGCCGTCGCAGTCGCAGTCGGTGCAGGAGTCGACGCCGCGCCGCTTCTTCTTGCGGTGGCGGTCCCGCTTGAGGTTGAGCATGCCGACGATGGTGCGACACGCGCGCCACCTGACCGAACGGAGGAGTCAGGACCAGACGGTGCGGCGGAGCCCCTCGTGGGCGGCGCAGACGTCGGGCCGCCCGCCGGTGAGGGTGAGCGCGCCGTCGCGGCACTGCACCAGATGGCCCGTGCCGGCCCAGAAGTCCTGCCCGCAGTCGAAGTAGTCGCAGACCCGCACGTCGGGCCGGCGGATGCGGGAGCCGCCGCAGTAGTCGTACCCGAAGGGGTTGGCCGGCGCGCCGCAGAGCCGGTCGCGCTTCGCGGCCGGCGGACCGGCGGGCGGCAAGGCGGTGGACGACGCGGCGGTGGACGACGCGGTGCCGTGCCGCGGCCTCGGCGACGCCGTCGGGCCGGGCCGGGCGGTGGGGAGCACGGCCGCCCCGGGGGTGGGCGCTGCGGTGGCGGCGGCGGCGACGTCCGAGCCGGGCCGCACCGGCGGGTCCGACTCGAACAGCGCCACGGGCACCAGCAGCGCCGCGGCGGCGGCCACCGCGACGGTACGCCGGCCGCCCGGCACGAGGGAGGTGATCCGGGCCTGCGCGGGGGTGGCGATGGCGGGGCGGAACGGCCGGGTCTGGTCGTGTTCGGCGATCAGCTCGTCGAGCTGGGCCAGGACCGCGCCTCGCTGCTCGATGGCCTCGGCGAAGGCCAGGGTGAGGGTGAACCGGAACTCGGCGGCGGCGTCGGCGGGCAGCAGCAGGCCGGAGGTGCGCCGCCGGTCGAGGACCTGGATCAGCGTGACCGGCGCCGCCGGGTCGTGGGCCAGGCCGGTCATCCTCCCGTACGCCCAGTCGCGCCGGCCCCGCCCGCCGAGCAGCACGAGGCGGCGGTCGGTGAGCACGGCGAGGCCGGCATCGGTGACCTTGACCCCGTCGGGGCGGCGGTGGTGCAGCGCGGACCGGCCGGGGTCGACGCACAGGTCGGGGGCGGGGAGCACGGCGGTGTGCCGCAGCTCGACCAGTTGCACGGCGGGCAGCGCCCAGAACACCCGCTCGCCGGGGGCGAACTCCAGGGGCAGGCCGGCCCCGGCGGTGGCCTGCCGGCCGAAGTCGGCCGCCGCCGCGCGCAGCCGCCGCAGCTCGTCGTCGCGTCGCCGCCAGGCCCGCTCGGCGTCGCGGTACGTCCGCTGCCGCCGCTCGTTCTGCCGGTGCGCCCACCGGTACCGCCACGTGGGGGCCGCCGAAGGCCGCCAGGTGGAACCCGTCGAATCAGTCTTCGCCACGCCGACTCCTTCGCCGCGCGAGCCACCAACCGGGGTGTCACCGGGATCAACGGCAGCGACGAACCAGACGGACCCGCCAAAACAGGCTAATCACCCGATCGGTGGACCAAACAGCACGGTGGGTGGATGACAGCGCGTCGATTCATGTTCCCTGCCGGGGACCGTGTGGGGAGGTGGATCACTGGGTATCGCCTTCCGCAGCCGGGCGCGGCGGGCGTGCCGGCACCGCCGACGCCGAGGAGGAGCCGTGGCCGACCCGGACCAGCACCCGCGCGTGGTGATCGGGGTCGACATCGGCACCACCAGCACCAAGAGCGTCGCGTACGACACCGACGGGCGGCAGCTCGCCAGCCACTCGGTGGGCTACCCGCTGGACGAGCCGCAGCCCGGCTACGCCGAGCAGGACCCGCTGCTGATCTTCGACGCGGTCGTGGAGACGGTCCGCGCGGTGGTGGCCGAGCTGCCCGGGCCGGTCGCGGGGCTGTCGTTCAGCACCGCGATGCACAGCCTGATCGGGCTGGACCCCGACGGGCAGCCGCTGACCCCGTCGGTGACGTGGGCGGACTCCCGCGCCAGCCGGCAGGCCGAACGGCTGCGCGCCGCCCGGTCGGGGCTGGCGCTGCACCGGCGCACCGGCACCCCGGTGCACCCGATGGCGCCGCTGCCGAAGCTGGTCTGGTTCGCCGAGCAGGAGCCGAAGCTGTTCGAGCAGGTCGCGCACTGGGTCGGCATCAAGGACTACGTGCTGCTGCGGCTGTGCGAGGCGCTGGTCACCGACCACTCGGTCGCGTCCGCCAGCGGCCTGATGGACATCCAGACCCGCGCCTGGGACGCCGAGGCGCTGCGCATCGCGGGCATCACCGAGGAGCAGCTGCCGCAGCTCGTGGCGACCACCACGGTCCTGCCGGGGCTCACCGCCGAGTACGCCGCCGCCACCGGGCTGCCGGCGGACACCCCGATCGTGGTCGGCGCCGGGGACGGGCCACTGGCCAACCTGGGGCTCGGCGCGGTGCGGCCGGGCGTGGTGGCCTGCTCGATCGGCACCAGCGGGGCGATGCGGGTGATGGTCGAACGCCCCGCCGTGGACCCGCTCGGCGGGGTGTTCTGCTATGCGCTGACCGAGGACCGCTGGGTCGTCGGGGGCGCGATCAACAACGGCGGGATCGTGCTCCAGTGGGCCGGCGACGCCCTCGCCCCCGAGCTGGGCGAGGACTCCGAGGAGGAACTGCTCGCCCTGGCCGCCCGCGCCCCCGTCGGTTCCGGCGGGCTGATCATGCTGCCGTACCTGCTCAGTGAGCGCGCGCCGCACTGGAGCGCGCTGCCGCGCGGGGCGTACGTGGGGCTGACCCACGGCCACCGCCGCGAGCACCTGGTCCGGGCGGCCCTGGAGGGGGTCTGCCAGCAGCTCGCCCTGGTGCTGGCGTCGGTGCGCTCCGCCGGCAACGAGGTGCGGGAGGTGCGGGCCAGCGGCGGGTTCGCCCGCAGCCCGCTGTGGCGGCAGCTGCTCGCCGACGCCCTCGGCCTGCCGGTGCGCTTCCCCGCCGGGCACGAGGGGTCGAGCTTCGGCGCGGCGCTGCTGGGCATGCAGGCCCTCGGCCTGATCGCGTCCGTCGACGTCGCCGCCGACCTGGTCCGCATCGACGAGACGGTACGCCCCGACCCGGCCGCCGCCGCCACGTACGCCGCGCTGCTGCCCCTGCACGCCGAGCTGTACGACGCGCTCGTCCCGACGTTCACGTCGCTGCGGCGGCTGGCCCCGAGCCTCCCGCCGGAGCCACCACCCACCGCCCCACCCATGTGATCGCCCGTGCCGCCGGCACGGACGCCGTCCGAAGGTCGTGATAACCGTGGTCACACTGCTCGCCGCACCGGCGGAACCCCTCACCGACGCCGGTGACGCCCAACTGATCGTCGCGGCCGTGCTGGGCATCGCCGCGGTGGTGGTCCTGATCGCCTGGGGCAAGGTCCATCCGTTCCTGGCACTGATCCTCGGCGCGGGCGTGCTCGGCGTCGCCGCCGGGGTGGGGGCCGAGGCGATCGTCACCTCGTTCAGCGGCGGCGTCGGCTCCACCGTCGGCGGGGTGGGACTGCTGATCGCCCTGGGGGCGATGATCGGCGGCCTGCTCGCCGAGTCCGGCGGCGCGGACGGCATCGTCACCCGCATCGTCGACCGGGTCTCCGGCCGGGGGCTGCCGTGGGCGATGGCCGGGGTGGCCGCCCTGATCGGCCTGCCGCTGTTCTTCGAGGTCGGCGTGGTGCTGCTGGTGCCGATCGTGCTGCTGGTCGCGAAGCGTACCGGCGTGTCGCTGATGAAGGTCGGCATCCCGGCGCTGGCCGGCCTGTCGGTGCTGCACGGCCTGGTGCCTCCGCACCCGGGGCCCCTGGTGGCGATCTCGTCGCTCAACGCCGACCTGGGCCTCACGCTGGGGCTCGGCCTGCTGATCGCCGTCCCGACGGTGATCGTCGCCGGCCCGGTCTTCGGCAACATGATCTCCCGGTACGTGCCCGCGACCATTCCCGAGGCGCTCCTGCCCACCCGCACGCCGGCCGCCGTCGGCGGGGCGGAGCGGGGGGCTGCGGAGCGGGGGGCGGCCGGGCGGCGGCAGGCCGACGTGGACGGCGAACTGCTCACCGAGGACGACCTGGTCAACCCGGGCACGGGCCGCCCCGGCGCGCCGGTGGACGACTCCGGGACCGAGACCGCCCGGCGGGCCCCGAAGTTCTGGCCGGCGGTGATCACGGTGCTGCTGCCGGTGGTGCTGATGCTGCTGCGGGCCATCGGCGAGCTGACCCTGGCCGAGGACACTGCGGGCCGCCGGGTACTCGACATCGTCGGCACCCCGATCGTGGCGCTGCTGGCTGGGGTGATCGTGGCCATGTTCACCCTCGGCTTCCAGGCCGGCTTCAGCCGCAAGCAGGTCTCGTCGGTGCTCGGCGGGTCGCTGCCGCCGATCGCCGGGATCCTGCTGATCGTCGCGGCCGGCGGCGGGTTCAAGCAGGTGCTGGTGGACGCCGGGGTGGGCAACCTGGTCGCCGACGCGGCGAAGGACGCCAGCCTGTCGCCGCTGCTGCTGGGCTGGCTGGTCGCCGTCGGCATCCGGGTCGCGACGGGCTCGGCGACGGTGGCCACGATCACCGCCGCCGGCATCGTCGCCCCGCTCGCCACGACCATGGACCGGCCGGGGGTCGCCCTGCTGGCCCTGGCGATCGGCTGCGGGTCGTTGTTCTTCTCGCACGTGAACGACGCCGGTTTCTGGCTGGTCAAGGAGTACTTCGGGCTGACCGTCGGGCAGACCATCAAGAGCTGGTCGGTGCTGGAGACGATCATCTCGGTGGTCGGCTTCGCGGGCGTGCTGCTGCTCGACCTGCTGTTGTGACCTGATCGCCGGTGCCGGCCGGGGCTCGGATGGTCGTCGCGCGGGGCGCCGAGTGGGCCGCCTCCCCGGTGACCCGGGCCGGCGATCGGGTACGCGCTCCCTGGGGAGCTGATGTCGTGGATGACTCAGATCAGGGTCCCCGGACAGGTCGCCGGCCGGGAGCGCCCCAGCACCCGGGCGCACGCCCAGTGCCCGACCGTGATGTCGTAAACGACTCAGCTCCCTAGGGGCCGGAAGGACCGAGGCCGGAAGGACCGAGGCCGGTCCACCATGGACCAGCCCCGGCCTGCGCCGGGCGATGACCAGGCCAACAGCGGGGCGACAGGCGGGCCAACAGCCGAGCGACAGGCGGGCCGACAGCCGGGGGCGGCGCGTCGAAAGCCGGGGCGCGTCGGGTGGAAGCCGGGCGGGGTCAGGTGCGGTTGCGGGCCGCCGGGGTGAGGGCGGCGCGCAGGCCGGCGAGGCCGGTGGGGCGGCCGTACCGCCAGCCCTGGCCGTGCACGCAGCCGATCGCGGTGACCGCCTCGTGCTGCCGGTCGGTCTCCACCCCCTCGGCCACCACGGTCAGGTCGAACGCGTCGGCGAGCCGGGTCACCATCTCCACCGTGGCGTACGCGCGGGAGTCCTCGCCGAGCCGGGCCACGAACGACCGGTCGATCTTCAGCTCGGTGGCCGGGATGCGGTGCAGGTAGCTCAGCGACGAGTAGCCGGTGCCGAAGTCGTCGATGGCGATGCGGATGCCCAGCTCGCGGAGCTGGCGCAGCCGGTCGAGCACGGCGTCGCTGCCCTCGATCAGGGCCGACTCGGTCAGCTCCAGGGTGAGCGCGCGGGGGGCGAGGCCGGCGCCGGCGGTGGCCGAGGTGACGGTGGCGATGAGGTCGGGCCGGCGCAGGTGCGCGGCGGCGATGTTGACCGCGACGGTGGCGTCCGGGTTGCGGTCCCGCCAGGTGGCGGCGGCCCGGCACGCCTCGTGGATCACCCAGCGGTCGATCGGCAGGATCAGCCCGGTCTCCTCGGCCAGGGGCAGGAACCGGGCGGGGGTGAGCAGCCCCAGCCGGGGGTGCCGCCAGCGCACCAGCGCCTCCGCGCTGCGCACCTCGCCGGTGGCCAGGTCGACGATCGGCTGGTATTCCAGGTGCAGCTGTTCCTCGTCGACGGCGCGACGCAGGTCGGCGATCAGCTCGGCGCGGCCCACCGCCGCCTCCCGCAGCGCGGCCGTGCACGTGCGGTACGCGGACTTTCCGGCCGCCTTGGCCGCGTACATGGCGATGTCGGCGTCGCGGAGCAGGTCGGTGTGGGAGGCGTGCTGCGGGCCGTACTCGGCGATGCCGATGCTGGCCGAGGGGTGCACGCCGGCCTCCTCCTCGCCGGGCGAGGGTTGCAGGGCGTCGAGCAGCCGTTCGGCCAGGTGCTCGGGGCGGACCTCCCGGTCGCCGTCGACGAGGACGGCGAACTCGTCGCCGCCGAGCCGGACGACGGTGCCGTCGTCGGCCACGGCCGCCTTCATCCGGCCGGCGATGCTCGTCAGCAGGTCGTCGCCGGTGACGTGCCCGAACCGGTCGTTGACCTGCTTGAAGCCGTCCAGGTCGAGCAACAGGACGGCGACCGGGGGCCCGTCGCGCAGCGCCCGGCGCAGCCGGCGGGTGAAGGTCAACCGGTTGGGCAGGCCGGTGAGCTGGTCGGTGTAGGCGAGGCGGCGCAGCCGGGCGACGAGCCGCAGGTTCTCGTTGGCGGCCAGCCCCTGCCGCAGCGCGAGCACCCCCAGCAGGGCCATCATGCCGACGAAGACCAGGTGCGGGGTCTGCCCGGTGGGCCGGCGGGCCAGCACCACCGCCACGATCGCGCCGCCCACCGGCAGGTAGGGCAGGGCGACGCGCCACCACGGTGGCAGCGGCGGCTCGACGGCCTCCTCGGCGGCGTCCCAGGCCGGGGGCGACGGATAGTGGGCGGCGACGCCGATCAGCAGGTAGCTCAGCGGCCAGCACACGTCGATCGGATGGCCGGGGGCGTAGCTGCCGTGGGCGAACAGGGAGACGTACGCGGCATCGGCGACCGCCCGGGTGCCCAGGCTCGCCCCGATCGCGGCGAGCGGCCGCCACATCGGGCGGGCCGGGCCGGCCACCGCGACGAGGATGGTCAGCTGCATCAGGTCGAGCATCGGGTAGAGCAGCCCGAAGGTGCGCAGCGGGTCGGCCAGGTCGGCGTCGGCGATGTCCCGGAACACCACCACCCAGCCGATCGGGATGAGGGCGAGCCCGACGATCACCCCGTCGAGCACGGTGCGGGCGCGGCCGACGACGTTGCGGGACGTGGCGGCGCAGCAGAGCAGCGCGGCGGTGCCGGTGCCGATGCCGAGGGTGAACAGCGCGCCGATGAGCACCGTGTGCGGCAGGGCGTCGTCGCCGAGCCGCTGGACCGTCCACACCGTCCGGCCGAGGGCGGCGAGGCCCATGGTGACGGCGAGCAGTACCCAGAACCGGCGCAGCGGCGGCGGGTGCCGGCGGGCGGCCCGGACGCAGGCGTGGCCGGCCCAGCCCGACACGGCGATCGCGGTGAGGTCGCTGACCAGGGCCGCGCCGGGCAGGGCGGCGACCAGCCAGGTCAGCTCGACGAGCAGGATCGCCGCGGCCACGGCGAGCCCGGCCCGGCCGGGCCGGGCCGCCCCGGCGGGAGCGGCGCAGGCGGGACGTGCGTCGTGGGGCAGCACAGTGTCGTCCGGCTCTCTCTCCTGCGCGCACCCTCGACGGCGAGGACCGGTGATTGACGGCGAACCACGAAAGCGTAGCCAGCGGCAGGGCGGGCCGCCAGGCGGGTGCACAGAGGACGGTGGCGCGGCCCCGGACCGGAGCGACGGGTCAGGCCCACTCCTCCGCCGGGTCACCGTCCGCCGGCCCGGCCACCGGGCCGGGGGCGGGATCGGAGAGGACGGGTGCGGCCGGCGGGCCGCCGTGCGTCCACGGGGTCTCCTCCGGGGCGGGGAACGACCCCGCCGGCAGGAACCCGTCCGACAGGGTGGTGAGGCAGAGCCGCTCCCCCACCTCCGGCACCGTGCCCGGCGGCGCGGTCAGCCCCCGGCCCATCCCGCCGGAGAGCTCCAGCACCACCTCGGTCTTGCCGTCGGCCGCCGGGGTCAGGAACACCACCCGCGCCTTCTGCCCGGGCCGGGCCGGCGAGTACAGCGTCGCGCCGACCGGCACGGCCACCGGCTCGGTGGTCACCACCTGGATGCGGGGGCGCAGCACCGGGCGCTTGCCGGTGTCGTCGACCCGCGCCGGGTCGGCGAGCGTCACGTCCCCGACGAACGCCTCCCCGGTGAGCCGGTGCTCGGCCATCACCAGCGGGTCGTCGTAGGCGCGCTGGACCGCGTACGAGGCCGCGGCCCGCTCCAGCCGGTGCAGGCGCACGGCCGCCGCCACCGCGCCGTCGCGGCGCGGCTGCGGCCCGCCGCCGGCGTCGACGTGCTCCGCGTGGCCGGTGAAGGCGTCCCGGTCGCCGGCCCACCGCCCCGCCACCCGCGCCCCCGGCGGCAGGGCGGCCAGCAGCCCCAGGCCGCGCCACACCAGCTCCCAGGTGGGCGCGAGCTGGCCGCGCAGCGCCAGCTCCAGCTCCGCGTACGCGGACCGCCGCGCCGCCTCGTCGTCGGCCGCGTCGGCGTACGCGGCGATGGCCGGGGCGAGCACCCGGTTGTCGAACTCCGGGTCGGTGGCCGGGCCGGCGGGCGGGCAGCGCGCCGGGTCCTCGGCGCGGGCCGCCGCCTGTGCCCCGGTGAGCCCCGGCGGCGGGTCGAGCCAGCCCAGCACCGCCGGCAGGTGCTGGTCCTCCACCGCGCTCTGCCCGGTGGCCCAGTGCAGGGTCAGCGCGTCGGTCAGCGCCAGCAGCGCCGACGAGCCGGGCTGCTCGGCCCGCTCGGCGAAGAACGTCAGCCAGCGCCCGAGCAGCGGCACCGCCGGGTGCACCGGGTAGTCGCCGTCGGCGCGGCGGAACCGGGTGGAACGGCCGAACAGCCGCAGGAACGTCACCCCGCCCGGGTTCGGCACGACGAGCTGCGGCGCGTCGACGTACCGGTGCCGGACGTCGCGGCCCCGGTCGACCGCGACCGCCTCCGTGTCGCCCCGGAACGAGTCCAGATAGGGCAGCACGATCCCGGCCAGCTCGGCGGCGAACGCGAACCGCTGGTCGCGGTTGCGCGGCTGCGGCACGATCAGCAGCCGGGCCGCGTCGGGGGCGTCGCCGACCAGCGCCGCGAGGGGGGCGTTCGCCTCGCCCGCCATCGTCAACGGCACCAGCACCAACGGCCGGTCCGACAGGTGCAGGTGCCGGACGGTGGCCACCGGCTGCGCCACCCCGGCGGCGAGCGCCTGGGCCTTCGCGAGCGCGCGCAGCGTACTCATGCGGGCTGACCGGCCAGGGCGTCGGCGCGCAGCCGGGCCGCGGCCCGCAGCAGCGCGGCGGCCTCCGCCTGCCCGGGCGCGCCCGGGTCGGAGCCGGCGGCCAGCGCGAGGACCTCGGCCACCGTGGCGACCCCGCCGAGCGCCTCGCGGACGGGCCGGCCCAGCGCGGCCGTCTCGGCCCGGGTCTCGTGCCGGCAGAAGTACGCCAGCTCGCAGGCCGCGAGGCAGTCGGGGGCGTAGCGGGCCGGCACCGACGCCAGCGACCGGCGCAGCCGCTCGGGGTCGGTCGACGGGTCGGCGGTGAAGTCGGCGGGCAGCCGGGCCAGCAGGTCGTCGACGCGGGCCATCCGGTCGAGCTGGCGGCGCAGCACCAGCAGTTGCTTGCGCACGTCGACCAGGCTGGCGACGGGCCGGTTGGCGAAGTCGCGCGGACAGACGAGCACCACGTCGGAGGAGACCAGCGCCGCGTCGTGCCCCTCGGCGGCGAGCAGCTCGCGCAGCGCGAGCACGTAGACGGCCGACTGGATCGCGGCGGCGGCCACCTTGCCCGGGTCGGCCTGCCCGTCGATCACCGGGAACGACTTGATCTCCACGACGTGGAACCGGCCGGCGAGGCGGGCCGCCACCAGGTCCGGTTCCAGGTGCACCCGCTGGCCTGCCACGTCGAGGCCGAGCAGCGGATGGTCGAACAGGGCGGCCGGGTCGTCCGCGCCGGTCGGCACGGCGGCGGCCAGCGCGGCGCGGGACCGCGCGGCCCGGCCGGTGGCGTCGGGCGGGCCTGGCTGGTCGCCGCGGTCCTCCGCGCCCAGGTCCGTCCAGGTCGCCGGGCCGCCCGGGTCCACGCCCAGCCGCTCGGCGACCAGCCGCAGCAGCTCGGCCCCGCCGTCGGCCTTGACCTGCGCCTCGAAGGCGTTGCCCCGGGTGATCGCGAAGCGGGACTGCCCGAACCGGGCCGGGAACCCGACCCGCTCCGCCAGCCCCGGCTTGTCGGCCCCCGCGCTGTCCAGCACGGCCCGGCGGTCACAGCCGGGGTTGCCGGTCAGCGCGGCGATCGTCCGGGCGTTGTGCCGGCGCGGCGCACCGCCGCCCCGGATCTCGGCCAGTCGCCGCGCGGTGCTCGTCACGACACGCCACCTTAGGCGGTCCGCGCCCGTTCGGCGCGGGCCGCGCCGCGCCAGAGCAGCACGGCCACCGCGACGGTGGCGGCCAGCGCCGCCCCGGCCATCGCCCAGAGCACCGTACGCAGGCCGGAGGTGAAGCCCGGGTCGGCGAGCCGACCGGCGGTGGTGCTGGCCAGCACCGCCCCGACCACCGCGATGGCGATCGTCTCGCTCGCCAACCGGGCGGTGTTGATCATCCCGGCGCCGGTGGCCGCCCGCCCCGGCTCGACGCTGCCGATCGCGATCGCGTCCAGCAGCCCGATCGACAGGCCGATGCCCACCCCCATCGTCAGCAGCGGCCCGGCCAGCGACGCGGTGCCGCTGTCCGGGGCGATGACGGTGGCCCAGGCCGCCCCGGCCGCGACCACCACCACGGAGCACACGATGACGGCCGGGGCCGGCACCAGCCGGGTCAGCGCGCCGCCGAGCAGGGGCAGCACCAGGGTCGGGGCGGTGAGCAGGATCAGCGTGCCGCCGGCCGCCCCGGGGCTCAGCCCGACGACGGTCGTCAGGTACGACGGCAGGTAGACCAGCAGCGGCACCAGCACCGCGACGATGGTGGCCGCCGCCAGGCAGACGCCGACGAACCGGGGGTTCGCGAGCAGGGCCAGGTCGAACATCGGCGCGGCGCGGCGGCGCTCCACCCGCACGAAGAGCACCAGCAGGGCGACCGCCGCGACGAAGGCCACCACGATCACCGGGGCGGACCAGCCGAACTCGGGGCCCTGCACGAAGCCGAAGATGAGCAGCAGCAACGCGGCCGTGAACGACACGGTGCCGGGCCAGTCGACCCGCCCGGCGTGCGGCTGGCGGGACTCCGGCAACAGCGGCACGATGCCGAGGACCGCGCAGGCGACAAGCGCGGGGACGACGAACACGGCCCGCCAGCCGAACGCCTCGATCAGCAGCCCCGCGATCGACGGGCCGAACGCGAGGCCGGCGCCGATGGCCGTGCCGAACAGGCTGAACGCGCGGGCCTGCCCCGCCCCCTGAAACGCGCCCGCCAGCAGGGCGGCGGCGCTGGTCGCGGCGGCGGCAGCCCCGATGCCGGCGAGCACCCGGGCCGCGTCGAGCAGCACGATGTCGTCGACGAACGCGCCGGCCAGCCCGGCGACGGCGAAGAGCGCGAGGCCGGTGGCGTAGACGCGGCGGCGGCCGAGCAGGTCGGCGAGCGCGCCGGTGGCGAGCATGAAGCTGGCGAAGGTGGCGTTGTAGCCGTTCACCACCCACTGCACCCCGGCCAGCCCGGCGTCGAGGTCGCGGCCGATGTCGGGCAACGCGACCGACGCGCCGGTCAGCGAGATCGGCAACGAGATGGTGGACAGCAGGACGGCGACCAGCACGACGGCCGGATGGTTGCGCACGATTCTCCCCGTTCTTCGCGGCGGCCCCAGCCTAGGTGTCGCCGGCGGGGCGGTACCGGGTTCGGGGCGGAGATCACAGCGCATCGCCGCAGGCGGGCGGCGGCCCGGCCAGGGGTCAGCGGTCGGCGGAGCGGTTCCAGGGCGAGCGGGGCAGGACGGTGCCGGCCAGCGGACGGCGGGCGCGGCGGCGGGGCCGGCGGCCCGGGGTGCAGGGCGGGCGGGAGGCGGTGCGCGCCGGCAGCTCCGGCACGGTGGCCTCGGGCACGGTCACGGGCTGAGGGGCGGTCACGGGGTGGCCGTCGGTCAGGGGACGGCGACCGAT
Organism: Micromonospora sp. NBRC 110038; assembly: GCF_020884815.1. Classification (NCBI taxonomy): domain Bacteria; kingdom Bacillati; phylum Actinomycetota; class Actinomycetes; order Micromonosporales; family Micromonosporaceae; genus Micromonospora; species Micromonospora sp. NBRC 110038. Next base: position 448,929 of record NZ_BBOL01000001.1, on the reverse strand, counting down.
CAGCCAGCAGAGGAAGCGGGCCATCGGCGGATCAGCCCACCGGGAGGCGCGCGGCCTCGGCGGCGGAGATGTCGTACTGGGCGCCGCAGAAGGTGCACTGCTGGACGTAGCGGGTGCGGATCGGGATCAGCGGGATGAAGAAGAGGGTGAACTTCGTCGACCGGCGGCTGATCACCTGGGCGGCGTGGTTGCCGCAGTTGCGGCACACCTGCTGCGCCACGCCCGACCGGTCGACCTTGGTGCGGAGCCCGAATATGAAGAACATCGCCCCGCAGTACCCACCCGCCGCGCTCCTTGCACCTGTGATCCCTGCCAACGGGAGAAACAAGATCGTGCTCAATCCGGGAAAGAGTGGTCTCGCCCGGCATCGGAAGCCACTCGATCCCTGATCGAGCACGATCTTCAGCCTGCGCGGCCGGTCACCACTGCTACGTCGACGCCGCTACCGGAGCGGGTGCGTCAGGAGACCGGGGTCGGGTCCGGGAGCCAGATCGGCCGCCAGTCGGGCAGCTCGTGGAACCGGACCAGCTCGCCGAACCCCGCGACCGTGCCGCTCCACGCCGCGTACGGTGGGTTCTGCTCGTCGAAGCCGCTCTGCACGAAGGTGAGCTTGGTCCTGCCCTGCGACTCGGCCAGCTCCCAGGTGGTGACGCCCGTCGGGCCCCAGTCGATCGACATCCGCCGCCCCGGTTCCAGGTCGACGACCTTGGCCGCGTAGCCGGACTCGAAGCCGCCCATGGCGTACCGGCCGCCGATCCAGGGCTCGATGCCGATCGGGTAGCCGAACCAGGCGCTGGCCTGCGCCGAGTCGGTCAGCGACTCGTACACCTTGGCCAGCGGGGCGGCGATGAGCAGCTCCCCGCGCAGGTCGGCGGAGGTGAAGTCGGTGCGCGGCAGGAGCTGGCGGCCCTCCAGGTGGGCGGCCAGGTTGGCGATCGCCAGCGCCCAGTACGTCTGGAGCACGCCCCGGATCGTGCTGCCGCTCATCGCCTCGGCGAAGTCGAAGTGGCTCTGCCGCAGGGTGAGGATCGTCGCGTCGCCGTCCGGCTCCAGGGTGAACTCGGTGGTTGTCTCCACCCCGTCGAGCAGCCAGCCGAAGCGCAGCGTGCGCTCGTCGGCGTGCAGCAGCCGCTGGTGCGGGGCGTCGCCCTCGGGGGTGTAGCGCCCCCAGAACGCGTACCGTTTGGGCAGTTCCACCTCGGCGTGCTCGGCCAGCCAGACGCGCAGCTCGGCCGGGTCGGTGAGCGCCCGGTGGACGGTCTCGACGGGTGCGGCGAGGCGGGCGCGCACGGTCATCGGTTCAGTCACGGTCTTCTCCCTTGGGATAGCAGGCCACGGCGAGCTTGAAGGCGTCCCCCTCGGCGCCCCCGTAGCGGGTGAACAGGTCTTCCAGGGCGGTGCGCAGGTCGGCGAGGAACTCCTGCCGGCGCTCGGCGGGCACCCGGATCTCCCCGGAGACGCCGATCGACGGCAGCTCGGGGGCCGCCCGGTCCAGCGCCGCTACGTCGGCCTGGACCTCCTCCATGAGGTCGAGCAGGTGGCCGAGGCTCAGCTCGTCGCGGGCCCGGCGCAGCCCGCCGATGCGGCCGACGAGCCGGGGCGAGAGCCAGTAGGAGCGGGCGGCGGCCTGGTAGATGCCCTCGCTGATGCCGCGCACCTTGCGCTCGGACACCTGCTCGGCCAGGCCGGCCGCGACGAGCTGCTTGACGTGGTAGTAGACCCGCTGCGGGGTCTGGCCGAGCCGGGCGGCGACCTCGGTGCAGGTGCCGGGCTCGGCGAGCTGCCGCAGCACCTCGATCCGCTGCGGCTTGAGCAGGGTCTCGGCCTGCGACATCTCTTCGAGGTACAGGACGTCTCTCATGGCAAAACCAGTTTGTACGTACAAAAACTTCTTGTCAATAGGTTCGACGAAAGGGGACGGCCGCGCGGCCGTCCCCTTTCGTCAGCGCCCGCCGGTCAGGCGGACCAGTCCGGCCGCAGCGGGTAGCCGTTCACCCCGCGCGGGCCGTTGCGCGTGGCCAGCACCTGGTGCAGCTGGATCTCGTTGCGCTCGAACGCCAGCCGCGATCCCGCCATGTAAAGTCCCCACACCCGGGCGGTGCCCTGGCCGACCTCGGCCACACACTCGTCCCAGTGCGCCACCAGGTTGCGGCACCAACCGGCGAGGGTCAGCGCGTAGTGCTGGCGCAGGTTCTCCTCGTGGTGCACCTCCAGCCCCGCGTCGTGGATCTCGCTGATCAGCCGCCCGGGGCCGGCCAGCTCGCCGTCGGGGAAGACGTACCGGTCGATGAACGCGCCCGAACGGTGCGGGGCCCGGTTGTCGGCCCGGGTGATGCAGTGGTTGAGCAGCCGCCCGCCGACGCGCAGCCGGCCGCCCAGCGCCCGGAAGTAGGCCGGATAGTTGCGCACCCCGATGTGCTCGGTCAGGCCGATCGAGGAGATCACGTCGAACTGCTCGCGCGGGGCGTCCCGGTAGTCCAGGTGCCGCACCTCGGCCAGCTCCGACAGCCCCTCCCGCTCGATGGCCGCCTGCGCCCACTGCGCCTGCGCCCGGGACAGGGTCACGCCCAGCGCCTTCACGCCGTATTCCCGGGCCGCGTGCCGGACCATGCCGCCCCAGCCGCAGCCGACATCGAGCAGCCGCATCCCCGGCTTCAGCCCGAGCTTCCCGGCGACCAGGTCGTACTTCGCGGCCTGCGCCTGCTCCAGCGTGTCGTCGGGGCTGCGGAACACCGCGCACGTGTACGTCATCGACGGCCCGAGCACCAGCTCGTAGAAGGCGTTCGACACATCGTAGTGGTGGGAGATGGCGGTGCTGTCCCGGGTGCGGGAGTGCCGCAGCCCGTTGACCATCCGCTTCCAGCGCGGCGCGGCCTCCTGCGGCGGGGGCGGCGGCGGCATCAGCCGCTCCCAGCCCAGCCCGCGCACCAGGGCCAGCCCCTCGGCCAGCGACGGCGGGCGCAACTTCAGCTCGTCCTTGAGCACCCGCAGCGCCTCGTACGGGTCGCCGGGGTGCACGCCGCCCAGTTCCAGGTCGCCGCTGACGTACGCCCGCGCCATGCCCAGGTCGCCCGGGGCGGTCAGCAGGTAGGACAGGCCCCGCTCGGAGCGGACGGCCAGGGTGATCCCGGCGTCGGCCGGGCCGACGGCGCTGCCGTCGTACCCCGTGATCCGGACCGGTAGGGCCCCGGCCGTGACGGCACGGACCACGTCGGCCACGGTCGGGGTCGCGCGCCGGCTCCCGGCCGGCGGGACGGACGGGACGTCGGCCGCCCCCTGTTCTCGGTCAATCAGGCTCATTTTCGCGCTACCGCCTTCTCGTAAAGTCCGGTGAGCCGGTGGTCCGGGTCGTAACGGTCCTTCACCGCGCGCCAGGTGTCCCCGCCGTAGAGCCGGTCGAACGCCTCGCGGTCGTAGTACGCGTCCGAGTAGAGCGACTTGTGGCCGCCCGCGTCGGACACCGCGCGCTCGACCAGCCGGTTGACGTCGCCGTCGGCGGCGCCTCCGGTGATCGGCACGGTCCCCCAGAAGCCGATGTTGACGTAGTTCTGGCCGGGACGCAGCGGATATAGCGGCCAGGCCCGCGCCGAACCGGGGCCGGCCGGCTCGCGCAGCCGCAGCGGGCAGAGCCAGACCGGGGACATCCGCACCTCGCGGGCGAACCAGCGCAGGAAGCCGGCGGTGCCCTCCAGGGGGATCTCCACGTCCTGCACCACCCGCTCGCGGGCCGGCTGGCCGCGAAGCCGGTCGATGCGGGCCGCCACCTGGTGCCGGTGCTCCAGCCGGACGAGGCGGTGGTAGACGTCGCTGCGCCGCAACCGGGCCGGCCAGAGCCTCCGCACGACCGGGTGCTGCGCGCCGAACGCCGCCGAACACCAGAACCAGTCGGTGTCCCACCGCCACAGGTAGTCGTGGGTGGTCAGCCAGTCGCGGGTGCGCCGGGGCAGCGAGCGGTAGTAGATGCCCTGGCCGGTGTAGTCGCTGACCTGCGGCGCGTCGTCGGTGAAGGTCGCCAGCACGAGGTACGCCTCGCCGGGGCTGAACATCACCCCGTCCATCGCGTCGACCGGCTCGCCGGCCCAGGAGCCGGTGGCGGTCACCTCGCCGATCGCCTCGGTCAACGCGTCGAGGTCGGTGAAGCGGACGTTGCGCAGGGCCACGTACGTGCGGACCGGGGCCAGCTCGATGCGCAGCCGGGTGGCGTAGCCGAGGCTGCCCAGCGAGTTGGGGAAGGCCGCGAAGAGGTCGGCGTGCGGCCCGTCGGGCCGGGCGGTGACGATCTCGCCCGCGCCGGTGAGGACGTCCAGCTCCAGGACGGACTCGTGCGGCAGGCCGTGCCGGAACGACGTGGACTCGATGCCGAGGCCGGTGACCGCGCCGCCCAGGGTGATGGTGCGCAGCTGCGGCACCACCAGCGGCATCAGCCCGTGCGGCAGGGTCGCGGCGACCAGCCGCTCGTAGGTGCACATGCCCTGCACGTCGGCGGTGCGGACGACCGGGTCGACGCCGATCACCCCGCCGAGGCCGCTGACGTCCAGGCCGGGGACGCTCGGGGCGGATCTCGGGCGGAACAGGTTGGAGGTGCGTTTGGCCAGTCGAACGGTCTCTCCGGCGGGCACCGCGGCGTACGACCGCCGCAGCAGGTCCACCGCTCCGTCGTGGTCAACTGCATGATCCACACGGCCTGCGCGCATGAGATCACTCTACGCGCGAACGATCGTTCCGGTGGGGACGCTAACCTGGGGCGCATGCCGAAAGCCGTCTGGAACGACCTGGTGATCGCCGACAGCGACGACACGGTGGTGGTCGAGGGCAACCACTACTTCCCGCGCGCCGCCCTGCGCGACGACGTGCTCCGCGCGTCCGCGACGCACACCTTCTGCCCGTGGAAGGGCACCGCCTCCTACTACACGCTGGAGCACGACGGGCGCAGCAGCGCCGACGCCGTCTGGTACTACCCGGACCCGCTGCCGGAGGCCGAGATGGTCCGCGACCGGGTGGCGTTCTGGAAGGACGTCTCGGTCGTCGACTGAGCCGGCCCGCGCCGGCGCAGCAGCAGGGAGAGCCCGGCCGCGCCGATCGACAGCGCGCCCGCGACGTACCAGGCGACGGCGTAGTCGCCGAGCCGGTCGCGGACCAGCCCCGCCCCGGTCGCGGCGAACGCCGCGCCGAGCTGGTGGGCGGCGAAGACCCAGCCGAAGACCACCGCGCCGGACGCGCCGAACCACTCCCGGCACAGCGCCACCGTCGGCGGGACGGTGGCCACCCAGTCCAGGCCGTAGAAGACGACGAACACCAGCATGCTCGGCTCGGCGGTGCCCGCGAAGAGGCTCGGCAGCACCAGCAGCGACGCGCCGCGCAGCGCGTAGTAGGCGCCGAGCAGCAGCCGCGCGTCGAACCGGTCGGTGAGCCAGCCGGACGCGACCGTACCGACGATGTCGAACAGCCCGACCAGGGCGAGCAGCCCGGCGGCGGTGGTCTCGGCCATGCCGTGGTCGTGGGCCGCCGGCACGAAGTGGGTGCCGACGAGGCCGTTGGTGGTCGCGCCGCAGATCGCGAAGCCGCCCGCGAGCAGCCAGAACGGCCGGGTCCGCGCGGCGGCAGCCAGCACGCCGACCGCCCGCGCCGCCGCGCCGCCCGTCGGCGGCGCGGGCGGGACCACCTCCGCCGCGCCGTAGGCGGGCACGCCGAGATCCGCCGGGTGCTCCCGCAGCAGCCACCCCACCAGGGGTACGACCGCCAGCGCGGCCCCGGCGACGACGAGCGCCGCCGCGCGCCAGCCGTGGTCGCGCACGAGCACGGCGACCAGCGGGAGGAAGACGAGCTGACCGGCGGCCCCGCCGGCGGTGAGCACCCCGGTCACCAGGCCCCGCCGCGCGACGAACCAGCGCCCGGTGACGGTCGCCACGAAGGCCAGCGCCATCGACCCGGTGCCCAGCCCGACCAGCACGCCCCAGCACAGGACGAGCTGCCAGCTCGCCGTCATGAAGACCGTCAGCCCGCTGCCGAGGGCGACCAGCACCAGGGCGACGGTCACCACCCGGCGGATGCCGAAGCGGTCCATCAGGGCGGCGGCGAAGGGGGCGGTGAGCCCGTAGAGCAGCAGGTTGACCGAGACGGCGGCGGAGACGGTGGCCAGCGGCCAGCCGAACTCGGCGTGCAGCGGGTGCAGCAGCACCGAGGGGGTGGCGCGGAAGCCGGCCGCGCCGACCAGCGCGACGAAGGCGACGGCCGCCACGGCCCAGGCCGGGTGGAAACGACGGGTACGGGTCACGCACCGAGTCTCGGGCCCCGACAGCCCGGCGACGAGTGGCCGGAATGCCATGGTGCGCAATAATCGGGCCATGACGTTCGTGCCGCACCGGGTCGCGGTGCTCGCCGTGGACCGCGTGGTCGGCCTCGACCTCGGCACTCCCGCCCAGGTCCTCGGCGCGGCCCGCACCCCCGACGGTGACCCCCTCTACTCGGTGGGCACCTGCACGGCGGGCGGCCGCCCGGTCCGCAGCACCGCCGGCTTCCAGGTGCTGCCCGACCACGGGCTGGAGCTGGTCGCCGCCGCCGACACGGTGGTCGTGCCCGGGGTGCACGGCGGCGGGCCGATGACCGACGGCACGGTGGACCCGGCCGTGGCGGGGGCGCTGCGCGACGCCCACGCCCGGGGCGCCCGGGTCATGTCGATCTGCACGGGCGCGTTCGTGCTCGCCGCCGCCGGCCTGCTCAACGGCCGGCGGGCCACCACCCACTGGGCGTACGCGGGGCTGTTCCGCCGGCTGCACCCCACGATCGAGCTGGACCCGGAGGTGCTGTTCATCGACTCCGGCGACGTGCTCACCTCCGCCGGGGTCGCCGCCGGGATCGACCTCTGCCTGCACGTCGTGCGCACCGACCACGGCAGCGACGTGGCGAACCGGGCGGCCCGGCGTTGCGTGGTGCCGCCGTGGCGAGACGGCGGGCAGGCCCAGTACATCGAGCGCCCGGTGCCCCGCGACCCGGCCAACGGCACCGCCGCCACCCGCGAGTGGGCCCGGCAGCGGCTGCACGAGCCGGTGGCCCTGCGCGACCTGGCCGCACACGCCCGGATGAGCGTGCGCACCTTCACCCGGCACTTCCGCTCGGAGACCGGGCTCAGCCCGGCCCAGTGGCTGCTGCAGCAGCGCACCGACCACGCCCGGCTGCTGCTGGAGACGACGGACCTCAGCGTCGAGCAGGTGGCCCACCGGTCCGGCTTCGGCACCGCCACCGCACTTCGCCAACGGCTGCACGGGCGGGTCGGCGTCTCCCCGTCGGCATACCGCAGGGCCTTCCGGTCCCGCGCCTGACCGGCCCCTCTCGGCCCCTTTCGACCCCTCTCGGCCCGGCCCGCCGGCCCACCCGGACACCGCCCCACCGCCCACCGCCGGCCGGTCGCCGCCCACCACAGCCGCCCCGCCGCCCGCCGGCCACTGGCCGCTGGTCGCCGCCCACCCACGCCGGTCGCCGGCTTGGGCAACGACGCGGCTGACCCAGCTCGGTGACACGGCGTAACTCCTCGACCGCCGCGCACGCCCACCCGGCCGAGCTGACGTTGCGTTACCCTCCTTCCACCTCGCCCCACCGACCCCCTTCCCTTTGCTCTGCACCCACCCACGCAGCACCGCCGTTGAACTGGCCAGACGCCAAAGGCGCCAGCCTTCGGGTGAGGGCGAGCCGATCGCGCAGCGTGAGCGTTGCGTATGCGGGTGCAGAGCAAAGGGAGACGCACGGGTGTGCGGCCCCGGCGGCTGCGGTTGCAGCGTGTCACCTGCCGGTTGGTGGGGGTGGCTAGCGCCGAAGGCGATCCGGCTCGGCGCTCGGGCGCGGCTCCTGGCCCAGCCGCGCCTGCCGGAGCTGCCGGGCCGCCAGGCCGCCGCCGCGCCGTCGCCGGGTCAGGCGCGGTGGGCGTGGAACTGCGGGCGCAGGGCCCGCAGTTGGGCCAGGTGCTTCGGCAGGTGGACCCGGGCGTGCAGGTCGAGGGTGCGGGCCCAGGGCAGGGTCTCGTCGACCCGCAGGTCGACGTCCTCGTGCAGCCTGGTCTCGACCGGCGTCTGCGCCGCCGGGCCCAGCCGGTCGACCAGCGCGCAGAGCCGCCGGCTGGTCTCCCGCAGCCGGTCGGCCAGCCCACCCAGCGCCGCCGCGCCGCCCGCAGTCGGCCCGACGCCGCCTGCACCCGGGTCGGCGTACTCGGCGACGAGGGCGTCGAGTTGGGGGCGGTGGATGGCGTCCAGGTCGTAGTACGCGAACGGGGAGCCGGCGAGCACCGCCTCGGTCGCCTCGCTCATCAGCTCGTCGTTGGCCACCAGATGCGCCACGATCTGCTCGGCGCTCAGCTCCCCGTCGCCGGGCGGCTCGAACCCGCCGGCCGCCACCTCGGCGAGCACCTCGTCGTACGCCCGCCGCAGAGCCTCGCTGTCCACGAGCCCAGTCAACCCCGGTGCCGGCCCGGCTGGGCAGCGCTACCGCACCGGGGTCACCCGGACGGGACCGGGTCACCGGCGCAGCCGGGCCGGCGGGCGCTCAGCGGCGGCCCCGGCGGGCGCGCAGGTAGTCGCTGACCACGTACTCGCCGAGGTCGTCGAGGTCGGGGGTGAACATCCGGCCCCGGGACCGGCGGGCCACCGCGTCGACGAAGCGGCGCAGGCCGGGGTCCTCGCCGAGCATGAACAGGTTGAGCATCGCGCCGGCCCGGGTCAGCCGGTCCACCTCCCGGATCGTCGCCGCGATCGTCTCGGACAGCGGCGGCCAGTGGAAGTACGCCTGGCCGTCGTCGGGGTCGAGGTGGGCGGTGGGCTCGCCGTCGGTGACCACGAGGACCACCGGCTCCGCGCCCGGGTGCCGGCGCAGGTGCCGACCCGCCAGGCGCAACGCGTGCTGGAGGTTGGTGCCCTGCTGCAGGTCCGGTTCGACGGCCGCCAGCTCCGCCTGGGTCAGCGGCGCCGCCTGCCGGCCGAACCCGATGATCTGCAGCGCGTCCTGCGGGAAGCGGGTCGCCATCAGGTGGGACAGGGCCAGGGCCGTCTGCTTCATCGGCCCCCACCGCCCCTGCGAGATCATCGAGTACGACAGGTCCACGCACAGCGCCACCGCCGCCGACGCCCGGCGCTCCGTCTCCGCCACCTCGAAGTCCTCGGCGGCGAGTTGGACCGGCACCGACGGCCCCGCCCGGCGGACCGCCCGGTGCAGGGTGCGCACCACGTCGATCGGCTGCTCGTCGCCGTACTCCCACTGCCGCGACGCCCCGCTGACCTCGCCGGCCGCGCCCGCCGTACGCAGGTCGTGCTGGCCGCGCGGCCCGGCCGTCAGGTCGGCGAAGACCTGGCGCAGCGCGGTGCCGGCGAGCCGCCGCAGCGCCTTCGGGCTGAGCGTCAGCCCGTCGGCGTCCCGGGTCACCCAGCCCTGCCGGCGCAGCTCCCGCTCCAGCTCCCGCAGCCGGCGCACGTCGTCGGCCGCGTCGCGGCCCAGCGTCCGGGCCACCGCCTCGACGTCCACGTCGTCCAGGGTCGCGCCGGGATGCTCCTGGTCCAGGGCGTCGAGCAGCTCGTCCAGCTCGGCGATCTCGGCGAGCGCCCCGGTCGCCTCGCCGTAGCCGAGCGGCTGCTCGCCGCGGACCCGCTCGCCCCCGCCCCGGTGCAGGTCGGGGCGCAGCGCCCGCAGGTTCGCGTCGAGCGCGGCCAGCTCGCCGGCCAGCCGTTCGCCGAGGGACTCGCGCATCAGCCCGGCCAGCTCCTCGCGCTGCCGGTCCGACAGCGACCGCATCAGCCGCTCCCCGGCCGCCGCCCGCCGGGCCAGCACGTCGACCAGCTCGTCGACGTCCCTCGGCTGCTCCGGGAAGAACTCGCCGTGGCGGCGCATGAACTCGGCGAACGCGTCGGTGGTGTCCTCCGACCGGGCGTGCCGGGCCAGCAGGTCGTTGAGGTCGCGCATCATCTCCGCGAGCTGCCGCTGGACCTGCGGGTCGCCGGCGGCCCGCGCCGCGTCGCGCAGGCCGGCGAAGCGCTGCTCCAGCACGTCGCCGCGCAGCCCGTCGAGGATCCGCCGGTACGCCTGCCGGGCCTCCTCGCTGGCCCACTCGTAGCCCGCCAGCTCCCGCACGGCGCGGGCGGTGGACCGGGGCAGGTTGTCCAGCACCGCCTCGGCGAAGCGGGCCGCCTCGTCGTCGCGCCCGCGCAGCTCGTCCCGCTCGGCGGCGAGGGCCTGGTCGAGCAGCGCCCGGGCCCGGGTCACCGCCCCGTCGAGGTCGCCCCGGCGCAGCGCCTCGCGGCGCAGCCGCCGGGCCCGGGCGGCGAGGTCGTCGAGGCCGCCGCGCCCCTGCGGGCCGCGCCGCAGCAGGTCGCGCAGCGCCTCGCGGAGGTTGCCGCCGGCCAGCACCTCCGCGCCGACCGAGTCGACGGCGGCCCGCACGTCGTACGGCGGGGCGAGCGGGTCGGGGCCGCCGCGCCACTGGCCGTACCGGAACCGGTTGCCGGCCACCTCAGCCCCGGCCGCCGTAGACGGTGCGCCCCGAGTCGGTGACGTCCTTGCCCAGCCGACGCGTCAGGTGCAGCCCCTCCAGCACGAACTCGACGCCGGCTGCCGCCTGCTCCGGCGTCGGCGCGTCGCCCAGCCCGAGCCGGTCGAGGGCCTTGGCCAGCCCCGGCACGGTGCCGACCTGGCGCAGCAGCTCGGCCGAGGCGACCAGTTCGCCGGTCTCCACGACCCGGCCGTCGTCCACCAGCGCGGTGAAGCCGGACAGGTCCAGCCCGGCGAGCCGGGCCCGGAACGTGTCGGCGGTCGCGGTACGCAGCAGGTGGGCGAGGATCTCGACCTCCCGCCCGTCCTCGCCGCTCTCGAACTCGACCTTGCCGCGCAGCGTGGAGGTCACCGACACCGCGTCGCCGACCCGGGCGACGGGCGCCTCCTCGCGTACCCCCTCGGTGCTGGCATCGGCCGCGAGCAGGCCGGAGCGGCGCAGCGCGGCGGCGGCGACGGTCTCGGCGGCGGCGATCGCGAACCGGGCCGAGACGCCGGAGCGCTGGTCGACCGACGGTGAGTCGCGCACCGCGCGGGCGAACCGGGCCAGCACCTCCAGCACATGCTCGGGCACGTCGGCGACCAGGTCGGCCTCCTGCCGGATCAGGGCCAGCTCCAGCTCCAGGCCGAGCGGGTAGTGGGTGTGGATCTCCGCGCCGAAGCGGTCCTTGAGCGGGGTGATGATCCGGCCCCGGTTGGTGTAGTCCTCCGGGTTGGCGCTGGCCACCAGGAGCAGGTCCAGCGGCAGCCGCAGCTGGTAGCCGCGCACCTGGATGTCGCGCTCCTCCAGCACGTTGAGCAACGCCACCTGGATGCGCTCGGCGAGGTCGGGCAGCTCGTTGACGGCGAAGATGCCCCGGTTGGTGCGCGGCACCAGCCCGAAGTGGATGGTCTCCGGGTCGCCGAGGGTGCGCCCCTGGGCGATCCGGATGGGGTCGACGTCGCCGATCAGGTCGCCGACGCTGGTGTCGGGGGTGGCCAGCTTCTCGCCGTACCGCATGCTGCGGTGCAGCCAGGCGACCGGCAGGTCGTCGCCGGCCTCGGCGGCCAGGGCGCGGGACGCGGGGGTGAGCGGGTGCATCGGGTGCTCGTTGAGCACCGAGCCGGCGATGACCGGGGTCCACTCGTCGAGCAGCGCCACCAGGGAGCGGATCAGCCGGGTCTTGCCCTGGCCGCGCTCGCCGAGCAGCACCATGTCGTGGCCGGCGAGCAGCGCCCGCTCGACCTCGGGCAGCACCGTGTCGTCGTAGCCGACGATGCCGGGGAAGCGGTCCCCACCGGCGCGCAGCCGGGCGAGGAGGTTGTCGCGGAGTTCCTGCTTGACCGTGCGGTAGTGGTGCCCGGCGGCCCGCAGCGCGCCGAGGGTGCCGGGCAGGTCGGCGGGCGGGACCGGGAGAACCTGGTTGGGCTCAGTCACCCGACCCACGCTAGCGCGCCCACGTTGCACGGAGGGGCCCCTGTTAACGCATCCTGTAGAGGAAGGGCCCCTTCCTAACCGCCGTGGACGGCGGGGCAGGCGCGACGAGACGGATCACCGATTGACAGCCCGATAGGCGCGCATCGATGGTTGGAGCGCTCCCAACCACACCGTTCGCCGCTCCCGTCCCGGAGGCCGCCATGAACCGTCCGCGTCCCAGACTCCGTCCCGGCCTGCTGGCGCTGGCCGGCGCGCTGCTGCTCGCGCCCGTCGCCCCGGGCCTCGCCTCGGCGGCCACCGCCGCCGAGGCGGCGGGAGCAGCCGGTGCCGCCGCCCCGCCCGCAGTGGTGCCGATCTGGACGCCGGCTCCCCCGACGCCGAGCACGACGCCGATGAACCCGGGGCCGACGCCGACCACAGGCGCGCCGCACCCGACCGACTACCCGACTCCCACGCCGACGTCGTCCAACCCGACCGATCCGCCGAGCCCCACGCCGACGACCGCCATCCGCTGCTCGGCGACGTGGCGGCTGGTCAGCGACTGGCCGGGGGCCTTCCACGCCGAGGTGACGGTGCACAGCACCGGCACCTCGCCGATGGCCCGCTGGGCGGTACGCCTGACGCTCCCCGAGGGCCAGGGCGTGCGCGACATCTGGAGCGCCACGATCGCCTCGACCATCGACGACGTGGTCACCATCAGCAACGCCGACTGGAACGGCCGGATCGCCCCGGGGGCCAGCACCGCCTTCGGGCTGATCGGCACGGGCCCCGCCACCGCACCCGCCCTGAGCTGCATCGCCGTCTGACGGCCGCACGACGGCCGGGGCAGCGCCGACGAGCTGTCGCTGTCCCGGCCGCCGGCGCGGCGATAGGGTCGGGACCGTGACCTACCTTGCCTCGGACGAGCGCTACCAGACGATGACCTACCGGCGCAGCGGGCGGAGCGGGCTGCGGCTGCCGGCCGTGTCGCTCGGGCTGTGGCACAACTTCGGGCCGGATCGGCCGTACGAGCGGCAGCGGGACATCGTCCGGCGCGCCTTCGACCTCGGCATCACCCACTTCGACCTGGCCAACAACTACGGCCCCCCGCCCGGATCGGCGGAGGAGAACTTCGGCCGGATGCTCGCCACGGACCTGAAGCCCTACCGGGACGAGCTGGTGATCTCCAGCAAGGCCGGGTACGACATGTGGCCCGGCCCGTACGGCGAGTGGGGCTCCCGCAAGTACCTCATTGCCTCGCTCGACCAGTCGCTGCGCCGGATGGGGCTGGACTACGTCGACATCTTCTACTCGCACCGGTTCGACCCGGACACCCCGCTGGAGGAGACGATGGGCGCGCTGGACGCGATCGTCCGCTCCGGCAAGGCCCTCTACGTCGGCATCTCCAACTACGACTCGGAGAAGACCGAGCGGGCCGCCGCGATCCTGCGGGACCTCGGCACGCCGCTGCTGATCAACCAGCCGTCGTACTCGATGCTCGACCGCTGGACCGAGCGCGACGGCCTGCTGGACACGCTGGAGCGGGTGGGGGCCGGCTGCATCGCGTTCAGCCCTCTCGCCCAGGGGCTGCTCACCGACCGCTACCTGGGCGGCATCCCCGAGGACTCGCGGGTGCGCACCAGCGTCTTCCTCAACGAAAGCGACCTCGACGAGCAGAAGATGGCCACCATCCGGGCGCTCGGCGAGGTGGCGGCGCGACGCGGGCAGTCCCTGGCCCAGCTCGCGCTCGCCTGGGCGCTGCGCGACCCGCGCATGACCAGCCTGATCATCGGCGCGAGCAGCGTCGCCCAACTGGAGGCGAACGTCGCCGCCCTGGACAACCTGGACTTCACCGCCGAGGAGCTGGCCGAGATCGACGGCCACCTCGGCTGAGCGTCACCATCGGGCCCCGCCGCGCTCCCCACGGTGGCGAGCACCCGCTGTTAGCCTAAGTGGACACTCGGCAAGGACGTCCGCCGCGCGAGGTCCGTTCAGGCAACGGCCCCTAGGTGCCGACACGCTCACCGGCCGGGTATGGCAGGCAGCGAGGGGATGCGCGGCGTGGGCTTGGTCGAGACGGCACTGTTACGCACCGCAGGCTCGGTGGTGACGCCAGCGGTCAGACGGTGGCTGGGCAACCGCCGCGCCCAACGGGAACGCGACACCTCCCTGATCGAGCTGATCGGCTCGGGAATCGCCGACGACCTCGGAGTACGCCGGGCCGGCCGGCGGTTGGACGACATCGTCGACACCGTCTTTGAACGGCTTCAGCCACTGGTCCGCCGGGGCGAGCAGGCGCTGCCCGACAACGAGGTCGCCGCAGCCCTGGACGCGGTGTCCGACACGCTGCGGGCAGCCGATCTGTCCGATGCGGCGGTGTTCGCCGACGACGTCGACCCCGCGCTGATGGCCACCCGGCTGCGCCGGCAACTGCCCGACGTCCCCGATCGGGCCGGGCTGAGCGAGGCCGCCGCCCACCTGTACGGCAGGGTCCTCGACGAGTGCTGCACGTGCCTGACCCAGTTGGTCGTCCAGCTCGGCCCGTTCCAGGTCCGCGCCACCGTGCAGGCCCTGGAACGGCTGACCACGGTCGCCGACGGCCTCTCCCAGGTCCTGGCGCGACTGCCGGTAACCAGCCTGGACGCCCCGACCGGCACCAGCCACGACACCCAGTTCCGGACCCGGTATTTGGCCCATCTGCTCACCGTGCTGGACCAGCTGGAGCTGTTCGGCATCGACGTACACCGCTACCGGCTGCGTACCCCGCTGAGCATCGCCTACATCAGCCTGGCCGTCACCGGCACCAACGCCCGCAGCCTGCGCCGTGGCGGGTTCCGCTGGGACCCCGGCCGGCTGCGCTCCGACGGCGGCGGTGACAGCGCCTCAGTACGGGCCGAGCAGGCCCTCGGCGCTGCCGAGCGGGTCCTGCTGCGCGGCGACGCCGGCTCCGGCAAGACCACCCTGCTGCAGTGGATCGCGGTCACCGCAGCCCGGCAGGGGTTCACCGGAGACCTCGACAGCTGGAACGGGCGCACCCCGTTCCTGATCCGGCTGCGTGACCACGTCGGCCAGCCCCTGCCTCCCCCGGAACGGTTCCTCGACCTGATCGCCGCCACGGTGGCCGGGCTGATGCCTCCCGGCTGGGCGCACCGCCAACTGGACGCAGGGGCGATCCTGTGCGTCGACGGCGTCGACGAGGTGCCCGAAGCCCAACGGCGGGCGGTGCGGGACTGGCTGCGCGGCCTGCTGGCCGCCTACCCCGACCTGCGGGTCGTGGTCACCTCCCGGCCCGCCGCCGCGTCCGCCAAGTGGCTGAACTCCGAGGGCTTCACCTCGGTGTTCCTGGAACGGATGGGCCCAGCCGACGTCAAAGCGCTGATCCGCCACTGGCACGAGGCGGTCCGCCGCGCCGGGGATCTGCCCTGCGAGTCCCACCTGCTGCCCGGCTATGAGCAACGACTGCTCGCCCAGCTCGACGGCAGCGCCCACCTGCAGAACCTCGCCGGCAGCCCGCTGCTGTGCGCGATGCTGTGCGCGCTGAACCTCGACCGCGACAGCAACCTGCCGCGCAATCGGATGGACATCTATCAGGCCGCGATCGACATGCTGCTCCACCGCCGTGACTCGCAACGCGGCGTCTTCACCAATCTGCCCGATCTCACCAGCCGCGACCAGGCCCAGATCCTGCAGGAAGTCGCCTGGTGGCTGACCCAGAACAGCCGAACCGAACTCACCCGCGCCGAAGCCGAACAACGCTTCGCCCACCGGCTGGCCGGGATCCGGCGCATCGCCGCACCCACCAACGCCGTGCTCGACCACATGATCCACCGCAGCGGCATCCTGCGCGAACCGATCCCCGACCGCATCGACTTCGTCCACCGCACGTTCCAGGAATACCTGGCGGCCCGCGAAGCCGCCGACCAGGGACACACCGGCGCGCTCCTCGAACACGCCCACCTCGACACCTGGCGCGAAACCATCATCCTGGCCGCCGGCCACGCCAACGCACCCGTCCGCACCCAGTTGCTGACCGGCCTGCTCGCCCTCGCCGACGAGCAGCCGAAGAAGGCCCGCAGGCTGCGGCTGCTCGCCGCGGCCTGCCTGGAGACCGCGCCTGCGGTCGAGCCGGAGATCCTCGCCCGGATCCGGTCGCACCTGCGCACCCTGCTGCCCCGGTCGGTAGCCGAAGCCCGGTCCCTGGCCGCCGTGGGAGAACCGCTGCTCGCCGAGCTGCCCGCCGAACTCGGGACGCTGAGCGAGGCTCAAGCCGCAGCAACCGTGCGAGCTGTCGCCCTGGTCAACGGGCCCGCAGCGTTGGCCAGCCTCGCCCGATACGCCGCCGACCCTCGCCCTCGCGTCCAACGAGAACTCATCACCGCCTGGGAATACTTTGACCCCCACGAATACGCCGACAAGGTCCTCGCCGATGCACCGCTCGACAATGGCGAAGTGACAATCGGCAGCGCCAGCCTGCTGCCAGCACTGCCCCGGCTCCGCCACCTCACCGGCACCACATTCTGGTCTTCCGACAATATCGATCTCGAACTGCTTGCTGACACATCACATCTGGTCTCACTATCCGTGAACTCGAAGTTCACCGGAAGCCTCGTACATCTCGCCAAGCACAACAACCTGAGCTTCCTCCAGCTTTTCACCGGTGGCATGCAAATGGACCTGCGCATCCTCGCCACTCTGCCAAACCTCGCTCACCTGCACCTTCGCGACCTCGCGGCCGATCAAGATCTGGGAGCCTTGGCCGGCCTCGGCAAACTAACCGCCCTCAGCGTTCCGGGCGCACCAGTCACCGGAGAACTCCTCGCAAGCCTCCCGTCACTGAGAGATCTGGCCTTCTCTCCACAGTCAACATGGAGCGTGGACATCCTTGCCTCGCTGCCCCACCTAGCTGCGCTGAACCTGACGGCGGCCGCAGAGCCTGTCGGCGGCTTCTCTCAGCTCATGGGCCAGCTCAGCCAGCTTAGTCTCACCAACCTGAGCCTCTGGAGGTGCCAATGGGTGACAGACATTCAGTTGCTTTCGCAGTTTCCGTTGCTCACTGTCCTAGACATCGAAGGCACGTCGGTAGCCGACTTGACGCCGCTGTCAAGCCTCACCCGATTGCAGTGGTTGTACATCGGCCGCACCGAGCAGGTCCTCGATCTCACGCCACTCGGCGGCCTGTCAGAACTAAGGGATCTGCTGATAGGGGCTCCGGCACCCGGGATCGACCTGACGCCGCTGCGCGGAAAACGTATCACCGTACATCTGTCACGACAGATCGAGCTCGACGACACGGCTAGGCCCCACGGCGTACGTATAAAGCGCTTCTGAACGCTCACCACGCATCTCGCCGAACTAGAGCGGGCGGCCTGATCTGTCGCGGCCCGCCCGCGCCGCGAAGGCGGGTGCTACCGCGCCGACTCGGCCTTGAGCCCGGTCAGGAAGCTGGACCACGAGCCACCGTCGAAGGCGAGCGTCGGGCCGTTGCGGTCCTTGGTGTCGCGGACGTCGACCGCGCCGCTGACGAACCGCACCTCGACACACGCCGCGTTGTTGGAGCTGCGGGAGGACTTGAACCAGCCACGGTCGGGGGTGGGGCGAGGGGCCATCACGTCATCTCCTTCGCGATCCGCCGGATCAGCGCCAGCGACTCGTCCGAGCCTAGCGCCCGCTCCCGCGCCTCGGCGAAGGTCACCACGTAGTCCGCGACCCGGCTCGACTGGTCGATGATGTCGCTGGAGGTCAGCACCTCCTGCCAGACCAGGTCGGGCAGCCGGGGCGACGGGAACGACAGGATCTGGAACGGGCCGCCGAGCGCGGGGTGCGC
The DNA here is from genome assembly GCF_020884815.1 of Micromonospora sp. NBRC 110038. Taxonomy (NCBI): domain Bacteria; kingdom Bacillati; phylum Actinomycetota; class Actinomycetes; order Micromonosporales; family Micromonosporaceae; genus Micromonospora; species Micromonospora sp. NBRC 110038. Next base: position 431,185 of record NZ_BBOL01000001.1, on the reverse strand, counting down.
CCCGGCGGCGAACGGCATCACCCGGATCTCGATCTGTTCGGGGCGCTCGGTGAGCAGCCGGTCGAGGTGGTCGAGCTGGGCGCGCATCACCTCCGGGCCGCCCACCTGCTGCCGCAGCACGCCCTCGGCGATCACGGTGGTCACGCGGATCGGGTGGTCGTCGCCGAGCCGCCGCTGCCGCGCCATCCGCGCGGCGACCCGCCGGTCCATCTCGGTCAGCCGGACATAGGTGTTGCCGCCCCGGATGACCGCACGGGCGTACCCCTCGGTCTGCAACAGGCCGTGGAGCAGCTCGTTGTCGTAGGTGCGGATGTGCTCCGCGCCCGCCTCGTAGCCGAGGAAGCGGAGGAAGTCGGCCGGGAAGAGCTGCGAATACTGGTGCCACCAGGCCCGCTGCATGGCACCGACCCGCAGCTCCTCCAGCTCGGCGGCGTCGGACGGGTCGATCTCGTAGATCTTGACGAGCTGGGCCAGCCGGTCGCCCGGCAGCTTGACCCGCCCGGCCTCCACCCCGGAGATGTACGCCTGCGTGATGCCGCTGGCGCGGCCCGCCGCGACCGCCGTCATGCCCACCTCCTCGCGGCGCTCCCGCAGACGCAGCCCCAGCTCCCACGCCTGCACCGTGGGCGACGCGAGCGGCGGCGTCGACTTGCGGCGGGTTCTTGCGGCGTTCGTCGTCATCTCAACCCCATCCGTTCACGGTCACAGGCACATCGGCGACCATAGTCCAGAGACTCGCCGCGCGCTACGCCCTTGATATAAGCATCGTGGTCGGCGATGCTCTCTCCGGGACCGTCACCGAGGAGGCAGCATGTTGAACGAGGTCAGGTGGATTGGTCTGGAGCCGGAGGTGCGGCACGCGTTCTCGCTCTGCCGGGTGCTCGAAGCGGGCACGCCTGACGAGTGGTACGACCTGCTCGGGGTCGTCCGGGTGCCCGTCGACCGGCAGGTGCCGGACAAGCTGCGCGACGGGCTGTTGCCCTGGGCCCTGGCCACCCTGGCGGCCGGCGGCTACGGCTTCGGCCGCTACCACGCCGGCTACTCGACGCTCGACGAGGACGGCGAGCCGGACAAGTCCTTCGCCAGCGAGGACATCAACGGGTCCGGCAGCGGCGTCCTGGTCCCCGCCGATCAGCCACCCGGCCCATGATCCGCTCCAACGTGGCGGCTGACAGCCCGCCCTTGACCCCCGATATAGGTCGAACATATGTTCGACCGATGGCCCTCGTCGGAGAATCCCACCAGCGACAACGGCCGGGAGGGCCGGGCCAGGAGGGCAGACCAGGGCCTACGATCGTCCGCATGGACACGGCGATGACCGAACGGGCCGCACTGGTCGCCCTACTTCGTCGCCCCCGCGTGAACTGGTCGGAGACGGCCCTGGACATCCAGGACAACGGCAGCGCCAAGGCCGTCCTGGACCGCACGATCGGCCACTCCGACACCCTCTTTCCCGACGATTCGACCACCGACCTGATCGACGCCGCCGCCACCGAGATCGTTGGCTGGCAGGCAGACGGGATCGGCGTCCACGCCTTCTTCGACGCCACCTACCCGGCCCAACTGCTCGGCATCCGGGAGATGCCGCCGCTTCTGTTCAGTCGAGGTGACCTGCGCCTTCACGACCGGGCGGTGGCCGTTGTCGGCAGCCGCAGGGCAAGCGCGGACGGGCTACGGATCGCCCGTGCCGTCGCCACCACCCTCGCCGGGCGCGGGGTGACCGTGGTCAGTGGGCTCGCCAGCGGCATCGACACGGCCGCTCACTCCGCCGCGCTGGAGGCAGGGGGGCGCACCGTCGCCGTCATCGGCACCGGCATCCGTCGGTACTATCCGCCGGACAATCGACGCCTACAGGACCACATCGCCGACGTCGGGCTGCTGATCTCCCAGTTCTGGCCCGATGCCCCGCCCAGTCGGCAGAGCTTCCCCATGCGCAACGCCGTGATGAGCGGATACGCGGTCGCGACCGTCGTCGTCGAGGCGGGCGAGACCAGCGGAGCAAGGATCCAGGCCCGGCTCGCCCTCCAGCACGGCCGCCCCGTCGTCCTGACCAGTCAGGTCATGCGGTGCGACTGGGCCAGGGCGTTCGCCGAGAACCCCGGGGTCTACGTCGTCCACGGCACCGCGCAACTGCTGGAGGCCGTCGACGACATCCTCAGCTATCAGCCCACCGAAGCCGGCTTGGAGAACTTCCCTGACTTCGCCCTCCGCTGACCAACGCTGGAGCACCATTCACCGGTACGTCGAAGTCCAGCGCGGCTACCTACGCAACCCGCTGCCGGCGTACCCCTGGATCTGTCCCACATGCCGGGGGGTGCGCGGCGAGGGTTACCCGCTCTGCTTCCGCTGCCAGTCCCACCTGAGCCGCTCGGCCGGGATCCTCGCGGACCTCGTGCTCCCGATCTCCTACTCGCCACGCACCTGGCAGCACCATCACAACCTCAGGGCGTACAAGGGCACGGCCCGTTCCGAGCAGGCTCGACGAAGCCTGCTCGCCGTCTTGCTGCTCTTCCTGCGCGACCACCTCGCCTGCGTGGCGGCCCGCACCGGCGCACCGCCAACACATGTCATCACCGTCCCCAGCACCCGCCGCCCCGGCATTCATCCGCTCACCGACCTCGTCGGCAGTCGGCTCCACCTGCCCTGGATCGACAGCGCGGTCAACCCGAGGTATGGGGCGGACGACCACGACTTCCACGCCGACTGGTTCGCCCCGGCCATTCCCTCGTCCCCATCGCCGATCCACGCACTGATCCTCGAGGACACCTGGACGACCGGTGCCCGCGTGCAGTCACTGGCCCACGCCCTGAAGGTCGCGGGTGTCGCCACGGTCGCCGCGATCGTTCTCGGCCGCCATGTGGATCCGACCTACACGCCGGCAAAGCGGCTGATGGAGGCCATCGCCGATCCGGTCTTCGACCCCGCCCGCTGCGCAACGGAGAACGGCTGACAGCACGCCGAAGCCCAACCTCGGCTGAGGCAGCTCACCAGACCCGGCGGCGGCCGGCGCGGTGGTTGCGTACTCCGCAGGGGCGGCCGGGTGGCGGGGCGGCGGGCCGGCGCAGACGTACGACCAGGGCGGCCAGCAGCACGACCAGCGTGACCGCCGCGCCGGCCGCGACCGGCCACCCGCCCGGGCCGAGCCGGCTCACCGACGCCACAGGCACCCCGGGCGCGCCCCCGACGGTGTCCCCGGCCGGCGCGCCCAGCGTCCCGGCGTCGGCGGCCAGCACCTCCGGGGCGGCGGCCGGCTCAGACTCCCCCGCCGGGGCGACGGCGGTCGGCGCCGGTTTCCCCCCAGCCGGGCCGCCGCCAGGGCCCGCAGCTTCGCGGTAGACCACGTCGGAGCAGGAGTAGTAGGTGTCCTGGGTGTCGGAGTTCTGCCAGATCGTGTAGATGAGGTGCCGCCCGGCGCGGCCCGCCGGCAGCCGGCCCGTCATCGTGTACGCCCCGTCGCGGATCGGCGGGTCGGTCGCCGTGAGGAACGGCTCCGTCTCCAGGTCCACCCAGGTCAGCCGCCGCTTCGGGTCGTAGTCGTCGACGGTCGAGTAGAGCCGGAACGTGCCCCGGTGCGGGATCGTCGTGCGGTAGCGGAAGGTGAACTTCGCGCCCGCCGTCAGCTCGGTCGCCGGCCAGTCGGAGCGTGCCAGGTCCAGCCCCTGGTAGGCGGACAGCCCGCCGCTGCACAGCTCCCCGTCGGGGATGCGTTGCCGGTCCCGCCCGTCGATGCGGGCCACCCGGATGTTGTCCCACTCGCGGACCGCCGCGCCGGCCGACACGGCCGCCCGGCAGGCGGGGGTCGCGGCGTGGGGGCCGCCGGGCCGGCACGCGGCGGCGCGGCTCAGCGGGTCGGTGGGGGCCCCGTGGGCGTACGCCGGGGGCGCGGCGAGCGCCACGGTCGCGGCGGCGACCGCGGCGGCGGCGAACATGCGGCGTACGGCCATGGTGTCGACCTCCCGCGCAGTGGTACGGACGCGGGGCGGCAAAGGTTCGACGGGCGCTGCCCTTACGTGCCCGTGCCCGCTTACCTGCCCGTGCCCGCCGCGCGGAACGGCTGCGCCTGCCAGGCGGCCGGGTCCTCGGGTCGACGGGGCGGGTGGGCGCAGAGGACGTACGAGTCGGGGGCGGTCGCGCCGTGCCGGCCGCCGAGCGTCGCCATGATCGCCCGGTGCACGTCGCGCGGGTCGACGCGCGGGTCGGCCGGGGCGGCGTACCCGACGAGCGACCGGGCGCCGACGGGCCCGTTCCGCAGCACGAGCCTGGCGTACGGGTCGCCGGTCGCCTCCCGGAGCACCCGCTCGCTTTCGGCGAGGTCGATCCAGGCGGAGTCGATCTCCACCCAGTTGTCGCCGCGCTCGACCCGGTCGAGTCCGACCAGGTCACCGAGCCGGTCGTAGTCGATGTCCCGCTCGGCGGCGGTCAGCAGGATCCGCTCCATCGACCACAGCAGCTCCGCTGCCTCGTCGGTGGTGACGTGCCGTACGTCGTGGGTGAGGCCGACCACGACGGTGGGCCGGGTACGCAGGATGACGAGCTGCACCGGGCCGGTGGTCTGCGTCTCCAGGCCGCTCTCCACCTCGGTGCCCCGCACCGGCACCCCGGCCCGCCCGTCGAAGACGCCGCCCCGGGAGGTGCTCATGTCGTTGATCACGAGGTCGCGGTGTCGTTGGCAGCCCCGCTGGGAGCCGATCGACTGGACCAGCTCCTCCACGGCGGTCGCGTCGAAGTAGGCGTACTGGTAGGCGTTGAAGATGTTGAGGTGCGTCTGCCGCAGGGTCTCGTGGAACGAGGGGGCCGGCGCGAACGGGACCAGCGCGCTCTGCGCGATGCTGCCGACGAAGTCTTGCATGCGGGGCAGCGCCCGGTTGCTGTAGAGGGCCTCCAGCATCGCCCGGTCGGTGTCGGTCCACCAGCACAGCAGCGTCGCCGTGGTGGTGACGAGGACGCTGGCCGGGGTGACCCTGGCCCGCTTGGCGATCTCGGCGAGGGCCGCGGCGACGGGGGTGGAGCGCAGCGTCGCGAGCCGGTGCTCCGGCGGCCCCTGGCGGCGGGCCGGGGTGGAGACGAGGCAGGGCGGCAGGGTGTGCAGTTGCCGGCGCCAGTAGTCGAGCGTCCTCGCCATCCGGCGGCGGGCCTCGGGGGTCCGCTCGTACTCGGCCTGGTCGGCGGGCTGCCAGGCCGGCGGGGCCGCCGTGCGGTCGGCGGGCGTGGCGACGAGCCCGACGAACTCGTCCAGCACGATGTTCGCCCCCACCAGGTCCGCGACGGTGTGGGAGAACTCGAAGACGGCCCGCACCGGCACCCCGGCGTCGGTGGTGACCGCCATCCGGACGGGGAAGTCGGCACCGTGGTCGAACGGGCGGGGCGGATCGGTGATCCAGGTGCGGTCGCGCGCCTGCGGCCCGAGTTCGAGCAGCGTCACCTCGACGTGGCCGGACCGGGACACCACCTGGGCCCGCTCGACGCCGGGACCCACCTCGTAGACCGTCCGCAGCCCCTCGTGCCGGGACACCAGCGCGCCGGCCGCTTCGAGCACGTCGTCGACGGTGCGGCCGGCGGGCAGGTCGGCGTGGACGACGAACACCGCACCGGTGCCCTCGTGCGGCATCCAGTCGAAGACGTTGCTCTGCCCGTGGGGCATCGGCCAGCGGCCCGCGCGGTGCCCCGCGAAGGGCACCCGCACCGTCCGGTGGGCGGTCGAGGTCTCGGCCGTGGTCACGGGGCCACCCCCAGCTCGGTCTGGTCGGTCTTCTCCTCGGCGGGCATGGGCGTCGGCTTCGGGCGGGTCAGCAGCCGCAGCCCGGACAGCAGGATCACCAGCGACAGGACGGCCAGCAGGACGCGGTAGTCCACGACGCCGATGAGGACGGCGGCCACCCCGATGCACGCCGTCTGCGGGACCGTCACCAGCATGCCCGCCGTGGTGAAGACCCGGCCCAGCAGCCGCGAGGGGGTGTGCCGTTGCAGCAGGGTGTTCCAGCCGATCGAGAACCAGGTGACCGCGAGCCCGATCCCGATCGCCCCGCCCAGCACGACGGGGGTCGCGCCGACGGCCAGGGCGGCGCAGCCGATCCCCAGGCCGACCAGCGCCCCGCCGATGGCCCGGGCCTCGCCGGCGCGGCGCAGCAGCCACGCGCCGGTGAAGCCGGCGGCGATGGAGCCGATGCCCTGGACGCTGACGATCACCCCGAAGAACGCCGCCGGCCGGTGCAGCCCGTCCTCGACCACCACGAAGATGATCGGCTCCAGGAACCCCACCGCCCCGAACGCGACGGCGCTGACCAGGGTGACCTGGGACAGCAGCGGGACCGACCGGATGTGCCGCAGGCCGGCGAGCAGCTCCGTGCCGAACCGTTCGCCGGTGGGTTCCGGCGGCGACTCGGCGACGCGTACGGACGCGAGCGCGGTGATGGCGGCGAGGAAGGTCAGCGCGTCGATCAGCGCCAGCAGGTGGCCGCCGAACGCGGCGTAGATGCCGGAGCCGACCAGCGGCGCGAGGATGCGGGTGAACCCGAACAGCGTGCCGAACGCCGCGTTGGCCGACGGCAGGTCACGGTCGGGCAGCAGGTCCTTGAGCAGGGCGTTGCGCCCCGCGGTGAGCACCGTGGCGACGCAGCCGTGCACGATGGCGACGGCGTAGATGATCCAGGTGTCCTCGGCGCTGCGCACCCCGAGCAGCGCCAGCACCACCAGCCCGGCGATGCCGTTGGTGACCATCAGCAGCGTCTTGCGGCGTACCCGGTCGATCTGCCGCCCGGCCAGCGGGGCGAACAGCACCGGCAGGCCCATGGCCAGGAAGACCACGCCGGCGGCCGAGTTGCTGCCGGTGAGGTCCTTGACCCAGATGCCGAGGGCCAGCAGCAGCGCGGTGTCGCCGAAGCCCGACAGTGCGTCGCCGATGTACAGCCGCCGAAACCGGCCGTCCCTGAACGCGGTCACTCAACTCAGCGCCTCTCGGTGGTTGGCGGGGCGGCCGACGGGTTCCAGCCGCACCTGAAGGTGGCGATAGCCGTGGACCAGGTTGGAGCGCAGCGGCACCGGCTCCCCGAGCACGGCCACCGCCCCCGCGAACTCGGCCAGGGCGAGCAGCAGCGCCCGCAGTTCCAGCCGGGCCAGCGCCGCGCCCAGGCAGTGGTGCGGACCGTACCCGAAGCCCAGGTGGTTGGCGGCGCGGCCGGGGCGGAACTCGTCGGGGGCGTCGAAGTGGCGGGGGTCCCGGTTGGCCGCCGGCAGCCACGCCACGACCGCGTCGCCGGTCGACACCCGCTGGCCGGGCAGGTCGACGTCGTCGGTGGCGACCCGCAGCACGTGCATCGCGGGCGACGTCCACCGGATGACCTCCTCGACGACCGGCCCGACGAGGCCCGGGTCGGCCCGCAGGCCGGCGAGGGTCCCCGGCGACGTGGCGAGCGCGTGGAAGCAGCCGGCGATCGCGTGGCGGGTCGTCTCGTTGCCGCCGACGAGGACGTTGTCGCAGTTGAGGAGCACCTCGCGCAGGTCGAAGCGGCTGTCGGCGGCCAGCGCGCTGATCAGGTCGTCGCCCGGGCTGCGTCGCCGGTCGGCCACCAGGTCGGCGAGGTAGAGGATCATCTCCGAGTGGGCCGCCTCCGGCGACATCCGGTCGAAGGTGTCGTCCGCGCCGCCGAACGCGTGGTTGGTCAGCTCGATGAGCATGTCGCGGTCGTCCGCCGGCACGCCGAGGATCCGGCAGACGACGCTCGCCGGGATCACCGGCCCGAGCGAGGCGGCGACATCGACACCGCCGGCCGAGACGGCGTCGGCGACGAGCCGGCGCACCTCCTGCCGGACGACGTCGTCGAGGGACTCGGCCATCGCCCGGGACAGGAACGGCATGATCACGCTGCGCAGCCGGCCGTGCTGGGGTCCGTCGGCGACCACGAGCATCCCGCCGCCCGCCTTGTCGGGGTGGTCGCGGTCGAAGCCGATCATCATCCCGTACTCGGAGGTGAACGGCGCCTTCGGCGCGAGGATCGCGCGGCAGCCGGCCAGCGAGAACACCGACCAGAAGCCGCCCGGCGACGTGCCGGCCTCGCTCCACAGCACGGCGTCGCTGGCGGCGTGGTCGCGCCAGCGGGCGAACCGGCCGGGGTCGAGGTAGAGGTCAGGGTCGCCCAGGTCCATCGCCGTGCCCCCTCCGCTCGGTCCCGGCCAGGTCGGTGCTCTCCCCGGCCAGGTCGGTCGTCTCGCGGGCCAGGTCGGTGCTCTCGCGGGTCAGGTCGGTGATCTCCCGGGCCAGCTCGGCGAAGGCGGGCCGGCGGAACACGGTGACGATCCGCAGGTCCACGCCGAAGCGCCGGTGCACCGCGCCGACCAGGTGCAGGGCCTTGATGGAGGTGCCGCCCAGCGCGAAGAAGTGGCTGTCGGCGGCGACGTCGGCGACCCCCAGCAGGTCCCGCCAGATGTCGGCGAGCCCGGCGGCGACCGGGTCGTCGGCGGTGGCCGGTGCGCCGGGTGTGGGCGAACCGTCGGCCGGGGCGGGTGGCGTGTCCGGATCCGGGGCCGGGGCAGCGGCCGGATCCGGGGCAGCGGCGCGGCCCAGCTCCGCCAGCAGCGCCGGCCGGTCCACCTTGCCGTTGTTGGTCGTCGGCAGCCGCCGCACCCGGTGGCAGCGCGCCGGCACCATGTACGCCGGCAGGTTGGCCCGCAGGAACTCCCGCACCTCGCCCGGGTCGGCCGGGCCGGTCAGCACGGCGACCAGCTCCACGGCGTCGGCGGCGGCGACCGCCAGCACCGCGCCCTCGCCCACCCCGGGGCAGTCGCCGAGGACCCGCTCCACCTCGCCCAGCTCGACCCGGAACCCGCTGACCTTGACCTGGTCGTCGCGGCGGCCGAGGAACACGACGCCGCCGTCGGGCAGCAGCCGCACCAGGTCGCCGGTGCGGTAGAGCCGCGCGCCGGGCTCGACGGCGTACGGGTCGGCGACGAACGCGGCGCCGGTGCGCCCCGGGTCGCCCACGTAGCCGTCGGCCAGCCCCTGGCCGCCGACGTACAGCTCGCCGGTGCCGCCGGGCGCGACGGGGGCCAGCCGGTCGTCGAGGACCCGCAGGTACGTGCCGTCGATGGCCCCGCCGATCGGCAGGACACCCCGGTCCAGGTCGGCGGCGGTCACCTCGTGGGCGGCGGAGAAGGTGGTGTTCTCCGTCGGCCCGTACGCGTTGACGAGGTGCTGCGGTGCGCCTGCGGCCAGCATCCGCCGCACCGGCTCCAGCGCGTACTGGTCGCCGCCGATGAGCAGCACCCGCAGGCCGGCGAACGCGTCGGGCACGTGCGCGACGATGGCGTTGAGCAGCGCGTTCGTGGTGAACATGACGCTCACGCCGGTGTCGGCGAGGAACCGCCCCATCCGGTGCGGCGACAGGGCCACCTCGCGGGGCACCACCGCCAGCGTCGCGCCCGCGCACAGCGCGCCCCAGACCTCCAGGGTGGCCGCGTCGAAGGCGGTGTTCGACAGGTGCGCGACGACGTCCTCCGGGTGCAGGCTCAGGAAGTTGGAGCGCGGCACCAGCCGCAGGATCGCCTCGTGCGGCACCACCACGCCCTTCGGCGTCCCGGTGGAGCCGGAGGTGTACATGACGTACGCGGGATGCCGGACGGTCACCGCCACCGGCGGCGACGCGGGCCGGTCGGCGGCCCCGGCCAGCGCGGCGGCCAGGTCGACGGTCGGCACCCCGGCCGGCACGTGCTCCTGCGCGCCCGGCTGGCACAGGGCGAGCCGCACGCCGCTGTCGCGCAGGATCGTCCGGCTGCGGGCGGGCGGCTGGGCCACGTCGACGGGCACGTACGCCGCCCCGGCGCGCAGCACGGCCAGGAACGCGGTGACCGCGTCCGCGCCCCGCTCGGCGGCCACGGCGACCCGGTCCCCCGGCCGTACGCCCGCCTCGACCAGGTGCCCCGCGAGCCCGGCGGCGGCGGCGTCCAGCTCGCCGTAGCTCAGGCTCTTCCCGCCGTGCCGGACGGCGACCGCCTCCGGGTAGGCGCGCGCCCGCTGCGAAACCAGCTCGTGCACCGGCCGGTCGACGGGCTGGCGGGTGTACCCGCCGGGGACCCGGCCGGCGGGCCGGGACGGGGCCGACGCGACCGACGGAGCCGCCGCGACCGGCGCGGGCGGGGTCTCCGGGACGGACAGCGTCGCCGCGACGGGGGCGTCCGGGGCGGCGCTGAGCCGGGTGAGGTCGGCCAGCAGCCGGCCGTGCAGCTCCTCGGCCCGGCCCCGGGTGAACAGGTCCGCGGCGGCCTCCAGCGCCGACGTCGCCGCCGTCGCGCCGGTGGTGACCGTCCACAGCAGCTCGTACTTGGCGGTGCCGGTCGACAGGACGTCGCGGGCGGCGGTGGCCCCGGCCGGGGCCCAGTGCCAGGCGCGGTCGTCGACGTGCGAGATGCTGACCTGGGTCAGCGGGTGCCCGGCCGCACCGGCGGCGGCGGTCGCGTCGGCCACCAGCTCCTGCAACGGCGTCCACTGGTAGGCCAGCGCCGCGCTGACCTGCCCGCGCACCTGCGTGACGAGCTGCCGGAAGGTGGTGTCGGGCCCGACGCGCACCCGGACGGGCAGGACGTTGACGAACATGCCGACCGTGTCCTCGTCGTCGGCCGTCCGCCCGCCCAGCGGCGCGCCGACCACGACCTCCGGCGCATGCGCCGCGCCGCCGGGCGCGGCGGCCCGGGCGAGGAACGCCGCGTACGCGGCGAGCAGCACCATGAACTCCGACGCCGCGCAGGCCGTCGCCAGTTCGGTGAGGCGGGCGACCAGCGCGGCGTCGACCGGGGCGGTCACCACCTCGCCGGCCGGGCCCACCACGTCGGGGCGCGGCCGGTCGGCCGGCAGCGCCATCCGGCCGCCCAGCCCGGCGAGCTGCCCCCGCCAGTGGGCGCGCGCCGCCGCCGCGTCGGGGCGTCCGGCCAGGCCCCGGCGGCGCAGCGGCGGCAGGTCCCGGGCCAGGCCGACGCGTTCGCCGTACGACTGCTGGAGCTGGCGGTCGAGCAGGTCCAGCGAGTGCTGGTCGGCGATCAGGTGGTGCAGGGTGAGCAGCAGGACCGCGCGGTCCCCGGGCTCGGTGACGAGGCAGGCGCGCGCCAGGGGCGGCACGTCGGTGGGCACCGGGCGGCGGGCCTCCTCCGCGACGTACCGGCGGGCCTCGGCGGCGGCCCGCGCGGGCTCCTCCCCGGACAGGTCCACGACCGTCCACGGCAGCGCGGCGGCCGACCGGACCAGCCGCCGGCCGTCCGCCGTGAAGCAGGTGCGCAGCGCCTCGTGCCGGTCCACCAGGTCCTGCAGCGCGGCGCGCAGCGCCTCGGCGTCGACGTCGCCGGCGAACCGGTAGCGCACCGGGACGCAGTACAGCGGCGAGCCCGGGTGCAGCCGGTCGGAGAACAGCAGCCGCTCCTCGGTGGGCGACATCGGGGTCTCGCGCGCCGACGGCGCGTGCCGGGCGAGGTGCGCGGCCACGTCGACGGGCCGGCGGCAGGTGAACAGCAGGTCCAGGTCGACGGCGATGCCGGTGCGCCGGCGCAGTTCGAGGGCCACCTCGACGGCCTGGAGGGACTGCCCGCCGAGGTCGAAGAAGTCGGCGGCCGGGTCGATCCGGTCCCGCCGCAGCACCTGCCCGAAGGCGGCGTGCACGATCTCGGCGTACGGCGCGGCGTCGGCCGTCGCCGGCTGGTTGTCGATACTCACGCGGTCCTCCCCGCGTCGGCACCGGCGTCGCGCCCCGCCCCGGCGCCCGCGCCCCCGTCCGCCCCGGCGCCCGTGCCGGTGCGCCGGACCAGGTGGTCGCCGAGGACGAGCGCGTCCAGGGTGGACCGGGCGAACGTGGCGACCGCCTCGGCGGGGGTGCGGACGATCGGCTGACCCCGCAGGTTGAACGACGTGTTGACCAGCACCGGCAGCCCCGTCCGGCGGCCCATCTCGCGCAGCAGCCCCCAGAACAGCGGCGCGGACTCGCGCTGCACCACCTGCACCCGGGCGGACCCGTCGACGTGGGTGACGGCGGGCAGCCGGTCCCGGTAGGGCTCCCGCACGCCGGTGACCATCAGCATGTGCCGGAACGCCGCCTGCGTCCCCGGCGGGATGTCGAAGTAGGTGGCGGCGTCCTCCACGGGCACCGCCGGGGCGAACGGGCGGAACTCCTCGCGCTGCTTGACCACCGTGTTGAGGTGGGCGCGCATCGTCGGCGAGCGCGGGTCGGCGAGGATGCTGCGGTTGCCCAGGGCGCGCGGGCCGAACTCCATCCGGCCCTGGCACAGCGCCACCGTGGCACCGCCCTCGATCAGCGCGACGGTCTCGCGGACCAGGTCCTCCTCGGCGTGCCGCGCGACGGCGAAGCCGGGGCCGAGGTCGCGCAGCGCCGCCGCGACGTCGGCGGCGGCGAGGTCGTCCCCCCAGTACGGCATGTCCATGCCGGCCGGCGCCGCCGGCCGCGCCTCGCGCAGCGCGGCCAGGGCCGCGCCCAGGGCGGTGCCGTCGTCACCGGCGGCGGGCTGCACGAACACCTCGTCGAAGAGGCCGCTGCGCAGGATCACCCCGTTGGCGGAGCAGTTGAGCGCGACGCCGCCGGCCAGGCAGAGCCGGCGCAGCCCGGTGCGGCGGCGGTACTCGGTGAGCACGTGCAGCAGCGTCCGTTCCAGCGCGTCCTGGAGGGCGGCGGCCACGTCCATGTGGTGCTGCGCCAGCTCGGCGTCGGGCTCGCGCGCCGGGCCGAGCTTCTCCTCCAGCCGGCGCAGCACGCCCTGGTGCGTCTCGCGTTCCATCGGGGACTTGTTGGCCGACAGCAGCGGCACGGCGAACCGGCCGTCGGGGTCGAGCCGGACGAACTCGTCGAGCGGGCCCCGGTAGCGCTGCCGGTCCCCGTACGGGGCCAGGCCCATCACCTTGTATTCGTCCATGCCGGGTTGGAAGCCCAGGTAGTGCGTGAAGACGCTGTAGAGGATGCCCAGCGAACTCATGATCGGGTAGCTGCCGCACTGGTCGAGCGACGCGCCCCGGCCCTCGAACACGGTCAGCGACTCCTGCTCGCCCATGCCGTCGGCCACGACCACCAGCGCCTCGTCGAAGCCGCTGAGGTAGTAGCTGCTGGCGGCGTGGGCCACGTGGTGGCGCACGTGGACGAAGCGGGGTTCGGCGACGGCGGGCGGGTAGTGGGCGCGGAAGGTCTCCCGCTGGACGCGCTGGGCGTACACCTCCTCGTACCACCGGGTGGCGAGGTGGTCGAGCCGCCAGACGGGGGACGGCTCGTACCGGAAGCCGTGGGCGACGACCTCGACGTCGCGCATCGTCGCACCGGCCGCCCGCAGGCAGGCGTCGATCGCGTCGCGGGGGAAGCGGCCGGTGCCCTTGTCGCCGTCGTAGCGTTCCTGCGCGGCGGCGGCGATCACCCCGGTCTCGTCGACCAGGGCCGCCGCAGAGTCGAGGCCCTGGACGATCCGTTGTTCCCGCCGCCACCCGTCGCCGAGTATCGCGCGCTTGAGCGCCGTGCCGCGGTCGAGGCCGCTGAATCCCAGCGTCAGCATTGTCGTCAACCTTCGTTCGCAGGGGTGGGTTCGGGCAGGTGCGCGGCCAGTCGGCCGGGGGTGGGGTGCAGCATCAGTTCCAGGACCTCCAGGTCGACGCCGAGCGCCTCGACGCCGTGCACCAGCCGCATCGCCGTGAGCGAGTCCCCGCCGAGGTCGAAGAAGTCGTCGTCGACCCCGGCGGGCACGCCGAGCACCTCGCCGAACAGCGCGCACAGCCGGGCCTCCCAGGCGGTGACCGCACCGGCATCAGCCTCGGGTCTGGCGGCTTCGGCGGCCGGCGGCAGCGGCGCGGGCAGGGCGGCGCGGTCGAGCTTGCCGTTCGGCGCGAGCGGCAGCGCGGCGAGTTCGACGAGCGCCGCCGGCACCAGGTACGCCGGCAGGCTCGCCGCCAGCTCGGCGCGCAGCCGGGCCGGGTCGAACGGGGTTCCCGGCTGCGGCACCACGTAGCCGACGACGCGGCGGATGCCCGGCACGTCCTCCCGGACCGTCGTCGCCGCGGCGGCCACGCCCGCGCAGCGGGCCAGCGCGACGTCGATCTCGCCCAGCTCGACGCGGAAGCCCCGCACCTTCACCTGCTGGTCGTCGCGCCCGTGGAACACCACCTGGCCGGCGGCGTCCCAGGCCGCCCGGTCGCCGGTGCGGTACATCCGCTCCCCCGGGCCGCCGAACGGGTCGGCCAGGAACCGCCCGGCGGTCAGGGCGGGCCGGCCCAGGTAGCCCCGGGCCAGGCCGACGCCGGCCAGGTAGAGGTCGCCCACCACGCCCGGCGGTACGGGGCGCAGGCAGCCGTCGAGCACGTGCACCCGGGTGTTCCAGATGGGCCGGCCGATCGGCACGTACGCCGGGCGTGCGCCGGCCGGCACGGGCCAGTACGTGACGTCCACGGACGCCTCGGTGGGCCCGTACAGGTTGTGCAGCTCCGCGCCGCAGGTGGCGTGGAAGCGGTGCGCCAGGTCGGGGTCGAGGGCCTCGCCGCTGCAGATCACCCGGCGCAGGCCGGCGCAGTGCGCGGCGACCGGCTCGGCCAGGAACGCGGCGAGCACCGACGGCACGAAGTGTGCGGTGGTGACCCCGTGCCGGGCGATCAGCCGGGCCAGCCGGGTCGGGTCGCGCTGTTCCTCGGCGTCGGCGACGACGACCGCCGCGCCGGTGGACAGCGGCCAGAACATCTCCCACACGGACACGTCGAAGCTGAGGCTGGTCTTGTGCAGGACCCGGTCGGCGGCGGTCAGCCCGTACTCCTGCTGCATCCAGCGCAGCCGGTTGACGATGCCGGCGTGCGGGACGACCACCCCCTTGGGCCGCCCGGTCGAGCCGGACGTGTAGATGACGTAGGCGGGGTGCTGAGGGCGCAGCGGCGCGCGCCGGTCCCGGTCGGTGGGTGCGGTGGCGGGTTGCCGGTCGAGCAGGTCCACCACGGCCGGGTCGTCGACGGCGACGCAGCGGTCGGCGGGGCAGCCGTCGGCGACCAGCTGTCCGGCGGTGTCCCGGGTCGCGACGACGCAGACGGCCGCGCTGTCGCGGACCATGAGCGCCCGCCGCGCGGCCGGGTAGTCCGGGTCCACCGGCAGGTACGCCGCGCCCGCCTTCACGGCGGCGAGGATCGCCACGAGGCTGGCCGGGGAGCGGGGCAGCCCGACGGCCACCACCCGCTCCGGGCCGGCCCCGCGCGCGATCAGCAGGTGGGCCAGCCGGTTGGCGGCGGCGTCGAGGGCGGCGTAGGTCAGCTCCTCGTCGCCGCAGCGGACGGCGACCGCGTCGGGGGTGCGCCGCGCCTGCGCCTCGACCAGGCCGACGAGGGTGCGCGGCGCGGCCGGGTCGTCGGCGGCCTCTACCGGGTGGGCGGTGTCGTTGGCGTCCGCGAGTAGGCGCAGCTCCGCGCCGGTGAGCGGGGCGAGCCGCGCGACCGGAGTGCCCGGTTCGGCGACGACCGCCCGCAGCAGCGCCGCCAGCCGCTCCAGCACCGCCGTCGCCGTCGCCGCGTCGACCAGGTCGGGCTGGTGGCTGACGCGGACGCGCATCCGGGTGCCGGGCAGCACGACGACGGCCAGCGGGTAGTGGGTGGCGTCGCGGCCCGCCACGGCGGTGATCCGGGCCTCGCCCACGGCCGGGGCGCCGTCGAGCGCGACGGGGTAGTTCTCGAACACGTACAGGGTGTCGAAGAGGGTGCCCTGGGTGCCGGCGAGCCGCTGCACCGCGCCCAGCCCGAGGTGCTGGTGCGGCACGAGGGCCGACTGTTCGCCGTGCAGCCGGGTCAGCAGGTCGCCGAACGTCTCCCCCGGGCCGGTGCGCACCCGCACCGGCAGCGTGTTGAGGAACAGCCCGACCATCTTGTCGACGCCGGGCAGGTCCGGCGGGCGTCCCGCCACCGGCGTGCCGAACACCACGTCGGCGCGGCCGGTGAGGTAGCCGAGCAGCACGCCCCAGGCCCCCTGGAGCACGGTGTTCACGGTCACGCCGCGCGACCGGGCCAGGGCGGTCAGCGTTGCCGTCAGCTCCTCGTCCAGCTCCAGGTCGACGTCGCGCGGCAGCGCCGTCGGGTGCGCCGCGCCCGGCCCGGCCAGCAGGGTCGGCTCGGCCAGCCCGCCCAGCGCCTCCCGCCACGCCGCCTCGGCGGCGGACCGGTCCTGCCGGGCCACCCACGCCAGGTAGCTGCGGAACGGCACGGGCGGCGGCGGGGCGGCGGCCCCCCGGTGGTGCTCGTAGAGGGCGATGAGGTCGCGCACCACCAGCGACAGCGACCAGCCGTCGAGGAGGATGTGGTGGTGGGTGAAGTCGAGGCGGTGCCGCTCGGCGTCGAGCCGGACCAGGCTGAACCGCAGCAGCGGCGGCCGGGCCGGGTCGAATCGCCGCCGCCGTTCGGTGTCGGCGATCCGGGCGGCCTCGGCGTCGCGTTCCGCGTCGGGCAGCGCCGACAGGTCGGTCTCCTGCCACGGCAGCTCCACGCCGTCGCCGATGACCTGCACCGGTGGGCCGGCGAGCCGCTGCCGGAACGCCGCCCCGAGGTGCGGATGCCGGGCGAGCAGGCCCTGGGCGGCGCGGCGCAGTGCCTGCGGGTCGAGCCGGCCGGTCAGCTCCAGGGTGAGCTGGGCGGTGTAGACGTCCGCGCCGGCCCCGGCGTACGTGGCGTGGTAGAGGATGCCCTCCTGCAGCGGCGCGAGCGGCAGCAGGTCCGTCAGGCGCGGGTACTCGGCCCCGATGGCGTCGAGTTCGGCCTGCCCGACGTCGACCAGGTCGAAGTCCGACGGGATCCGGCCCGCCGCCGGGGTCGCCGCGCTGTCGGCCAGCACCCGTAGCGCGCGCAGCCACGCGTCGGCCAGCTCGCGGACCCGGTGCTCGGGCACGGCGTCGCCGGCCCAGGTCCAGGTGGCCCGCAGGTGGGGCCCGTCGGCGGCGTCCACGGCCACGGCGTTCAGCGACACGGCGTGCGGCAGCGGCATGTCCGCGTCGACGTCGCCGCCGAGGGCGTCCTGCGCGATGGGGGTCCAGTCGGCCTCCGCCGCGCCGCTCAGCCGGCCCAGGTAGTTGAAGCCGAGCTGCGGGCGGCCCAGCCCGGCGAGTTCGGGGCCGGTGGCCGGGTTGAGGTGGCGCAGCAGCCCGTACCCGATGCCGTTGTCGGGCACGGCCCGCAGCCGCTCCTTGACCTCCCTGACGACGGTGCCGACGCCCGCCCCGGCCGCCCACACGTCCGCCCAGTCCACGCCGGCCGGGTCCACCCGCAGCGGGAACAGGCTGGTGAACCAGCCGACGGTGCGGGCGAGGTCGACGTGCTCGGTCAGCGGCTGCCGGCCGTGGCTCTCGACGTCGACGAGCAGCCCGCCGGGCCGGGCGGACGCGACCGCGATGGTCAGCGCGGCCAGCAGCACCTCGTCGACCCCGGCGTGGTACGCGTCGGGGACGCGGCGCAGCAGCGCCGCCGACAGCTCCGCCGGCACGGTCTGGGCCAGGCTGCGGGCGGTGCGGGCGGTGTCCCGGGCCGGGTCGGCCGGGCGGGTGCCGACGGGCGGCGGGGGTGCCGCCAGCGCCCCGCGCCACAGGTCCAGCTCGGCGGTGCGCGCCGGCCGGGTCGCCTCCTCGGCGAGCAGCGCCGACCACCGCCGGAACGAGGTGGTGACCGGGGCCAGCTCGGGCCGGGCGCCGGCCGACGCGGCCGCCCACGCGGCGGCCAGGTCGGGCAGCAGGATCCCCCAGGAGGTGGCGTCGACGGCGAGGTGGTGGGCGGCCAGCAGCAGCCGGCCCCGGGCCTGCGGGCCGGCGTCGAACCAGACGGCCTGGAGCATGACCCGCGCGGCCGGCGCGAGCCGGGCCTGCGTCGCGCGGGCGTGCGCGGCCACGACCGCCCGCAGGGCCGGCTCCGGATCGGCCGGGTCGACGGGCACCCGGGTCAGCACCGAGGCGGCCGGCACGCTGCCCGGCGCGGCCACGTCGAGCCGCCACGGGCCGTCGGGGCAGGACGGCCGGTCCAGCCGCATCCGCAGCGTGTCGTGCCGGTCGAGGACCGCCTGCACGGCGGCGCGCAGGTCGGCCTCGGTGAGCCCGGCCGGCACGCGCACCACCATGGACTGGTAGTAGCCGTCCACCGGCCCGCCGGCCGCCCGCAGCCACTCCATGATCGGCGTCGGGTCCAGCTCGCCGACCCCGTCGTCGGCGCGGGCGACGGCGGCGTCGCGGGTGCGGTCGGCGGCGACGTCGGCGGCCAGGTCGGCGGCGGCGGCCAGCCGCGCGACGGTCGGGTGGGCGACGACGTCCCGGGGCCGGATGGCCAGCCCCGCGCTCTGCGCCCGGCTCACGAGCTGGATCGACGAGATGCTGTCGCCGCCGAGGCCGAAGAAGCTGTCCCCCACGCCGACGGTGGGCACGCCGAGGACCTCGGCGAACAGGTCGCACAGCAGCTTCTCGGTGGCCGTGCCCGGCAGGTCGTCGCCGGGGGCGGGCTCCTGGCCGGGCGCGGGCAGGGCCAGCCGGTCGACCTTCCCGTTGGGGGTCAAGGGCAGGGCCGCGAGCCGCACGAAGATGTTCGGCACCATGAACTCGGGCAGGTGGGCGGCGACGAAGGCGCGCACGGCCGCCGGGTCGGGGGCGGGTCCGCCCGCCGTCCCGACCAGGTACGCGACCAGCTGCCGGCCGCCCGTGCCGACCTCGCGGACGACCACCGCCGCCTGGGCGACGGCGTCGTGGCGGGTCAGCACCGCCTCCACCTCGCCGGGCTCGATGCGGTGCCCCCGCACCTTCACCTGGTCGTCGACCCGGCCGACGAACTCCAGCTCCCCGTCGGGACGCCAGCGCACCAGGTCGCCGGTGCGGAACATCCGCTCGCCCGGCCCCGAGTACGGGTCGGCGACGAACCGGGTCGCGGTCAGCCCCGGCCGGCGCAGGTAGCCGCGGGCCAGCGCCCGCCCCGACACGTACAGCTCGCCGGCCACCCCGGCGGGGACGAGCCGCAGGCTGTCGTCGAGGACGTACACCTGGCAGTTGCGCACCGGGCGGCCGATGGGCACGGCGGCCCCGGCCTCGACCCGGTCGGCGCGCAGGTCGGCGCTGATGGTGGCGCACACCGTCGTCTCCGTCGGGCCGTACGCGTTGACCATGCGGCGGCCCGGCGCCCAGCGGGTCACCAGTTCGGCGGGCAGCGCCTCGCCGGCCAGCACCAGGGAGCGCAGGGTCGGCAGCGGCTGCACGGCGAGCTGGGTGAGCACCGCCGGGGGCAGCGTCGCGTGGGTGACCCCGTGCGCCCGGACGCACTCGGCGAGCGGCTCGCCGACGAGCAGCCGCTCGGTCGGCACGACCAGCGCCGCGCCGCAGGTCAGCGCCATGCACAGCTCCCAGAAGGAGGCGTCGAAGCTGGGCGAGGCGAACTGGAGGACCCGGGCCCGCCCGTCGACGCCGAGGTGGGCGGCCTGGGTGGCGGCCAGGCTGCTGACGCCCCGGTGGGTGACGACGACGCCCTTGGGGCGCCCGGTGGACCCGGACGTGAAGATCACGTACGCGGGGTGGGTCGGCAGCAGGGGGACGCGGCGGTCCCCGTCGGTCGGGTCGCGGTCCGGGCGTCCGGCCAGCTCCGCCGCCAGCGCCGGGTCGCGCAGGTCGAGGCGGGACAGCCCGGCGGCCTCCGCGGCGGCGCGGGCCACCGGCGCGGCGTCCGCCCCGGCGAACACCACGCAGGCCGGCTCGGCGTCGGCCAGCATCTGCTCGACGCGGGGGCGCGGGTACTCCGGGTCGACCGGCAGGTAGCCGCCGCCGGCCTTGGTGACGGCGAGGATCGCGGTGACGAGGTCGATGCCGCGCGGCAGGGCGAGCGCGACGAGCCGCTCCGGGCCGATCCCCCGGGCGACGAGCGCGTGGGCGAGCCGGTTCGCGTCGGCGTTCAGTTCGGCGTACGTCAGCCTGCGCGCGCCGCAGCGCACGGCGACCGCGTCGGGGGTGCGGGCGGCCCACGCCTCCACCAGGGCCGGCAGCGTCGCCACGGGCACCGGGTCGGGGTTGCGGGACTGGGTCGACAGCCGGTGCCGCTCCTCGACGCCGAGCAGGTCGAGCCGCCCGGTGCGGGTCGCCGTCGCGGCGGGCAGGTCCGTCAGCAGCCGGGTGAACCGGCGCAGCAGGCCCCGGGCGAAGGCCGCCGGGAACAGGTCCGGCCGGTACGACAGCCGCAGCCGCAGCCGGGTGCCGGCCGCCGCGTTGAGGCTCAGCGGGTAGTGGGCGGCGTCGTCCGCGCCCGCTTCGACGCGCAGCGGCCCGCAGCGCAGCTCACCGGACTCGGGGAAGTTCTCGAACGCGACGCAGGTGTCGAACAGCTCGCCCGTCCCGGCGACCTTCTGCACGTCGGCGAGGCCCAGGTGGTGGTGTTCGATGAGGTGCGCCTGCTCGTGCTGGATCCGCGTCAGCAGCGCCGACAGCGGTTCGTCGCGGCGCAGCCGCACGCGCACCGGCACGACGTTCATCAGCAGGCCGACCATGCTCTCCGCGCCGGCCAGCTCGGGGGGCCGCCCGGACACGGCCGCGCCGAACGTCACGTCGGAGCGCCCGGTGAGCTGACCGACGAGCAGCGCCCACGCGGCCTGGACGACGGTGTTGACGGTGAGGTCGTGCCGGCGGGCGAACGCGACGAGGTCCGCCGTGTCCTGCGGCCCGAGTTCGCCGGGCAGGCTGCCCGGCCAGACGGGGGCGCGGGTGGGGTCGGCGGGGGCGACGAGGGTCGGCCCGTCCAGGTCGGCCAGCGCCGCCCGCCAGGCCGCCTCGGCGCGCGGCCGGTCCTGCGCGGCGAGCCAGGCGAGGAAGTCCCGGTACGGCACCGGCGGCGGCAGCGCCGCGCCGTCGCCGCCGTGCTCGTAGAGGGCGCACAGCTCGCGGATCAGCAGGGACGTGGACCAGCCGTCGAGCAGGATGTGGTGGTACGTGACGACGAGCCGGTGCCGGTCGCCGTCGACGCGGATCAGCCGGAACACGATCAGCGGGGCCCGCCGCAGGTCGAACCGGCGGCCCTGGTCGGCCTCGGTGTGCCGGGCGAGGGCGGCGTCGGGGTCCTCCCCCGGCTCGACGGTCACCTCCGTCCACGACAGGCCCGCCCCCGTGGTGATCACCTGCACGGGCGCGCCGGAGCGGCGTTCCCGGAAGCTGGCCCGCAGGTTGGGGTGCCGGCGCAGCAATCCGCCCGCCGCCGCCTTCAGCGCGGCGGCGTCCAGCCGGCCGTGCAGGTCGAGGATGAGCTGCGCGGTCTGCACCTCCGGGCCGGCGCTGCGCTGCCAGGAGTGGAACATCATCCCGGCCTGCAACGGCGCCAGCGGCAGGATGTCCTCGATGTTCGACGTCGTCATGACACCGCTCCCTGTTCCGCCGCGAGTTCCTGCTCAAGGTCGTCGATCTCGTCCTGGGTCAGCGAGACCAGCGGCAGGTCCGCCGGCGTGTGACCGCCGGCGGACGGTGTCGCCGAGCTGGCCACGACGGCCTCCAGGGCGGCGTGCCAGTCGTCGGCCAGGTCGGCCACGTCGGTCTCGGCCAGCAGCCCCGCCGGCCACGACCAGGTGGTACGCAACTGCGGCCCGGCCGGGCCGTCGACGGTGACGGCGCCGATCTCCAGGGCGTGCGGCACGGGGTCGCCCGGGTCGGCCCCGCCCCGCAGCACGAGGCCCTCCTCCGCCGGACCCCAGTCGTCCGGCTCGGCGGCGGGGAACCGGCCGAGATAGTTGAAGGCCACCTGCGGGGCCGGCATCCGGGCGAGCGCGGGGCCGGTCCGGGGGTCGAGGTAGCGCAGCACGCCGTACCCGCCGGCCGGGGGCAGGGCGTTGAGCTGCTCCTTGACGCGCTTGACGGCGGCGCTGACGGTCGGGCCGCCGGTGCGCGCCTGCGCCCCGTCGACGGGGCCCGGGTCGAGCCGGACGGGATGGATGCGGGTGAACCAGCCGACGGTGCGGGACAGGTCGGCGTCGGGCACGAGCCCGTCGCGGCCGTGCCCCTCCAGGGCGACCAGCACCCCGTCGGAGCCGCCCCGGCCCCGCCGGGCCAGCCAGGGCGGCAGCGCCAGCGCCAGCGCGCTGAGCAGGATCTCGTCCACCCCCGTCCGGTAGGCGGCCGGTGCGGTGGTCAGCGCGGCGGAGGTGCAGGCCGGCGACGCGGTGCGGGTGACGCTGCGCAGCCGCCCGTGGACGTCGACGCGGCGGTCGAGGGGCCGGTCGCCCAGGGGCGGGTCGGGCCGGTCCAGCAGCCGCGTCCAGGCGGCCAGCTCGTCGGCGCGGGTCGGCGCATCGACGCGGTCTGGCCCGTCGTCGCGCGTCGGCCCGTCGTCGCGGGTCGGCTCCCCGGCCAGGGCCGCGACCTGCCGCGCCCAGCTGCGCAGCGTGGTGCCCGCCGGCTCCAACTCCGGCCGCCGCCCCGCGTCGAGCGCGGCGCAGGCCGCGCGCAGGTCGGCCAGCAGGATCCGCCACGACACCCCGTCGACGGCGAAGTGGTGCACGACCAGCAGCAGCCGGTTCCCGACGTGCGGGCCGGCGGCGAACCACACGGCCTGCACGAGTACGCCGTCGGCGGGGCGCAGCCGCTCGCGGGCGGCCCGCGCCTGCGCGGCGATGAGCGCCGGCCGGTCGGCCGCGTCGGCGTCGGCGAGGTCGACGACGCGCAGGCAGTCGTCGGCGCGTACCGCCCCGGCGGGCGGGATCTCCAGCTCCCACGGCTCGTCGCCCGGCCCGGTGCGGGCCCGCATCCGCAGCGCGGGGTGGTGGTCGAGCAGCGCCTGCACGGCCTCGCGGACCCGCTCGACGGTCTGCCCGGCGGGCACCCGCACCAGCATCGACTGGCTGAACGCGTCCAGCGGGCCGCCGAGTTCCTCCCGGGCCCAGGCCATGATCGGCGTCAGCGGCACGGTGCCGGTGCCGTCGTCGGCGGGGCCGCCGCCGGCACCATCCACGGTGGTCGCCACGGCGGCCAGGGCGCGCACGGTGCGCTGCTGGTAGACGTCCTTCGGCTTGAGCTGCAGGCCGGCGCGGCGGGCCCGGCTGACGAGCTGGATGGACATGATGCTGTCGCCGCCGAGGCCGAAGAAGCTGCCGTCGATGCCCAGCTCCGGCACGCCGAGCAGCTCGGCGAAGAGGTCGCACAGGATGCGTTCGGCCGGGGTGCGGGGGGCCGGGCCGGTGAGCGACCCGTCGAGTTCGGGCTCGGGCAGCGCCGCCCGGTCGACCTTCCCGGTCGGGGTCAGCGGCAGCGCGTCGAGCACCACGAGCCGCGCCGGCAGCAGGTACTCGGGAAGCTGGTGACGCAGCCACTCGCGGACCTGCGCCGCCGTGAGGGTGGCGGAGCCGGCGGGGGTGACGTAGCCGACGAGCCCGGCGCGTCCCGCCTCGTCGGGGCGGGTCACCACGACGGCCGCGCCGACGTCCGGGTGCCGGGCGATCGTCGCCTCGACCTCGCCGGGTTCGACCCGGAAGCCCCGGATGTTGACCATTTTGTCGACGCGGCCGGCGTACTCCAGGTCGCCGTCGGGGCGCAGCCGCACCCGGTCGCCGGTGCGGTAGAGCCGGCCGCCGGGCGGGCTGGCGTACGGGTCGGCGACGAACCGCTCCGCCGTGAGTCCGGGTCGCCCCACGTACCCGCGCGCCAGCCGCGCGCCGCCGACGTAGAGTTCGCCGACCGCGCCGAGCGGCACGGGCACGAGCATCGGGTCGAGGACGTGGGCGGTCAGGCCGGCCACCTCGCGGCCGATCCGGCTGAGGCCGTCGCCGACGTCGTCGGGCCCGAGGGTACGCGCGGTGACGTGCACGGTGGTCTCGGTGATCCCGTACATGTTGACCAGTCGCGGGCGGTCCCAGCCGTGCCGGGCGGCCCACCGGCGCACCGAGGCGTGCTCCAGGGCCTCGCCGCCGAAGACCACCCAGCGCAGCGCGTGGGGCCGGTCGGACCGGGAGTCCACGTCCTCGAACTGGGCGAACGAGGAGGGGGTCTGGTTGAGCACGGTGACCCCGGCGTCGGTGACCAGGCGGTGGAAGTCCTCGGGGTTGCGGGAGACCCAGTAGGGCACCACGACGACCCGGCCGCCGGTGCTCAGCGCGCCCCAGATCTCCCACACGGAGAAGTCGAACGACGAGCTGTGGAACATGGACCAGACGTCGTCGGGGCCGGCGGTCAGGAACTCCTCGCCCCAGTGCAGCAGCCGGGCGACGGCGGAGTACGGGACGGTGACGCCCTTGGGGCGGCCGGTCGAGCCCGACGTGTAGATCACATACGCCGCACTGTCCCCTGTCGCCGGCACCGGCGGCGGGACTTCACCGACCTCGGCCGCAGCCTCCCCGTCGACCTCCACCACCCGCCACGGACCCGACGGCAACCGCCCCGCCGCACCCGAGGCCCCCAACACCACCGACACACCCGAATCCGCCAACATCCACGACAACCGCTCCGCCGGATAATCAACATCCAACGGCACATACGCCCCACCAGCCTTCAACACCCCCAAACACCACACCACCAACTCCACCGACCGCCCACCACACACCCCCACCAACGAACCCCCACCAACCCCCAACCCCCGCAACAACCCCGCCACCACATCCGACCGCGCACCCAACTCCCCATACGTCAACACCACCTCCCCACACACCACCGCCACCGCACCCGGCGACCGATCCACCCACCGACCCACCAACTCGTGCACCAGCAGCGCGCGATCGGCCGGCGCCGGGGGCGGCGCGGCCGCCGCCGACCAGGAGGCGAGCAGGGACCGCTCCGCCGCGCCGGCCAGCGGCTCGCGCAGGTACCGGCGGTCCGGGTTGGTCACCATGTCCCACAGGGCGGCCACGAACCAGTCGCGCAGCAGCCGGACCTGCTCGGCCCGGACGGCGTCGGTGTGGAAGTCCATGGCCAGCAGCACCCGGTCGGAGACCGGGTCGCGGACGACGCCGATGTTGAGCGGGAAGTTCGTCGGCTCGGCGCGGACGGTGGAGAAGCTGCCGATCTTGCCGTCGAGGATCTCGGTGCCCCGGCCGGAGAGCATCTCGGCCATCACGTGGAAGTGGTTGTAGACGAAGTTGACGTTGACCGGCTGGTCCATGCCGAGCCGGCGCTGCATCTCGGCCATGGGGAAGCGGCGGTGCGGCAGCATGTCGCGCTCGGCCGCGAAGACCGCGGCGATCAGGTCCGTCCACGTGCCGTCGGGCAGCGCCAGCCGGAACGGCAGCGTGTTGAGGAACAGTCCCCGCACGTCGTCGCCGCCGGCCTCCTCCGGCCGGCCGTTGGCGGTCACGCCGACCAGCACGTCCGTCGCGCCGGTGGCGTAGCCGACCGTACGCAGGCAGGCCGCGACGAAGAGGGCCTTCAGCGGGGTGCCGCACCGGTTGGCCAGGTCCCCGAGCGCCGCGCAGAGCTCGGGGCTGAGCACGGTCTCCACCGAGCCGTAGCGCTGGCGGGCGTCGGTGGAATACCACCACTCGCCCAGGAAGCGCTGCTCGCCGGGCAGCTCTGGCACGGGCCCGTCGGGCCAGCGCAGCAGGCGGGTGTCCGGCGGTTCGGCCAGCCGCTCGCGCCAGAACCGTTCGGTCTCGGTCGAGGTGAGGGCGGCGCGTTCCAGCTCGACGAAGTCGCGGTACTGCGCGGTCAGCGGCGGGTCCGCCGGCTCGACGCCGTCGCGCAGGCCCTGGTAGACCCGCATGATCTCGCTGAGCGTGGAGTGCAGGCTCCAGCCGTCGAACACGGCGTGGTGCTCGGTGAGCGTCCACTGGAACACGTCGTCCGAGCGGCGGTGCACGTGCATCCGCAGCAACGGCGGGCGGTCGTGGTCGAACGGGGTGACCCGCTGGTGCTCCAGGTAGGCCCGGACGATCTCGTCCTGCGCCGCCTCGTCGAGGTCGCGCAGGTCGTCGCAGCCGACCGGCAGGACCGCCTCGGCGTGCACGAGCTGCAGCGGTTCGCTGTAGTCGGTGAGCGACAGCGCCGTACGCAGGATCGGGTGCCGGCGCACGACGTGCGCGACCGCCCGGGAGAAGGCGTCGGCCTCGAACGGCGCGCGCACCTTCATGCTGTCGACGTTGTGGTACGGCAGCCGCTCCGGGTCGCGGGTCATCTCGTAGACCATGCCGACCTGCAACGCCGTCATCGGGTACGCGTCGACGAGCCCGCCCGGCAGGTGGGCCCGGTCGGCGGCGTCGACCAGCTCGAACGGGCGGCGCGTCGGGGCGTCGGGGACGTCGACGACCGTGCACACGGCGGCGAGTTCGGCGATCGTGGGGCGGTGGAACAGCTCCTGCAGCTCGAAGGAGATGCCGCTGGCGCGGGCCGCGCCGAGCACCCGGATGCTGCGGATCGAGTCGCCGCCGAGGTGGAAGAAGTTGTCGTGCCGGCCCACCTGGACGGGGCCGAGCGCGTCGACCCAGATCTCGGCGAGCCGCCGCTCCACCGGGCCCTGCGGGGGGACGTAGTCGCCGCTGCCGGCGGGGCGGGCCTCCTCGACGGGGTCGGGCAGCCGCCGGTGGTCGGTCTTGCCGCTCGGCGTCAGCGGGATCGCCGCCAGCTCCACGAACCGCGCCGGCACCATGTAGTCGGGCAGCCGGTCCGCCAGCCACTGCCGCAGCTCGGCGACCGCCACCGTCGACCCGGCCTCCGGCACCACGTACGCGATGAGCTGCGGGGCCCCCGCGTCGTCGGGCCGGATGGTGACGGCCGTGCCGGTGACGCCGGGGAACTGGTGGGCGACGGCCTCGATCTCGGTCAGCTCCACCCGGAAGCCCCGGATCTTGATCTGGCTGTCGGCGCGGCCGGCGTACTCCAGGGTCCCGTCGGGACGCCACCGGGCCAGGTCGCCGCTGCGGTAGAGGCGCGCGCCCGGCTCGTCGCCGACCGGGTCCGCCACGAAGCGTCCGGCGGTCAGTCCGGGCTGGCCGAGGTAGCCCCGGGCGACCCCGGGCCCGCCGACGTACATCTCGCCGATGACGCCGACCGGGCAGGGCCGCAGGTTCCCGTCGAGGACGTGGATCGCCAGGTCCGCCAGCGGGCGGCCGATCTGGGTGAGGGCGCGGGTCAGGTCGTCGGGCCCGACCTCGCGGAACGTGTTGTGCACGGTGGTCTCGGTGATCCCGTACATGTTGACCAGTCGCGGCCGGTCCCAGCCGTGCCGCCCGGCCCACCGGCGCACCGACCCGTGGTCCAGGGCCTCACCGGCGAAGACGACGTAGCGCAGCGCCAGCGGCAGCGGGTCGGCGAGGCGGGCGTCGGCGGCCTCGAACTGGACGAACGCGGACGGGGTCTGGCTGAACACGGTCACGCCCGCGTCCCGCACGAGCGCGTACAGGTCGTCGGGGCTGCGGGAGACCCAGTAGGGCACCACGACGAGCCGGCCGCCGCTGCCCAGCGCGCCCCACGTCTCCCAGACGCAGACGTCGAACGACGAGCTGTGGAACATGGACCAGACGTCGTCGGGGCCGAAGGTGAAGTCGCGGGCGGCCGAGGCGAACAGCCGGACCGCGTTGCGGTGGGTCACGGTGACGCCCTTGGGGCGGCCGGTCGACCCCGACGTGTAGATCACATACGCCGCGCTGTCGCCCGACACCCTCGCCGGCGGAACCGCCTCCACCGAAGCCGGAGCCGCGGCCTCCGCGTCGACCTCCACCACCCGCCACGGACCCGACGGCAACCGCCCCGCCGCACCCGAGGCCCCCAACACCACCGACACACCCGAATCCGCCAACATCCACGACAACCGCTCCGCCGGATAATCAACATCCAACGGCACATACGCCCCACCAGCCTTCAACACCCCCAGACACCACACCACCAACTCCACCGACCGCCCACCACACACCCCCACCAACGAACCCCCACCAACCCCCAACCCCCGCAACAACCCCGCCACCACATCCGACCGCGCACCCAACTCCCCATACGTCAACACCACCTCCCCACACACCACCGCCACCGCACCCGGCGACCGATCCACCCACCGACCCACCAACTCGTGCACCAGCGGGCCATCCGGCTCCCCCGGCTCCACGGCCGCCGACCAGGACCGGATCAGCGACCGCTCGGCGGCGTCCGTCGCCGCGAGGTGTCCGATCGCCAGCCGGGGCTGCGCGAGAGCGCTCGACAGCAGGTGCGACCAGTGCCGGAAGAAGTGTTCGACCGAGTCGCGGCCGAACAGGTCCGTGCAGTACTCGATCTCGATGTCGAAGCGGTCGCCGACGTCGTAGACGGTGAACGTGAGGTCCAGCTTCGCCGTGTCCGTGGGCACGAACTCGCGGGTGAGGAACGACCTGCCGGCCCCCGCCCCGGCTCCGCCCGCGGCGCCGGCCCCGGCCGCCGGCCCGGTCTCGTGGAACGCGAACAGCACCTGCACGAGCGGGCCGTGGCTGGGCACCCGCTGCGGCACGAGGCGGTTGACCAGCCGGTCGAACGGCACGTCGAGGTGCTCCAGGGCCTCCAGCACCGACTCCTGGGTGCGCGCCACGACGGCCTCGAACGTCGGCTCGCCGCCCAGGTCGGTGCGGGCCACCATCGTGCCGGCGAACAGGCCGACCACGTCCAGGAACCGGCTGTCCCCCCGGCCGGCGACCGGCGAGCCGACGACGAGGTCGGTCTGCCCGGTCTGCCGGTGCAGGAAGACGTGGAAGGCCGCCAGCAGCACCACGTACGGCGTGACGCCGCTGCCCGCCGCCAGGGCCCGCACCCGGTCGCGGACGCCGGGCTCCACGGTGAACCGCAGGGTCTCGCCCCGGTAGGTGAAGTCGCGGGGCCGGGGCCGGTCGCGGCCGAGTTCGAGCAGCTCCGGCGCGCCCCGCAGCTGCTCGACGCGCCGGTCGAGGTCCCGCTGCGCCCGCGGCCCGGCCAGCCATTCCTGCTGCCGGGCGCAGTGCTCGACGTACGCGGCCTGGGGCGGGGGCGGGACGGGAGCGCCGCCCAGGCCGGCGGCCAGGTCGCGTTCGACGATCTCCAGCGAGAGGCCGTCGACGGCGATGTGGTGGAACGTGAGGTGGAGCAGCCGCACCTGGTCGTCGACGGCGAACACCGCCGCGCGGACCAGGGGCCCGGCGCTCAGGTCGAACGGTCGGCGGGACACCTCCCGCACCACCTCGGCGCACCGGGCGTCGCGCTCGGCGGCCGGGCAGTCGGTGAGGTCGTGCACCTCCAAGGGCAGTTCGCGGGCCGGCAGCAGGCGCTGCACCGGCTCGCCGTCGACCTCCGCGAAGGCCGTGAACAGCGCGTCGTGCCGGGCCAGCAGGCGGCCGACGGTGGCGACGACCTCCGGCAGCGGTACGGCGTCCCGCAGCCGCCACGACACAGGCACGTGGTAGGCGGCGCTGGCCGGCGCCAGCCGGTCGATGAACCACAGCCGCTGCTGCTCGCTGCTCAACGGCCAGCGCCGACCGTCCTCACCCATGGAACGCGGCGTTCTCGGCCTGGTCCATGGCGAGGGCGAGGCTCTTCGGCCGCATGTCCTGCCAGTTGTCCTCGACGAAGCGCAGCGCGTCGTCGCGGCCGCCCGGCCCCCATGCCACGGTCCAGCCCGCCGGCACCTCGGCGAATTCCGGCCACAACGAGTGCTGCGACTCGGCGTTCACCAGCACCAGGAAAGTGCCGTCCGCATCGTCGAATGGATTCATGATCCGCCTCCGGTCCACATCGATGCCGCAGGGAGTCCACATAGCCCCCGGAAGCGGCCGGGGAGAATCCTGCCGGGCGATAGCGGCGGCGGCCAGAAATTGCCACTTCACCAAGTGGCAGTTGGTGTAAACGGTTTCGGCGAGAGCGCGCGGTCGGGCCGGCAGCCCACGGGAAGGCCGAGGTCGGGCGGGCAGGCCGGAATCGCCGACGGCGGAATTCGCCGGAGGGGAAGCGGGGGGTGAAAGGCGGCTACGCCGGGTCGGCCACCGGAATCAGCGAGACGATCTGCAGCTCACTCGCGCTCGGGTCGGTGAGGGTCACGACGTCGACCAGCGTCGTCCGGTGGTCGCTGGAGAGCCGGATGCCGCGCCGGGACCGCAGGGTGCACCCGTTCGCGGCGTGGGCGTTCCACAGGCAGCGGGCCTCGGGGTTGGTCGCCAGGCAGGCGTCGACCAGGGCGGCGATCCCCGCGTCCTGGGGGTGCAGCGCCTGGGCGATACGCATCTGGGTGAGCATCGGCGCCGCCCAGTCGGTGTCCCAGTTGACCAGCCGGCGGCGCGCGTCGGCGTCGGTGAACAGCCAGCGGGGATAGCTGGGATCGCTGCGCAGCCAGGGATAGTAGGCCTCGCACACCTCGTTGTGCAGCACCACTCGCGCGTACCGGTCGAGGACGTAGGTCGCCCAGCGCTGCCCCTCGACGAACTGGCGCAGGGCGGGGCCGAGGACGACGGCGGTCGCGCCGACCGGCGACGGCGGCGGCATCCGGCCGACTGCCAGGAGATACAGCAGCTCCCGCTCGTGCCGGTCGAGGCGCAGCGCCTCGGCGACGGCGTCGAGGAAGGCTTCCGAGTAGTTGGCCCGCACCCCGCGTTCGAGGTTGCTGTACCAGACGACGCTCACCCCGACGATCTCCGCGACCTCCTCCTGGGTGACGTTCGACCGACGGGCTCGGCGGCGCCGGGCGAGGAGCCGGTCGTCGGGCACCAGCCGGTGCCGCCAGGCTTTGACGCAGGCGGCCAGCTCGCTGTTCTGATCTGCCGAGACCTGCCGAATGGCAACCATTTCTCCCTCGTCCTGGCGCAGCCGTGAATGATAGTTTCCACGCATCTGGACCTGCACCGAAATGGAACAACGGCCACCGGTCACACGGCTCTCCCGAGAGCCGGAAGCAGGGTGGATCGATCGGTCGACGGCTGCCCGTCGCCGGGACCGAGGGATCCCGCGTACGAGACTTTAGGCCGAATAGGCCAAAGCCCGTTCGCGACGGCACGGACACAATCGTGTCCAGTGACTGTCACGAATGTGGATGCTACCGCTCGGGGACCCGGACACCAATAGCTGAGTATCGCTCGGATCACTGTGCGGTCACCCCCTCCGGCGATTCCCCGCCACCTGCACCCAATCGTCATGGACTTGGCCGCACTGCCCCCTTGGCCACGTCCACGGGAGTGCGCACTACTTGCCCGTGATGGCCCTGTTGCGTAGATAGTGACCCGCGCCGCCGCCCGCGCCGCCTGCCCCCGCGCCGACCGAGGGGCAGCAATACATTCAAGTGCGGCTCTCCATTCGCGGGTCGACAATTCGCAGCAGATTGCGTCGACCCGGCGCGCGCCGTTCGGCACGCCGTTTCCCGGCGCGGATATGAGTCGCGAAGAACCCCGGAGTCCCAATCGCCACAGTTGCGGCCGGCTTCCCGTCCGGGGCGCATATCCCCTGGTAGAGGCGGTTTCCGCGCGCCGCGAGACGCACGCCATACGAAACGCGGGAGAAACGAGAGCTGGCTAGCGTCCCCGATCGTTGAACATTTCCACTCCTTTCCGGGGAGACACTTTGAAGGTACGAACATCGAGGAGCATGCGCATTCTCCTCGCGGTGGTCGTCTCGCTGACGGCCCCGGCCGCGCTGGCCGCCCCGGCCGGCGCGGCGTCCCCCACCACAGCCGCACCGCCCCCCGCCGCACCGGCGGGCCTGCCCGACCCGACGGCGCGCGGGCCGTTCGGCTACCAGGCCGTCCAGGAGGCCAAGCTCGGCCTCGCCAGCATCCAGGAACCCAACTCCGCCGGGGCCGACCCGACGCCGGGGACGGCCCAGGCGGCGGAGCAGGTCGAGATCCGCGGCCAGCTCTACACACCGGACTGGGCCAAGCGCACCACCCCGTCGCCGCTGATCGTCCTGGTGCACGGCAACCACGGCTCGTGCGACTCCGGGCAGAACAGCGCCCAGCTCACCTGCGCCCAGTTCAAGCACAACGAGAACGGCTACGCCTACCTCGCGGAGAACCTCGCCACCTGGGGCTACACGACGTTCTCGGTGTCGCAGGACCAGCTGATGATGCGGCAGGACAGCAGCAAGGGCAAAGGCATGCACAGCCGGCGCATGCTCATCGCCGCCACCCTGGACGCGCTCAGCGCCGCCAACCGCGCCGAGGGCCTGCCCGTCGACGAGCACACGACCGTCGGCACCACGCTCTCCGGTCACCTCGACCTGACCCGCATCGGCCTGATGGGGCACTCGCGCGGCGGTGACGCCGTGTCGAGCTTCATCGACTACAACCGCATCCGCACCGACGGCCCGCGCTACCCGCTGCGCGGCGTCATCTCCCTCGCGCCGGTCGACTACGAGCGCAAGGCCCCGTACGGCATGCCGTACCTGACGATCCTGCCGATGTGCGACGGCGACGTGTCCAACCTCCAGGGCGCGCGGCTGTTCGAGCGCAGCCAGTACGTCAACCCCGGCGACCCCTTCCCCCGCATCCAGGTCGAGCACCTCGGCGCGATCCACAACTGGTACAACACCGTCTGGTACGCCGACGGCGGCGCGGACGGCCAGGGCAACAACGACGCGGCCTGCGGCAACTCGGCCCCGTTCGCGACGAACAACATCCACCCGAACAACCTGCGGCTCAGCGGCGCGGCCAGCTACACCGACCCCGACCTGAACTACAAGATCGACAACTCGGATCCGCTGAACCCGGCCGTGAACACCAAGTTCTCGGGCGACGCGGCCCGCATGGGCGACCAGGAGAAGCTGGGCCTGGCCACGATGGCCGCCTTCTTCCGCCGCTACGTCGGCGGCGAGGGCGCGTTCCAGCCCTACCTGACCGGCGAGCTGGCCAACACCGACAGCGGCCTGCAGGTCCCGGCGACGGCCTGCCCGACCAGCCCGTCCGGCACGGCCATCCCCTGCAACGAGCGGGTCAACACCAGCTACTTCGCCGCGCCGCAGGAGCGGGTGGACGTGATCCGCCCCGAGGTGGAGAACCCCCTCGGCCTCAACGCCCTCGGCGGCCCGCTGACCGGCAGCGGCTTCGCCGACCCGTACGCCCAGGCGGCCGGCGTCACACCGAAGCCGGCGGCGACGGCCGGCGGCTACGACTGGTGCAACCCGGAGCCCCAGGACTTCGCGCCCGCCCAGCTCGGCAAGACCGGGCTGCCGACCGCCGCCAAGCCCTGCCCGCTGCCGGCGGCCGGCGCGCTCGGCGGGCAGAACGCCACCCGCGAGAACAGCC
Source organism: Micromonospora sp. NBRC 110038 (assembly GCF_020884815.1). Classification (NCBI taxonomy): domain Bacteria; kingdom Bacillati; phylum Actinomycetota; class Actinomycetes; order Micromonosporales; family Micromonosporaceae; genus Micromonospora; species Micromonospora sp. NBRC 110038. Next base: position 398,076 of record NZ_BBOL01000001.1, on the reverse strand, counting down.
CGATCAACCACTCCTACGGCCGCCAGCTCACCCTCGCCTGGGAGCCGACCTCCACCGCCACCCTCACCGCCGCGATCCCGGCCGCGTCCAAGGACGTACGGGGCCTCAAGGCGCTGGCCCTCAGCGCCGCCGTCAACTTCTTCGACACCCGCAACCCGGGCGCCGACAACCGGGGCGACAACACCCGCGACACCACCGTCAACGGCACCCCGACCAGCCCGGTCTGGCCCAACGAACTGCCCACGTCGTACGACCCGGCGTCGACCACGCAGCGCTTCGTCATCGCGCTGAGCGACACGGCCGGGCACGAGGCCACCGTCGACGCCGGTGACCCGCGCTGGGGCAACGCCCTGCACATGTCCACCGGCACGAACACGCCGAACACGCACATCGTCCTCGACCAGATCCGCGTGCCGCTGAGCGAGTTCGCCGCGCAGGGCGTCGACGTCGGCTCCCTGGCCAAGCTCGAACTGCGCTTCGGGGCGGGCGACATGCCGAAGTCCGGCTCGATCCAGCTCGCCGACGTGCGCTTCCAGGAGAGCGCGGCCGGGGCGCGGCTGCTGTCGGACGGCAACCACGCCAACGGCGCGGGCTACGGCAAGTCCGCCCTCGGCGGCCCGGACCCGGCGACCTACCTCGCCGCGTACGACAACACCCCCGGCAAGGTGGCGCTGGTCGACCCGGTCGCGAACCCGCGCGGGAACACCACCTGGACCGTCGACGACGACGGGAAGCAGTGCCCCACCGCCCAGTTCACGTCGATCCAGGCGGCCGTCGACCACGCCTCGCCGTGGGACACGATCGTGGTCTGCGCGGGCGTCTACCAGGAGTCCTCGACGCCGGTGAACCACGCGTCCAACCCCGTGCAGGCCGGCGCGCGCAACGGCCTCACCATCACCAAGCCCCTGAAGATCAAGGGCGCGGGCGCGGACAAGGTGACGATCGAGCCGGACCAGTCGCTCGGCACCCTCGCGGGCGACCAGCCCTACCTGCGCGACGGCGGCGGCAACGTGATCACCGTGTCGCGGCAGTCGCTCGGCTCCACCGACACCAACGAGATGTTCGTCGACATCTCCGGCGTGACCGTCACCTCCGGCGACGTCTGGGCCGAGGCCGGCATCGCCTTCTTCGGCGCGGCCGGTCGCGTCGCGAACAGCGTCGTCGGCCCGCTGCGGGCCGCCACCACCGCGCAGGAACTGGCCGAGCACCCGCACGGCTGGGGCATCGTCAAGACCGGCGTGATCCGGGGGGCGAGCGCCGCCACCGTCGAGAGCGAGGTGACCGTCACCGGCAGCGTCGTCACCGGCTACCAGTCGGGCGGCATCCTGTTCGACGGCGCGCGGGGCACGGACGGCAGCCCGGACAACACCGCCCGGACCGGCATCCGCAACCACGGCTACGTGACCGGCACGGTCGTCACGGGCGCGTCGAGCAGCGTGTTCCCGCAGGTCGGCATCCGGTACGCCAGCGGGGCAACCGGCTTCGTCAACGACAGCCGGATCACCGGGAACTACCACCCGCCCGCGCCGGAGAAGTCCTACGGCATCCTGCTGACCGACGCCGGCACCGACAGCGTTGGGGCGCTCACCGCCTCCGGCGACATCATCACCGGCAACGGGTTCGCCGTCTACAACGCCACCGCCGACAACACGGGCGTACGCGAGGCAGCCCCGTTCGTGGTGACCGGCAGCTACCTCGGCAAGCGCGCGCCGCTCGCGGGCAGCCCGGCGGACCCGCGCACCGGGGTCGAGGCCGTCTCCGGCCCCGACAGCACGGGCGCGGCCACCGTCACCGTCGCCAAGCGGCTGCCGAAGCCGCCGAAGGCGGTGCCGACCGGGGTGGGCCGGGTCGCCGACCACGCCCCGTGGGCCCAGGTCGCCGACCCGGGGCAGGGCGCGGTGTTCCAGGTCGGGACGACGGTGCACCCGCTGATCCGGGGCACCGACGACTTCGCCATCGCGTCGGCGACCCTGCTCGTCAACGGCACCAGGGTCGGCACCAGCACCGTCGCCCCGTACCTGTTCGACTGGACGCCCAGCGCCAAGGACGCCGGCCGGCAGGTCAAGCTCCAGGCGCTGGTCGTCGACTCGTCCGGGCGGGCGACCCTCTCCAAGGCGGTGGTAGGCACCGTGCTGCCGCCGCCCAGCGTGAAGCTCGGGAAGGTGACGACCAACGCCAGCGCCGGCACGGCGACGATCACCGCCACCGTCAACACGGCCGGCACGCTCACGCTCACCGGCGACAAGGTGGTCGCGGTGACCAGGCAGGTGGGCAAGGCGGGCACGGTCACGCTGACCGTGACGGTCGCGCCCGCGTACCGGCAGCAGTTGGTGAAGGCGGGGCGGCTCGACGTGACGGTCACGGTCGCGTTCGGCAACGCGACGGGGCAGCGCGCGAGCAAGACCGTGCAGGTGCGACTGCTCAAGAAGTGACGATCCGGCACGTCTCGCACTGACCGGAGGGGTCCCGCACCAGGGGCCCCTCCGGCGGCGTCCGCCGCGGCGGCCTACCCGCCGTCGGGCGTCGGCCCCGGCCGGTGCAGGGCGTCGGCCAACTCCGCCGCCACCCGCTCCGGCTCGGCCAGGCAGCGCCACGCGGGCACCCGACGCACCGGGCCGGAGCCTCCGGTGATGTCGAGCCGGGCGAGCACCTTGCGCAGCACCCTGCCGTCCGGATCGCCGGCCGGGTCGTCGACCACGACGGCCAGCTCGGCGTCTTCGCGGCGTACCACGAGGTCGACAGGCTGCCCCGCCACGGGGACGTCCCGCCGCACCGTGAGCCCGGCGTTCCGCAGGGCCCGGTGCAGGCGGTCCGCCGGCACGTTCCCGGCGTCCGGCTGGGTGTCGGCGGCGTCGCCGGCCAACGCCAGGGCCGTCAGCAGGCCCCGCTGGCCCGACCACCACGACCGGTCGCCGACCACGACGAGCTGGGACCGGGCCCGGGTGATGGCGACGTTCCACAGGTTGGTCTGGTGCGCCAGCCAGCCCCGGGTGCGGTCCGGGACCCCGTGCGCGCCGACCGGCGAGACGACCATGATGTCCCGTTCGCTGCCCTGGAACTTGTGGATCGTCGCGCAGAGCAGGTTCTCGGTGAGACCGGCGGCGCGCAGGACCGCCGCCAGGCGACGCTGGTGCGCGGCGAGCGGCGTGACCACCCCGATCGAGGCATCGGGGTACGCCGCCCGCAGGCCCGCCACCTCGGCGACGACCGCCTCGGCCTCGACCGGGTTGAACCCGGAGCCGGTCGTACCGGGGCTGAACCTGCCGGGCACGTCGCGCCAGCGCACCGCCGGTTCGGCCGGAGCGGCCAGCCGGGCCGGATCGGTCAGCACGGTGAGCCGGCCCTGGTAGACCTCCCGGTTCGGCACGTCCACGATGTCCGGATGGCACCGGTAGTGCTCGTCGAGCAGCTGCGTCGTGGCCGCCGCGGCGGCGAACGCGTCGTACGCGGAGTGGGCCGTGTAGGTCAGCCGCCGCGCGGTGAGCCAGCCGGTACTCAGGCCGGCCCTGGCCCGCTCGGCGACGTCGTCGGACTCGGGCAGGTCCACCACGGGCGCGAGCTGGCGCGGATCGCCGATGAGCAGTGCCCGCTTCGCGCGGTAGAGCATCGGCAGGATCGCGGGAATGGCGCACTGCGCCGCCTCGTCGATCACGACGAGGTCGTACAGGGCGGGGCTCCTCTTCAGGCGGCGGGCCGAGAGCGCGGTCACCGCCCAGCCCGGCAGCACCCGCAGCAGCTCCGGAAAGTAGGACCAGCTGTCCGACTGCGGCCTGGCCATCTCGTCGGCCCGGTCCTGGAGCACCCGCGCCCCGGCGGCCACCCGGCGGGCGATCTGCGCCCGCAGCAGGTCGATGCTGCGGGCGGGCCGTTCGGTGCCGATCAGGTCGACGAGCCGCCGCCAGGAGACTTCGGCGTCGGGCAGCTCGCCGAGGCGTCGTAGGCGTTCCCGCCAGCGCAGCTCGAGCACCGCCCGCTCGGCGAGCGCCGTGACGGCGTCCCGGTCGACGACCTGGTACGACCGCAGCCGCCACCGGTACCACCAGCCGAACCACCGGCTGGCGAGCGCCCGGTCGGTCAGGTGGACGAGGTGCGCCAGCGCCGTGTCGTCGGCCGGCAGCGGGACCGCGTCCGGGTCCGGGACGGCGGCGCGTTCGGTGGCCAGGTCGGCGAGGTCGCGTTCGAGCAGCCGCCGCTCGTCCAGCGCCGCGCGGAGCCCGGTGGCCTCCTCGGCCAGCAGCCGCAGCTCGTGCAGCGGGGTCCGGTCGTCCGGCGCGGTGGCCCGCTCGGCCGACGGGTAGGCGGCCAGGATGTCGGCGAGGTGCTTCGGCTCCTGCATCCGGTGTTCCTTGTTGCCCGTACGCAGCAGCAGGCCCGGGCCGATCAGGTCGGTCACCCGGTCGAGCACCGAGTCGACGGCCTGGTTGCTAGTGGAGCCGATCAGCACGCTCTGGCCGGCGGCGGTGGCGGTCGCCAGCAGTGCGGTGACGAGCTGACTCTTGCCGGTGCCCGGTGGCCCCTGGGCCACCGTCAACGGCTGCGACATCGCCGCCCGGATGATCTCCTCCTGTGCCTCGTTCGTCGCGCTCATCGCCACCGTCACCACGGGCGTCGAGCCGGCCCCGCCCGGGCTCGCCGCTGCCCCGTCCGGGCGGAGCGCCAGCGCGCCCAGCGCCGTCCCCTCGATGAGCTTCGGATTCTTGATCATGGCGCGCAGGTCGTCGACGAGCTGCCGCTGCGGCGACTCCGCCGCGTCGACGGTGTAGAGGATCGCGGCGTTCTGCACCCCGTTCACCGGCCCCGGCCGGATGGTGCCGCCGAGCAACGCCGGGTCCAGCTCCGTCACCGGGCTCAGCCCGAACGTCTTTACCAGCACGTCGACGGTGGCGGTGAGGGAGGCGGGGTCGCCCGGCACGAACGCCTGCTCGACGCGTTGCAGCAGCTCGTCGCCCTCCACCTCGGAGAGCTGGAACAGGTCGACGAGGGCGGCGCTGGGGCGAGGCGGGAAGGACGCGTGCAGGACGTCGTCCGCGCCGATGGTCACATCGCAGACCAGAAGCGGCGCTAGCTGGATCGCCTTCTGCCGGGCCGGCCGCACGGCGACGACGGGATAGCCGTACTGCAGCTCCCTGCCGTCGGCGCGGGCCCGCGCGGCGAGCCTGGCCGCCGTACCGCCCAGCCGGACGGGCGTCTCCGAGGTGAAGACGGCCTCGGACCCGGGTGGAGCCGCGACGTACGTGGTGGTCGCCCGGGGGTCGATGAACGACTGCAGCACGGTCGACCGCTGCATGCAGTTGACGTAGTAGGTCACCAGGCGACGCCACTGGTCCGCGTCGAACGCCGCCTCGTCGGCAGGGCTCGCCGTGACGGCGGCGGCGCGCGTCGCCTCGGCGGCGGACCCCGGCGCGGTCGCCAGCCGGATCGGCTCGGTGACGCCCTCACTCGACTCGACCGTCTTGTGCTGGCGGCGGCGGGCCATCTCGGTCGGCACGTACCGGGAAAGATCATTGGTGGTGATCCACCCGTCGTCGGACGGCCCTTCGGCTGCGCCCCGCAGACCGTCGAGGAGCACCTCGGTGAAGACCGACGGGCGGTCCGGGCCCTGCGCCTTCGACGCCTTCTGATGGGTGCTGGAGGTCAGGATGAAGGTGCCACGCTGGCGCTTGAGGCGCCGCGGTTCCTCCCGCACCCCGCCCCGGAACCGGTTGCGGGCCGTGAACGCGCCGGAAAAGCAGCAGTCGAGCAGGACGACCTTCTGGCTGGCCTTGGTGTCGTTGAGCAGGTGGCGCAGCATGCCGTCGGTGTCGAACGCGGTCGCGTGCAGCTGCCCGCCGACCGTGTCGGTCGCCGCCAGGAACAGCGACTGCCCGTCGCCGTGCAGCACCCCGTGGCCGGAGTAGTAGAGCAGCGCCAGGTCGCCCGTGCGCCGCGCGCCGTAGAACTCCTCGACGACCTGACGCAGATGCGCCGCCGGCAGATCCAGTGCCGCGCGTACGCTGTCGAACTCGCCGGCACCGTCGAGCAGTGCCTTGAGCTGCGCGACGTCCTGCCGCACGGAGGGCAGCGGCGCGAGCTCGCGGTCGGCGTGGCAGGTGGCCGTGCCGAGCAGCAGGGCGTGCCGACCCATCAGGGGCGCGCCCGCTCGATCGCCGCCCGCACCGTGGCGACCAGCTCGTCGGTCTGCCGGTGGGTCGGCCGGTCGATGGTCAGCTCGATGTCGCCGACCCGCAGGTGCACCCGGCGGCCGGTGTGGCGTTGGAGGAACGCCAGGACCACGTCGACCAGCGCCTGCACGTAGCCGGGATCCGCGCCCGCCAGCACGGTCACCACGCCGAGCGCCAGCTCCGCGACGCCCTTGGTGTGCGGGTCTGTCACGGGCTGCTCGACGCGCTCCACCTCCCCGATCTCGCGGAGGTCGTCCGCGAGTTCGTCGGTCAGCTCGCCGAGGACGAACTCGTCGTCGTCGGTGAGCGGGGTGAAGTCGATCCGGATGCGGACGTGGGACATCCAACCTCCTGGCTGAGCGGTGCCGATCAACCTACGGAAGAAGGGCCGCGTCGGGATCCTGTCTGTCGGTTTGCCGATCAAACGTCCACTACCGACCAGTCAGTTCTGTTGGATGGCCGAGCGCCGCAGCCGCTGCCTCTTGGCCCACGCCGACGCAGCCGTCCTGGTGCCCGACCAGGTATAGCCCGCAGTCAGTCGGCCGCGTCGCTTTGGGCAGCGGAGCCCCGTTCGAAGAGGCGCTGCCGTTCGGCTGCCACCACCGCTCGGACGAGTTCAGCCTCTGACAGGTCCACCGCCTCCGGGCTGGAATCGGCCATGTCGCTGACCCGGGCGAAGTCGTTGAAGATCCGCTTCTTCCCGGCCAGGAGTTCGGTGATCCGCTCGTCGACGCTGTCCTCGGTGAGCAGCCGGTGGACCTGCACCGACTGCACCTGCCCCATCCGGTGCGCACGGGCGATGGCCTGTGCCTCGGTGGTGGGCTTGAGCTGAGGTTCGCAGATGACGACGACGGATGCCGACTGGATGTTGAGCCCGACACCGCCGGCAACGATCTGGGCCACCAGGACGGCACCGTGCCTGGCGGCCGAGAACTGGTCGACCATCTGCTGGCGCTGCGCGGCTGGCACCGACCCGGTGAGTGGCCCGAAGACCGGGCCGGGCAACGACCGGGCGACCAGACTGAGCACCTCCCTGAAGTGGGAGAACACGATGACCCGACGCTCGTTCTCCTCCGCCTCGCGGACGATCTCGATAAGGCGCTGCAGTTTTGTGGACTGGGCTCCCTGGAGCATCGCCGCCTGGCGCATCTCCATGAAGTTGCCGCGCTCGACCGCACCGCGATACCGCGAACTGTCAGCCGCCGACAGGGGAAGCCACTCCTCGACCTCGATGAGCTCCGGGAGTTCGGTCAGCACGTCCTCCTGGTTCCGTCTCAGGTACGCCGGAGCGATCTGCCGGCGAAACGTCCGAGGCGACAGGTCGGTGGCGTCGACGGTGAGATCCGGTCGTACGTAGGAGGCCAGGTTGCGGAACTCGTCGACCTTGTTCTCCAGCGGCGTGCCGGTGAGCAGAATCGCCCTGTCCGCGCGCGTCACGAGTCGCCTCGTCCGCCTCGTCCGCTGTGCCTGCGGGTTCTTGATGTAGTGGGCCTCGTCGACGACGACGCACGCCAGGTCGCGGAGTTCCCCCAGCGCAGGCTCCCACCAGGCCAGTGTCTCGTAGGTCGTGACGGCGACACCGCCGTCGCGCATCCACGTGCGAGCCGCGCGGTCGCGTTCCGGCCCGTGGACCCGGCATACCTTCAGCTTCGACTTGTGGGAGACCTCGCGCATCCAGTTGGTCACCACAGCGGCCGGACAGATCACCAGGAAGTGCGTCTTGCCCCTGCTTTTCAGGTGTGCCAGCACCGCGATCGCCTCGACGGTCTTACCGAGGCCCATCTCGTCCCCGATGATGACCTTGCGCTGCACGAGGGCGAAGCGGGCAGCGAAGCTCTGGTACCCGCGCAGCGACGCCGTCAGATGCTCACCGTTGAGCGCCTGGTCGCGCACCGCCTGGATGATCTCTTCAGGAAGATCACCGTGCACCGCGTTCTCGTCCTCGGTGACGAACCCCAACTCGGCGAGCATGGCGAAGTAGTCGGCGGGCCGGGCGAGGAAGTCTTCCCACGGGTCCGCGCCGACGCTCGTGCGGCCGGATGCGGAAGACATGCCAAGCAACTCGGCTCGCCGCTTGACGGTCTGGATGCTCTCTGTCAGCCCTGCGACGGCAAGCTGCCTGATCGGGACGACGAGCAGGTGGGTGGTTTCGCTGCCGAGCGCTGCCCGCAGTGGCGCGAGTTCGGCAGCCCGTTCGAGGTCCGCAGCGGCTCCCCGGGTCTGGCGACACGCGTCCCAGTCGGCGAGGCGGCGCAGCAACTCGGTGGTTTCCGGACGGCGGCGGTTGATGTCGATGCGGACCGGCATCTCTTCGTACGTCGTCTGCCAGAGGGCCTGCGCCGCCCCGAGCATCCGCCGCGCGGACGTCTCCCCCACGCCCGGCAATGCCTGAAGCGACCGGCCGTGGCTCAGCACCTCCTGCACAGTGCTGATCCCCGCCTCGGTGAGCGCACCCAGTCGGAGACGATCACGGGTAGCTGTCTTCAACGCCTCCGTGGGCATTTCCTGAAGAACCCGTTGCACCTCGGCGCGTCTGACCTTCTCGCCTGCCGCCTGTGCCGCCGACCGGTATGCGGCCTCACCTGCGACGACCTTGGTGATGGCATCCAGCGCCTCCGGCAGGCCGCTGATGACCGACCGATCCAGGAGCTCGGGTGCCGGGCCGCGGTGTCCGGAGACGAGGCCGAAGCGCAGGGCGGGATCGAGCAGCGCCGGGAAACCGAGCCGGCGTGGGTCGACGGATGCGGTGAAGGCACCGAGCCGTTCCAGCCGACGGGGTCCATGGCCCCGGAGGACCGCCTCGTGGTGACGGCGCAGAAGCATGCCCGCCTGCTCCGCCGCGTGCTTCCTCTCCGCCCCGGTGAAGAAGCGACGCATGCCGAGCGCGGGGGCGACCTCGGCGATGAGGCGGGGGATGTCCGTGGCGAGGACGCGCAGCAACGCCTGTTCGCCGCTCGTCGGCACGGGGAGTGTGGCGCGTGCCCAGAGCCGCCCGACCACACCCGCGTCACTCGCCCGGAGTGCGAGCACCTGCCAGGCCGCCTGACCAGCCCGACCCACCATGACGCTGCGCGCCTGCAACGATCGCTCATCGTTGCTGGCCGCGTCCTGCACAGCCCGATGCCAGTTCTGTACTTCCTCGGCACGGTGACTCCACTGCCTGAAGTCGGCCGTGAGGCGACGAATCTCTTCGCGCTCCGTCTTGTTCATGCTCACCGCAGATATCGAGGGGTTTAGGGACGGTATCGTAGTGCACCCCTTACCCGAACGGGCTCTCCGAGGACCGCTGTCGGGAAGCTGACGCACGGCGTCTGTGGCATCTGCCGAGCTGTGCCGATTTCCCGGTCGTCAGTAGTGTCGGTGCTCGCCCGTAGGCTCTACGGGTTGTCGGTCTGGAGGTGACTGGTGCGGCTCGAGGATCTTTCGCCCGGCCTCCGGGTCAGCGGGGTGGTGCCCGGCGAGACAGTCTCGGTGCTCGCGGCGCAGTGGCACGGCCAGACTGCCGTCGAGCTGACCTACAAGACCCTCGACGGCAGTCTGCGCCAGCAGGTGCTCTTCCGGGCCGACGAGACCAAGCTGAGCCTCTCCGACGCGGGCAGCCGCCCGTTCGACGCCGACGCTCAGGACTTTCGGCTGGTCGCCGAGGCCCAGCGGATCTCCCTGGCCGGGTTGTTCGACCCGATGCTGGCGGTGGCCACCAGCGACGTGCGGCCGTTGCCTCACCAGATCCGTGCCGTCTACGGCGAGATGCTCGACCGCATGCCGCTGAGGTTCCTGCTGGCCGACGACCCCGGCGCCGGCAAGACGATCATGGCGGGCCTCTACATCAAGGAGCTCCTGCTCCGCGACGACGTGAAACGCTGCCTGATCGTGGCGCCCGGCGGGTTGGTCGACCAGTGGCAGGACGAGCTGTTCTTCAAATTCGGCCTGCGCTTCGACATCCTCTCCACGGCCATGGTTGACGCCGCCCTCGGGTCGAGCGTGTTCGAGCAGCATCCGCTGCTCATCGCGCGGATGGACCAGCTCGCGCGCAACGACGGCCTGGCCTCGCACCTCGACGACGCCGAATTCGACCTCGTCGTCGTCGACGAGGCGCACCGGATGGGCGCGCACTACTTCGGCGGCAAGGTCAACAAGACCCGGCGTTTCCAGCTCGGCGAGAGCCTGCGCGACCGCACGCGTCATCTGCTGCTGATGACAGCCACGCCGCACGCGGGCAAGGAGGAGGACTTCCAGCTCTTCCTCACCCTGCTCGAACGCGACGGCTTCGAGGGCAGGTTCAACGCCGGCGTCCACAACGCGGACACGAGCGGGCTGATGCGCCGCATGGTCAAGGAGGACCTGCTCACTTTCGAGGGCAAGCCGCTCTTCCCCGAACGCATCGCCCAAACCATCCCCTACGAACTGACCGCTGACGAGCAGGGCCTCTATGAGCGCGTGACTGAATACGTGCGCGAGGGGATGAACCGGGCCGAGCGGCTGGACGACAAGCGCCGTAACACGGTCGGCTTCGCATTGACGGTGCTCCAGCGACGCCTGGCCTCCAGCCCAGAGGCGATCCATCAGTCCCTGGTGCGCCGCGCCCAACGACTCAGGCGACGCCGAGACGACCTGCTCCACGGCCGGGGCGTCGGCGACGAGCCCACCCCGATCGATCCGCAGGACTGGGACGACGACGAGCACAGCGCCGAGGAAGTCGAGCAGCTCGAAGAGGAACTGCTCGACTCCGCAACGGCAGCCCGCACGATCGCCGAACTCAACACCGAGCTGGCCGAGCTCGACGAGCTCATCCGGGTCGCCCGCCGCGTCCGTGAGCTCGATACGGACCGCAAGTGGGTCGAGCTTCGCAAGATCCTGGTGGACAACGACCTCATCAATCCCGACGCCGACACACCACGCAAGCTGATCATCTTCACTGAGCACCGCGACACCCTCGACTATCTGGCCCGCAAGATCCGCTCGCTCTTCGGCAGGCCGGACACGGTGCAGGCCATCCACGGCGGGGTCCGCCGTGCCGACCGTCGGGCCGTCACCGAGGAGTTCACCAAGAACCCGGGCTGCCAGGTGCTCCTGGCTACCGACGCGGCCGGTGAGGGGCTCAACCTTCAGGCCGCCCACCTGATGGTCAACTACGACCTTCCGTGGAACCCCAACCGGATCGAGCAGCGCTTCGGCCGAATCCACCGGATCGGGCAGACGGAGGTGTGCCGGCTGTGGAATCTCGTGGCCGCCAACACCCGCGAGGGCGAGGTCTTCACCCGGTTGTTGCAGAAGGTCGAGGAGCAGCGCAAGGCCTATGGCGGCAAGGTCTTCGACGTCTTGGGCGCAGCCTTCGACGAAACGCCCCTGCGCGACCTGTTGATCAAAGCTATTCGTTACGGCGACCTCCCCGAGACCCGCGCCAAGATGGAGCAGGTCATCGACGCGTCGGTCGCCCACGGCCTCAAGGAACTCCTCGAGGAACGCGCGCTCACCCACGACGCCATGCCGGACGCCGACCTGGCCCAGGTGCAGCGGCTCATGGAGGAGGCCCGCGCCCGCCGGCTGCAACCCCACTACATCGAGTGGGCCTTCCGCCTCGCCTTCCAGCGCCTCGGCGGCCGGCTCGCCAGGCGCGAGCGTGGCCGCTACGAGATCACCCATGTTCCGGCTGCCGTACGTGCCGTCACCAGGCACGGGCCGGTGGCCACCCGCTACGAACGGGTCACGTTCGAGCTCGACTGCATCGAGGTGGCCGACAAGCCCCGCGCCGACCTGCTCGCCCCCGGCCATCCCCTCCACGACGCCGTAGCCGAACTCACCATCACCCAGCTCCGGCCGGTTCTCGATCGGGGCACCGTCCTCGTCTCCCCGGAGATCGAGGAGCCGGCCCTCCTGGTAGGCGTGGTCGAGGAGGTGGTCGACGGCACCGGGGAGTCGATCTCCCGCCGTTTCGGCTACGCCTACGTCGACGCCACCGGCCAGGTCAGGCCAGCCGGACCTGCGCCGTACCTCGACTGCGTGGCCGCCCCGCGAACCCCGGCTGTCGCCGCTGCACTGAAGCTGCCATGGCTTGGTGAGGCCGAGGCCCGGGCCCGCACCTGGATCATCGGGCACCAGCTCAAGGACTATCTGGCCGAGGTCTCGCCCCGCCGCCTCGCCGAGATCGAGCGCACCCGGGCACGGGTCGACCAGCGCTTGGCGCACGAGTCGAACCGGCTGACCGGGGAGGCGATCGCCGCCCAGGAGAAGGAGCAAGCCGGCACGAAGCCGAAGGAGAGCTCCGACAGCCTGATACGCAAGGCGCAGGAGCTCCAGGTCCGCCGGCAGGCCCGGCTGGCGTTGCTCGACCAGCAGGCTCAGTTGGTGACCAAGCCGCCGCGCATCATGACGGCCGCGCTCGTGCTGCCGTTGTCGATGGTCGACGCCGAGATCCCCGCCGAGGCGCCGATCCATGCCAAGGAAACCAAGGCCGTCGAGCGGCGCGGCGTCGAGCTGGTGCTCGCCGCCGAGCGCGCGCTCGGCCGGGAGCCGCGCGAACAGGCATTCAACAACCCGGGGTACGACATCCTGTCCATCCCCACCGACGGCAGCGCCTCGATCCGCATCGAGGTCAAGGCCCGCATCGAGGGTGCTGAGGACTTCTACGTCACCCACAACGAGGTCGTCACCGGCAAGAACGCCGTCCCCCACTACCGGCTCGCACTGGTCACCGTCAGCAAGGCCGGCCCCGAGCACGACCAGGTTCGGTACGTCGCCGACCCCTTCGCGGGCGTCAGCTTCGGCGACCTCGCCGCGACCGGCATCCGGGCCAGCTGGACCAAGGCCTGGGCCGCCGGCTCGGCACCTTTCTGAGTTATAAAGCTAGGGGACACCTCAGTTCGGCGAGGTCTAGTTGTCAGGGCGTCTCGGACTGCAAGGTGGCGACCAGGGATCGACGGGCACCTCGTATACGAGCCGGTAGCGGTCACCGGGAAAGACGATGTCGGCGGTCTCCACTGCGGTCTGCCCGGCGTAGTAGGTGCGCTCGACCGCGATCACCCACATGCCGCCGCGCCGGTCGAGTCCGAGGGCCTCCGCCTCTTCGGGCATCGCCGGCCGAGTGGTGACCTCTTCCACGAACCTGTCGATGGCCACGCCGATGAAGTCCATGCGGGCAACCACACCGATGACCGGACCTTGCTCCGGGTACTCGACCTGCGTGCCGCCGGTGATGGCCAGCGGCTCGTACGAGTAGGCGAGCTGGATGGGGACCCCGTCAGCCAGGTAGCGGTACCTGGTGAACATGACCGGCTCGTCGGGCTGTATGCCGAGCCGCTCTGCGGTCTGCGGTGCTGCCGGGATCCTCTCGCTGTGCGCCTCCCAGCTCGGCCGCCTGTCTGCGGCTTCGCTGTCCCGGGCGAACGGCGAAGTGCTGCCGATGCGCTTGCGCATGTCCCGAGAGTGGGCACGACGCACGAGCTGTGTCCGGTCGCGAACGTAGTTGCCCGACCCGCGCCGCCCCTCGATGAGTCCTTCGCTGCGGAGCAGCGTGAGGGCGTGCTTGACGATCGTGGTGGAGAAGCCCCAGCGCTGCTGGAGTTCCTTCTCGGTGGGGAGCTTGTCGCCGGGGGCCAGCTCGCCAGAGAGGATCCGCCTACGCAGGTCGTCAACGACTCGCAGGTAGTTGGGCGGTTCCTTGCCGGCCATGGATGACCCCTTGGATTTGCCGCACCGGCTTGCGTCAAGACGACCACGGCAATGATTCAGTTACGCGCGGATACCGTCGACCTTGAGGCTGTCAGTGAAGGTCGCCCACGCAACCGGGTCGAAGCTCAGCACGGCGGCCGCAGGGAACTTCGAGTCACGCACGTCGATCTGAGCACCCCGGTCGCGCACCTCGACGCACTGGCCATTGTTCCCGGATCGGGTCGACTTGCGCCAGAGGTCACGCCTCATGCCTGATCAGCTCCTTGACGAACTTGACGGACTCGGCCGGCGAGCGTGCCAGCGTCTTCAAATTGTCGTACGCGTCAGTCAGCCGCGCCAGGTCGCGAGCCGATTCGAGGAACAGTTCACCGGCCAGGGTCTCGACGTAGCCCAATGGTGGCTCGTCCTGCTCGAAGGCGAGCAGGGCGAAACCGCTGCTGACCGCCAGGTGGGCGCCGGCCTCGAAGCGTAGGACCTGGATGGTCACGTTGGGCAGGCGGCTCAACGTGACCAGTTGGTCAAGCTGCTCGCGTAGGACCTCCGGGCCACCGACCTCCGTGCGCACCGCCGCCTCGGACAGGATGGCGTGCAGCCGAAGCGGCGCGGGCTCGCGATGCAACACCTTCTGCCGGGTCATCCGGGCGGCGACGCGTTGGCTGATGGTGTCCTTGTCGGACTCCCGGCCGATCATGTTGACCTCGCGGGCATAGCGCTCGGTCTGCAACAGCCCCGGCACCAACATAGGCTCGAAGTTCTTCAGCTCGGCGGCCTCTTCCTCGTAGGCGATGTACGTCGCGTACCGGCCGCCGAGGCGCTGCCACCATCCTTCCTCGCGCAGGTCGCGGGCCTGTTCGAGCAGGGACGTGGCGGGCTCCTCGTCGATTCTCATGCCGTACGCGACCAGCAGCTCCATGACGTCGCCCGCACGGGGCTTGATCTCGCCGGACTCGATCCGGCTGATCCGTGACGACGAGCAGCGGACGAGCTTCGCCGCGTCCTCACCGGTCAGACCTTTGGCGTCGCGGAGTTTGCGCAGCTCCCGGCCGAGGCGGCGGGAGCGCGGTGTCGCTGGCGTGAATCGAGGCATGTCGCGATTCTGCCTCAGACCCGTCCACTCGTGTGCCCCGAGTCCGATGCTAATCGGAGATTGACGCAGAACAAGGACTTGCCTTGCATCACTTGATGCGCAACCCTGGACACATTACGCCCACGGATCGCTCCGCAGCGTGAGGTTCGCGGAGCAGGTCAAGCTGCACGGCCGAGGGCGGCGCGGCAACGCCCGTTTTCCCGCCCTGCCAGAGGTGAGAGTGATCGTGATGTCCGAAGTTGTGTCGATCGTGTTCGGCGGGTTGGTGCCGGGGTTCCTGCTCGGGCTGCTGGCCTTCCGGGTCAAGTCGCGGTGGTGTCCGCGCTGCGGGGAGTCCACGTTGGCCATGCCGCCGACGGAGCGGGAGCGGTGACCCGGCCTACACGGCGCACCGGCGACGAGCCGCCGATCGGGCGGCGGGTGGCGGAGCTGCGCGTCAGCCGGGGCATGAGCCAGCAGGTCTTCGCCGACCGGATCGGCAGGTCGAAGAGCTGGGTGGACAAGGTCGAGCGCGGCGTCCGTACCCTCGACCGGTTCTCGGTGATCGAGACGGTGGCCGCGACCCTCGGGGTCGCCCCGGCCGTCCTGCTCGGCGGCCGGGCCCAGCGGGGTTCGGCCACCGGCACCGGCACCGGCAGCGCCGTGGAGCGGGTGCGCGAGGCGTTGGCGCGCTACGACGTACCGAGAATCGGTGGCGACGGCCAGTCGGCGTCGTCGCCGCGCCAGCCTGCCGACCAGATCGGGTACGCCTGGACGGCGTACCGCAACGGCCACCACGCCCAGGTGTTGCGGATGCTGCCCGACCTGCTCGCCGACGCCCGCGCGGCTGGCGACGCGTCCGCCGCCGACCTGCCGGTGCGGGTCTATCGGCTCGCCGCCCAGGTGCTGGTCAAGCTCGGCAAGGCCGACCTGGCCTGGCTGGCGGCCGACCGGGCGATGAGCGGGGCCGCCGACGATCCACGGCTGGCCGGCCTGGCGGCGGTCTCCGTCTCCCAGGCGCTCCGGGCGCTACGTCAGGGCAAGCTGGCGATGGGTGCCGCCGCGGCCGCCGTGCACTGCCTCGACCTCGCCGAGTCCCGGGCGTTCCTGCCGGAGGAGCCCGCGCTGACAGGAACCCTGCTGACCGAGGCCGCTCTCGCCGCCGCCTCGTGCGGGGCCGTCGCCGCCGCTGCCGAGTTCACCGACCGGGCGGCCCAGCTCGCCGCCAGCCACGGCGAGCGGCACCACGACGACCACGACGGCATCGGGTTCGGCCCCACCACCGTCGAACTCACCCGCGCACTGACCGCCATGCGCCTCGGCGACCACCATCGGGCCGTCGCCGCCCACCGGCGGGCCACCGGCGACGACACCTGGCGTCTGCTCCCCGCCGAACACCGGGCCGCCCACCTCGTCGACATCACCCGCGCCCACCTCGACCTCGGCGACCATCATGCCGCCGGCCGCGCCCTTGTCACCGCCGACGGCATCGCCCCGGCCGAGACCCGCCTTCGCCCCGCCGCCCACGCCGCGCTGACCGCCGTGCTCCGCGCCGGCCCCACCGCCGCCGACGTGGCCCGCCTCGCCGCCACCGTCGGCCTGACCCGCAGGTGACCGATCTTCCCGTTCGACGTCGGCCATCTGAAATGAGGGCGGCCTCGGTCACGCGCCTTCACGCACAGGCCGTCGCTGCCTCTGGGCAGGCAGCCGCTGCATCAACTCCTGCCCCAGCGGCCACGACTGGTCCTGGTCGAGGATGGACTGAGCCAGGCAGGCCAGGCCGAGGGCAAGGGGCCATGACGCCGATCCTCTGATCTCTTCCGGCAGCATGGCCAACGGCTTCCTCGGGTTCCATCTCGTGATCGGTGCCAGGTCGACGGCCAGCACCTCGGTGACGTAGGGGCGCTCGACGAGCCGGACAGCCCGATCGAGCACCTCGTCGCTGGTGAGTTGGAGCAGGGTGACCACGCAGAATTCCGGCATGGCACCCCGGCTGACCCACCGACCGTGCCCCACGATCGCGCTGACCTCGATGTCCTGCTCGCTGATGTGGCATTCCTCCCGCAACTCCCGCTCCGCACCGCGGCGGACGATGTCTCCGAGCGTCAGCCCGGTGCCATCCTGTGGCACGTCGCGGGGTTCAAGAGCGCCAGAGCCGGACGGGGCGATGAGGCCAGGGCTGCCCACATTGTCCTTGGCCTGGGCCACGAGGATCAGTTGGCCGTCCGCCGTGAAGGCCAGCGAGGACACGCCGACAGTGTTGGCGAGTCGGCTGCGCCGAAAGGTCAGCAGTTTCCCACCCTGGTCGAGGATCAACTCCCTTCCCCGCAGAAGCGGCAGCTTCCTACCCGTTCCCCATACGTCGAACGGAGCCATCAGGTTGCTGCAAAAGAAGTCGAAATAGCGGCCGGGCCTCAGCTTGACAGCCGCGTCCTCGTCACCGGATGGCACATCGGAGGCCAGGCCGATAATGTCACCGTTGTACATGGCAGCGACGCGGGCACGACGCGCAAGAAAGTCGAACGACCAGATCCTGAGCTCGCGAGGGAGGCGATATGGCGAGGTTTCAAGCTCGGCCCTGACGGGCTGGTCGCGGAGCCGCGCGCACTCTTTCGCCATGACCACGCCGACGTCGTGTGCGCTTTTGACGATGGTCCCCAGACTGCTGAGTTGACTCGACAGGTCGCTGTAGTCGTCGCCGTCCCGCGACTGGAACCGCACCAACCGGGCCCGGCGACGATTGGCACGGATTTCCAGCACGGAAACGAAACAGCCGGCAGTTGCCGCCAGCACGCTGATCGCAACAGGAGGGTTGTGGATCGCGGTGGCGGCCCCGAAGGAGGTCAGCGCAATTCCCGCAGTGGTGACCCGATAGCGCCACAGACTTCTACGCCAGATGCTCATCGTCGTCACGACTTTCCTCGCAATTCCCAGCATCCGCGCCTCTCCCTGGTGCGCCCTGACAGCGGCAGCCGCATTGTAGCTACGCGACGAAAGCACCTCTGGGGCCACGAAGTCCGCTTGAGGAGAGTGGAATGCATTTGTCATGGTTGATAGCAATTCGGGGACACCAACGTTGGTACGTCGCTCTGCTAACGCCGAAAAGGTGCCGGTGGTGACGTGCGGGCGAAACAGCAGGCAGGAGGCTCCACGCGGAGCCCACAGCCGACCGCCGCCCGCAGGTAGGACCGCCCCGCCTCCGGCAACGCCGTGCGTCGACCCTCACCATCGACGGCCACTACCGCCTACCGCCCCCTGCCCCGCGATCTTGCAGTTGCGGCCCCGACAAAAGGAACAACACGCCCTATCGTGGGGCCGCAACCGCAAGATCGTGGGTGGGGCTGGGAGATCTTGGAGCGAAATGGCCCCTCCAGGGGCCGAAATCTTCCAAGATCTGCCGAATCCTCGTCTTCAACCCCGCCAGTTACACCTCACGGGGCGTGGTCGACGCGGCGCGCTGCCGCGTCCGGTGTTCGCGTACCTTGCGTCGGTTGCCGCACTCGGCCATCTGGCACCACACCCCCGTCCGGTTGCGGGCGTGGTCGTAGAAGACCCACCGGCAGTCCTCGGCCGGGCACATCTTCAGCCGACCCCAGGTGCCGTCGAGCGCGGCGACGGCCACCACGCCGAGCAGCCCGGCCAGCACCGCGTCGATGCCGGCACGCTCGGGGACGAACTGCGGCGTCGCGGCGTCGGCGAACCGCAGGTGTACGGGCAGCCGCGCGGCGACGCGGTTGAGCCGCTCCAGAGCCGCCGGGGCGGGGGCAGCAACCCGGGGGGCGGAGGGCCCGAGGGGGACAACAGCGGCGGCCCCGGTGCCGGCGATGGTGTCGCGCAGCGCCTCGCGCAACTCCACCGCCGCCCGCCGGTCCGCCTCGGTCAGCGCGGGCGGCACGCCCGGCCGGGTTGACCCACCAGGCCGGGGCGACCCAGCAGGGAGAGCGGCAAGTGACGAAGCGGCGGCGAGCCAGCCGGCCAGCCCTTCGACCGTGTCGAGCTCGTCGACGCCGCGCTCCAGATCGAGCGTGTTGACGAAGGACCGGACGACCTCCAGCCGGCCGGGTGCCTCCTGGCGCTTCACGGTCCCACCTCCCACATCGTCCCATCCCACACGTCGGTAACCACTCAAGAAGTTTAGAGGTTACAGTCGGCATCGCACCGGGTACCACCGTCCGCAACCGGACCGACACGCACGACGACCACGCCGAGGTGACTCCATGACGGCATCCGCCGACCTGAACCCCTCGTCCGCCGACGAGCGGGACGCCCATCCCGACGAGCGGGAAGCCCACCGCGAGGAGCGGGACGCCCGCCCTGACCCCGACGAGGAAGCGCCCGACCCCGGCGCGCGACGGCTCGGGCTGCTCGCCGTGTGCGTCGCCACCGCGCTGTGGGGCTTCGGCGGCACCGTCGCCAGCGACCTGTTCGACTCCGGGCTGCGCCCCGCCGAGCTGGTCGCCGCCCGTACCCTGATCAGCCTCGCCGGGCTCGGCCTGCTGCTCGCCCTGGCCCGCCGCCGTCCCGGCACGCCGAGGCGCACGGAGCCGATCGACTGGCCGCTGGTCGTCGCGTTCGGCCTGGCGATCGCCGTGGCCAA
The DNA here is from genome assembly GCF_020884815.1 of Micromonospora sp. NBRC 110038. Taxonomy (NCBI): domain Bacteria; kingdom Bacillati; phylum Actinomycetota; class Actinomycetes; order Micromonosporales; family Micromonosporaceae; genus Micromonospora; species Micromonospora sp. NBRC 110038. Next base: position 378,584 of record NZ_BBOL01000001.1, on the reverse strand, counting down.
CGCGTGCCTGTTCCTGGCCATCAGCCACCTGCCGGTCGCGGTCGCCATGGTGTTGCAGAATCTCGCCCCGGCGTTCGTGGTGGGGTGGCTGGTGGTGCTCGGCCGGTGCCGGCTCGGCGTCGCGATCGCCCTGGGGCTGGTCGTCGCCCTCGCCGGGGTGGCCCTGGTGGTGGAGCTGCCCACCACGCCGCTGGGCGAGGTGAACCTCCTCGGGGTCGGCTTCGGCATCGCCACCGCCGTCGGCGTGGCCGCCTTCTCGGTGCTGGGCAGCCGGGCCACCCGCAGGTACGGCGCGCTGCGCGCCAACACGTACGCGTTCGCCGTGTCCAGTGTGGCCTGGCTGCTCTACTTCGCGCCGCAGGGCGTGCCGGAGATCGTCGGGCGGCACGACCTGCTGCCCGGGGTGCTCTTCGTCGCGATCCTGGGCACCCTCGCCCCCTTCGTGCTCTTCTCCTGGGGCACGGCCCGGGTCGGCCCGCACGCGGGGGCGGTGAACATCTGCCTGGAGCCGGTGTTCAGCGCGGTCCTCGCCTGGACCTGGCTCGGCCAGTCGCTCAACGCCGTCCAGATCGCGGGTGGCCTGCTGGTCATCGGCGCGGTGGTCCACCTGCAGCGGCTCCGGGTCGGCTGAGGAGGCCGGTTACGCGCCACCGGCCGCCGCCGCTTCGCGCCACTGCGGCGGCAAGTACCCACTGTTAGCCTGAGTGGACACTCGGCGACGGTCAGGGGAAGGTCGTGCAGCTACGGGTCCTTGGGCCAATCGAGATCACCCACGAAGACCGCCGGCTCGACATTCCCGGGCTCCGCGCCCGCACGGTCCTCGCCATCCTCGCCGCCAACCGGGGTCGGGCGGTCCAGGTGGAGGATCTGATCGACACGGTGTGGGACGGCCATCCCCCGTCCACGGCCCGTTCCCAGATCCAGATCTGCGTGTCGCAGCTCCGCCGCCTGCTGGGCGAGGTCGGCCGCAAGGACGCCCTGGAGACCCGCTTCGGCGGCTACCTGCTGCGGCTGGCCCCCACGGAGCTGGACGCGGGGCGGTTCGAGCTGCTCGTCGCCGAGAGCCGGCACCTCGGCGGCGAGGGCCAGGTGGCCGAGGCGGTCGCCCGGCTGCGGGCCGCCGACGCGCTCTGGTACGGCGCGACCCTGGCCGGCGTGCCCGGCGAGCCGGTCGAGGCGTGGCGGCGGGGGCTCGACGAGCGGCGCGGCGCGGCCGTCGAGGAGCGGATCCGGCTGGAGCTGACGCTCGGCCGCCACGACGAGCTGGTGGGCGAGCTGGAGGCGCTGATCGCCCGGCATCCGCTGCGGGAACGGCTGCACGCCCACCTCATGCTCGCGCTCTACCGGGCCGACCGGCAGGCCGACGCGCTGAAGGCGTACCGACGGGCGCGGGCGCTGTTCGTGGAGGAGCTCGGCATGGAGCCGAGCGCGGAGCTGGGCCGGCTGGAGCGGGCCATCCTGTCCCGCGCGCCCCAGCTCGACCTTCCGGCGACGCCCGCCGCGTCCCCGGTCACGCCGCCCGTCGCCGCCACGGGGCCCGCGTCGCCGGGTGCGCACGGTCCGGACGTTCCACACCAGCTGCCGGGGGACCTGGCGGACTTCACGGGCCGGCAGAAGCTCGTCGGCGAGATCCGCGACCTGCTGACCGCCGAGGCCGACCCGGGGCACCGGGGGTTCGCCCCGCTCGCGGTGATCACGGGCCCGGGCGGGGCGGGCAAGACCAGCCTGGCCGTGCACGTGGCGCATTCGCTGGTGGACCGGTTCCCCGACGGCCAGCTCTACGCCAACCTCGGCGGGCCGTCGCCCAGCCCGGAGCGCCCAGCGGAGGTGTTGGACCGCTTCCTGCGGGCGCTGGGCGTGGCCGGTCCGGCGATCCCCGACAACCTGACCGAGCGGATCGGGTTGTACCGCAGTCGGCTCGCCGGGCGGCGGGTGCTGATCCTGCTGGACAATGCCGCCGACGAGACGCAGGTCGCGCCGCTGCTGCCGAACACGGACGGCTGCGCGGTCATCGTGACCAGCCGGGCCCGGCTCGGCACCCTCGCCGGCTCGCACGAGGTCGACGTGGATGCCCTGACGCCGGAGCAGAGCGTGGCCCTGTTGCACCAGATCGTGGGCGACCGGATCGCCGCCGAGCCCGTGCAGGCCGACGAGCTGGCGCGGCTGTGCGGGTGGCTGCCGCTGGCGCTGCGCATCGCCGGTGCCCGCCTGGCCTCGCGGCCGCACTGGCGGGTGAGCCGCCTGGTGGACCGGCTGCGGGACCAGTCGCAGCTCCTCGACGAGCTGGTCCACCGCGACCTGTGCATCCGCACCACCATCGGGTTGAGCTACCACAGCCTGCCGGAGCGGTCCCGGCGGCTGCTGCGGCGGCTGGCGCTGCTCGACTGCGAGGACTTCCCGCTGTGGGTGACCGCGCCGCTGCTCGACGAGCCGCCGTCGGTGCTGGAGGACCTGCTGGAGCAGCTGGTCGACGTGCGGCTGCTGGAGGCGCACGGCCACCCGCAGAGCGGCTCGACCCGCTACCGGCTGCACGACCTCGTCCGGGTCTTCGCCCGCGAGCGCCTCCTGGCCGAGGAGCAGGCCGGGGAGCGCGAGACGCTGGTGCGGCACGTGCTCGGCGCCTGGCTCGCCGTGGCCGAGGAGGCACACCGCCGGGAGTACGGGGGCGACTTCACCATCGTGCACGGCGCTGCCGCCCGCTGGCCGGTGCCCCGTACGGTCACCGACGGGTTGCTCGGCCGGCCGATGGACTGGCTGGAGCTGGAGCGGCGCAACCTGGTCTCCGCCGTGCGGCAGGCCGACGCCCTCGGCCTCGACGAGCTGTGCTGGGATCTCGCGTTCACCCTCGTGACGCTCTTCGAGGCCCGCAGCTACTTCGACGAGTGGGCGGAGACCGCCGACCTCGCCCTGTCGGCTACCCGGCGCAGCGGCAACCGGCGCGGTGAGGGGATAACGCTGCACTCCCTCGGCGCGATGCACATGTTCCTGCGGGACCCGGGGCAGGCCGAGCGGATGTTCACCGCCGCGCTGCGGATCCTGCGTCCCCTCGGCGAGCGGCACGGGGTGGCGCTGGTGGAACGCAACCTCGCCTACCTCAACCGGCTGCGCGGCGACGACCGGGCGGCCCTGCGCGGGTACGAGGCGGCGCTGGCCGGGCTGGGCTCGGTCGGTGACCTGGTGGGCCGGGCGCACGTGCTGGTGAGCATCGCGGGGATCCGGCTGGAGCAGGGCGATCCGGCCGCCGCCCAGGCCCTGTTGGGCGAGGCGCTCACCATCTGCCGGGACGCGGGGGCCCGGCGGGTCGAGGCGCAGGTGCTGCACCGGCTCGGGGAGCTGTATCTGCGCTCCGGCGAGCTGCGCCGCGCCGAAGAGTCGTTCCAGGGCACGCTCGACATCGTGCGGGCCGCCTCCGACCGCACGGGTGAGGCGTACGCCCTGCACGGCCTCGGTGTCGTGTACGGCCGCGACGGGCGGCTCGCGAAGGCGCGGGCGATGCTGACCCGGGCCCGGCAGATCGCCGGTCAGGTCGTCGAGCGGGTGGTGGAGGCGCAGGCGCTGTACGAGCTGTCCCAGTTGCCCGACCGGGACCGGGCGGAGGCGGCGGACCAGCTTCGCCGGGCGGCGGACATCTTCGGGGAGTTGCAGGCGCGGGTGTGGCACGCCCGCGCGCTGCGCGCCCTCGCGGACGTGTCCGGGTAGGCGCGGGGCGGGGCCGCCCGGTCCCACCGGCGGCCCCGCCCCGTGCCCACCTCACGGGCCCGCCCGTCTCACCGGGCGGGCCCGTGCGGTCTCACCGCCGTGGTTGGTGGGCGGGCGGCGCTCCCCAGCCGGTCTCGTCCATCGGTGCGACGGTGTGCCCGGCCGGGGCGCCCCAGCCGGTCTCCGGCACCAGGTCGGGCGTCGCGGCGGTGCCGTGACCGGCGGGCACCGCGACGGCGAGGACGGCGGCAGTCGTCGCCAGCAGCAGGCGGATCATCGGTTACCTCCACGGGGATGGGTGCGGATCGCGTCTGCCACCTGTGTCCCCGGCCGGCTATCGAAGTCCTATCCCCGGGCTAACCGATCTGCGGGCCGCGCCGCCCCGCCCGCCGGATAGCCGGGCCATAGCCGACCGAAGGGCAGCCGGGGATTTCCTCCGACGTCAGCCGCCACCGCCGACGTGGCGAACGGAGCCGGAGTCGAGGAGACCGCAGTGACGATCATGCAAGAGAGCACCCCGATGGAGACGGTCGCGGACGGTTCGGCCGCCCGTCAGGTGGTGGACGCCGTGCTGCCGCCGGCCGGCAGCCTCGCCGGCCTGGACCACGTGCAGGCGCTGACCGCGGTCGCGCTGGAGACCCTGCGGGAGGTGACCCTGGACCGGCCCGGCCCGGTGACCGCCGGCGGTCCGGCGGCGGTGCGGGAGGCCGCCCGGCGTTCCCTCGGCGGGCCGCTGCTGCCGGCGGAGCCGGGCTATCCCCTGGAGACGTTCCGCCGGTTCGTGCGCGACTACGCCACCTGGTCGGTCGACGTCAGCCACCCGGCCGCGGTGGCCCGCATGCAGTGCCCGCCCACCCCGGTCGCCGCCGCCGCCGAGCTGGTGGTGGGCATCCTGAACCAGTCCCTGCACGCCTGGGAGAGCGGCCCGTACGCCCTCGAACTGGAGCGCTACGTCATCCGCGAGCTGGGCGAGCTGGTCGGCTACGGACCGGACGCGGGCGGCACCATCACCGCGGGCGGCAGCATCTCCAACCTGATGGCCGTGCTGGCGGCCCGCGACCGGGTGCTGGCGCAGCGGTGCGGGTGGCGGCCCTTCGCGCAGGGCCTCACCGGGCTCGACAAGCGGCCGGTGGTGCTGGCCACCGACGCCACCCACTTCTCCATCGGCCGGGCGGTGGGCATCGTCGGCCTGGGCGAGGACATGATCGTCCGGGTGCCGTCCGACGAGCTGGGGCGGCTCCTGCCGGACGAGCTGGAGCGCACTCTGGCGGGCCTGCCGGAGGATGTGGTCCCGGTGGCGGCGATCGCCTGTGTCGGCGCGACCGACCAGGGCTGGGTCGACGACGTGGCGGCGCTGGCGGAGGTGACCCGCCGGCACGGCGTGTGGCTGCACGCCGACGCCGCGTACGGTGGCGGGGCCCTGTTCTCCCCCCGGCTGCGCCCCCGGCTGGAGGGCATCGCCGAGGCCGACTCGGTGACGCTCGACCTGCACAAGTTCGGCTGGACGTCGGCCACCTCCGGCATCTTCCTGGTGCGCGACGCGAGCGTCATGACGCCGCTGGCGCAGCAGACCACCACGCTGAACGCCGACGACGACGCCGAGGCCGGCTTCATCGGCCTGTACGGCAACTCGGTGCAGGCGACCCGCCGCGCGGAGGCCTTCAAGATCGCCGTCACGATGAACGCGCTGGGCCGCGACGGGATGGCCGCGATGGTGGACGGCTGCCACGACCTCGCCCTCCACGCCGCCGACCGGGTCGAGGCGGAGCCCGCCCTGGAGCTGGCCGCCCGGCCGTCCATGAGCACGGTGCTGCTGCGCTACCGCCACGACGGCGACGCCGACGCCTTCAACGGCGAGCTGCGGCGGCAGCTCATGACCCGGGGCGTCACGCTGCTGGCCCGCACCCGGGTGCGCCGGCCCGACGGGTCGTCCCCGGTCTTCCTCAAGCTGATGCTGCTCAACCCGGCCACGACCACCGACGAGTTGGACCGCGTCATCGACGACATCCTCGCCACCGCCGCCGACCTGGAGCGGTCGGCGCGGGCGAGCCGCTAGCGCGGCGGGCCCTCCCGCCGCCTTCGAGCAGAGAGAAACAGGGGAGAAATGACTACCATCGACGCCTCTGCGCGGCCCGCCGACCCGGACGGCGCCGTCGTCCCCGCGCCGCGCCGCACCGTCGCCACGCAACCGCACGGGCCCGCCGGCACCGCGCCGCACCGCACCCGCACCGCCACCGGCGAACCGCACCAGCCGACCGTCACCGCGCCCCGCCGCCCCGGAACCCGGGCCGGCGGGCCGGCGGGGGCCGACCAGCGGCCCGGCCGGCTGACGGTCGCCGAGCGGGACACCCGCGACTCGGCCGACAACAGCGTCCGCGACTCGATGCGGCGGCTGCCCGGCTTCGCCCAGCTCCCGCTGACCTTCCTCACCGGCCGGCCGCACACGGGGCAGCGGCCGCTGCGGCTGACCCCGACCGTCCACCTGGTCACCGCGACCGGGTCCGTCGCCGTCGGCCTGGCGGCCACCGGGGCCGCCCTGGCCCTGTCGGGCTGGTGGCTCGCGCTGCTCGTGCCCGGCTGGGCGAGCACCCTGCACGGCGCGCGCAACCTGCGCATGATGGTGTTCCACCAGTGCGCCCACCGCAACATGTGGGCCCGCAAGCGGCCGGACCAGATCCTCGGCAAGATCGTCGCCGGGGTGCTGATGGTGCAGCACTTCGAGCGCTACAGCGCCGAGCACGTGGCCGACCACCACGCGCTGCACCACATGACGCTGCGCGACCCGACCGTGCAGGCGTTCCTGGTCAGCCTGCGGCTGCGCCCCGGGATGACCCGCCGGCAGATGTGGCGACGGGTGCTGGGCCGGCTCGCCTCGCCGGTGTTCCACGCCCGGTTCCTCTGGGCCCGGATCCGCTCCTACAGCCACGCCGCCAGCCGCACCGAGCGGGCCGTCACCGCCACGGGGTACGCCACCGTCGCCGCGCTCGCCACGGTCGCGCACGCCTGGCCCCTGGTGCTGGTCGGCTGGGTGCTGCCGATGACCGTGTTCTTCCAGATCAGCAACACCCTGCGGCTCTGCGTCAAGCACACGTTCCCGGCCCCCTGGCAGACCCAGCGCCGCGGCAAGGCGTACTTCGCGAGCCTCACCAACGCCATCTTCATCGGCGAGCCCGCCCCGGCGAGCTCCCTGCGGGGCGGGCCCGCGGTGCGCGCCTGGGCCCGCTGGTGGACCCGGATGCTGCTGGTCCACTTCCCCTCCCGCTACCTGGTGCTCACCGGCGACACCGTCTGCCACGACTTCCACCACCGCCGCCCGATGAGCCGGGACTGGGCCAACTACATCTTCGCCCGGCAGGCCGACATCGACGGCGGGCACCGGGGCTGGCCCCCGTACCGGGAGATCTGGGGCCTGATCCCCGCGATCAACCTGGTCTTCGACTCGCTGGCCGAGGCCGACCCGGACGAGTTCGACCCGCAGCGCCTCGCGGAGACCAGCGACCGCGAGTTGTTCGCCGCCTTCGACGACTGACCGGCCGCGCGGCGGGGCCGGTGCGGCCCCGCCGCCCACCACCCACGACACGAGGGCCCGACGGCCCGGACGGGAGCATCATGGACACCACGCGACACCTCGTCATCCTCGGCGTGGCGGGCAGCGACGCGCACGCCGTGGCCAACCACCTGATCGCGATGCACCTGCGCGAGCACGGCTTCGACGTGGTCAACCTCGGCGTCTGCACGCCGCTGACCGAGTTCGCCGACGCCGTCGATGCGCACCCCGAGGCGGAGGCGGTCATCATCGGCAGCCTCAACGGGCACGCGCACGCGGACCTGCGGGACCTGCCGGCGCTGCGGGCCGCCGGGCGGCTCGCCCGCCCGGTGATCCTCGGCGGGAACCTCTCGGTCGGCAGCCACAAGGCCGACGACGTGCACGACCGGCTGCGGGCCCTCGGAGTCGACCACATCCTGGAGAACCCCTACGAGCTGCCGCTGGTGCTGGACCTGCTGCGCGCGTCCGCGCCCGGCGCGACCCGGCGCGCGAAGAAGCGCAACGCCCGGTCCAGGGCCGGCGTGCGGGCGGCCCACCCGCAGGGCACCGGCACGCGCGCGGCCGGCCAGCGGGAGTCCCGGACGGCGGTGGGCAGCCGTGGCTGACTGGGCCGACCTGCACCTGGCGGACGCCACCGCCGACGGCCTGCCGTCCTGGGCGGAGACCGTGGCACACCTGCGCGACAGCGGGGCACCGACCGCCGTGGCGGCGCTGCGGGCGGCCCGGCGCGCCGGCCGGCCGATCGTGCAGCCCCGCTGCGGCGTCGGGTCGCACGACGCCATGATCGAGCTGCTGCGTTCGCTCGCGCCCGCCGGCCCGGGCATGCTGACCGTGACGATCGACTCGTTCACCCGGCTGCGGCAGTTCGACCACGCCGCCCGGGTGCTGCGGGAGAACCCCGCCGACCTCAACGGCTATCCCCTGGTGACGCACGGCTGGCAACGCGGCCGGGAGCTGGTCGCCACCGTCGACGTGCCGCTGGAGATCCGGCACGGCTCGCCCGACCCCCGGGACCTGTTCGCGGTGTCGCTCGCCGCCGGCTTCACCTCCTTCGAGGGCGGCGGGATCGGCTACAACATCCCGTACTGCAAGGACGTCCCGCTGGCCACGTCGCTGGAGTGCTGGCGGCAGGTCGACGCGGTCTGCGGCCGGCTCGCCGAGGCGGGCGTGCTCGTCGACCGGGAGCTGTTCGGCACCCTCACCGCCGTGCTGGTGCCGCCGTCGATCAGCCTCGCCGTCACCCTGCTGGAGGCCCGCGCCGCCGTTGCGCAAGGGGTGCGCTGCCTGTCGATCGCCTACCCGCAGGGCGGGGAGGTGCACCAGGACGTCGCCGCCCTGCGGTCGATCCGCGAGCTGGCCGCGCGGTATCTGCCGGCGGACGTCGAGGTCTACCCGGTGCTGCACGAGTTCATGGGCGTCTTCCCGCGCGACCGCCGGGCCGCCGACGCGCTCGTCCTCTACGGCGGCCTGGTCGCCCGGCTCGGCGGCGCCGACAAGGTGATCAACAAGACCAACCAGGAGGCGTACGGGATCCCGGACGCCGCCGCCAACGCCACCGGCATCCACACCGCCCTGCTCGGCGGCTCCGCGCTGCTCGACTTCGTCCGCCTCGACGAGGACCGGGTGCGAGAGGAGATGCACTGGCTGCAGCGCGAGGTCGCCGAGCTGGTCGATCCGGTGCTCGACGGCGACGACCTGGCCGGCGCGATCGTGGCGGCGTTCGACGCCGGCCGGCTCGACGTGCCGTTCAGCGCGAGCGTCCACGCGCGGTCCGAGGTCGTCCCCGGCCGGGACCACACCGGGGCGATCCGCTACCGGGGGGCAGGCAACCTGCCCTTCTCCGCCGAGGTGCGGCGGCGCAACGCCGACCTGCTGCGCCACGGGGCGGGCGACCCCGGCCGGTTCATCGAGACGGTCAGCGCCGACATCGACTACTTCCTGCACCACGAGCGGGCGTTCCCGGTGCCGGCCTGAGCGCCCCGACCGTCGACTGCCCTCCCGACAGCCCGCACCCGAAAGCCCCGAAAGGACAGCAGAATGCACTCTCCGAACCAGCAGCCGGACCCGGGCGCGGCGGCAGCCGTCCGGGCGGCCGACCGGGCCCACGTCTTCCACTCCTGGTCGGCGCAGGCGCACATCGACCCCCTGCCGGTGGCCGGCGGGGAGGGCGTGCACTTCTGGGACTACGACGGCAACCGCTACCTGGACTTCTCGTCGCAGTTCGTCAACCTCAACATCGGCCACGCCCACCCCCGGGTGGTCGAGGCGATCCAGCGGCAGGCCGCCCGGCTGTGCACCATCGCCCCGCACTTCGCCAACGACCAGCGCTCCGAGGCGGCCCGGCTGATCGCCGAGCACGCGCCGGGCGACCTGAACCGGGTGTTCTTCACCAACGGCGGCACGGAGTCCAACGAGCACGCGGTGCGGATGGCCCGGCTGGTGACCGGTCGCCCCAAGGTGCTCAGCGCCTACCGGTCGTACCACGGTGCCACGCACACGGCGATACACCTGACCGGCGACCCGCGCCGGTGGCCCACCGACACCGGCACGGCCGGGGTGGTCCGCTTCTTCGGGCCGTACCCGTACCGGTCGGCGTTCCACGCCGAGACCGCCGAGCAGGAGTGCGCGCGGGCGCTGGAGCACCTGGAGCAGGTCATCCAGTTCGAGGGGCCGACGACCATCGCCGCCGTGCTGATCGAGACCATCGTCGGCACCAACGGCATCCTGGTGCCCCCGGACGGCTACCTGCCCGGCGTCCGGGCCATCTGCGACCGGTACGGCATCCTGTTGATCACCGACGAGGTGATGACCGGCTTCGGCCGGACCGGGACGTGGTTCGGGGTGGACAACTGGGGCGTCGTGCCCGACCTGATCACCTTCGCCAAGGGCGTCAACTCCGGGTACGTCCCGCTCGGCGGCGTGATCATCTCCGACCGGGTCGCCGCGGAGTTCGCCGACCGCCCCTACCCCGGCGGCCTGACCTACTCCGGCCACCCGCTGGCCTGCGCCGCCGCCGTGGCGACGATCCGGGCCATGGAGGACGAGGGGATCGTCGAGCACGCCGCCTGGCTCGGCGAGCACGTCCTGGGCCCCCGGCTGCGCAAGATGGCCGAGTCGCACCCGAGCGTCGGCGAGGTGCGGGGGCTCGGCGCGTTCTGGGCGGTGGAGCTGGTCCGCGACCGGCGGACGCGGGAGATGCTGGTGCCGTTCGCCCCCACCCCGGCCCAGGCCGCGCCAATGAACGAGCTGGCGGCGGCCTGCCGCCGGCGGGGCCTGTGGCCGTTCACCCACTTCAACCGGGTGCACGTGGTGCCGCCCTGCGTCATCTCCGAACAGGACGCCCAGCGGGGGCTGGACATCCTCGACGAGGCGCTGGAGGTCGCCGACCACTACGTCGATGCCTGACCGGCAGGCCCCCACCCCCACCCACCCCCACCCCACCCTCAACGGCACGGTGATCAAGAGGTTTGCGTCATCGTCGAGATCAACTTTGACGCATTTCTCTTGATCACCGAGCCGAGGGTGGGGGTGGGGGTGGGGACGGAAATGCCCCGCCCGGAATCGGGCGGGGCATTTCTCGTGTTGAAAGACCACCGGGTCGCACGTTACGTGCGGTCGGTGGAGCCGAGGGGACTCGAACCCCTGACCCCCACACTGCCAGTGTGGTGCGCTACCAGCTGCGCCACGGCCCCTTGCTGTTCGCCCCCGGTCTCCCGGGCACGGAGAGAACTATACACACGCCCGCCCGCATGGTCATCTCGCGGGGCCCCTCCCCCGCGCGCGTCAGTTGAGCGCCACGTCGGGCGGGAAGTGGGCGACGGCGGCCATCATCCCGCCCTGCCGACGCAGCACCATCGGCCACAGGTCGTCGGGGCGGTCGACGAACGCGTCGCCGGGCAGCGCGTCCAGGACGAACCAGGACCCGTCCTCGATCTCCTGCTCCAACTGGCCCGCGCCCCAGCCCGAGTAGCCGGCGAAGACCCGGATGCCGCCGATGCTCTCCCGCATCCGCTCCGGGTCCACGGAGAGGTCGATCGTGCCCACCGCGCCGGAGACCTGGTGGAAGCCCCGCAGCCGCTTGACGGGGTTGCGCATCCGGGCCAGGCAGATGGCCGAGTCGGGTTGGACGGGACCGCCCTCGAACAGCACCGCCGGCTCCCGCGCCAGGTCGCTCCAGTCGCCGAGGACGTCGGCGACCGGCACCTCCGTGGCCCGGTTGAGCACCACGCCGAGCGCGCCGCCCGGCTCGTGGGCTACGAGCAGCACCACCGTGCGGTCGAAGTTCGGGTCCTTGAGCGTGGGGGTCGCGACCAGCAGCCGTCCGGTCATCGAGTCCATCGCCCGCCCGCCGATCGCCTGGTCCTCTCCCTGCATGTCGGACATCCGTCAGCCGCGCGCCGGGACGCGGAGAAGGCACCCCGGGACGACGACGCCGCCGGGCCGGGCGGAACCGACGTCGTGGCCGGCATGGGGGGTGGCCTGCCCGACCCGGTCGGCACGGGACGCCGGGCTCATCCGTGCTGTCAACGCCATGCCTGGCACCATAGCCTGCGCCCGGGGCGCTGGCTAAGGTCTGACCGGTGGGTGATCGAGTGGGATCGAAGGGGGCGACGATGGGTCCGACGGCGGACATCGCGGTCATCGGCGGTTCGGGGCTCTACGCCCTGTTGGAGGGCGCGACCGAGCACCGGGTCCAGACGCCGTACGGCGAGCCCTCGGACCCGGTCACGATCGCCGAGGTGGGCGACCGGCGGGTGGCGTTCCTGCCCCGGCACGGGCGCGACCACCGGCACCCGCCGCACCTGATCCCGTACCGGGCGAACCTGTGGGCGTTGCGGGCGCTCGGGGTGCGGCAGGTCCTCGCCCCGTGCGCGGTCGGCGGGCTCCGCCCCGAGCTGGGGCCGGGCACGTTCGTGGTGCCGGACCAGTTGATCGACCGCACCAGCGGGCGGGTGCAGACCTACTACGACCGGGGCGCGGTGCACGTGGCCTTCGGCGACCCGTACTGCCCGGTGGGGCGCCGGACGCTGCTGGACGCGGCGGCGGGCCGCGGCGTGCCGGCCGTCGACGGCGGGACGATGGTGGTCGTGGAGGGGCCGCGCTTCTCCACCCGGGCGGAGTCGCGCTGGTTCACCGCGATCGGCGGGGCGGTGGTCAACATGACCGGGCACCCGGAGGCGGTGCTCGCCCGCGAGCTGGCCCTGTGCTACACCCCGATCGCGCTGGTCACCGACCTCGACGCGGGGGTGGAGGCGGGCGAGTCGGTCACCCAGGAGGAGGTCTTCCGGGTCTTCGCCGAGAACACCGACCGGCTGCGCGGGGTGCTGCTGGATGCCGTCGCCGCCCTGCCGGCCGGGCGGGACTGCCCGTGCGGGCAGGCGCTGGACGGGATCAAGCTGCCCTTCGCCCTGCCCTGAGCCCACCGGGCTCACGGGAGGGCGAATCGCCAGGTAGGTGGGGCTTTTCCCGATAGATTCGGCGGGTGGCAACGGTCCGCGAGACGACGTACGAGCTGCTGCGGGCGCTGGGCATGACCACCGTGTTCGGCAACCCCGGCTCGACGGAGGAGCCCTTCCTCCAGGACTTCCCCGCCGACTTCCGGTACGTCCACGCCCTGCACGAGGCGTCCGCCGTCGCCATGGCCGACGGGTACGCCCAGGCCACCGGCCGCCCCGCCCACGTCAACCTGCACACCGCGCCGGGCACCGGCAACGGCATGGGCAACCTCGTCACCGCCTGGCACAACAAGACGCCGCTGATCGTCTCGGCCGGTCAGCAGAGCCGGGAGATGCTGCTGCTGGAGCCCCGGCTGGCCAGCCCCCGGGCGGCCGAGCTGACCCAGCCGTACGTCAAGTGGAGCCACGAGCCGGCCCGCGCGCAGGACATCCCGGCGGCGTTCATGCGGGCGTACGCCACGGCGGTGCAGCCGCCCGCCGGCCCGGTCTTCCTTTCCCTGCCGCTGGACGACTGGGCCCGGCCGGCGGACGGGCCGCCCGAGGTGCGCACCGTGGCCACCCGGTACGCGCCCGACCCGGCCCGGCTGCGGGAGTTCGCCGCCCAGGTGGCCGCCAGCCGCAGCCCCGCGCTGGTGCTCGGCGGGGCGGTCGACCGGGCCGGGGCGTGGCCGGCGGCGGTGGCGCTGGCGGAGCGGCTGGCCGCCCCGGTCTGGGCCGCGCCCGCCCCCGAGCGGACCCCGTTCCCCGAGGACCATCCGCACTACCGGGGCGTGCTGCCGTACGCGATCGGGCCCCTGGCCGAGGCGCTGGCCGGCCACGACACGGTGCTGGTGGTCGGCGCGCCCGTGTTCCGCTACTACCCGCACGTGCCGGGCGACTACCTGCCCGCCGGCACCCGCCTGCTGCACGTCACCGACGACCCCGACGAGACGGCCCGCGCCCCGGTCGGCGACGGCCTGCTCGCCGACCCGGGCCTGGCCCTGGCCGCCCTGGTCGAGCTGCTCCCGGCGGCCGACCGCCCGCCCCCGCCGCCCCGGCCGGACCCGGGGCCGCCCGACCCGGGCCCGCCGGTGAGCCCGGACGCGCTGTTCGCCGCCCTGGCCCGGCACTGGCCGCCCGACGGGGTGCTCGTGCAGGAGTCACCGTCCAACCTGGCCGCGCTGCGCCGTCGGCTGAGGATCACCCGCCCCGGGTCGTACTTCACGATGGCCAGCGGCGGCCTCGGGTTCGGGCTGCCGGCGGCGGTCGGGATCGCGCTGGCCGAGCGGGACACCGGGCGGGGCCGGCCGGTGGTCGCGGTGATCGGCGACGGGTCGTTCCACTATTCCGTGCAGGCGCTGTGGACGGCCGCGCGGCTGCGCCTGCCGCTGGCCGTCGTGGTCCCGGTCAACCAGCAGTACGCGATCCTCAAGGCGTTCGCCGAGCTGAAGCACACCCCCGGGGTGCCCGGCCTGGACCTGCCCGGCCTCGACGTCGTCGCCGTGGCCCGGGGGTACGGCTGCGCCGCCACGGTCGTCGAGGAGCTGGACGGGCTGGGCGACGCGTTGGGCGCGGCCCTGGCGGCGGACCGGCCCACCGTGCTGCCGGTGCCGATCAGCACCGAGGTCCCGAAGCTGCTCTGAGCGCCCTCGGGGCCGCGCTGCACCTCGGGGCCGCCCGCATCCTCGGGCCCGCGCTCAGGGGCGCAGGACCAGCGGCGCGCCGGTGACCACGTCGAGCACCGGCCGGTTGCCCAGCGGGGCCTTCAGGGTGGCGGTGACCGGCTCCAGCTTGAGCAGGTCGACGCACATGCCGGTGCCGCGGACGACCCCGCCGCCGACCACCACCACGTCGTCGCGTTCCTGCACGAGCGGGGTGATCCCGGTGTCGCAGGCGCCCACGCCGACCCGCCAGGTCAGCTTCGCCCCGTCGACGGACCGCAGGTCCTGCGCGCTGACCACCCCTTCGGGTGCCCGGCCCGTCGGCGCGACCGGATCGGGCGGGGCGGCGGGCTCGGCGACGGCGAGCCGGGCCACCTTCGTGGTCAACTCGTCGACGGTGAACAGCCACGCCGGCACCTGCGCCTCGCCCCGGCTCGTGCGCACCGGCGCGGTGCCGAGCGTCACGGCGGTGACGGTGAGCGGCACGCAGGCCGACGACGGCGCGCTGCTGACCGGGTCGTTCGGGCCGACGCTGTGGCCGTACGGCCCCTCCCCGACGGTCGGGCCGTCGGGTCCCGGCTCCACGACCGGGCCGGAGCCGGGCTTCGCCGGCCGGCCGGGGCCCCTCGGCCGCCCCTCGCACGGCGGCGGGTCCCCCTGGTCGAGCTGCCGGTACGCCTCGGCGGCGCTGAGCAGCTTCACGGTGAGCGTCCCGTCGGGGAAGCGGATCGCGCCGTCGGCCGGCCGGGCGGTGGGCACCTCGATCTGCTCGCGGTACCAGCCGTTGCGGAACGCCTGCTCGGTGTCGGCGCTGAAGCCGGGGTCGCCGAGCAGCACGGTGGGCTCCTGCAGCGGCAGGTAGCCGCCGGTCCAGGCAGCACCCGGCCGCCACGCCCCGGCGACCTCGTCGGCCCGCTGCCCGAACTCCGCGAAGCGCTGGTCGGCGCTGCCGGCGGGGCCGCCGCCGGTGGACGGCTCGGAACCGGCCGGCGCGCAGCCGGCCGCGACGACCAACAGGGGCAGCCCCACCAGGGCGAGAACACGACGCATACCGCTACGACGCGCCCGCCCGGGCTGCGGTTCCCCGTGATACGACGATGCGCCCCGGCCGGGTGGCCGGGGCGCATCGCCAGGTGGTGGAGGTGCCGGGAATCGAACCCGGGTCCTTCGCCGGTTTGTCAGGGCTTCTCCGAGCGCAGCTCGCTATGCCTCTACTCGGCCCCACCGCTCACGCGAGCAAGTTGGTGTGACGGGCCCAGTCGCTGATTGATCTCGCCGCACGGACCCCGCGACCGGGTCCGGTTGGCCAGCCTTCTAGCTGATGCCGGCTACTGGGCCGAAGGCGTTCCCAGGCCGACAGACTTAGCTACTCGCCTCAGGCGGCGAGAGCGAAGTCAGCGCGATTGTTCTTGGCGCTTATTGGTTTCCGACGACCGATTCTCGAGACGACGTCGGCTTCCTCGGCTCGCTTCCCCTGCCGCAACGTACGAAGTCGAAACCAGTCACCCCCTCGACGGGCCGCCGGTGTGGCGGCACCACCAAGACTAACGCCTGCCGCAACGGGATTCATCCCCGAGCCCCGCCCCGGCGCGCCGAGACGGACAAACGGGACGTATCAGTCGTCCATGCCCTTGCCGCGCCGCCCCGCGGCCCGGGCGATCTCCCGTTCCGCGTCCCGCTTGGCCAGGTCCTGGCGCTTGTCGTACGACTTCTTGCCCTTGGCCAGGGCGATCTCCACCTTGGCCCAGCCGTCGGAGAAGTAGACCTGCAACGGGACCATGGTGAGGCCGCCCTCGCGGGTCTTGCCGATCAGGCGGTCGATCTCCAGCCGCTTGAGCAGCAGCTTCCGGGTGCGCCGGGGCTCGTGGTTGGTCCAGGTGCCCTGCGTGTACTCCGGGATGTGCATGCCGTGCAGGAACAGCTCGCCGTTGCGCTCCTGGGCGAACGCGTCGACCAGCGACGCCCGCCCCGCCCGCAGCGACTTCACCTCGGTGCCGGTCAGCGACATGCCCGCCTCGTACGTGTCGAGGATGGCGTAGTCGTGCCGCGCCTTCTTGTTGGAGGCGACGACCTTGCGCCCCTTCTCCCGTGGCATCGGTGCCCCTCCCCTCGTGCGATACCCGCCCCGGCCCGGACGGCGGGCCGGAAGCGGAGATCATGCTACCCGAACGACAAGGGCCCCCCGGCGCGGATTATTCCGCGCCGGGGGGCCCTCGGCTGTCGCCGGCAGACCCGGTAGGCGACTAGACGCGCAGGTAGAACCGGAGGGTAACCCAGCCGGTGACGGCGCTGACCAGCGCGCCGACGCCCGCCATGATCGGGAACATCAGGAAGATGTCGCTCCAGGTCACCGGGGAGAACAGGCCCTGCAGCGCGCTCAGGGAGCCGTCGAACAGGAAGAACTTCAAGGCGATCAACGCGCCCAGGCCGAGGAACGAGCCGATCAGACCGGCGACCACGGCCTCCAGGACGAACGGCGCCTGGATGAACCAGTTGGACGCGCCGACCAGCTTCATGACCGCCACCTCGCGCCGCTTGCTGTACGCGGCCACCTGGATGGTGTTGGCGACCAGCAGCAGGGCGGCGATGGCCATCGCGATCGCCCCGGCCAGGGCGATGTTCTGGCCGGCGGTGAAGAGGTCGAAGATCTTGTCCAGCAACCGGCTCTGGTCGACGATCTCGTCGACGCCCTCGGTGTCCTTGTACTGGTCGTAGATGCTCTTGTACTGCTCGGGGTTGACCAGCGTGAGCCGGAACGACTCCGGCAGCTGGTCCGGCTTCACGGCGGTGACCAGGTCCGGCGCGTCCTGGTACATCTCCTGGAAGCGCTTGTACGCCTCGTCCTTGTTGACGTAGAGGACCTCCTTCACCAGGGAGTCACTCTTGAGCTTCGTCTCCAGGTCGGTGCGCTGCTGGTCGGTGACGTCGCTCTTCAGGAAGATCGAGACCTGGATGTTCTTGTAGTACAGGTCCTTCATGTCGTCGACCTTGCTGTACACCAGGCCACTGACACCGAGCATGGTCAACGACACGGCCAACGTGATGATCATCGCGATGGTCATGGTGACGTTGCGCCACAGTCCGACCAGTACCTCGGACAGGACGTATTTCACGCGCATCGGGAATTCCTCCGGGTCTCCGGCGTGAGGTGTTCGTCGTCAGGCTGCACAGGGGTGGAGCGCCGGCTCACCCGTAGACGCCGCGGGCCTGGTCACGCACGATGCGGCCGCTCTCGATCTCGACGACCCGGCGGCGCATCTGGTTCACGATGTTCGAGTCGTGCGTGACCATCACGACCGTCGTACCGGTGCGGTTGATCCGGTCCAGCAGGCGCATGATCTCGATGGACGTGTCCGGGTCGAGGTTTCCGGTCGGCTCGTCCGCGAGCAGGATCAGCGGGCGGTTCACGAACGCCCGCGCCACGGCCACCCGCTGCTGCTCACCACCGGAGAGCTCGTGCGGGTAGCGGTGCTCCTTGCCACCGAGCCCGACCAGCTCCAGCACCTCGGGCACGACCCGGCGGGCGACCGCCTTGGTCTTGCCGATCACCTCAAGGGCGAACGCCACGTTCTCGTACGCGGTGCGGTTCGGCAGCAGCCGGAAGTCCTGGAAGACACAGCCGATGGAACGCCGGAAGTGGGGGCGCTTCCACGACCGCATCGAGGTCACGTCCTTGCTGTTCACGATGACGCGCCCCTTGTTCGGGGTCACCTCGTGCAGCAGCAGCTTGATGATGGTGGACTTGCCGGAGCCGGATGGGCCGATGAAGAAGACGAACTCGCCCTTCTCGATCGAGACGGACACGTTGTCGAGCGAAGGCCGGGACGCCTTCGGGTACGTCTTCGTCACTTGCTCAAGCTGAATCACGGGTGGTGAGTCTACGCGGTGTAATCGATGAGCCAAGCCCCGCGCCCCCGTGATGCGGGGCGCGTCGTCAAAACGCCCGGTTAGCGGGAGATCGACGACGCGCTCCGCCCACGGGTGATCACGCAGCGTCGCTGGAGAGCTGACGCTGCTTGCGCCAGCGGATGCCGGCCTCGATGAAGCTGTCCAGCTCACCGTCGAAGACCGCGCTCGGATTGCCCGTCTCCTGCTCGGTTCTGAGATCCTTCACCATCTGATACGGGTGCAGCACGTACGACCGCATCTGGTCGCCCCACGAGCCGGCGGCGTCGGTCTTCAGGCCGTCCAGCTTGGCCTGCTCCTCCTGCCGCTTGCGCTCCAGCAGCCGGGCTTGGAGCACCCGCAGCGCGGACGCCTTGTTCTGCAGCTGGGACTTCTCGTTCTGGCAGGTGACCACGATGCCGGTCGGGATGTGGGTGAGCCGCACGGCCGAGTCGGTGGTGTTGACGCTCTGCCCGCCCGGGCCGGAGGAGCGGTAGACGTCGACCCGCACCTCGTTCTCGGGGATGTCGATGTGGTCGGTCTGCTCGGTGACCGGCAGGACCTCCACGCCGGCGAAGCTGGTCTGCCGGCGGCCCTGGTTGTCGAACGGGCTGATCCGCACGAGGCGGTGGGTGCCCGACTCCACGCTGAGGGTGCCGTAGGCGTACGGGACCTTGACCGCGAACGTCGCGGACTTCAGGCCCGCCTCCTCGGCGTACGAGGTCTCGTAGACCTCGGTCGGGTAGCCGTGCCGCTCGGCCCAGCGCAGGTACATCCGCAGCAGCATCTCCGCGAAGTCGGCCGCGTCCACGCCGCCCGCGCCGGCCCGGATCGCCACCAGCGCCTCCCGCGAGTCGTACTCGCCGGAGAGCAGGGTGCGGACCTCCATGTCCTGGATGCTCTTGGTGAGCGCCCCGATCTCGGTCTCCACCTCGGCGAGCACGCCGGGGTCGTCCTCGGCCTCGGCCAGCTCCAGCAGCACCCGGGCGTCGTCGAGCCGGGAGCGCAGGCTGCCCAGCTTGTTGATCTCGCCGTTGACGTAGGACAGCTGGGAGGTCACCTGCTGTGCCTTGGCCTGGTCGTCCCACAGGTCCGGCGCGGAGGCCTGCTCCTCGAGCCTGGCCTTGTCCTCGTGCAGCCGGTCGATGTTGAGCACGGCCTCGATGTTGCGCAGGGTGGCGTCGAGTTCCTTGAGCTGTTCGGCGTAATCGGCAGCGGTCACGACTGACAAGCGTACTGCGGTGGCCCCGGGTGGGCTTGCCAGCCCCGCGGTCACGAGCCAAAACTCTCCCCGGTGCGGGCGGGGAGCAGCCTGGAGACCGACCGCGCGGCCCGGTGGCGGGGTGGCGGGCCGCGCGGTCGACGCCGTCAGCCGACCGGGGCGGTCTTCAGCCAGGACAGGGCGGCCTTGTGGTAGGCGACGGCGAACTCCAGCGCGCTGGCGTCGAAGTTGTCGCCCTCCTTCTTGGCGTTCTTCACCTGTTCCCGCACCCGGGCGAGGGCCTCGGTGTGATATTCGTTGGCAGAGGCCTGCAGGTTGCGCAGCTGGTTGGCCGAGTGCAGGCTGCCGAAGGCGATCCGCAGGGCGATCGGGTTGCGGATGGTGTCCCGCCCCGGGTCCTCGGCGAGCCACCGGGAGAACATCCGCTTCCCGGCCGCGGTGATCGCGTACGGCTGGCTGGAGCGGGGGCCGGGCTTGCCCAGCCGCACCAGACCACGCTCGGCCAGCACCGGTAGCTCCCGGTAGACCTGGCTGCGGGTCATCGACCAGTACGGGGCGAGCTTGCGCTCGGCGGCGGCCATCAGCTGACCGCCTGTCATGGGACCCTCGTGGAGCAGCCCGAGGAGGGCCGCCGCCGTGGGGTTCACTCCGGAATCCGCCATGCCCATTACGCTGCCACTTTGCCGACCCGGCGTCCAGGATTTGCCACTTTCGCCACCCGGACGGCTTCCAATGTGCACTGTCGGCCGGCGACAGTCCGTTAAGGGACGGTGACCTGACGCGCGCCGGGGCGGTCGGGAAGGCCCCCCGTACGACGGAAGGCGTCGACAGGGGGCCCTTCCTCACGCTCAGCCCATGTGGGGGTAGGTGTGGTCCGTCGGGGGGACGAAGGTCTCCTTGATCGTCCGGGGGGACATCCAGCGCACCAGGTTGTGCCAGGAGCCGGCCTTGTCGTTGGTGCCGCTGGCGCGGGCGCCGCCGAAGGGCTGCTGCCCGACCACCGCGCCGGTCGGCTTGTCGTTGATGTAGAAGTTGCCGGCCGCGTACCGCATCTTCTCGGCCACCGCGTCGACCACCCGGCGGTCGGTGGCGAAGATCGACCCGGTCAGCGCGTACGGGGCGATCGACTCGGCCTGCGCCACCACGTCGTCGAAGCGGGCGTCGTCGAAGACGTGCACGCCGAGGATCGGCCCGAAGTATTCGGTGGTGAACGTCTCGTGCGCGGCGTCGGAGCACTCGAACAGGGTGGGCCGGACGAACCACCCGACCGAGTCGTCGGCGGTGCCGCCGGCCAGCACGGTGCAGGAGGGGTCGCCGGAGATCAGCTCCAGCGCGGCGGTGTGCCGGTCGAACGCCCTCGCGTCGATCACCGCCCCGCCGAAGTTGGTGAAGTCGGTGACGTCGCCGTAGGTCAGCGAGTCGGCGGTGGCGGCCAGCCGGTCCCGCAGCCCGCCCTCCCACAGCGACCGGGGCACGTACGCCCGCGACGCGGCCGAGCACTTCTGGCCCTGGTACTCGTACGCGCCCCGGATCAGCGCGGTGTGCAGCGCGTCGACGTCGGCGCTGGCGTGCGCCACCACGAAGTCCTTGCCGCCGGTCTCGCCGACCAGGCGGGGGTAGCCCCGGTAGCGGTGGATGTTCTCGCCGACGGTGCGCCACAGGTGCTGGAAGACCTTCGTGGAGCCGGTGAAGTGGATGCCGGCCAGGTCCGGGTCGGCGAGCACCACGTCGGAGACCTCCTCGCCCCGCCCGGTGACCATGTTGATCACGCCGGGCGGCAGGCCGGCCGCCTCGAACAGCCGCATGGTGAAGTGCGCGGCGAACTGCTGGGTCGGGCCCGGCTTCCAGACCACCGTGTTGCCGAGCAGGGCCGGCGCGGAGGGCAGGTTGCCGGCGATGGCGGTGAAGTTGAACGGGGTGACCGCGTAGACGAAGCCCTCCAGGGGACGGTGGTCGAACCGGTTCCACACCCCTGGCGAGGACAGCGGCTGCTCCTCCAGCAGGCCCCGGGCGAAGAACACGTTGAACCGGAGGAAGTCGATCAGCTCGCACGCCGAGTCGATCTCGGCCTGGACGGCGGTCTTCGACTGGCCGAGCATCGTGGCCGCGTTGAGGGTGTCCCGCCAGGGGCCGGCGAGCAGCTCGGCGGCCCGCAGGAAGATCGCCGCGCGCTCGGCGAACGGCAGCGCCCGCCACATCGGGGCGGCGGCCTTCGCGGCGGCGACGGCGGCGCGGGCGTCGTCGTGGGTGGCGTGGCCGGTGACGCCGAGCACGTGCGCGTGCCGGTGCGGCTGGACGACGTCGATCGGGTCGCCGCCGGCCATCCGCTGCTCGCCGGCGATGGTCATCGGCAGGTCGATCCGCTCGGCGGCCAGCTCGGCCAGCCTCCGCTGGAGCCGTTCCCGGTCGGGGCCGCCCGGCTCGTAGGTGCGGACCGGCTCGTTGTGCGGCTCGGGTACGGAGAACACGGCGTCCATCAGCGCTCCTGGCGATCTCGACAGCGGTGGCGAAACCGGACCCGCGGGCGGCCGGCCGGGTGACCGGACGCCGGGCACCGCGCGGTGTACCGGTCGCGGCGGCGGGACCTGCGCCGATTCTTCCACGGGTCGGCCGCTGCCCCGCCCTGGGCGGCCCGCCGGCAGGCCCGGCCGTAGGCCCGCCAGCCCTCCCCGCCAGCATGGCCCCGGCCCGGCGGCGGGCCCGGCGCGTACCCTGGATGGCCGGTGACCAGCCCGCCGCGTCCCGGCAGCGCCGGCGCGGGCCCGGGCGCCCGTCGAAGGGGAGACGATGAGCAACCAGCCCGGCAGCTCCACGGCCGAGGAGCCGGACCAGCCGGTGGAGACCGACCCGGCCGCCGAGCGGGAGCCGGCGGCCGAGCCTCTCCAGGCCACCGGGGGCCCGATCGCCCGCGCCCCCGGGGCGGCCGTGCTCGCGCTGCTGGCGGTCGGCTGGCTGGCGGCGATGCTCTGGTCGACCCGGGCGGCGATCACCTCCGCCCAGGCGGGCGTCACCGCGATCAGCCTCTCCGCGTTCGCGCTGCCCGGGGTGATCTCGGCCGCGCTGGTGGCCGGCGCGGCGGTCGCCCTGGCGGTGACGAACCTGCTGGCCCGGCGCGGCGTGGACCGGGCCACCCTGCGGTTCGTCGTCGCCACGGGCGCCGGCCTGCTCGTCGGGCTCGCCGCCGCGGTGGTGATCAACCTGACCTACTTCGACAACGCGACCACCAACGTCATCGCGGGCACCGCCGCGGCGGCGGCGACCATCGGCGGCGCGGTGGCCGGCGCCGGCAACGCCCGGGTGGCCGGGGCGGTGGTCGCCGCCGCGCTCGGGGCGCTGGTGTTCGTGGTGGCGTTCAGCCGGGCCCGGGATCCCCTGTTCGACCTGTTCGGGGCGGGCGACACCCAGGAGTCCCTGGTCACCGCCGCCAAGTGGGTGTCGCGGACGGAGTCGCTGCTCGCCGGCCTGCTGGCGGGGCTGCTCGCCTTCGCGTACCTGACCTGGGCCCGGCGCCGCGCCCGGCGGCGCGACCCGGCGGCGGGCGACGTCCGCTGGCCCGGCTACCTGCTGGCCGGGGCCGGTCCCGGCCTGCTCCTGCTGCTCGCCGAGGTCGTCATCCGGATCGGCGGGCGGTCCCTGCTCGACCTGGCCGGCGCGCTGAGCGAGGCGGACTCCGTCGCGCAGACCTCGCTGGGCACCTCCCGGATCGACAACGGCATCTGGGTGCTCTTCGTCGGCGCGCTCACCGCGCTGATCGCCTTCGGCCGCACCCTCGGCCCGACGCCCGACGACGAGGCCGCCGGGGAGGACGACGAGGCGGAGGCCGTGGAGGCGAGCGCCGACCGCTGAGGGGTGCGCCGGGCGGCAGCGGACCGGCGGGGCGGTCGGGCGCGACGCGGGTCAGGAGGCGGCGCGGAGGAGTTGCTCCAGCTCGGTGACGTCGTACCACTCCAGCTCGTGGTCCTCCGCGCCGTCGACGGTGAACTGGGCGTCCGGGTCGCCGGCCAGGGCCTCGGCGGCCACGGTGGCGGCGGCCGACACGTCGGCGACCGCGTCGTCGCCGTCCACGTGCAGGGCGGCGACGGCCGACACCGGCACCGGGCGCACCAGCCGGACGGCGCTGGAGCCGAGCACGTCGTCGGTGCGGCGCAGCGCCGCCGCCGGCACGTCGACCGAGATCACCACCCGGCGGCGGGGCGCGGCCGGGTCGTCGCGCAGCAGGAGCAGGGCGTCCTGGGCGGCGCGGGTGAAGGCGACGTACTCCAGCTCCTCCTCGTCGCCCTCGGCGTACCACTCGCGCAGGGCCGGGGTGACGGCGTGGGCGTCCGTCTCGGGCAGCCCCTGCTCGGGCAGGCGGGCGAGCATGGGCACGATCGCCGGCACGTACACCCGGACAAGCTCGTCGTTCACCGGTGGTCTCCCTCCGCCTCCGGGCCGACGTGCGTGGGCCCGGGCGCCGATCATGCCGTACGCCGTGACCGTCATACACCGCGCACCCGGCCGGCGGGAAGCTGCCGCGCGGGCCGTCCGGGTGGCGCGTCGGCCGGCGCGGGGCGGCGTTGTCGGCATTGGGTGGCAAACTGAAGCAAACGATCCCAACCCCGGGAGATTCCGTGGAGCCGAGGTTCCTGCTGCTCTCCGACGTGGCCGCCGAGCTCAACGTGTCCGACTCGCAGGTCTACCACATGGTGCGCAGCGGCGAGCTGCCCGCGATCAAGATCGGTGGCCGGGGGCAGTGGCGCGTCGAGCGGGCCCGGCTGGAGGAGTACATCCAGCGCAAGTACGCCGAGACCGCCGAGTGGGTCCGGGGCAACCCGCTGACCGACCGCGACCCGGAGTAGCCTCCCCCGCACCCCGCGCCATTGACCGGGGCCGCTGCGTGGCCGAGAATCGATGCTGTCGAAGGCAAACGAAGGCAAACGCAAACATCGGGGGTTGCGATGATCGAGTCCCGCCGGCCCGGTCCCGTCCGTCCCCCGGTGCGGGTGCGCCCCGCGCCGCCGCTCGACCCGCCCTTCCTGGAGGAGCCGGCCGAGGGCTTCCCCCGCCCGGTCGCCGCCCAGCTGGCCCTCGACCTGTTCGAGGCACACCGGCTCGCCCCGCGCCGGCCCACCGGCCGGCCGTACGACCCGCGCCCCACCCCCGGCGGCCCCGGCCGGGCCACCCCGACCGCCCCGCCGCCGTCCGCGCTGGTGACCGCCACCCCGGAGGCCACCCGGGCCGCCCAGCGGTTCGTCGCCACCTGCCTGGAGATCGTCAACGGCTACCGGCCGCCCGGGCAGATCCGCCCGCTGACCGAGCCTGGCCGGGCGGCCGACGTGGCGCAGGAGCTGGCCACGGCAGCCGCACACACCGGCCCGGTGCGCCGCCGCTCGACCCGACCCACCGTGCGGCTGCGCCGGCTGCGGGTCTGCGAACCCCGCCCGGCGGCCGTGGAGGCCGCCGCCGTCCTGACCGCCGCCACCGGCCGCACCTGGGCGATGGCGCTGCGGCTGGAGCACCGCCGGGGGCGCTGGCTGTGCACCGCCCTCCAGGTCCTCTGAAGTCAGCGCCGGTGCTTTCGCTCCCCGCCGGGGTGAAGCCCCATGATCGTCTGCGGTTCCTGGCGAACTCGTCCGGCGTGTCGTCTCACAAACCAGCAGGCGATCACGCTGGGCGGCGGAGCCCGCCGACGCGGACGGGCCCCGGCGAGAACGCCGGGGCCCGTCGGTGTCGCGGTGGGTCAGTTGCCGCCGTTGGCCGCGCCGTGGCAGCGCTTGTACTTACGGCCGGAGCCGCACGGGCAGGGCGCGTTGCGGGACGTGTTGCCGGACGAGTCCGCCTGCCCCGGGGCCGTGCGGCGGGTCGAGCTGGCCGCCGTCGCCTGCCCGCTGCCACCGAACGCTGCCGGGGCGCGCTGGGGCTCCGGGGCCGGCGGCGGGACCGGCCGGGCCGGGCGCTCCGCGCGGGGCTTACGCACCGGCGGGGCCTGCTCCTCCGGCCGCTCCACGGCGACCGCGCCGGCACCCGCCTCGCCGTCGATGGTCGGCGCGGAGTATTGCAGACCCTGCTGCTGGGGAGCGCGGCCCAGGCCCTTGGCCTTGATCTCCACCGGCTTCTCCAGCAGCTGCACCTCCTCGGCCTCGGGCTCGGCCTCCTGGACCTGCACCTCCAGGTTGTAGAGGAAGCCGACCGTCTCCTCCTTGATGCCGTCCATCATGGTGGCGAACATGTCGAAGCCCTCGCGCTGGTATTCCACCACCGGGTCGCGCTGGGCGTACGCCCGCAGGCTGATGCCCTCCTGGAGGTAGTCCATCTCGTAGAGGTGCTCGCGCCACTTGCGGTCGATGACCTGGAGCAGCACCATCCGCTCCAGCTCACGGGTGCCGTCGGTGCCGAGCTGCTCCTCGCGCCGGTCGTACGCGGCGTGCGCGTCGTCCTTGAGGCGGGCGAGCAGGAAGTCCTGGTCCATGCCGGCCCGGGAGCCGAGCTCCTCCTCCAGCTCGTCCAGGGTCACGCCCACCGGGTAGAGCTGCTTGAGGCTGGCCCAGAGCTGCTCCAGGTCCCAGTCCTCGGCGTACCCGTCGCTGGTGGCCCCCACGACGTACGCGCCGACGACGTCGTCGATCATGTTGCGCACCTGGTCGGAGAGGTCCTCGCCGTTGAGCACCCGCAGGCGCTCGGCGTAGATGACCTGGCGCTGCTTGTTGAGCACCTCGTCGTACTTGAGGACGTTCTTGCGGATCTCGGCGTTCTGGCCCTCGATCTGGGCCTGCGCGCTCTTGATCTGGCGGGTGACCATCTTCGACTCGATGGGCACGTCCTCCGGGATGTTGAAGCGGTCCATCACCGCCTCGACCGCGCCGGCCCGGAACCGCTTCATCAGCTCGTCCTGCAGGGACAGGTAGAAGCGGGACTCGCCCGGGTCACCCTGCCGGCCGGCCCGGCCACGCAGCTGGTTGTCGATGCGCCGGGACTCGTGCCGCTCCGTGCCCAGCACGTAGAGCCCGCCGGCGGCGGCGACCTCCTCCGCCTCGGCGTCGCAGGCCTGCTTCCACTTGGGCAGGACCTCCTCCATCGCCTTGGCGTACTCCTCCTCGTTCTCCGCCGGGTCGAGGCCGCGCTGGCGCAGCTCGTTGGCGGCGAGGAACTCGGCGTTGCCGCCGAGCAGGATGTCGGTGCCCCGGCCGGCCATGTTGGTGGCCACCGTGACCGCGCCCTTGCGCCCGGCCTGGGCGACGATCTCGGCCTCGCGGGCGTGGAACTTGGCGTTCAGCACGGAGTGCGGGATGCCCCGGCGGCGCAGCAGCTGCGAGATGATCTCCGAGTTCTCCACCGAGACGGTGCCCACCAGCACCGGCTGGCCGGCCTGGTGCCGCTCGGCGATGTCCTCCACGACGGCGTTGAACTTGGCCTTCTCCGTCTTGTAGATGACGTCGGCCCGGTCCTGCCGGACCATCGGCCGGTGGGTCGGGATGGTCACCACGCCGACCTTGTAGACCTTGTTGAACTCGCCCGCCTCGGTCTGCGCCGTGCCGGTCATGCCGGAGAGCTTCTCGTAGAGGCGGAAGTAGTTCTGGAGGGTGATCGTGGCCAGGGTCTGGTTCTCCTGCTTGATCTCCACCCCCTCCTTGGCCTCGATCGCCTGGTGCATGCCCTCGTTGTAGCGGCGGCCGTGCAGGATGCGGCCGGTGAATTCGTCGACGATCAGGACCTCGCCGTCGCTGACGATGTAGTCCTTGTCGCGCTTGTAGAGCTCCTTGGCCTTGATCGCGTTGTTGAGGTAACCCACGAGGGGGGTGTTTACCGACTCGTAGAGGTTGTCGATGCCGAGGCGGTCCTCCACCTTGGCCACGCCGCGCTCGGTCACCGCGATGGTGCGCTTGGCGTAGTCGACCTCGTAGTCGCCCTCGCCGTCCTTGCCGGGCTGGAGGCGGGCCACCACGCCGGCGAACTCGCCGTACCAACGGGCGGAGTGCTCGGCCGGGCCGGAGATGATCAGCGGCGTGCGGGCCTCGTCGATCAGGATCGAGTCGACCTCGTCGACCACGGCGAAGTTGTGGCCGCGCTGGACCAGCTCGTCCTTCGACCAGGCCATGTTGTCGCGCAGGTAGTCGAAGCCGAACTCGTTGTTGGTGCCGTAGGTGATGTCGCACTCGTACGCCGCGCGGTGCTCGCTCGCCGGCCGGTTGGGCAGCACCACGCCGACGGTCAGGCCCAGGAACTCGTGCACCCGGCCCATCCAGGCGGCGTCGCGCTGGGCCAGGTAGTCGTTGACCGTGACCACGTGCACGCCCTTGCCGGACAGCGCGTTGAGGTAGACCGCCATGACCGAGGTCAGGGTCTTGCCCTCGCCGGTCTTCATCTCGGCGATGTTGCCGAAGTGCAGCGCCGCGCCGCCCATCACCTGCACGTCGTACGGCCGCTGGCCGAGCACCCGGGCGGCCGCCTCGCGCACCGTGGCGAACGCCTCCGGCAGCAGGTCGTCGAGGGTCTCACCGTCGGCGAGCCGCTCCCGGTACTGGTCCGTGAGACCCCGCAGCTCGTCGTCGGTGAGGTTGACGTAGTCGTCCTCGATCGAGTTGACGGCGGCGGCGATGGCCTTCAGCCGGCGCACCATGCGGCCCTCGCCCGCGCGTAGGACCTTTTCCAGAATCGACACGGATCAACGCTCCCCTAGACAGTCTCGACCCATCGTAGGCGCTTCGTCGGCCCGATGGTCACTGGTGGCGGCGGTCTGATCGGCGAGAAACCGACATAACACTCCGACCGCCGGCCGGGCGGCGGGATATCCGGTTACGCCCAGCGCGAAAGATCCGGCACGATGGCTCGGGTGGAACCCGTGGAGCTCACCGAGGACGGCCTGCTGCTGAGACCCTGGCGGGCGGCCGATGCGGACGCCGTGCACCGGGCCTGCCAGGATCCGGACATCCAGCGCTGGACCACCGTACCGCGACCGTACCTGCCGGAACACGCCCGCGCCTTCGTCGGCGAGATCAGCGCCGGGGACTGGCGGGCCGGGACCCGCGCGCCGTTCGCCGTCTGCGACGCCGCCACCGGCGAGCTGCTCGCCTCGTGCGGGCTGGTCTCGGTGGACCGGACGACGGACACCGGCGAGGTCGGCTACTGGGTCGCGCCGTGGGCCCGGGGCCTGGGCGTCGCCACCCGGGCCACCCGGGCCCTCGCCCGCTGGGCGTTCGACGCGCTGGGGCTGCGCCGGCTGATCTGGCAGGCCGAGATCGGCAACCACGCCTCCCGGCTGGCCGCGCTGCGCGCCGGCTTCCGGGTCTCCGGCGAACTGCGGCTGGCCGACCCGTCGCCGGGCGGGCGGCCGGAGGGCTGGGTCGGCTCCCTGTTCCCCGAGGACCTGCCCGCACCGGGCAGCGCGGGCCCCGCCGGGCCGGACTCCCTCGACGCCCGCCGGGCCGGCGTCTTCGGCCGGGCGCAGCCCACCCTGTTCGCCACCGTCGCCGGGCGGGAGCTGCGGCTGCGGCCGATCGAGGAGGGCGACCTCGACGCGATCACCGAGACCTGCCGGGACCCGCACACGGTCGAGTGGACCACGGTGCCGGCCCCGTACGAGCGGGCGGACGCCGAAGGGTTCAGGCGCGACGTCGCCGACGCGGCCTGGGCGCGCGGCACCGGCGCGTACTTCACCGTCGCCGACGACGAAGACCGGTACGTCGCCTCGGTCGACCTGCGGATCGCCGCCGCCGACCCGGTGCAGGGCATGGTCGGCTTCATGACCGCGCCGCACGCCCGGGGCCGGGGGTACATGCCGGCCGCCACCGCCGCCCTGGCCGCCTGGGGCTTCACCACCCTCGGCCTGGCCCGCGTCGAGTGGCGCGCGCTCGTCGGCAACACCGCCTCCCGCCGGGTCGCCGAGAAGGCGGGGTTCACCATGGAGGGCACCGCCCGGGGCTTCCTGCCCACCCGCGCCGGCACCCGGGCCGACGCCTGGGTCGCGTCGCTGCTGCCCGGGGACCTGGCCGCGACCACGCCCAGGCCGACCGGGAGCGGGGCATGAGCGCGCCCCGCCTGCCCGACACCATCGAGGGCGACGGGGTGCGGCTGCGGCCGTACCGCGTCGAGGACGTGCCGGACGTCGCGGCGGCCTGCGCCGACCCGCTCACCCAGCGGTTCATCTCCGGCATGCCCAGCCCGTACACGGAGGCCGACGCCCGGTGGTGGGTGACCGAGGGCGCCCCGGCGGCCCGGGCTGCCGGCGGGGCCTCGTACGCGATCGCGGACCCGGCCACCGACCGGCTGCTCGGCGGCGCGGGCCTGGGCAACCTGGTGCCGGTGCGGGGGCAGGCGGAGCTGGGTTACTGGGTCGCGCCGTGGGCGCGGGGTCGCGGCGTGGCCACGGCCGCGACCCGGGCGCTCGCGGCGGCGGCCTTCGCGCACGGCACGGCCCGCATGGAGCTGCTCACCCACCCGGAGAACACGGCCAGCCAGCGGGTCGCGCTCGCCGCCGGGTTCCGGCACGAGGGGGTACGCCGGGCGGCGAACCTGGCGCGCGGCGGCGGCCGGCAGGATCTGGTCTGCTGGGTACGCCTTGTCGACGACCCGCCCGGCCCGGTGCCCCGGCTCCTGCCCGACCTGCCCGGCGGCCGGCTCACCGACGGCGTGGTGACCGTGCGCCCGGTCGGGCCCGACGACGCGGGGGCGTTGTTCGCGCTGCACAGCCTGCCCGAGGTCGTCGCGAACCGGGTGCCGCCGCGCGCCCCGACGCCCGCCGAGGTCGAGCGGCGCTGCCGGCTGGCCGGCACCCGCTGGCTGGCCGGGGAGGCGGCCGACCTGGCCATCGTGGACGCGCACACCGGCGAGCTGGCCGGCGGGTGCATGCTCTACCACGACGAGCAGGCGACCGGGCAGGCGATGGTCGGCTTCAGCCTGCTGCCCGCGGGGCGGGGGCGGGGGCTGGCCACCCGGGCGGTGCGCCTGGTCACGGGGTGGGCGTTCGACGGGGTGGGGCTGGCCCGGGTCTGGGCGGGCACCCGGCCGGAGAACGAGGCCTCGCAGCGGGTCCTGGAGCGGGCCGGCTTCACCCGGGAGGGCCTCCTGCGCGGCCGGCTGCCCGGCCCCGACGGCACCCGCGTCGACTCGGTCCAGTACGCCCGGCTCGCCACGGATCCGCCCGGCTGACCGGAGCCGCCCCGCCGACCCCGTGCAGGGGTCGGCGGGGCGGCCGTCGGGTCAGGTGTCGAGGGAGATGATGCCGTAGTCGTAGGCGTGTCGCCGGTAGACGACGCTGGGGCGGCCGGACTCCTTGTCGTGGAACAGGTAGAAGTCGTGCCCGACCAGTTCCATCTGGAACAGCGCGTCGTCGACCGTCATCGGCTCGGCGGGGTGGACCTTCGCCCGGGCGATGTGCCACGGCTGGTCGTCGGGTTCCTCCTCGAACCGCTCGGCGACGGCCGTGGCCGTGCCGGCGCCGTCGAGGGCCGCGACGGGCGCCCCGAGGCCGGCGACCGGCAGGTCGGCCGTGGCCGCCGCCACGGAGATCGGCGCGTGCCGCCCCCGGTGGACCCGGCGGCGGTCCGCCGCGCGGCGCAGCCGGTTGTCCAGCTTGGCGATCGCGGCGTCGAGCGCGCTGTAGAAATCGTCGGTGCAGGCCTCGGCCCGAATCACCGGACCACGGGAAACGCACGTTATCTCGACCCGCTGGCAATGGTCGGACTGGCGCGGATTGCGCTCGTGGAACAACTCGACATCGACGCGAATAAGCTTGTGATCGTAACGTTCGATCTTTGCGAGCTTCTCGGCTACGTGCACCCGGTAATGATCCGGGACCTCGACGTTGCGGCCCTTGACCACGATGTCCACGTGACCTCCCTTGTTCGGACGGTCTTCGATCCGGAAATCCCGGTCGGCTCGCCTTCTGGGAGACCCCACGCTCGGCGTCGACCGGGTCAGTGCGGCTACGCCTCCTCTCACCGCCGGGGGCGGGTGGGAATGCCTTCCTACCCCCGACACGAAAACGCTAACCCCTGTTCGCCCGGCAGTCACCCCCCAACGCGCAAAGCCTCAGAATTTTCACAGCTGACACACGGTCGGGTGAATCAGAATTACGTTGGGTCACGGAAGCCGGCGTTTCTCCGTGGCCGCGAGAACGGCGGCGACCGATGGTGACAGTCCGGTCGCGGTGAGCACCCGCGCGGCGGCGGCCAGCGTGACGCCGGTGGTGACGATGTCGTCGAGCAGGACGACCACCGGCGGCGGCGAGCCGGCGCGGGCCGGAGGCGCGGCCACGCCCGGCCGGGCCCGGAACGCCGACTCCGCCGCCAGGGCCCGGCCCGCGCTGTCCAGGGTCGCCGAGTCCGGCCGGGGCAGCGCCCGCAGCGGCCGGACCACCCGGGCGGGCCAGCCGGCCCCGGTGAGCCGGACCGCCGCGTGCCGGGCCAGCCGGCCGAGGTGGTCGCCGTAGCGGGCGCGGGCCGCCGCCGCGGTGTCCGGCACCGGGACCAGCAGCACCGGCCGCGCCGCGCCGACCGCGCCGGCCACCACCTCGGCGAGCAGCCCACCCAGCGGCCGGGCCAGCCCGTGCCGGCCCCGTTCCTTGTACGCCAGCAGCGCCTCCCGCAGCGCCCCGCCGTACGGGCCCAGGGCCACGCACGGGGGCAGCCCCGGCGGGGCGGGGGTGGGGCGTACCGGCCGGGGGCGCAGCGCCGCCAGGGTGGCCACGCAGCCGGGGCAGAACCCGTGCCGGGCCGCCCGGTGCTGGCGGCAACCGGCGCACTCCACGGGCAGCACCAGGTCGGTCAGGTCCGCCCAGAGGCGCATCAGTAGAGGAAGAACGGGGCCGTCGGGTTGCCGGCCTGCGCCCCGGCCGGCGGCGGGGTCACGTCCCGCACCTCGTCCCGCTTGATCGTGTCGAACGGGCTGTTGCGGTAGGCCACCCCGTTCGCCTCGTACATCAGGTTGCCGTTGGGGAACGGCGCCACCGCGTTCAGCGGGTACGACGACAGGTGGGTGACCCGGGCGCCGACGTCGCGGCGCAGCGGCGTCTCCAGGGCCCCGTCCACGCTGATGTCGTAGATCGCCGGACGGCCGGCCGAGCCCGCCAGGTGCAGGGTGTTCTCCCCCGCCCAGTCGACGGCGGAGAGGTCGGTCAGCGAGGTGGCCAGCCGGCGGGCCGGGCCCACGGAGACCACGCCGCCGTTGAGGTTGACCGCCGCGACGTACAGCGCCCCGCCGACGACGACGGCGATCCGGTGCCCGTCCAGCGATGTCGCCACCGCCGTCACCTTGCCCTCGGCGGTCAACGGGACGGCCCGCAACTGGGCGCCGGAGTCGAAGCGGTAGAGCGCGCCGTCGGCCACCACCAGGCCCTGCGGCCGGTCGGGGGCGGGCGAGCGCAGCCACACCGGCTGGCCCATCGCGGTGAACGTGCGGGTGCCGCGCTGGACGATCGACACCGGCGCCGCGCCGACGCCGACCACCAGCCGCTGCCGCTTGTCCGCCCCGGCGGTCACCAGCGCGGCGCGGATCTCGTCATGGGAGCGGCTGAACCCGGCGGCGACGACGCCCTTGTTGACGGCCTCGGTGACCGGTGCGGCGCCGAGTGGCTCGCCGCCGCCGAAGTCGAGCGGGTGCACCGCGCCGTCGTAGACGCAGAACCGCTGCGGGTTGCCGCCGAGCGGGTACGCCGGCCGGTCCCGCCGACGCTGGCCGAGGTCGGGCACGGTCACCCGGGTCTGGTTGTGGATCCGCAGTTCGAGCTGGCCGTCCAGCTCCGGCAGCGACCAGGCGAGCTGGTCGACGAACTCCTCCACCCGCCGGTCGTCCGCGTCCACGGGCATGTCGAGGTTGACCTCCCACCGCCCGTCGGCCCCGGTCGCGTTGTTGATCAGTCGGGTGCCGTCGGGCAGCCGGCTCGTGCCCGGCCCCAGCCACTCCGACGGCCCGGCGGTCAGCCACTTGACCACCTCGGTGACCCGCCGCTCGTCGGGCACGGCCAGCGGCAGGTAGCGCTGGTCGGGCACCAGTTGGGTGCGGCCGGTGTTCCAGAAGTAGACGATGTGGGTCTGGTAGTACTGGCGCAGCGCCTGGTCGCTGAGCAGCAGCACGTTCGGCGGCGGGTCGGCGACGTACCAGCCGGTGTCCGGCTTGTCCTCCTGGGCGGCGGCGCGCAGCTCGAAGCGGTATTCCGTCTCGGTGGCCACCGGCGGCATGAGGGTGCCGTCGGCGCGCAGCAGGCCGATCTGCTGCACCCGCAGCGTGACCCTGGTGCCGTCGGTGCTGTCGGTGATCACCGGCGTCTCACGCAGCCGCACCACGGTGAGGGCCACCTCGCTGGGCTGCTTCTCCTGGATCCGGCTGCGCC
Source organism: Micromonospora sp. NBRC 110038 (assembly GCF_020884815.1). NCBI lineage: Bacteria > Bacillati > Actinomycetota > Actinomycetes > Micromonosporales > Micromonosporaceae > Micromonospora > Micromonospora sp. NBRC 110038. The sequence goes on along the minus strand of NZ_BBOL01000001.1, from coordinate 344,830 downwards.
CCTCGGGGGCGACGAACTGCTTGACCCGGTAGTAGGCGCGGTCCGCCTCCCCCGCCGCGGCGGAGAGGAAGTTGGTGACGAAGGCCGCGCGGTCGGTGCCGCTGGCGAGGCGGTTCGGCGGCTCGTCCCGGCGGAAGCTCGACGAGCCGGACTTGGCGGCGGTGACCTGCCCGTCGACCCTGACCTCGGACCGCTCGGGGATGCCGCAGCCGGCCGCCCCGGTGAGCAGGAGCACCCCGGCGAGCAGCGCGGCGAGCCGGCGGCGGGTCACGAGCCCACCTCCGCCCGGCCCTCGGCCCCCGCCGCCGGGCCGATGGCCAGGGCGCCGCCGGGACCGGGGCCGATGGCGAGCAGCCCGCCGGCCCGGGGGCCGCCGAAGGGCAGGGTCGCGTCGGCGGGCACCAGCCGCAGCGGCGACGTGGTCAGCCGGTCGCCGGCCCGGGCCGGCAGGGTGAGCCGGAACTGGGCGCCCTGGCCGGGCGCGCCCCACGCCTCCAGCCAGCCGCCGTGCAGCCGGGCGTCCTCCAGGCTGATGGACAGGCCGAGGCCCGTGCCGCCGGTCTGCCGCGCCCGGGACGGGTCGGCCCGCCAGAAACGGTTGAAGACCAGCTTCTCCTCGCCCGGTTTGAGGCCGACCCCGTGGTCGCGGACGGTGACCGCGACGGCCGCCCGGTCCTGGCCGAGGGTGATCCGGACGGGCTTGCCCTCGCCGTGCTCGACGGCGTTGCCGACCAGGTTGCGCAGCACCCGCTCGACGCGGCGCGGGTCCACCTCGGCGATCACCGGGGCGTCCGGCAGGTCGAGGTCGATGGTGACGCCGACCCGCTCGGCCAGCCCGGCCAGCCGGTCGGCGACCCGGTGCACGACCGGGACCAGGTCGGTCGGCTCGGCGTCCAGCATGGCGAACCCGGCGTCGAACCGGCTGATCTCCAGCAGGTCGGTGAGCAGTTCCTCGAAGCGGTCCAGCTCGGCCTGGAGCAGCTCGGCGCTGCGGGCGACGGCCGGCTCGAACTCCTCCCGCTCGGCGAAGATCAGGTCGGCGGCCATCCGGACGGTGGTCAGCGGGGTGCGCAGCTCGTGCGAGACGTCGGAGGTGAACCGGCGCTGCAACCGGGACATCTCCTCCAGCCGGAGGATCTGCCGTTGCAGGTTGGTCGCCATCTGGTTGAACGAGGCGGCCAGCAGCGCCAGGTCGTCCTCGCCGTTGACCACCATCCGCTGGTCGAGCAGGCCGGCGGAGAGCCGCTGGGCAGTGCGGGCGGCCACCCGCACGGGCGTCACCACCAGCCGGGTCACCAGGGCGGCGAGCAGGCCGAGCAGCAGCACCAGGGCCGCCCCGGTGGCCACCACGGTGGCCCGGGCATCGGTCGCCGTGGCGTCCTGCCGGGTCAGCGGGACGAGGTAGTAGAGCTCCACCTGGCCGAACCGGGTCGGCACCGGGGAGCCGTACACCAGGTATTTCGTGGTGTCGCCGGTGAGCCGGCCGGTGCGGATCTGGCTGGCGATGTTGCCGTCGGCGACGGTGGCCCGCAGCTCCCGGCTGATCAGCGGGCGGACGTCGACGTCGGGCGAGAAGCGCGGCTCGATGATCCCGGTGTAGTTGTCGGCGGTGATCGCCACCACCACCCCGCTGGTCTGCTGCGGGTCGCCGCCGGCCAGGTAGTTGACCGTGCCGTCGATGGTGTCCTGGAGCTGGGCCTCCTGCGCCTGGCTGAACAGGCTGAACTGCTTGGCCGCGTAGTCGCTGCCGCTGCTGAGCCGCAGCCGGACGTCGGTCTCGGCGTTCTCCAGCAGGATGTTGGTGATCTTGTCGGCGATGAGGTAGGCGAAACCGCCCACGAGCAGGCTGGACGTGACCAGTGTGATGGTCACCACCCGGAGCTGGAGCGAGCGGCGCCACGTCTGGTGCGCGCCCGCCAGCAGCCGCGCCACCCGCCCGGACAGCGCGCGCCACAGCTCCCGCGCGGCGGGTGGCCGGCGGGTGACGGTGGGTGCGGGACCGGGAGGCGGGGAGGTGGTCACAGTGCGACCAAGGCTATCCCGTGCCCGCCTTGTAGCCCACGCCCCGCACCGTCAGGATGATTTCCGGCCGCTCCGGATCCGGCTCGATCTTGGCCCGCAGCCGCTGCACGTGCACGTTGACCAGCCGGGTGTCGGCGGCGTGCCGGTAGCCCCAGACCTGCTCCAGCAGCACCTCGCGGGTGAAGACCTGACGCGGCTTGCGGGCGAGCGCGACCAGCAGGTCGAACTCCAGCGGCGTCAGCTTCACCTCCTCGCCGTTGCGGCTCACCGTGTGTGCCGGCACGTCGATGCTGATCTGGTTGCCGGGCGGACCGATGGTCAGCAGCTCGGGGGCCACGTCCTCGCCCCGGCGCAGCCGGGCCCGCATCCGGGCCACCAGCTCCTTGGGCTTGAACGGCTTGACCACGTAGTCGTCCGCGCCGGACTCCAGGCCGAGCACCACGTCCACCGTGTCGCTCTTGGCCGTCAGCATCACGATCGGCACGCCCGACTCGCCCCGGATCGCCCGCGCCACGTCGATGCCGCTCATGCCGGGCAGCATCAGGTCGAGCAGGACGATGTCGGGCCGGTTCTCCCGGAACGCGGCCAGCGCCCGTTCCCCGTCGGCGACGAACGAGGGCAGGAAACCCTCGCTGCGCAGGACGATGCCGAGCATCTCGGCGAGCGCGGGGTCGTCGTCGACCACCAGTACCCGGGCTCTCATGGGATCTATACTTCCATCCCCGTTCCGGTCGGTGGGACCGGCACCGTCCCGGGAGTCGCCGGGCGGGCCACCTCGTCAGCCGAACAGGGCCCGCCCCCAGTGGTCGCCGCCGTCGCGTACGCCGGGCGGGCAGGCGAAGATGCCGCTGGAGACGTGCCGCAGATACTCGTTCATCGCGTCGTTGCGGGCCAGCCGGGTCTGGATGGGCACGAACTGCTTGCGCGGGTCCCGCTGGTAGGCGATGAAGAACAGCCCGGCGTCGAGCCGGCCCAGCCCGTCGGAGCCGTCCACGAAGTTGTAGCCCCGCCGCAGCAGCCGCGCCCCGTCGTTGGCGTCGGGGTGGGCCAGCCGCACGTGCGACGTCGCGGCGATCATCGGCTGGCCGTCGTCGCCCTTCGCGGCGAAGTCGGGCTCGTCGAACTCGTCGCCCTTGCCCAGCGGCGCGCCGCTGCCCTTGGCCCGGCCGACGATCTGCTCCTGCTCGACCAGCGAGCTGCGGTCCCAGGTCTCGACGAGCATCCGGATCTTCCGGGTGACCAGGTACGACCCGCCCGTCATCCAGTCCGGGCCGTCGCCGGGCTGCACCCACAGGTGCTCGCGCAGCAGCCCGCCGTCCTCGGCCTTGAGGTTGGCCGTGCCGTCCTTGAAGCCGAACAGGTTGCGCGGGGTCGCCTGCCCCGTCGAGGTCGACGAGGTGCGCCCGAACCCGAGCTGCGACCAGCGGACGCTGACCACGCCCATGCCGATGCGGGCCAGGTTGCGGATGGCGTGCACCGCCACCTGGGGGTCGTTGGCGCAGGCCTGCACGCAGAGGTCGCCGCCGGAGATCTCCGGCCGCAGCGCGTCCCCGGCGAAGTGCGGCAGGTCGACCAGCGCGGCGGGCCGGCGGTCGGCGAGGCCGAACCGGTCCCGCCCCTGGGCGTCGCGGAACAGCGTCGGCCCGAAGCCGACGGTGAGGGTGAGCTGGGACGGGGGCAGCCCGAGCGCCTCGCCGGTGTCGTCCGGCGGGGCCTCCGGCACGCCGCCGACCGCGCCGATCACCCCGGCGTCCTTCCCGGCGGTCATCCGGGCGGCGGCGGCCGTCCACTCGCCGAGCAGCTCGACCAGGCGGGCCCGGTCCTTGGTGACCACGTCGAAGGCGACGAAGTGCAGCCGGTCCTGGGCCGGGGTGGTGATGCCGGCCTGGTGCTCGCCGTGGAAGGGCACCGCACCGGCCGCCGCGCCCTGATTCGCCGAGGCGTGCTCCGCCCCGCCCCGGACCAGAGCGCCGGCCCCGGCGGCGACGCCCGCCACCCCGGCGACCCCCGCGCCGGCGAGCGTGATCGCCCGCCGCCGGGACAGCCTGCTCGCGCTCATCGCTGCACCCCTTCCTGCTCGTCGGCGCGTGCGCCGGGGACGTACGTCACCGGGCGACGACCGCGGCGACCTTGCTGATCGGCTCGGCCAGCGCGTTGATGCTGTCGGACAACTCCTTCAGCTCGGCCTTGCTCAGCGCGGTGTGCAGCTTCCAGCCGTCACCGTCGCGGTGCTTGCCGAGCGCCGTCTCCACGTTGGCGAACTCGGCGTCGAGCTGGGTGACCAGCTCGGGGGCGCGCTGCTCCAGGGCCGGGCGCAGCGCCGCGATGGCGGCCTTCGAGCCCTCCAGGTTGGCGTTGAAGTCCCACAGGTCGGTGTGCGAGTACCGCTCCTCCTCGCCGGTGATCTTGCCGCTGGCGACCTCGTCGAGCAGCGCCTTCGCGCCGTTGGCGAGCTGGAGCGGGGTGAGCTTCTCGGCGTTGGCCTTGGCGACGATCGCCTTGACGTCGGTGAGCAGCCGGTCGGCGATCGGGCCGTCCTTGCTGATGTCGCCGGTGGTCCACAGGTCCTTCTCGATCCGGTGGAAGCCGGTGAACTCCATGCCCTCCTCGACGACCTCCTCGCGGCCGTCGATCTTCGGGTCGAGGTCGCCGAAGCTCTCCGCGACCGGCTCGATCCGCTCCCAGTAGGTGCGGGCCACCGGGTACAGCGCCTTGGCCTTCGCCACGTCGCCGGCCTTGACGGCGGTGACGAACTCCTCGGTCTTCGTCAGCAGCGCGGCGGTCTGGCTGTTCACGTACCGCTGGTAGCTCGCGGTGGCCTCGGCCAGCGCGGCGTCGGGGGCGACGGTCGCGGCGGTGCCGCTGACCTTCAGCGCCCCCCGGATCCCCTTGCCGCTCATCCCGGGCTTGCAGGCCGTCTCGTACGTCCCGGCGGGCAGCTCCACGCGCAGCTCGCGCTTGAGCCCGGGGGCGATGTTCTCGACCTCGCCCATCACCCGGTCCCCGGCGGCGTAGACGTAGAACTCGGTCACCTTCGCGCCGGAGTTCGTCACCTCGAAGACGGTCTGGCCGGCGGCCAGCTCGGTCCGGCCGACCTCGCAGGCGGTGTCGCTCGCCTTGACGGCGATCGGGCCGCCGTCGGCCGTGCCAGCGTCCTTCTCCTGCCCGCCGCAGGCGGCGAGGCCGGTGGTGGCGAGCGCGCCGGCGGCGGCGAGCACCAGGAAGCGGGTGGTACGCATCGGGGTTTCTCCTCGGGATGGTCAGGCGCGCGGCGACGCGGGCGCCGTTCCGGTGGGCTCGGTGACGCCGGCGGAACCCGCCGACGGGGTGGGCGCGCTCGCGCCGGCGGGAGGGGCGGGGCGGCGCAGGAAGAGCACCAGCACCGGCACCGCGTACGCGACCCACGCGACCGTCTCCAGCACGCTCGGGGCGGGGGTCACGTTGAACATCCCGGCGAGCAGGGCGGCGTACCAGGTGCTCGGGTCGAGCGTCGCGCTGATGTCGAAGGCCAGGTCGTTGAGGCCCGGCAGGACCCCGGCCTCCTGGAAGTCGTGCACGCCGTACTTGAGGATGCCGGCGGCGACCAGGATCAGCAGCGCGCCGGTCCAGGTGAAGAACGTCGACAGGTTGATCCGCAGGGCGCTGAAGTAGAGGCCCACGCCGATCGCCACGGCGCTGGCAATGCCGGCGAGCAGGGCCAGCAGCGGGCCGCTGTCGCCGGCCGCGCCCTGGGCGGCGGAGTAGAAGATGAGCGCGGTCTCCAGCCCTTCGCGGATCACCGCGAGGAAGGCCATCCCGGCGACCGCGAGGGAGCCGACCGCGAGCGCCTCGGTGAGCCGGCCGCGCAGCTCGCCGGCGATCGTGCGGGCCGCCCGGCGCATCCAGAAGATCATCCAGGTGACGAAGACGACGGCCGCCACCGAGGTGACCGCCTCGAACAGCTCCCGGTCCTCCGAGCGGGCCAGCAGCGAGGTCGAGGTGTATTCGATCAGCCAGCCGAAGAGCACCGACAGCGCCACCGCGAGCCCGACGCCGCCCCACACCTGCGGCAGCCGGTCCCGGCGCTGCGACTTCACGAGGAAGGCGACCAGGATGCTGACCACGAGGGTCGCTTCCAGGCCCTCGCGCAGGCCGATCAGGTAGGTGGCGAACATCGGTGCTCCGTGATCGATCAGGTTGCCTCGGTTAACTTAGGGCAGCCATACCTTCCTCCCGTCGACCCGGCTCCGTCAAGTTGTTCTTCGCCACGTCACCCGCCCGGCCACGGCGCACCGCGGGGCCGCCGCCGCGGCCCCCGTACGCGAAGGGACCGGGCCCGCCGCCGCGCGGCCGACCCGGTCCCTGTCGTTCTGGCTCAGTACCGGTAGTGCTCCGGCTTGAACGGGCCCTCCGGGGAGACGCCCAGGTAGGCGGCCTGCTCCTTGGTCAACGTGCTCAGCTTCGCGCCGAGCGCGTCCAGGTGCAGCCGGGCGACCTTCTCGTCGAGGTGCTTCGGCAGCACGTAGACGCCGATCGGGTATTCCTCGGTCTTGGTGAACAGCTCGATCTGGGCGATCGTCTGGTTGGCGAACGAGTTCGACATCACGAAGCTCGGGTGGCCGGTGGCGTTGCCCAGGTTCAGCAGGCGCCCCTCGGAGAGCACGATGATCGCGTGCCCGTCGGCGAACCGCCACAGGTCGACCTGCGGCTTGATGTTGATCCGCTCGACGTCGGAACGCTTGGCCAGGCCGGCCATGTCGATCTCGTTGTCGAAGTGCCCGATGTTGCCGACGATGGCCTGGTGCTTCATCCGGGCCATGTGCTCGTTGGTGATGACGTCGAAGCAGCCGGTGGCGGTGATGAAGATGTCGGCCTGCTCGACGACGTCGTCCAGGGTGGAGACCTGGTAGCCGTCCATCGCCGCCTGGAGGGCGCAGATCGGGTCGACCTCGGTCACCACGACCCGGGCGCCCTGGCCGCGCAGCGACTCGGCGCAGCCCTTGCCCACGTCGCCGTAGCCGAGCACGACGGCCATCTTGCCGCCGATCAGCACGTCGGTGGCCCGGTTGATGCCGTCGATCAGCGAGTGGCGGCAGCCGTACTTGTTGTCGAACTTGCTCTTGGTGACCGAGTCGTTGACGTTGATGGCCGGGAAGAGCAGCGTGCCGGCGCGGTGCATCTCGTAGAGCCGGTGCACGCCGGTGGTGGTCTCCTCGGTCACGCCCTTGATGCCGGCGGCGATCCGGGTCCACCGCTGCCCGTCGGAGGCGAGGGAGCGGTGCAGCACCTCCAGGATGACCGCGTACTCCTCGGAGTCGGCCGACTCCACCGGCGGCACGACACCGGACTTCTCGAACTCGACGCCCTTGTGCACGAGCAGGGTCGCGTCGCCACCGTCGTCGAGGATCATGTTGGGGCCCTGGCCGTCGGGCCAGTCGAGCACCCGCTCGGTGCACCACCAGTATTCCTGGAGGCTCTCGCCCTTCCAGGCGTAGACCGGGACGCCGGCCGGCGCGTCGGGGGTGCCGTCCGGGCCGACGACGATCGCGGCGGCGGCGTGGTCCTGGGTGGAAAAGATGTTGCACGACGCCCAGCGGACCTGCGCGCCGAGCGCGACCAGGGTCTCGATCAGCACGGCGGTCTGGATCGTCATGTGCAGGGAGCCGGTGATGCGCGCCCCGGCGAGGGGCTGCGCCTGCGCGAACTCGCGGCGGATCGCCATCAGGCCCGGCATCTCGTGCTCGGCGAGCTGGATCTCCTTGCGCCCGAACTCGGCGAGCGACAGATCCGCCACCTTGTAGTCGCCCTCGGCGAGGGTGCTCGGCCGGGCCTCGGACGGCGTGCCGTGGTGGGCCGCCGGGAGGGTGCTGGTCATGGAAGCTCCTGTCGAACGAACGAAGTGCTGCGCGACCCTCCACCTTACGCGCGGAGACGGACAGCGCACGGGGCGGTCGGTCGCGAGCGGACTGTCCGCCCACGGTCCGGCCGCCCCGTGCATCCCCCCGGTTTGGTTCCCCGCGCGCCGCCGGACCTTCGTCGCGGTGACGCTGCGCACCTAAGAAGTTACCCGGAGACAGCACATCGTCAAGCCATTTCGGAAATTCCCGATTTGTGTCGTCGGATCCGCCAGGCCGGCCCCGCCTCACCCGCCACTGTCGGCCGCCCCGCCGCAGGCAGGCCGGACGAGCCGGAGACAGGCCCGGCCAAGCCGGACCCAAGCCCGGCTTTAGCCGGCCCCGAGGGCGCCTCGGTCCAACCCGCTGGTCGCCACGAACGCCTCGCCCTCGCCGTCGAGGACGAGCGGCCCCGCGTCGGCGGGGCCGATCGCGGCCTGCCCTGGGGCGAGGGTCACCGCGCCCGTCCCGTCGTCGGCCGAGACCTTCCCGGCGCGGCAGAGCACCACGCGGGGCCCCGGCACCGCGAGCCGCACCGGCGCACCGGCCACGACCGACCGGTACAGCGCGAAGTCGTCGACCGGCACCGGCCAGCGCACCACGCCCGGGGCCACCTGCTCCGGGGTCACCAGAGGGTCGCCGAGCACCTCGAAGCGCAGCACCCGCAGCAGCTCGTCGACGTCGACCCGCTTCGGGGTCAGGCCGCCGCGCAGCACGTTGTCGCTGGCCGCCATGATCTCCACGCCGGTGCCGCGCAGGTAGGCGTGCAGGTTGCCGGCCGGCATCCAGATCGCCTCCCCCGGCGCGAGCCGCACGTGGTGCAGCAGCAGCGCCACCAGCACCCCCGGGTCGCCGGGATAGTGGGCGGCCAGCGCGTGCGCCAGCGCCGCGTCCGGCCCGGCGGCCTCCGCGGCGAGCACGGCCTCCACCAGCCCCGCCCGCTCGGCCTCCGGCCAGCTCAGCAGCAGCCGGACGGCCTCCCGCAGCCCCGCCGGACCCTCGTGCAGCGCCGCCACCACCGGCTCCAGCGCCCGTACGCCGAAGGCGGTCAGCGCCGCGGCCGACACCGCCGGGTCGCGGAAGCCGCACAGCGCCGAGAACGGCGTGAGCGCGACCAGCAGCTCCGGCTTGTGGTGGGGGTCGACGTAGTTGCGCTCCCCCGCCGGACGCGCCGCGTCGGCCGCGTACCCGGCGCGGGCCTGCTCCGCGTCGGGGTGCGCCTGCAGGCTCAGCGGGGTGTCGGCGGCGAGCACCTTGAGCAGGAACGGCAGCCGGGGGCCGAAGCGGCGCACCGACCGCTCACCGAGCCAGCGCCCCGGCTCAGCCGCCAACACGTCGAGCAGGCTCACCGGCTCGCCGTCGCGCTGCACGCTGGCCGGGGCGCCCGGGTGCGCGCCCAACCACAGCTCCGCCTCCGGCCCGGGGCTCGGCACCGACCGCCCCTGCAACCCGGCGATCGCCGAGCGCGAACCCCAGGCGTAGTCCCGGATCGGGCCGTGCAGCTGTTCCATGGTCAGCCCCCGGCGTGCGACTCGTCCGCGCCGGCCACCGCCGCCTGCGGCGTGGCGGCCTCCGGCGTGGCGACGGCGGTGTGCGCGGCGGCGCCGGTGCCGGCCCGCTGCGCGGTGGCGGACCAGATGTCCGGCTCCAGGTAGATCACCCGGGCGACCGGGACGGCCGCCCGGATCCGCGCCTCGACGGCGTTGATCCCCCGGGCCAGTTCCTCGGCGCTCTCGCACGCCGGCACCGCGATCTTCGCGGCCACCAGCAGCTCCTCCGGGCCCAGGTAGAGCGTCTTCATGTGGATGATCCGCTCCACCTCCGGGCCGTCGGTGACGGCCCGCTCGATGGTCGCCACGTCGGTCGCCTCGGCGCCCTCGCCGAGCAGCAGGCTCTTGGTCTCGATCGCCAGGGTGACCGCGATGACCACCAGCAGGACGCCGATCATCGCCGTGCCGGCCGCGTCCCACATGCCGTTGCCGGTGATCAGGGTCATCCCGACGCCGAACAGGGCGAAGACCAGACCGACCAGCGCACCGAAGTCCTCCAGCAGCACCACCGGCAGCTCGGGGGCCTTGGACCGGCGGATGAACCGCACCCAGGACTGGTTGCCCCGGATGAGGTTCGACTCCACGATCGCCGTGCGGAAGGAGAAGCTCTCCATCACGATCGCCGCCACCAGGACGACGACCGGCACCCACTGCCAGCTCTCGATCGGGTGCGGGTCGGCCGCCTTGTGCCACGCCTCGTAGAGCGCGAACAGGCCGCCGAGGCTGAACAGCACGATGGCCACGATGAACGCGTAGACGTAGCGCTCCCGGCCGTACCCGAAGGGGTGCTGCGGGGTGGCCTCGCGCCGGGCCCGCTTGCCGCCGAGCAGCAGCAGGCCCTGGTTGCCCGAGTCGGCCACCGAGTGGATCGACTCGGCGAGCATCGACGAGGAGCCCGTCAACAGGAACGCGATGAACTTCGTGACCGCGATGCCGACGTTGGCCAGCAGGGCCGCGACGATCGCCTTCGTGCCGCCGTTGGCGCTCACCGCTGTCCCCGTTCGATGCCGCACGTGCTCACTGGTTTGCCAGCTCCTTCATCTCGGTGATGGCCGGAACCGCCATCGGGTCCAGCCCGTGTGCCAGGGCGAGGTAGACGGAGGCGAAGTCGGGCACCGCCACCAGCGAGGCGAGCCGCTCCAGCGCGGAGCCACCCTCGGCCGTCACCACGTCGCAGCGGACCCCGCGCCGCTCGGCGAGCGTCTGCACGGCGTCGGCCCGGCGCTCCTCGACCGCCAGCGGCTCGTCGGCGTCGTCCTCGGCGTTGAGCCCGCCGTCGCGCAGCAGCACCAGCCGCAGCCGGGTGCCGTCGCCGTCGGACTCGCCCGGGTCGGCGAAGATGTCCCGCTCCCCCTCGGCCAGCCCGCCGAACACACCGTCGAGCAGGCCGACGCGGCCCCGGCCGGCCTCGCCGAGCGCCCCGCTGACCACCGGGTAGCGGGCGTTGGCCGACAGGGTGTCGCCGAACCGGCGGGCCGCGACGGTCGCCAGCGGCGACGAGCCCCAGACGATCGGCACCGAGCCGGCCAGCCCCAGGGCCAGCGACTTCGCCGGGTTGACGAACGACTCGGCCGTGGGACGGCAGCGGTCGGCGTCGGCGTCGAGCCGCGCCGCCGTCTCCGCGAGATCCGCCTCGTTGACCTTCACGAGCCCGAGCGTACGGGCGGCGAGCAGAACCGGCACGGTGAGCGCCCACAGGCTGGCCCGGGCCGGGGCGCGGCGGGGCACCGGGATGAACGGTGCCCGGGCCCGCTCGGCCACCGACTGCAACTGCGAGTCGGGCGCGCCGACGGCGACCAGGCGGGCCCCCCGACGGTGGGCGGCCTCGGCCGCGCCGAGCGCCTCGGGGCTGCGGCCGGAGGCGCTGACCGCGATCACCACGTCGGCCGCGCCCACCCAGCCGGGCACACCGGCGCTGCGGTGCGGGATGACCGGCACCGGGCAGCGCGGCCCGGCGACCGTGGCCAGCACGTCCCCGGTACGCCCGGCGGTGCCGATGCCGGCGATGACGACCGCCCGGGGGCGGCCCTCGTCGGCGAGCACGGTGAGGTTGGCCTCGGCCGCCAGGGCGGCGGACTCCCGCACCTGCGCCCCGGCCGAGGCCATGAACCGCAGCATGCCGCCCGGGTCGTGCTCGGCGAGGGCGTCCGGGTTGTCCAGCAGGGCCTCGTCGGCGTGCCGGTGCCCGCTGACCCCGGCCGTCCCCTCCATCACGACTGCTGCGCGGGTCCGCCGCGCGCCTCGTCGAGCAGCAGCACCGGCACGTCGTCGCGCACCTCGAAGATCCGCCCGCACTCGGTGCAGGTCAGCGTCTGTGCCCCCGCGTCGTAGTCGAGGGGGGCGTGGTGTGTGTCCGGACAGGCGAGGATCTCGAGCAACTGCGGGTCCAGGGCCACGGTGCGGCTCCTTCCACGGGTGCGTAGGCGGCGGTCGGCGGTGCCGGCCGGCGCAGGGGATCTTATCGGCGAACCCGGTCGAGCACCTCGTCGCGGAGGGAGATCATCCGTTCCTCGGTCGGTGCCTCGACGTTCAGCCGCAGCAGCGGCTCGGTGTTGCTGGCGCGCAGGTTGAACCAGGCGCCGTCGGGGAAGCTCAGGGTCAGCCCGTCCAGCTCGTCGACCGCAGCCTGCGGGTACGCGGCACGCACCTGCGCGATGCTCGCCGCCTGGTCGGCCACCGTGGAGTTGATCTCGCCGGAGGCGACGTAGCGCTCGTACTCGCGGGCCAGCTCGGACAGGGGCAGGGCCTGCCCGCCGAGCGCCGCGAGCGCGTGCATGGCGGCCAGCATGCCGGTGTCGGCGAACCAGAACTCACGGAAGTAGTAGTGGGCGGAGTGCTCGCCGCCGAAGACGGCGTTGGTGCGGGCCATCTCGGCCTTGATGAAGGAGTGGCCGACCCGGGTCACCACCGGCTCGCCGCCGTGCTCGCGGATGATCTCCGGCACCGCGCGCGAGGTGATCGGGTTGTGGATCACCGTGGAGCCGGGGTGCTTGGCCAGCTCGCGGACCGCCACCAGGGCGGTGATCGCCGACGGGGAGACCGGCTCGCCGCGCTCGTCGACCACGAAGCAGCGGTCGGCGTCGCCGTCGAACGCCAGCCCCAGGTCGGCGCCGTGCTCGCGGACGGCCCGCTGGAGGTCGACCAGGTTGGCCGGGTCCAGCGGGTTGGCCTCGTGGTTGGGGAAGGTGCCGTCCAGCTCGAAGTAGAGCGGCACGATCTCCAGCGGCAGCGCGGGCAGCACGGCGTCGCCGAGGACGCTGGGCACCGTCCAGCCGCCCATCCCGTTGCCCGCGTCGACCACGACCTTCAGCGGCCGGATGCCGGACAGGTCGACCAGCTTGCGCAGGTGGGCCGCGTACTCCGGGCGCAGGTCGCGCCGCTGCGTCGGCCGCGTCGGCGCGCCGGCCGGACGGGCGGCCCCGGAGTCGAGCAGGGCCTGCGCCCGGTCCCGGATCTCGGCCAGCCCGCTGTCCTGGCCGATCGGGCGGGCGCCGGCCCGGCACATCTTGATGCCGTTGTACTGCGCCGGGTTGTGGCTGGCCGTGAACATCGCCCCGGGCAGCCCGAGGGTGCCGGAGGCGTAGTAGAGCATGTCGGTGGAGGCGAGCCCCAGCTCGATCACCGAGCGGCCCTCGGCCCGGACGCCCGCGGCGAACGCCTCCGCCAGGCCCGGCCCGCTGGCCCGCATGTCGTGCGCGATCACGACCGCGTCGCCGGGCTCACCGGCGGCGGCGAGCACCTGCCCGAAGGCGGCCCCCAGGGCCTCGGCGACCCGTTCGTCCCATTGGTCCGGCACCGTCCCACGGACGTCGTACGCCTTCACGATCCGGGACAGATCAGACACGCGCTTCGCTCCTTCGCCGCAGGTCGCCAACGGCCTGAGCGTATCGGAGCACCGGGGGGCCGCCGGCCTCAGCCGGGCAGGCGCGGCATGATCGTCGTCGCGTCGCCCCCACCGGCGGGCGCGGGCGGCTCGCCAGGCCCCGACCCGCCACCGCCGGCGGGCTGCGCCGCGCCGCCGCCGTAGACCCCGCCGGTGGGCGGCGGAGCGGCCGACGGACCGGGGCGGGCGCCGTAGACCCCGCCGGACGGTGGCGCGGCCGGCCGGCCGTACACCCCGGGGGTCGGCGGCGTCCGGCCCGGCGTGGGCGGCGCGGGGGTCGCCGACCGGTAGGTGGTGCCGCCGGGGTTGCGCGGCAGCGGGACGCCGGGGACGGCGTCGGCGTCGGCGGCCGGCTCCCGGTCGGCCCGCGACCGGCGCACCAGCAGCACGATCAGGCCGACGCCCAGCACGACCAGGCCGACGCCGAAGAGCATGATCCAGGACAGCCCGCCGGAGCCCTCCTCGGCCGCGGCCACGGTGCCGGGCCCGCCGGCCTCGGCGGCGACGGCGGCCAGGGTCGGCTCCCCGGCCGTCGGCGCGTCCGTCGTGGGCTCCGCCGTCGGGCTCGGGCTCGGGCTCGGCGACCGCGACGGGCTGCGGCTCGGGGTGGGCGACGGGCTCGCGGCCCGCGGCCCGACCACCTTGGCCGCGACGGCGTCCCGGCCGATGGCCCGGCCCCGCCCGTCGAGCGCCTCGCCGACCACCGTGAGCCGGCCGCCCGGTGCCCCCGCCGCGAACGTCAGCCGGTAGCGCATGGTGACGCCCTTGCCCTTGCACAGGGTCGGGTTCGTCGGGGCGGACCGGCCCGTGGCGACCGCTCCCCCGCCGCCGGAGACCGGCACCGGGACCCAGCGGCCCCCGAGGCTCACCTGCGCGGTGACCTGGTTGGCGGCGAGGCCGGCGAGACTCAGGCCCAGCCCGGTGCGCAGCACCACGCAGCCCTCGGTGCGCTTGCGCACCTCGACGTTGACCGCGCCGGGCGAGCCGCCCGGCCGGAAGCTGTCGGTGGCGCGCACCCGCACCGAGTCGCCCTCGGCCAGGGCCGGCGACGCCCCGGCGGCCACCAGGCCGCCCAGCATCACGCAGACCGCCGCGAGCCGCGTCGCGTGCCGACGTAGCGCCATGATCACCGCCGTTTCTCCCTTCCGGGTCCGCGGGTCAGGTTACTACCGGTCGCCGATCGCGGCTCGGCGCGGAAAGGCGGGGCCCCTTGTTGACGCCTGCGGTAGAGAAGGGTTCCCTTCTCACACCCCGCTGCGGCTCGCGAGCGCGGCGCGGCAGAGCCGGTCGGCGGTGCGGGTGGTCTCCGGCAGCCGGTAGTGGGGGGTCAGCGCGAGCACCCGGGCGCACGCGTTCTCCAGCCCCATCCGGTGCCCGACGCTCACGAAGACCGGCTTCACGCCGTCCCTCGTGCGCAGCACCCGGCCCACCACTTCCCCGCCGTCGCACAGCGGGGACCAGGCGCCACGCGCCCCGGCCGGCGGCTCCCACCGGCCCACCAGCGGCGTCTTGCCGACCCCGATCGCCGGCAGGCCGGTGACCACGCCCAGGTGGCAGGCGAGCCCGAACCGGCGCGGATGGGCCAGCCCGTGCCCGTCGCAGACCAGCAGCTCGGGGCGGACGGTCAGCAGCTCCAACGCCGCCAGCAGGGCGGGCAGCTCCCGGAAGGCGAACAGCCCGGGGACGTACGGGAAGGCGGGCCGGCCCACGCTCACCGCCTGGTCCACCACGGCCAGCGTCCGGGCGTCCAGCACGGTGACGGCCGCCGCGAGCCGGTCGCCGCTCTCGGCGTACGCGACGTCGAGGCCGGCCACCGTCGCGGGCGCGGCGGGTCCCGGCCCGGTGAGGTCCACCAGCGGGCGCAGCCGGTCCTGCACGGCGAGCGCCTCGGCCTCGGTCCGGGGCGGCGGGGCGGCGACCGGGGTGTCCACCCGGTGATCGTAGGCGGCGCCCCACGCCCCCGGCGCGGCGTGCCGCCGCGGCGACACACCCGTCCGGTCCAGCCCGTCCTTTCGCACACCTGTCGGGTAATTTCTTCTGGTCCGACAACCGGTCACCGACAGGAGAAGCTCCGCGCATGGGCAAGAAGACGATCCACGTCTCCGACTTCAGCGGCACCGTTCTGCAGCCGGACGACGAGGTGGTCCGCGTCGTGGTGCTGGAGCACCCCGACCTGGTCGCCGGGCCCGTGCAGCTGGACGCCACCGCGACGGAGGTGGAGAGCATCGACGACGCGGCCCTGGACGTCGCGGTGGTCGAGATCCACGACCGGCACGGCGGCGGCGAGCCCCGCCGGGTGGTGCTGACGGCCAGCGAGTTCGACGCGATGGCCACCGACGTGCCGATGGCCCAGTTGCTGAAGACCGCCGAGCGGGTGCGCCCGCCGAAGGCCCGCAAGGGCGCCGAGAAGGTCGACTACGGCACCATCGAGCACGCCGGCAAGCCGCACCGGGGGCGGGTCACCGAGGAGGAGGCCCGGCTGGTCCGGGAGCAGCTCGACGAGGTGAACAAGCGGCTCGCCGACGCCGGCATCCGGCAGGTCGACCCGGCCGACCCGGAGCACGCGGCCCGCTACGGCTTCCCCGCCGAAGACTGATCCCCGCCGCACGTCGGGCACGCACCCCCGTGGCGCGTGCCCGACGCGGTTCAGGCCCGCTTGCGGGTCAGCTCGGCCAGCGCGCCCTCCACGGCGGACTCCATGGCGTCCTTCTCCAGGCCGAGCCCGCCGAGCACGCCGTCGCCGCCCTCCTCCTCCAGCAGTGCGAGCAGGATGTGCTCCGTGCCGACGTAGTTGTGCCCCATACGCAGCGCCTCCCGGAACGTCAGCTCCAGGACCTTCTTGGCCCGCGCGTCGAAGGGGACCAGCTCCGGGACCACGTCGGCCTGCACCGGCAGGGTCGCGGTGACGGCCTCCCGGACCCGCTCCAGGGGTACGCCCCGGGCCGCGATCAACGCGGCCGCCAGTCCCTCCGGCTCGGCGAGCAGGCCGAGCACGACGTGTCCCGGGGTGATCTCGGCGTTGCCGGCGGCGCGCGCCTCCTCCTGCGAGGCCAGCACCACGTTGCGGGCGCGCGGGGTGAACCGGCCGAAACCGGCGCTCGGGTCGAGCGTGGCGGCGGTCTCCGCCTTGGCGGCGGAACGCTTCTGGGCGGCCTGCTTGCTGACCCCCATGCTGCGGCCGATCTCCGTCCAGGACGCGCCGGAGCGGCGGGCCTGGTCGACGAAGTGGCCGATGAGGTGATCGGCGATGTCGCCGAGGTGGTCGGCGACCACGACCGCGTCGGCGAGCTGGTCGAGCACGTCGGGGCGGGCCTTCTTGATCCCCGCGATGAGGTCGTCGAGCCGGACCGAACTGGGAAGCTGGGCGTATTCCGTCATGCGTCAACCATAGGTTGACGCACCTCGGATCGTCAACCCGAGGTTGACGATCACGCCTCCACGAGCGCGGTCTGGATCAACTGCTGCCCCTCCCGGCGGCGGACCAGCACCCCCCGGCCCGGCGGCAGCGGACGCGGGCGCAGGCTCCCGAGGATCGCCCCCTCCCCCCGGTCGCCCGACATCAGCAGCCCGGCCGAGCCCAGCTCCCGCAGGGTCTGCAGCACCGGCTCGTAGATCGCGCGCCCCGCCCCGCCGCTCCGCCGGGCCAGCACCACGTGCAGGCCGACGTCCCCCGCCACCGGCAGCAGCTCCCGCAGGGCGTTCAGCGGGTTGGTCCCGCCCGCCGCCATGAGGTCGTAGTCGTCCACCAGGACGAACAGCTCCGGGCCCCGCCACCAGCTCCGTTCGCGTAGCTGCTGCGGGGTGACGTCCGGGCCCGGGAGCCGTTCGTGCAGGACGGCACGGATCTCCGCGACCGTCTGGGCGAAGGACTGCTCGGAGGGGGCGTAGTCGAGCAGGTGCTCCCCCTCGACGGCGCCGAGCAGGCCCCGCCGGTAGTCGGCGAGCACCAGCCGGGCCTCGGCCGGGGAGTGACGCGCGGCGACCTGCCGGGCGACGAGCCGGAGCAGGTTCGTCTTGCCGCACTCGGCGTCGCCGAAGACGACCAGGTGCGGGTCGGTCGCCGGGTCGAGCACCACCGGGCCCAGCGTCGCCTCGTCCAGCCCGATCGGCAGGCCCCGCTCCCCGGCGGGGCACGCGCGGTCCAGCTCGGCGACCGTCAGCCGCAGCGGCAGCAGCCGCACCGGCGGCGCCGCCTCCCCCGGCCACGCCGCGGCCACCCCCGCCACCAGCTCGGCCGTCGCCTCCGCCAGGTCGGCGACGCCGTCGCGGCCGTCGACGCGCGGCAGGGCGGCCAGGAAGTGCGCCCGATCGCCCGCGAGGCCGCGCCCGGGGGACCGCTCCGGGACGTTCGCCGCCGCCCGCCGGCCCATCTCCGACTCGTACGGGTCGGCGAGGCGCAGCTCCAACCGGGTTTCGAGGCGGTCCCGCAGACCGGGCCGGAAGTCGCCCCAGCGGCCGGAGGTGACGAGCAGGTGCACCCCGTAGGTCAGCCCGCGGACGGCGACGTCGGCGACGGCCTCCTCCAGCTCCTCGTGCTCCCGCCGCAGCGTCGGCCAGCCGTCGACCACGAGGAACACGTCGCCGAACGGGTCGTCGGGATGCGCGCCCTCGGCGCGCAGGCGGCGGTAGGCCGCCATGGACTCGATCCCCAGCTCCGCGAACCGGTCCTCGCGCCGGTCGAGGATCCCCAGCACCTCGGCGACGGTCCGGCCCACCGCCTCGACGTCACGCCGCCCGGCCACCCCGGACACGTGCGGCAACCCGGCGAGGACGCCCAGCCGCCCGCCGCCGAAGTCGAGGCAGAAGAACTGCACCTCCCGGGGGCTGTGGGTCAGGGCCAGCGCGGCCACCACCGTCAGCACCAGCGTGCTCTTGCCGGTCAGCGGCGCGCCCACCACGGCGACGTGCCCGCCCGCGCCGGCCAGCTCCACCGTCAGCGGGTCGCGACGCTGCTCGTAAGGTCGGTCGACGACCCCGACGGGCACGGCGAGGAACCCCGGCAGGTGGGCCGGCGGCCCGGGGGCGCTCAGGTCGACCGGCGGCAGCAGCCCACCCAGGGTGGGCGAGGCGTCCAGCGGCGGCAACCAGACCTGCCGGGCACGGGGTCCAGCGCCGCGCAGCCGGCCCACCACGACGTCCGCGAGGCTGTGCCCGGCCAGATCGGGCGGCGGCGGCTCCGCGTAGCCGGTGCGCAGGCCCACCGGCCCCGAAACGTACGCCGCCCGGAACCGGACCGGATCACCCGACCCGGTGCGCAGGTAGCCGCTCCCGGGGAGCGACGGCAACCCGTACGCGTCGGGCACCCCGATCACCAGCCGGCTCTCCTGCGCCGTGAACGTCCGCAGGGCGATCCGGTACGACAGGTAGTTGTCCAGCCCGCGCAGCCGGCTCTCCTCGACCCGCTGGCCGGCCAGCAGCAGGTGCACGCCCAGCGCGCGGCCGACCCGGCCGATCCGGGCGAACAGCTCGCCCAGGTCCGGCTGGACGGTGAGCAGGTCGGCGAACTCGTCGCAGACGACCAGCAGCACCGGCAGCTCCACCAGCTCCGCACCGGCCGCCCTGGCCTGCTCGTACGCCCACCAGTTCGGCAGCGTGCCGGCGGACCGCAGCAGCTCCTGCCGGCGGGCCAGCTCGCCGCCGAGCGCGTCCCGCAGCCGGTCGACCAGGGCCGGGTCCTCGGCGAGGTTGGCGACGTGCCCGGCGACGTGCGGCAGCCCGTCCAGCCCGGCGAAGGCCGCGCCGCCCTTGAAGTCCATCAGCAGCACGTTGAACCGGGCGACGGAGTGCCGGGCCGCGAGCCCGAG
This sequence comes from Micromonospora sp. NBRC 110038, assembly GCF_020884815.1. Classification (NCBI taxonomy): domain Bacteria; kingdom Bacillati; phylum Actinomycetota; class Actinomycetes; order Micromonosporales; family Micromonosporaceae; genus Micromonospora; species Micromonospora sp. NBRC 110038. Next base: position 325,698 of record NZ_BBOL01000001.1, on the reverse strand, counting down.
CACGAGCGCCCGCAGGAGCTCGCCCTTGCCCGACGCGGGCGCGCCGACCAGCACTCCGTGCGGGCCCATCCCCTCCCGGGCGGACTCCTTCAGATCCAGCAGCACCGGCCGGCCGTCCTCCGCCACGCCGATCGGCAGCCGCAGGAAGTCCGGGCCGAGCGGCTCGTCGGCGCCCGCGAAGTCGACCAGCGCCGCGTAGTCCGCCACGCCGATCAGGGCCAGCGCCTCGTCGGTGTGCCCGGAGAACGGCACCCGCCCCCGCCGGCCGGCGACGGCCTCCTCGGGCTCCCGCGCGTCCGACCACGCCTGCGCGATCAGCGACACCATGAGCCCCGCCTCGTCCACCGCGCCGGGGGCCTCGGTCTCCGGATCGGCGTCGCTGACCGTCAGGTCCGGCAGGGCGATGCGGAAGGTGCGCCGGCCGTGGATCGCCCAGCCCGGCAGGTTCGCCGGCAGCCGCCCCGCCAGGTCGGGGCTGACCCGCGACTCCTGCGGCTGGGACAGCCGGGTCTCGATCCTGGCCTGCGGCAGCTCCAGCAGCTCCTCCGGGATCGCCCGCCAGCTGCGCTCGACGACGGCCACGTGCACGCCGTACCCCAGGCCCTTGTTGGCCAGGTCGACCACCCGGGCGGTGAAGTCCGGCAGCAGGGCGGCGAAGTCCTGCCAGCGGTCGACCACCAGGAACACGTCCGGGTACGGCCCGCCGTCCAGGGTGGCGCGCCGGGCGCGCAGGCCCGTCGGCGACTCCAGCTCGTAGCGGCGGAACAGCTTCTTGCGGGCGAGGACGTCCCGCTCCAGCCGGTCCAGCAGCGCGCCGACCTCGGCGACCTCGTCGTCGCCGACGACCTCGCGCACGTGCGGCAGGCGGCGCATCGGGCCCAACCAGTTCCCGCCGGACTCCAGGCAGTGGAAGGCCACCTCCTGGTCGGAGTGGGTCAGCGCCAGCCCGCCGACGATGGTGCGTAGCAGCGTGGTCTTGCCCGTCCCGGCCCGCCCCACCACCAGCAGGTGCCCCTCGGACGAGGCGAGGTCGAGCCAGAGCGGCTCGCCGGCCGGCTGGTCGAGCCGGTGGGCCTGGCCGACCGGCACCTTGAGCAGCCCGCGCCGCCGCCAGTCGACCGCGCAGAGCCGCACGTCGTCGGTCGGCTCCAGCGGCCCGAGCAGGTCGCCGAGGCGCAGGTCCCGGTGGTCGCGGCGCTGCCGCTGGCGGTGGTGGCCCTCCCGCGACAGCGCGATGTGGATCTCGTCGCTGACCTGCCCGAACTGCGACGGCGACTGCGACGTCGTGCGCCTCGGCAGCTCCATCCGCACATACCGCCACAGGTCGTCCGGGGTGATCCGGCCCTGGCCCGTGAGGTCGGCGGCACCGGTGCTGAGGCCCTGGATGACCGTCTCGGTGAACGCCGAGCGCAGCCGGGGCGCGGCCCCCGACGCGGGGCGGCCGTCGTCGGCGCGCTCCACGGAGTTGGTGGCGGTGATCACGTACCGGCCGTACCCGGTCTTCAGCTCGCCGTCGATGGCCAGGTCGTCGGTGGTCTTGAGGCCCTGCCCCTCGAACGCCCCGCTGTAGCAGCAGTCGAGCAGGAGCACGAAGCTCGCCGCGTCCGACTCGTCGAGCAGCTCGCGGACGAACGACGCCGACACCGCGGTGGAGGAGAGCCGGTCGACCTCCGTGTTCGACACCGCCAGGTGCAGCCGGCCCCGCTTGCTGCTGCGCACCCCGTGACCGGAGAAGTAGAGCAGGACCAGGTCCTCCGGGCCGGCCGCGCGCAGCATCGACTCCATGGCCCGCTCGATCGAGCTCTTCGACTCGTTCTCCAGCAGCATGGTCTGGTCGAACGCGCCGATGTCCGCGTCGGCGAGCAGGCTCAGCAGGTCCCGCGCCTCCTCCCGGGGCGCGTACAGGTCGCTCAGCGCCTCGTCGACGTACCGGTCGTTGGCGATCAGCAGGGCGCGGCGCTGTCCCACGGTCAGCCCCCGGCGGCGGCACCGCCGCTCGTCCCCGCCGGCGGCAGCGCGCCCGGCCCGGCAGGCGGGGGCGGGTCGGCCAGCAGCGCGACGAGCTGGGCGACGAGCGCGTCGTCGACCTTCGTCGCCCCGGTGATCACCAACTCCCGGTCACCCCGGCGCAGCCGGACCGACCGGGCCTTGATCCGGTCGGCGTAGGCCACCGCGATCAGCGCGATCGTGCGCATGGTGGCGGCCGAGAAGAGGCCGCCGACGGCCAGCATCCCCAACTCCCAGGCCTGCTGCGACTTGCCGTGGGTGGTCGCGGGCGACTGGGCGTACGCGACGCGTAGCCCCCGCACGGACCGCAGGTCGTCGGCGAGCCCGCCGGTGAGCTGGTCGACCCGTTCGGCGGAGACCGCCGCGGCAGGCTCCACGAGCAGCTGAAGCTCCGACATGCGCACCTCCGTCAGACGGGCGGGATGTCCACATTCAACACCACCGACGCCAGTCCGGTGGGCCCGTGCCACCCGGGGCGGACCCCGGCCCGGCGCGCCCGGATAGGGTCTGGCCCATGCGGCTGCACGTGGGATGCGCGATGTGGGCGCACCGGTCGTGGCAGGGGCGCTTCCTGGCGCACCCGCTGCCCGCCCAGGAGCGCCTGCGGCACTACGCCGGCTGGTGCGACGCGGTCGAGGGGAACACGACGTTCTACGCGACCCCGAGCCGGGACGCCGTGGCGTCGTGGGCGCGGCAGACCGGGCCCGACTTCCGGTTCGTGGTCAAGCTGCCCAAGCTCGTCACCCACGAGCGCCGCCTCGCCGACGCCGACGCCGAGCTGGGCGCCTTCCTCGACGCGATCGAGCCGCTCGGGCCCCGGGCCCACGCGCTCTGGGTCCAGTTGCCGGGGTCGTTCGCCCCGGCCGACGTGCCCGCGCTGGCCCGGTTCCTGCGCCGGCTCCCCGCCTCCCACCGGCAGGCCGTGGAGGTGCGCCATCCCGCGTTCTTCGCCGACGCCCACGCGGCGCGGCTGCTCGAGGAGACGCTCGCCGTCACCGACGCCGAGTGGATCCCGTTCGACACCACCGCGTTCTTCGCGAGCCCGCCGACCAGCGACGCGGAGCGGGAGGCGTGGACGAGGAAGCCGCGCCTGCCGCTGCGGACCCGCGCGCTGACCGACCGGCCGATCGTGCGGTACCTCGGCCGCGACGACCCCGAGCGGACCGTCGACGGCTGGCGGCACTGGGTCGACGTGGTCGCCGGCTGGCTGCGCGAGGGCCGCTCGCCCACCGTGTTCGTCCACACCCCGGACAATGCCGACGCGCCCGCGCTCGCCCGCCGGTTCCACGACGAGGTGCGCGGGCGCGTGCCCGGCGTCGAGGCGCTGCCCGAGCCGGTGCCGGTCGGGCCCCTCACCCTCTTCTGAGTGCCCCGGAGGGCTGCCCGGTGCCGCCGGGCAGCCCCCCGGGACCGGTCAGCGCCCGGTGGGGGTGAGCCTGATCAGCTCCCAGCCGCCCTCCGGCACGTCGTCGGTCGGGTCGGTACGCAGGTTCATCGGGTTGGCCATCCCGAGGTACAGGGTCGAGCCGTCGGCGACCATGGTGCGGAAGCCGTAGTTGAGGTAGTTGCCCAGCCCCTTCGTGTCCACCGCGGTGGCGGGCCGCAGGCTCGACTCGAACACGTACAGGTCGCCGCCGTAGAGCTCCGGGTCGATCTCGATCGGGTCCAGGTCGTCGCTGAGCCCACGCGCCGCGTTGGCGAAGCCCATCTGCCGCGCGGCCTCGGGCAGCAGGTCCTTCGCGAGGTAGCTCCAGTCCATCGTGCCGACGAACAACCGGCCGCCGGCGACGGCCATGGTCCAGGTGTAGTTGGTGTAGACGTTGCCGAACCCGCTGTGGCCGTACTTCGGCTTGTAGCCGGTGGGGGTCCACTTCCAGGCGCCCGCGCCCTCGTTCGCCGCCGGGTCGTACGCCGGCAGCACCCGCTCCCCGTAGAGCAGCTCCACCTTCTCCCGGTCGGTGTCGAACCGCTTGCCCCGGAAGATGCTCACCGGGCGCTGGGTGTTCTCCAGCATCGCCCGCGCCGCGGTCTCGTCGGCCGGCGGGTACAGGTCGGCGACCACGCTCGTCGACTTCATCGGGACGTGCATGGTCCCCCAGTAGAGGTAGCCCTGGTAGGACATCAGCGCACCGAGGCCGTACGTGCCGGCGATGACCGGGTCCGGCTCGTAGGACGCCGCGCTCCAGACCTGCTTCCAGCCGGCGGTGTCCTCCTCCGTCAGGCCGGGCGCGCCGTCGGCCAGCGGCGGGCTCATCCAGACGCCGGCGACGGCGGGGTTGGCCTCGTCGGCCGGCGTGACGCCGGGACGGCCCCAGCCGGCGCGGGCCGTCGAACGCGCGGCGAGCGACCCGCCGGTCGCCGCCGACCAGGTGCTGACGAAGACCCGACCGTCGTGCTCGGTCAGGTCGGCGATCTGGGCCGGCAGCTTGCCGACCTCGACGAAGTTGAACGGGTTGGTCCGGTCGCCGGCCCAGCGCAGCATGTACCCGCCGTCCCGGCCGTTGGCACCGACCCCGACGCCCGCGTAGAGGACGTCGCCGGCCACCAGGAAGTGGCGGATGTTGCCGTACTTGGTGAAGTTGGCCGAGCCGAGGTAGTCGCCGGTGACCGTGTTGAAGGCGAACATGTTGACCGTCTGGCCGAGGGCCGGCCCGGCGAGCAGGACGACGCCCTGGTGCGTTCCGCCGGCCCGCAGGCCCAGCGTCCTCTTCAGCCTGGACGCGTCGTCGGGCGACGCGTTCATGATGACGCCGGTCTTCTCCGTCTGCACTTTGGAGGCCAGGTCATAGACGTACACCCGGGGCTGCCGGTGGTCGCCCACGTTTGTCGGCATGGTCGGGTTCTGTACGACGATCTGACTGCTCGCGAACTCGCAGACATAGTCGTCGTTCAGCCGCGGGTTCGGCAGGGAAAGAGTCGAACCCGTTACGATGCAGTTAACATTTGCTCCGGTGCCGAACCACAGGCGATTGTTGGCCTGGGCGAGCGACCACACGTACGCCTGGTTGACCTTGGCCTGCCCCTGCGCACACGGCGGGCCGGCCGGATAGGGCTGCCCGATCCCGGCGAAACATTCGTCGGGAAGTGCCTTTCCGAGCAACTCGTGCTCGAATGTCGTCGATGCCCGCGGCAGCAGCCCCGGCTCCCCGGGAACCGCCGCCGTGGACGGCGCGGCGGCGAGAACCGGCAGGACGCCGAGCGCGACGGCGGAGAACAGCCGCCATCTAGACATTCTGGGCCGATGCATCAATGCCCTCTCTCTCGACACAATCTCTTCGTCGTGATGCATTGACGATCACCGGACACGACGAAAGCGACACTCACCGTAATCGGAGGATCGCCAACTCGGGCGCGGCAAAACGTCTACGGCATCACTGCCGGGAGTCCGGCAGAAATCCGGCTGAATGACAAAAATGGATATCCGGCTCGGATTCCGAGCGCCCACAGCGTACCGCCGAGGACTGCTCCTGTCAGCCGGTCCCCGGTGGACGCGAATGGCGCCGGCGAATGCCCGGCCACTCCGGGAGAACAGAAGAAGGCCCTGGCCTGGTGATTCACACCCCAGGCCAGGGCCTTTCCGCCGGTACGCCGCCGGGGCCGGGGCCCGCGAGGCGGAGAAGAACGGGACTTCCGGTCAGTCCCGGATCCACTGCTGGTTGGCCCCACCGGCGCACTCCCGGGCCGCCGGCCCGGCCGCCGCGGACGGTTCGGCGGCGCGGGCCGACGGCACGGTATCGATCATGGTCAGGCCGGCACGACCACCTGCGCGGGGGCCGACCGGTTGGTGGTGGTGCCGTCGCCAAGCTGCCCGGAGATGTTGTTGCCCCAGCACCACAGGCCACCGTCGGTGCGGATCGCGCAGCCGTGGTAGGTCACGGCGAAGCCGTCGGTCCAGGTGGTGGCGGTGCCGATCCGGGTCGGGGTGTTCCGGTGGGTGGTGGTCCCGTCGCCCAACTGCCCGGAATTGTTGTTGCCCCAGCACCACAGGCTGCCGTCGGTGCGGACCGCGCACGACGAATCGACGCCGGCGTCGACCCGGGCCCACGTGGTGGCGGTGCCGACCTGGACCGGCGTGGTCTGGAAACCGGTGCCGCCACCGAGCTGACCGTACCCGTTCTCGCCCCAGCACCACAGGCTCCCGTCGGTGCGGACCGCGCAGGTGTGCGCGTAGCCGGTCGTCACGCCGGCCCAACTGGTCGCGGTCCCCACCTGCGTCGGCGTCGACCGGTAGCTCAGGATGCCGAGGCCGAGCTGGCCGTCCGTGCTGTCGCCCCAGCACCACAGGGTCCGGTCGGTGCGGACGGCGCAGGTGTGCGCGTATCCGGTCGCGACGCTCGCCCAGGTGGTCGCCGTGCCGACCTGCAGCGGGGTGGTCGTCCAGTAGGGAGACGAACCGGTGCCCAGTTGCGTGTTGCGGTTCAGGCCCCAGCACCACAGGGTGCCGTTGGTCCGGACGCCGCAGGTGTGGTTGGCGGCGACGCTGACGCTGGCCCAGTTGGTGGCGTCACCGACCTGCACCGGGGCGGTGCGCCTCGTGGAGGTCCCGTCACCGAGCTGCCCGTTGGAGTTGCCGCCCCAGCACCACAGCGTCCCGTCGGTGCGCACCCCGCACGTGCTGCTGGTGCCGGCGTCGATGCGCGCCCAGTTGGTGGCCGCACCGACCTGGACCGGGGTGGTGCGGTTGGTGGTGGTCCCGTCGCCGAGCTGGCCGCTGAGGTTGTCGCCCCAGCACCACAGCCTCCCGTCGGTGGGAATCGCGCAGGTGTGCGCGTTGCCCGCGGCGACCCTGGAGACCGACGCGGCGGCGAGCGAGGTGGTCAGCGAGCCGCGCTCGGTGGAGCCGCTGCCCGCGACGGCCGGGCCCGCCGTGGATCCGATCGCGAGCGCCGCGATCCCGATGGCTGTCGTCGCCGCGGCGACGGCTGTTCTCGCCGCCCGCCCCCAGCGCGCCCACCGGCTGCCGTCCTGATGTTCGATCATGTGCTGTTCTCCCCACAAAACGTCGTTTCCTGCACGGCGGAGGCGGCGTTGCCCCGGCAGGCCGCCAGCGGCCCGCCACGTCGATAAGTTGACCTTATTGATCGGCCAGCGTCAATTTATAGCCTGTCGGGGCACCGCCGGATCCACCGTTTCGTCCGCGACGTTCAGCGGGTCAGCTACGGCTCCACTTCTGGCTGGCCGCCCCGGTGCAGTCCCAGATCTGGGTGCGCGTCCCGTTGGCCGTACCGCCGCTGACCAGGTCCAGGCACCGGCCCGAACCGACGGCGGTGATCGTGCCGTCGGCGTTGAACCGCCACCGCTGGTTGGACTGGCCGTTGCAGTCCCAGATGATCACCGAACTGCCGTTGGCGGTGGCACCGCCGTTGACGTCGAGGCACTTGCCGCCGAAGACCCGCAGCTCCTGAGCCGCGGTCGAGGTCCAGGCCTGGTTGCTCTGGCCGTGGCAGTCCCAGATGATCGCCGCAGCGCCGTTGGCCTGCGAGCCGCCGTTGACGTCCAGGCACCGGCCTGCGGTGGTGTTGCGCACGGCCGAGGTGCCGCCCGGCGGCGGGGTGGTCGGGCTGGCGGTGGGCGACGGCGTCGGACCCGTGCTGTCGAACTGGGTGAAGAACCGCCACACCTCGCCCTTGGTCCAGGTCCGGACACCACTGTCGCCGCCGCCGTCCACCGGGCCGGGGGTGTGGCCGCCGTCGAACGCGGCCCACACCACCGGATAGCCGGACCGGCAGCCGGAGTAGGTGGTGGTGACGTGGGTCAGGCTGCCCGCCCTAGGCTCGGGCGGGTTCTGCGCCGTGCACCCGTTGTTGCGCACGAACGTGTCGCGCAGGGACCGGCCGGCGGAGACGTTGAGCACCGGGTCCCCGATGCCGTGGATCCCCATGTAGGCGATCGGCTGGGTGCCGCCGCTGCAGCCGCTGAGCTGCCCGCCGGAGTAGACCGCGACAGCGCGGAAGACGTTCGCCCGGGAGCAGGCCAGGGAGTAGCTCATGCCCCCGCCGTAGCTGAAGCCGAGCGCGAACAGCTGCGTCGTGTCGACGCACAGGTCCGCCTCGATCTGCCTGATCATGTCGTCGACGAAGGTGACGTCCTGGCCGCCGGGGTTGGCCCAGCCGTTGCCGTTGCCCTGGGGCGCGACGAAGATCGTGCTGTTGTTCGCCTGCTGGCGCAGCCCGTAGTAGGACCAGGCCGCCCCGTCCGTCCCGCCGGAGTCGACGTCGTTGGCGGTGCCGCCGTTCCAGTGGAAGCCGAAGATCAACCGGTAGGGGTGGTTCCGGTCGTAGTTGTCGGGGATCCGCAGGATGAAGCTGCGGTTCTGGCCACCGCTCTGGATGGTCCGCTGGCCGCTGGTCAACGTGGGCGCCTTGCCGCACCCCGCGGTGGCCGCGGCCGCCCCGAGGCCCGCGGCCGACGCGGCTCCGCCCAGGCCGCCGGCCAGTGCCGTCGCGCTCGCGCCGGCGACGAGGATCGCCGCCGCCGCGATGGTTCCGAGAATTGGTCTGCGCTTCGCCATGATGGGCTCCTGCCACTCGGCATGGACTGATTCAGGTGCGGGGTCCACGGCGCTCCCCTGCCGCCGCTCCTGATGGCGCACACCGCTGGGGAGACGCCGGGAGAGGCACACGACGTGCCCGCGGTGCCCGGCTCCGCCTCCGCAGGCTCCATCTCCGGTCTCGCTGCCCATGCAGGACCAGATGGTCTTCGAATCGTCGACGGCATCCGTACCGCACGGAGCCGGACGCAGCCCGGACCGTCCGCTGGCGTCGAACCGATTCGGCAAGACCCTAGAACCATCGAGTGAGATATGTCAATGCCATGTCCGGCAGGTTGCGGCCCCGACAACCCCGTACGCTCAGTCCTCCCCCTCGACGAGCGCAAACCCGTGCCCCGGCAGACACCGCGCCCGGCACCCGGTCCGGAACATCCGGCTGCCTTCGGGCGCGCCCAGCGGATCGGGCAGGAAACGGGCCAGGGTCAGCTCCGGCCGGTCGAGGTACCCGACGGCCAGCATCGGGCCGGCCAGGAACAGCTCCCCGACCTCCCCCGCCGGCACGGGCCCGAAGCCGGCGTCGAGAACGTGCCACCGGTGCTGCGGCAACGGCGTCAGCACCTCGCCCCCCGGCACCACCGCCGCCATCATCGAGGTCTCGGCGAAGCCGAACAGTTCCATCTCGTCGACCCGGCCGGCGTTCCGGTCGATCCGCAGCGACCACCGTGCCGGCCCCGCCGTCTCGTCGTCCCGGGCACCCGCGCCCGGTGCCTGCGCCGCTGGCAGGAGCAGTTCCGCGCCGGTGAGCAGCGCGCGCGTCGCCGCCACCACGCCCACCAGCGGGCCCGTCGACGCCGGCACGCTAACCCGGTCCCCGTGGCCCGACGGCGGCAGGCCACAGGCGCCGGCCAGCCAGCTCAGCTGCGAACCACGCCACACCACACCCACCGCGCCGTCGGCCAGCGGCACCACCAGGGACGGCCCGGGCTCGTCCCCCGCCGGCACGGCCAGCGACTCCTCGGTGCGGCCGTTGGCCTGCCAGAACGCCCCGGTCACGCTCCGCCAGCGCTGCCGGACCACCGGCCACCCGCCGGGCGTCGCCGCCCCCGCCGGGGTCAGCACCAGCTCCGGCTGCGCCTCCCGCACCGCCGCGTCCGGGCGGCTGCCGACACACAGGACACAACTGGCTCCGGCGGCCAGCACCGCGAGGGCCGCCGCGACCAGGTCCTCGGCGCGTTCGCCGACGACGGCGACCCGCCGGCCGGGGCCCGCCCCGGCCGCGACCAGCCGGTCGGCGACGTCGTCGATCGACTCCCACAGTCGTCGGTAGGACAGCCGCAGGTCACCGACGCACAGCGCCGGCGCGTCGGGCTGTTCCCCCGCGGCCTTGCGGAGCAGACCGACGAGGCTGACGTCGGTGGCGAGGGAGCGGGTCGGGTCGCCGGCCCGCGCCACGCCGGTCAGCTCCGCCACCTGCCGGCCACAGGCCTGGATGGTGCCGGCGAACGGCATGGCCCGCCACCCCGCGGGCGGCCGTCGACCGATGGGCCAGACCGCGAAATCCCGGGCCTGGCTGACCACCAGTTGAAAGTAGCGGGACTCCCTCCACCCAGACATGCGGCGCTCCCAGTTCCGGAGACTGGCCCGGCATACACCCCGCCGGCGCGAGGCCGGGAGAACACCGGGCGAAACCTCGACGACATCCGACCGAACCAACCTAGGCGACGCCGGTCACGGCCCGGTCATGCCTCACGGTGCGCGCCGCGCGGGTCGTCAGCGGGCGCTGGGCCGGTCGTCCATCGGCTTGATCAGCCGGGCGGCGGTCGCCTTGCGGATCGCGTCCACCCGGGACACCGCCTGCAACTTGGCGTAGATGTTGGTGAGATGCCGCTTGACCGTGGCCTCGGTGATGAAGAGCCGGCTGGCGATCTGCGCGTTGCTCATCGCCTCCGCGGTGAGCCGGAGGACCTCCAGCTCCCGCGAGGTCAACGGCGTGCCATTCGTCCGCGGCTTCTGCCGGTCCAGCCGCTCCACCGTCTCGCGGGAGACCGCCAGCAGGACGCTCTGCGTGGGCCGGCGGACCACCGAGCGCACCGCGGCGACCAGGTCGTCCCGCAGGATCGTCTTGAGCAGGTACGCCACGGCGCCGGCCTCCAGCAGATCGTGCACCATGTCCGGGTCGTCGTGCATGGTCAACACGATCACCCGGGTCTCCGGTGCCACCCGTCGGGCCTGTCGGATCACCGCCGCCGCGCCCGGGCCCGGCATCTCCACGTCGAGCAACAGCACGTCCGGGCGCAGGCGCATCACGAGGGCCAGCGCCTCCGGGCCGGAGGACGCCTCACCCACCACCGCGAACTCAGGCTCGGTGGAGAGCATCTCCCGGATGCCGTCGCGCAGCAGGGTGTGGTCGTCGGCCAGGCACACCCGGATCTGGGACCGGTCCGCGTCGGTCACAGGCCCGCCTCGGCGAACGGGATCCGCACCTCGACCCGGGTGCCCTGCCCCGGCGCGCTGATCAGCTCGACCTGCCCGTGCAGCAACAGGGCCCGCTCGAACATCGACGGCAGGCCGCCCCGGGCGCGGTCCGGATCTGTCGTGTCGAACCCGCACCCGTCATCGACGACCGTGGCGGCCACCGCGTTGTCTCCCACGTCCACCGCGATGTCCACCCGGCTCGGCGCGGCGTGCCGTAACGCGTTGCGGGCGGCCTCCCGCAGGATCAGGTAGAGCTCCTCCAGCACGTCGGGCGGGAGCACCTTGAGATCGCCGTTGGTCACCAGCGAGAACTGCATCGGAGGCGGCACGTTGGCCTCCAGGTAGCCGCGCAGGGTGCGTTCCAGGCCGTATTCGCCCACCGAGCGGCGGAGCTCGGCGGAGAGGCCGCGCACCGTGCGGACCGCCTCGTCGAGCGACTCGATGGCCGAGTCGATCTTCGCGCGGGCCTGTTCCGGGTCGCGGTCGGCGTAGTGCCGGTGCAGGTCGAGCCGGTGCAGGGTGAGCCCCATCTCGTGCAGGACCCGGTCGTGCAGCTCGCGGGCGATCCGAGTGCGCTCCTCCTGCCGGGACGCCTGCAGCTTCTCCATGAGGAAGCCCACGTAGGACAGCGAGGCCAGCGCGACCCGGGCCATGATCGCCTCGTGCAGCGCGCGGCTGAGTCGCAGCGCCCCGGCGCTGTCCGTGGCCGGCAGGCCACGCGTGATGATCGGCAGCATCACCTCGAACAGCGTGGTCGCGGCGCGGAGCGACTGGACCGGGTGGATGCCGCGCCGGGCCCGGTCGGCACCGATGTCGACGGCGAACAACCGGGACTCGCCGACCAGGTCCATCGGTGGTGCGTCCGTCATGGACACCCGGGCCGCGACGTCGCTGAGCACCGCCTGCACCTGGGCCGCGAGCTGCGCCAGGACGTCTGGGCCGTTGGCCAGGTCACTTTCCTGTTGACGCAGTGAGTGTTGAAACGCTTCGACAATCTCGCGCGCCATCGAGGACAGTTCGGCCTCGGCCACGGGCTGCATCGCGTACGGATTCGCCACGGACCCCCCCGCTGTCTCGCCAGAGGCTACCACGGTAGCGCGCCTGTCGCGGAGCGTAGGCCCTCGGCGAACAGTGACGAAGATAACCGTCCACTGGCGACACTGCCGGTCGCCCGCCGGCCCCGTCGTCAGCCGGGGAACAGCCCCAGCACGCTCAGGTGCACGGCGTACTGGCTGGCCATGAAGAGCCGGTACGGGCGGCGCTGGAGCCACCGTCCGGTGGCGCCGGCCCCGGTGAGCAGGCAACCGACCACCCCCGTCGCGCCGATGGCCAGCACCACCGCCGGCAGGAGCAGCACCGGAGCCAGCACCAGGGCGCCCGTCAGCAGCACGCCGCCGGCCACCACCACCAGGACGGCCATCAACCGGCGGGCGGGCCGGTCGCCCAGCAGCACCGGCAGGGTGCGCCGGCCGGCCGCCCGGTCACCGGCCACATCGGAGAGGTCCTTGGTGGTGCCGCCCAGCGCCATCCACAGCGACATCGCCACCGACAGCACCACCAGCTCGGGACCCACCGGGCCGCCGGACGCGGCGGCCCCGGCCAGGTAGGTGACGATCCCACCCGAGGCGACCACCAGCACGAAGCCGAACATGTTGCCCTTCTGCGGCCGGGGACCGGCCGAGTAGAGCCAGCCGAGGGCCAGCATCAGCGCCACCAGCCCGGCCAGGCGCGCCGAGACCGCCGCCGCCGACACCAGGGCGAGCCCGGCCAGGGCCACCACGATCCGCCGGGCGACGCCGACGGGGAGCGCCCCGGTGGCGAGCGGACGCGGCGAGCCGTTGCGCCGGTCCTCCACCTGGTCGGACAGCCCGTTCAGCAGGTAGACGAACCAGGTCGCGCAGAGCCAGGCGAACGCGCCGACCAGCAGCGACCCGGGCCGGGTCAACACCGCCTGCGGGGCGGCCACGGCCGCGCCCGCGAGGAAGCGCAACTGGAAGACGACCTGGACGACGGGGCGGGCCTCCCGCCAGCTCGCCGCCACGTGCCGGCAGCCTTCCGCGACCGCCACCGACGACGGCCGTACGACACCGACGGACCGGGAGTACCGGTCGAACCGAATAACCGAGTGGTAGGTCATGTGAATATGGTGGGCGGGAAACGCGTTACCCGGTTCACCCGAGTCACTCACTTACGCCTACGACGTAGGTAGCAGGGCACCTACCACCTAACGCCACTTCCGTCGCCACATTGATAGCGCCACCTTGGCCTCCACCGCGCAGGCAATTTACGGTCGGCAGGGCACCCACAGCCCGTGAACGACAGAGCGTGGTGGAACACTATGTCAGACATCGCAGTCACGTCGAGCGCCGAACTGCTCGGCGGATTCCGGATCACCATCGACGGTCGCACCGTCACCAACTGGCGGGCCGGCAAGTCCCAGGCGCTCGTGCAATACCTGCTGCTGCACCGGGGCCGACCGGTCAGCCGGGACACCCTCCGCTCGGCGCTGTGGCCGCACCTGCCCCCGTCGGCGGGTGCCACCTCGGTGAAGGCCGCGGTGCACGGGGCCCGGCGCGCCCTCTGCCCAGCGGGCGAGCGGCACGCCGCGGTGCGGATCGCCTCGGTGGACGGCGGCTACCTGCTCGAGGCCGACCAGCTCCGGATCGACGTGGCCACCTTCGAACGCCGGATCGCCGCCGCCACCGCCGCGGTCGCCGCCGGCGACCGGTTGCTGGCCGCCGGGCACCTGCGGCGCGCGGTGGAGGTCTACCGGGGCGACCTGCTGCCCACGCAGGACGCGGAGTGGGCGGTGGCCGAGCGGGAGTGGTGCCGCGTCCGCGCCCTGCACGCCCTGCGGCTCCTCAGTGACCTGGCCCTGGAGTCCGGGGACTGGTGGGCCGCGATCCGCTGGAACCGCCGGGCGTTGGAGGTGGACCCGTACGACCCGGCGGCCTTCACCGTCCTGGCCGACTGCCACCGCCAGCTCGGCATCACGGCGGCGGCGCTGCGCTGGGACGAGCTCGCCCAGAGCCGGCTGGCGCAGGTGTGACCCCTGCAAGGACCGACCGCACACCCATGGAGGGAGCAGCATGACCATCACGATCCCGCTGGAGCACCCGGCCCCGATCCCGTCCGCACCGCCCCGGGCCGCCGGTGACCGGCTCTCGGCCGGCCCGCCGGTGACGGACCCGGCGCCGCCCGCCCGCAGCTCGCTGGGCAGCCGGTTCCGGCAGGCCCTGCACCGCGTCCGGCGAAACCTGCTGGCGGTGGCCGACGACTGCCCCCCGATCCTGCTGTACACCGCGCACCGCAACTGAGACCAGCCACACCGTCCCTGTCCGAGGGCGTTCCGCACGTCGTGCCAGACGTGCGGGGCGCCCTTTTTCTCTGCCGATTTCCCACTGCCGAGAAAGCCCATGCGCTGATGGTCGTAGATGCACCTTCCACCTTTGAGGAAATCCCACCCGAATGAGGATGCGCCACCTTGGCCGGAGGAATCGACGTCCCTAACGTCGTTGGCACCGGTATTCATCGACGTCGACCACGGCGTCGGGAGTGAGGGGGAGAGGCCGAATGGCCGCTGATGGGCAGAGAGTTTCGGTCGTCATACCGAACTACAACTACGAGAAGACGCTCGGTGCGTGCCTGGACGCCGTGTTCGCGCAGACCCACCGGCCGTACGAGGTCATCGTCGTCGACGACGGCTCCACCGACCGGTCCCGCGACATCGCGGCCCGGTACCCGTGCCGGGTGGTCGACGGCGGAGGCAACCGGGGCGTGTCGGCGGCCCGCAACATCGGCGCACGGGCGGCCACCGGCGACATCCTCTTCTTCGTCGACTCCGACGTGGCGCTGCGCGCCGACGCGATCGCCAACGCCCTGGCGGTGCTCGCCGCCGACCCGACCTGCGGCTGCGTGCACGGCACCTACGACACCCAGCCGCTCTACGACGACGGGCCGATCGAGCACTACAAGGTGCTGCACGCGCACTGGTGGCGGCGGCGCAGCGTGGGCCGGGTCAACACGGCGATCTTCGCGCTGGCCGCGGTGCGGCGGTCCGCGTTCCTCGCCGCGGGCCCGTTCCACGAGGAGCTGCGCGACGCCGAGGACGTCGAGTACAGCGAACGGCTCGCCCGGGTCACCGGCATCAGGCTCACCGACACCGTGGTCGGCCGGCACGACGACTGCGCCCGGTTCGGGGACATGCTGCGCGAGCAGTACCGCCGGTCGCTGCCGCTGGCGGCGTTCGCCGGGGCGCACCGCATGCGCGCCGGCAGCGTCGCGGTCAATCCCGCCCTCGGCGTGCTGGCCGCCCCGCTGGTGCTGGCCACCCTGCCACTGGGGCTGCTGCACCCGGCGCTGCTCGCCGTGCCGCTGGCCTGCTTCGGGCTCTTCCTGCTCGCCGACCCGGGGCTGCTGCCGTTCGTCCGGCGCGAGCGCGGCACGGCCTTCCTGGCCTGGTTCGTCGGCGTACACCTGGTGGCCCAGCTCGCCATCGTGGTCGGCGCGGCGGCCGGCCTGGTCGCCCGGCTGCGCGGCACCGGCAGCCCCCGCCCCCTGCCCCTCGCGGCGGGTCGGTGATGGGCCGGCGGCGCGTGTGGCGCACGGCGCTCACGGCGGTCTTCGTGGTCGCGGTGCTCGGCGGCGTCGCGGTGGCCCTGCGCGGGCAGGAGTGGTCGACGCTGGGCCGGCTGCTGCGGCCGGACACCGCCGGATGGCTGCTGGCCGCGCTGCTGGTCACCGGGGCCGGCCTGCTCTGCGGCATGCGGGCCTGGACGCTGACGCTGGCCTCGGTGGGTGCGGAGGTGCCGTCCCGCACCGGCGTACGGATGTTCTTCGTCGGGTTCCTCGGCAAGTTCGTCCCGGGCCGGCTGTGGGGCCTGCTGGCCCAGCTCCGGCTCGGCGACGCCGCCGGGGTCAGCCGGGGCCGGATGGCCGGCACCTACCTGGTGAACCTGGTCGTGGTGCTGCTGACCGGCGGCGCGGTGGGGCTCCTGGTGGCCCCGGCCGTGCTCGGCACCGGCGCCGGGCTGGCCTGGCTGCTCCTGCCGGTGGCCCTGCTGGTGGTGCTGGCCGTCCGGCCCGGGCTGCTCGACACCCTGGTCCGGCTGGCCGCCCGGGTCGCCCGCCGGCCCCAGCCGGCACCGCTGCACCGGCCCGCCGAGGTCCGACGCTCGATCGGGTGGCAGACCCTGTCCTGGGTGCTCTCGGGGGTGCACCTGTGGGTCGTCGCGGTGCTGCTCGGCGCGGACGCTCGCACCGCCCTGGCGGCGGCGGTCGGCGCGTTCGCCCTGGCCACCACCGCCGGCACGTTCGCCATCTTCGTGCCGGACGGCGCCGGCGTGCGGGAGGTGCTGGTCGTCGCGGCCCTGTCCACCGTCCTGCCCCTGCCGGCGGCGGTCACCGCGGCGGTGGCCAGCCGGGTGCTCAGCACCCTCGCCGAGGTGCTCACGGCGGGCCTGGCGCTGCTCACGGTCGCGGTCTCGGACCGGCTCGCCGCAAGGGGCCGCGCCGCCACCCCACCCGCCGGGGCGGACGCCCGGCTCACCCCGACCCCCGGCTGACCCCCACCGGGCGCAACCACCCCGACTCCACCACCACTGCCCCACCACCACCCCCGCCCCACCACCACCTCCGTGAAACCCCGCTGAGGAAAGGACCCCTCATGACCGAGCTACTGACCATCGACGACGCGGAGCAGCTCTCCGTCGCCGAGGTGCAGGACCTCTACCGCAAGCACGTCAACAAGAGCCAGGTCAGCCTGATGACCTCGTTCGGCTTCGGCCGGGAGCTGGTCGACCACGCCGAGGGCCCCTGGATCCACACCCGGGACGGCCGGCGGATCCTCGACTTCACCGGCGGCGTCGGGGTGCTCAACCACGGGCACAACCACCCCCGGATCCTGGCCGCCCGGCAGCGCTTCCAGCAGCAGCGGCGGATGGAGGTGCACAAGACCTACTTCTCGCCGTACCTGGCCGCCCTGTCGCACAACCTGGCCGCCGTGTTCCCCGGCGACCTCGACATGTCGTTCCTGCCGAACTCGGGCGCCGAGGCGGTGGAGGGCGCGGTCAAGCTCGCCTACAAGTACCACGGCGGCAAGCGCAACACGATCATGCGCAGCGACATCAGCTTCCACGGCAAGCTGCTCGGCTCGGGCAGCCTCACCGGCAGCTCGCAGAACCACTTCACCTTCCCCGGCATCCCGGGCGTGGTGAGCTTCCCGTACGACGACCTGGCCGCGGTCCAGGCGGCCGTCGACGCGACCCGGGACCGCCGGGGCAAGTGCGACGTGTACGCGATCCTCATCGAACCCTTCAGCGCCTCGACCA
Organism: Micromonospora sp. NBRC 110038; assembly: GCF_020884815.1. Lineage (NCBI taxonomy): Bacteria > Bacillati > Actinomycetota > Actinomycetes > Micromonosporales > Micromonosporaceae > Micromonospora > Micromonospora sp. NBRC 110038. The sequence goes on along the minus strand of NZ_BBOL01000001.1, from coordinate 308,397 downwards.
TGCGCTGGTGCTCGGAGGAGTTCCTGCGCGGGCTGCGTGAGTTGTGCACCCGCGAGGACATCGTGCTCATCTTCGACGAGATCTACACCGGCTGGGGCAAGACCGGCACGATGTTCTACTTCATGCGCTACCCGGGGCTGATCCCGGACGTGGTGACCACGTCGAAGTCCTTCGGCGGCGGCAAGTCCTCGATCTCCGCGTACGTGGCCCGGCGGCCGATCTTCCACAAGGCGTACGAGAGCTTCAACGACGCGCTGCTGCAGAGCACCAGCACCACCTACTACGGCTTCGGCGAGGAGACGGCCACCGCGATCGAGGCGATCAACGTGGCGGTGGAGGAGGACTTCCCCGCCCGGGCCCGCGACATCGAGCGGATCCTGGGTCCCGGGTTGGCCCGGATCGCCAAGGAGCACCCGGACGCGGTCGCCGAGGTCCGCGGCGCGGGCGCCCTGTGGGGGGTGTTCCTCGACGCGCCGCGCGTGCTGGACCTGGTCACCAAGCTGGCGCCCAGCGGCCTGGCCAAGGACCCGCAGTTCGGCACGAAGCTCGTCACCTGCGCGGTCATCAGCGCCCTCTACCGGGACCACGACATCTACACGTACTACACGCTCAACGGCAAGAACCCACTGGTGGTCGGCCCGTCGCTGGTGACCGGCACGGCCGAGGTGGAGCACTTCCTCGACCGCCTGGACCAGACCCTCGCCCAGGGCCTGCCCCGGCTGGTCACCCGTTTCGTCAAGGAGAAGGTGTCGTCGCTGTGGTGAATCAGAACGCAAAGACGGTGGTGGTGACCGGCGGCAGCGGAATGCTGGGCGGGCACCTGGTGCGGGCGCTGGCCGCCGACGGCTGGCGGGTGCGCGGCCTGGACGTGCGCGACCCGATCGAGCCGGTGCGGGGCGTCGAGTACACGGTCGCCGACGTGCGGGACCGGGCCAGGGTCGGTGCCGCCCTGGCCGGCGCGGACGCCCTCGTGCACACCGCCGCCGCCCTGCCCAGCTACCCCGAGGACGAGATCCGCTCGATCATCGTGGGCGGCACGGAGACGGTGCTGGACGCCGCCGCCCGCGCCGGCACGGCCCGGGTGGTGCACGTCTCCTCGACCGCCGTGTACGGCCTGCCGAACGTGGTGCCCACCACCGAGGAGTACCCGCGCGAGCCGGTCGACCCGTACAGCCGGGCCAAGGCCGGCGCGGAGGAGGTCGCCGAGCGGTACCGCGCGGCCGGCATGGTCCTGCCGATGCTGCGGCCCAAGACGTTCCTCGGGCCGGGCCGGATGGGGCTGTTCTCGATGCTCTTCGAGTGGGCCGAGGAGGGCCGCAACTTCCCGGTGCTCGGCAAGGGCGACGTGCGGATCCAGATGCTGGCGATCGACGACCTGGTCGACGCGGTACGCACCGTGCTGCACGCACCGGACGACGTCGCCAACGACACGTTCAACATCGCCGCCGACCAGTTCGCCACCCTGCGGGAGGACTTCCAGGCGGTGCTGGACGCCGCCGGCCACGGCAAGCGCGTCGTCTCGGTGCCGGTGCGCCCCGCCGTCGCCGCGCTGGAGCTGCTGCAGCGGCTGAAGCTCTCCCCGGTCTACGGACGCCTCATCCACAAGCTGCGGGCCGACTCCTACGTCAGCGTCGACAAGGCCCGCGACGTGCTGGGCTGGACGCCCCGACTGTCCAACCGCGACGCCATCCTGCGCACCTACGACTGGTGGCGGGCCAACAACCGCACCGCCGCACCGACCTCGTCCGGCCGGACCAGCCGGGACCCCTGGAAGCAGGGCGCCCTCGGCCTGGCCAAGGCCATCTTCTGATCGGCACCGGAGGTAACCGTGACTGTCCTCGTCGACCCGCCGACCCTCGACCGGCCCGCCCCGGTCTCCCCCACGGCCGCCCTGTCCACCGGCTCCCGCGCCACCGACCGCAACCTGGTGCGTGACCTGATCACCCTGATCCGGCCGCACCAGTGGGCGAAGAACCTGCTGGTGGTGCCGCTGGTGCTGATCGACACCCCCCGGCTCGGCCTGGGTGTCCTCGGCCGGGTGAGCTGGGCGGTGCTGCTGTTCACCCTGGTCTCCGCGCTGGTCTACGTCTGGAACGACGTCTACGACCGGCACCGCGACCGGGCGCATCCCACCAAACGCAACCGGCCGATCGCCTCCGGCCGGGTGAGCGTGCCCACCGCGTACGCCTTCGGCGCCCTGCTCGCCACCGCGCTGGTCGCGGCGGTGGCGTTCGGACCGGCGTTCCCGTGGTGGCCGCTGGCGGCCTACCTGACGCTGAACGTCGCCTACAGCAGGGGGCTCAAGCACCTGCCGCTGCTGGACGTGCTCGTGGTGGCCGGTGGCTTCCTGCTCCGGGTGGTGCAGGGCTACCTGGCCGCCGGGGTCGCCGTGTCGAGCTGGCTGCTGATCGCCGTCTTCTCCCTCTGCCTGCTGCTCATCCTCGGCAAGCGGCGGCACGAGATGGCCGTCGGTGGCAGCGCCCACCGGCCCTCGCTGGCCGGCTACTCGGTCCAGTACCTGGACCTGCTGATCGTGCTCTGCGCCGCGGTCGCGATCAGCGGGTTCCTCGGCCACGTGCAGGCCACCATCCCCACCCCGTACCAGGCGCTGGCGCTGGTCGGCTCGACCCCGTTCGCGCTCTTCGCGGTGGCCCGCTACCTCCAGGTGGTGGTCGTCGACGGCGACGGCGGCGAACCCACCCGGGTGCTGCTGAAGGACCGGGCGATGCTGGTCAACGCCCTGCTGTGGGGCGTGCTGATCGGCGGCGTCCTGCTCGTCACCCAACACCCGGCCCTGCTCGCCCTCGCCCACTGACGATCCCGACCCACCTCACCCACCCCCTCCTGAGGAGACAGCCCCATGACGACCCCGACCGCGAACCCGCTGGTCTCGGTGATCATCCCGAACTACAACTACGGCAACTCCATCGGCAAGTGCATCGACGCCGCGCTGGGGCAGACCTACCAGCCGATCGAGGTGATCGTGGTCGACGACCACAGCACCGACGACTCGCTCGCCAAGGCCCGCCAGCGGCCGGTGACGGTGCTCCAGACCCCGCGCAACAGCGGGGTGGCCGTCGCCCGCAACACCGGCGCCGCGGCGGCCCGCGGCGAGATCCTCTTCTTCGTCGACTCCGACGTGGCGCTGCGCCCGGACGCGGTGCAGCTGGCGGTCGCCGAGCTGGCCGCCCACCCCGAGTACGGCGCGGTGTGCGGCATCTACGAGGAGGACCCGCTGATCCGCGACAGCGTCGTCGAGGAGTGCCGGGTGCTCCAGGCGTACTGCTGGCGGATGGCGTCCCTCGGCGAGGTCAGCTTCCTGTTCTCGTCGCTGACCGCGATCCCCCGCCGGGTCTTCGAGGAGGTCGGCCCGTTCAATCCCCGGCTGCGACAAACCGAGGAGGTCGACTACGGCGAGCGGATGTCGGCCCGCCACCAGATCATGGTCACCGACCGGGTCCGCGGCTGGCACGACGACGACGACGAGCTGTGGCCGCTGCTGCACAAGCTCTACCGCCGGGCCCGGCTGCGGGTGCCGTTGTTCGCCCGGCGGCGGCGCTTCGCCAAGGGCTTCGAGAGCCCGGCCCGCTCCTTCGGCACCGTGGCCGCCCTCGGCGTGCTCGCCAGCCTGCCGCTGGCCGTGCTGCACCCCGCCTGGCTGCTGCTCACCGCCACCTTGTTCGGCATCTCGCTGTCGGCGGACGCGGAGATGTACCGGCACGTGCGCCGCCGCAAGGGCCTGCCGTTCCTGGCCGTGTTCACCGCCGTCGCCTTCGGCACCAACGTGGCGATCGCCGCCGGCATCGCGGTCGGCGCCCTGCAGTGGCTGGTGTCCCGCGACTTCCGCCGGCTCTACGACGCCGACTGGTCGGCCGCCCGCACCCCGTCGTCCCCGACGATGGTCGGGACCACGGCATGAGCCTCCTGCTCGACCCCGTCCCCGGCGCGGCCACCGCCGCGCCGGGGACCCCCGGGGTCACCACCCCCGCCGCACCACAACGCCACGCCGCGGTCAAGCCGGGGTGGCCGCGCCGGGCCCGCTGGCTCGCCGCGCTCACCGCCTGCTGGGCGGTGTTCCTCCTGACGTTCCTGCTCCTCACCGGTGGGCACTGGTGGTGGCGTCCCGTCGAGCTGATGCCGCCGCTGGTCTTCGTCGCGGTGCCGCTGCTGCTGCTGGCCCTCGCCCCGCTGGCCCGGCCGGCGCGCGCTCGGCTCGCCGTCGCCGCGCTGTGCTGCCTGGTCATCGGCTTCGACGTGTCCGGCCTGAACCCGGCCGCGCTGTCCGGCGGGCCCACCCCGGCCCCGCCCGGCGCGGTCCGGGTGTTCTCCTGGAACACCGAGTACTGGTACGACGGGTCCGACCCGCAGCGCTTCCACGACTACCTGGCCGCCCAGCAGGCCGACGTCTACCTCCTCCAGGAGTACGTCGGCTGGGACCTGGACCGGCACCGGCCGGTCCGGGTGGACCACGTCGCCGAGCTGCGCCGGCTCTTCCCCGACTACCAGGTGGTGGCCGTCGGGGAGCTGCTCACCATGTCCCGCTACCCGATCGTGGCCTCGCGGGCCCTGGACGGGCTACCGTACCTGAGCGACCCGGTGCGACACGGGGTGCCGGCGGACTCGGACTTCGGCGACTACTACCGGCACAAGGTGCTCCGCACCGACCTGCTCGTCGACGGCCGGGTGCTCTCCGTCTACAACGTGCACGTGCCGGTGCAGCTCGACATCTCGATGGACCCCACCGACCCCGAGTTCACCGAGTTCATGCGGGCCCAGGAGGACCGCCGGCAGGCCCACTACTGGGCACTGCGGGCCGACCTGGCGGGCAACCGGAACGGGCAGCTCGTCGCCGGTGACTTCAACGCCACCTCGGCGATGGGCGAACTGCACGACCTCGCCGGTGGGATGACCGACGTGGCCACCTCCAGCGGCCTTCTCTACCCGGCGTCCTGGCCGGACAGCAAGCCGTGGTGGCGGCTGGACTGGGCGTTCGTGTCCGGCCCGATGCAGTCCCACGACTACCGGATGGTCGGTCCGCAGGGCCTCTCCGACCATCTCGGACAGCGGTTCACCGTCTCCCTCACCGGCACCGGCTGACCGGCTCGCGCGGCCACCGGCCGGCCCCGTCCCGCTCCCCCGCCCGGGGAGCGGGACGGGGTTTCTGCGTGGACAGACGGCGACCGGGCAGGGATTCCCCTGCCCGGTCGCCGACGCGGGTCCGGTTCAGCAGGCCTCGTCGAGGCGCTTGCGCAGCTCGGTCGGGAGGTCCAGGTCGACCGCGGCGAGGGCCTCGTCGAGCTGGGCCACCGAACTGACCCCGACGATGGGTACGATCGCCGGCTCCCCGCCGATCAGCCAGCTCAGCACCACCTGGTTCACCGTGACGCCCAGCTCGTCCGCCACCTCGCGCAGCGCCTGGAGCCGCCGCTCGGTGCCCGGGTGCTGGTAGTGCTCCGGCAGCGGCTTGTCCGACCGGGTGTACGAGCCCCACAGCAGGGTGCTGTACGCGAACATGGTCAGCCCCCGGCTGCGGACGAGGTCCAGCAGCTCGTCGCTGGCGTGCACGTGCCCGCCCTCGGGCAGCGCCGTCGCCGGGCGGGGCAGCAGGTACGAGTAGCGCTGCTGCACCGCCGTGTACGGCGTCCAGCCCTTCGCCTCGGCCAGCGCCCGGGTCTCGGCCAGCCGCCAGGCGGCGTGGTTGCTGGCCCCCAGCGTCCGCACCTTCCCCTCGGTCACCGCCTCGTGGAACGTCGCCAGGGTCTGCTCGTCGGGGGTGTCGCGGTCCTCCCGGTGCGAGTAGTACAGGTCCAGGTGGTCCACGCCGAGCCGCTGGAGCGAGCCGGCCAGCTGGGTGCGGATCACCTCCGGGGCGAGCCCCTCGGCCCCGCCGTGCGCGCCGGGCCCGGAGCCCACCTTCGACGCCAGCACCAGGCCGTCCCGGCCGCCCCGGCGGGACAGCCACCGGCCGAGCACCGTCTCGCTCTCGCCGCCGACCCCGCCGGGGACCCAGAACGAGTAGCAGTTGGCGGTGTCGATGGTGGTGCCGCCCGCCTCGACGAAGTGGTCCAGGATCGCGAACGAGGTCTCCTCGTCCACTTCGGTGCCGAACGCCATCGCGCCGAGGCAGAGCTGGCTGACCTGGATCCCCGCGCCGCCGGACAACTCGCGTTGCCTCATGAGTCCCTCCCAGAGTGTGACGGTCCGTCGCGCCCAGGATAGGGACGGCAACCCTCCGCAGGCCCGCTGCTGATCGATATCTACGACCTTCGGCGCAGGGTAGATGGCACCCAGGGCGCATCTGTGCCGACGGCGGACGTCGCCACCTTGTTGCCGCGGTTGCCGGCTTCCTACAGTCGCCGCAGGGCACCGGCCACAGCGGTGCGGTGCCCGGAAGGAGGATGACACCATGCGGGTCGGCCTGGTTCCCGGCGTGTGGTCGTACGGCCTCGGCTCGGTCTCCACCGTGCTCTCCGTGTACGAGGCGGTTCGCCTCGCGGGGCACACGCCGGTGCTGTTCGCCAGCCCACACTTCCGGCCCCTGCTGGACCGGCTGGGCGTGCCGGCGGTGCCGATCCCCGGGCCGGAGACCGCGCCGTACCCCGACGCGGCGACCGCCCTGCGCCTGGACGACCTGCTGTCCCGGTCCGCGTACGCCGACCCCGACCTGGTGGAGACCGTCCTGGCCGCGCAGTTGCGGGAGTTCCGCGCCCGCCGGGTGCAGGTGCTGTTCCACGACTACGACCTGACCACGGTGGTCGCCGGGTCGCTCGCCGGCATCCCCGTGGTCACCCCGGTCACCTGGCCGGACCACCGCCTCTTCGGGCGGGGCAGTGACGGCTGGGCGCCGGTGGAAACCCGGGCGCTGGCCGCGTTCCGGCCGGCGCTGAGCCGCAGCCGGGCACCGGAGCCCCAGTCCCTGTCGGAGGTGCTCTTCACCTGGAGCACCCGCCTGGTCTACCCGCTGGCCCCCGAGATGGACCCGCTGGTCGCGCGGCACAGCACCGGCGAGTACGTCGGCCAGCTCACCGCCGCGTCCCTGGACCGGCACCTCGTCACCGGGCCGGCGGACTGGCCCCGGCCGGGGCAGCGCGGGCTGCTGGCCTACACCAGCGGGCCGCCGTTCGACGCCGACTGGTACTACGAGCACTGCCTAGCGGCGTTCGAGGGCTCGGACGTCGACGTGCTGATCGCCTCGGGCAGCACCGGCACGGCCCCGCCCCGGGTGTCGCCGCAGGGCAACGTGCAGGCGTGGCCGCTGCTGCCGCTGCGCAACCTGCTCGGGCGGGCCAGGGCCCTGCTCTGCCACGGCGGCCGGGGCACGCTCGCCAGCGCGGTGCACGCCGGCGTGCCGCTGCTGGTCTTCCCCGGCGGGGACCCGGAACGCGAGTACTTCGCCGACATGCTGGCCCGCCAAGGGCTGGCCGCCAACTGCGGGGACGACGACTGGCGTCCGGAGCGGCTCCGGGAACTCGTCGACCGCGCCGGCAGCGTCCGGCCGTCCCGCCCCGGCCGGGCCGCCGCGCCGTCGACCGGTCCGGCCCGCGTCGTCTCGATCATGCAGGAACTGACCGCCGACCCGGTCCGGCTGTTGTCCCGCGCCGGCTGATTCCGCACCGACGTCCGACCGACAAGGAGAACGACCGATGACCGGGCACCCTGGTGACCATCCGATCGACGACCACTACGGCGACGAGCTGACCCTGCGGCTGTCCGCGGTCACCGACACCCGCGCCCTGGACGACGGTGAGGCCCTGCACACCTTCATGCGCGACCTCGTCGCCCGCATCGGCATGACCGTGATCGCCGGGCCGCTGGTGGCCAGCGAGGACGGCCCGCCGCACCAGGCCGGCAAGTCGGCCGTGGTGATCCTCGCCGAGTCGCACGCCGCCATCCACACCTATCCGGGGCTGCGGGAGGTGTTCGTGAACATCTTCTCCTGCAAGCCGTTCCGCGAGGCCGACGTGCTCGACGAGCTGGCCGGGCTGGTCGGCGGGTTCGAGATCAGCGAGCGGTCCCTGACCCGCCGGGGTGAGAACTGGCCCCGTGCGCTCGGGCCGGCGGCCCGGCTGTGGCGCAGCCAGCGGCTCGCGGCGGTGGGTGCCTGACGGGCGGCGCGCGGCGCGGGGTGGTTCCGGAAGTTTCGAGGATCCGGATCCGGATCACCCCTGCCCGCCCCGCGAGGGCGCATGACCATGCGGAACGCGATCCGCAGGCGCCACGGCCGGCCCGCCGGAGGCCGCCCTCGGCCCGCGCCCCGGGAGGAACAAGTTTCGGGAATATTTCGGAAAATCGTTGACAGACCCAAATTCGGCGTCTTACGTTCGTCATCGACGGTTCTCAATGCTGTCGATGTCACCCCCCGCGACCCCGTCCCGGTCGCACCCGAGGACCGCCCGCCCACCGTGTGGTAGGACGCCGAACGACCGGCTGCCGCGCCTGGCCGCCGACAGCCCGCCGGGTCGCACCGCGGCGCTGGCCACCACCAGCTGTCACGAGGAGGAACACGCTAATGAACCACACCTCGACCAGACCGCGAAGGGGCAGCCGACTGCGGCTGCTCCTCGGCGCCGCGTGCGCCGCAGCGCTGGCCGTCACCGGCACGTTCATCGCCTCGCCCAACGCGTACGCCGAGGCCGACCGGACGCTCACCTCCAACCTCACCGGCACGCACAACGGCTACTACTTCTCGTTCTGGAAGGACAGCGGCAACGCCAGCATGACGCTGCGCGCCGACGGCCGCTACAGCAGCAGCTGGGACAGGAGCACCAACAACTGGGTCGGCGGCAAGGGCTGGGCCACCGGCACCCGACGGACGGTCAGCTACTCGGGCAACTACAACCCGGGCAACAACAACACCTACCTCGCCCTGTACGGCTGGACCCGCAACCCGCTCATCGAGTACTACGTGGTGGAGAACTTCGGTAGCTACAACCCGAGCAGCGGCGCCACCAGGCTGGGCACGGTGACCACCGACGGCGGCACCTACGACATCTTGCGCAGCCTGCGGGTCAACGCCCCGTCGATCGACGGCAACCAGACGTTCTACCAGTACTGGAGCGTCCGCCAGAACAAGCGCAGCAGCGGCACCATCACGGTCGCCAACCACTTCGACGCCTGGGCCCGCGCCGGCCTGAACCTCGGCACCAACCACAGCTACCAGATCATGGCCACCGAGGGCTACCAGAGCAGCGGCAGCTCCGACGTCACCGTCTGGGAGGGCGGCGGGAGCAACCCCACCACCGGTCCGACCAGCGGCCCGACCACCCCGCCCGCGGGCGGCAACTGCACCGCGGTGCTGTCGCCCGCCGAGCAGTGGGGTGACCGGTTCAACCTGAACGTGGCGGTCAGCGGCACCAACAACTGGGTGGTCACCCTCGGCCTCGGCGGGGGCCAGAGCATCCAGAACAGCTGGAACGCCTCGGTCAGCGGCACCACCGGCACCGTCACCGCCAGGCCGAACGGCAACGGCAACAACTTCGGCATCACGATCATGGCCAACGGCAACTGGAACTGGCCGACGGTCACCTGCCGGACCGGCTGACCCCGGCCCGGACGAACCGAGCGGGTGGCGTGCCGGCCGAGCCGGCGCGCCACCCGTCGCCGTACGCGGCACGCTCACCCGGTCGGCGTGGCCCTGGTCTGCAGCCCGACCCGCAGCGCCTCGACGACGAGGTCGAGCAGCTCCTCCCGGTGGGAGACGCCGCCGGGCACCAGGCGGAGCAACTCGGCACCCACCCGGCTGAGCAGTTCGTCGGCGAGCGGCGCGATCGCGGTCACCGAGCCGGCGAGAACGTGCAGCACCTCGGTCAGCGGGGCATCCGGCCGGCTCGCGACTCTCGCGGCCAGCACCGCACGGGCGCCCCGGACGCCGAACGCGCCGTCCGGGCGCGGCAGGAGGACTCCGCTGTCGATCAACGGGCGGGCCAGGCTCGGGTCGGCGCGCAGCACCTGGTCGATCGTCCGCTCCGGCAGGATGAACTTGCCGATCACCCCGTCCGGGTCGAGCAGGGCGCAGATCGTCTCCAGGGAGAGGCCCCGCCCCTGCAGGAGCGCCACGGTCCGCATCCGGTTGAGGTGGGGAAGGTCGTAGTAGGGCGTCCTGCCGATCCGGTTCGGCGGCTGAAGCAGCCCACGGGTGTGGTAGGAGCGGATGGTCCGTGGGGTGAGCCAGACCTCGGCCGCAAGTTGATCAATGGTCATCAATATAATCCCCTGCCTCCACTCGTTGCCGCAACAGCCCGGCATCCAGGTGACGGCCGGCCGGTGAGCCTCGGCCCGCCCACTTTCTTCCGAACTGCGGCATCAGGTCCGAGAGATCGACGGATCACCGGTCGTCCGCACGGACCCACCGATGCCGACGGAGAGGTCCGGACATCCCGCCGGACCCACACCGAGTGGCTTACGCCGGAGCCCGTCGGACGACATTCCCCATCCCCCGGACCGTGATTGTGGCAGCGCCGCTATAAGCAAAACATAAAGGGTTCGACAGGCGTTCGTCGCGCGCGTCGGCCTACGCATGGACGCATGCCGCCAACCGGCCGAGCCGACGATACCCGTAAGGCACCCGGGCCGAGCACAACGCGTCACTCCGCGCCACCCCGACCGGGATGTTCGTGATGCATACCTGGTGGCGCTTCGCGGGCCTAAAGAGGTTCTGCGACGCAATGCCACTTCTGTGGTCACACGCGGACACACCCGGCCCGAGCCGCGACAGCCTCCGGCCAGACGGACGAAGCCGGCACCGAGCCATGGCACCTGGCAGGAGAGACCCGCCGTACGCAGCCGGCCCAGCGTGCGCGCCGTCGAATTCCCACGCCCCAACGATTAACCAGGCGGCGTCAACCCCGGCGGGCCGATTATCCACGCCGAGCAATTTGTGCGTCGCCCGGCCGCCTGCGCCAACCGGGAATCCAGCCGCCCCTGCCGCCGTCGCCAACTCCGCCCCGGCGTCCGAGAATTCACCCCCATTGAATCCGCTCGTCGAATTGGATACACCACCAGCCACCCACCGAACAGTTGTCGGTCGATGGGTTGAAAGGAGAAGCAGACCAACCCTTCGGACCATCCCCGGAGGATGATCGGCTGAGCAGAGAATCGCCTACACATTCACCTTGCCCCATGTCGTGGAAAGGATCGCTTCCATTTATTTGAGCCTCGCCGGTTGCTGCCGATGCTTGTCGGTGTCCGTCCCCCACGAGGGCTCCATGGAGGTCCCAGGATGAACGTTCCGACCAAGCTCCGGCGCGACGGCCAGAGCATCCGCACTCTTCTGCTCCAGCTGACGCTGGCGGTAGCGATGATCTTCGCGGCCACCGCGGTGGCCGCGCCCGCCCAGGCCGGTCCCAAGACGGCGCCCACCACCAGCACCGAGGCCGCGGTCGGTTCGGCCGCCGCGCCGACCGCCGTGCCGTCCGGGGCCAAGGTGCTCGGCAAGGACTCGGTGTTCGGGCCGGCGGCGTCCTACAGCTACAACGTGTACTACTACCCGCCCAACTACGTCGAGGCCTACTACACCGTGTACTCGGGAGCGGTCAGCTTCGGCGTGTACTGCTCGGCCTGGGGCTGGGTCGACGGCCCCTACGTCGGGGTCGGCTCCTGGGTGAGCCGCGTCGACTGCGGCGCGTACGGGCCGGCGACCGCGTTCCGGTTCCAGACCATCGGCTGATCCCGAACCCGCTCGACCGACAGCAGGCGCGGCCCCCCGGTTCTCCCCGGGGGGCCGCACCCGTACCCGCGTCGAGCCGGCCCGCCACCGCCCAGCGGCCGGGGCCGGCGGTCAGTTCGTGCTCAGCGCCTCGGTCGGCGCGAGCCGGGCGGCCCGGACCGCCGGGTAGACACCCGCCAGCACGCCGGTGCCGACCGCCACCGCGAGCCCACCGAGCAGGGCCGTCGGCGGCAGGACGGCCGGCCACCGCTCGACGACGGCGTAGCCGGCGGTGACCGCCGCGCCGAGCAGGATCCCCAGCGCGCCGCCGATGCCGGTGAGCAGCACGGATTCGGCCAGGAACTGACTGGCGACGTGCCCGCGGCTGGCACCGAGCGCCCGGCGCAGCCCGATCTCCCGGCGGCGTTCGAGCACCGAAATGATCATCGTGTTGGCCACCCCGATCCCGCCGACCAGCAGGGCGACCGCGCCGAGCCCCAGGAACAACGAGGAGTACGCCTGCTCGACCAGCCGTTGCGCGGCCAGCGCGTCGGACGGGCGGGAGACGAGCACCTCCTCGGGCCGCTGCGGGTTCGCCGTACGCCCGAGGACCGCCCGCACGTCGTCGACAGCCTCGTCGTCCACCCGGACGAAGATCGCCTGGGGACGCCCGTCGAAGCCGAGGTAGCGCTGCGCCGCCGGCCAGCCGACCAGGACCGAGTTGTCGATCTCCGGAGCGAGCGGGAGCCGGTCGAGCACCCCGACGGTCACGTACCAGCGGTCGTTGATCCAGACCGGCGGGGCCAGGTCCCCCGGGTGCGGCTCGATGCCCAGCAGCTCGCTGGCCCGCGCGCCCAGCACCACGGCCGGGTACTGCTCGGTGACCCGGTCGAGGAACACCCCGGCGCGCATCGTCGACCTCAGCACGGCCGGCAGGTCGAGTCGGGCGGCGGCGACCGCGAGGCCGTTGGTCTCGCCCTCCGGAACCAGGTTGGTCCGCCGCACCCTGGCCGCGGTGTAGCCGATGGCGGAGGCCGACTGCACCGGTTCGATGCGTTGGATCATCGGCACCGACTCCGCGGGAAGCTGCGCCCGTTCCCCGGTGACCAGGTTCTGGCCGGGCGTGACGGTGAGCAGGTTCGGCCCGAGCGCGGCCAGGCCCGCCCGTACCGCCGCCTGGTTGGACGCCGGGATCCCGAGCACCGCGATCAGGGCGGCGATGCCGATGGCGATCCCGAGGGCCGCCAGCACCGTGCGCGCCGGGCGGGCCCGGATGCCGACGGTGGCGAGCCCGAGCAGGTCGGGCACCGACAGCCGGGCGGGCGGTGGGAGTCGTACGGTCATCCGGTCACCGTGCCCGGCCGGGTCACGTCGGCGCGGATCTGCCCGTCGAGCATCTCGACCCGGCGGGGGAACCGGCCGGCGATGCCGAGATCGTGCGTGATCACCACGATCGTGGTGCCTTCGGCGTTGAGCTCCCGGAGCAGGCCGAGCACCTCCGCGCCCACCCGGGAGTCGAGGTTGCCGGTGGGCTCGTCGGCCAGCACGATGCTGGGACGGTTCACCACTGCCCGGGCGATCGCGACCCGTTGCCGTTCCCCGCCGGACAGCTCGGTCGGCAGGTGGTCGGCCCGGTGCGCGAGCCCGACCCGGGCGAGGGCCTCGTCCGCGCGGGCGCGCCGCAGCCGGGCGGGGACACCCCGGTAGAGCTGCGCCGTGACCAGATTCTCCCGGGCGCTCAACCCGTCGGTCAGGTGGAACGACTGGAAGACGAACCCGATCCACGAGGCCCGCAACGCGGAGAGCCGACGGTCGGTCAGCCGGTCGACCCGGTGGCCGTTGACCGACACCGTCCCGGCCGTGGCCCGGTCGAGGGTGCCCATCAGGTGCAACATGGTCGACTTGCCGGAACCGGACGGCCCGACGACGGCGATCATCTCGCCCGCGTGCACACGGAGGTTCGCCGCCCGCAGCGCGTGGACGCCGCCCGGATAGGTCCTGGAGGCGTTCTCCAACTCCAGCACGGCGGTCATCCCGCGACCACCACCGTCAGTCCCTCGGCGACCCCGTCGCCGGAGACCTCGACCATGCCGTCGGCGAACAGGCCCAGCTCGACCGCGTGGTAACGCTGCTCGCCCTCGGCCGCCTCGATCCCGTAGCCCCCCTCGCGCAACGCCACGAGGGCCTCGATCGGCAGGGCGAGCGCAGCCGCCCGCCTCGCGCCGTCGAACCGGACGGTGACCGGACCGGCGTCCACCTTGGTGGCCAGCGCGGAGTCGGTGAAGTCGATCGTCACCGTGAGCGCGGAGCGGTCCTCCTCGTCGGCGCCGGCGGCGACCGACCTGACCGTGCCGGTCGTGGACCGTCCGTCGGCCAGGTCGAGGCGGACCTCCGCGTCGGGGCGCGCGAACCGGCGCTGCGCCCCCGCCAGCCCCGCCGTGACCAGCCGCCCGACACCGGTCACGTCGAGCACCTCACCCTGGGCCGAGCCACCGAGCTGCCCGGTCACCCTGTCGACCCGCACCTCGGCGGGGAGCACCACGACGTCGCCGAGGGCGAGTCTCCCGGTCTCCGGCAGGCCGAGCTTCCGCTGCCACCTGCCGAGCGCCCGCCGGGTGCCCGACCGGAACGTGCCGTCCACCGTGCCGACGTCGTAGCCGAGCGCGTCGAGGTTGCGCTCCAGGACCAGGACGTCGGGCCCGGAGGACACCCCGTCGCCGATGTCCCGGTACATCGGCGTGTCCCCGACCAGCAGCGGGACCGGGTCGGCGTCCACCGAGTAGAGCCGTTCCCCCCGCCCGACCAGCGCGCCGGGGCTGGGCAGCCAGGTGATCGTGCCGGCCCGGCGGCCGGTCACCGGGCTGCTCCGCCCGTACCCGACGGTGCCGTCGACCACGATCCGCTCGACCAGGTCGGTCCGGACGACCGTCGCGGTACGCCGGGGCGTGGCCTTCCGCGCCGGCTCGGCGGAGACGTGCTGGAGCCGGCTGTACGCCGTGGCGCCGCCGGTGGTGAGCACGGCCATGGCCACGACGCCCCCCAGCAGCCAGCGGCGTCGCCGCTCGCGCCGGATCCGCACCGGCCCGCCGCTGCGGTCGGCGGTCGCCGCGCTCACGATCCGGCACCCGGCGTGGCCGGCAGATAGCCCGCCTCCTGCCGGCACTCACGCAGCTTGGCCAGGACGGTCGGATTGTCGATGTCGATGCCCGGCGGGATGGCCAGCGATCCGGAGCCGCCACCGGAGTGCGGATCGGGGTCCGGATAGTCGAACCCGTCGGCGCGCATGCACCTGGCCAGCGCCCGGGCCTGCTCCAACTCCTCCTCGCTGAGCGGCTTCGGATTGCCGCCGTTGGGCAGGTGCTGGCGGCACTGCTCCAGCGCGGCGAGTTCCCGCTGCTGCTGGCCGGGGGGTTTGGTGGAGTCGACCTTGCCCGAGTCGTGCCCCGAGCCGCCGCCCAACTCGCTGCTGTCGCCGTTCGCGTCGAGATCGACTCCCTGATCCCTCATGCACCGCCGGAACTCGTCCTGGTTCGCCTCCTGCGGCGCCTGGGAGACACCGGACACCGACGCGACCTCCCTACCGCCGACCTTGGCGGAACAGCCGGTGGCCAGCAGCGTCACCAGCAGAATGGGCGTCAACCACTCACGACTCATGGCGTTCCTCTTTTCCGGGTCCTCTCCCGATCAGGATCATCTCCAGCTCAGGAAGATGTCATTGTTACCAACAGGTGTACCAGCGAGCTGATATCGGCGGCGTAAGCGGCACTTCTTATCTCGAACTTAGAATCGAGCGGTGCACACTGGAGCGAGTTTCTACGAGAAGGGATCTCAATGCGCGTGCTGATCGTGGAGGACGAGGCGGTACTGGCTGAGGCGACGGCCGAGGGACTACGCCAGCAGGCCATGGCGGTGGACCTGTGCGCGGACGGCGCGACCGCGCTGGAGCTGATCAGCATCAACCGCTACGACGTCGTCGTCCTCGATCGCGACCTTCCTGTGGTGCACGGCGACGACGTCTGTCGGGCGATCGTCACGGCCGGTGGCGAGGCCAGAGTGATCATGCTGACCGCCTCGATCGGCCTGGACGAACGGGTGTACGGGCTCAACATCGGCGCCGACGACTACCTGACCAAGCCGTTCGCCCTCGCCGAACTCGTCGCCCGGGTCCAGGCCCTCGGCCGGCGTGCCAGGCCGGCGCTGCCGCCGGTGCTGCGCCGCGCCGGCATCGAGCTCGACGTCCCCCGGCACCAGGTGCTCCGGGACGGACGATTCATCCCGCTGTCCCGAAAGGAATTTGCCGTACTGGAAGTCCTGATGCGGGCCGAAGGCACCGCGGTCAGCGCCGAGGAACTGTTGGAGAAGGCATGGGACGAACACATCGATCCGTTCACGAACGCGGTTCGAGTGACAATGATGACCTTGCGCAAGAAGCTGGGCAGCCCGGCGGTGATCGAGACGTTGTCCGGAGTGGGTTACCGATTGGGCGGCTAGTCCTGCGTCGCCTGTCGGTCAAAGGCCACCTGGTCCTCATGTGCGGGGGGATCTTCCTCCTCAGCGCCGTCGTCCTACTGACGATCAACTACGTCCTGTTCCGGGCGGCGCTGCCTCCGGTCGTCACCGGACGGATCGACACCGCAGGCCCGAACCCGACGTCGTTGGTGCGACCGCTCAACGTCGAGACAGCGACCGAATACCGGATCGACGTCCTCAACACGCTGCTGGTGCAGTCCGGCGTGACGCTCGCCATCACCCTGCTGCTCGCCCTGCTGGTGGGCTGGATCGTCGCCAGCCGCATGCTGCGGCCGGTGCGGGTGATGGCCGAGGCGGCGCGCCAGTTCAGCGCGGAGAACCTGCACGAGCGCATCCGGATGCGGGGACACCGCGACGAGCTGACCGACCTCGCCGACACCTTCGACGAGATGCTCGACCGGCTGTCCGCCTCGTTCGACAGCCAGCGGCGGTTCGTCGCCAACGCCTCGCACGAGCTACGCACCCCACTGGCCGCGCAGCGCACCCTGGTCGAGGTGGCGTTGGCCCGCAAAAGCACCGACCCGGACATGCGGGGCCTGTGCTCACGCCTGCTCGCGATGAACATCCGGATCGAGTCCCTCATCGAGGGGTTGTTGGTGCTGGCGCGCAGCGACCGCGGGCTGGACCACCGCACTCCCGTGCGGCTCGACGAGGTGGCTGCCGGGGTGATCGACGCGCAACGTACCCGCGCCAGCCAGAACGGCCTGCGCATCCACGCCGACCTGACCCCGCAGGTCGTCAACGGCGACCGGGTGCTGCTGGAGCGCCTGGTGATCAACCTGGTGGACAACGCGATCAAGTACAACCACCCGGGAGGGCAGGTCTGGGTACGGGTCGGTTCCCCCGGCCCCGTGCTCAGGGTCGACAACACCGGGCCGGTCGTACCGGTCGACCAGTCCGCGGCGCTGTTCGAACCGTTCCGGCAGCTACGCCGGGGCCGGGACAGCGCGGATCACGGGGTGGGGCTGGGGCTGTCGATCGTCGCCTCGATCGCGCGGGCCCACCGCGGTTCCGTGCGGGCCCAGCCGCGGCCCGCGGGTGGACTCGTCGTCCTGTTCGACGTGCCGGGATCCGCTCCGACCCAGCCACGGACCAAACGGTACGTCGGCGCGTCGACCGCGTCGGACAGGGCCCACCCGGACAGGTCGGCGCGCAGCTGAGCCGGCCGATCCGTTACCGCCGGCCGGCACGACGGAGCCTGCGGCGTACGCCGCCGTCGACCCGGGTCCTGACCCGCGCCAGGATCTCCTCGTACCGGCGGTCCGCGCGACTGCTGAGCGCCTCGGCCTGCTCCAGCATGGCGACGATCGTCTCGATCGCCGTGGCCAGGACCTGCCCGTCGTCGAGTTCGTCGGGGCTGCGGCTGTTCTTCATGCTGGTCGGCCGGAGCTCCGCCAGGTCGCCCACGACCCGGCACGGATAGTCCCGCAGCTCCTTGATCTGCTGCTCCGCCAGGTCGGCCACCCATCCGGCCCGGTCCAGGCCGACACCGAACTTCAGCCCGTCCTCGCGCTGGCGCAGCACGGAGTCGACCAGGTGGCGCTGGACGACCTCCTGGTACGGCCTGCGGAGCGGGTAGCGGTCGCCCAGCGCGAGGTTGACCCGGCGCAGCACCTCGGCCTCGGCCGCACCCAACGAGGGGTTCGAGGTGGGTGCCTCCAGTTCGCACAGGTCGTCGGGGATGCCCATGATCCCCGCGAACCGGTGCCACAGGGTGTCGTACGGGGCCCCGGGAGGCGGGACGGTCACCAGGTGGCGCCGCTCGGCGGGCACCAGGTCGCCCCAGCGACGCAGCATCCGGTTCGCGGTGTAGTTCTCCCAGAACGTCTCGAACTCGCCGCGTTCCACCGCGCCGAGGAAGGCGCCGAAGCGCCAGCCGCTACGGGCCCGGATGCTCTGCTGCCAGGTCGACGGGAGGGTACGCCACAGGTCACGTCCCGCCACCACGACGTGCACCTCGGCGGGCCGCAGGCTCTCCACGGCCCGGGCCGCCTGCGCGCTGCTCGCCCCGCCCAGCCCCTCGTTGCTGATGATCACGTCGCCGGGCCAGTCGCGGGCCTTCGCGGCCAGCCGGTCCCAGGTCCAGCGCAGGTCGGCGTCGCGCCAGGGCACCTGGCGCAGGTCGGTCATGGCCGCGTCCTGCGCCCGGGCGCTGGCCGGCAGCAGGATGCCGGCCCGCTTCAGGGCCCGCCTGTTGCGCCAGAGCACGTGCTGCACGAAGGTGCTGCCCGTCTTCGGGGCGCCGATGTGCAGGAAGACGCGTCTGGCCATGCTGCCTCCCGTGGGCGGATCGGGGGTGGCCGGTGCCGGCCCGGCTCGTGGGCGCCCAGGGTGACATACGAAGGTGGCGAACAGGTGTCGTCGCGAGAGCCCGCGCCCAGCGTCAGCGCTGCGGCAGGACGAGCAGCGTCACGGAGTTCGCCGGGTAGGTCGCGCTGACGCCGCCACGGGTCACCCGGAGGTCCTCACCCCGGACGATCGAGGTGAGGTCGGCCGGGCCGTAGGTGAACTGCTGCGCCCTGTCCCCGCCGCGGAACCCGGCGAGCGCCAACCGGGACGTCAGGTCGCCGCCGGTCTTGTTGACAACCATGACGGTGAGCGCCCTGTCGCACGAGCGTTGCGCGGCGTAGACCGCGAGCTGCCCCTGGTCGCTGCTGACCGCCGACACGCTCACGTCGCCGAACCTGCTGCCGGCCCCGTCGTAGTTCCGGTACATCCGGAAGGCGTACGCACCGGGGTCGGTCGGCTTCGGTTCGCCCCAGATGGTGGCCAGGTCCAGACCCTCGCGCCCGAAGATGCCGAGCACGTCGGCCTGCGCGAGCGCGCCGTTGATGTCGTCCAGCGCACCCCAGTTGTATTCGGTGATGGCGACCTTCGTGCCGGGGTAGTACTGCGCGACCCACGCCTTCATCTGGCGGATGAACTGCAACGGCGGGGCGTTCACCCCGCCGGGGCCGATCCACGACTCGTCCACGTACGTCGGATCCCACAGCGACCGGGTGGACCGCAGCCGCAGCGCGTTGGCCTCCGGGTCCCTGCCGCCGCTGATCTGCGGGTAGTAGTGCTGGTCGAAGTAGTCGAGGAAGCGCTTCCCGCCGTGGGCGTCGCCGAAGTCCTTCATGTTCTTCAGGTACCACTGGGAGAGGTTCAGCCCACCGTGCGCCGCCGCGTCCGCGCCCGGCGCGCAGCCGTCCACGCCGGACGCCACCCATTCGCAGTAGCCCCAGCCGGACGGCCCGAGCACCTTCGCACGCGGGTCGGCGGCCTTGATGGCCGCGGCGGTCGCCGTGCCCTTGCCGCCCAGCTCGTCGTAGCTCACCGGCTCGGGGTGGACATCGCGGTGGGTGGAGCTCCACAACACCGGCTCGTTGTCGAGTTCGTAGATCGACACGCCGCCGCGCGCCGCCGGGCCGAACCGATCGACGAGATGGGACACCATCTCGCCCGCGAACGACGCGCCGGCCGGGATCGACGTGTCCGTGGGGACCGCCCCGGTCAGGTTCGTGTCGGCGTGCCGGCCGTTGCCACAGTTGGGGTCCCACTGGTCGAACGAGTCCTGCTCCGGGAAGCGGGTGGCCGGGAAGCCGCAGGCGAACGGGTGCGACGAGGGCGAGTCCTTCGCCACCCATCCGATCAACGGCACGGCGACCACCTGCCTGGTCCCCTGGTCCCGGTTCCGCTGGACGAACGCCTCGACCGTGTTGTCGGGCCCGGCCACGATGTTCTCGAAGTACCAGTCACTGCCCGTGTTGTAGGTGTGGTTCCTGAAGTTGTAGCGGCTGCTCGCGTTGCCGCCCCAGCGGGCCACCGGCGTGCCGAGTTCGGCGACGAGCGCGGGGTCACCGCCGTTCATGCCGTAGATGTCGGGGCTGATCGGGTGCCGGGCAGCGGACACGTCCACGGCCAGGGTGACCCCCTCGGCAGCCGCCGCCGGGCCGGCGACGGCCTGGGTGGTCAGCAGCCCCGCCACGAGAGATCCGGCCACACCGATCGCCGTGGCGGGACGCGGCCTGCGCCGTCGTCGTGCACCCATCAGAGGCTCCCGTCGCCGGTCGGCCCGGGACGGACCGAACCCACATACACATTATCGTCCATCTATACGATGGCCATCGATTCCCGCTGATTGAAATAATCGACGGACGTCTCGCGCCACCACCCACGAGAGAGGAGCAGCCTGTGTACGGGGGCTCTCTGTTCCGCCGCCTGTGGCCCGCCTTCGTGGCCGCCGCCGCCCTGCCGGTCGCGGTGCTGGGCGTAGGCCTGGCCACCACACCCGCGGCCGGCGCCGGCACCGTGTCGACGCTGGCCAGCAGCGTCCCGCCACCGACCCCGGCCAGCACACCGGCGCCACCAGCCCCGCCCGCGCTGCTCACGGCCACCCAGGTGACCTCGACGTCCGTCACCCTGAGCTGGACCGCATCCGTTCCCGGCTGCTGCGCCATCACCAACTACACCATCATGTATCCCGAGCCGTTCAGCGACGTCATCCCGACCACGATGGTCGGAAACGTCACCACGGCCACGCTCAACATCTCGCCGACCCACCAGTACAACATCAGGGTGGCGGCCAGGGATTCGACGGGACACACCTCCCCCTGGTCGAACCAGATCATCGTGGTGGCTCCGGCCACCGACAGCGGCCCGGACACCGTGCCACCGGGCTCGCCGACGAACCTGACCAACCGCAACGGCACGCTGTACTGGACGGCCGCGCCGGACAACGTCGGCGTGACCGGCTACCACGTCTACAAGTTCGACGGCTGGTACACCTCCACGCTGCTCGGCACCGCCACGTCGACGACCTACCAGCTGCCGCCCTCGGCCACGACGGGACCCGGCCCGCACATCCAGTTCTACGTACGCGCCAGGGACGCCGCAGGAAACCTGTCGGCCGCGTCCAACACGGTCGACGCGACCAGCTCGACGCCCCCGGCCGACCTCCCGCCGACCGCGCCGAGGGACCTGGCGGTCAGCCGGATCACGTCGACGTCGGCCACCCTGACCTGGACGGCGGCCGAGCCCGGCTGCTGCGACGTCACCGGGTACACGATCGGATACTTCCAGGCGTTCTACGACCTGGGGGAAACCGTCCGGGTCGGCAACGTCACCACAGCCACGATCACCCTCAAGCCGGCCACGCAGTATCTCGTCGTCGTGAACGCCAGCGACTCGGGCGGGCACAGTTCGCCGTCGTCGAACTCGCTCACCATCGTCACCCCGGCGACCGACACCGGCCCCGACACCGTGCCGCCGAGCGCCCCGGGGACGCTGACCGTCACCGACGTGACCACCACGTCCGCCAAGCTGAACTGGACACCCTCGACCGACAACGTCGGGGTGACCGGCTACAACGTCTACCGCTGGGACGGGGTCTTCAACTCGACGCTGGTGGCCACCGTGCCGGGCACCAGCTACCAGCTGTCGATCGCGCCGTCCGTGCCCAACCGCTACTACGTACGGGCCCGGGACGCGGCGGGCAACGTGTCGATCGCGACCAACGAGGTCCGGGTCAACCCGACCACTCCACCAGCCGACCCCACCTGCGCCGTGACCTACCAGAAGCAGTCGGAATGGCCCGGCGGATTCGTCGCCGACGTCACGATCAAGAACACCGCCACGGCCGCCGTCGACGGCTGGAGCCTGGCCTTCACGTTCCCGGGTGACCAGCGGATCACCACGCTCTGGAGCGCCACCTACACCCAGTCCGGCTCCGCCGTCACGATCCGCAACGCCAGTTGGAACGGCACGCTCGCGGCCGGCGCGAGCGTCTCGTTCGGCTTCCAGGGTTCGTGGAGCGGCAGCAACGCGGTCCCCACGGGCTTCTCCCTCAACGGCACACCCTGCCGGTCCTGACGACGCCGGATATCGTCGGTCGACGGGGACCGGCGAGCCGGTCTCCTCGCACGCCGCAGGTGCCCGGGCGAGGCGCGGGATCGCGCCTTCGAGAGAACGTGGACGGGATCCGGTTCCGTGGACTCCACTACCGAAAGGACATCGCTGACCTCGCCGCGCGCGAGTGGCCGCGCGGTGCCCGGTGGCTTCGTGCTGGGCAGCTACCTGACGGGGACCCTCGCCGCCCGTTTCTTCAGGAGCCACATCCTCGTCGCGGCGCGCGTGCTGACCTTCGTGGGCCTGTCGGCCGGCCTCCTCTTCGCGACGCTGCGCGACCTCCACCCCGTCGCGGTCTTCGCCGTCTGCGTCTTCGTGGGAATCGGAAACGGCCTGACCACCCCCGTCGTGAACCTGGGGGTGATGTCCGACCACCCGAGCCGCGCCGGAACCGCGACGGGCCTGTCCGCCGCGACGGCCATCGGAGGCGGCGCGCTGATCTCCTCCGTCGCGGGTGTCGCCCTGGGCACGTCCGGCTCGCCCCGGACGCTGCTGACCCTGCTGCTGGCCTCGGCGTCGCTCGCCCTGGTGGCGGCGCTCTGGGCGGCGGCGGACACCGACCGCCGGTGGGGCTGGCATGGCGTCGGGCGCGTCACCGTGCAGCCACCACGCCGACACACCATGACAGCCCGCGTCCTCCCGGCGTTACGGTCACCACCGGCTACCCCGACGAGGCGCCGGGCGCACCGGGCTGAGCGGTCACCGGGGATGCTCGGCCAGCCGGTCGCGGAGCCGGGGGTGCCGGAACTGGTACGCGGCACCGACCCGCCGCAGCACGCCCCGGTCGACCGCGTCGTCGAGGAAGGCCATGGTCCGCCACGGCAGGTGCCCCCGGGCCGCGAGGACGACCCGGGCGACCGTGTACCTGGCCCAGGCACCAGCGCCGATCCAGCCGACGATGAACGCGGTCGCGACCATTATCGGGCGGACGGTGCCGAACAGGATCGCCGGCGGTACGCCGAGCAGGATCGTCGGCGGTACGACCATCAGTCCCGCCGCGAGGTCGCCGCGCAACGTCGAGGTCGGACTGACGACGCGGGACGGATCGGCAGGCACCACGAGCTCCCGGGTCAGGTCGCGTTCTCTGCGCCGCCAGTTCAGCCGGACGAATAGGGCGGCTGCCGTCAGCAGCAGGAGCACGCCCGCCGTGATGACCAGCGGGCCGGCCCCCGGCACGGCCAGCAGGACCAGCCCCGCCAGCAGCGGCACGGCCAGCGTCGTGGTGGAGACGAGGGCGTACCAGAGGGTGGCCCCGAGCCGGCGGAAGCTCATCTTCGTGCGGAACGGGGTCTCGCTGGCGACCCAGCCCAGCCGCGTGCGGGCCCGCCGGCTCGCCCCGATCAGGCCCAGGGCCGTCCCCATCGCCAGGCCGGCGGTGAGGCTGTGCCCGAGCCCGACGAACAGTCCGTAGAGCGCGATGAGCAGCGGGGTCCAGAGGGTTCGCTGGTGCCGGACGGCCCGGTCGAGTCGCCACCAGGCGATCTCGTGCGTGTCGGTCCGGCGCAGGTGCCGGGCCAGGAAGGACAGCGCCCGTTCCACATCCTGACGGTGCCACCGTTCGTCGGAGTCCCGGCGGCTCGTCGGGGTCGGCTCGGCCGGATAGACCGCCGGCAGCAGACCGTCGATGAGATGGTCGGCGATGGCGTCCCGGTCCGGAAAACGGGCCCGGTCGCCCAGTTCCCGCGGATCGGCGACGGTGGCGGCCGGGTCGGCGGTGGCGGCCGTGGGTGTCGCTGTCGCGTAGATGGTGTGGGCCAGCCAGGCCATCAGCGGCGTCCGCAGGGCCTGGGCGAGCGGGGCGTCCGGGTCGTTCGCCAACTCGGCGAAGGCCCGATGCCACCGCCCGGTTCCGCCTGCGGGGGCGAGGTAGTTCCGGGCCTCGGCCAGCGTGAGTGGCAGCACCTCCACCACCGCGGCCCGGGACAACCCGCAGCCGGCGGTCCGGACCGCGTCCTGGTACGGCTCGACGCGGCTGGTCACCACCAGCGGCTCTTCGGCGCCGAGGCCGTTCAGCTCGGTGAGCGCTGTGCCGAGCAGCCCGTCGCCGATCATGTCCAACCCGTCGAGGACCGGCAGCACCAGCCGACTCTCGATCAGGTGGGTGGCCATCGTCCGACGGTCGCGCGAGCGGCCCGGGGCCGGGGCCGGTCCCCCCAGGTGGGGATGATCCTGGGCCAGCCGCTGCGCCATCCACTCCCGCAGGTGCTGCTCGCCCGGGTGCCAGGTGTCGGCGGGCAGCAGCACCGGGACCGGCTGGCCGGCCAGGCGGTCCCGCAGCAGATCGCGCACGAGCCGGGTGGCCAGCACGGTCTTGCCCGCACCGGCCGTACCCAGGATCACCAATCGTCGGTGCGGCAGCCGCCGGGCCAGAAGACCGGCGAGGTCGTCCAACCCGCCGGTCGGGAGCCGGTCGTCGGTGAGCCCGACCGACGACCAGTCGACGTCGGCCATCGCCGAGCCGGCGGCGGCGGTCACCGCCCAACGGACCGGCAGCGGGCGGCGCAACACCTGGCTGCGCTCCTCGTCCCGCCGTCGCTCGGTCTCCACCTGTCTCGCCAGGGCCTCCAGGGCCTTCGACACCAGCACGTCGTTGGCGTGCGTGGGCGGGGCGCTCCGGTAGCTGACCTGGTTGACGATGTTGTGGTTACCGAAGGCAGCCGGCCCGTGAGTGGTGATCCCGGAGTAGCTGGCCTGGTGGACGCTGGTACCCGGCTCGGGTGACGGTGCCACCTGGTCGGTACGGGGACGATCCTGCGCCATCGTCAGGGCCGGTGCGGGGTCGCGCCGTCGGCGGAACCGTACGTGGTGACCACGTTGCCGTTGCCGAACGCCGCCGGCCCGTGCGCCGTGATGTGCTGGAAGGTCTGACCACCAGCGGAGGACTGGTGCGGGGCGACGGCTGGTGCGGGCTGATCCGGGGTGGCAGCGGGGACGGGCTGTTCTGCGGTGGCTGCGGCGGCGTTCTCGCCCGGCAGGTGGATCCAGGCGACGGCGTCGAAGCTCTTCTCCGGCAGGCTGGCGGTAACCCGCAGGAAGTGCTCTGGCCGCAGGTCACCATAGTGCCGGACGACATCCTGGTAGAGCCGGTCCGACACGATCAGTGCCACCTGCGCGTCGGGGAACCGCCGCAGGGCGGCCTTGAGCTGCGGTGAGTCGACCAGCCGGCAGACCGTGACGACGGCCTCGCCGGGAAAGCCGTTCCCGCCGTCCAGATGGACCAGACCCTCGTGAACGCCCATCCGCAGCCGGATGCGTGCCTCCGGGGCCAGGCCATGGTTGTGCTCGCGGAGCAACCGGTCGACGGTCGGTGCAAGCCGGGTCACGACCGTCCGCTCGCTGGTGCCCTGCGGCAAGATCGCGAGCTGCCCGTCGCCGCCCGGCTGGACCAGCCAGCCGTCCGGGCGTAGGCCCAGCTCCTCCCGGGCCTGCTGCATGATCCTCGGCAGGGCCTGCTGGACACGCCACTGGAGCACGTTGTCCCGCCCGCTGTACCGCTCCACGTCCACGGTGAGGACGAGGTGCCGGCTCGGGTCCGCGATGTCAGACACCCATTTCACCCTCCGCTCGGCACACCGGTCAGTCGCTTTGTTTCTACCACCCCTTGGCGAAGCGAATCCCCGCACAGTGAGGCCTTTTCATCGCGATGACCTGGTCATGATGGGCTCGGAGGTGAGGTTTCCCCGGTTCACCGGAGGACTTGATATCGATGCCAGGCGGGCGACACCGACAGCCGGGGCCGGTCCTCAGCAACGCCCGCTGCCGCCCGTGGCACCCCACCGGCAGCCTTTCATCAGGTGCACCGCGACGAACGTCATGACAGCCACCGACGTCCACAAGCACCGCGCCGCGTCCCGCCAAACGGCGACCGGGTACAACGGCTCCCGGGCATCCACCGAGCACCACGCCACCGACGCGGAAACGAGAAAGGCCCCGACCCAGGGTGAAACCCCAGGTCAGAGCCTTGCTGCTGGTGCGCCGCCAGGGACTCGAACCCCGAACCCGCGGATTAAGAGTCCGCTGCTCTGCCAGTTGAGCTAGCGGCGCCCGCTGACAACGCAGAGCAGGTTAGCACCTCCCCGGAGCGCACCAGGTCACCCCGCCGACCGGGCCCCGCACGATGGGCCGGAACTGCCCGGGGCCGGGCCGAGTCGGCCCGGCCCCGAGTTGCCGGTCAGTTGCGAAGGCTCCACTGCTGGTTCGTGCCACCGTTGCACGACCAGAGGATGATCTTCGTGCCGTTGGCGGTGGCGGCACCGTTGGCATCGAGGCAGAGTCCGGACTGGACGTTGGTGAGGGTCCCGTTGGCGTTGAGGTTCCACTGCTGGTTCGTGCCGCCGTGGCAGTCCCAGATGATGACCGTGGTGCCGTTGCTCGTGCCCGCGCCGTTCGCGTCCAGGCACTTGTTGCCGTACCCGGTCAGTTGCTTGCCGGCGGTGTAGGCCCACTGCTGGTTCGTGCCGCCGGCGCAGTCCCACAGTTGCACCTGGGTGCCGTTGGTGGTGGAGGAGTTCGGCACCTCGACGCAGCGGCCCGACTGGCCGCCCACGAGCCGGCCACCCTGCTGGCCGCTGCCGGTGCCCTGCTGCCGGACGATCGAGCTGGACTCGGCCGACCGGTTGCCCTGTGCGTCGAGGACGTAGAGCCGGTACTCGCCCTGCGACGTCGGCACGGCGATGGACGTGTCGGTGCCGCCGGCCCTGGTCATCGTCGGGCCGGCGGTGAAGGTGGTGGTGCCGGCGGGAGCCAGCCAGACCGCCCTGGTCGCGTCGCCGGCGCTCCGGATCGGAATCGACGCCGTTCCGCTGGTGACGTAGGTGCTGGCCGGCAGGACGTGGTTCGGCAGGGACAGGTTGGCCGCCGGGACGATGTCCCGGAACGCGTCCTCCAGGCCGGAGTTGGCGGCGATGCCGTACGCCGGTGCCGGCCAGACGTAGTCGGAGGAGACGATGATGTCGTTGACCGTGCTGTTGGGCAGGTTCTTGTTTGAGACCTTGTTGATCGGACCGTAGATCTGCGTGATGCTCAGGTCGTGCTTGCGCCCGAAGTCGTCGGAGTTGATGAGCCAGGTGACGTTCTTGTCCACGCTCAGGACGTTGTCGCGGAAGGTGATGTACGCCGACCCCTCGTCGGGGTGGAGGCCGTACTTGTGCCCGGACGGCACGCCCTGGAGATAGTTGTTGGTGATCGTGGTGCCCGGTTGGCTGCCCAGCGTGTAGATGGGCGCCGTGTCGCTGAGGCGCTGCACCGTGTCGATGATGTGGTTGTGGCTGATGGTGTTGTTCCGCGCCGTCGTGGTCGGCCGGTTCGGCGCGATCGAGCCCGATGACCCGTCGAAGTTCCACCAGCCCCAGCCGAGCGTGATGCCCGACCACGGTGACTTCTCGATCCGGTTCCGCTGCACGGTCAGGGTGTCGACGAAGTACGCCGAGATGGGGCTGTGCCCGTTGAACAGCACCGCGCTGTCGTAGAGGTAGTTGTTCCTGATGTCGATGTTCTTCGGCAGCCCCTCGACCTGCGGCGACCACTTCTCCCGGTTGGTCGACGTCCCGTCGCCGATGTAGACGTGCTGGGGATGGCCGACGGTGATGGCGGAGCCGGCGACGTCGTTGGTGAAGTTGCCGATCAGCTGGCTGTTCTGCACGTCGTTGACCATGTTGATGCCGTCGGCACCGGTGTGCTGGATGCGGTTGCGTTGCAGGAGGATCCCGTCGGCGTTCTCCACCTGGATCATGCCGGGGGTGACGTCGACGTTGCGGTAGTAGTAGTCGTGGAAGTTCCGCTTCGCGTACGCCTGCGCCCCGAGGTTGCCCTGCTGCGCCTGCTTGAACGACGAACCGGCGACGTTGAACAGGTTCCAGTCGGAGTGCTGGACGGTGAGGCCGGAGAACGTGATGTTGCGCGCGTGGCTGCTCGTCGAGGTGCCGGCGACCCGCAGCAGGGTGGTCACGTTGTTCGGCGCGAAGACCGACGCGGTCGCCATGTTCTCGGCGCTGCTCTTGTAGTAGTAGAGCGTCCGGCTGCCCTTGTCGAAGTAGAACTCACCCGGCGCGTCCAGGAACTCGTAGGCGTTCATCACCTTGTGGCTGCCGCCCGTCTGGGCGTTGCCGTTGAACGCGCCCTGCGCGATGGCGGCACCCGGCTGCTGGAACAGCGCCACCCTGTTGGCGCCGTCGGAACTCGTGGTCACCTGGCGGACCCCCACGATCGCCGTGGTCCAGGTCGTCGCCGTCTCGATCTCGATGTCGTCGGCGTTGCGGGCGACGGCGGGGAAGTCGTTCAGGTTGTATTTGGCGCCGTCGCACTGCGAGCCCGACTCCCAGGCCCACGCGGCCTGCCCGGCCGTGATGGTGTACGTCCCGTAGCAGCCCGCCGAGCCGATCGTCTTCGACGCCATGTACGCCCGCTTGTCGTTGACGTAGAGCGCGCGCAGCTTGTTGGCGCGGTCGAGCGGCGCCTTCCAGATGTTGCCGCTGTGCTGGGTCCACCCGGTCACCTGCACCCCACCTTCGAGAACGGGGGTCTCATTGGGGTAGGCGGAATAGCTGACCCGGTATCCATTGGTGCCGGAGTCACCGGCCCCGAACTCGATCGTGCTGTTCACCGGGTAACTTCCACCGCGCAGGTACACCTGGATGTCGCCCGTCATGCTGGAATTCACCGCACGGACGGCGTCCCGCGCACGTTGCAGTGTCCGAAATGGCGATTGGAGCGTTCCCGGGTTGGCGTCGTTTCCGTCCGGGGCGACATAGTAGGTCTGTTGGACGGCGGCCGAAGCGGGCAGCTGGTTCGCGGCGACCGCCGGCAGCGTGGAGGCGACGACCAGCGCCACGGCCAGCAGTGACCTTCGAGCGGTAGAGACGGCTAGCTTCACGTACCATTCCTTTCACTTACCGCCGATAGGACATTTTCGCTGGACACTCGTCCTCGGGGCGCGACGATGGACCACCGCACGAAAAATGGTCGACGGGGGGAGAGAAAGCGGGGCGATTCCGACCATGGTGGTTGCTTGACAAAGGAGCAGCAAGAACAGGCGCGAGGCCACGTACGATTCGAGCGAGAAGCACCGACCGGCGGCACCTATCGTGCCGTCGGGAACGCCCGCTGCCCGCTCACGCCCTCTTGCCCATGGTCACAGAATTCTGCCTTGCAGCGTAGACGTCATACGTTTGCGGCGCAACCGTCAGATAGTCCGTCGACTATGCATAATCGTGGTCGGCCCCACCGACTGCCGGAGGGAGCAACGACGAGGCGACGGGCGATGCCGGGCGGGCGGCGAGGAGGCCGTCGCATACCAGGCACGCGGCACCGGCTGGACCCGCCGAGGCGGCGGGCCGCGAACCACCATCGGCGTACGCGAAGAAGGCCCCGACCGGCGGATCAAGAGTCCGCCGCTCTGCCAGCTGGGCCAGCGGCGCTCGGTGGGAACGGGCCGAGACGTCAGCGCGCTCGCACACCGGCCCGGCAGGGCAGGGGCGGCCTGGCCTCAGCGCTGGCGTGACCTGCCCGGTCGCGGCTCCGGACGGGTCCACCACCAGATGTACGCCCCGGGACGCCGGCAGCACGGCCGGCGACTCCCGGTGCGGTGGCATCGGCGAAGACGGTGGTGGCGAGAATCCGGCGGACCGTGGCACTTTCGCCTCTCGTTCCCGGTGGCAGACCTTCCTAGGCTCCCTCCCGACACGCGTCAACGGGAACGCAGAGAGGCTTGATCGTGCTTCGCTATGTCATGCCGGTGGTGATCGGGCTGGTCTACGTCGGGCTCAACTCCCTCGTGCCGGAGCCGCACCGGCGGCGCCTGAACGCGCTCGTCGTCACCGGCGCCGGGGCCGCCTACATCAGCGGTGGTGGGTTCGGGCTGTGGGAGCTGGCCTTCTGCGCGCTGCTGCTGGTGGTGGGCTACGCCGGGCTGACCTCATACACCTTCATCGGGGTCGGCTGGCTCCTGCACACTGTCTGGGACGTCGTGCACCACCGGCGCGGCACCCCGATCATCCCGTCGCTGCACGACTCGTCCTTCGGCTGCGCGCTCTGCGATCCGGTCATCGCGCTCTGGTGCTTCACCGGCGGCCTGTCGGTCACAGATCTCTTCGACCGGGTCACGCGTCGGGCGGCCGACGCGCGCCCGACGGCCACCGCACGGCCCTGACTGGTTGAATTTCCGCCATGCACACCGTGGCCGTGCTCGCCCTCGACAGCGTCGTCCCCTTCGACCTGGCCACCCCGATGGAGGTCTTCCACCGCACCCGCCTGGCCGACGGCCGCGCCGGCTACCGCGTCCTCGTCTGCGCCGCCACGCCGACGGTCACCACGGGGGCGTTCAGCATCACGGTGCCGTGGGGCCTGGACGTCCTCGCCGACGCCGACACCGTCGTCGTGCCGGGTGTCTCCGACCCCGCCGCCGCGACGCCCACCGCGGTCCTCGACGCGCTGCGCGCCGCCGCCGCGAACGGCGCCCGGATCGCCTCGATCTGCGGCGGCGCGTTCACGCTCGCCGCCACCGGCCTGCTCGACGGACACCGCGCCACCACGCACTGGCTCGCCACCGACCAGCTCGCCGCCCGGCATCCGCGAATCCAGGTCGACCCCAACGTGCTCTACGTGGACAACGGCCAGTTCCTCACGTCCGCCGGCGCCGCCGCCGGGCTCGACCTGTGCCTGCACCTGATCCGCCGCGATCACGGTGCCGCCGTCGCCGCCGACACGGCGAGGTTGTCCGTCATGCCGCTGGAACGCGCGGGCGGACAGGCCCAGTTCATCACGCACGAACCACCGGCCCCCGAGGGGGCGCCCCTGGAGCCGCTGCTGGCCTGGATGCGCGACAACGCCCGGTGTCAGCTGACCCTCGCCGACATCGCCCGCCACGCCGGCATGAGTACCCGGACGCTGAACCGGCGCTTCCGCGACCAGACCGGCACCACCCCGCTGCGGTGGCTGCACCGGGTCCGCGTCCACCAGGCGCAGCACCTCCTGGAGACCACGGCCCTTCCCGTGGACCGGGTGGCGACGCAGGTCGGTTTCGGCTCCACCGCTGCCTTCCGAGACCGCTTCAAGCGGATCACCGGCACCAGCCCGCAGGCGTATCGGCGTAGCTTCCGCAGCGGGTGACCGCGAACGTGGTGCCGTCTCCGCAAGCGGGCCGTCGGTCCACAAGAACCAAGAAGACCCTGGCCGGCTAATGCCAGGTCAGGGTCTTGTCGTTGGTGCGCCGCCAGGGACTCGAACCCCGAACCCGCGGATTAAGAGTCCGCTGCTCTGCCAGTTGAGCTAGCGGCGCTCGTTGGCAACGGAGAGAACCCTAGCACGCCTCCTGAGCGGGGTTCCAATCCGATACCCGGCTCCACCCTTCGGGCACGCTTAACGGACAAAAGCCCCCCAATCTCTCACGATTGGCGGCGCGGGCGGTGGCCGATGGCCGTCATGCGGCACGATGTCCGCCAGGTACGCGAGAACAGAGGTGGGAATGGGCATGTTCGCGCGGGCCGGGGCGACGGTAGGCGCCCTGAGCCTGATGGCGTCGCTGGCACTGACCGGGTGCGGCGACGACCAGAAGAAGGCGGAGTTCGTCGACGGTGCGCCCGCCGTCGGCAGCAGCGTCGCCGCCGAGACAGGAACGGCACCGGCCGATCCGGCCACGAGCGCCGACCCGACGCTCAAGGTCAGCCCGGCGGACGGGGCGAAGAACAGGCCGGTCAGCACCGAGATCTCCGCGAAGATCC
The DNA here is from genome assembly GCF_020884815.1 of Micromonospora sp. NBRC 110038. Taxonomy (NCBI): domain Bacteria; kingdom Bacillati; phylum Actinomycetota; class Actinomycetes; order Micromonosporales; family Micromonosporaceae; genus Micromonospora; species Micromonospora sp. NBRC 110038. Next base: position 276,618 of record NZ_BBOL01000001.1, on the reverse strand, counting down.
CCGAGGGCGGCAAGGTGACCGACCTCACCCTCACCGCCGCCAACGGCGACAAGGTCGAGGGCCGCTGGCGCGCCGACGGCTCCTCCTGGGTGCCGAACAAGCCGCTGAAGTTCGGCACCCGCTACACGGCCACCGTCAACGCCGCCGGCGCGGGCGGCGAGACCAGGCAGGGCACCAGCACGTTCACGACGATGGCCAAGCCGAAGTCGATGATCGCCTCCGGGCTCTACCTGTTCGACGACAAGACGTACGGCGTCGGCATGCCGGTCGTCACCGAGTTCCACCCTGGTATCCCGGAGAAGGACCGGGCCGCGGTGCAGAAGCGGATGTTCGTCCGCACCGACCCGCCGCAGCCCGGCGCGTGGCACTGGGTCTCCAACGGCACCCAGGCCTACTACCGGGCGCCGGAGTACTGGAAGCCCGGCACCACGATCAGCGTACGGATCGCGCTGGCCGGCATCCCGCTCAGCAACGGCAAGTACGGCAACGTCGACCGGAGCGCCACCGCCAAGATCGGTCGGGCGTTCGAGATGAAGGTCGACAACGCCACCAAGCAGATGAGCGTCTTCCAGGACGGCCAGCTCCTCCGGAAGATCCCGGTGAGCCTGGGCAAGAAGAGCACCCCCTCCTCCAGCGGCACGATGGTGGTGATGGAGAAGAAAGAGTCCACGGTCTTCGACACCCGCGACGACCCGGACCCGGCCAACCGGTACGTCACCGAGATCGACTTCGCCCAGCGGCTCACCTGGGGCGGCGAGTACATCCACGCCGCACCCTGGTCCGAGCACGTGCAGGGGCGGCAGAACGTCTCGCACGGCTGCGTCAACGTCTCGATGGCGCAGGCGAAGTGGCTCTTCTCCCAGACCCGGGTCGGGGATCCGATCACGATCAAGGGGACCGAGCGCAAGCTCGTTCAGGGCAACGGCTGGACGGCCTGGAGCCTGAGCTGGTCCGAGTTCGTCAAGGGCAGCGCGCTGCCGGTGCCGGAGGGCGGCGCCGGGCCGGCGCTGGCCTGACAGGACCCGGCACGGGGGCGGGCACCGGTATTCCGGTGCCCGCCCCCGTCATTTGCGAGCATCATTCGCCAAGTGCGGCTTTTCGCCAGATTCAGACATCATGGTTCGAGTGTTTCTCTTCACCCCCGGCAACGAGTATCCGTTTCCGTGCGTCAGTGAGAGACGATGGGCAACCGGGGCACCACGACAGTGAGGGAATCATGCGCGCAACCCAGGACCAGTTGACCCGGCGCGGTGGTCGACGCCGCGTCTTCGCGGCGGGGCTGCTCGCCGCCGTGTTGGCGCTCACCAGCGCCTGCACCGACGGCGAGGGGGGCAAGCCGTCGGCCTGGCAGGGGGGCGGCGAGAGCGCACCCAAGGCCGCGGCGACCATCACCGAGCCCGCGGCCGATGCGAAGGACGTGCCGGCGTCCACCGCCATCGCCTTCACCACGAAGGAGGCGAAGGACACGGCGGTCGAGCTGAAGGACTCGGCCGGCGCGCCCGTCGAGGGCGCGCTCGCCGCCGACGGCAAGAGCTGGCTGCCCGAAGGTGTCCTGAAGTACGGCGAGACCTACACGGCCACCGTCACGGCGACCGGCGACGACGGCAAGCCGGCCCAGGCGACCAGCACCTTCACCACCATGGCCAAGCCCGGCAAGCAGGTACGCGTCAGCAGCTTCCTCGGCGACAACCAGGTCGTCGGCGTCGGCATGCCGCTGATCGTGAAGTTCAGCCGCGCCATCCCCGAGGACTACCGCGACGACATCCAGCGGCGGATGACGGTGACCTCCACGCCGGCCCAGGAGGGCATCTGGCACTGGGTGAGCCCCACCGAGGTCCGCTACCGGCCGAAGGAGTTCTGGAAGGCCGGCAGCACCATCTCGTACCGGGTGCAGGCCGGCGGCCTCCCCCTCGGCGACGGCTGGTACGGCCGGGCGGACCTGACCGTCGACATCAAGACCGGCCCGGCGGTGATCATGACGGTCGACAACAAGACGAAGCGGATGACCGTCACCAAGGACGGCAAGGTGATCAAGACCATTCCCGTGAGCCTCGGCAAGAAGAGCACGCCGTCGTCCAGCGGCACGATGGTGGTCATCGAGAAGCTGCGCAAGACGGTCTTCGACACCTTCGAGGAGCTCGGACCCGAAGAGGGCTACCGCACGAAGATCGACTACGCGCAGCGCCTCACCTGGGGCGGCGAGTTCATCCACGCCGCGCCCTGGTCCGAGGGCCAGCAGGGCAGCGTCAACGTCTCGCACGGCTGCGTCAACGTCTCGATGAAGAACGGCGCCTGGCTGTTCGACAACACCCGCATCGGCGACCCGATCACCGTCAAGGGCACCGAACGCAAACTCGCCAACGGCAACGGCTGGACCGACTGGAACATGAGCTGGGACGAGTACGTCAAGGGCAGCGCTCTCCCGTACGACCCGGACGCCGCCGCCTCGCCGAACGCCGAGGACGCCCCCGGAGACACGACCGAGTCACCGAGCGCCGAACCGACCGCCTGACCCTGACCCTGGCCCCCGGGGCTCCGGCCCTGGGCGGCAGCGCGGCAACGACGAAGGCCCCCTCCGAGCGGAGGGGGCCTTCGTGCTGAGGGTGACTGATGGGAATTGAACCCACGACAACCGGGACCACAACCCGGTGCTCTGCCAACTGAGCTACAGCCACCATGCGCTCCGCTCCGGCAGGACCGGGCGGCGTGCGGGACTAATAATAGCCTCACCCCCGCCACCCACGTCCACCGGGTTCCTGCCCCGTCTCGCCCCCAGACGCGGCGAAGGGAGATCTTGGTACGAAACGCCCCATAGAGGGGCCGTTTCGTACCAAAATCTACGAGTATGCCCGCTGGCTGCTAAGAGGCGGCGATGGTCGGGTCAGCGCCGGGGTCGCCCTCCCGCTGCAGTTGCTCCTCGAACATGACGAACGTCCGCCGCCTGATGCCCTGGACCAAGGCCGTCTCCCGGTCCGTTAGGTAACGACCTTCCCGCGCCTCCACGTCGACTATTGCCTTCACGGTTTCGTACAGTGCGAAGATCGGACCCTCACCCGAAAGGTAGTGGCCGCGATACTGTTCGACGTCCTGGACAAACTCGTCGGCAGAACGCGCAAAAACCTCTCCACCTACCGCAAATACAACCTCCGAGAAAAGGTCGTTACGTTCTTTCCAACCACCCGTGTCGACCGACACACGCCAGACCCGAGCGCCACCCTCCGGCGTCCCTACGATCTTCACCGGAGATGCGTAGTAGAGATAGTAGGAAGGAAGAACGAGCCCCGGAGCAACTTCCACCTGACACGCCCCTTACAGATTTTCTTCGAGTGCTCGCAAGAACAGTTGCTGCTCGCGCTTCAAGATAGCGTTACATATCGCCCGCTCGCGTGCCGACATCATTCTATCCTCCTGGCGCGCCAACGACTCCAAGTCCCGCCGAACCTCGTACAGAGCATGCTCCCAGAGCGCTATCCGATCCAGACTGGCCAAGTGGAGGCGAAGCTCCACCAAGTGCCCGTTTCGCATCCTCAACACGAGCAGGATATCGCGGTAGCCACTGCTCTGCGGGGCCTTGAATCGGTCTTTGAACCTTACGATCTGCACCTCGGGAAACCCGGTCAACCGCTCAAGAGCCTCGTACAAGTCGTCGAGGGATTCGAACTCGACCTTAGCCCCGGCCAGATCAACGAGGCGCGAAACGTCCCCCTCGTACTCGTCGATCTTGTCTCTGGCCCTTCCGCGTTCCTTTGGTCCCCGCCGCCAGCCTGCTTTGCCGACCCTCCGCCCGCCAGACTCTGCCAGCCGCTGCGCGAGATTTGTCAACTCGGGCTGCACCACCTCGGCCGCGGCATAGAGGGCATCGAGGTATTCGGCCCGGTAGGAAGCATCTCCCCGTCGACTACGGTCGAAGCCAGGTTGGCCGATAACGGCGGCTGGAATTCTGACGCTGGCACTGATTCGGAGGTGGGCGGGCTTCAGTGGCGTGGCCCCAGGCCTGGGGTTCTCTTCGATTGCCGGCTGCCCGAGGGCTTCCCCCTGGACCTCCGCAAGGGCCGAGGCGACAACATCGATCGCCTGCTGGTGCGTTGCCAAATGGTTCAGCGTCACCGGCCGTGCCGCCAAGGAGTTGGCGAGTTCCGGCGCGGCCAGAATGAGCCGCGCCACATCGGGAGTCAGCGCAAGCTGCTTCAACAATGTCGGCGCAAGCAGCGGTTCCCGTGGCGGCGGCGACTCCCAGGTGTCGGCGAGCATCTGCCGAACGTCCGGGCCGCTGAGCAGCCTCGCCAAATCCTGCGCCGCCCCATCATCAAGGCGTGGAACGAGTCGACGCAGGGTTGAGTCGTCCAGCCTGCCGGCCAACTCGGCTGGTGTGACGCCCGCAGAGAGGATCTGGTCAAGATCAGAGCTGGCCGAAACGACTTCCTCGACCGAAATGCCGTCCGAGAGACGCTGGGCGCGAGCCTCCCTGCGGACACGTCGCTCCCTGGCCTCGGCGGTCTCCTCGTCTCCTGCCCCGGGTGCAGGCAAGCTCACGCTCTCCGTGGTGCCATCGGTTCCTCTCGGCGCCGGGCTGGCCGAGCCGGGGCCTTCGAGCAGGTGCAGGCGGTTGACGTACAGCTCGTCGTCCGTGGGGTCGTCGGGGCTGGGCCGCCACTCCCGGGACCGGTCCTCCGGCTGCGGCCGTTGCCGCTGCTCCGTCACCTCTGCACGCTGGCTGAACTGCCCCGGCCCGACCCCGGCGAACGGCATCGGCCGCCCGTCCGGCCCGAGGACCAGGGCGTCGATGCCGGTCACGTTGTGCGGGGCCGGCAGCCCGCTGTGCATGTAGATCGGCATGTCGGACACGATTCCGCTCTGCGGATCCAGGTAGAGCACGCCGCCGTTCTGGTTGAGCGCCACCCAGGCATGCGACCCGCCGCCCTCGTACGTGGTGATGAGGAACGCGTAGCTGCCGTGCCCTCCGGCGCGTAGCTGCCTCTCGACGCTGCCGAACCCCCGGTTGACCACACTCCACCTGTCGCCGGCGGGAGTGCCGTCGTCGGGGTCGACGAGCTTCTGGAAGCGCCCTCCGGTGGCGTCCTCGACGCGCCCCGGGCCGCCGAGCTCGCCGCCGAGCGGCCGGCTGATGTCCCCTGCGGCGTACGCGTCGAAGGTGCGGGGCGCGGAGACCCGGGGGCGACCGTGCATCCACGTCTCGTACAGGGACAGGGTGCAGTCCAGGCAGTTGATGCCCCGGGTCGGGTCGGCGGCCGGCCCGCCGTCGTTGGCGAGCCGGAACCAGCCGCCCCGTCGGGGGTCGGCGGTGCGCAGGACCCGCCCGCCTGCGTCGCGGGGCATCGCGCGTTCGAGGTCGGACTGGTGCAGCGCCAACGGGGGCCGGAGCCCGCCCCACTGCCCGTACCGGCGGGACCGGTCGATCGGCGGCGGGTGGTCGTCTCCGGTCAGCGCCGAGGGGCCGTCGGTGTCCACCTCCCCGACGACGAGTGTCGGATCGTCCGTGTTGATCGAGTAGAAGTCGAGGGGGTCGCTGACCTCGACGAACTGCGGCGTGACCGTGCCGGCGAGCACCGCGTCGGCCAACTCCCGCGACTCGTGGGCGGCCCGCTCGTCCGCCACCGCCATCCGGTGCCACGACGTCGCGAGGTAGTCCTGCCCGCGTTGCTTCAGGCTGAGCGCGTAGGCGGCGTACTCGCTGGCGCGCCGCTGGAAGAACTCGTACCGGGAACGTAGCTCCTGGGAGTCGTCATACCGCCGGTTGTCCTCGTGCAGGGCGCGCTGCTGGTGGAAGCGGGCCTGGTAGCGATGCCGGTCGTATGCCTCGCGTTCGGCCCGCTGCCTGGCCTGCCACTCGGGTGACCTGCGCGGCGGCGGGACGGGATGGTCCGCGGACCGCGACCGCGGATCCAGCGAGCGCAGCAGCGGAAAGCGGGGCGGCGGCGGGAGCGGGCCGTCGTGTCCGGGGGCCGCCGGCCTGGCCGGGCCCGCCGGGCCCGTGCCGACCGTCGGCGGGGTCACCGGGGGCGGCGCGACGGTGCCGCTCGTCGAGGCCGGCGGGTGGGGCGTCGTCGGAGTCCCCGGCGCGCCGCCGGTGTGCGGCGCGATGCCGTCGGCGACGGTGGCAGCGGCGACGGGCGCGGGCAGGGCGCCGGCTCCCCGCGTGTCGAGCTGCGGCGGCTCGACCGGGGCGACCGCGGACAGCGTCGGGCTGACCGTCGCGCGGGAGATCCCCGGCCCGTCGGTCGCGCCGGGCGTGGCCGGCGACTGCGCCACCGGCTCCGTCGGCACCTGCGCCGACGCGGTCGACACGTGGCCGAGGTGACCGCCGTCGACCGGGCCGGAGGCGTGGGCGGCCACGAGCGACGACTCGGTTAGGGACGACGGGTGGTGCGTCCGCAGCGCGTCGCCGGCCGCCTCGACCGTGGCCGGGGCGACGGGGCCGGGCCCTCCCCCGTCGCGGGGAAGCGGGACGGGGGGACGCTCCGGGTCCGCGCCGAGGGCGCCGTCGGTCGGGGCCGGAGCGGGCGTCGCATCGGTCGGAGCCGGGGCGAGCGCGCCGAGGTCGGGTGTGGCGAAGGACGCCCCCGCGAGAGCGGCCATCCGGCCGTCGAGGCGATGCTGCAGCGCCGCGTCGGTCTGCGCGGTGGTCGACCCGGTGGCCCCGGACGCGGCGGCCCGCGCCGCGTCCTCCAGCGACACCAGGCCCTGCCCGGTGGCGAGGTTGGCCGCCTGGTCGGCGATCATCTCGCCGGTCATCTCCCGGCCGAAGTGCTCGCCGACCCGGGCCACCCGGCCGGTCGCGTGCCGCCCGAGGCCGGCCAGCGGCGCCGCCGCCCCGCCCGCCAGGCCGCCGAGCGCGGACATCCCCGCGTCGGTCAGGTCCAGGCCGTGCCGGCGGCCGGTCGAGTTCTGGTACGCCTGCGTGGCGAGCGTGATCCCCGACTCCTCGGCTGCCTCCTCCAACCCGCCGCGCGCCGCCTTCCGGGCGAGGCCGCGCATGCCGCCCTCGGCCACCCGCTTGGCGGCGCGCTCGCCGGCCTCCTTCAGGCCCTGCTTGAGGGTCTTGCGGGCGAGCTGGGCCAGCAGCTTCTTGAAGATCTGCTGCACGACGAAGCGGCTGGCGGCGATCGCGGCACCGGCGGCGGGCGAGGCGGCACCGGCGGTGAGCACCGCCGCCACCGCGAGGGAGAGCAGCTCGACGACGAGGATGCCCAGCTCGATCCAGACTTCGAGCTTGGCGCCCTCGATGTCGCAGCCGCACTCCTCGACGAGCCGGCCGAGGTCACCGCTGACCGCCAGCAGCACCGGCAGCGGGGCCTCGTCGCCCTCGGCCACCCGCTTCCAGGCCGCGTCGAACGCCTCCGCGACCGCACCGATCCCGCCGTACCCGCTGCGGACCTCACCGGCGGCGGCGACCGCGTCGGCGCGCGGACCGGCGAGGGCGTCGGCCACGGCGTACCACTGGTCGGCCAGGTCCCAGACCGCCTTCTCGTTGCCCTCCGGCCACTCGACCCCGATCACCCAGTCGAGCGCCTCGTAGACCCAGCCGGGCAGCTCCCAGGGCGCGTAGTCCAGCGGGTGCGGGATAGGGCTCGGCAGCAGGGTCACGGGGGCCTCCGAGTGGTCAGCGCCCGGCGGGCCGCTGGTCGGAGATCCGGTCGAGTCGGCCGGCGTTGTGCGCGTCGGTGCGCACGGAGTTGTCCACCGAGCGCACGACGTCCTCGCCCAGGTGCTCCAGCGCCCGACCGAGGCCCGCCCAGGCCCGCAGCAGCGTCTCCTCGAACCCCCGGTACTGCTTCTCGAACGCCGCGCCGATGTCGTCGCGCCCCCAGGGGCGGGCGGCGCTGGCCGCCGCGAGCTGGCCCCCCACCTGGGCCCGCCGGTCGGTGACGGCCTCACCGGCGGAGGTCAGGTCGGCCCCGCCGCGCCGCGCGCGGCCCGGATCCAGCCAGAGCTGCCCGTCGGTCACGTCGGTCGCTCCCCGCCCCGCATGACGGCGTCGGCCCGGCCCAGCAGGGTGTCGAAGTCACCGGTGCGGAGGAACTCCATGGCCCCCGACCCGGCCGGCAGGTAGCCGGCCACCAGGTCCTGGGTGGCGGCGACCGCTGCAACGGCGGCGCGGTGCACCGTCGAGGTGATCTTGCGGCTCAGGGCCCTGGCATCGCGGGCCTGGAGAGCGGCGGGGGTGAGCTCCACCGAGACGACGTCGCCCCGGGCACCGGCCACCACGGTCACCTGACCGTCGTCGGAGCGCGCGGTGACCCGCAGCTCCGCGAGCCTGGACCGCAGCTCGTCCAAACCGGAACGGAGCTGGCGGTATTGCCCGTGCACCTCGTCGAACCGGGCTCGCAGCGCCCGGTTGGCCTCCCGGTCCACGCTCTCGGCCAACGCCGACCTCCCCGTCACCCTCGGTACGGCAGACCATACCGGGCGCCACGGATTCCGTGGGGTCCGGTAACTTCGGGTGGGTGATCGACCGTCAGCAGGCCGAACAGCTCGCCACCGTCTGGGCCCACCGGGACTCCCAGCGCCTCGGGCACGAGTGCGCCCCGCTGGTCGAGGAGTTCGACCTCGGTTACCTGATCACGTCGACGGTGACCCCGTCGGCCGCGGTCCCCCCGGGCGACCTGCCGACCACGGTGGTGGACAAGGAGACCGGCGAGGTCTCGACGTGGCCGCGCCTGCCGTTCCCCGCCGTGCGGGAGATGTACCGGCGCAGCCGGCCGGCGCAGCCCGCGCCGCGCACCGTCGACCCGGCGAGTCAGTTGCTCCGCGAGATCCGTCGCCTGCCGACCCCCGGCACGGCCGCGCACCTGACCGTGGGCGGCCGGATGCACCGCGCGTGGGGTGCCAAGGGCGAGGCGGTGCTGCGGCACCACCGGCTCGTCCGGGAATACCTGGACGCGCAGCCGCCCGGCCACCTGGTCCGGGGGGTGGACCGGCACGCCGAGCTGATCGTCGTGTCGGACGTCCTGCACGAACACGACCACCAGCGCGCCGCCGAAGGCCGGGCCCCGGCGACCCTCGACGAGGCGCGGGTCCTCTTCGCGGGCAGCCAGTTCGAGCTGTACTGGGTGCGCGAGCCGCGCGACCCGGCGGGCGGGCCCGGCGACCGCCCCTGCGACTCGTGCCTGCGGTTCCTGGTGCACATGAACGTGCTCCCCTGGTCCGACCTGGGATTCCGGCAGCCCCGGGTGCCGGATCCGGCTCCGGCACCCGAGCCGGGCCGCTTCCCCGACGAGGTGGCCCACGCCCTCGTCGCCGCCGGCTGGGCCCCGCACGTCGGGGACGAGATCATGGCCGCCGCCGCCGTGCGGGACGTCACGGCCGTCGCCGGGGCCAACCACACCCACGTCGCGTTCCCTGCGGCGGTGGAGGCCATCACCCGGTTCCCCGGCCTGATCGGGTCTCGGCGCGGCCCCGGCCAGCAGGTGTGGATCTCGCGGTTCGACATCATGCCGCACCTGGTCGCCCACAACGCCGACACGCTCGCGGACTTCGCCGCCGTGCTCGGCGTTCGGCTGTTCCCCCTCGGCACGGAAAACCAGGAGAGCATCATCGCCGTCGACGAGCGGGGCCGGGTCTTCGCGCTGGACCAGGCCGGCGAGTGGTTCCTCGGCGACGACATCGACGCCGCCCTGACCACCCTGCTGCTCGGCCGGGCCCCCGCCCGCGTCCACGACGACGGCACCTGGTGACACCAGCCGACGAGCGCGACGCCGCCGGCCGGAGGCGCTACAACTGCACCCCGGTGAGGACCAGGACCCGCGCGTCGGTGTAGTCGTCCATGGCGCTGCGCAGGCCCTCCCGCCCGACGCCGCTGCCCTTCACGCCCCCGTACGGCATCTGGTCGGCCCGGTACGACGGCACGTCCCCGACGATCACCCCGCCGACGTCGAGGACCCGATGGGCGGCGAAGGCGACGTCGAGCCGGTGGGTGAACACGCCGGCCTGCAACCCGTACGCGGAGTCGTTGACGGCGGCGAACGCGGCGGCGTCGTTCTCGACCCGGGCGACCACGAGCACCGGCCCGAAGACCTCCTCGGCGCACACCTTGGCGTCGGCGGGCACGCCGGACAGCACGGTCGGCGGGTAGGTGGCTCCCTCGCGCCGCCCGCCCACCTCGATGGTCGCCCCGGCCACCACGGCCTCGTCGACCCACGCCTCGACCCGCTGCGCGGCCTGGACCGACACCAAGGGGCCGACGTCGGTCAGCGGGTCGGCCGGGTCGCCGGTGCGCAGCGCCTCCACGGCGGCGACCAGCCTCGGCAGGAAGGCGTCGTAGAGCCACTCGTGCACGTACACCCGCTGCACGGCGATGCACGACTGGCCGGCCTGGTAGTTGGAGAAGGTGGCGATCCGCTGCGCGGCGAAGGTGAGGTCCTCGTCGGTGTTCCAGTCCTCGCAGATCACCGCCGCCGCGTTGCCGCCCAGTTCCAGGGTGACGTGCTTGTCGGGCGCGGCCCGGCGGATGGCCGCGCCGACCGGCCCGGAACCGGTGAACGACACCACCGGCAGCCGCGGGTCGGCGACCAGCTCGGCGGCCCGCTCGTTGGGCAGCGGCAGCACCGAGAACATGCCCGCGGGCAGCTCGGTCTCGGCGAGCAGCTCGCCGAGCAGCAGCGCCGACAGCGGGGTGGCGGGGGCCGGCTTCACGATGATCGGCGCGCCGACGGCGATGGCCGGGGCGACCTTGTGCGCGACCAGGTTGAGCGGGAAGTTGAACGGCGCGATCCCCAGCACGGGCCCCTTCGGCGCCCGCCGGACCAGCGCGATCCGCCCGGTTGCGGCGGGGTCGGTGTCGAGGCGTTGCAGCTCGCCGGAGAAGCGGCGGGCCTCCTCGGCCGCCCAGCGGAACGTCGACACCGCCCGCCCCACCTCGGCCCTCGCCCACTTGACCGGCTTGCCGTTCTCGGCGGTGATCAGGTCGGCGATCTCGTCGGCCCGTTCGGCGAGCCGCCGGGAGACGTGGTCCAGGGCCGCCGCGCGGGCGTGCGCGGGCAGGGCCGCGGCCCGCGCCGCCACTGCGGCCGCCGCGGCGACGGCGGCCTCGACCTGGTCGGGCGTGGCGAGCGTGGTACGCCCCACCGGGCGACCGTCGTACGGGTGGGTGACGGTCAGCTCGCCCTCGCCGTGTGCGGGGCGGCCGGCGACGAAGAAGGCTCTCGGCTCCACACCTCGGCAGCGTAGCCGAGCCGCCGCCGCACGGTAACCAGCAATTCCCACACGGAAACAGTCGCTCATGCCCTTGTCTGCCGCGAATTCAGTAGCGAAGATGGCAGTCAGATTCCGATAACCTCCGCTGTCCGCATCCCCGGCATCCCTCGGAGACACCTGATGAGCGACCAGCAGCAGCTGCGCAACTTCGTCAACGGCGAGTACGTCGATCCTTCCGACGGCGGGTACGCCGACCTGGTCGACCCGTGCACCGGCGAGGTCTTCGCCCAGGCACCGGTCTCCGGCGCGGCGGACGTGGACGCGGCCATGCGGGCGGCCTCCGCCGCGTTCGAGACGTGGCGGGACAGCACCCCCGGCGAGCGGCAGAAGGCGCTGCTGAAGCTCGCCGACGCCGTGGAGGCGCGGGCGGCCGAGCTGGTCGACGCCGAGGTGCGCAACACGGGCAAGCCCCGCCAGCTCACCGCCGAGGAGGAGCTGCCGCCGGCGGTGGACCAGTTCCGGTTCTTCGCCGGGGCGGCCCGGCTGCTGGAGGGCCGGTCCGCCGGGGAGTACATGGCGGGCCACACCTCGTACGTGCGGCGGGAGCCGATCGGCGTGTGCGCCCAGGTCACCCCGTGGAACTACCCGCTGATGATGGCGGTGTGGAAGATCGCCCCGGCCCTCGCCGCCGGCAACACGGTGGTGCTGAAGCCGTCGGACACCACGCCGGTGTCGACGCTGCTGCTGGCCGAGATCGCCGCCGAGTTCCTCCCGCCGGGGGTGTTCAACGTGGTCTGCGGCGACCGGGACACCGGTCGTACCCTCGTGTCGCACCCGACCCCGCAGCTGGTGTCGATCACGGGCTCGACCCGGGCGGGCATGGAGGTCGCCTCCGCCGCCGCGCCGGACCTGAAGCGGACCCACCTGGAGCTGGGCGGCAAGGCCCCGGTGGTGATCTTCGACGACGCGGACGTGGCGGCGGCGGCCGAGGCAATCGCCGTGGGCGGCTACTTCAACGCGGGCCAGGACTGCACGGCGGCGACGCGGGTGCTGGCCGGTCCGGGCATCCACGACGACTTCGTGGCGGCGCTCGCCGAGCAGGCCCGCAACACGCGCACCGGCGCGCCGGACGACGCCGACGTGCTGTACGGCCCGCTGAACAACGCCAACCAGCTCGCCCGGGTCAGCGGCTTCGTCGACCGGCTGCCCGACCACGCGAGCGTGCAGACGGGCGGGTCGCGGGTCGGCGAGCGCGGCTTCTTCTACTCCCCCACCGTCGTCTCCGGGGTGCGGCAGGCCGACGAGATCATCCAGCAGGAGGTGTTCGGGCCGGTCATCACCGTGCAGCGCTTCTCCGACGAGGACGAGGCGGTGCGCTGGGCCAACGGCGTCGACTACGGCCTGTCGGCGTCGGTGTGGACGCGCGACCACGGCCGGGCGATGCGGATGACCCGCCGGCTGGACTTCGGCTGCGTCTGGGTCAACACGCACATCCCGTTCGTGTCGGAGATGCCCCACGGCGGGTTCAAGCACTCCGGGCACGGCAAGGACCTGTCGGTCTACAGCCTGGAGGACTACACCCGGATCAAGCACGTCATGCACAACATCGAGGGCTGACCAATGCCGTCCTCGGAGGAGCTGCACAAGCGGCGGGGCGCGGCCGTGGCGCGGGGCGTCGGCAGCGTCGTCGGCGCGTACGTGGACCGGGCCGGCGGCGGCACGATCACCGACGTCGACGGGCGGGAGTGGATCGACTTCGCCGCCGGCATCGCGGTCACCAACGTCGGAAACTCCGCCCCGCGTGTGGTGGAGGCGGTGCGCGAGCAGGTCGAGCGGTTCACCCACACCTGCTTCATGGTCGCGCCGTACGAGTCGTACGTGGCGGTGTGCGAGCAGCTCAACGCGCTCACCCCGGGCGGCTTCGAGAAGCGCTCCGCGCTGTTCAACTCGGGCGCGGAGGCGGTGGAGAACGCCGTGAAGATCGCCCGGCACGCCACGGGGCGGCCGGCGGTGGTGGTGTTCGACCACGCGTACCACGGGCGGACCAACCTGACGATGGCGCTGACGGCGAAGAACATGCCGTACAAGCACCGGTTCGGGCCGTTCGCCGGGGAGGTCTACCGGGTGCCGATGTCGTACCCGCTGCGCGACGGGGGGCTGTCCGGGGCCGAGGCGGCGGCGCGGGCCATCGAAACGGTGGAGAAGCAGGTCGGGGCGGAGAACGTGGCCGCGCTGCTGATCGAGCCAATCCAGGGCGAGGGTGGTTTCGTCGTACCCGCGCAGGGGTTCCTGCCGGCGCTGCGCGAGTGGGCGACGGCGGCCGGGGTGGTCTTCGTCGCCGACGAGATCCAGACGGGTTTCTGCCGCACCGGCGACTGGTTCGCCTGCGACCACGAGGGCGTCGTGCCGGACCTGGTGACCCTGGCGAAGGGCATCGCGGGCGGGCTGCCGCTGGCGGCCGTGACGGGCCGGGCCGAGCTGATGGACGCGGTGCACGTGGGCGGCCTCGGCGGCACGTACGGCGGCAACCCGATCGCCTGCGCGGCGGCGCTCGCGTCGATCGAGACCATGCACGAGCTGGATTTGGCCGCCGCCGCCCGCCGCATCGGCGCGACGCTGGCCGACCGGCTGCGCGCCATCGCCGCCCGCGACGCGCGGGTCGCCGAGGTACGCGGCCGGGGCGCGATGCTCGCCGTGGAGCTGGTGCAGCCGGGCACCCTGGTCCCGGACCCGGCCGCCGCGGCGGCGGTGTCGGCGGCCTGCCACGCCGCCGGCCTGCTCACCCTGACCTGCGGCACGTACGGCAACGTGCTGCGCTTCCTGCCCCCGCTGGTCATCTCCGACGCGGAGCTGGCCCGGGGCCTGGACATCCTCGACGCCGCCTTCGGCTGAGCCGGGTTCTGCGGGGCGGCCGGCGACCTGTCATCGGTCGCCGGCCGCCCCGCCACCCGGCCTGAGCGCAGCACCACATTCAGCGCAGCACCTCGACCACGTTGCGCCGTACGACGTTCTTCCCCGGCTCCCGCACCAGCTCCATCGCGGCGGCATTGAGCAGCACACAACTGCCCGACGGGCCGGTAACCACCACGGTCACCGCACGACCGTTGTCCAGGTTGGTCACCCGCAACCGCGTACCCACCGGAAAGCGGTCACTCGTCGCCGCCGGCGCACCACCCTCCGCCGAGAACGTCACCGAACCCTGGCAGGCGCTCGGCCGTGCGGGTGGGGCCGCCGTCGCACCCCCGGGCTGGGCACCGGGCTGGGCCGTTGCCCCGCCGGACTGCGCGGGTGTGCCGCCGCCGTCGAGGCGTTCCACCACGTTGCGCCGCACGACGTTCTTGCCTGGCTCCCGGACGAGGTCCATCGCGGCGGCGTTGAGCAGCACACAACTCCCCGACGGGCCGGTAACCACCACCGTCACCGCACGACCGTTGTCCAGATTGGTCACCCGCAACCGCGTACCCACCGCAAACCGGTCACTCGTCGCCGCCGGCCCACCACCCTCCGCCGAGAACGTCACCGAACCCTGGCACACGCTCTGCCGAGCCGGTGCCGTCTCGGCGAAGCCGAGGCCCGTCCCGACCGCCACCACCGCCGAGGCGACCACGGCCACCCCCGCCGCCAGGACATGCGTTCGCCGTACCCTCACGTGCCTCTCCCGTCGTCCGATGATCGGCCTACGCCGAGCGGTACGGACTGGGAGCGCTGCCGGGTTCAGCCATCGGTCAGGAAGGTTTCCGATTCCGGGGCCGACGGCGTGTCCGCGCAAGGGCTGTCAGGAAGGGGCCCTTCCTATACCGAAAGCGCTAACAGGGGCCCTTCCTTCTCAGCGTCAGGCGATCTGGCGCAGGTCGTTGCCGTAGTCGAAGATGATCCGGAGCCGCGCACCCAGCGCCGCCGCGTAACGGCTCAGGGTGGCGACCTCGTTGACGTCGAGATCGCCGTTCTCGATCTGACTGACCCGTCCCGGCGTCACCCCCATCAGCTCGGCGACCTGGCGCTGGGTGAGCCCGAGCCGCTTGCGCTCCTCGGCGAGGTGGAAGGCGCTCACCCATGCCTCGGTCCGGGCCCGCTCCTGCTCATACGCCCCGTCGTCGTCGCGGAGTTCCTCCCGGACGTTCTCCCAGTCGTGGAACTCGGTCACGTCTTCCCCCTTCGCTGACTCTCGTGGTGCAACCATGCCTTGTAGGCGATCTCGGCCAGCGGGATGTTCTCCTGGTACCACCGGGTCCAGTTGTGCGCCTTGTTGCCGGCGACGAGCAGCACCGCCTGGGACCACGGATCGAAGACGAACAGCACCCGGACTGCGACGTCCCGCCCGGATCTCGGCCGCAGCTCCTTGAGGTTGCTGATGCTCGACCCGCGCAGGGTGTCCACGAGCGGGCGGCCGAGCGCCGGCCCTACCTCCGCGAGCATGTCGACCGCGACGCTCACGGATCGGTAGGTGTCCAGGTCGGTCCGCCGGAGTTCGCGGAGCCATTCCCGGACTTCCCCGGTGACCCGCACGGACCAACGCCGACTCGCTGCCGCACCCATGCCGAAACTATAGCTCAGGCTAAACAAGCGCAGGTCGCACTTCGGTGCTACCGGGTCACCGGTCCTCCATGCCCCAGGGGGAGCCGTAGCCGGTGAGCAGGTCGAGGAACGGGCGCGGGGGCAGCGCCTCGGGGCCGATGACCCCGGCCCCCGACCACTCCCCCGTGGCGAGCAGTTCCAGGGCGACGACCGGGTTGACGGCGGTCTGCCAGACGACGGCCTGGTGGCCGTACTCGGCCATGGACCACTCGTTGTCGACGACGTGGTAGAGGTAGACCTCGCGGGGCTCGCCGTCCTTCCCGACGCCCGTGACCCAGGTGCCGGCGCAGGTCTTGCCGCGCATCCGGTCGCCGAGGGTGGCCGGGTCGGGCAGGGCGGCGGCGACCACGTCGCGCGGGGACATCCGCACGCCGCGCACGGTGACCGGCTCGGTGGAGTCGAGGCCGAGCTTGTGCAGGGTGCGCAGGACCTCGATGAACTCCTCGCCGAGGCCGTACTTGAAGGTGACCCGCCGGGCGTCGACCCAGCGCGGGATGAGCAGCACCTCCTCGTGCTCGACGTTGACGCACTCGACGGGGCCGATGCCCTCGGGGAAGTGGAACACCTCGGGCTCGCTGAACGGTTCGGTGGTGAACCAGCCCCGGTCGCGTTCCCAGATCACCGGCGGGTTGAGGCACTCCTCGATGGTGGTCCAGATGGAGAACGACGGGGCGAAGTCGTAGCCCTCGACCGTCAGGTTCGCGCCGTCGCGTACCCCGATCTCGTCGATCTCGGCGAACAGCTCGTCGGCGGCGTAGCGGGCGAAGACGTCGGACAGGCCCGGTTCGACGCCGATGCCGCACAGGGCGAGCCGGCCGGCGGACGCCCAGCGGTCGGCGACGGCGAACTGCTCGTCGCCGAGCTTCACCCCGGTCTCGGCGTAGGGGCGCTTCGGGTGCGGGTGGGACAGGGACATGGCCATGTCGAGGTAGTCGGCGCCGGCCGCGTACGCGCCGTCGAAGATCGGCATGACGAAGCGCGGGTCGACGGCGTTGAGCACGTGGGTGATCCGGTGTTCGCGGCACAGCGCGGCGACGGCGTCGGCGGAGGAGGCGTCGACGGTCGCGGCGACGAACCGGTCGCCGTGGCCGGCGACGGCCCGCGCGGCGCGGGCGGCGTCGGCGTCGGCGACGACCATGGTGTCGAAGAATGTTCGGCGGGCGGCGATGGCGGCGGCGGCGGAGCCGACCCCGCCGGCGCCGACGAGCAGGATACGCATCAGGAATCGAACCCCAAACCAAGACGATCGAGCGTACGGAGCCACGGGTTGCGCCGGCCGTCGCGCGCGTCGGCGCGGGCCAGCGACCAGCGGGTGAGGTGGATGCCGGCGGCCCGGACGGGCTCCGGCGGGAACGGCAGCGGCTTGCCCCGGACGAGGGCGAGCCGGGTGAGCGGGGTGTCCGTGCCGGCGAGCAGGTCGAGCATGACGCGCGCGCCGAACCGGGTGGCCCCGACGCCGAGGCCGGTGTAGCCGGCGGCGTAGGCGAGCCGGCCGTCGTAGGCGGTGCCGAAGAACGGGCAGAACCGGGTGCAGGTGTCGATGACGCCGCCCCAGCGGTGGCTGAACCGGACGTCGGCGAGTTGCGGGAACGTGGTGAAGAAGTGCTCGGCGAGGGCGGTGAAGGTGGCGGGGCGCTGCTCCAACTCGGGGGCGACCCGGTTGCCGTGGTGGTAGACGGCGTCGTAGCCGCCGAACAGGATCCGCCCGTCGCGGGTGATCCGGTAGTAGTGGAACTGGTTGCCGGTGTCGGCGAGGCCCTGCCGGTTGCGCCAGCCGATCGCGTCGCGCTGGGCGTCAGTCAGCGGCTCGGTCATCAGCGCGTAGTCGTAGACGGGCACGACCCAGGCCCGCAGTCGCCGCAGCAGCGGCGGGAACGCGTTGGTGGTGAGCACGACCCGGCGGGCGCGGACGACGCCGGGGGCCTGCTCGACGCCGCCGGCCGTGCTGGCCGCCAGGGCGGCGGCGTCGCCGCGCAGCCCGGTGACCCGGGTGTGCTCGTGGATCCGGACGCCCAGGTCGAGGCAGGCACGGCGCAGGCCCCAGGCGAGCTTCGCCGGGTCGAGCATGGCCACCCGGTCACGGTCCCACATCCCGCCGAGGTACGTCGGCGAGTCCACCTCGGCGCGCACCTCGGCGCGGTCGAGCAGCCGCACGTCGTGGCCGAAGCCGCGGGCCAGCTCCGCGTCCTCGGCGAGCCCGTCGAGCTGGTACGGCCGCACGGCCACAGCCAGCTCGCCGGTGCGCTCGAAGTCGCAGTCGATGCCGTACGCGTCGACGGTGGCGGCGATCGCGGCGAGGTTCTCCCGGCCGAGGCGTTCCAGCTCGGCGACCTCCCCGGGGAACCGGGCGACGCCGTTGGCGAGGCCGTGCGTGAGCGAGGCGGAGCAGAACCCGCCGTTGCGCCCCGACGCGGCCCAGCCGCAGGTGCCCGCGTCGACGAGCAGCACGTCGGCGTCGGGGTCGGCCTGCTTGGCGAGCAGGGCGGCCCAGAGCCCCCCGTACCCGCCGCCGATCACCAGCAGGTCGGCGGTGTGCGCGCCGGTCAGCGGGGGCAGCGGGTCGGGGCGTTCGGGCCGGTCGAGCCAGTACGGTACGGGCGCCGCGTCGGCGAGCGCCCGGCCGGTATGCGGGAGGATCATGACGGGCTCTTCGCCCGCCGGCCGGTCGCCGGTGCGACCGGGAGGGTGTGCCGGCGGGCCCGCCGCCCGCGCAGCGAGCTGAGCCCGACGAGCAGCAGCGCGATGGCGAACATGGCCGTGCCGATGACGTTGACCTGCGGCGGGATGCCCCGCTGGGCGGCACCCCAGACGTACATGGGGAACGTGACGGTGGTGCCGGCGTTGAAGTTGGTGATGATGAAGTCGTCGAAGCTGAGCGAGAACGCCAGCAGCGCGGCGGCCACGATGCCGGGGAGCACCAACGGCAGGGTGACCAGGCGGAACGTCTGCCACGGGCTGGCGTACAGGTCGGCGGCGGCCTCCTCCAGCCGGCGGTCCATGCCGGCGAGCCGGGCCTTGACGGTGACCACCACGAACGACACGCAGAACATGACGTGGGCGATGACGACGGTCCAGAAGCCCTGCGGCACCCCGGCGGAGACGAACAGCGCCAGCAGCGAGGTGCCCATGACCAGCTCGGGGGTGGCCATCGGCAGGAAGATCAGCACGTTGATGCCGGAGCGGCCGGTGAACCGGTGCCGCACCAGCGCGAACGCCATCAGCGTGCCGAGCACGGTGGCGACGACGGTGGCGATGAAGCCGATCTGCACGCTGCGCACCAGGGCGTCGCACATGTCGGAGGTGGCGCAGGGCTGCCGCCAGTTGTCGAGGGTGAACTCGTTGAAGTCGTACGACAGGCGGCTCGACGGGCGGTTGAACGACAGGGCGGCGACCACGGCGATGGGCAGCGACAGGTAGCCGAGGACGAGCAGGGCGACGCCCATCACCCAGTGGTCGGCGAGCCAGCGGGAGACTCTCACAGCACCTCCTCCGTGCCGGCCCGGCGCAGGTAGACGAAGACCACCGCGAGGATCGCCGCCATCAGCAGGAACGACAGGGCCGCGCCCTGCGGGTAGTCCAGCCGGACCAGGAACGCCGAGTCGATGACGTTGCCGATCATGTATTCGTTGGGGGTGCCGAGCAGCTCGGCGTTGATGTAGTCGCCGGTGGCCGGGATGAAGAACAGCAGCGTGCCGGCGATCAGGCCGGGCATCGACAGCGGCAGGGTGACCCGGCGGAACGTCTGCACCGGGCTCGCGTACAGGTCGCCGGCCGCCTCCAGCAGCCGGTAGTCGAGCCGCTCCAGGCTCGCGTACAGCGGCAGGACCAGAAACGGCAGGAAGTTGTACGTCAGCCCGAGCACCACCGCGACGGGGGTGGCGAGCAGCCGGCCGTCGGGGCCGAGCAGGTGCACGTCGCGCAGCAGCCCGACCAGAGCGCCGTTGTCGGACAGGATCGTCTTCCAGGCCAGGGTGCGCACCAGGAAGCTGGTGAACATGGGGGCGACGACGCAGACCAGCAGCAGGTTCTTCCACCGGCCGGCCTTCTGGGCGATCGCGTACGCCAGCGGGTAGCCCATCAGCAGGCCCAGCACGAGCGCGATCCCGGCGTAGAGGAACGACCGGCCGAGCTGCGGCCAGTACGCCTGCACCGCGTCGGGGTAGTTGCCGAACGCCCAGGTCAGCGCGTACCCGGTGGAGAGGGAACCGCTGGGGTCGTAGAGGCTGGCGGCGGCGAGTTGGAACAGCGGCACGGCGAAGAACAGCAGCAGCCAGGCCGCGCCGGGCAGGAGCAGCAGGTACGGCAGCAGCCGGTGCCGCCCGCCCCGGGGCGGCGGCGGGGGCGTCGCCGGTTGCCCCGTCGACGTGGGCACGTGGGCCAGCGCGGTCACGAGGACGCACCCACCGGCTCGTCGAGCAGCCCGGCGGTGGCGTCGTCCGCGCCGGGCGGGCGGGGCAGCAGGAACGCGTGCCGGGGGTCCCAGTGCGCCACCACGGACGCGCCGACGGGCACCCGGCCGCCGAGCCCGCTGTTCGCCGCGAACGCGGTCAGTTCGCTGCCCCACCCGGTGCGCACCAGATACTGGGTGCTGACCCCCACGTACGAGGCGTCGGTGACCACCCCGGTGACGTACTGGTGGCCGGCGGGGACCCGGTCGGCGGCGTCAACGAGGTGCAGCTTCTCGGGGCGTACCCCCAGGTAGACCGGGCCCGAGGCGACGCGGGCGCGGCCGGCGGGCACGGAGTAGCGCGCGCCGTGGGCGGTGACCGGCACGTCGGACCCGGCGGGCCCGGCGGCCTCGGCGGCGAGCAGGTTGGACTGGCCGAGGAAGTTCGCCACGAACGCGGTGGCCGGGTACTCGTAGATGTCGGCGGGCGCGCCGAGCTGCTCGATCTTGCCGGCGTTCATCACCGCGACCGTGTCGGCCATGGTCATGGCCTCCTCCTGGTCGTGGGTGACGTGCACGAAGGTGATGCCGACCTCGGTCTGGATGCGCTTGAGCTCGATCTGCATCTGCCGGCGCAGCTTCAGGTCGAGCGCGCCGAGCGGCTCGTCGAGCAGCAGCACCTGCGGCCGGTTGATCAGCGCCCGGGCGAGCGCGACGCGCTGCTGCTGCCCGCCGGAGAGCTGGGCGGGCCGGCGGTGGCCGAAGTCGGCGAGCTGCACCAGGGCGAGCATCCGGTTGACCTCGGCGTCGACCGAGCGGATGCCGCGCCGACGCAGCCCGAACGCCACGTTGTCGAAGATGTCGAGGTGCGGGAAGAGCGCGTAGCTCTGGAACACGGTGTTGACCGGCCGCTTGTACGGGCGCAGCCGGGCGATGTCCCGGTCGCCGAGGAGCACCTGCCCGCTCGTCGGCTGCTCCAGGCCGGCGATCATGCGCAGGGTGGTGGTCTTGCCGCAGCCGGACGCCCCGAGCAGGGCGAAGAACGAGCCCTGCGGGATGGTCAGGCCGAGGTCGTCGACCGCGGTGAAGATGCCGAACCTCTTGGTCAGGTTGACCAGCCGCAGGTCGCCGGCCGGCGCGTCGTGTCCCGTCGTCTTCGCGCTCATCCCCGTCACGCCCCGATGACCTGCTGGAACTTGCCCTCGAACTCCTTCTCCTGCTTCTCGTCCAGGGCCATGAACACCTTGGACTTCGACAGCAGCGCCTCGTCGGGGAAGATCAGCGGGTTGGCGGCCAACTCCGGGTCGATCTTCTCCATCTCGGCCTTCGCGCCCTGCACGGGGCAGATGTAGTTGACGTACGCGGCGAGCTTCGCGGCGACGGCCGGCTCGTAGTAGTAGTTGATCAGCTCTTCGGCGTTCGCCTTGTGGGTGGCCTTGTTGGGCACCATCATGTTGTCGCTGAAGAGCATCACGCCGGAGTCGGGCGCGACGAACTTGATCTTGTCGTTCTCCCCGGAGAGCTGGATGATGTCGCCGGACCAGCCGACGCACGCCGCGATGTCGCCCTTGGCCAGGTCGGGGGCGTAGTCGTTGCCGGTGAACTTGCGGATCTGCCCGGAGTCGACGGCCCTCTTGAGCTTGTTGAGCGCGTCGTCGAACTGGGCGGTGGTGAAGTTCGCCGGGTCGTGCCCGTTGGACTGCATCAGCAGGCCCATCGTGTCGCGCATCTCGGACAGCGCGGTGACCTTGCCCTTGAGGTCGGGCCGCGTCAGCAGCTCGTCGACGGTGCGGATCTCCTTCGTGACCGACCCGTTGTAGGCGAGGCCGGCCAGGCCGGACTGCCACGGCACGGCGATCCGGCTGTCCGGGTCGAAGGAGCGGTTGAGCAGCGACGGCAGCAGGTTCGCCGCCACGTTGGGGATCTTCGCCGGGTCGAGCTTCTGGATCCAGCCGAGCCGGATCATCCGGGCGGCCATCCAGTCGGTGAGCACGATGATGTCCCGCCCGGTGCCCTGACAGGCCGCGAGCTGGTTCTGCACTTTGCCGAAGAACTCGTTGTTGTCGTTGATGTCCTCGGTGTAGGTGACCTGGATCCCGGTCTTCGCGACGAACGCGTCCAGGCTGGGGCGCTTCGATTCGTCCTTCTCGTCGACGTCCATGTACTGCGGCCAGTTCGAGAACGCCAGCTTCTTCTCCGTGCCGGAGAGGTCTTCGCTGACGCAGCCGGCCTCGGTCTGCACGGCGCCCTTGGTGCCGCAGCCGGCGAGCGCGCCCGCCGTGGCGAGCATCGCGGCCGAGCCGAGGGTGCCGGTGAGCAGACCACGCCGGGTGAGGGGCCGGAGGGGAGTTCGCATGTGACGACTCCTAGGGGGTCATCGTCGGCGGGCGGGACGGGGGAGGCCCGACGGCGGGAGGGTCTTCAGGCGATGGACGACTGATCCTGACATGAGCCGACGTGCCTCACAAGGGATTCCGTTGCGGGCATAGCAATGCACCACGAATTACGCCAGACTGCGCCGGGGCACTACGATCCTGGAGGAGAAGCGGACATGGGGAGCTGACGATGGTCATCCGACAGCAGGAGAGCGGCGGCGGGGGTCGACGCGTCGCCGTGCGTGAAGGTGCCAGTCACGCTCTGTTGGACGACGTCGCCAAGCAGATCATCGAGCAGCTCCAGGAGGACGGCCGCCGGCCGTACGCGACGATCGGCAAGGCGGTCGGCCTGTCCGAGGCGGCGGTGCGCCAGCGGGTGCAGCGGCTGCTCGACGCCGGGGTGATGCAGATCGTCGCGGTCACCGACCCGCTCCAGCTCGGCTTCCCCCGGCAGGCCATGATCGGCCTACGCACCGACGGGGACCTGGAGACGGTGGCCGACCGGCTCGCCGAGTTCGAGGAGGTCGACTACGTGGTGATCACCGCCGGGTCGTTCGACCTGCTCGCCGAGGTGGTGTGCCGCAACGACGCACACCTGCTGGAGATCCTGCAGCGGCTGCGCGCCGTCGACGGGGTGCTCGCCACCGAGGCGTTCGTCTATCTCAAGCTGCGCAAGCAGACCTACAGCTGGGGCACCGCCTGAGCCTGCCCGACGAAGGCCCGCCAGGCGGCCGGGGCGAAGCTCAGGATGCCGCCGTCGCGATCCTTGCTGTCGCGCACCAGCACCCGGCCGGGCAGGTTGTCGGCCACCTCGACGCAGTCACCGCCGTTGTTGCTGCTGCGGGTCGCGGTGCGCCACCGGGCACCGGCCAGCGCGCCCATGGGTGCGTCCGTCGGCGCGTCGGTCAGCTCCACGTCGTCGCCACCTCCCTGATCAGCTCGATCGACTGGCGGCGGGGCAGCGCCTCGCCGGTGACGCTCTCCCACCTGCGCCCCAGGCTAGCAACGTCGACCGGGTCGCTGACGACCTGACCGCGTAGCTGGTTGTCGATATAAGCCAATTCCGTCCCGTCGGGCAAACCGGCAAGGACGAACGGCCCGGCCAGCCCGGTGTGCCACGGGTTCTCGGCCGGGATCACCCGCACCTGCACGTGCTCCCGCCCGGCCAGCGCCGCGAGGTGGGCGACCTGCCCGGCCATCACCGCCCGGTCGCCGACCACCCGACGCAGCACCACCTCGTCGATCACCGCGACGAGTCGCGGCGGGGCCTCGGCGTCGAGGATCGCCTGCCGGTCGAGCCGGCCGGCGACGATCCGCTCCACCTCGGCCGGCGGCAGCAGCCCGCCGGTGCTCAGGACCGCCCGCGCGTACGCCTCGGTCTGGAGCAGCCCCGGCACCAGCAACGGCTGGTAGGAGCGGATCGAGATGGCGACCTGCTCCAGCTCGGCCCACTTGCGGAACCAGGGCAGGTCCCGGCGGCGAAACGGCTCCGGCCACAGCTCGGCGGCCTCCCGACCGAGCACCTTGGCCACCGCCAACCGGGTGCGCGCGTGCGGGATGCGTCCCTGCGACACCCACCGGCCGGCCGTCTTCGGATCGACCCGGACCTTGCCCGCCAGCGACTCGGCGGTCTCCCCCACGGCGGCCATCGCCACCCGCAGCGTCTCGTTGCCCATCGCACCTCCTGTCGCGGTCACGCGCAGTGGGCACCATAGCGACGCAGGGTGCCGGCGGTGGGCCCGAAACGGCAGGTGGCGGCGGGACCTGTTCCGCACGTCTCGTGCGCATTCGAGATGGGTGTCGAACGCCCGGCCAACGCCCCGACAACGTCCACCACCCACCGGACTACCGGCCCCGCCCCTACCCACCCGCCCGGCCGCCCCGACTCCGCCTGGCCGGGTGGCCTCAGGGGCGCCCGCCCGGCGGGGCGAAGGTCCCTCGCGCCACTAGGGAGCTGATGTCGTAGATGACTCACCCCAGCCCCAGCCCCACAGTCCGGGGACGTGCGCGGGGACAGGGACAGGGACAGGGACAGGGACAGGGACAGGGACAGGGACAGGTGAATCTTGGAAGATTCCGGCCCCTGGAGGGGCCATTTCGCTCCAAGATCTACGTTCGGGGCGGCCGGATCGCGGCGGGCGAGGTGCCTGGGGGGCGGCGTGGGGGCGGCCGGGGTGGCGGGGGATGCGGCGGGGGCGACTGGGGTGGCGGCCGAGGGTTGGTGGCGTGGGGATGTGGCGGGAGTGGCGGGGATGCGGGGACGCTGCGGGAGGTGTGGTCGGGGGCGGGTGATGTCGTTGGTGACTCAGCTCCCTAGGGCCCACCGTGTGCCCGCACCCGGCCGTCCGCGCAACGGCACCGCCCGGGAGAGCCGCAGGACCCGCGCGGGCCGGGAGAGCCGGAAGAACGGCAGGGAGCCGGAAGAGCGGCAGGGAGCCGGAAGATGCGAGAGATCAATCACGATGCGGATTCCGTTGCCCACAGCGCCAGAGCGCGCCGAATCCGTTGCCCAGCGGGTCAAGCGCCACCGATACCACTTGCCTTTCGGCGTGCGGCTATGGGATAACCGTGGGCAGAGCGGCCGGTGTCACCCCTGACCGGCCCGAGACCCGATGGGGCTGACATGGCCAACGCCACCGACCACCTCTGGATGCACTTCACCCGGATGGCCAGCTACTCCGCAGGCGAGGTGCCGACGATCGTGCGCGGCGAGGGCGCGTACGTGTGGGATTCGCAGGGCCGCCGCTACCTGGACGGGCTGGCCGGCCTCTTCGTCGTCAACGCCGGCCACGGGCGCACCGAGTTGGCCGAGGCCGCGGCGAAGCAGGCCGGCGAGCTGGCCTACTTCCCGCTGTGGTCGTACGCGCACCCGAAGGCCGTGGAGTTGGCCGAGAAGATCGCCTCGCTGACCCCGGCCGACCTGAACCGGGTCTTCTTCACCACTGGCGGTTCCGAGGCCGTCGAGGCGGCGTGGAAGCTGGCCCGGGCCTACTTCAAGCGGACCGGCAAGCCCAACAAGTACAAGGTCGTGAGCCGCTACATCGCGTACCACGGCACGTCGATGGGCGCGCTGTCGATCACGGGGCTCCCCGGCATCAAGACCGACTTCGAGCCGCTGGTGCCCGGCGCGGTGAAGGTGCCGAACACGAACTTCTACCGGGCCCCGGAGCACGGCGACTCGCCCGAGGCGTTCGGCCGGTGGGCGGCCGAGGAGATCCGGCGGGCGATCGAGCGGGAGGGGCCGGACACCGTCGCGGCGGTCTTCCTGGAGCCGGTGCAGAACTCCGGCGGCTGCTTCCCGCCGCCGCCCGGCTACTTCGAGCGGGTCCGCGAGATCTGCGACGCGTACGACGTGCTGCTCGTCTCCGACGAGGTGATCTGCTCGTGGGGGCGGCTCGGCGAATACTTCGGCGCGGTCCGCTACGGCTACCGGCCGGACATCATCACCACCGCGAAGGGCATCACCTCCGGGTACGCCCCGCTCGGCGCGATGATCGCCAGCGACCGGCTGATGGAGCCGTTCCTCACCGAGACCGGCATGTTCGCCCACGGGGTGACCTTCGGCGGTCACCCGGTCTCCTGTGCGGTGGCCCTGGCCAACCTGGAGGTGTTCGCCCGGGAGGACCTGATCGGGCACGTCCGGGCCAACGAGGACGCCTTCCGCGCCACCCTGGAGAAGCTGCACGACCTGCCGATCGTCGGCGATGTGCGGGGCGACGGCTACTTCTACGGCATCGAGCTGGTGAAGGACAAGGCGACCCGGGCGACGTTCGACGAGGCGGAGTCGGAGCGGCTGCTGCGCGGGTTCCTCTCCACCGCGCTGTTCTCCGCCGGGCTCTACTGCCGGGCCGACGACCGGGGCGACCCCGTCGTGCAGCTCGCGCCGCCGCTGATCGCCGAGCAGCAGCAGTTCGACGAGATGGAGCAGATCCTGCGCGCGGTGCTCACCGAGGCGTGGGCCCGGCTGTAACCGCCGAGCCGACGCGAAGCCGGGCCGTCGCATGCGCTACCAGGAGCTGTCGTACTGGCTGTCCACCGTGGACGAACCGTTGACGCCCCGCCCGCCGCTGGGCGGGGACGCCGACGCGGACGTCGTGATCGTCGGGGCCGGGTACACCGGCCTGTGGACGGCGTACTACCTCGCGCTCGCCGACCCGGCGCTGCGGATCACGGTGCTGGAGGCCGAGATCGCCGGGTACGGCGCGTCGGGGCGCAACGGGGGCTGGTGCTCGGCGCTGTTCCCGACCTCGCTGCCGGCGCTGGCCCGCCGGCACGGCCGCGACGCGGCGCTGCGGATGCAGCGGGCCATGCAGGCCACCGTCCGCGAGGTGGGGCGGGTGGTCGCCGCCGAGGGCATCGACTGCGACTGGCACCTCGGCGGGACGGTGACGCTGGCCCGCAGCGCGGCCCAGCTCGGCCGCGCCCGCGCGGAGGTGGCGCAGGCCCACGCGCACGGCCTGACCGCCGACGACCTGGTGCTGCTCGACGCGGCCGAGGCCGCCGCCCGCTGCGCTGCCGACGGGGTACGCGGCGGGACGTACACCCCGCACTGCGCCGTGGTGCACCCGGCCCGGCTGGCGCGCGGGCTGGCCCGGGCGGTCGAGCGTCGGGGGGTGACCGTCCACGAGCGGACGCCGGTGACCGCGATCCGGGCCGGGGCGGCCGTGACCCCGGCCGGGGCGGTTCGCGCGCCGGTGGTGGTGCGGGCGACCGAGGGGTACACGCCGGGGTTGCCCGGGCAGCGGCGGGTCGTCGCGCCGGTCTACTCGCTGATGGTGGCCACCGCCCCGCTGCCCGAGGAGACGTGGGCGCGGATCGGGCTGGCCGAGCGGGAGACGTTCTCCGACCACCGCCACGTGATCATCTACGGGCAGCGCACGGCCGACGGCCGGCTGGCGTTCGGCGGGCGGGGCGCGCCGTACCACTTCGGGTCCCGGGTGCGGCCCGAGTTCGACCGGGAGCCCCGGGTGTTCGCCGCGCTGCGCCGGACGCTGGGCGAGCTGTTCCCGGCGCTCGGGCCGCAGGTGCCCGTGACGCACACCTGGGGCGGCCCGCTGGGCGTGGCCCGCGACTGGTCGGCGTCGGTGGGGCTGGACCGGGCGACCGGGCTCGCCTGGGCCGGCGGGTACGTCGGCGACGGGGTCGCGACGACGAACCTCGCCGGGCGTACCCTCGCCGATCTGATCCTCGGCGCGGACAGCGACCTGACCGACCTGCCGTGGGTGGGGCACCGCTCGCCGCGCTGGGAGCCGGAGCCGCTGCGCTGGCTGGCCGTCAACGCGGGCCTGCGGGTGATGCTCTCCGCCGACCGGGCGGAGCTGCGCACGGGACGGTCGGCCCGGCGGGCCGCCGTGTTCCAGCGCTTCCTCGGCCACTGAGCGGCCCGGCGCGCGCCTCCGCGCCGCGCCGACGGCGGGCACGGTGGACCGGCGGTCAGTGGTTCGGCGGGATCACCCGCAGGTGGCCACGGCGGCCCGTCTGCGGGTTGTGGTGGTGCTGCGGGCCGCCGCCCTGGTCGTCGCTCGGCGGGCGGGGCGGCGCGGGCCGGGCGGCCTCGCGGACGGCCTCGGCGAGGGCGACCAGGTCGTCGGCGCTGGGCGGCGGGGGCTCGAACTCGCCCTCGTGGCGGACCACGTTCCAGCCCCGGGGGGCCGTCAGGCTGCGCGCGTGGGGCTCACAGAGGTCGTACGTGTGCGGCTCGGCGAAGGCCGCGAGGGGCCCGACCACGGCCGTCGACTCGTTGTAGACATAGGTCAATGTGGCGACCGCTTGCCGGGGGCAGCCGTTTCTTGAGCAGCGCCGTGGTGACCTCACGGCGGGAGGGTATCTCCATTACCGGGTCCGGCGCACCGGTTCGCGTTGCGACACGCCCGTCATCGAGATCACAATTCGCAACATCCGACGCGTCGGGCGGTGACGGGCGGGGTCGGCGCGCCGCGACAGCGGCACAGCCGTGGGCGGGGCGACTCGGCGGGCTACCCTGTGCGTCATGACCAGTCCGGAACACCGCCGCCCCGGCCCCGGCCGGCGCGCCCACCGTGACCGGCACGGGCGGGGCCTGCGCGGGCGGCTGGTGCCGGCGACCGTGCCGCTGGCGCGGACCAAGGCCGAGGTCTTCGACGACCTGGTGCTCGACACGGTCGAGACCCTGGAGCGGCGGTTCGCCAAGGAGCTGGCCGGCGTGGAGTTCGCGGTGGAGGACGTGCCGCCGGACCTGAACGTCTACGACTCCGACGTGCTGGAGGACGGCGAGGTGCCGCTGGCCCGGCTGCTGCCGGGGCGCCCCGGCCGGCAGGAGGTCCCGCCCCGGATCGTGCTCTACCGCCGGCCGCTGGAGTTCCGGGCCATGGACCGGGAGGACCTGGCCGACCTGGTGCACGACGTGATCATCGAGCAGGTGGCGAACCTGCTGGGCGTCGACCCGGACGAGCTGGCGTAGCCGACCGGCTCCCGGCCCCGCCCGCCCAGCCGCGCCCCGCAGCCCCGCTGCGCCCCGGCGCGCGCCCCCCGACGCGCGCTCCGGACGCCCGGGCCGGGCGGCCCCCACCGCCCCGGCCCGGCATCGCTCAGGCGGCCCGCCGCTTGAGCTTGCGCCGCTCCCGTTCCGAGAGCCCACCCCAGATCCCGAACCGCTCGTCGTGGCCGAGAGCGTATTCCAGGCATTCGGTCTTGACCTCGCACCGCGAGCAGATCCGCTTCGCCTCGCGGGTCGAGCCGCCCTTCTCGGGGAAGAACGCCTCCGGGTCGGTCTGGGAGCAGAGTGCCTGCTCCTGCCACTCCGGCGCGTTTCCGAGCAGGTCGGCCACCTCAAGCTGGCCGTCCATCTAAAGATGCCTCCTTGTCGCGCACCGGCGTCGTCGCCGCTGCAACCCCCCACGCGAAAGGCGTGCGTGTCCGTCCGGTCCCCATTTGTTGCGTTCCGTGCGAACAACCCCATTCAAATTACACGCGTGTAATGCGTGCGCCGTCAAGCCGAACTTGATAATGGAGTCGCCCTCCCGACACGCCGTGGACGGCCCTTGCGGCCGTCCGGCCTCGCAACCTGCCCTATCGATTCAGACCCCGGACGAGTAACGCCCTCCCCGGCGAGTTGCCCGAGTTTTCTTGCCGCGGCGGCCCGCCGGCCGGCTCCCCGAAGCCGCCGGCGCGGCCCCGGGGGGCGGGGCTACGACGCGATGCTGATCTTGGTGGGGCACAGGTTAACGCGACTTGGCCGAGACTGCCCATCGGGCCCGCAACGCCGACAGCGCCCCGTCCACATGGTGGACGGGGCGCAGCGGTCGGAACTGAGCGGTGGGTCAGATCGCCACCGAAGGTGCGCTGGTGGGCCAGGTGAACTCCGCGACCGTCCCCCCGGCCACGGTGACCGTCCCGGCGGGTGTGTCCTCATCCCACCAGACGGTATAGAGCCCTGCGGCAAGATCCGGGTAGACGGCACTGTGGAAGGTGCCGTCCTGCACGATGCGCTCACGCACCGCGACGTGGGTGCGCGGCGCGTCCGCCCCGTCGACCCGACTGATCTCGATCTCCCGGCCGTGCAGTTCCCGGCCCGTGTAGATGATCAGGGCACCCGTGTCGCCACCCAGATCGAGGACGACGGTGCCGGTCTCCGTCGGCCCGTACGCGTGGTGATGGTGGTGGGAGTGCATCGGTTCGCTCCGTCCGGGTCAGGACGACGCCGGCGGGTTGTTGAACCCGTCGTACGGCGTGCCGAGGAAGGGGAAGTTGCGCAGGAACGGGGCCGTCACGTCGGCGGCGCTCAGGCCCGGGGTGACCGCACCGGCCGCCGCGTCCGGGGTGAACCCCTTGTCGACCAGCGGCACGGTGACCCCGGCGATGGCCCGCAGCGCGATGCTGACCACGTCGTCGGCGACCCGCCGCCCGTTCGGGAACCCGGCCAGGTCGCCGCCGAGCACCCCGAACCGGTCCGGCTTGGCGCTCGGCCTGATCGCCGTGTTCAGCCGCAGCAT
Source organism: Micromonospora sp. NBRC 110038 (assembly GCF_020884815.1). Lineage (NCBI taxonomy): Bacteria > Bacillati > Actinomycetota > Actinomycetes > Micromonosporales > Micromonosporaceae > Micromonospora > Micromonospora sp. NBRC 110038. The sequence goes on along the minus strand of NZ_BBOL01000001.1, from coordinate 246,157 downwards.
GTCGGCCTGGACATCGCCGGTGTTGTTGGAGAAGCCCTGGATCAGCCCGGCCGGGATGCCGGTGAGCAGGATCGCCAGCAGGTCCGCGCGCGGCTTCTTCGTCTTGTTGAGCGCGTCCAGCTTGGGGAACACGCCCGGGTAGAGCACCGGGAGCAGGGCGGCCAGCTCCGGCTGCTCGACGAACTTCGCGAACCGCTTGTCCTCCGTGGGCGGCAGCGTGTTCCACTCGTCCTTCTTGGACATCGGCACGATGACCTCGTTGAACAACGGGTTGCCGAGCCGTGACACCTGCACGAACGGGCCGGTGGCGGTGTCCTTCGCCGAGCCGTTGCCGAGGATCCGCGCCTGCTGGCGCGACGCCGACGTCCACACGCCGATGACCGAGGCGCGGTCGTGCGTGCCGTACCGGTTGGCCCGGCGGCGCACCCGGTTCAGCGGGACCTGCACGGCGAGGGTGTGCACGTTCATCCGGTCGGTGGCGTTGACCGGCTCCCCCTCGGCCTTGAACAGCTTCTTGCCGGCCACGTGCAGCTGCTGGAACGGCCGCAGGGTGCCCAGGTCGAAGATCGCCCCCAGGTCGACGAAGAACCCGTCGGCGCGCTGCCCGGCGAAGACCTTCTCCCCCGTCGACAGGCTGAACGTCGCCTGCCGGGCCAGGGCCGCGTAGTTCGGGGTGGACAGCGGGCCCACGTTGCACGGCGGGCAGGCCAGCTTGTTGGCCAGCCGGTGCTCCTTGCCGTCGGCGATGCGGGTCAGCGAGTAGAACTGCTTGCGGTTCCAGTTCTTGCTGTCCAGCGACTCGATCGGCCCCGTGTTGTAGAGAAAGCTGTTCGGGTTCGTGATCTCGGTGGTGAATTCGAACCGGTAGGTGACGTCCGGCTTGCCGTCGCCGTCGTTGTCGATATGGATCTCGTACCGCACGTCGTCGCCGAACTCGAAGAAGTTCGGGCCGCCGGAGGGGAGCTGCAACGGCACGTAGTTGGCGATCAGCGTGACCGAGTCGGGACGGTCGGGGCTGACGAACGCGTACAGGTCGGAGCTGTCGGCGACCGGATCTTTCGCGATCTCCGGGGCCTCGCGGTGGGAAGACATGGCGGACCAACCTCACTGGGCAGCAAGCGATCAGGGGAAGAGTGGAGAGGGCCGGCGCCGGGAGCCGCGCCGGAGAGACGGGACTGGGCCGGCGTCAGCGCTTGCCGGCGGCGCGCCGCAGCCGGTCCGCCAGGCCGCGGTCGCGTACCTCGATCCGGGACGTGCCGACGAAGACGTCCATGGCGTCGCCGCCCCGCAGGTGCACGACGATGGGCTCGTCCTTCTTCCCGCCGGACGACGGGGAGTTCTGCGCCGCGGACAACCCGGGCACGGTGAGCGCGGCGGCCCCGAGGGTGGCGCTCGCCGCGGCGGTCAACGTCTGCCGGCGGGTCAGTCGCGGCCAACGCCGCTTCCGCTGATCACTGGACATGGGCAACCTTTCCGGCGCGCGGCGCGTCCGCGCCCGCGGTGACGAAAGGCGGGGCCGGCCGACCGCCGGGCCCGCAGGGGGCCGCCGACCGCGGCTCTGGCCTCAGCCGCCGCCGGCAAGCAGTGGTACGGCCCGCACGCCGGAAAGGTTCGACGCTACGGCCGAAGGTGACCGTACGCGGTCGTCCGCTTGCGCGCCGGTCGTCCGGCCCGCGCCGCGATTGCCCGCAACTGCTCCTCGGTGCGCGCCGAGCCGTTGCCCGAGCCGGCCATCCGGGAGATCGTCTCCTCCATCAGGGTGCCGCCCAGGTCGTTGCAGCCGCCGTTGAGCATCGCCGCCGTCCCGGCGTCGCCGAGCTTCACCCAGGAGCACTGGATGTTGTCGATCCGGCCGTGCAGCAGCAGCCGGGCCATCGCGTGCACCGCCCGGTTCTCCCGCCACGTCGGGCCGGGCCGGGCGATGCCGGCGAGGTAGATCGGGGCGTTGGTGTGCACGAACGGCAGCGCCACGAACTCGGTGAACCCGCCGGTGCGGTCCTGCACCCCGGCCAGCACCCGGAAGTGGGCCAGCCACTGCCCGGGGTGGTCGACGTGGCCGTACATCATGGTGGAGCTGGACCGGATGCCCAGCTCGTGGGCCGTCGAGACCACCTCGACCCAGGCGGCGGCCGGCAGCTTGCCCTTGGTGAGCACCCAGCGCACCTCGTCGTCGAGGATCTCGGCGGCGGTGCCCGGGATGGTGTCGAGGCCGGCCTCGCGCAGCCCGGTCAGCCACTCCTTCACCGGCACGCCGGCCTTCGCCGCCGCCGTGACGATCTCCATCGGCGAGAACGCGTGCACGTGCATCCCCGGCACCCGGGCCTTGATCGCCCGGATCAGGTCCGCGTACCCGGTGACCGGCAGCTTCGGGTCGATGCCGCCCTGGAGGCAGACCTCCGTCGCGCCGGCGGCCCACGCCTCCTCGGCCCGGTCGGCCACCTGGTCGACGGAGAGCCGGTACGCGTCGGCGTCGCGCTCCCGCTGGGCGAACGCGCAGAACCGGCAGCCGACGTAGCAGACGTTGCTGAAGTTGATGTTGCGGTTGACGACGTAGGTGACGTCGTCGCCGACGGTGTCGCGGCGCACGTCGTCGGCGATCCGGCACAGCGCGTCCAGCGCCGGCCCGTCGGCGGCGAACAGGGCGAGCGCCTTCGCCTCGTGGGCCGGCGTCAGCAGCGCCGCCGGGTCGTCGGCGGCCAGCCGCAGCCCGGCCCGCAGCTCGGCGTTTCCGGCGCCCTCCCCGGCCGTCGCTGCCGCTCCCGCCGCCGCTGCCGCCCCTGCTCCCGCCCGGCTCGCGTCGGCCTGCGCGGCCACCTCCGACCAGTCGCCGTAGACGTTGTCGAAGTCACCGCGCCGGTCGCCGGTGCGGCCGGTGGTGTCGATGGTGGCGTGCAGGTCGGTCCGCCCGCCGCCGAACACCTCCTCCGGCTCCTGCCAGGGCCGGCCCTGCGGACGGGCCGACTCGACGGCGAGGCCGGTCGCCGGATCGGCCAGCGCGGACACGTGCGGCAGCAGGCGCGGATCCAGCCACGGGTCGCCGGCCCGGACGTACTCGGGGTAGATCGTCAGCCGCTCGCGCAGTGTGAAGCCGGCCTCCGCCGTGCGCCGGGCCAGCTCGTCGAGCTGCGGCCAGGGGCGTTCCGGGTTGACGTGGTCGGGGGTCACCGGCGAGACGCCGCCCCAGTCGTCGATGCCGGCGCGCAGCAGCAGGGCGTACTCGCCGGCGATCAGGTTCGGCGGGGCCTGGATCCGGGCGCCGGGGCCGAGCAGCACCCGGGCCACCGCCACCGTGGCGGCGAGGTCGTGCAGCTCGGCGTCGGGCATGCCGCGCATCGCCGTGTCCGGCTTGGCGCGGAAGTTCTGCACGATCACCTCCTGGAGGTGACCGTACGCGCGCTGGGCCCGGCGGATCGCGAAGAGCGCGTCGACCCGCTCGGCCGGGGTCTCGCCGATGCCGATCAGGATGCCCGTGGTGAACGGCACCCCGACCCGGCCGGCGTCGTCGAGCACCCGCAGCCGCACCGCCGGCTCCTTGTCGGGCGAGCCGAAGTGCGGGCCGCCCGGCTCCGACCACAGCCGGGTCGCGGTGGTCTCCAGCATCATGCCCATGCTCGGGGCGACGGGCTTGAGCCGCTGGAGCTCCGACCAGGAGAGCACCCCGGGGTTGAGGTGGGGCAGCAGGCCCGTCTCCTCCAGCACCGCCACCGCGCAGGCGCGCAGGTAGTCGAGGGTCGAGTCGTAGCCGCGCGCGTCCAGCCACTCCCGGGCGGCCGGCCAGCGCTCCTCGGGCCGGTCGCCGAGGGTGAACAGCGCCTCCTTGCAGCCCTGCGCCGCGCCCTGCCGGGCGATGGCGAGCACCTCGTCCCGGTCGAGGAAGGCGGCCGGCAGCCGGTGCGGGACGGTGGCGAAGGTGCAGTAGTGGCAGCGGTCCCGGCAGAGCCGGGTCAACGGGACGAAGACCTTCTTGGAGTACGTGACGACGTCGGGGCGGCCGGCGTCGCGCAGCCCGGCGTCGCGGATGTCACCGGCGACGCGGAGCAGCTCGTCGAGGGCGGCACCCCGGGCGGCGAGCAGGGCGGCGGCCTCGTCGACGTCCAGCGCGAGCCCGGAGGCGGCCCGGCGCAGGGCGCGCTCGATGCTGGCCGCGGTGGGGCGGGGCTCGGTGCGATCAACCATCCGCCCAGCCTATGCGCCCTGCCGCCGGCCCTGATCCGCTGGCCAGGCCACCTTCGACGCGACGGCCTCCCGGACACGGCCGGTGACGGGCGAGCGGCGACCCACGGCGGCTCCCCGGGCTGACTGTCCGTCACGTCTGGCCGACCCCGCCAGACGTCCCTCGCTCCCTTTGCTCTGCACCCATGGGCGCAACACCGGGGGCAGGCTGGGCAGATGCAAGGCCATGGATGGCGCGGGTTCGGCGATCCCGTCGCGGTACGTAGTGCGTTGCGTATCCGGGTGCAGAGCAAAGGGGGCGGACCGGGATGGCGCGCTCCGACCTCGGGAAGTGACGCTCTGCCACGCGGCGGTGACCGTTGTTCCCAAAAGCGCGTCGGGTGGGCTCCCCGGCGGCCGCGACCGGCCGGGGAGCCCACCCGACGGGCGGCGGTTCAGTCCTCGCGCGGGAAGCGCTGGGTGCGGTCGGCGTCGGAGTTCCGCTCGCCGCCGGACGCGCCCGGCTCGCCGGGCTGGCGCGGGATCGCCTGGGTCGGGTCGGCCGACGGCGGCTGCCCGAACGGGGGCGCGGCGGGCGCCATGGGCTGCGGCGGGGGGAACGGCGAGGCCGGCTGCGCGCCCGCCTGGGGCGGCGTGAACGGCGGGCCGGACTGCGGCGGGGCCGGGTACGGCGGTGCGGAGGCCGGGGGCGCCGAAGCCGGTGGCGCGGAGGCCGGGGGCGCGGAGGCCGGGGCGGCCGGGGCGAACGGCGAGGTCGGCTGCCCGTGCGGGCCGGACTGGCCGGCGAACGAGCCCGGCTGGCCGGGGGCCGGGAACCCACCCGGCTGGCCGGCGGAGGGGTAACCGGGCTGCTGCCCGGCGACCGGGTAACCGGGCTGCTGCCCGGCGGACGGCCAGCCGCCCTGCTGGCCCGGGCCCCAGCCCTGCGGGCCGCCCTGGCCCGGCTGACCGGGCTGCTGCGGCCAGCCCGGCTGCGGCTGGCCGTACACGCCGGGGGCCGGCTTCGGCTTCGGGGTGAAGTAGAGGGCGCGCCAGACCCGGAAGACCACGAACGCGCCGGACGCGAAGATCGCCAGCCAGGCGGCCCGGGTCAGCAGGCCGAGGAACGCGTCGAGCACCTCCGCCTTGGCGAGCCGGTCGACCGTCCAGATCAGCAGGGTGAGCGCGGCGAGAAGGGCGGCGAAGGCGTACTCGCCCAGCGCCACCTGGACGATCAGCTTCGCCCGCTGCGCCACGGGGGCGACGTGCGTGGCGAGCAGCACGGCCAGCACCGGCAGCACGGCCGCCTCCAGGCCGGCGAACGAGAAGAAGCCACTGCCCGCCCGGCTGTAGAAGGTGCTGTAGTCGGCCGGGGCGAGCAGCCGGATCAGGCCGACGAACAGCAGAACGGCGTTCGCGCCGAGCAGCGCGAGCGCGATCAGCTCGCGTAACGGGTCGGTGAGCCGACGGGCCGGGGTGGCGGGGTGGGACGCGGGCGCCGCGTCACCGGACGCGGGCTCGGCGGGGCTGGTCACGAACTCCCCCTCGGGGCGGTAACGGACAGTTGCCGACGTGAGCCTAGTCTCCCCGGGCACCGGCGACCCCGGCGCGGGGCGTGCGGGAGGATGGGCGGCATGCGCATCGTCGTACTGGCCGGCGGCATCGGGGGTGCCCGATTCCTGCTCGGCGTCCGGGCGTACGCCCGCGAGGTGGGCGCCGAGGTGACCGCCGTGGTCAACGTCGGCGACGACCTCTACCTGCACGGGCTCAAGGTCTGCCCCGACCTGGACAGCGTCATGTACACCCTCGGCGGCGGGGCCGACGCCGAGCGGGGCTGGGGCCGGGCCGACGAGACCTGGACGGTGAAGTCGGAGCTGGCCGCGTACGGCGCGGAGCCGACCTGGTTCGGGCTCGGCGACCGGGACGTCGCCACCCACCTGGTGCGCACCACCATGCTCACCGGCGGGTATCCCCTGTCGGCGGTCACCGAGGCGCTGGCGACGCGCTGGCAGCCCGGCGTACGCGTGCTGCCGGCGACCGACGACCGGCTGGAGACGCACGTGGTGGTGAGCGACCCCGACGGCGGCGGCCAGCGGGCGATCCACTTCCAGGAGTGGTGGATCCGGTACCGCGCAGGCATCCCCACCCACCGGTTCGTCTTCGTCGGCGCGGAGGCGGCGAAGCCCGCGCCCGGCGTGCTCGACGCGATCGCCGCCGCCGACGTGGTGCTGGTCGCGCCGAGCAACCCGGTGGTGAGCGTCGCGCCGGTGCTGGCCGTGCCGGGGCTGCGCGAGGCGCTCGCCGACGGGCCGGCCCCGGTGATCGGGGTTTCCCCGATCATCGGCGGCGCGGCGGTGCGCGGGATGGCCGACCGCTGCCTGGCCGTGCTCGGCGTCGAGTGCAGCGCCGCCGGGGTGGGCGCTCTCTACGGCGCCCGGTCCTCCGGCGGGCTGCTGGACGGCTGGCTGGTCGCCCCCGAGGACGCCGACGCGGTGGTGCCGGGCGTGCCGGTCCGGGCGGTCCCGCTGCTGATGACCGACGAGGCGGCGACGGCGGCGATGGTGCGGGCGGCGGTGGAGCTGGCGTGAGGCTGGAGATCATGCCGGTGCTGGGCATCGGCGACGTGACCGAGGGTGACGACCTGGCGGCGTTGATCGCCACTGCCGCGCCGTGGCTGCGCGACGGCGACGTGCTCGTGGTGACCAGCAAGATCGTCTCCAAGGCGGAGGGGCGACTGGTGGACGTGCCGGCCGACGGGCCGGAGCGGCTGGCCGCCCGCGACGAGGTGCTGGCCGCCGAGACGGCCCGGGTCGTGGCCACCCGGGGCGCGACCCGGATCGTGCAGACCCACCACGGCTTCGTGATGGCGTCGGCCGGCATCGACGCCTCGAACGTCGACAAGACCCGGCTGGTGCTGCTCCCGCAGGACCCGGACGCCTCGGCGCGGGCCCTGCGGGCGGCGCTGCGCGAGCGCTACGACGTGGACGTCGCGGTGATCGTCACCGACACGATGGGCCGGCCCTGGCGTAACGGCCTCACCGACGTGGCGCTCGGGGTGGCCGGGATGCCGGCGATCCGCGACCACCGGGGCGAGGTCGACCCGTACGGCAACGAGCTCCAGCTCACCCAGATGGCGGTGGTGGACGAGCTGGCCGGCGCCGGCGAGCTGATCAAGGGCAAGTGCGACCAGGTCCCCGTGGCCGTGGTGCGCGGGTACCTCACCGCGACCGCACCCGACGACGGCGTCGGCGCGCGGGCGCTGGTCCGCGACGCGGAGCTGGACCTGTTCTCGCTCGGCACGGCGGAGGCGCGCGCCGCCGGGCTGGCCGCCGCCGCGACCCTGCCCGACGGCCCCGGCGCGGCCCCCGCCGACCCGGCGGCGGTGGCGCGGGCCATCGCCGCGGTGGCCGGCGTGGTCGCCCCCGGCACGGTCTTCACCCCCGTCACCGACGACGAGGTACGCGCCGCGCTGGCCGCCACCGTGCCCGGCTGGCCGCAGCGGGCCACCGGCCTGGTGCTCGGGGAGCCGCCGACGCCGGTCGACCCGGCCGGCCTGGTGCGACTCGGCGCGGACCTGCAACGCCTGCGCACCGCCCTGGCCGCCGAGGGCGTCCCGTCGACCCTGCTGCCGCCCCCGCCGGGCAGCACGGCCGCCGCCTGCCTGGCGCTCTGAGGCCGCCCAGCCCGGCGCTCCGGCTGCGGGGTCGCCCGGGCGGGGTCACGCGTCGAGGATGGCGCGGCCCAGCGGGGTGAGGGTGTGCAGGACGGTGTTGCGGTCACGGTGGCTGACCAGCAGGCCGGCGTTGCGCAGCACGGTGGCGTGCTGGCTCGCCGCCGCCGGGGAGATGCGCAGCCGGCGGGCCACCTCGCCGGTGGTGCAGCCGGCGTCGGTGGCCTCCAGCACCGCCGCCCTGGTGCGGCCGAGCAGCGCGGCCAGCGCCTCCCGCCCGGTGCCGGCCCGGGCCGACGCGCCGCCGCCGGTCGCCGCCGTGACGAGCCCGCCCAGCCGGTCCACCGGGTAGACGAGCACCGGCGGCAGGTCCGGGTCGGCCAGCGCCACGGGGGTGCCGGCGCAGAAGAACGACGGCACCAGCAGCAGGCCCCGGCCGTCCAGGTGCAGCTCCCGGCTCTCCGGGTAGCCGTGGATCTCCAGCACCCCCGACTCCCAGCGGGCGAGCGGGCGGAAGCTGTCGAGCAGCCCTTCGACGCCGCCGTCGAGCAGGGCCCGGGCGCGCCGCATCCGGTCCGAGTCGATCGCGGCCTGGATGTGCGCCCAGTACGGGCTCAGCGCCAGCTCGCGGTACCGCTCCATCGAGTCGGTCAGGTGGCGCAGCATCTCGGGCTCGCCCCGGGCCAGTGCCCCCGCCGAGGCGGGCAACGGGTGTTCCCCGGCCATCCGGGTCATGTCCCGGTGCAGCAGCCGCACGGGCGTGCTGCGGATGGCCTCCAGCCCTTCCGCCAGCCCTTGGAGCCCCTCGTGCGGGGTGAGGAAGTCGGGGAAGTAGCCGCGCCCCGGGTTCAGCGCGAACAGCAGCCGCATCGGCTCCGTGCCGACCTGCCGGCGCAGCTCCCGGGAGACGCCCCGACGCCAGCCGGAGGTCAGCGGGTCCGGGCTGCGGACCTGGAGCACGTGCACGCTGAGGATCAGCTCCCAGAGCGGGTCCGCGCCCGGGGCCACCCGGGTCCGGAGGATGTCGTCGGGCGAGAAATAGATCTTCAGCATTGGATCGCTCCCGTGCGGCGGGCAGAGGGGGGAGACACTGCCGACCGTTCGCACTGTACCCGGGCGGCAGTTATCTCCACTTTTAAGCGTGGGATGAAAAACCTCGACGTCCCCGGTCAGCCTTCGGCATGCTCTGGGTTGTCCCGCACGGGCCGTCCGTCATCGACGCCGGCCCGGCCACCGGGGCCGGGGAGGATCCGGCGGACGGGCGGCACCACGAGGGTCTGCGGCCCTTGCTCCGCAGAGGTGTCCCCGTCCGCCAACCCGGCCGGGCCGAGGCTCGCCCGCCCGGTTCCGCGCGCCCAGTCAGCCGATCCAGAGCGCGACCCGGTGGTCCTCGTCCGTGACGTACCAGCAGCGGCCGTCGGCCTCGGCCAGCCCCTCCACGTGGTGGAACGGCGCCAGGTCCGCCACCAGTTCGCCCGGCACGAGGTGCCCGGCCGCCTTCTCCAGCCGGAACCGGACGTGCCGCGAGGTGACGTCGCCGCCGTGCGGGTGGTCGTCGAGCAGCACCGAGCCCTTGCCCAGCGCGTCGATCGAGCCGACGATCGCCGCGTAGCCGCCGTCGGACAGCGGCACGAGCGCGCGGAAGCCGGTGAGCGCGCCCGGCGGGGTGACGCCGCTCAGGGCGTACGCGCCGAGGGCCCGGGGCCAGTCCCCGCCGTCGAACATCTCCGGCACCCCGGCCACCTCGACCAGGATCGGCTCCCCGTCGGTGGTCACCGGGAAGCGCAGGCCGAGCAGCACCGTCCCGTGCGGGGTGAACGCCGCCGCCTCGACGTTGAGCGGCAGGTCTCCCTCGGCGAGCCGGCTCACCCAGCCCTTCGCCCGGGCGGTACCCCGGGCCACCGTCTCGGCGATGAACCGTTCCCGCACCCGCCGTCCCGGCGGCAGCGTGGTCAGCTCGGCGGCGGCCAGCGCGTCGTTGACCGCCCGGTGCAGCCGGAACCGGTTTCGCACCACCCGCACCGGCAGCCGGCCGCCGATGGCGTCGTCCTCGCGGAACCGGGCCACGAACGCGCGGCGGGGGCGCAGCGGGCCGGCCTTCGAGCCGAAGTGGGAGCCGAAGACGTACACCCAGCCGTCGTGGTGGGCCAGCGCCTCGCCGTCCTCGGTGCGGCCGTTCTCGGTGCCGGCGTCGGCGTCGACGTGGTGGGCGGACCACTCGCCGTCGTCGTGTTCGAGCAGCAGGGCGAGGCACTGCTCGACCGGGCCCTCGTCGAGGACGGTCCAGAAGCCGCGCCGGGCGCGGTGGGCGGCGAGCACGGCCGGCGAGCGCACCGGAAGCAGATCGCTGGCCTCGTTGCCGGCGACGACGAACTCGACAAGTCGCAAGGTCACCCGCATAGGGTGGCACCCGTGCCAGACGCAAGGAAGGGCCCGCAGCCAACGCATCCCGTCGAGCCGGCATCCCCGCTTGACGCCCATGTCCCCAGCTACGCGGCGCTGCACGGCGACGCGACGCGCGTACTCGAAGGGTGGACGCCGACCGGGGCGGCGGCCCGGCGCGGCCCGGGACCGCACCCTGGAGTTGCTGGCCGCCGGGCCGGCGGCCCTGGCCCGGGAGCACCGGGCGGGCCACGTCACCGCCAGCGCGCTGGTCCTCGACCCGACCGGCGGGCGGGTGCTGCTCTGCCTGCACGGCAAGTTCCGCAAGTGGGTGCAGCTCGGCGGGCACTGCGAGCCCGGCGACCGGACCCTGGCCGGCGCGGCGCTGCGCGAGGCGGGCGAGGAGTCGGGCATCGCCGGCCTGGTCGTCGACCCGGTCCCGATCGACGTGGACGTCCACAAGGTCGCCTGTCAGGGTGGGTCGCTGCACTACGACGTCCGGTTCGCGGTCTTCGCGCCGACGGGCGCGACGGAGCAGGTCAGCGACGAGTCCGAGGCGCTCGGCTGGTTCCCGCCGGACCGGCTGCCGGAGCCGCTGGCCGGCGGGACCGCCCAGCTCGTCGCCCCGGCCCTGGCCGCCCTGCGCCGCCGCCGCGGCTGACCCGGCCCGCGCCGGCCGGCAGCGGACCCCCAAGCGGCGGCCGGGCGGTCGGACAGCGGGCGGCGGGGCGGCCGGACAGCGGGCGGCCTGGCCGCCGGGGCAGCCGCCCGCCCGGCGCGGGGTCAGACCAGGTTCTCCTCGCCCCGGTCTTTCAGCTCGTCGACCAGGGCCTTCACGTCCTGGGCGCGGTCGCGGGGGCAGACCAGCACGGCGTCGGGGGTGTCGACCACGATCAGGTCGTGCACGCCGAGGGCGGCCACCAGCCGGCCGGAGTGCGGCACCACGACCAGCCCGCTGGCGTCGCGCAGCAGCACGCCCGGCTTGGCGTCGGTGCCCAGGACCACGTTGCCGGCCGCGTCGGCGGGCAGGACGTCGCCGAGGGTGTGGAAGTCGCCGACGTCGTTCCAGCCGAAGTCGCCGGGGACGGTGGCCACCCGCCCGGCGGTCGCCGCGCCCTCCATCACCGCGTAGTCGACGGAGATCTTCGGCAGGGTCGGCCAGACCGTGCCGAGGACGTCGTCCTGCTCGGGGGTGCCCCACGCGGCGGCGATCGCGGTGATCCCGGCGTGCAGCGCCGGCTGCTGGCGGGCCAGCTCCGCCAGGAACACGTCGACCCGCCAGACGAACATGCTGGCGTTCCAGAGGTGGTGCCCGGAGCGGAGGTACGCCTCCGCGACCTCGGCGGCCGGCTTCTCCTTGAACTCCAGCACCGGCCGCAGTGGACCGTCGGCGGTCGGGTCGCCGGTGTGCAGGTAGCCGTAGCCGGTCTCGGCGCGCGTCGGGGTGATGCCCACCGTCATCAGCAGCCCCTGCTCCGCGCCGGTCACCGCCTCGGCGACCGTGGCCCGCCAGACGTCGGCGTCGCGGATCAGGTGGTCTGCGGCGAAGGAGCCCATCACCGCGCCCGGCTCGCGCTGCGCGATCACCGCCGCGGCGAGGGCGATGGCCGCGCAGGAGTCGCGGGGCGAGGGCTCGACGAGGATGTTCTCCTCGGGCAGGCCGGCCAGTTGCCGCGCCACCGCCGCGACGTGCGCGGCTCCGGTGACCACCAGGGTGCGCTCCGGCGTGGTCAGCGGCGCCAGCCGGTCCACCGTGGCCTGGAGCAGGGACGCGGGGGTGCCGGTGAGCGGGTGGAGGAACTTGGGATGGCCCGCACGGGACAACGGCCACAACCTTGTGCCGCTGCCGCCCGCCGGGATGACGGCGTAGAGCATCAGCACATCATGCCCGAACCCGCACGCTACGGGCGCATCGTCACGCCGCGCGGCGTCAGGCGCGGGCCCGCGTCCACGCCGCGATGTGCACCTCGGCGCTGGACTCCCAGGTGAACTCCTTCGCCCGGTCGAAGCCGGCCTTGGCCAGCGACAGCCGGCGCTGCTCGTCGTCGAGCAGGGCGGCCAGGTCGGCGGCGATCTGCTCCGGGGCCTCGCTCGTGTACGCCACCGCGTCGCCGCCGACCTCCGGCAGCGACAGCCGCGGCGTGGTCAGCACCGGGGCGGCGCAGGCCATCGCCTCCAGGATCGGCAGGCCGAACCCCTCGCCGTACGACGGGTAGGCGGCGACCAGCGCGCCGCCGAGGAAGCCGGGCAGGTCGGCGTAGCGCAGGTAGCCCGGGCGCAGCAGGCGCAGGTGCGACGGCACCTCGGCGACGGCCCGGTCGATGTCGTCGTCGTGCCCCTGACCGCCGGCGACCACCAGGGCGGGCGGATCCTGCCGGTCGGCGACCGCGCGCGCCCAGCCCCGGATCAGGTTCGGGACGTTCTTGCGCGGCTCCTTCGCGCCGAGGAACGCGACGTAGCTGCTGTCGCCGAGCCCCAGCCGGGCCCGGACCCGGGCCTTCTCCTCCTCGCCGGGCGCGTGGAAGGCGGCGTGGTCGACCCCGTGGTAGGCCACGTCGATGCGGGTCGGGTCGGCGTCGAGCAGCCGGATCAGCTCGTCGCGGGTGGCCTTGCTGGGCACGATCACCCGGGCGGCCCGGCGCAGCGACGTCTTGATCGCGCTGCGGAAGAACGTGCGGCGGGACTTGTCGTAGTGCTCCGGCTCGGTGAAGAAGGTCGCGTCGTGCACGGTCACCGTGACCGGACAACCCGCCCGCAACGGGCAGGTGTAGAAGGGCGAGTGCAGCACCTGCGCGCCGACCTGCTGGGCCAGCAGCGGCAGACCGGTCTGCTCCCAGGCGAGCCGGGCCGGGCGGTGGGCCACGGCGGCGGGGGCGGCGACGATCTCCGCGCCGGGCAGCATCCGGGAGTAGCGCTCCAGGTCGGTGCGCAGGCCGACCACGGCCAGGTCGACCCCTTGGCCGCACACCTTCCCGAGGGCGCCGAGCAGGCCGTCGACGTATCGACCGACGCCGCCCCGGTCGGCGGGGACACTCGTGGCGTCGATGAGTACGCGGGGCGGACGACCGGCGGTCACGGGGCGACTCCTTGCGGTGGCGAAATCTGTGGGGAACAACACTCCGGGCAAGCCTACGCCGGAGCCCGGCCCGGTCGCTGACTGCGACCCGACCGTTCGCCGACTTGTCACTGTCGTGGGATACGGACTCCGGCGGCGTATCGTTCGCGCCGATGGCCGACAACATTGCCCGGGTGTTCGCCGCAGCGATCGCACCCGACCCCGCGCAACCCCTGCTGACCTGGTATGACGACGCCACCGGCGAGCGCACCGAACTGTCCGGCGCGACGCTGGCGAACTGGGTGGCCAAGACCGCCAACCTGCTGACCGACGAGGTGGCCGCCGGCCCGGGCGAGTCGGCCGGGGCGCTGCTCCCGCCGCACTGGCAGACCGCCGCCGTGCTGCTGGGCTGCTGGTCGGCCGGGCTGGTGGTGGCCGACGCGCCGGGCCCGGTGGAGGTGCTCTTCGCCGCCGCCGACCGGGTCGGTGAGGCCGACGCCTGGCCGGCCGCCGAACGGTACGCGCTGGCGCTCGCCCCGTTCGCCCTGCCGCTGCGCGAGGTGCCCGCCGGCTTCGCCGACTACGTGGTCGCCGTGCGCGCGCACGGCGACCACTTCACCCCGTACGCCGCCGGTGGGCCGGCCGACGCGGAGCTGCTGAGCCGGGCGGCGGCCCGGGCGGCGGAGCTGGGGCTGGCCCGGGGCGACCGGGTCCTGCTGGACGTGACCGCCCACCCGGACCCGGTCGACTGGCTGCTCGCCCCGCTGGTGGCCGGCGCGTCGACGGTGCTGTGCGCCAACGCGGACCCGGCCCGGCTGCCCGCCCGCGCCGAGACGGAACGGGTCACCCGCACCCTGACCTGACGGGCACCCGACGTCAGGAGCGGGCCGGCGCCTCCGGGGCGGGCCGGCGCTGGGCGAACGCGGCGAACGCCGTCAGCGACTCCGGGTTGGCCAGGGCGCCCTTGGCCGCCGCGTCGTCCACCGGCGTGCCGGTGAGGATCTTCTTCACCGGCACCTCCAGCTTCTTCGCGCTCAGGGTGCGCGGGACGGCCCGGACCTGGTGGATCTCGTCGGGGACGTGCCGGGGCGACAGGGCGGTGCGCAGCTCGCGGCAGATCTTCTTCCGCAGCGCGTCGTCGAGTTCGAGCCCGTCGGCGAGCACCACGAACAGCAGCAGCTCCCCCGCGCCGCCCTCGTCGTCCTCCAGGTGCACCACCACCGAGTCGACGACCTCGTCGAGGCCCTCGACGACGGAGTAGAACTCGGCGGTGCCGAGCCGCACGCCGCCCCGGTTGAGGGTGGCGTCGGACCGGCCGGTGATCACGCAGCCGCCCCGCTCGTTGATCGTGATCCAGTCGCCGTGCCGCCACACGCCCGGGTAGAGCTCGAAGTACGCCTCCCGGTAGCGGGACCCGTCGGTGTCGTTCCAGAAGCCGACCGGCATGCTCGGCATCGGTGCGGTGATCACCAGCTCGCCCAGCTCGCCGAGGACCGGCGTGCCGTCGGCCGAGCGCGCCTCCACCCGCGCGCCGAGCGCCCGGCAGGTGATCTCCCCGGCGTGCACGGGCAGCAGCGGCACCCCGCCGACGAAGCCGGTGCACACGTCCGTGCCGCCGGAGAGCGACTGGAGCTGGAGGTCGGTGCCGACCGCCTCGTAGACCCAGGTGAAGCCCTCGGCGGGCAGCGGCGCGCCGGTCGAGCCGACGCCGCGCAGCGCGGACAGGTCGGCGACCTCGCGCGGCACCAGGCCGGCCTTGCGGCAGGCCAGCAGGAACGGCGCGGAGGTGCCGAAGTAGGTGGTGCCGGTCTCGGCGGCCAGCCGCCACAGCCCGCCCAGGTCGGGGTGACCCGGGTTGCCGTCGAACAGCACGATCGCCGCGCCGACGGCCGGCGCGGAGACCAGGAAGTTCCACATCATCCAGCCGGTGGTGGTGAACCAGAAGAATCGGTCGCCCGGGCCCAGGTCGTGGTGCAGGGCGAGCATCTTCAGGTGCTCCAGCAGGATCCCGCCGTGGCCGTGCACGATCGGCTTGGGCAGCCCGGTGGTGCCGGAGGAGTAGAGCACGTACAGCGGGTGGTCGAACGGCACGCCGGCGAAGGTCAACGGCTCGTCGGTCGGCGCGGCCAGCTCCGCCCACGGCAGCGCGCCGTCGGGGGCCGGGCCGTCCGGGTCGAGGTACGCGACGGCGACGGTGTGCCGAAGCGACGGCAGGGCGGCCCGGATGGCGGCCACCTCGCCGCGCCGGTCGACGGGCTTGTCGCCGTACCGGTAGCCGTCGACGGCGACGAGGACCTTCGGCTCGATCTGCCGCCACCGGTCGGTGACGCTGCGGGTGCCGAACTCCGGCGCGCAGGACGAGAAGATCGCGCCGAGGCTGGCGGTGGCCAGCAGCAGCACGTACGTCTCGGGGATGTTGGGCGCGTACGCGGCGACCCGGTCGCCGGGGCCGACGCCGAGGCGACGCAGCCCGGCCGCCACCCGGCGGACCTGCTCGCGCAGCCCGGCGGCCGTCAGGGTCTGCGGCGCGCGGGTCTGCCCGTGCGCGATCACCACCGGGTCGTCGTCGCCGAGACCCGGCATGCGCAGCACGTTCTCGGCGTAGTTGAGCGTGGCCCCGGGGAACCAGCGGGCGCCCGGCATCGCCGGGTCGGCCAGGGTGGCCGTCGGCTCGGTGTGCGCGACGACGCCGAAGTGGTCCCAGACGGACCGCCAGAACCCGTCGAGGTCGGTGACCGACCACTCCCACAGCGCGGCGTAGTCGGCGAACTCCAGCCCCCGGTGCTCCGCCAGCCAACGCAGGTAGGCACCGATCCGGGACCGCTCGCGCACGTCCGCCGGCGGTGTCCACAGCACGTCACCCACAGCTCCACCCTCCTCCAGGCCCCGAACCGCCCCGTTACATGGGCCGTGATGCCATCTTGCCCTATGTCGCAGCGCCATTGTCCGCCCCGGTACCCACCACCGGGGCGTGCCCGCCCCACACCCCCGCCGCCCGCGCTGTGTGGGCGGCGCCAGGAGGGGCGGATCAGCCCTCGCGGTGGGCCTGGATGGCGCGGCGGCGGGCCAGGCGGTGGGCGCGCCGGATCTCCGCCTCCCGGTAGCGGCGCTCGTCCTCCGGGGTCTCCGGCAGCACCGGCCGGACCGGGCGGGGCAGGCCGCCCACGTCCACCCCCACGAAGACCAGGTACGCCGTGGCGACCGGGACCGGCTCGTCCTCGGCCGAGTCCCAGCGCTCGGCGACCACCCGCACGCCCACCTCCATCGAGGTCTGCCCGGTCCAGTTCACCTGGGCGTGCGCGTGCACCAGGTCGCCCACCCGGACGGCCTCGGAGAACACGATCTCGTCGATCGCGGCCGTCACCGCCGTGCCGCCGCTGTGCCGGGCCGCCGCCGCGCCCGCCACGTCGTCGACGAACTTCATCAACACCCCTCCGTGCACGGTCCCGTACAGATTGACATCGACCGCGGTCATGATGCGACTGAGCGTGACGCGGGAGTACGACGTGGGTTTGCCCTGCGGGGACGCAGCGGGATGCGGCGCGGTGGAGAGGTGATCTGTCATGCCGGAAACGGTACGGTGCGCCAATGCGACATCTCTGGAGCTTCCTCGCCGGGCTGGTGGTGGCGCCCGTCACCTGGGTGCTGCTCGCGCTCGGGCAGGACGGGTCGACCCGCACGATCACCCGGTGGGTGGAGATCGGCACGTTCAACACGGCCAACCTGATCGAGCCGGGCGTCTACCTGGCCGTCGCCGGCGTCCTGCTCGGCCTGCTCGGCACCCTGCGTGTCTCGCCGCTCGGCCCGCTGGTCGCCGGGCTGCTGCTGATCGCCCCGTACGTCGGGATGTTCGTCGCGCCGTTCGAGGTGCGCGACCGCGTCCCCGAGGGCTGGAAGGCGCTGGGCGACCCGCTGCCGCTGTTCCTGCCCGTGCAGAACGGCACGCTCTTCCTGGTCGGCGCGCTGCTGCTGATGGCCACGTTCAGCCGGCAGCGGTGGCGGCGCTGGCCCCGGCCGGCGGCCGGTCCCGTGCCGGCGCAGCGGCCGGAGGACGCCGCGACCAACACGTTCACGCTCACCGACTGGCCGTCGGGCGGCAGCGCGGCGGAGCGGGACACCGCGCCGCTCACCCTGGGCTACCCGGACCAGCCGCCGCCGGAGCCGTTGCCCCGCCGCACGGCCGGGGAGTCCCCCTGGTCGGCCCCGCCGCGCCGCCCGGAGGACACCACCACCGAGCTGCGCTGACGAGACCGCCGTCGGGCACGGGGCGCGGACGGGGCCTCCCCGGCCACCGCACCCGTGCCCGGCGAACCGGGCGGCCCGTGCCGCCGCCGACGGGTCAGCCGCGCAGCAGCTGGCGGGCCATCACGATGCGCTGGACCTGGTTGGTGCCCTCGTAGATCTGGGTGATCTTGGCGTCCCGCATCATCCGCTCGACCGGGTAGTCGCGGGTGTAGCCGTACCCACCGAGAAGTTGCACGGCGTCGGTGGTGATCTCCATGGCGGCGTCGGAGGCGAAGCACTTGGCCGCCGCGCCGAAGTAGGTCAGGTCGGCGTCGCCCCGCTCGGACCTGCCGGCGGCGGCGTACGTCAACTGGCGGGCCGCCTCCAGCTTCATGCCCATGTCGGCGAGCATGAACTGGACGCCCTGGAACTCGGCGACCGCCCTGCCGAACTGCTTGCGCTCCTGCACGTACCCCTTGGCGTAGTCGAGCGCGCCCTGCGCGATGCCGACGGCCTGCGCGGCGATGGTGACCCGGGTGTGGTCCAGGGTCTTCATGGCGGTGGCGAAGCCGGTGCCCTCCGCGCCGATCATGCGGTCGGCGGGGATGCGGACGTTGTCGAGGTAGACCTCGCGGGTCGGCGAGCCCTTGATGCCGAGCTTCTTCTCGGGGGCGCCGAAGCTGACGCCCTGGTCGGACTTCTCGACCACGAACGCCGAAATGCCCTTCGATCGGGCTGTGGGATCCGTCACGGCGAAGACGGTGTAGAAATCCGACACTCCGGCGTTGGTGATCCACCGCTTCACGCCGTTGAGCACCCAGTGGTCGCCGTCGCGGACCGCCCTGGTGGTCATCGACGCGGCGTCGCTGCCGGCCTCCGGCTCGGACAGGCAGTAGGAGAACATCGCCTCCCCGGCCGCCACCGGGGTCAGGTAGGCGCGCTTGAGCTCGTCGGAGCCGGCCAGGATCAGCGGCATGGTGCCCAGCTTGTTGACCGCCGGGATCAGCGAGGACGAGGCGCAGGCCCGGGCGACCTCCTCGATCACGATGGCCGTGGCCAGGGCGTCCGCACCGGCGCCGCCGTACTCGACGGGGATGTGCGGGGCGTGGAAGTCGGCCGAGCGCAGCGCGTCGTAGGACGCCTTCGGGAACTCGCCCGTCTCGTCCGCCTCGGCGGCGTGCGGCGCCACCTTCGCCGCACAGACCTCACGCACCGCCTCGCGGACCGCCTCGTGTTCCTCGGGCAACCGGTAGACGTCGAACGACTGCTCTGCGGCCATGTCGGCCCCTCCCCTTCACGGCTATCATGCCCAGTCTGTAGCGTCTCGGAACCGCCGACCGCGCAGACTGAAGGATAGCGACCAGCGCTCGGTTGATCCTTACCGCCGCGTAGGCTCGGGCCTGACCGAGGCGTCGACGCGACACGGCGCGCGGAGGTCGACGCGGCACGGCGAGCAGAAAACGACACAATTCCCCTTCGGTGCCGGCCAGGCGCCGCAGCCGAATGCGACGCGAGGAAGCGCCGCCAGCGCGAGCGGAGAAGACAGGCGTGACGATCCCGTACCCGAACACCCAACCGATGCCGGCCATCGCCGCGGTCACGCCGCCGTCGGGCGCGGCCCGGCCCCGGGTCACCTTCCTCGGCACCGGGTACCTCGGTGCGACGTACGCCATCTGTTACGCCGAGCTGGGCTACGAGGTGCTCGGCTTCGACGTCGACGCCGACAAGATCGCCAAGCTGAACGCGGGCGAGGTGCCGATCCACGAGCCCGGCCTCGACGAGCTGCTGCGGCGCAACCTGGCCGCCGGCCGGCTGCGGTTCAGCACCGACATCGCCGAGACGGCCGACTTCGGCGACGTGCACTTCATCTGCGTGGGCACCCCGCAGCGGGCCGACGGGATGGGCGCCGACCTGTCGTACGTCGAGGCGTCCGTCACCGGCCTCGCCCAGCACCTGACGCGCAAGGCGCTGATCGTCGGCAAGTCCACCGTGCCGGTGGGCACCGCCGAGTGGGTGGAGCAGCTCGTCGGCAAGCACACCCCGGCCGACCTCGGCGTCGAGGTGGCGTGGAGCCCCGAGTTCCTCCAGGAGGGCTTCGCCGTCGACGACGTGCTGCGCCCCAACCGGATCGTGGTCGGCGTCAAGAGCGACTGGGCCAACGGCATGCTCTACGCCGCCCACAAGGGTGTCTTCGACCTGGCCGCCACCGAGGACCGGGAGGTCCCGCTGGTGGTCACCGACTTCGCCACCGCCGAGCTGGTCAAGGTCGCCGCGAACGCCTTCCTGGCCACCAAGATCTCCTTCATCAACGCGATGGCCGAGGTGTGCGAGGTCGCCGGCGGCGACGTCACCCAGCTCGCCAAGGCCATCGGGTACGACCCCCGCATCGGCAACCGCTTCCTCCAGGCCGGCCTCGGGTTCGGCGGCGCCTGCCTGCCCAAGGACATCCGCGCGTTCCAGGCCCGCGCCCAGGAGCTGGGGGCCGGCGAGGCGCTGCGCTTCCTGCACGAGGTCGACCTGATCAACCTGCGCCGCCGGACCCGGGTGATCGCGCTGGCCGCCGAGCTGCTCGGCCGCCGCGCCGGGCCCGCCGGCCCGGACCTGTCCGGCACCCGGATCGCCGTGCTCGGCGCCACGTTCAAACCCAACACCGACGACGTACGCGACGCACCGGCGCTCGCCGTCGCCGGGCTGCTCGGCAAGGCCGGGGCGGACGTGCACGTGTTCGACCCGCAGGGCGCGGAGAACGCCCGCCGGGTGGCCCCCGAGCTGACGTACGAGTCCACGATGGCCGACGCGGTGACCGGGGCGGACCTGGTCTGCGTGCTCACCGAGTGGGCCGACTTCCGCAACGCCGACCCGGTGGCCCTCGGCGAGCTGGTCGCCGGCCGCCGCGTGGTCGACGGCCGCAACTGCCTCGACGCGACACTGTGGAGCCAGGCCGGCTGGGAGTACCGGGGCATGGGCCGCCCCTGACCCCCGACCGACACCGGTGACGGCCGGCCCCGGACCTCGTCCGGGGCCGGCCGTCGCACGTCGGGGCCCCGGGCCCGTCGCTCCGATCCCCCGGTCGGCCGCTCCGGTCAACCCGGCGGCGGCCCCGGTCGACCCCGGCGGGCTCCCCGGTCACCCATTCGTCACCGCCGAACCGCCGACAGGTGTCGAAATCCGCGCCGGCTCAGGGCATGCTGCGACAGTGGTAGTCCACAGTGCGGGCCGGCCGGGTGGAGGGGTGTCGTGCAGACCTTTCAGTGCTCCTCGTGCAGTCGGGAGATCAAGCCGGCCGCGCAGTGCCCGCACTGCGGCGCGCACCAGCCCCAGTGGGCCGGGCACCTCGCGGAGGTCGAGCGCTCGATCGCGGAGATGAAGGCCCGCGAGGCCGCCATCGCCGCCGAGCAGCGGCAGATCGCCGCGAAGATGCAGGCCGCCCTCTTCCAGCGGGACATCCTGACGCACGCCGGCGAGGAACGCCTCAAGCAGGCCGCCCGCCCCCGGCGGGTGCTGCGCCGCCGCCCCGGCCGCCGCCCGCCGACCGCGACGACGGGAGCCCCGCCCCGGGTGCCCCGCCAGGGCGCCGCCGCGCCCCCGCCGAAGGACCCGCCGCCCCCGCCGCCGTCGACCGCCCGCTGGCTGGACGCCGACGACCCCGAGAATCCGCCGGAGGCGTCGTCCCGCGAGGTGCAGAACATCCCCCTCGGGCTGGGCGCGCTGCTGCTCGCCGTGGCCGCGGTGGTCTTCGCCGTGGTGGCCACCAGCTCGATGGACGCCCTGTCCCGGCTGGGCGTCCTGCTCGTCGCCACGGTGCTGCTGCTGCTCGCCCCGCCGGTGCTGGCCCGGCGGGGGCTCACCTCGACCGCCGAGACGATCTCCGCCGTCGGCCTGCTGCTGGTGCCCCTCGCCGGGTACGCGCTGTGGGCGGTGGACCTCATCGGCGGCGGGGGCGCGTCCGGTGCCGTCTTCGCCGGGGTGATCTTCCTGGTCACCGCTGCCGTCGGGTTCGGCTACGCCCTCTTCACGGGGCTGCGCGCGCCCCGCTTCGCCACGGTGCTGGCCGCGCAGCCGGTGCTGCCGCTGCTGGCGTACGACCGGGTGTCCGGGCCGGCCGGCTGGGCCCTGGTGCTGACCGTGGTCGCCGTGGTCGACCTCTGGCTGGCCCGGTCCCCGGTGACGGTGGAGCGGCCGGTGCGTCAGGACCTGCCGGGCGGCCGGATGGCCCCGCCCGCCCCGCCGCCCCGGCGGCCCAGCGAGGACGACCGGCCCGCCGGAGCCGACCCGTCCGCCGAGGACGCCGTGCAGGACCGGCCCACCCGGGGCGGCCGGCCCGGCGGGGAGCGGCGGCCGGAGGGCGACCCGGAGGAGGCCGGCGAGGTGCTCGACGCCTCCGGCGGGGTGCCGGCCGGCGAGCCGCCCACCCGCCCGGTGCCGGCCCTGCGCGAGCTGACCTGGCTGCTGCACGGCGTCGCGGTGGTGCTGGCCCTGGCGTACGCGGTGACCGCGCTGCTGCGCGCCGCCTCGGTGCCGACGGCGGCCGGGGCGGGCGCGGTGCTGCTGCTGGCCGCCCTGGTGGGGTTGGGCGGCGCGCTGGTGCTGCGCCGGCCGCCCCTGCCGGACGTGGCCGCCGGCGTGCTCACCCTCGCGGTGGTCGGCGCGCTGGGCCGGGTCGCGGCGGTGGCCTTCCCCGGGCGGGCCCTGCTGCTCGTCGCCGCCGTCATCACGGTCACCGGCCTGGCGGTGCGGGCCCTGCCGGAGGCCGCCCGGCGCGGCCCGCAGCTCGCCTCGGCGGCGGCGCTCACGGTCAGCGGCCTGGTGGTGGCCGTCGGCGCGCTGCGCGCCGGGCTGGCCCCGGCCCTCGCGGCCGCCCCGGCCTGGGCGGCCGACCTCGACCGCTACTCCGCCGAGCTGGCCGCCTCCGTCGGCCCGGCGGCCTGGCAGCTCGCCGCCAGCGCCTTCCTGCTCACCGTCGCCGCCGTGCTGGCGCTGCCCCCGCAGATCCGCCGCGAGTTCGCGGTGGCCGGGGCGGCGCTGACCGCGCTGGCCGTCCCCGCGTCGTTCGGCCTGGGCTGGGCGGCGGCGCCGTGGCCGATGGTGGTCGCCGCGGTCGGCATCGGCGCGGTCGGGCTCACCGCCACGACGACCCGGTCCGCCACCGTGCACGCGGTCGCCGCCACCGTCGTCGGCCTGCTCGGCGCGGGCGCCGGGCTGGCCCGGCCGGCGCTGACCGCCGCCGTGCTGCTCGCCCTCTTCGTGGGCGGCGCGCTGGTCGCGGTGGTGCCCCGGGTCCGGATGACCGCCGCAGCCGCCGCGGACACCGTCGCCAACTGGGCCGCGGGCGGGGCGGCGTTCGCGCTGCCGGGGGCGGTGGCGGCGTTCGTCGCCGCGACCGTGCCGACCGACCCGACGCCGACCCCGGCGAGCCTGCGCGTGGTCACCGTGCCGGTGCTGGCGGCGAGCTTCCTCGCGGTCTGCGTCACCCTCGGCTACGCGGCCCTCGTGCAGGTCTCCGAGCGGCGCATCCCCATGCCGCTGGCGTTGGGCACCGGGCTCGGGGCGCTGGTGGTGACGGCCGCCGCGTTCACCGCGCCGGGGGCCACCGCCGCCGACGCCTGGGTGGGCGCGCTGCTGTTCGTGGCCGGACTGCTGGTCTTCCTCGCCCCGTCGATCGACGCGGGGCGGCGTGCCGACCTGACGCTCGACGGCTCCGACCTGGCCACGGCGGCGGTCACCGCGGCGCTGGTCGCGACGCTGGTCCGGGTCGCGGCGGTGCTCACCCCGGGCGGGCAGCTCGTGGTGGCCGCCGCGCTGGTGGCGGCGGTCGCGGCGGTGGCACGGGCGATGCCGGAGGAGTGGCGGCGCGGGCCGATCCTCGGCCTGGCCGTCGGCGGCGCCCTGATCGGGCTGCTCGCGGGCTGGAGCGCGCTGCGCGGCGGCTGGGGCGTGCTGGCCACCCCCGGCCCGATCTGGGCGGGCGACCTGTCCGGCTGGCCGGCCGCGCCGACCGGCGGGTCCACCTGGCAGGCGCCGGTCGCCCTGGCCCTGCTCGGCGTCGCCGCCGGGGTGCTGCTGCCGCATCCGTGGAGGCACGACGTCTCGGGTGCCGCCGCCGTCCTCGCCGCCGTCCTCGCCACCATCAGCCTCCCGGCCGCCTTCGACCTGCCCTGGTGGTCCCCGGTGGTGGTCGGACTGGCGGTCGCCACCGCCTTCGGGACGGCCGCCGCCGCGTCGCTCGATCCGCGCGCCGGGCTGTCCCGGGCGACCGTGGCCGGGGCGGTCGCCCTACACGCGGCCGGCGCCGGGCTGGTCCGGCCGTGGACGACCGCGCTGGCGCTGGGCGGGATCGTGCTCGTCGGCGTGGTCGTGGCGGCCCTGTCCCGGGTGTTCGCCGCCCCGCTGGTGGACGACGTGGAAGCGGACGGGATGCCGCCGCACCTGGTGCAGATCGGCGGGATCGCGGCCGGGGCCGCGCTGCTCGCGCTCCCCGGCGCGGTGGCCGCCCTGGCCGCCGACTTCGGCCGGTCGCCCGAGGTGGTGCTGACGGCCGCGTTGGCCGCGTCGAGCCTGGGCCTGGCCGCGGTCGCCGCGGTCCGCCGGCAGGTTCCGCAGTATCTTCCGTACGCCAGCGCGGCCGTCGTCGGCGGCGCGACCGTCAGTGCCGCCGCCGCCATCGTGGCCGGGCTGCCCTCCGGCGTGTACGCGGCGGCCGCCGCGCTGCTCGGGGTGCTCGCCGAGCTGGTCCGCGCGTCGACCGTGCCGCCGGCCGGCTCGGCGCAACGGGTCCGGCGCTGGACGGTGCTGCTCGACGGTGCGCTGCGCCGGGCCCCCGACGACGAACCGATGGCGGTGCGCTGGCGGGTCAGCCCGGCGGCGGGGGCGCTGGCCGCCGCGGCGCTGCCCGTCGCGCTGGCCGTGTTCTCGCTCGCGCCCGCGCTGGAGGTGGCGCTGGTCGAGCCGTACCGGGCGCTGAAGCGGGTGTGGCAGGGGCCGCCGCCGGAACTGCTCGCCCCGCCCGCCGACGCGGTCGACCCGACGCACGTGCTGACCGCGCTGCTGCTCACGCTGACCGCGGCGCTGGCCGCCGTCGGGCTCAGCGGCGGGCGACGGTCCCGGGCGGTGCCGGTGGTGCTGCCCGGGGCGGCGGTGACCCTGCTGATCACGCCGACCGCCCTGGGTCACGGCTGGCCGGTGAGCGTGCTGGCCGCCCTGTCGGTGTTCACGATCTCGATGCTGGGGCTGGCGCTCAGCCCGCCCCCGCCGATCGCGGAGCGGGCGCGGTCGCTGCGTACCGCCCGGGTGCTGGTCTTCGTGATCGGCCTGGCCGGGGGCGGGGCCGGGCTGCTGGGCAGCCTGGCCACCCGGGAGTTGACCCTGTTCACGCTGGGCGGGGCGGTCGGCGTGGGCGTCGTCGCCGCCCTGTACGGCACCACGCAGCGGGCCCGCATCCTCGGCTGGCTGTTCGCCTCGCTGACGGCGCAGTTGTTCGTGCTGGTCGTCGGCCTGGTGGCGGGCCTGGCCGCGGTCTGGTCCGCGTTCGGGGTGCTGGCCGTCGGGGCGGCCCTGCAGGTGTTCGCCGCGACCCTGCCCCGGCTGCGCCGGCCGGAGGCCCGGCGCGAGGCGGCCACGGTGGAGTGGAGCGGGTTCGCCGCCGCGCTGATCGCCCTGGCGCTGGCCTTCGACTCGCCCCGGCACATCGCCGCGCTGCTGGCCGCCTGGGGCGCCGTGCTCGGAGTGGCGGCGGCCCGGCCAGGGCGGCAGCCGGTGGAGCGACGGATCCTGTTCTGGGCGGTGGTCTTCTGCGAGATCGTCGCCTGGTGGATCCTGATGCGGGTCGCCGACGTGGCCCTGCCGGAGGCCTACACCCTGCCGTTCGCGGCGCTGGCCCTGCTGGTGGGGGTGCTGGAGCTGCGGCAGCGGCCGGACCTGTCGAGCTGGGTGGCGTACGGCCCGGCGCTGGTGGCCGCGTTCGTGCCGACCCTGGCGATCGTGCTGGCCACCGACTCCAGCATGCTGCGGCAGGTGCTGCTGCTGCTCGGCGCGGTGGCGGTGCTGATCTTCGGCACCACCAGCCAGCAGCAGGCCCCGGTGATCGTCGGCGCGACGGTCACCGCGATCGCGGCGGTGCACGCGCTGTTCAGCCTGGGCCCCTGGCTGGTGCTGATCCCGGTGGGGCTGGTGCTGCTGGTGCTCGGGGCGAGCAACGAGCGCCGCCGCCGCGCGCAGGACCGCCTCCAGACGGCCCTGCGCGGCATGAAATGACGATCAGGTCAGGTCAGGGTGGCGTGGAGGGCGGCTTCCTTGTCGGCGACGAGCTGCTCCAGGCTCGCCTGGTAGGCCACCATGCGCGCCCGCAGCTCCTCGTCGGCGGCGGCGAGGATGCGGACGGCGAGCAGCCCGGCGTTGCGGGCGTTGCCGATCGACACGGTGGCCACCGGCACGCCGGCCGGCATCTGCACGATGGACAGCAGCGAGTCCATCCCGTCGAGGTGCTTGAGCGGCACCGGCACGCCGATCACCGGCAGCGGGGTGACCGAGGCGACCATGCCGGGCAGGTGGGCGGCCCCGCCCGCCCCGGCGATGATCACCTTGAGGCCCCGGTCGGCGGCGGTGCGACCGTACTCGATCATCTTGCCCGGGGTGCGGTGGGCGGAGACGACGCCCACCTCGTAGCCGACCCCGAACTCGGCGAGGGCCTCCCCGGCGGCCCTCATGGTCGGCCAGTCCGAGTCGCTGCCCATGATCAAACCGACGGTGGTCATGCCGGCGTCCCTTCCGTCAGCCAGTGGGCGGCCCGGGCGGCCCGCGCCCGCACGTCCGCCAGGTCGTCGCCGAGCACCGTGACGTGCCCGATCTTGCGGCCGGGTCGCACCTGCTTGCCGTACAGGTGGACCTTCGCGCCCGGCTCGGCGGCGAAGAGGTGGTGCAGCCGCTCGTCGATGGAGATGCCGCCCGGCTGCCCGCCGAGCACGTTCGCCATCACCACGACGGGGGCGGCGAGCGAGGTGTCGCCCATCGGGTAGTCGAGCACGGCCCGCAGGTGCTGCTCGAACTGCGACGTGCGGGCCCCCTCGATCGTCCAGTGGCCCGAGTTGTGTGGACGCATGGCCAGCTCGTTGACCACCAGCCCGGCCGGGGTCTCGAACAACTCCACGGCGAGCAGGCCGACCACGCCGAGCGCGGTGGCCAGGTCGATGGCGAGCTGCTGGGCGGCCACGGCCAGCTCCTCGGGCAGGCCCGGCGCGGGGGCGAGCACCTCGACGCAGATGCCGCCCACCTGCACGGTCTCCACCACCGGGTACGCGGCGACCTGCCCGAACGGCGAGCGGGCCACCTGCACGGCCAACTCCCGGCGCAGCGCGACCCGCTCCTCGACGATCAGCCAGGTGCCGCCGGCGAGCAGGGTGGTCGCCAGCTCGGCGGCCTGCGCGGCGTCGTCGACCAGCCAGACGCCCCGGCCGTCGTAGCCACCCCGGGCCGCCTTCAGCACCACCGGCCAGCCCTGCGCGTCGCCGAAGGCGACCAGGTCGGCCGGCTCGGCGACGGGCCGCCACGCCGGGTTGGGCGCGCCCAGCTCGCCGAGCCGCTCCCGCATGACCTGCTTGTCCTGGGCGTGCAGCAGGGCGTCGGCGGGCGGAAAGAGCTTCACGCCCTCGGCGGCGAGGGCACGGATGTGCTCCGTCGGCACGTGCTCGTGGTCGAAGGTGACCACGTCGCAGCCCTTCGCGAAGGTGCGCAGGGCGGCGAGGTCGGTGTGGTCGCCGTACTGGACGTCGGCGGCGACGAGGGCCGCCCCGTCGTCCGGGGCCTGCGCGAGCACGCGCAGCGACTGACCGAGGGCGATCGCGGCCTGGTGGGTCATCCGGGCCAGCTGGCCGCCCCCCACCATGCCGACAACTGGCAGACCGGTTCGGGTATCCATCTCGCGGGCCAGCCTAGCGGCGGCTCCGCCACCGGCGAGGATCGGGGCGAGGGGTGTGAGCGGGGTACCCCGCTATACCGAATGCGTTAACAGGGGGCCCTTCCTTACAGCTGGGCGAGGAGGTCGTCGACGGTCGTGACCGGGCGTTGGCAGACGAACCCCCGGCAGACGTACGCGGTGGGCCGCCCGTCGCGCATCGGCCGGTCGGCGAGCAGCGGCACGCCCGGCTGGTCGGGGCGGCCCGCGACCAGCACCGCGCCCGGCGGGGCGTGCCGGTACGCGGCGGCGACGAGCGGGTCGCCCGCCGGGTCGTCGGTCACCACGGCGATCTCGAACGGGCCGGACAGCAGCGCCTCGCCGGCCGCCGCCGCGTACCCGGTGAACCGGGCGTGCCGGGCGACGATCGGCGCGACGGTGGCGAGGGCCGCCTCGGCGGCCTCCCGGTAGCGGGCCTCCCCGCTCAGGGCCGCGTACGTGACCAGGGCGGCGGCGAGCGCGGACCGGCCGGACGGGGTGGCGTTGTCGGTCGGGTCGGCCGGCCGGGCCACGAGTTGCTCGGCGTCGTCGGCGGTGTCGTAGAACCCGCCGCCGGGGGCGGCGAACCGGGCCAGGGCGGTGTCCAGCAGGTTGCCGGCCAGCTCCAGCCAGCGCCCCTCGCCGGTGAGCTGGTGCATGGCGCAGAACGCCTCGGCCACGCAGCCGTAGTCCTCCAGCACCCCGGCCGGCTCGCCGACCACGCCGTCGCGGGAGACCCGGCGCAGCCGGCCGTCGACGAGGTGCACGCGGGCCAGGTGTTCGGCGGCGTCCCGCAGCGCGCCGTCGGCGACGATCGTGACGCCCTCCAGCAGGTTGGCGTCGGCCTCGTCGCCGCCCGCGCCGGTGCCGGTGCCGAGGGTCTCGACGAGGCGGACGAACTCGGCGAGCGCGGTGATCGCCAGCCCGTTCCAGGCGGCCACCACCTTGTCGTCGCGGGCCGGCTGGGGGCGGGTGTCGCGGGCCGCGAGGAGCCGCCCGACGACGTCGCGCCAGCGGCCCCGGATCGCCGGGTCGGCGTCGTCGACGTCCCGGGCCAGCCGCAACACGCTCGTGCCGTGTTCGAAGGTGCCGGATTCGGTGACCGCGAAGAGGTCTGCGGCCCAGTGGCCGTCATCCTCGCCGAGGACCTCGACGAGCTGGGCCGGGGTCCAGGCGTACGTGAGCCCCTCGACGCCCTCGGTGTCGGCGTCCAGCGCGGACGCGAAGCCCTCGCCGGGCCGGTGCAGCTCGTCGGCGAGGAACCGGGCGGTGTCGCGGGCGACGCGCCGGGCGAGCGGGTCGCCCGTGAGCCGCCACAGGTGGGTGTAGACGCGCAGCAGCAGCGCGTTGTCGTAGAGCATCTTCTCGAAGTGCGGCACCGTCCAGTGCCCGTCCACGGAGTAGCGGGCGAAGCCGCCGGCCAGCTGGTCGTGGATGCCGCCCCGGGCCATGGCCTCGGCGGTGTGCCGGGCGATCTCCAGGCTCTCGGCGGAGCCGGTGCGCTGGTGGTGACGCAGCAGGAAGAGCAGGTTCAGGTGCGGCGGGAACTTCGGGGCCCCGCCGAAGCCGCCGTTCTCCCGGTCGTACTCCCGGGCGAGCTGGGCGACGGCGGCGTCGAGCAGGTCGGCGGTGAGCGGGGCGGTCGGGCCGCCGACGGCCTGCGCCCCGCCGATCGCCTCGACCACGGCGGAGCCCTGTTGCAGCACGGCCTCGCGCTGCTCCCGCCAGGCGGTGCCGACCGACTCCAGCAGCCGGACGAAGTTGGGCTTCGGGAAGTAGGTGCCGCAGAAGAAGGGGGTGCCGTCCGGGGTGGCGAAGACCGTCATCGGCCAGCCGCCCTGCCCGGTCATCGCCTGGGTGGCGGTCATGTAGACGGCGTCGACGTCGGGGCGCTCCTCGCGGTCCACCTTGATCGCCACGAAGCCGTCGTTGAGCAGCTTGCCGACGGCCTCGTCCTCGAACGACTCGTGCGCCATCACGTGGCACCAGTGGCAGGCCGCGTAGCCGACGGAGACGAGCACCGGCACGTCGCGCCGCTTCGCCTCGGCGAACGCCTCGTCGCACCACGGCCACCAGTCCACCGGGTTGTCGGCGTGCTGGAGGAGGTACGGGCTGGTGGCGCTCGCGAGTCGGTTCACCCGTCGACCATATCCACCGGGCGGCGGTACCGCGCCGGCCGCCCGCAGGTCTTCCCCCATTCACGTTCATGTATTTATATCGGTGCATGCCCGGCGACGGTCGCCGGCCCGCCGAGGAGGCACGCATGCGCCGATCCCGTTCCCTGCCCGCGCTCACGTCGATCGCGGTGCTCGCGGCGCTCGTCGCCGCCGGCCCCGCCGAGGCCGCCGTCGACCCCGGTGCCCGGGTCTCGGCGACCACCGCCGTCGGCACGCACAACGCGTACGACAAGGGGACGTACGACTACCTGGCCCAGGCCCTCGACGCCCGGCCCGGGATGATCGAGCTGGACGTCTGGCCCGACATCGTCGCCAACCAGTGGCGGGTCAGCCACTCCAACCCGCTCGGCAACAACAACAACTGCGTCGCCGCCACCAGCGCCACCCAGCTCTACACCGGCACCCGCAACAAGAACCTCGAACACTGCCTCGACGACATCCGGCTCTGGCTCGCCGCCCACCCCGACGCCGGCCCGCTGCACCTCAAGCTGGAGCTGAAGACCGGCTTCAGCGCCCGCACCGGGCAGGGGCCGGCGCAGCTCGACGCGCTGCTCGCCGCCCGGCTCGGGTCAGCCGTGTTCCGCCCCGCCGACCTCCTGGGCGGGCACGCGAGCCTGGACGCCGCCGCCCGCGCCGACAACTGGCCCACCCGGCAGCAGCTCGCCGGCCGGGTCGTCGTGCACCTCATCCCCGGCACCGTCGAGGAGAGCAACCCCACCGACAAGCTGTGGACCGACATCGAGTACGCCCAGCACCTCGCCGCGCTCGCCGCCGCCGGCACCCTCGGCTCGGCGCAGGCGTTCCCGGCCGTGCACCGCGCCCAGGCCGGCGACCCCCGCACCCGGTACGCCGACACCGCCCTGCGCCCCTGGTTCGTGGTCTTCGACGGCGACGCGTCGGCGTACGTCACCGGCGGCATCGACACCGCCTGGTACGACACCAACCACTACCTGCTGGTGATGACCGACGCGCAGAACGTCCCCCCGGCGGTGGGGAACACCGATCCCGGGGCGGCGGCGGCCCGGGTGGCGCAACTGGCGCGGGCCCACGCGAGCATCGCCTCGGCCGACTGGGCGGCCCTGCCCAGCGTGGTCGACGACGTCCTCCCCCGCGGCTGACCCATCCGCGCCACAACGCTACCGAGGGCAGCCATTCGATCGCTCTGCGCGTAACGTGCGACGTGGTGCCTGTCGACAGTGGCGACGGGCACCACCCAGCCCTCTACCTGGAGCGGTCATGACCGAACAGTCGTTCGCCGCCCGCCTGCGGCAGCTCCGACACGAGCGTGGACTGTCGCTGCGCGGCCTGGCAAAGCTCACGTACCACGGGAAGTCCTACCTGCACGAGCTGGAAACCGGTGCGAAGGCACCCAGCCCGCAGGTGGCTCGCCGGCTCGACGACGCCCTGCGCGCCATGGGAGAACTCGTCGCGCTGGCCGGCACCCGCCCAGGCCTGCGCCGCCGCGAACTCGTCGCCGCCGGCCTGGCCGCAGCGCTGCCCCACTCGTTACTCACCCACGGTCGACGCATCGGCGCGGCCACCCCCGCTCGGCTCCTCGAACGCACCGCACGCCTGCGCCGCCTGGACAACCATCTCGGCGGTGCCGACACCTACCACCTGTACGCGGCCGAGGTCGATGCGACCGCGCGCCTTGTCCGCGAAGGGTCCTACCGCGACGACACCGGCCGCCAACTCCTTGCCGTCCTTGCCGAGCAGGCCCAACTCGCTGGCTGGTCCGCCTTCGACGCCGGCCGCCACGATGACGCCGAGCGGCTCTACCGGCTGAGCCTCTCCGCCGCGCATGACGCGGACGACGCGGCACTTGCGGGCAATGGGCTGGCGTTCCTGGCTTATCAGCAGCTCGCCCTCACCGGCCAGGCCACCGACACCGCCACCGCAGCCTGTGAAAGGGCGGGCACGACCGCCACGCCACGGGTACGGGCGCTGCTGCACCTACGTGCCGCCTGGGCCCATGCTCTCACTGGTGACGATGGGGCCACCCACCGCCATCTCGATCTCGGAACCGCCTGTCTCGCCGAGCACGATGGTCGCGCCGAACCCGACTGGGTGTACTGGGTCGACGCCACAGAGGGCGAGATCATGACTGGCCGCTGCTGGGCGGTGTTGCACCGGCCAGTCCGAGCAGTCCCCGTCCTTGAGCGGGCGATACTGCGCTTCGATGACACGTACGCCAGAGACAAGGCCCTCTACCTGTCCTGGTTGGCGGACGCCTACCTCGACGCCAACGAGGTCGAGCAGGCCTGCGCAACCGCCGCCCTGGCGGCCCGGCTCTCGGCCGACGTCGGCTCGCCCCGGCCTGGGCAGCGGCTGGAAGCCGTCCTCAACCGGTTGTCGCCGCACGCAGCACTGCCCTGCGTCATCGAACTCCGCGCTCTCGTCGCCGAGGCCGCTAAACGGCCACCGAGCGTGCCACCCACGCCAGGTAATCGGTAGAGCCACGCACGATCGGCACAGCGGTCACCTGAGGGTTGCTCCACGAATGCTCGTCGAGCAGATACCGCTCCAACTCCGGGTAGCGGGCGGCGGTGGTGAAGAACAGGATTTGCCACTCCTCGCCGATGCCCCGCTCGCCGTGGTGCCAGAACACGCTGGTCACCGGCCCCACGACCTGAGCGCCGGCGGCGAGCCGGCCGGCCACCGCGCCCTCGGCGAGAAGCACGCCACTATCGCGGCTGTCCGTCGCCGTGGCCACCTGGAGATAGTCAGTCATCAAGCTCACCATATCGGGCTCATTCGTCTGCGGACGGGGCGGACAAGCTGCGGACGCAAACCTCCTGGGCGTGTCCGGGCACCGATCCCAGGCTGAACAGGAAGGCGAGGCACGGCCGACCGAAGGAGCCCAGGTCACATGATCGACAACGCGCCGTCCGGTACGCCGGCCACGTGCCGGAGCCGGGCTCCACCGCCCGTCGGTAGACTTACCCGGCCCGTGAGCTGCCCGATTCCCGATCACCAGGAGAGCGCAACCATGCAGGTATCCCAGGCCCTGGACATCATGGAAGCCCTCTTTCGTGCCGCCGAGCACCCGGACATCACCGCCGTCGAGCGGTACGGCCGGGACGACCAGCCGGGCGGCCAGTCCCCGCCGGGCGTGAAGGTCGTCCACCGGTCCGGATCGACCGGGATGCTCTGGGCCGCCGTGCCGCCGCGGGACGCCGCGGCGGTGCCGCCGCCCGACGAGATGCCGCCGCCGAGGCTGCGCGCGGCACGGGTGCTCGTGTTCGCCCACCGGCTTCTCGACGCCGCACGGCCAGAGCAGTTCGCCGGCTGGGAGCTGTGCCGTCAGCCCGGCGTCGAAGTGCCGGTTGCCGCAGCTCTCCGGATCACCGCCCACGACAAATCGGTGATCTACCTTCGTGGCACGTCCGCCAGCGGAGCGGGTGCCGAGCCGGCACAGGACCCTCACCCGGACTATCTGATCCCCGAAAGAGTCCAGTCATGGCACCTCAGAGTCAGTGCTCCGTCTGCGGAGCCCGCGTCGGCGTAGCCGTCGGCAAGTCCTGCCCGTCCCACCAGGCGCAGGGCAGCCGAGGCACCTGCCCCGGCAGCGGCCGCTCCACGGTGTGAACATGGCGGCCTCGTGCTCGACGAGCACATGGCCGCTTCATAACCGGGTCAGGAGGCGCCGTCGGCGCGCAGCGGCACGACGTTCGCCTGGGACGTGTCCACCAGTGACCCGAGCACCGCGCTGATCTTGTCGGCCGGCATCGGCTTGAAGAAGTGGTAGCCCTGGGCGGCCGTGCAGCCCAGCTCGGCCAGGGCGAGCCGCTGCTCGGCGGTCTCCACGCCCTCGGCGACCACCCGCAGGCCCAGCTCGTGGGCGAGGCCGACGGTCGCCCGGACGATGGCCGCCGCCTCCGGCGAGTCCGCCATCCGGATCACGAACGACCGGTCGACCTTCAGCTCGTCCACGGCGATGCGGGTCACGAACGCCAGCGACGAGAAGCCGGTGCCGAAGTCGTCCACGGCGAGCTGCACGCCCATCGACCGCAGGGTGGCCAGCACCTCGTCGATGACCTCCAGCTCGCTCATCACCACCGTCTCGGTGATCTCCAGCACCAGCCGGTGCGGCGGCACCTGGTGGCGGCGCAGCGCCTCGCCGATCTCGGCGGGCAGCCGGGGGTCGAGCAGGCTGCGGGCCGACAGGTTCACCGAGATCGGCACGTCGAGGCCGGCGCGGGCCCACTCGGCGGCCACGGTGAGCGCCTTGTCCAGCACGTACCGGGTGAACGTGCCGAGCTGCTCGCTGTTCTCCACCGGGCGGATGAAGTCGCCGGGGCCGAGCCAGCCCCGGCGCGGGTGCCGCCAGCGGATCAGCGCCTCCACCCCGGTCGGCGCGCCGGTGGCGAGGTCCACCGCCGGCTGGAGCGCCAGCACCAGCTGGTCGTCGGCGGCGAGGGCCTCCCGCAGCTCCGCGAGCAGCGCAAGCTGGTCGGTGCTCGCGGCGTCCTTCGAGCTGTCGTACGCGGCGACGCTGCCGCCGCCCTCCTTCGCCTGGTACATCGCGATGTCGGCCCGGCGCAGCAGCTCCGTCAGGTCGGCGGTGCCGGCGTCGGCCACCACCACCCCCACGGACACCTCGACGGACATCCGCACCCCGGCCACCTCGGTCGGGGCGGCGAGCCGCTCGGCGATCT
Source organism: Micromonospora sp. NBRC 110038 (assembly GCF_020884815.1). Lineage (NCBI taxonomy): Bacteria > Bacillati > Actinomycetota > Actinomycetes > Micromonosporales > Micromonosporaceae > Micromonospora > Micromonospora sp. NBRC 110038. The sequence continues at coordinate 211,914 of NZ_BBOL01000001.1, read as the reverse complement.
CCCGGGCCTGGCGCAGCGCGTACGCCATGGGTGCGGTCCGGGCACCGACCACCGGGACCGACGTCAGCAGCAGGGCGAACTCGTCGCCGCCGAGGCGGCCGAGCAGGTCCCCGGAGCGGGTCAGCGCGCCGAGCCGGTTGGCGGTCAGCCGCAGCAGCTGGTCGCCGGCGGCGTGCCCGAGGGTGTCGTTGACCTCTTTGAACTGGTCGATGTCGAGCAGCAGCAGGGCCACGGGGTGGTCGTGCGCGCGCTGCCGCAGCGCCTGGTCGCCCTTGCCGAGCATGGCGGCCCGGTTGAGCAGGCCGGTCAGCGGGTCGTGCACCGCCTCGTACGACGAACGGGCGGTGACGAGGCGCAGCTCGCGGTGGGTGGCGGCGTCGTGCAGGGCGGCGGCGAGGGCGTCGGAGTATGCGGCGGCGGCGTCCTGCTCGCGGGCGTCGGGCGGCGCCGAGCCGGGGAACCGGACGCGCAGCTCGCCGACCCGGCTGCTGCCGACGGTCAGCGGGCGGACCAGCTCGTGCGGGCCGGCGGCGGAGCCGGTGGGCGGGTCGATCTCCCGGTCGGTCACCCGACCGCCGCTGTCGCCCCGGTAGCGTCGCCACCGGCCGTCGCCCCGCGCCACGTCCACGTCGACCAGCTCGGCGCCGAAGAGGGTCAGCGCGCCGGTGACGGCCGCGGTGGCGACGCCCCGCTCGTCGAGCTGGTTGAGCGCGGCGGTGGCCTCGGCGAAGGCCCGCCAGGTGCGCCGCTCCTGGTCGGCCCGCAGCCGGTGCCGGTAGGTCTGCTGGAGCAGCCAGAACACGGGCGGGAACGCGAGCAGCCAGCGGGCGTCGAGCTCCAGCAGCGCCACGGCGGCCAGGCCGACGGCCACGTTCCCGACGAACATGAGCAGCTTGCCGCGCAGCGCGGCGAGCAGCGGCGGGCCCATCGGCACGCCGTGCCGCAGGGCGACGGCGACCCCGCCGAGCCAGGCGGTCGCGAGCAGGTACGTCACCGCGCCGGCCGCCAGCGCCAGCGCCAGCTCCGGGGTGGGGGTGGCCAGCAGGGGCGCGCCGAGGGCGCTGGTTACCGCGACGGCGAGGGCGGTGGCGGCGCTCAGCGAGGCGGCGATGCGGACGGTTTCCAGCGGCGGCTGGCGGTCGGCGGCCAGGGAGAGCAGCGCCCAGGCCAGCCCGGCGCCGACGAGCGTGGTGGCCGGGAGCCAGCCGGCGGGGACCAGGTGGAACCCGACGACGAGGGCCGCCTCGCCCCAGGTGGTGCTGACCATTCCGGAGGCGGTGCGGAAGCGCAGCCGGGCGAGCTGGGCGACCACGACGACGGCGACGCCGATGCCGAACCGGGCGGGTGCCGGGATCGGGTCGTCGGGCGGCAGGTGGGTGGGGAGGGTGAGGCCGATCGCGGCGGCCACGAGGGCGGTGAGCGCCACGGCGACGGTCAGGACGAGGACCCGGTGCGGGGTGCTCCGTTCCGTCGACCGGTCGGGATCGCCGACGGCGCGCCCCGGCGGGCCGGATTCGGTGTTGGCCCGCGCCAGCGGGCCGGGATCGGCGCTGGCCGGCTCCGGCAGGCCGAGCGGATCGTCGGCCCTGGCGGAGGTCACCGACCTCCCCCGTCCGCCGGTCGCCGCACCGCGCCGCGGGCAGCCGGTCGCACCGCACCGCGGCGGGCGGTCCCGCGCACCGCACCGCGGGCAGCCGGGCAGCGCACCGCAAGACGGGCGGCCCGTCGCACCGCACAGCGGGCAGCCGTCGCTGACCCGGTCATCGGTGCCCCCTCCCGCGCGCGGCCCGGGGACTTTTGGTCCCCCGGCGGAAGGCTAAGCCAAAGCCGGGAAGCGCAACAGGGGGCGACGGCCGGCTTCGGCGTGAATCACGCCCCGATCACCCGTTTCCGTGCTGCTGGGGGCCCTTCGGGGCGGTCGAGCGTGAGTCGTGCCCCAAGGTCCCGTCTGTCGGATCGACGACTGTAGCGTCGACCCGCCCCGCGTCGGTGGCCGCTGGCCCGCCCCCGACGGCGGCGTCCACCCGGCCCGCGTCGGCGGGCTCGCCGGGCGCGGGGAAGTGGTCGGGCAGGCGGCGCAGCCGGGAGTTCATGTTGCGGATGAGCAGCACGGTGGCGGTGCCCAGCAGCACGATGAGGAACAGGCCCATCGGGCCGGCCAGGCCACCCGTACGCGTGTCACCGAAGTTGTTCTGCGCGAGCACCTGGGCGGCGGTCAGCATGGTGTTCCTCCGGGTCGTGGCAGGACCCCAGGGTAGCCCGGCCCCGGATCGGCGGTCACGGCCGGCTCAGTGAGCCGCACGGGCCGCACGGCCAGCGCGGCTCCGGCCAGCGCGGCTCCGGCCGGCACGCCCAGCTCAGCAGGCATGGGCCGTCTCGCGGACCCCGGCGAAGAGGTCGGACTCGGGCAGCGGGCTGTCCACCACCGAGCGGGCGAGCTGGAAGTCCTCCGTGGGCCAGGCCTGCCGCTGGAGCTCCATCGGCACGTGGAACCAGAAGCCGTCCGGATCGATCTGGGTGGCGTGGGCGCGCAGCGCGTCGTCGCGGACCGGGAAGTAGTCGGCGCACTCGACGCGGGTGGTGATCCGGGGGCCCTTGTCGGGCCGGTCCTCCCAGCGCTTGAGCCACTCCTCGTAGGGCGACGCGAGGCCGGCGGCGAGCATGCCCTCGTGCAGCGCCAGGATCTTGCCCTTGGAGAAGCCCACGTCGTAGTAGAGCTTCAGCGGCTGCCAGGGGTCGCCGAGGTCGGGGTGACGCTCCGGGTCACCGGCGGCGTCGAACGCGGCCATGGTGATCTTGTGGGTCATGATGTGGTCGGGGTGCGGGTAGCCGCCCTCCTCGTCGTACGTGGTGATCACGTGCGGACGGAACTGCCGGATCAGCCGCACCAGCGGGCCCGCGGCCACCTCGACGTCCTGGAGGGCGAAGCAGCCCTCGGGCAGGGGCGGCAACGGGTCGCCCTCGGGCAGCCCCGAGTCGACGAAACCCAGCCAGGCCTGCTCGACGCCGAGGATGGCGCGGGCGGCGTCCATCTCGGCGCGGCGGATCTCGGCGATGTTGGCCCACACGTCCGGCCGGTCCATCTTGGGGTTGAGCACGCTGCCGCGCTCGCCACCGGTGCACGTCACGACCAGCACGTCGACTCCCTCGGCGACGTACTTCGCCATGGTCGCGGCACCCTTGCTCGACTCGTCGTCGGGATGCGCGTGGACGGCCATGAGACGCAGCTGCTCTGCCACTTGCGGCGCTCCTCGTCTGTGCCCACCGGCGCTGCCTGCCGGCGTCGCCCGCCGACCTGTCATCCTTACCTCAGCGAAGGTGACTGAGGACTCGTCCACGAGCCGGCGCCGGGCTGGAAAGATTGGACTCTGCCATTCTTGCCGATGGGGCCGACAACAACGCCAGGAGACCGCCGCCGGTGACCGAGACGCACGCCACAATCACGCCGGGTGCGCCCGTGTTCCCGCCGGGCCGCTACGGCCGGCGCAGAGAGCCGGGCCGACGCCGGCCGGCGCTGGTCGCGCTGCTCGCGACAGCCCTGGTGGCGACACTCGGGCTGGCGGCGTTCAGCATGTACGGCAAGTACGGCGACCCGACCTACGACGCCCAGGTGATCACGTACACGGACATCACCGACTCCCAGGTGGTGGTCGACTTCCGGGTGACGGTCCCGGCGGGCGGCTCGGCGACCTGCGTGCTGCGGGCCCGCTCGCACGACGGGGCGGAGGTGGCCCGCGAGGAGGTCACCGTGGCCGCCCCGCCGGGCGAGTCCCAGGCCGCCGCCCGGCACCGGCTGGCCACCACGGCCCGCCCTTTCATCGGTGAGGTGGTGCGCTGCCGACCGGCCGACTGAGCTGCTGAGACGCCACCGCGCCACGCGCACCGCGGGCCCCGCCGCCGGCACCCGCGGTGATCGTCCGCACCCGGACGGGCACGGCACTGGTAACTTGGTAGTTCACCCGTCAGCCAGTCCGCACAACCGAGGAGATCGCCTGTGTCCAACAACGGGAACGAGGCGCCCGCCACCTGGCTGTCCCAGGACGCGCACGACCGCCTCCAGGCTGAGCTCGACGAGCTGATCGCCAACCGGCCCGTGATCGCGGCCGAGATCAACGCGCGGCGCGAGGAGGGCGACCTCCGGGAGAACGGCGGCTACCACGCCGCCCGCGAGGAGCAGGGCAAGCAGGAGGGGCGGATCCTCTACTTGAAGGAGCTGCTCCGCACCGCCAAGGTCGGCGAGGCGCCGAGCGCCGACACGGTCTCCCCCGGGATGGTCGTCACGATCTACTTCGACGACGACACCGACGACACCGAGACCTTCCTGCTCGGCTCGCGGGAGATCTCCTCCACCACGGAGCTGACCGTCTACAGCCCCGAGTCGGCGCTGGGCAAGTCGATCCTGGGCAGCCGGCCCGGCCAGACGGTGACCTACACCGCGCCGAGCGGCGCGGACATCAAGGTGACGGTGGTCAGCTTCGAGCCGTTCACCGGCTGACCCGGCGGTCGCGCCGGACAACCGTCAACAAGGGCCCCTTGTGCACCAGAATGCGTCAACAAGGGGCCCTTCCTTGCACCAGCGGCAGCAGCTCAGCGGTCGGCGGCGAAGACCACCTGGTAGCCGCTGGCCCGCAGGGCGCTGATCAGCGTGTCGGAGTGCTCGACGCCCCGGGTCTCCACCGACAGCGCCACCTCGACCTCGCCGAGCCGCAGGTGCGGGTTGGCCCGCTGGTGCTCCACGTCGACCACGTTCGCCCGGTGCTCGGCGATCTCGTGCAGCAGCGAGGCGAGCTGCCCGGGACGGTCCGAGCAGCGCACGGTCACCCGCAGGTAGCGTCCGGCCGCCGCGAGCCCGTGCTCGATGACGCGCAGCATCAGCAGCGGGTCGATGTTGCCGCCGGAGAGCACCGCCACCACCGGTGTCTCGACCTCCAGCACGCCGGCCAGCAGCGCCGCCACCCCGACCGCGCCGGCCGGCTCGACGACCTGCTTGCCCCGTTCCAGCAGCATCAGCAGCGCCCGGGAGATGTCCTCCTCGGAGACCGTGACGATCTCGTCGACGAGCTTGCGGACGTGGTTGAAGGTGATCTCCCCCGGGCGGCCCACCGCGATGCCGTCGGCGATGGTGCTGAACGCCGGGAGGCGTACCGGCTCGCCGGCCGCCAGCGAGGGCGGGTAGGCCGCCGCGCCCGCCGCCTGCACCCCGACCAGCCGCACGTCGGGCCGCAGCGCCTTCGCCGCCACCGCCATGCCGGAGATCAGGCCGCCGCCGCCGACCCCGGTGACGATCGTCCGCACGTCGGGGCACTGCTCCAGGATCTCCAGCGCCACGGTGCCCTGCCCGGCGATCACGTCCGGGTGGTCGAACGGGTGGATGAGGATCGCCCCGGTCCGCTCGGCGAAGGTCTGCGCCGCCACCAGCGACTCGTCGACGGTGTTGCCCATCAGCTCGACCTGCGCGCCGTACCCCTTGGTGGCGGCGACCTTCGGCAGCGGCGCGTTCACCGGCATGAAGACCGTGGCGTGCGTGCCGACCAGCCCGGCCGCCAGCGCCACCCCCTGGGCGTGGTTGCCGGCGCTCGCGGCCACCACCCCCCGGTCGCGCTCCGCCGCCGACAGCCGGGAGATCCGCACGTACGCCCCGCGCACCTTGTACGAGCCGGCGCGCTGCACGTTCTCGCACTTGAGCCACACCGGCCCGCCGAGCGCGGCGCTCAGCGGGCGGGAGGGCTCCAGCGGGGTGGTGCGGGTGACGCCGGCGAGCAGCTCCCGCGCGGCGCGTACCTCGGCGAGGCCGACCAGTTCCGTCATGCCCCGATCGTGCCACCACCGGCACCGCCCGACGGCGGCGACACCGGCCGCTACCTGCGGCTACGAGCCGGTCACGGCGGGCCGGGCGGTCACGCGACGGCTGGTGACCCCGTGCCGACGCGGGGGTAGCCGGGGGCGTGCCGGGCCCACGGGGCCTGCATCTCGAACTGGCCGGCGACGCCGAGCAGCAGCAGTTCCGAGCCGGGCGGGCCGACGAGCTGCACCGCCACCGGCAGCCCGTCGGGACGGCGGCCCACCGGCACCACGATCGCGGGCAGGCCGGCGATGTTCCACGGGGCGGCGAACGGGGCGTACCGGATGCTGGCCTTCATGTTCGCCGCCCAGGACCGGCCCGACCAGCCGGCGGCCTCCGGCGGCGGCCCCGCCAGCGCCGGGGTGAGCAGCAGGTCGACCGAGTGGTCGGCGAAGAAGCCGACGGACCGCTCGCGCCAGGCGACCCGGTCGGACTCGCGGACGTACCCCCGGCGTTGCGCCCACTCCCCCAGCGCGACGTGCCGGCGGCTGCGCCGCTGGAGGGCGCGCGGGTCGAGCCCGGCGGCCCGCACGTCGGCGGCGGCAGCGGCGAACCAGGTGGCGATGCCGGCCAGGCCGAGGCGGGTCGGGTAGACCGGGTCGGCGGGTACGGTGTCGTGGCCGGCGGCGGCGAGCAGCCGGCCGGCGGCGGCGACCGCGTCGCGGTTCGGCGCGTCCGGGGCGACGCCGCGCACCGGGGACCGCAGCGAGACACCCACCCGCAGCCGCTGCGGCGGGACCAGCTTCTCCTGCGGGCGGCCGGCGAGCACCTGGAAGCCGACCGCGGCGTCGGCGACCGTGGACGTCAGCATGCCGTGCTCGGTGAGGCCGAACCAGTCGTCGGCGCCGAGCTGGCAGGGCACCACGCCCCGGCCCGGCTTGAGCCCGACGAGGCCGCAGCAGGCCGCCGGGATGCGGATCGAGCCGAGGCCGTCGTTGCCGTGCGCCATCGGCACCAGCCCGGCGGCCACCGCCGCCGCCGCGCCGCCGGACGACCCGCCGGGGGTGCGCCGCGGGTCCCACGGGTTGCGGGTGACCGCGCTCGCGTCGTCGGTGAGCGCCCACAGGCCCAGCTCGGGCATCCGGGTCACCCCGAGGATCACCGCGCCCGCGCCGCGCAGCCGCCGGACCACCTCGTGGTCGGCCTCGGCGACGGCGCTGCGCACCGCCGCCGAGCCGTGCCAGGTGGGCAGGCCCGCGACGGCGGTGTTCTCCTTGACCGCGACCGGCACGCCGGCCAGGGGGAGGTTGGCCAGCTCCTCCTGCTCGTCGACCTTCTCCGCCTCGGTGATCGCCTCGCCGCCGCGCACCGTGCGGAACGCGGCGAGGTCGGCGTCGGCCCGGGCGATGTGGTCGAGGTGGTCGGCCACGACCTGCGTGGCGGAGACGTCACCCCGGCGTACGCCGCGGGCGATCTGCTTCGCGGTCGCGCCCACCCAGGTCGGCATGAGGTCCTGCACGGCCACCCTCCCTCACCAGCGGTCAGCCCAGTGCCTGCTCCAGATCGGCGAGCAGGTCGTCGACCGTCTCGATGCCGACAGACAGTCGCACGAGATCACCGGGAACTTCAAGCGGCGAGCCGGCGGCACTTGCGTGTGTCATCCGACCCGGGTGCTCGATCAGGGACTCCACCCCGCCGAGGGACTCGGCGAGCACGAACAGCTTGGCCCGGTTGCAGATCTCGACGGCGTGCTCCTCGCCGCCGGCCGCCCGGAACGAGATCATGCCGCCGAACCGGCGCATCTGCTTGGTGGCCACCTCGTGACCGGGGTGCGACGGCAGGCCCGGGTAGATCACCTGGGCGACCTTCGCGTGCCCGTCGAGGTACGCGGCGATCCGCTCGGCGTTGTCGCAGTGCCGGTCCATCCGTACGCCGAGGGTCTTGATGCCGCGTAGCGTCAGCCACGCGTCGAACGGGCCGTTGACCGCGCCCATCGCGTTCTGGTGGTAGCGCAGCTCCTCGCCGAGCGTCCGGTCGGCGGCGACCAGCGCGCCGCCGACGACGTCGGAGTGCCCGCCGACGTACTTGGTGGTGGAGTGCACCACGACGTCCGCGCCGAACGCGATCGGCTGCTGCAGGTACGGCGAGGCGAACGTGTTGTCGACCACCAGCAGCGCGCCCGCGTCGTGCGCGACGGCGGCCAGGGCGGCGATGTCGGCGATGCCGAGCAGCGGGTTGGTGGGCGTCTCCAGCCACACGATCCGGGTCGCGCCGGGCCGGATCGCGGCCCGCACGGCGTCGACGTCGGAGACCTTCGCCGGGGTGTACGCCAGCCCCCACCGCTCGGCCACCTTCGCGAACAGCCGGTACGTGCCGCCGTACGCGTCGTCGGGGATGACCACGTGGTCGCCCGGCTTGCAGACGGTACGCAGCAGGGCGTCCTCGGCGGCCAGGCCGCTGGCGAAGGCCAGCCCGATCGCGCCGCCCTCCAGCGCGGCGAGGCACTCCTGGAGGGCGTCGCGGGTCGGGTTGCCGGAGCGGCTGTACTCGTAACCCTGCCGGGGGGCGCCGACGGCGTCCTGGGCGTACGTGCTGGTCTGGTAGATCGGTGGGATCACCGCGCCGGTGCGGGCCTCCGGGTCCTGTCCGGCGTGGATCGCGAGCGTCTCGAAGCCGTGGTTCATGCCGCAGACGTTAGCCGGTGGGAAGGAGGGGCCCCTTGTCAACGCCTACGGTAGAGAAGGGTTCCCCGCTCACCGCATCCCGAGCCGGCCGCGCCTTCGTGAGGTTGTCCGACCGGTGTTCCATACTTGGCGGGTGACCTCGACCGTGCCGCTGCCCTCGCGCCTGGTCGGCGCAGCAGACCGGATCCCGCCCTCCCTGGGGCTGCTGGCCGGCCCGGAGCACGGGCGGGTCAGCCTTCCGGTGCGGCTGGCCTGGTCCGGTCCGGCCGACTTCGACGTCAGCGACCCTCGTGAGCGCCTGACGCTCTACTGCCTGTTGCTCGACTGCGGCCAGCGGGACGACCTGATCCGGTACGTCAACGCCACTCTGCTCCGACACGACTGGCCCCGCATCCGCCGGTTGACCTCTCGACGCCTGATCGCTCTCTGGGAACACCGGCTGCCCGGTCTCGCCGCCCTCTGATGGAGAAGCTGCACCGCCAGTTGCTGAGAATAGGTTTCGACGCTGGCGACGATCTCGGTCTGGTGTTGGCGGGTGGCTACGCCATGTGCGCGCATGAGCTGGTGAGCCGGCCGTCACAGGACATCGACTTCGCCACCGCCTCGGCGCTGCCGCTTTCGACCGTGGTGAGCCGGCTGGCCGATGCCTATCGGCATGCTGGCTTCTCTGCCCAGGCCATCGAGGTCAGCCCTGCACGATCGAGCCGCGCACCGGGACTTCATCGACATCCACGCCGCGAACGCACAACTCAGCTGGACCGAGCTCGAGGCTCTCGGCGCGCGTCACACCGCAGGATTCTCGCTGGATGAGTTGGCAGACCGGCTCGGTGCTGTCGACGAGCGTGACCCTCGCACATTCCTGACCTACGGCCTGACCGAGCCGGACCTTGATGAGCTGCGACGCTGGGCATTGCGGTGGGAGGCCGACATCAGGGCCCGCCTGGCGAACGGTGAGACCGGCCCGCCAGGCGTTGCCGACGACGAGTGGGACACCTATCTCGATCGGTGGTGACGTGTCTGGGGCAACGTACGGCGCGAAGCCGCAGTTCCGGTGCGGCGGGGGGCCGGGGGCGCGGCTAGCCTGGCCGGATGGGCGGGTGTGTGTTCTGCGGGATCGTGGCCGGTGACGTCCCGGCGTTCCGGGTCGCCGACACCCCGGAGGGGGTGGCGTTCCTCGACACCCGGCCCGTGTTCAAGGGCCACCTGCTGGTGGTGCCGCGCGCCCACCTGGTGACCCTGGCCGACCTGCCGGCGGGCGAGCTGCCCGGCTACTTCGGGCTGGTGCAGCGGCTCGCCGTGGCCGTCGAGGCGGGGCTCGGGGCCGGCGGCACGTTCGTGGCGATGAACAACAAGGTGTCCCAGTCGGTGCCGCACCTGCACACCCACGTCGTGCCGAGGACGAAGGGCGACGGCCTGCGCGGGTTCTTCTGGCCCCGCACGCGCTACGCCGACGACGCCGAGGCCGGGGCGTACGCCGAACGGGTCGCCGCCGCCCTGGCCCGAGGCCCCGCCCGACGGGCGTCGGTTACCCACCGCCGGGGCGGGTAAGGAACCGGGGCCCGGCGGTGTTGCACGCGGGGAGAGGTACGAGAGGAGTTCCACCGTGTTCCTTCGTCGCATGCCCGCCGAGCTGCCCACCCCCGACCGGGCCCTGCCCGGCCGCCCGATCGCGATGCCGATCGGCGACCGCCACGAGGTGCTCGGCTCCTCGCTGAAGGGGCCGTTCCCGGCGGGCGCGCAGGTCGCCGTGTTCGGAATGGGCTGTTTCTGGGGCGCCGAGCGGCTGTTCTGGACCCTGCCCGGCGTGCTCACCACCTCCGTCGGCTACGCGGGCGGGATCACCCCGAACCCGACGTACGAGGAGGTCTGCTCGGGCATGACCGGGCACACCGAGGTCGTCCAGGTCGTCTACGACCCCACCGTGATCAGCTACGAGGACCTGCTGAAGGTGTTCTGGGAGAACCACGACCCGACCCAGGGCATGCGCCAGGGCAACGACGTGGGCACCCAGTACCGGTCGGCGATCTACGCCAGCACCGACGAGCAGCTCGCCACCGCCACCGCGTCCCGCGACGCGTTCGCGCCGATCGTGGCGCGGGCCGGCAAGGGCGAGATCACCACGGAGATCGACCGGCTCGGCGACTACTTCTTCGCCGAGGACTATCACCAGCAGTACCTCGCGCCCACCAAGAACCCGAACGGGTACTGCAACCATGGGCCGAACGGGCTGAGCTGCCCGGTGGGCGTGGCCCGCACCGCCGGCTGACCCCACCGACCGAGCGCGCGACGGCCCGGACGCGTGTCGCGTCCGGGCCGTCGTCGCCCCGTCACGCGGGGCGGAGCACGACGGTCCAGGTGGTCGTGGTGGTGCTGGCCGCCGCGGCGGTCGCGCTGAGGCCGCCGTACGCGCCGGTCGGCACCGACGCGCCCGAGTCGGCGAGCAGCCCGGTGACCCGTCCCCCGCCGGTCTGGGAGCTGTTGCTGCGCACCTGCACCCCGGGCGGCGGGGTCAGCGCGGTCGACGTGGCGTCGCCGTGCAGCCAGTACGACACGCCCCACCCGCGCTCGGCGGCGACCGGGGCGGTCGGGGTGACCCGGGTGGCGGAGCTGGCCGGGTCGGCGGCGCTGGCGAACGCGGCCACCGGGGCGACCGGGTCGGCGCCCCGGTACGCGGCGAGCACCAGGTTGCCCTTCGACTGCTTGCCGAGGGTGACCCGCAGGGTCGTCCCGGCGTCACCGGCGGCGGCGACCTTCCACCAGGCGGTGGTGGTGGCGTAGCCCCCGTCGAGGCGGTCCAGTCGCGTCCAGCCGGTCACCCCGGTGGGCTCCCCGGTGTCGGCGTGGGTGTTCTGGCTGAGGAACAGCAGCAGGGTGTCCCCGGGCCGGACTCCGGCGGGCACGACGACGGAGTGGTTGGTGACGTTCGCGTTGGCGGTGGCCTGCCCGACGTACGAGATCAGCTCGGGCAGCGGCGCGACGGTGACGTCCCGGGTGGCGGTGCCGGTGGCCCCCCGGTCGTCGGTGACGGTGACGGCGACGCGGTAGGTGCCGGCCTGCGCGTACGTGTGGGTGGTGGTGGGGACGCTGGCGGTGCCGGCGGTCGCGCCGTCGCCGAAGTCCCACGCGTGGTCCTGGACCGCGCCGTCGGGGTCGGTGGAACCGGCGGCGGAGAAGGCGCACACCAGCCCGGAGCAGGACGCGGCGAGGTCGGCGCTGGGCGGGGTGTTGGCCGCGCCGCCGGGGCCCTTGACGAGCCGGATCCAGTCGATGTCCCCGGCGAAGTAGTCGCAGGTGACGTTCACCCCGTCGCAGGAGCTCTTGCCGCCGATCGAGAACTGCCAGTTGTTGGCGATCGTCCCGGTGGGGCCGGTGAGCCGGCTGGTGCGCACGCCGTCGACGTACATCTCGACGTAGCTGGCGGTGCGGTTGCAGGTGACGGTGTGCCACTGCCCGTCGGCGATGGACGTGCCCGTGTAGCCGGTGCGGGTCGACCCGTCGCCGCCCCGGAACATGCACCGGGGCTTGCCCTCGGGGGCCTCGAACTTCCAGTAGCCGCCGGCCGTGCCGCCCTGCCCCTTCTGCATGATGTTGCCGAAGGACTTCGTGGTGCGGTAGCGGATCGAGAACGAGAAGTCGCCGGCCTCGGGGTTGAAGTCGTTGCTCGCCGGCACCAGGTTGACGTGCCCCGGCACGTACTCCTTGTCGGCGGGGTTGTGGTAGGCGAAGCGGTGGGCGGTGGCGCCGTCGTAGCGCGTCCCGGCCACCACCTCGTCGCCGATGCGGCCGTGTCGGCCGTTGCCGCTGCTGTCGGTGAGCACCGTGGCGCCCGCCGGCTCGTCCATGCTCCAGAAGGCCACGGTGCGGGTGGCGACGGCCTGCGCGGGGGCGACCCCGGCCAGCACGCCGGCCGCCGCGACCACCGTCGCCAGCGCCAGCCGGCCGGCGGTACGCACGCCGCGTCCGGTCCGCACGCCTGTCCGTCGCGTCGCGCGCATGGTCATCGCCTCCTCGTGGGCCCGATCTCACCCTGGCACGGCGACGTTCGGCGCTGAATGCCCCGTCCGGGGGACAACGGGTCACCGGCGGCGGGCGGGGCGCGGCCGTCCGGCCGGGTGCGGTCGGCCGTGGGCCCGGCGGCGTCGCACCGATGCGGGGTTTCTCACAACCGGCCGGGCAGGCTGGGCAGGCAGCCACGCGGGGCGGCGGTGGACCGGGCGGCAGCGCCGGCGGGCGGCGGCACGTCGGGGCGCGAGGGCGCGCATCTTAGCAAGCACGTAACGCCGACGACATCATCTCAACAGGCGAGCGGGGCTCACCTCTGGCAGCATTGTCTGGCATGTGCGGACTGGCTGGGGAGTTCCGCCGTGACGGCTCACGGGCCGACGTCGCGGCGGTGGAACGCATGGCGGCCACGATGAGCGACCGGGGCCCCGACGACAGCGGCGTGTGGTCCCAGGGGGCGGTCGCCCTCGGCCACCGCCGCCTCAAGATCATCGACCTGTCGGCGGCGAGCGGGCAGCCGCTGGTCGACCCGGCGTCGGGGCTGACCGGCGTCTTCAACGGCTGCGTCTACAACTACCGCGAGCTGCGCGAGGAGTTGCAGGCCAGGGGGCACCGCTTCTTCTCCTCCGGCGACAGCGAGGTGGTCGTCAAGGCGTACGCCGAGTGGGGGCTCGACTTCGTCGACCACCTGGTCGGGATGTTCGCCGTGGCGATCAGCGAGCGGGACACCGGCCGCCTCGTGCTGGCCCGCGACCGGCTCGGCATCAAGCCGCTGTACGTGGCCGAGTCCCCGGGCGTGGTGCGCTTCGCCAGCACCCTGCCCGCGCTGCTGGCCGGCGGCGGCGTCGACACCGCCATCGACCCGGTGGCGTTGGCCCACTACCTGAGCTTCCACAGCATCGTGCCGCCGCCGCGCACCATCCTGCGCGGGGTCGCCAAGCTGCCCCCGGCCACCGTCCGGGTCTACGAGGCCGACGGCACCACTCACGAGCGGGTCTACTGGGACCCGGCGTTCACCCGGCGCGGGGAGCGGGCCGGCTGGTCCGCCCGCGACTGGGAGGACGCCCTGCTGGAGTCGCTGACCACGGCGGTGCGCCGCCGGATGGTCGCCGACGTGCCGGTCGGCGTGCTGCTCTCCGGCGGGCTGGACTCCAGCCTGGTCGTCGCCCTGCTCGCCGAGCAGGGGCAGCGCGGCCTGGCCACCTTCTCCATCGGCTTCGACGCCGTCGGCGGCCGCTCCGGCGACGAGTTCGTCTACTCCGACATCGTGGCGAAGACGTTCGACACCGACCACCACCAGATCCGGGTGGCCGCCCGGGACCTGCTGCCCCCGCTGGAGGCGGCCGTGGCGGCGATGAGCGAGCCGATGGTCAGCCACGACTGCGTGGCGTTCTGGCTGCTCAGCCAGGAGGTGTCGCGGCACGTCAAGGTGGTCCAGTCGGGCCAGGGCGCGGACGAGATCCTGGGCGGCTACCACTGGTACCCGCCGCTGGCCGGCGTCGACCGGGAGCGGGCCGTCGAGACGTACGCGAAGGCGTTCCTCGACCGGGACGCGGCCGGGCTGGCCCGGGTGCTGGACCCGGCGTGGCTGGCCGACGGCGACCCGGCGCGGGAGTTCGTGGCCGCCCACCTGGCCCGGCCCGGCGCGCAGACCGCCGTCGACGCGGGCCTGCGGATCGACACCCAGATCATGCTGACCGACGACCCGGTGAAGCGGGTCGACAACATGACCATGGCGCACGGGCTGGAGGCCCGGGTGCCGTTCCTCGACCACGAGTTCGTGGAGCTGGCCGCGACCTGCCCGCCCGAGCTGAAGCTGGCCCAGGGCGGCAAGGGCGTGCTGAAGGAGATCGGCCGCCGGGTCCTGCCGCACGAGGTCATCGACCGGCCGAAGGGCTACTTCCCCGTGCCGGGCCTCACCCACCTGGAGGGCAAGCTCCTCGACCGGGTACGCGACGCGCTGCACGCGCCCGCCGCCCGCCACCGCAACCTGTTCCGCACCGAGTACGTCGACGCGCTGCTGGCCGACCCGAACGCCGAACTCACCCCGTTGAACGGAAACAAGCTGTGGCAGCTGGGACTCCTGGAAATGTGGCTCCAGAGCCACGGAATCGACTGACCGTGAGCGACACCCTGGCGACCGGGACGGCGCGCACCGACCGGGAACGGGTGCTGGGCCGCCGCCGCGAGCGGGTGGGGCCGGGCGGTGACCCGGTGGCACCCGCCCCGACCCCGCCGGACCCGGACGCGGCGGACTCCCCGGACGGCTCCGGCGCGCAGCCCGAACGGGACGGCCCGCCGCCGGGCGGCGGCGTGGTGCTCGACTGCGGCTGGGGGCGGCTGGTGTTCGGCCAGACGTTCACCGAGCAGGCCGCCGTGGCGGCGGTGCTGCGCTCGGAGGCGGCCGGGGCGCGGGACATCTGCATCTACCTGCGCGACCCGCACGTGCTGGTGTCCCGGCTGCCCGACGAGTTGTTCATCGACCCGTCGCTGACGTACCGGCTGCGGCTGCCCGCGGCCCCGGCCGCCGCCGACGAACGCGACGGGCTGCCCGGCCTGCGGATCCGGACGCTGCGCGACGCCGACGACGCGGACGCGGTGAACCGGATCTACGCCCGCAACGGCATGGTCACCGCCCCGGTCGACGTGCTTGTCGACAACGCCCGCACCGACCGGTTCCTGCACCTGGTCGCCGAGGACGCCACCGGGGACGTGGTCGGCACGATCACCGGAGTCGACCACGTCGCGGTCTTCGCCGACCCGGACAACGGGGCGAGCCTGTGGTGCCTCACCGTGGACTTCAACACCGCGCCGCCCGGCACCGGCCAGGCGCTGCTGACCGAGCTGGCGGCCCGGCTCACCGCGCGCGGCCGGGCGTTCGTCGACCTGTCGGTGCTGGCCGAGAACACCGGGGCGATCCGGCTGTACGAGCGGCTCGGCTTCTACCGCACCGCGACGCTCTGCGTGAAGCGGAAGAACCCCATCAACGAGCGGCTGTTCCTGCCGGCCGCCCCGAAGGGGTACGACCGGCTCAACCCGTACGCGAAGATCGTCGCGGACGAGGCGATGCGCCGGGGCATCCGGGTGGAGGTCACCGACCCGGAGTGGGGCGAGCTGCGGCTGAGCAACGGCGGCCGGACGATCGTCACCCGCGAGTCGCTGTCCGAGCTGACCTCGGCGGTGGCGATGAGCCGCTGCGACGACAAGCGGGTCACCCGGCGCATCCTCACCGAGGCGGGCCTGTCGGTGCCGGCCGGGCGCACCGCGACCGGCGACGACGCCGACGTCGCGTTCCTCGCGGAGGTGGGCCGGGTGGTGGTGAAGCCGGCGCGCGGCGAGCAGGGCAACGGCATCACCGTCGGCGTACGCACGCCGGAGGCGCTGACCGCCGCCGTGGCGCTGGCCCGCAGCTTCTGCCCGGACGTGCTGATCGAGCAGATGCGCGACGGCGAGGACCTGCGGGTGATCGTCATCGACCACGAGGTGGTGGCCGCCGCCGTCCGGCGGCCCGCCCAGGTCACCGGCGACGGGGTGCACGACGTCGCCGAGCTGATCGAGCGGCAGAGCCGCCGCCGGGCCGCCGCCACCGGGGGCGAGTCGCGCATCCCCGTCGACGACATGACCCGGGAGGTCGTCGCCGAGGCCGGCTACGAGCTGAGCGACGTGCTGCCCGAGGGCACGGTGCTGGCCGTACGCCGCACCGCGAACCTGCACACCGGCGGGACGATCCACGACGTGACGGGCGAGCTGCACCCGGCGATCGCCGAGGCGTGCGTGGCGGCCAGCCGGGCGCTGGACATCCCGGTCACCGGGCTGGACCTGCTGGTCAGCGCCCCGGACGACCCGGAGCACGTGTTCATCGAGGCGAACGAACGGCCGGGCCTGGCCAACCACGAGCCGCAGCCGACCGCCGAGCGCTTCGTCGACCTCCTCTTCCCCGGCACGCGGGCACCGCAACGCCTCTGGACACCGGCGGGTGCGGCAAGCTCTCAGGCATGACCGCACGCAAACCCGTCCCCCTGAAGATCGACCTGGACTACCTCCGCCAGGTGCTGGTGGAGCTGCTGGAGATCCCGAGCCCGTCGGGGCGCACCGACCACGTGCAGCAGTACGTGGGCGAGCGCCTCTCCGCGCTCGGGATCTCCTCCACGCTGACCCGGCGCGGCGCGCTCAGCGCCTGCCTGCCGGGGCCCCGGGAGACCGGGGCGGACCGGGCGATCGTGGTGCACACCGACACCATCGGCGGCATGGTGAAGCGGCTCAAGGAGAACGGCCGGCTGGAGCTGATGCAGGTCGGCACGCACAGCGCCCGGTTCGCCGAGGGCGCGCACGTGCGGATCTTCACCGACGACCTGGACCGGGTGATCAGCGGCCAGGTGCTGCCGCTGAAGGCCAGCGGGCACCGCTACAACGAGGCCGTCGACCTCCAGGGGGTCGGCTGGGAGCAGGTCGAGGTGCGGGTCGACGAGCCCGTGGCCGACGAGGCCGGGCTGCGGGCGCTCGGCATCGACGTCGGGGACTTCGTGGCGTTCCTGCCGAATCCGACGATCACCCCGAGCGGGTACGTCAAGTCCCGGCACCTGGACGACAAGGCCGGGGTGGCGGCGGTGCTGACCGCGTTCAAGGCGCTGGTCGACGCGGGCGTCACCCCGGCGGTGACCGCGCACCTGCTGGTGACGGTCACCGAGGAGATCGGCCACGGGGCGAGCCACGGCCTCGACCCGGACGTCGCCGAGATCGTCTCCGTGGACGCCGCGGTGGTCGCCCCCGGGCAGCAGTCCCGGGAGAACGCGGCCACCCTGGCCATGGGCGACGGGGTGGGGCCGTTCGACTACCACCTGACCCGCAACCTCGCCGCGATCGCCCGCGAGCACGGGGTGGACCTGGTCCGCGACGTCTTCGAGTTCTACCGCTCGGACGTGGCGGCGGCGGTGGAGGCGGGCGCGCACGCCCGGGTGGCGCTGCTCGGCTTCGGGGTGGACGCCACCCACGGCCACGAGCGCACCCACCTCGACGGGCTGGGCCACCTCACCCAGCTGCTCTGCCTCTACCTCCAGAGCGACCTGGTGTTCCCCGAGTGGGACGCCGAGCCGGAGGGCGACCTGGCCGACTTCCCGTCGCTGTCGGTGCAGCCGGCCAGCGAGGAGGGGCCGCGCGAGGGTCCGATCGGCATCGCCGACTGACCGCTCCGGCAGCGCCCGTCGGGGCCGCCCCGGCCGTGCCGGCCGACCGCGCCTGAGCCGCTGGTCGAAATCCGTTGCCGACGCCCCCGGGAAGTGGATAGCGTGGCGGTACACGGGAAAGGAGGTGGTCCAGACTTGTATAGCAATCGGACTCGTGAGGTGGCTGTCCGCTAGCCGCTGTCCTCGACAGTGAGAACCTGCCCGCCGCGAGGCGGGTGCACGATCGTCGAGACCGTGTGGCAGCGGTGCGGCGAAACCACGACAGCCACCCGACCCCCGGGGTGCCGGCCAAGTCCAGCCGGCCCGTGCGCGAGCACGGAAGCCCCGGGGGTCGCTTCATGTATCCGCCGGGGAGAGCGCCGTGTCCATGCGTGAACTGGTGGTGCTCGGGACGGCCAGCCAGACCCCGACCCGGGCGCGCAACCACAACGGGTACGTGCTGCGCTGGGACGACGAGGTGATCCTCCTCGACCCGGGTGAGGGCAGCCAGCGGCAGCTCCTGCACACCGGCGTCACCGCCACCGACCTGACCCGGATCTGCGTCACCCACTTCCACGGCGACCACTGCCTCGGCCTGCCCGGCACCATCCAGCGGCTCTCCCTGGACCGGGTCCCGCGCCCGGTGGCGGTGCACTTCCCGGCCGGCGGGGCCGACTACTTCGCCCGGCTGCGGCACGCCAGCTCCTTTCACGAGACCGCCGAGCTGGCCGTCGAGCCGATCAGCGCCGACGGGCAGCGGGTCGCCCTGCGCGGCGGCGGCATCCTGGAGGCCCGCCGGCTGCGGCACCCCATCGAGACGTACGGCTACCGGCTCGTCGAGCCGGACGGCTGCCGGATGCTGCCGCAGCGGCTGGCCGCGTACGGGATCGCCGGGCCGGCCGTCGGCGAGCTGCGGCGCGTCGGCCACCTCGACGTCGGCGGGCGGCGCGTCACCCGCGACGAGGTGAGCGTGACCCGCCCCGGGCAGCGGTTCGCGTTCGTCATGGACACCGGGCTCTGCGACAACGTGTACGCCCTCGCCGAGCACGCCGACCTGCTGGTCATCGAGTCGACGTTCCTGGCGAGCGAGGCCGCGCTCGCCGCCGAGGTCGGGCACCTCACGGCGGGCCAGGCCGCGCGGGTGGCAACCGAGTCGGGGGTACGCACGCTGGTGCTCACCCACTTCTCCCAGCGCTACGGCGACGTCCGGCGCTTCGCCGACGAGGCCCGGGAGCACTTCGCCGGTGAGCTGGTCGTCGCCGAGGACCTGGCGACCGTGCCGGTGCCGCCCCGGCGGGTACCCTCGGCCGGGTGACGATCACCCTCCGCCACGCCACCGTCGACGACCTGCGCGCCGTGGGGGCGCTGCACCAGCGGTCCCGGGTGGCGGCGTACTCGTCGTTCCTGCCGGCGGAGGCCCTCGCCGACCCGACGGAGGAGGCCATGGGGTGGTACTGGGTCGAGCGGTGGACCTGGGAGCGCGACGACCACCTGATGACCGTCGCCGAGCGCGAGGGCCGGCTGGTCGGCTTCAGCTACGTGGGCCCGGACGACGCGGGCGACCCGGCGACGGGGCTGCTCAACGCCATCCACCTCGATCCCGGCGAGCGGGGCCGGGGCACGGGCCGGGCGCTGATGGACGACGCGCTGGCCACCATGCGCGACCGGGGCTGGGCGCGGGCGGTGCTGTGGGTGCTGGAGGGCAACGTGCCGGCCCGGCGCTTCTACGAGCGGGGCGGCTGGCAGCCCACCGGCGAGAGCCGGGAGGACCGGATCGGCGCGGCCCTCACCCGCCAACTCTGCTACGCGCGTGAAGTGTGAGGAAGGGCCCCTGTTAACGCATACGGGCGGCCTCATGAGCCGTCCTGGTCGGAGTCGACCGAGAAGTTGAGTACGCCGAGGTAGCCGTCGCCGTCCGCGACGACCTTCATCAGCATGCTGTCGGCGTAGATCGTGTCGTTGTCGTTGAAGGTGTCCCGCCCGGTGTGCGCCGAGTACGGCGCGGCGGCGTACACCTTGGTGTTGAGGGCCTCGTCGAACATCATCTGGGTGGTCAGCACCCGGTTGTTGTCGACGTGCACCATGGCGTGGATGTGCGTGGTGCGGCCCCGGTACCAGCCCGGCCAGATGGTGGTGAACTCGACGATCCCGTCGGAGTTGGTGACCTGGGCCCCGCGCAGGTAGCGCTTGTCGTCGGTGGGGGTGAGGTCGGCCGCCGACCCCTCGGAACCACCGCCCGGTGCCGCGCCGCCGCCGGGCGCACCGCTCGGCGGGGTCCCTCCGGCCGGGCCGCCGCTGGGCGGGGTGCCGCCGGGCGCGCCGCTGGGCGGGGTGCCGCCGCCCGGGGCCCCGCCCGCGCCGGAGGACTGCGCCTCCGCACCCGAGTACAGCCCCTCGGCGTCGCAGTGCCAGATCTCCACGACGGCGTTGGCCAGGGGCCCGCACTGCTCGCTGTCCTGCACCCGGATCGCCACCCGCAGCCGGGTGCCCTCCCGGTCCTCCCGGATGTCGCTGCGGATCTTGTCGGCGTCGAAGTAGTACGGGCCCTGGGTGGTGCTCGCCGTCAGCGTGCACGTGCCGGCCTCGGCGAACAGCGCGGTCAGGTCGGCAGACGTGCTGGCGGTGGCCTGCGGAGAGACGGTCTCGCCGGTGGACGTGGTGACCGTGCCGCCGCTGTCCCGGCCGCAGGCCGCCAGCAGGCCGGCCAGCCCGACCGAGCCGATCCCGGCGATCAGCCGGCGGCGGCTGACCCGCTGCCCTTCGTGGTGGTCGAGGTCGTGGCGCATGGGTTCCTCCCGGGGGCGGTGCTCGTCGGCTGGTCCCGACGCTAGACACGCCCGGCCGGCGCCCTCTGTGCCCCGCTTGTGGCCGGGCTGTGAATGGTCGACCGGCGGTCGGCCCCGTCGGTCGGCCCGCCGATCCGCCCGAGGGTCGGCCCGACCGGCCGTTATACCGGACGCATACCGGCGGCTCGCATGCTCGCGGCAGTCCGGCCGGCACGGGCCGGGGCAAGGGAGAAGGTTGCATGCGACACCGAGCAACGAGCCGGCTGCTGGCCGGCCTGACCGTCGTCGCCGTGACGGCGGTCGGCACCGGGCGGCCCGCCGCCGCCGACCCGGCCGCCGGGGCGCCGCCGGCCGCCGCCGCGCAGATCACGACCGCACAGCTCTCGGCGACCACCGCGGGCCGGGTGACGACCGCCGTCGCACCGGCCGTCGTCGCCTCCCAGTCGAAGACCGGGTTGGCCGTCATGAGCCCGTGGAGCCTGCGGCCCGCCGTCGAACCGAACCTCACCGACGCGCAGCGCGTCGCGTTCGAGGACCAGATGATCAACGACCTGGTCGAGGCCAAGGTCAAGACGGTACGGCTGGAGATCGCCGCCCCCGGCGAGACGGCCGTCGACTTCACGCTCTACCGCCGGCTGATCGACAAGCTGCCCAGCGATGTCAAGGTCATCGCGGTGCTGAACTTCGCCCTGGTCGAGGGCGGGGTCAGCAACAGCGGGGTGCCCGCGAGCGAGCCCTACCTGTACCAGTTGCAGGATTCCGTGGCGGTCAGCCAGTACCCGGAGTACGGCACCACGACGAAGTTCATGAAGGTGTGGATCGACAAGGCGCTGTCGGTGGTCACCACGTTCGGCAGCCGCCTGGCCGCCGTCGAGGTGCTCAACGAGGCCAACAAGCTGTACCACCCCGGCACCGCCGCCCACCCCGGCCCGTACGTGGTGCCGGGCGACGCGTACGGCCGGCTGATCGGGAAGTTCTACCGGTACTGCCGGCTCGCCGGCAGCAAGCCCTGCGGCAGCACGGTCAAGGTGATCACGCACGGGATGCACCCGGGGATGGACGGTGGCGACTCCGGCACCACCAACGACGACACCAATCACCTGAGCGGGGTGCTGAGCTCCGCCTCGGTCGCCGCGTTCCGCTCGGCCAACGGCGGGGCGTGGCCGTTCGACGGGATCGGCTACCACCCGTACCCCTTCGCGATGGGGCTGAGCCTGCCCGGCGGCTACGCCAACACCGCCACCTCGACGCTGCTGGCCGGCATCAACGGCCGGCTCGACGCCGTCCGGGCGGTGCTCACCGCCGCGGGCGTGCCGCAGTCCACCTCGCTGTTCTGGCTGACCGAGGTCGGCTTCAACTCCAACGACGTGTCCGCGTCGACGCTGGAGGAGAAGGAGGCCAAGCAGGGCCAGTACGTCAAGGACGTCTTCACCGCCCTGGCCAACCGCGCCGACACCGCCCAGGCGATCTGGTACCGCTACCACCAGGGCAACGCCGGCGCACCGGCGGAGAACTGGGGGCTGGTGGCGCACACCGACCGCGTCTACTCGAACCTGCCGCCCCGCTACAAGCGGGCGTACTGCGACTTCGTCTGGGAGCGGGGGGTCGGCGCCACCGAGCACTGCCCGCGCCCGAAGGAGGTCGTCTGGCGCACCCGCTTCAACAACGTGCTCTACCCGGTCAGCTACTGGGAGATGCCGCAGTACGTGGTGGACGCCGGGGCGTCGTACCCGTCGTGGCAGCTCCAGCAGGACATCGGGGGGCAGGTCAAGCAGCTCAGCGGCTACTGCTCGCCGATCGACCCGTACGGTTGCTCGACGTCGGACTACAGCCGGTTCCCGGTGCCGTCCGCCCGGGACGCCTCGGCGCGGTTCCGGGTGCGCTTCACCGGGCTCGGGGGCACCGGCCCCTGGTCGGACTGGCTGTCGTACGCCCCGCTGATCGGCTCGGGGGCCGGGGTCTACGGGCCGGCCTCGGGGGCGACGCTCAACTTCAAGACCCAGTACGTCTCGTTCCCGGTGGCGGTGCCGACCCAGTGGCTGCGTGACAACCCCGGGGGCCAGCCGTTCATGCGCTTCCACCAGAACACCGCGAACGGCGGGTGGGTCCGGCTGTGGAGCCGGCCGAGCATGCCGAGCACGCCGGCCAACTTCCAGGAGACCGCCGACCACGTCCTGTACGTGTTCAACCTCAGCGTGACCGCCGACTCCAGCCGGTCGTTCACCGCCGGCCCGGTGCAGTTCCTGTTCGGTATCGCCCCGGCGGCCTGCGCGACCGACGTCGCACAGTGCCTGCCGACCAACACGGCCGAGACCATCACGTACTCGTTCAACCACTCCTAGCGCCACGGTGGGCGGCGGCATCGCGCCGCCGCCCACCCGTCGGGACACCGTCGGCATGTCGGCGGGCGGGCCTACAATCATCGACTGGGTTGATCGTCAGGTTGGGCTCGCTCCGCCGGCTGTCGTGGGGGTTCGGATACTCGTTCGCATTCTCGGCCCGGTCGAGGCGGAGCTGGCCGGCGAGCCGGTCCCGCTGGGGCCGCCCAAGCAGCGCGCGGTGCTCGCCGTCCTGGCGCTCCGGCCGGGTCGGCCGACCGCCGTCGCCGACCTGGTGGACGCCCT
Organism: Micromonospora sp. NBRC 110038; assembly: GCF_020884815.1. NCBI lineage: Bacteria > Bacillati > Actinomycetota > Actinomycetes > Micromonosporales > Micromonosporaceae > Micromonospora > Micromonospora sp. NBRC 110038. The sequence continues at coordinate 188,874 of NZ_BBOL01000001.1, read as the reverse complement.
GTGGCCCGCCGCCCCACCCCGCTCCGCGCTGAAGAACCTGCAGCTCTACGTGCACCAGCTCCGCAAGCTGCTCCCCGGCGGGCTCAGCTTCGGCACCGGCGCGTACCGGCTCGACGCGGGCGCCTACCGCCTCGACGCCGACGAGTTCGACGCCCGGGTCACCGTGGCCCGGCGGCTGGCCGCGGGCGGCGACCTGGCCGCCGCGCGCGACGCGTACCACGATGCCCTGCTCTGGTGGCGCGGCCCGGCGCTGGCCGACCTCGTCGGCCGGGGCCTGCTGTGCGGTGAGGCCGCCGCGCTGGACCAGGGCCGGCTGCGGGCGATCGGCGAGTCGGTGGAGACGGTGTTGCGCCTGGGCGGGCACGAGGACCTGCTCCCCCGGCTCGCCCGCCTGGTGGCGGACCATCCGCTGCACGAACGCTTCCGGGAGCAGCAGGTGCGCGCGCTCCAGGCGGCCGGCCGACACGCGGAGGCGGTCGCCGCGTACCGGGACGCCGAGCGGGTCCTCGCCGACGACCTCGGCGTGCCCCCCGGCCCGGCCCTGCGGGCGCTGGCCCCCGGGCTGCGCCGCCCGGCCGCGGCCACCCCGGCACGGGTCAGCCGGCCCGTGCCGGCGGAGCTGCCCGCCGACGTTCCCGACTTCACCGGGCGGCACGAGCAGGTCGCCGACGCCGTCGCCTTCCTCGGCCGGCCGCCGGCCGCCGCGATGCGGATCTGGGCGCTCTCCGGCACCGCCGGGGTCGGCAAGAGCTGCCTCGCCGTGCACGTCGCGCACCGGCTCCGGCCGCACTTCCCCGACGGCCAGCTGCACGTGGGCCTGCACGGCCAGGGCGCGCACCGGGTCGATCCGGCGGACGTGCTGGCCCGCTTCCTGCGGGCGCTGGGCATGACCGACCAGCAGCTCCCGGTCGAGCTCGACGAGCGGATCCGCTGCTACCGCAGCCGGCTGGCCGACCGCCGGGTCCTCGTGGTGCTCGACGACGCGGCCGACGAACAGCAGGTACGACCGCTGCTGCCCGGCGGCCCGGGCTGCGCCGCCGTCGTCACCAGCCGGATGCCGCTGGCCGGGCTGGCCGGGGCGCGGACCCTGCACCTCGACGTGCTCGACCGGGAGCAGGCCGTCGAGCTGCTCGCCGCGGCGGCCGGACCCGCCCGGGTCGCGGCCGAGCCCGCGGCGGCCGGCGCGATCGTCGAGCTGTGCGGCCGGCTGCCGCTGGCCGTCCGGGTCGCCTCCGCCCGGCTGGCGACCCGGGGCCACTGGAGCCTGAACCGGTTCGCCGACCGGCTCGCCGACGGCCGGCGCCGGCTCGACGAGCTGCGCGTCGGCGACCTCGACGTCCGGGCCAGCTTCCAGCTCAGCTACGACAGCCTCGAACCGGCCGCCCGCCGGGCGTTCCACCTGCTCGCCCTGCTCGACCAGCCCACCGTCCCCGGCTGGCTGGCCGCCGCGCTGCTCGACGCCGACCCGACCGACGCCGAGGACACGCTGGACCAGCTCGTGGACGCCCAACTGCTGCAACTGACCGGCGCCGACCAGGACCGCTACCACACCCACGACCTGCTGCGGGTGTACGCGGCCGAGCAGGCGGCCGTCGCCGAGCAGGCGGGCGACCGGGCGGCGGCCCTGGACCGCGTCTTCGCCGCCTGGGTGGCCGCCGCCGAGCGGTCCGCCGCCGCGCTGACCGGCGCCGCCGGGGCGGGCCGGTTCGGGGCGGAGGCGCGCCGCTGGTTCGCCCGGGAACAGACCGACGTCGTGGCGGCCCTGGGCCAGGCGCACCGGACCGGGCGGTGGGAGGTGACCTGGCGGCTGGCGCGGGCGTTGACCATGTTCCTGGCCGAACGGTCGCAGTGGAGCGCCTGGCAGGTCACCCACGAGCTGGCCCAGGACGCCGCCTACCGGGCCGGCAACGCCGACGTGGCCGCCGACCTGGCCGAGCGGCTCGGCGACCTGTACCGGGACCGGGGCCGGTTCGACCGGGCCGAGACGTACTTCCGGCGGTCGCTGGAGCTGGCCGAGACGATCGGCAGCCCCGTGCGCAGGGCGTACGCGCTGCGCGGCCTCGGCGACGCCCGGTGGGGGCACGGCGACGCCGAGGGGGCCGTCGGCCGGTACGTCGAGGCGCTCCCGCTGTTCGAGGCGGCCGGGGAGCACCAGGGCAGCTCGCACGCGCTGCGCGGGCTGTCGGTGGCGTACCGGGGGCTCGGCCGGCTCGACGAGGCGCTGGACGTCGCCCGCCGCAGCGTCGGCGCGTTCCGGGCCCTCGGCGACCGGTCCGGCGAGACGTACGCGCGACGCACGCTGGGCGGCATCCACCTGGACCTCGGGCACCTCGACGAGGCCGAGGAGTGCTTCCTGCACTGCCACGCCGACTTCGCGCGGCTCGGCGACCGGCTGGGCATGGCGGCGGCCCTGCTCGGGCTCGGCATGACCCAGGTGGACCAGGGCAGGCACGACGAGGCGCGGGAGACGTACCACCGCTGCCGGGAGACCTTCGCCGAGGTCGCCGACCCGCTCGGCGAGGCGTACGCCCGGCGCGGGCTGGGCGACGCGCTCACCGGGTCCGGCCGGCTGGACGAGGCGCAGGCGGAGCTGGCAGCCGCCCTGGCGGTCTTCGTCGCGCACGCCGACCTGCGCTGGGAGGCGTACGCCCGGACCAGCCTCGGCGCCCTGTTCCTGGCCCGGGGCGAGCCCGCGACGGCCCGGGAGCACCTCGACCGGGCGCTGGCGATCTTCGGTCGGATGGGTGCCCGGCTGTGGTCGGCCCGCGCCCGGGAGCTGCTCGCCCGGGCCGGCGGGGACGGGGCCGGGCCGCCGCCCGGCTGACGGCGCGGTCGGCCGCCACCCCGATATACCGGCGCTATACCGGGGGCCGACATCCTCGCCCGGAAGGCGCCCGGCGCACGTGCCGGGGCCGAGTTGCGGAGGCAGGATGAACAGCTTCGGATTCCGGCGTCGCCGCCGGGTCGCCCTGGCGCTCGTGCCGGCGCTGGCCGGCACGCTGCTGGCGGCCGTGGGCCCGGCGGCCCCCGCGCGGGCCGCAGAGGGGGGCGACCTGGTGATCGCCAACGTGCTGTGGCGGGTCGCCGTCGGTTCCCGACCCGACCTGATGACCACCAACAACCCCGCCGAGCGGGACCAGTTCCCCGTCGACGGGCAGACCCACTACGTGCCGAAGTACTCGGGCTCCGGGCGGTCGGCGCTCTACCGGCTGCACAATCCGAACTGGAACGGCGGCTCCGACCACATGGACTCCCGCACCGCCGGCGAGGCCGGCTTCGGCACCGAGTACGCCCTCGGGTACCCGTACACCTCGCAGGCCGCCGGCACGCAGCCGTACCTGCGCACCTTCAACGGGTGCACCGGCGACCACGGCACCCGCTCGCAGAACGAGGGGCCGAAGTCCTGCTACGGGGACGAGTTGGCCAGCTACGGGTACGCCTGGCCCCGGTACCTCAACACCGCGACGTCGCTGGCGTCGCTGAGCGCGGGCGGGGTGACCATCTCGTCCAACCGGGTCACCGGCGGGGCGCTGTGGAACTGGACGCACAACGGCACCCAGTACATCAACAACCTCGACTACGGCCGGCAGCTGCAGTCGTCGCTGTTCTTCTCCCGTGACGGGGTGACGGCCAACCCGACAGAGGCCGGCGACACCTGGTCGAACCCGGCCTGGCCGGCGTACCGCCGGCACGGGTCTCCGCTGCTGGCGCTGAACACGGACACCGCGGCGAAGACCCAGTCCACCCGGTCCGTGCCGATCGACTTCGTCCCGCAGAACTTCGGCGGCGGCGAGCAGAACCCGGCGATCTACCGGGACTTCCAGCTCGGCAAGGACATCACCCTGGACTGGGGTGGGCTCGGCCCGGTCGCCCGGTACCAGACCGTGCTGAACTCGCCCGCCCTGACCTACCCGGGCATCGAGGTCCCGACGGCGTACCTGCGGGCCGAGTTCAACCGCTACTTCACCTACGACGCGGTCAGCCAGACGCTGACCGAGCGCACCAACTTCGGCCAGTGCTCCGACGCGAGCTACTTCTCCTGGACCCCGCCGAACCGGGGCGGGGTGATCATCGCCAACGCCGATCTGACCAAGGCGATGGCGGTGTACGGCGCGAACACCAGCCAGGGCGGCTCGGTGTCGGAGATGCGGATGTACAAGTTCATCGGCGGCGGGTGCGGCACGGGCACCGGCGAGTTCGACATCGCCTCGTCGAAGTTCACCGTGCTGCGGCACGGGAACGTCGGGGCCGGCGAGAAGCGCTTCAACAGCTGGGTGATGACCGGGTCGGTCGGCCAGATCCAGGGGTGGATGAACACGCTGCGGTCCTGGGGGGCGGCGTGACCGCCGCCTGATTGGTAAGGAAGGGCCCCCTGTTAACGCATACGGTAGAGAAGGGTTCCCCTCTCACCCTCACCCCCGGTGCGCCGATCCAGCCGGCCGACGGTCAAGGCGGTGATCCGGTACCCGTTCGGGCTGAAGTTGGCGTGGGTGACGTCGTGGCCGTCCTGCACCCGGTCGGAGGCCGCCGGTGGCGGGCTGGCCGCGGCCGGGCTACTTCACGGAGCTGTTCTTCACCGTGTCGGCAAGGGCCTTCAGTCGACCAGCCCCGCGCGGAACGCGGTGATCGCCAGTTGGACCCGGTTGCCGGCCGCGAGCTTCTCGAAGAGGTGCGTGACGTGGCTCTTCACGGTCGCCTCGCTCATCCGCAGGCACCCCGCGATCTGCGCGTTGGTCGCGCCCCGCCCGATCTCGACCAGGACCTCGCGTTCTCGTCCGGTGAGGCCGCCCAGCCGGGCCAGGGCCTCGCGCCGGCGGCGGGTGCGGTCGTCCGCGGTGATCCGTGCGATGACTTGCCGGGTGACGCTGGGTGACAACATCCCGTCTCCCGTCGCGGCCAGGCGTACCGCGCGCAGCAGTTCGGTCGGCGGTGTGTCCTTCAGCAGGAAACCGCTGGCACCGGCCTCCAGGGCCCGGAACACGTCGTCGTCGGTGTCGAACGTGGTCAGCATGATCACCGGCGGTGGGTTCGTCCGGGTCTGGAGCGCCGCCGTCGCGGCGACACCGTCCATCCCGGGCATGCGGACGTCCATCAGGACGACATCCGGACGGTGCCGGGTCACCGCGTCCAGCGCGGCGCGTCCGTCTTGCGCGTCGCCGACGACGGTTAGATCGTCCGCGGTCTCCAGAATCAGCCGCAGACCCGCACGCACCAGCGCCTCGTCGTCAACGAGCAGGACCGAGATCATCGGGCTTCCACGTCCCGCGGCTCTCCCGCCGGAAGCACCACGAAATCCCTGGCGGACATCACGACCGGCAGCTGCGCCCACAGCCGCCACCCGGGCCCGGCCGGGCCGGCCGTCAGCGTTCCACCGGCCAGGCGCACGCGTTCCGCCAGCCCCACCAACCCCGCCCCGGAACCCGGCAGGTCCAGCGCCGCCTCGCTCACCGGGTTGGCCACGGTCACCGTCACCGCGTCGACCGACCGTACGACGGTCACGGTCACCTCCGCACCGGACGCGTGCTTCCGCGCGTTCGTCAACCCCTCCTGCACGACCCGCTGCACCACCCGCGCCGCCGGCGCCGGCAACGGCCCCGCACTGTCGCGCACCACCACGCGCTGCCCGGCCGACCGGGCGTCGGCGACCACGGAGTTCAGGTCCGCGTACGGCTGCGCGTCGGCCCGCAGAACACCGAGCACGCTACGCAGCTCGACGAGCGCCTCGCGGGCGGTCACCCGGATCAGCCCGGCGCCTTCCCGGACGCGTTCGACGCCACCGTCCACGGTCAGTTCCAGCGCCCCGGCGTGCAGGGCGATCAGCGAAACCTTGTGCGCCAGCACGTCGTGCATCTCCCTGGCGATGCGGTTGCGCTCCACGATACGGGCACGTTCCTCGCGTACCGCCAAGTCGGCGTCGGCCCGCTCGGCCCGCTCGCGCCACGCTTCCCGCAGTGCCCGGCGGGTGCCCAGGTGGACGCCGAGCCCGACGGTCGCGGCGGCCACGACGGCGGCGAACTCGGCGTCCCACCAGTCCAGACGCCCGGCCTTCACCGAGTTCAGGCCGCTCGCCCCGGCCCAGCCGACCACCACCAGCCACCAGACGTGGCGGCGGGATGCGTAGAGCCCGGCGGCGAACAGTCCGACCAGCAGCGGCCCCTCGTTGCCCGACAGCGCGTAACCCAGCGCTGCGATCACCACGACGGCGTACGGGTGGCTCCGGCGCCACCACGTGGCGAGTGCGGCCAGCGTGCCCGCGGCCCCGACGACCGGCAAGGGAAGCGGCGACCACGGCGTCGTGACCGCCAGCGTGGTGAGGACCAGGCAGGCGGCCACGATCAGCGCGTCACCCACCCGCTGGCGGCCGAACCAAGATCGTGTCGTTCGCCAGGACGTCAGCCGCATGGGTCGCAGCATAGGCATGCCGCGCCCCGCGTCACCTGCCCCTCAGGTCTAGGCCGTACTCCGACTTTGATCGCGGTCCGGCCTCGACCGCGCGGCGATGCGCCCGGCTCGGGCCGACCGCGACACTGGCTGCGCCCTGCCCCCGGAGAAGGAGGACCTGTGCGTCTTCGAAGCGACTCGACCCCACCGTCCGCGCCTGGCGGAACACTCCCCCGGCGGCAACAGCCGGCCCGGCGAAGACCGCAGGGCGGTGCCGGCACGGTGCAGGCGCTGGCGGCGGGCGTGGTGGGGCTGGGGTTGGTGGCGGGCGTGTTGGGGACATTGGTTGCGGGCGTGGCGGGCGTGGTGTGGGCCGCCCCCGCGTACGCAGCCCCGCCCCGTTGTGCCGCACCGACCACGAGCGCGGCCTCCGCGTACTTCGAGTCCGTGATGCCGGAACAGTTGCGTAGGACGGGGACGCCGGGAGCGGTCGTGTCGGTGGTCTCCGGTACAGACGTCGCATACGCCCACGGCTTCGGTCACGCCGACGTGGCTGCCGGCACCGGGATGGATCCGGAGCGGACCCTCGTACGTATCGCGTCGATCACGAAGTTGTTTACGGCGACGGCGGTGATGCAGCAGGTCGAAGCCGGTCGACTGGACCTGGACGCGGACGTGAACTCGTACCTCACCACGTTCCAGATCCCGCAGACCTACCCGCAGCCGATCCGGCTGCGTGACCTGATCGACCACACCGCGGGTTTCGAGGATCGCCTCATCGGCACCGGCGCCCGCACCGCCGACGGCGTCGTGCCGCTAGGCGAGTACCTGGCGAAGAACGTCCCGGCGCGGATCCGGCCGCCCGCAGTGGTGCCGGCGTATTCGAACTACGGGGCGGCACTGGCCGGTTATCTCGTGACGCAGGTCAGCGGTGAGCCGTGGGACGCCTACGTGCAGCGGCATCTGCTGACGCCGCTGGGCATGACGCACAGCACCGCGTCCGAGCCGTTGCCCGCGGCGCTGGCCCCCGACCTCGCGAAGAGCTACGGCGAGGGTGGCGCGCCGGTGCCGTTCATGTTCGACCAGCTCACGCCGGACGGCTCGGTCAGCGCGACGGCATCGGACCTGGCGAAGTTCATGATCGCGCAGCTCGGCCGGGGCGAAGGCATCCTGAAGCCGCAGACGGCCGCGCTCATGCGGACCCGGTCGTTTCCCGCGGATCCCCGGGTCGGTGGGTACGCGCACGGCTTCATGGACCGGGTGCTCAACGGGCATCGGGTGCTCATGCACGGCGGCGACTGGGAGGGGTTTGAAAGCGTGCTAGTGCTGGTGCCGGACTGCCGGCTGGGGCTCTTCCTGTCGGTCAACTCGCTGGAGGGGGCCGGCGCGCTGAACGAGGTCGTTCACGGGTTCCTCGACCGGTTCGCGCCCGGATCGCCGCCGGCGGTGTCCGGGTCGCAGCGCGCCGTGGTGCCGCAGGCGGGCTTCTACGCCCCGGCCCGGCGTAACGTCACCGGCGTCGAGAAACTGCTCACATTGCTCGATCCGGCGCGTTTGACGGTGACCGACGCCGGAGCGCTCCGGTTCAGAGAAAAGACGTGGACGCCCCAGGGTGACGGTTCCTACCGGGCCGGCGACGACCGTCTGGTGGTCGTGGACGGGGGCCGGTACGTGATGACCGACGGGGCCGCGTTCGAGCAGATCAGTGGCGCGCAGACGTTGCCGGTCAACCTCGCGGTGCTGGCCGGATTCGTGGTCGTGGCGCTCAGTGCGCTGGTGGTGCCAGGTGCCTCGGTGGTACGCCGGGTACGTGGCCGTGCCGACGGCGCACGTTCGTGGCGGCTGTCGCGCGGGTTGGCGGCCCTGGCGATGGTGCTGGGGCTCGGGTTCCTGGCCGGGCTGGCAACCGCCCTGTCCGGCAGTACCAGCACGTTTCTGCCCGGCGCGCCGGCGGGCCTGCGCGCCCTGCTCGTCGTACCGATCGTGGTGTTCGCGCTGGGGCTCGGTGCCGCCGGCACCGCGATCACCGGCTGGCGTGAGGCATCCGTCGCGGCACGCGTCCACCAGGGGGTGCTGCTGGCCGGGGTCGGGGCCCTGGCCTGGTTCTGCTGGCAGTGGAACCTGATCGGCTGGCAGTTCGGCTGAGGGGTCGCCGCGGCGGCCGTCCTCCCCGAACGGAGAAGGTCCCCAGCTTCACGCTGGGGACCTTCGGCGGCGTTCGGGGGAATCAGCCCAGCGGGCTGCTCTTCTTCGCCAGGTCGACGAAGGACTGCCAGGTGCCGGGGGTGAAGCGGAGGGTGCCGCCGTCGCGGTCCTTGGTGTCGCGCACCAGCACGACGCCCGGCATGTTGTCCGCGACCTCGACGCAGGACCCGCCGTTGCCGCCGGACCTGGTCGACTTCCGCCACCGCGGGGTCGTCATCGACTCCATGACTTGGCCACCTCCTTGATCAGTTCGATGGACTGCCGGCGGGAAAGCGCCTCGTTCCGCACGATCTCCCACGTCTTCGCGAGCCTAGCAACGTCGGCGGGCGCATCGACGATCTGCGCGTTGAGCTGGTTGTCCGCGTGCGCCACCCGCGCGCCGTCGGGCAGCTCGGCGATGATGAACTGGCCGGCCAGCCCCAGGTACATGCCGGCATCGACGGGCACGACGTGCACCTGGACGTGTTCCCGCGTCGACTGTTCGGCAAGGTGGTCGAGCTGTTCCGCCATGAGCCCCGGCTGATCGAGCACGGGTCGGCGCAGCACGCTCTCGTCCACCACGGCGATGAACTGCGGCGGGCGCTCGCGCTCCAGAATCTCCTGCCGGTTGAGCCTGGACGCGACGATCCGCTCCACCTCGTCGGCGGTGAACCGCCCGCCCGCGAGCGTCGCCCGCGCGTACCGCTCGGTTTGGAGCAGGCCCGGGAGGTACGACAGCTCGAACCACCGCAGCGTGGTCGCCTCGCGCTCGAACTCGATCCATTCGCGCAGCCAGACCGGCTCGGCGTCCAGTTTGGCCAGTTCGCGGAGCATCCGGCCGAAGCGGTCACCGAGCTGGTAGTGGTCGTCGACCGCCTTCATGTACTCCTTCGTCGGCGGGCGTCCCCCCGTCTCGACGGAGCTGACATGCGAGCCGGAGTAACCGATGGCCCGGCCGAACTCTTCCTGGCTGGTCCCGAGCGACGCTCGGAACAGTCGCAGCTCCCCGAGCACGTAGTTCGTGGCAGTGCCCACCCATCCCCCAGTTTCGGCTCGTCCTCGTCGGCGTGTCCCGCACGCCCGCCCGGTCAGGCCGCTGACCTGCGCGGACCGGGCGAGCACGTATCGAGAGCAACGACACCATCACCAGACTGTCACCACGCGGATTCGCTTTCGGCCCGGAGGCGGAGGCGAGTTCTGCGCCGGGGGTCGCCCGGTCCTTCCGCGAGCTGGCGACCCCCGCCTACACCACGAGGAGGAGAGGGAATGAGCCCTGAACGGGGACAGGCGTCGAGAGTGAACCCGCTGGTCACCGCCGGCGACGTGCTCACCCTCCAACCGTGCGACTACTGCATCGGGCAGACGGTGCTGTCGTTGCAGGTCACCTACGTTCCTCGGTACGCGAACTTCCTGGCGTCGCGGTGGGTGCGGCTCGAAGGACTGGAGTTGCGCCCCGACGGAACGCCGTGGCGCGAGCGCGTCGTGATGGTCCGGGTACAGGCCATCATCGACGCCCCGACGGCCCGCCCGGGGCCCGAGGCGCGGGAGCGGTGATGGCCGCACACCCGCCGAGGTACGCGGGCGGCCCGTGCTTCGTCTGCGGCGAGCCGTGGCCGTGCTTCGAGCGGCAACTGTCGACCCTCGTGGAGTTCGCCGGCCGGGGCGAACTGCTCGTGGCGTACATGGGGGATTGGTACCGCCTGGGGGTCGAGGAGCGCCAGCGGCGCGGCCTGCCACCCGACCCGGGCATGGAGCTGCGGCACCTGGGGTGGCTCGACATGGTCCTGCCCGCGCAGGGCGAACAGCGCAGCGGTGATGTCTGAGGCCGCGCCGCCCAGAAGGCCGATGCCAGACGGCCTGAGGCCGATGCCGGGCGACCTTCTGCACGTCACCCGCGCCGCCAGCGTCCAGACTGCGGTGGCTGAACCACGCCGCGAGGGCACCGGCCCCGCCCAGCCCACCGGTCACGCGGACTTCGGCTCAGCCGAGGCGTCGCGCGTGACCGGCGGCTGCCGCTGCCAAGGCCGGCGTTAAGAAGGGGCCCTTCCTCTACCGAAAGCGTTAATGAGGTGCCCTTCCTTACAGCTTCAGCGGGCGCCGAGGTGGGCCAGCAGGTCCTGCCGGGTGAGCACACCCTTGGGCTTGCCGTCGACCAGCACCAGCGCCGCGTCGGACTTCTCCAGCAGGGCCACCGCCTCGCTCACCGGCTGGCCGCCGCCGATCATCGGCAGCGGGTCGGCGGTGTGCCGCTCGATGGTGTCGTGCAGGTGCGCCTGGCCGGTGAACAGGGCGTCGAGCAGGTCCTTCTCGGCGACCGAGCCGGCGACCTCGCCGGTGACGACGGGCGGCTCGGCCTTGAGCACCGGGAGCTGGGAGACGCCGTACTCGCGCATGTAGTCGATGGCGTCGCGGACCGTCTCGGTCGGGTGCACGTGCACCAGCTCGGGCAGCCCGCCGGGCTTGCCGGCGAGCGCGTCGGCGACGGTCGGCTCGGTGCCGGAGTTGTCGAGGAAGCCGTACCGGGCCATCCACGCGTCGTTGAAGATCTTCGACAGGTAGCCCTTGCCGCTGTCGGGCAGCAGCACCACGATCACGTCGTCCGGGCCGGCCTCGCGGGCCACCTCCAGGGCGGCGACCACGGCCATCCCGCAGGAGCCGCCGACCAGCAGCCCCTCCTCGCGGGCCAGCCGCCGGGTCATCTCGAACGACGCCTTGTCGGAGACCTCCACGATCTGGTCGGCGATGTCCCGGTCGTACGTGGTGGGCCAGAAGTCCTCGCCGACGCCCTCCACGAGGTAGGGCCGGCCGGTGCCGCCGGAGTAGACGGAGCCCTCCGGATCCGCCCCGACGATCTTCACCCGGCCGTCGGAGGCTTCCTTCAGGTAGCGGCCGATGCCGGAGATGGTGCCGCCCGTGCCGACCCCGGCGACGAAGTGGGTGAGCTGGCCGCCGGTCTGCTTCCACAGCTCGGGGCCGGTGGTCTCGTAGTGCGAGCGCGGGTTGGCCGGGTTGCTGTACTGGTCGGGCTTCCACGCGCCGGGGATCTCGCGGGCCAGCCGGTCGGAGACGTTGTAGTAGGAGCGCGGGTCCTCCGGCGCGACGGCGGTCGGGCAGACCACCACCTCCGCCCCGTAGGCCCGCAGCACGTCCTGCTTGTCCTGGCTGACCTTGTCGGGGCAGACGAACACGCACCGGTAGCCCTTGAGCTGCGCCACCAGGGCCAGGCCGACGCCGGTGTTGCCGCTGGTCGGCTCGACGATCGTGCCGCCGGGCCTGAGGATGCCGGCGGCCTCGGCGTCCTCGACCATGCGCAGCGCGATGCGGTCCTTCACCGAGCCGCCCGGGTTGAGGTATTCGACCTTCGCCAACACGGTGGCCCGGATGCCCTCGGTCACGTTGCGCAGCCGCACCAGCGGGGTGTTGCCGATCATCTCGACGACGTTGTCGTAGTAGTGCACCTCGTTGTGCCCTTCGTTGCGGCGCCGGCGACGGCGGCCGGGCAGACGTTGATTCGACGCCCAGGGTACGTCCCGTCAGGGCACCACATGGCCCGGGATGACGGAGGCCCGGCGGACCTCCCACTCCAGGAACCGCTCGGTCTCCGCGAGCACCGCGCCGGCCAGCCAGGTCACCATCACCGCGTCGTCGGCCAGGCCGAAGACCGCCAGCGGGATCTCCGGGAGCAGGTCGATCGGCGAGACGATGTACGCCGTCGCCGCGGTCATCAGGGCCAGCCGGAGGCCGCCGTCGTACTCGCCGCGGGTGGTGGCCCGGATCATCCGGGGCAGCGCCGCCAGCCGGGCCCCCAGCGACGGGCCGCCCCGTGCCCCGGCGGTCAGTGCCCGGGCCAGCGCCACGAACGCCGCGCCGCGCTTCAGTGTCTTCCCCATCTCCACGCCCCTTCCGACTCCACAGCGTGCCGTGTCCCCGCAAGGGGTACCCGCAACAGTCGCCTCCCAGCCAGAAACCGGGCAGTACGACGACAGCGGCGTGTCGTACCGGCGCGATAATGTCGGTGCATGGGGGTCGCTGGGGTCGCTGGTTCCGTCGCACCGGCCGGTCCGCGCGAGCAGTCCGCTCCGCGCTGGCAGCTCGGCCCACGCTGGCAGCGTGCGCGGCGGGTGGCCCGCGTCGCGGCGATCGGCACGGGCGCCACCGCCGCGGCCGCCGCGGCGACGACGGGCGTCCTGCTCGGCCAGGCCCGGCAGGCCCGCCGCACCATCCCGATGGCCGAGGCGCCCCCGCCCCGCTGCGACGGCGTCTACGGCGCGAAGCTCCCCGGCCCGCCGCTGACCATGGTCGTCCTCGGCGACTCCTCCGCCGCCGGCTACGGCGTGCACCGCCGCCGGGAGACGCCCGGCTCGCTGCTGGCCACCGGGCTGTCCCGCCGGCTGCACCGGCCGGTCCGGCTGCACCGGTTCGCCGTGGTGGGCGCCATCTCCTCCGGCCTGAAGCCGCAGGTGGAGGCCGCGCTGGAGGTGTCGCCCGACGTGGCGGTGATCCTGATCGGCGGCAACGACGTCACCAACCGCACCCCGCCGGCCCTGGCGGTGCGCTACCTGGTCGACGCGGTCCGCGCGCTGCGCGGGGTCGGCTGCGAGGTGGTGGTCGGCACCTGCCCCGACCTCGGGGCGATCCAGCCGATCCAGCCGCCGCTGCGCTGGCTGGCCCGGCGGTGGAGCCGGCAGCTCGCCGCCGCCCAGACGGTGGCGGTGGTCGAGGCGGGCGGCTGGACGGTCTCCCTCGGCGACCTGCTCGGCCCCCGCTTCGTCGCCGAGCCGACCCGGATGTTCGCCTGGGACCGGTTCCATCCCTCCGCAGAGGGGTATGCGGTGGCCGCCGCCGCGCTGCTGCCGACGGTGCTCTCCGCGCTCGGCGGGGTGCAGGAGCGCCGCCCCGGGCTCGCCCGCGGCGAGGGCGTCCGGTCGCTGCCGGAGGCGGCCCAGGAGGCGGCCCGGCACGCCGGCACGGAGGTCAGCGCCACCCAGGTCCGGGGCCGCGACCGCGGGCCGGGCGGGCGGTGGGCGCAGCTGCGTCGGCGGGCCTTCTTCGGCGTCGGCGCGGTGCCGCAGGCCGGCCCGACCGCCGACTCACCCACACTGGAAGGACAGCCATGACCGAGCAGGGCGGCAGGCGCGGTGGTGGTGACCGGGGGCTCGGCGCGGAGCTCGCCGTCCGGCTGGGCCGGGCGGCGGCGGTGTCCCTGGTCGCCGGGACGATCGGCGGCGCGGCCGTCCTGGCCGGCGAGGCGTTCCTGGCCCGCAACCGCCCGTACGCGCAGCCCGAGCTGGGCCTGGCCCTGCGCGCCACGATCGGCCGGGCCGGCGCGCCGCCGCTGCGGCTGGTCCTGCTCGGCGACTCGTCCGCGTTGGGGGTCGGGGTGGCCCGGCTCGGCGACACCGTCGGCGGCCAACTGGCCAACCTGCTCGCCGAGGGGCCGACCGGCCGGCGGGTGCACCTGTCCAGCGTCGGGGTGTCCGGCTCCCGCTCCACCGACCTGGCCACCCAGGTGGCCCGGGCGCTGCTCGGCCCGCGCCCCGACGTGGCGGTGGTCCTGATCGGCGCCAACGACGCGACCGCGCTGCGCAGCCCGGCCGAGGCCGGGGCCTACCTCGGGTCGGCCGTGCGGCGGCTGCGCGAGGCGCAGGTCGAGGTGGTCGTCGGCACCTGCCCGGATCTCGGCGCGGCCCGCGCGATCGCGCCGCCGTTGCGGCAGCTGGTCGGCTGGTCCGGCCGGCGGATCGCCCGCGCGCAGACGGCCGCCGCGCTCGACGCGGGCGGCACGGTGGTCGACCTGGGCACGGAGACCGGCCCGGTGTTCCGGGCCGACGCCGGCACGTTCTGCCACGACGGCTTCCACCCGTCCGCCGACGGGTACCGGATCTGGGCGCACGCCCTGCTCCCGGCCGTCGCCGCCGCCGCGAACGTCGCCTCCCGCCAGTGATCGGGCCGACCCTGGTGCGCGGCGGTCAGGGGTGACATTTCCCGCTGGTCGCTCCGCTTCCCGGTAGGTTACCGCCAAGTTAACGTTGGTTCATGCCGACTGAGTCGTCCCGCGACGCCGTCATCGTCGCCACCGCCCGCTCCCCCATCGGTCGGGCGCACAAGGGTTCCCTGCGCGACGTCCGCCCCGACGACCTCGCCGCCACCATCGTCCGGGCCGCCCTGGACAAGGTCCCCCAGCTCGACCCCACCGAGATCGACGACCTCTACCTCGGGTGCGGCCTGCCCGGCGGCGAGCAGGGCTTCAACATGGCCCGCGTGGTCGCCACCCTGCTGGGCCTCGACGGCCTGCCCGGTGCCACGCTCACCCGCTACTGCGCCTCGTCGCTGCAGACCACCCGGATGGCGATGCACGCGATCCGGGCCGGCGAGGGCGACGTGTTCGTCTCCGCCGGGGTGGAGACCGTCTCCCGGTACGCGCGCGGCAACTCCGACGCGCTCCCGCCGGAGGCGCAGGCGCTGGTCGGCGGCGGCTGGGAGAACCCGCGCTTCGCCGCCGCCCGGGAGCGCTCGGCGCGGCGGGCCGAGGGCGGCGCGGAGGTCTGGGCCGACCCCCGCTCCACCGGGGAGCTGCCCGACATCTACCTGGCAATGGGGCAGACCGCCGAGAACCTCGCCCAGGCGTACGACGTGAGCCGCGCCGACATGGACGCGTTCGGCGTACGCAGCCAGAACCTGGCCGAGAAGGCGATCGCCGACGGCTTCTGGGCCCGGGAGATCACCCCGGTCACCACGCCCGACGGCACCGTGGTCGACACCGACGACGGCCCCCGTCCCGGGGTGACCCTGGAGGGCGTCGCCGGGCTCAAGCCGGTGTTCCGCCCCGACGGCCGGATCACCGCCGGCAACTGCTGCCCGCTCAACGACGGGGCCGCCGCCGTGGTGATCATGAGCGCCCAGCGGGCCCGGGACCTCGGCCTCACCCCGCTGGCGCGGATCGTCTCCACCGGCGTCACCGCCCTCTCCCCCGAGATCATGGGCCTCGGGCCGGTGGAGGCGTCGAAGCAGGCCCTGCGCCGCGCCGGGATGACCATCGGCGACGTCGACCTGGTCGAGATCAACGAGGCGTTCGCCGCCCAGGTCATCCCCTCCTACCGGCAGCTCGGCATCGACGAGGAGAAGCTGAACGTGATGGGCGGGGCGATCGCCGTCGGCCACCCGTTCGGCATGACCGGCGCCCGGATCACCGGCACGCTGCTCAACGCGCTGGAGTGGCACGACAAGAGCATCGGCCTGGAGACGATGTGCGTCGGCGGCGGCCAGGGCATGGCCATGGTCCTCGAACGCCTGAGCTAAGCCGCGCCATGCCTCCCGGCGCTCGCGCTGCCCGCGCGGGTGACCGGGAGCGCGCGGGTCAGAGCACGCGGGTCAGAGCACGGACCGGGTCGCCGTCACCTCGGCGGCGGCCCGGTGCAGCACCGCGTCCGGCGGGGCCGCCGCCAGCAGGTCGGCGGCGACCACCCGGAGCTGGTCGGGCAGGGCGAGGTCGTTGTCGAGCCGGGGCACCGCCCGGCGGGGCTGCCCCTCGGCGTCGGCGGCGAGGTTCGCGATCTCCTGCACCAGCCGGTGCACCAGATCGGCCCGGGGCACGTTGCCGCCGCCGGCCGAGGCCGCCCAGCGCGGCTGCTGCCAGTGCCCGACCTGACGGACCAGCAGATCCACCGCCCGGCCCAGTTCCGCTGCGCTCACCGCGCCGAGTCTACGGACGCCGGGCCGACGTACCCCCTGCGGTCGCCGCGCGCCCGGCGCAGCCGGCGGCGGCCGGCGGACGCCCGGGCCGGAACACGACGGCGCCCGCCGCCGCGAGATCGCGGGGCGGGCGCCGTCGAGCGACGAGGGTCAGTCGTCGCCCTGGAAGTAGCTCAGCAGGCGCAGGATCTCGATGTAGAGCCAGACCAGGCTGACCAGGATGCCGAACGCCGCCGTCCAGGAGTAGCGCTGGGGCAGCCCCATCCGGACGCCCTCCTCGACCTCCGCGAAGCTGAGCACGAAGCTCAGCGAGGCGACCACGATGCAGACCAGGCTGAAGCCGATGGCCAGCGGGCTGCCGTCGCGCAGGCCGGTGTTGACGCCGAACAGCGCCAGCACCAGGTTGATCAACATGACCGCGAACAGGCCGACCATCGCCGCGACCATGCCCCGGACGAACTTCGGGGTGGCCCGGATGACCCGCGCCTTGTAGAGCATGGCCATCAGGAAGAACACGCCGAAGCTGGCCACCACGGCCTGGAGCACGATGCCGTCGTAGAGCGAGTTGAACGCCTTGCTCACCATGCCGACGAAGACGCCCTCGACGACGGCGTACGCGATGACCAGCGCCGGGTTCGCCATCCGGGAGAAGGAGATGATCAGGCCGAGGACCAGGCCCACGACCGCCGCGCCGATCCAGGCCACGCCGAGCAGCGCGTCCGGGACGAGCACCCAGGCCGCCGCGGCGGATGCGCCGAGGATGCCCAGCAACACGACGGTCTTGACCACCACGTCGTCGATCGACATCGGCGTCACGGTGGGCGGCGCGGCCGGGTAGCCCGTCGCGCCCGGGTACTGCTGCGGATAGCCGGGCTGCCCGTAGGGCCCGGTCGGGGCGTACCCGGTGGCCCGTTCCCGCTCGGCCGCCTGGCCGAGTCGGGCGAGCACCGGGTTCGAAGTCTTCACTGTCAGGCCTCCCTCAGGGGGTCGTCGCACGTGAACGTGCCCTTCCAGGGTAGACGCCCCGCTCGACGCCGTGGAGATCACCGACCGGCGCAGGAGCTGTGAAGAAGCTGAGAGACCCGCCGGTGAGGCCCTCGCCGGCACCGGCGCGGATCACCGTGCTGCGCGTGCCCGGGGCGGGGGTCGAACCCGCACGCCTTGCGGCAGCCGCTTTTAAGGCGGCCGTGTCTGCCGTTCCACCACCCGGGCTGGGCGGCCCCGCGCGTCGCCCACGCGCCGGTGCAGTGTCACCGTAGCGGGTCCGCCACGACCCGGCGTACCCCGCCGGCACTCCCGCACTAGGGTCGACCCGTGAGCAGCGCAGCCCCCACGGCCCCCGACGCCGCCCCCGAGCAGGCAGTCCGTTCCGACGTACCGGCCCGGGCCGCAGGCCGGTGGGTCCGGCTGCGGGCCGCCGTCGCCCGGCACCGGGCCGACCTGCTCGTCGGGCTGCTGTTCACGGCCCTGGCGGGCTGGGTCACCCACGGGCTCTGGCCCGACCCGTCCGGCCGGGTGCTGGCGCTCAACCCCGAGGACCAGACGCTGTACGAGTGGTTCCTGGCCGTCGACTCGCGCGCCCTGCTCGGCGACTTCGGGCTGCTCACCGACCGGCTCAACGCCCCGGACGGGGTCAACCTGATGGCCAACACCACGGTCATCGCACTCGGGGTGGCCTTCGCCCCGGTCACCCTGCTGTTCGGCGCGCCGGTCACCTTCGCCCTGCTCGCCGGGCTCAACCTCGCCGGCACCGCCCTCGCCTGGTACCTGCTCTTCACCCGCGTCCTCGGGGCGCAACGGCTCGCCGCCGCGCTCGGGGCCGGGCTGTGCGGCTTCGGGCCGGGCATCGTCTCGCAGACCAACAGCCACCTGCACATGACCGCCCAGTGGCTGGTGCCGGTGATCGTCTGGCTGGTGGTCCGGCTGCTGCGCGCGGCCGACCCGCTGGGCGGGCCGGACCGCCGCCGCATGCTCACCTCCGCCGTCGGCCTCGCCGTCGTGGTCAGCGTCCAGGTGTTCGTCGGCGAGGAGGTGCTCTTCCTCTGCGCGCTGACGCTGCTGGTGATGGCCGTCGCGTACGCGCTGGCCGACCGGGCGCTGCTGCGCCGGGCGCTGCCCGGCTTCGCCGGTGGGATGCTGGTCGCCGCCGGGCTCGCCCTGCTCGTGCTGGGATACCCGCTGTGGTTCCAGTTCGCCGGCCCGCAGGGCGTCGCCGACGGCATGTTCAGCCCGCACTACTTCTCGGCCGACCTGGTCAGCTGGTGGACGCTCTCCCCGCTGTCGGCGGCCGGCAGCGACGAGGCGGCCCGGCTCACCACCGGCCCGGCCGAATACAACACCTTCCTCGGCTGGCCCCTGCTCGTGGTCACCCTCGGCTGCGCGGTCTGGCTGGGCCGCCGCCCACTGGTGCTCGCCTGCGCGGCCGGGGCGCTGGTCATGGGCGCCCTGTCGCTCGGCCCGGACGTGGTCGTCCGCGGCGACCGGACCAGCATCCCCGGCCCGTACGCCCTGCTGGCGGGCCTGCCCGTGGTGGACGGGGCGCTGCCGATGCGGTTCGCCCTGGCGGTGCTGCCGCTGGCCGGCACCCTGCTGGTGCTGGCCGTGGACCGGGCGCTACGCGGCACCGGCCGGGCCCGCCGGCTGGTCCCGGCGGCGGTCGGGCTCGCGCTGCTGCCGGTCCTGCCGGCCCCCCTGCCCACGGCCGAGCGGCCGGCGCTGCCGGAGTTCATCTCGGCCGGCCACTGGCGGGAGTGCGTCCGCCCCGGCGGGGTGCTGGTGCCGGTGCCGCTGCCCACGCCGAAGGAGCCGTGGCCGATGCGCTGGGCCACGGCCGCCGACGCCGCGTTCGGCATGCCCGAGGGCTTCTTCATCGCCCCGTACGGCAAGGGCGGCACGGCCGCCATGGGCACCTGGAAGCGCCCCACGTCGTACCTGCTCAGCGAGGTGGCGAAGCGGGGCGGCCGGCCGGCGATCGGCGACCGGGAGCGGCGACAGGCGGCCCGGGACGCCGACCGCTGGGGCGCGTCCTGCTTCGCGGTGGCCGACGGCACCCGCCACGCCGACGACCTGCGGGCGACCCTGGACCAGCTCTACGGCCCGGCCGAGCGGGTCGCCGACGCCTGGATCTGGCGGGTCTGAGCCTTCCTCACCTCGGCTGGGACGCCTCGGCGAACTCCTCGCGCGGGTCGTGCAGCTGACCGAGCGCGACCACCTCACGCTTGAGGAAGAACGCCAGCGACCAGTCGACCACGACCCGGACCTTGCGGTTGAACGACGGGATCCGCGACATGTGGTACGTCCGGTGCATGAACCACGCCGGCCAGCCGGTCATCTTGATGCCGTACACCTGGGCGACGCCCTTGTGCAGGCCGAGGCTGGCCACGCTGCCCGCGTGCTTGTGCTTGTAGTCCACCGGCTCACGGCCACGGATCACGTTGGCGATGTTGTCGGCCATCCGGGCGGCCTGGCGCACCGCGTGCTGGGCGCTGGGCGAGCAGAAGTTGCCCGGCTCCTTGGTCAGGTCCGGCACCGCCGCGCAGTCGCCGGCGCTCCACGCGCCCTCGACCACCCGGTCGCCGTCGACGACCTGGAGGGTCGGCAGGCAGGTGACGCGGCGGCGCTCGTCGCGCGGGAAGTCGGTGGCGTCCAGCATCGGCGACGGCTTGACGCCGGCCGTCCAGACGATCGTGTCGGAGCGGAAGCTGTCGCCGTCGGAGAGCTTCACCACCCCGTCGACGCAGGACTCCAGGCGGGTGTCCAGCCGGATGTCCATGTTCCGCTTGAGCAGCTGCTGCACCGTGTACGCGCCCATGTCCCGGTCGACCTCGGGCAGCACCCGCTGGGTCGCCTCGACGAGCACCCAGCGCATGTCCTCCGGCTCCAGCTCCGGGTAGTAGCGCAGCGCGTCGCGGGCCATGTCCTCCATCTCGGCCAGCGCCTCGATGCCCGCGTACCCGCCGCCGACGAAGGTGAACGTCAGGGCGCTGCGGCGCACCTGCGCGTCCTGCGTGGCCGCCGCCACGTCGAGCCGGTCCAGCACGTGGTTGCGCAGGTAGATGGCCTCGCCGATGGTCTTGAAGCCGATGCCGTGCTCGTGCAGGCCGGGGATCGGCAGCGTGCGGGAGACCGAGCCGGGGGCCACCACGACGTGGTCGTAGGGGATCTCCCGGGTCGGGCCGCTGATCGGCTGCACGGTGGCGACCTTGCGGTCGTGCTCGATCCGGGTGACCGTGCCGGCCACCACCTTGCACCGCCGCAACTCCCGCCGCAGCGGCACCACGGAGTGCCGGGGGGAGATGTTGCCGGCCGCCGCCTCCGGAAGGAACGGCTGGTACGTCATGTGCGGCTGCGGGTCGACGACGACGACCTCCGCCTCACGCGAGGAGAGCTTCTTCGACAGGCGAAGGGCGGCGTAGAGACCGACGTGCCCGGCACCGACGACAAGGATCCGCTTCGGATTCACGCCTACCATCTTTCCCCGGCCGGCTCCGCTAACCCCTTTCGAGACCCCCCTTTGTGACGGAGCACAACACCTGTGACCTGCACAACGTGCATTCCCGTTCCGTCATTTGCGACGCAGCAGCCACCCCAGCAACGCGGCCACCGCCACCGCCACCAGCAACCCGACGACCGTCACGCCGAGGTGCCCCCGGTCGGGCCCGGCGTCGGCGACCTGGACGAGGAGCACCCCCAGCACCGCCGAGGCGAGCAGCACCCCGCCGGCCCGGGTGAGCCAGCGCACGACCAGCTCCGGGTCCACCACCGCGTCGTACGGCAGCAGCGCCGCCAGCGCCGCCAGCGAGTGGGCGAGGTAGAGGGCAGCCGCCACGGCGAGCAGCCGCCACAACGCGACCGGGCGGCCGTATCCCTCGGTGGCCAGCAGCCAGCCGCCGACCGCGACGAGGGCGGCGAACGTCGGCCAGATCCGGCGCGGCCCGATCGCCGGCAGCAGCGCCACCAGCACGAGGGCGGCCAGCGGGCGGCCGGTGAGGACCTGCGCCGGGTACGCCAGCAGCAGCCCCGCCAGCGTCGCGCCGAAGATCCCGGCGCGCACCAGCAGCGGGGCCGCGCTGACCCGGTTGACCGCCGAGCGGGCCGCCCGGGCGCGTTCGGTCACCACCTCGACCGGGTTCACCGGCACCGCCTCTCGTCACCCGTCGGCCGGGCTGTCCCGTTCACCGGCCGGGCTGTCCCGCTCACCGGCCGCCCACCCTCGGGGCGGTGGCGAGCCGGGCCACGTCGCGCAGCACCTGGTCGAGGCTGCCCGCGCCCGCCCAGCGGACCACCGGCACGCCGTGCTCGCGGAGCTGGCCGATCATCGTGTCCCGGTCGATCCGCCACAGCCGGAACGCCACCTCGGACCAGCCCTGCCGGCCCGGCGGCGGCAGGTCGTCCGGGAGCGTGTCCACCGCCACCACGAACCGCCCGGAACGGGCCATCCGGGCCAGCATCTGGGCGGACCGCTCGTCCAGCAGCGGGGTGAGCACCACCACCAGCGCGTCCGAGGAGAGGATCTGCGGCCCGAAGACCTGGTCGTACGGCTCGTGCGGCGACGCCTCGGCGCGCACGTCGAGCAGCCACTCCAGCAGCGTGAGGTATTGCCGGCGGCCGGTGGCGGGGCGCAGCCGACGGGCCGCCGGGCCGTACTCCAGCAGCGCCACCCGGTCGCCCCGGTGCAGGTAGTGCTCGCCGATCGCGGCGGCGGCCCGCACGGTGGTGTCCAGCACCGACGCGGCCCCGCCGACGCCACCGGAGCGGCCCGCCTCGGCGAGCACATCGAGCAGGACGACCACCTCGGCGTCCCGGTCCGACAGGGTGGCGGCCACGTGCAGCTGCCGGGCCCGCAGCGACACCCGCCAGTCGACGCGGCGCAGCCGGTCGCCGGGGCCGAAGACCCGCACCCCGGCCAGCTCGCCGCCCTCGCCGGGCCGGCGGGAGTGGTGCGCGCCGACCAGGCCGGCGGCGCGGGGCATCGCCTCCACCGCCTCGAACGGCTCCGTCTTCGGGTACACCCGGAACCGGACCGGCTCGGTGATCGCCGCCCGGGAGACCAGCATCCCCCCGGCGGCGGCGACCCGCGCCCCGGCCGGGCCGATCGGATGCCGGCCCCAGCGCCGGGCCTTCCCGGCCAGCTCCAGGTCGACGGCCGTGCCCGTGTCGACGACGGTCACGAAGGGCCGGTCCACGCCGCTGCGGGACAGGTCGACCCGGGCCCCGCCGAAGCCGGCCCGCTCCACCAGCAGCCACGGCGAGACGCGGGTGCGCACCACCGCCACGTCGTAGCCGACCGTGTCCGGGTTGCCGACGCTGACCGTGCCGGTGAACTCGCCGCCCTCGACGAGGTGCCCGTCGTCCGCGGTGATCCACAGCTGCGGGCCCGCCGTGGGCCGGCGGCGCAGCGCGTACGCGGTGCCGAGCGCGAACGGCGCGGCCAGCACGACCAGGTCGACCCGGCCGAGCAGCACCCCGGCGATCAGCAGCAGGCCCGCCAGCAGCACCGCCCGGCCCAGCGCCCGGGTGGGCGCCCAGCCCGCCGCCTGCGGCCCCTCGGGGGTGGACACGGCCGTCAGCGCCCCGGCCGGCCGGCCGCGTAGCTCGGCAGCGCGCCGCTGGCCGGGGCCGGGGTCTGGTCGAGCACCTCCCCGACCACGAAGGACGGGTCGACGCGGCGCAGCCACATCTCCGGGCGCAGCGTGATCCGGTGCGCCAGGGCCGGTGCGGCCACCTCCTTGACGTCCTCGGGCACCACGTAGTCCCGGCCGGCGAAGACCGCCCGCGCGCGGGCCAGCAGCAGCAGCGCCAGCGAGCCGCGCGGCGACGCCCCGACCAGCACCGACGGGTGCTCCCGCGTGGCCGCGGTGAGCGCCACGATGTAGCGGCCGATGGAGTCCTCCACCACCACGTTCTCCAGGGCGACCTGCATGGCCCGCAGGGTGGCGGCGTCGACGACCGGGGCGATCTCGGCCTCCTCGCGGCGGCGGCCCATCCGCCGGCGCAGCACCTCCCACTCCTCCTCGCCGTCCGGGTAGCCGAACGACACCCGCAGCAGGAACCGGTCGAGCTGCGCCTCCGGCAGCGGGTACGTCCCCTCGTACTCGATCGGGTTGGCGGTGGCCAGCACGTGGAACGGCTCGTCGAGCCGGTATGTGACGCCCTCCACCGAGACCTGCTTCTCCTGCATCGCCTCCAGCAGCGCCGACTGGGTCTTCGGCGGCGTCCGGTTGATCTCGTCGGCGAGCAGCAGGTTGGTGAAGACCGGGCCGGCGCGGAAGGAGAAGTCGCCGCTGCGCTGGTCGTAGAGGAAGGAGCCGGTCACGTCGGCGGGAAGCAGGTCGGGGGTGAACTGGAGCCGGCGGAAGTCCAGCCCGAGCGCCTGGGCGAAGGAGCGGGCGGTCAGCGTCTTGCCCAGGCCGGGCAGGTCCTCCAGCAGCACGTGGCCGCCGGCCAGGATGCCGGCGAGGACCAGCTCCAGGGCCTCCCGCTTGCCCACCACGACCGAGCCGACCGCGTCCAGCACCGCCCGGGCCAGGCGGCCGACCTCGGCGGCGGGCACGGTCCGGTCCACGTCCTTCATCAGATCTTCTCCAGTTCGGCGACGATCGCCGCGAGGTCGCGCGGCGACGGGGTGCGGCGGGGCGGGGTGTCCAGGAACGTCGAGAGCCGGTCGCCCAGCAGGGCGCGGGCCCGCGCCGGGTCGGACTCGCGGGTCACGCCGTGCCGCTGGCGCAGCCGCTCGTCGGCCAGCTCGCCGAGGCGGGGCAGGATCCGCTCGGCGAACCGCTGGGGGTTGCCCGACGACCAGTCCAGCGGCCGTTCCCAGCCGTTGATCGCGGCGCGCAGCGCGTCCCGGGCGGCCCAGTGGTAGTGGCCGTCCTCCTCGCCCGCCGGGATGCGGGCCCCCGACCGGGGCGGTGGCGGCGGGGCGAGCGCGGCGGTGACCCGACGCACGGCGAACAGGGCGAGGACCCCGGCGACGACCACCCACAGCGAGAGCTGCAACCCGACGGCCCGCAGGCCGGCTACCACCACGGCGGTCAGCGCCCCGGCGATTGCGAGGGCCTTCAGCGCGCCGCCGACCCGGCCGCCCCGGGCGGCCCGCTCCTGCGCGGGCTCCTCCTCGGCGGAGCCGAGCAGGTCGTCGATGCTGGTGCTCACGCCGGCCCCCCGGCGGCGGTGCCGGCTCCCGTGGCAGTGCCCGCTCCGGCGGCCCCGGCCGCGACGGTCGTCCCGGCCGCTATCGCCGTCAGCTCGCCGCGCAGCCGGCGCAGCGCGGCGCGGGCCTGGTCGCGGGTGCGCTCGTCGACCGGGCGGGTCGCGTACCGGGCCTCCCGGTAGACGTGGGCGAACTCGGCCAGCACGTCGGCGCTGACGATCGCCGGCACCCCCGCGTCGGGGTCGCCGCGCAGCAGGCGGGTCACCAGGTCGGTGGGCGTGTCGCCGGTGTGCCGGGCCACCCCCGCCGCGTCGGCGGCCTCCTCCAGCCGCACCCAACAGGCGATCACGGCCGTGCGCGGGTCGACGTCGGCGTCGTCCAGCTCGACCAGGCCGGCGTCGAGCGCGGCCACCACCTCGCGGGCGGTGCCCTCGGCGGTACGCCGCGCCCGGTCGGCCGGCAGGGCCCGCGAGGTGCGGCGGGCCACCCCGCGCAGCAGCGTCCAGCCCACGTAGCCGAGGGCGACCGCGATCGCCAGACCGAGCAGCACCATCGCGACGGTGCCCAGCCACTCGGGGATGTGCGCGCGGGTGGCCTCCCCGGCGTCGCGCGGCTCCACCGGGATCGACGGCGGCGGCTGCGCCGTCGGGTACTCCGGCACGTACGGGATGTTGTCGGCGGCGGGCGGGATGCGGCTCGCGCCGAGCGACGAGTGTCCGGCGGCCACCGCGGCGGCGGCGAGCAGGGCCGTCACCGCGACGATCGGCCACCACCTGCGCAGCACGCTGAGGTCCATCGGCACCGCCCCACGCCCGTCAGTCCACTCCGGCCAGTTGCTTCGCCCGGGCGAACACGTCGTCCAGCATCCCCGGTGTCAGCCGCCCGGTGAACGTGTTCTGCTGGCTGACGTGGTAACACCCCAGCAGCGCCGGTGCGGCCGTGCCGGACCAGTGTGCCCCATGGCCGAACGCCGGTCGCGGGCTGGGCGGGCGCACGCCGTACACCTCGCGGAGCGCCGGCCACCACGCGGCCCACGCGAACGCACCCAGCGCGACCACGACACGCAGGGTGGGCCGGATCAGCGCGACCTCCCGGTGCAGCCACGGCGCGCAGGTGTCCCGCTCCGCCGGGGTCGGCTTGTTGTCCGGCGGCGCGCAGCGCACGGCGGCGAAGATCCGGGTGTCGCGCAGCGCGAGGCCGTCGTCGGCGGCGACGCTCGTCGGCTGGTTGGCCAGGCCGGCGCGGTGCAGGGCGGCGAAGAGCACGTCGCCGGAGCGGTCGCCCGTGAAGATGCGCCCGGTGCGGTTGCCGCCGTGCGCGGCGGGGGCCAGGCCGAGGATGCCGATCCGGGCGTCGGCGATGCCGAAGCCGGGCACCGGCCGCCCCCAGTAGGTCTGGTCGCGGAAGGCCGCCCGCCTCGTGCGGGCGACCTCCTCCCGCCAGGCGACGAGGCGCGGGCACGCGAAGCAGTCGCTGACCGCGCCGTCGAGGTCGACCAGGTCGGTCGCCCGCGCGGCGCGGGCGACCACCTCGTCGGGGGTACGGGCCTCAGCGCCGGGGGCACGGCCCTCAGCGCCGGGGGTGCGGGCCTCAGCCAAGCTTCGCCCGGAACAGCTCGAGGGTGCGGGCCCAGGCGCTGGCCGAGGCCCGCTGGTCGAACGCCTCCGGCCGGTCGTCGTTGAAGAACGCGTGCCGGCTGCCCGGGTAGTCGTAGAGGGTGCAGGTGCCGCCGGCCGCCTCGATCGCGGCACGGGCCGTCTGCACGCCCGGTGCGGCCGAGGTGCCGTCCTCCTCGGAGCAGTGGATGATCGCCGACTTGCCCGCGTAGTCGGCCCACTCGGGGCGCATCTTCTCCCACGGCAGCATCGGATAGAAGCCGGCCGTGGCGACGATCCGCTCCGACAGCGTCGCCGACCACAGGGCCAGGCTGCCGCCCGCGCAGAAGCCGACGCAGCCGACCTTGCCCGCCACCTCGGGCCGCCCCGCCAGGTATTCCGCCGCGCCGGCGATGTCCTTCGCCGCCTCGTCCATCTGCAGGCCCATCAGCAGCCGCCGGGCCTCGTCCGGCTCGCCGGTCGACTCGCCGTGGTAGAAGTCCGGGGCGAGCGCCACGAAACCGGCCTCGGCGAAGCGGTCCGCCACCGACCGGATGTGGGGCACGAGACCCCACCACTCCTGAATGACGATGACCGCCGGGTTGGCCGCACCGCCGGAGGGTATCGCGAGATACCCCTCGCTCGTCCCCCCGTTGCTGGCGAAGCTCACCATCTCGCCCATCGGCCCGTCCTCCTCGCGGTCAGTCATCGTTGGCTGGTCGCAGGGTGTTCCTACGTGCCGTGAGCCTGCCACGCCGCGACCGCCGCCGGAAGACGCCTGAGCAGTGGCGTTCACCTCCTGTTTCGCTGCCGGTGACTCCTGGGTCAGGCCGCCTTGCGGGTGAGGCAGAGCAGGTAGCCGGTGCTGCCCGGCTTGATGTTGTAGAAGAAGTAACCCGCCTGCCCGGGCTGGAGGAACGGCTCGCACGCCTCGCCCGTGCGCGCCTGCGCCTCGGTCTGCCCGTCGAGACGACCGACCACCGTGTACACCGCCTCCGTCGACGTGCAGGCCACCACCTCCGCGCCGCGGGCGTCCTTGCGCTCGCCCTCGGCCACGTCCGGCAGCTCGGCGAGGCAGTCGCCGGCCTTCGCCTTCGCGGTCGCGTCCTCGTCCAGGGCGGCGGCCACGGCACCGCCGAGCCCGAACTTCAGCGCCGCCACCACCCCGACGGCGAGCAGCGCGGCGACCACGCCGACCACCTTGCGGGCCACGGACCGCCTCGGCTCCGACGGCCCGCCCCCGTCCCCGTCCTCGCCCGGCCCGTCCTGCTGCCCCGCCGCCGCGCCCGCGCCCTGCCCGGCACCGCCCGGCTCGTCCTTGCTTCCGGCCTGCGCACTCTCGGCCCCAGCCTGGTCGGGTTCGGCCCGGTCGGGCTCGGCCCGCTCGGTCACGGCCTGCTCAGGCTCGGGCTGTTCGGGGTCCCGGGCCGCGGGCTGGTCGGCGGGGTGCGGCGCGTCCTCGGGCGGCGCGGCGGGGTGCGGGGCGACCGGCTCTGGCACGGGAGTTCCTTCCGAGGGGATGGACGAGCAGACGACACCGTAGCGACCAAGATCGGAGAACGTGGTCCCGCATGACTCGTCCGTTCAGCCATTTGTAAGGAAGGGCACCCTGTTAACGCTTTCTGTATAGGAAGGGCCCCTTCCTAACGCCCCGCACGCCGCCGAAGCACCCACCCGAACGCACGTACGTACGTACGCGGGCGCCCGCGCCGGTTCCCCCGCACCCGAGGGCACGGGGGAACCGGTGGATCTTGGACGCTTCGTGTTCGTTGTGAGCGGAAAGTGTCCAAGAATGGGAGCTGTCGACGCTGGCGGGCGGTCAGCGTGAGGGCGTCGAGGTGGGTGCGGCGGTCGGCAGCGGCCCGAGCGTGGCCTCGCCGGGCGGGGCTGGTGCCGGGGCCCGCCCGGCCGGCTCACCGGGCGGAACCGGGGCGGACTGCCCCGTCGTCGCGCCGCCGGTCGGCGTCGGGGCAGGCAGCACGGGCGTCGCGCCGTCGGTCGGCGTCGGGGCAGGCAGCACGGGCGCCGCGCCGTCGGACGGCGTCGCGCCGCCGGTCGGCGTGGGCAGCGGCGGGCCGGCGGGTGCCGGGCGCGCCCCGACCGGTCCGGCCTGGAACGGGGCGTTCTCCGGGCAGTACGGGTAGACGGGCAGCGCCCGCCCCGACTCGGGCAGCCCCGCGCGCTCGCACTCCGGGTAGCCGATCCGGATCGGGTTGCCGTTCTGGTCGAACAGCCGGGCGTTCTCGACGAGGCGACCCTCGCTGTCGTAGACGAAGACGTCGCCGATGTACGGCGCGTCCACCGAGGTGGACTCGTAGCCGGACTCGTTCCAGCCCAGCCGGTCGTCCGCGTCGACGAAGCCGACGAACGCGAAGACGGCCAGGATCGCCGTGCCGGCCCACAGTGCGATCCGGGGCCAGCGGGTCAGCGCGGCGGTGCGCCTGCCCAGCCACACCGAGGCGACCACGCAGACGCCGAGCAGCAGCAGCGCCGCGAGCGTGCTCCCGCCCAGCCTGGGCAGCAGTCCGAACGGCACACCCGTCGTGACGACGGTGATCAGCATGGCCGCCAGGTAGCCACGCAGCACCCACCAGGCGGGGCGGAGCAGGCGCAGGTACTCGCTCGCCGAGGCGTACCCGAGGATCGGGCCGACCCGGACGTCGGCCGCGCGCAGCCGGGCGCGGACCTGGGCCACGGCGGCGGCCGCCCGCTGGTCCAGGTTGCGCGCGGCGGCCGGACCCCCCGCGCCGGCCGCCGTGCGCAGTTCCATGGCGTACGCCTCGGGCGCGCCCAGCCGGTCGACCAGCGACCCGTCTCCCTCGGCGGCGACCTCGGCGAGGTGCTCCGGAAGGTCTTCGGTCAACTCGTCGCGGACCTGGGGCGGCAGGTCCGCCAGGGCGGCCCGGACCCGGGTCACGTAGTCCGCGATCTCCTGCTCCATGACAGTCACGCTGCCATCCCCCGATCGTCGAGCAGAGTGTCCATGGTGGTGGCGAACGAGCGCCAGAGCTTGCCGGAGCGGGTCAGCTGGTCCCGGCCGGCGGCGTTGAGCGAGTAGTACTTGCGGTGCGGGCCGGACTCGCTCGGCACGACGTACGTGGTCAGCAGGCCGGCGGCGAAGAGTCGCCGCAGCGTGCCGTAGACGGAGGCGTCGCCGACCTCGTCCAGGCCGGCCTCGCGGAGGCGGCGCAGGATGTCGTAGCCGTAGCCGTCCTCCTCCCGGAGCACGGCGAGGACCGCGAGATCCAGCACGCCTTTCAGGAGCTGCGTGGTATCCACGCATCGCACACTACTGTGCAGTGCGAAGTACCGTCAAACGACGCCCCGGGCCTCGGCCGTCCAGGCCAGGAAGCGCTCGAACAACTCCTGGGGAGTCGGGGCCGGATTCGGGTTGAGCCGAACCAGGTCGCCGGTCGCCTCGAACAACTGCCCCGCCAGGTAGACCGACAGCCCGACCCGGTCGCGGCGGTACTCCATGAGCAGCAGCAGCCGGGCCGGCTGACACGGCCAGGGCGCGGCGCACACCCGGCACAGCCAGAGCGGACGCATCGGGGTGTGCGGCCGGACGGCCCGCCCCTGCCGGTCGTGCACGGACGAGCGATTGGAAGTCGACATACCCAATACAGTGACCGACTCGTTGACCCGGGTCAAGGAGTCGGGTCACCTCTCTACCGTCCGTTTCATGGAGCTGGTGGGCGCGCATGAGATCCGGATCATGCTGGGCGGCATCAGCAAGCAGCGGGTCTACGTGATCACCAGCCACCGGAACTTCCCCGAACCGGTGGCGGACCTGATGCAGGGCAAGGTGTGGTTGAAGGCCGACGTGCAGGCGTGGATCAAGCAGCACCGGCCCGATCTCGCGTCGGACTGAACGACCCCCAGCCCAGCGGCGGAAGGCTGCGGCCAAGGTCGCGCTCGAACACGGATCGAGTGGCATCCGGCGCGCGCGAGGCCACTCGATCCCGGATCGAGCACGGTCTTGAAGCTTTTCTTACCTGTCGATTACGCGTTCCGGCCCGGCCGATCGGGACGAGCCGGACGGGCCGTACCCCGGGGCGGACGGCACTTCACGGCGAAGTGTCCGGCACGACGGAGGAACCCGATGGCGGGCAGTAGAAAGCGGAAGAGAGTCCGAGGCAGCCGGGTGGTGGCGGTGGTGGCGGCCGTCGGGGCGGTCGGCGCGCTCACGGTCACGTTCGTCTCCGGAGGCGGCCGGGGCAGCGCCTCGGCGGAGGCCAACCTCAACGACTTCGTCCCCATCGAGCGGGTCGCCGCCAACGTGCCGACACCGCGGCTGGGCCCTGACGCGTCCAAGGGCGTCTTCACCGTGGACTGCGGGACCAACCGCAACGGCAAGTTCAGCCCGGACAATCCGGTCGCCCAGCCCGGGATCCGTAACGGGGCGGAGCACCTGCACGACTTCGTCGGCAACCTGGCGATCGACGCCAACACCCCCGACGCGGTGCTGGCCGCGTCCGGGACCACCTGCCGCAACGGGGACCGCTCGTCGTACTTCTGGCCCGTCGTGCGGATCGACAAGTCGGTGCGGGCCAACCTGGACACCCAGGCGCTGGGCGCGGTGCAACCGGCGGCCTCCTGCCCCCGGGTCGCCGACCGGCTGCCGGCGGTGCCCGCGTCCGCCCGCGACAGCGTACGGCGTGACCTGGCCGCCCTCGACCGGCAGCTCGCCTCGGCCAACGCCCGGCTGGCCGCCAGCCGGGGCCGGATCGACCAGCGCCTCAACCAGTCCGTGATCGGCGCCCTGCGCGCCGAACGGGCAGAGACGATCAAGCGGATCTCCCGGACGATGAGCGGTGCCGGCAGCCGTCCCCGTGGCCTGGTGTCGCTCGTGGACTGCGAGGTCAGCTACGACGGCCTGCACGCCACGCACCGCGCGGTGCCGGTGACGGCCAGCGGCGCGAGCCCCGGCGTGCGCTGCCCGAGCGTCCGCGACAAGCTGCCCGGGGTGCCGGCGTCGGCCCTCGACGAGGTCAACCGCAACCTCGACCTGCTCGACCAGCAGATCGCGGAGGCGAACGAGCGGCTGGTCACCACGAAGGGTCAGGGCGGCCCGAACTTCGCGCTGAACGCGATCGTGGGACCGTTGCAGTCCAAGCGCGTCGCCACCCTCGACCGGATCGCCATCGCGATCGGCCGCACCGCGCCCCGGCCGCAGGGGCTGGAGGCGCTCGCCGCCTGCACGCTCGACGAGCGCCCCGTGGGCGGCCAGCCCGGCGGCAACAACGGCGGCAACGGGAACAACGGCGGCAACAACGGCAACGGCGGGAACGGGAACAACGGCGGGAACGGCAGCGGCAACAACAACGGCGGGGACAGGCCGCTGCCGGAGCCGCAGGGGCCGAACCTGGAGCTGCCGAACAACACCGGCCGGATCGTGCAGCCGTCGAAGGTGCTGATCGAGTACCGGGGCAACCCGGGCGCGAAGGTCACGGCGATGCCGAGGTTCCTGCGGGCGCTGACCGGCGACGCCAAGCCCACCAGCCGGGGCCCGGCCAACGCCCGCGCCACCTGGACCTGTTCGGGCTTCGCCGACCGGCTGTCCGACCGCTACCCGATCTGCCCCGACGGCAGCCAGGTCATGCGGGTGCAGGACTTCCCCGGCTGCTGGGACGGCCGGAACACCGACAGCGAGAACCACCGGGCCCACCTGGCCTTCGCCGACCCGACGACCGGGGCCTGCCCGCAGGGTTTCGTGGCGATCCCGCAGCTGCGGATCAGCATCTCCTACGACATCCCGCGCGCCGTGCAGCTCCGGGGCCAGTACGCGCTGGACTCGTTCCCGGAGGAGAACCACAACCCGTTCTCGGACCACAACGACTTCGTCAACATCAACTCCGAGAAGCAGATGCGCAGGATCGCGGCCTGCCTGAACGAGGGGCGTCGGTGCTCCTGACCGGATGACCGTCCGGGCGGGCCGGGCGTCAGCCCGGCCCGCCGGCCCGTTACTGCAGGCTCCAGGCGATGCCGTCGAGGATGTCGTGCTCGCTCGCCACCACCGTCGACATGCCCGCCCGCTCCATGATCGTGCGGAGCACCAGGGCGCCCGCGCCGATCACGTCGGCCCGGCCCGGGTGCATCACCGGGATCGCCAGCCGCTGTTCGCGGGTCTTCGCCAGCAGGTCGGCGGTCACCTCCGCCACCGCGCCGTACGACACCCGGGCGTGGTGGATGCGCTCCGGCTCGTACTCCGTGAGGCCCTCGGCGATGGCCACGACGGTGGTGACCGACCCGGCGAGCCCGACCAAAGTGGCGGCCTGCCGGCCCGGCACGGCCTCCAGCGCGCGGTCCACCGCGACGGTGATGTCGGCCTGCGCGGCGGCGATCTGGTCGAGGCCGGGCGGGTCGCCGAGCAGGTGCCGCTCGGTCATCCGGACGCAGCCGATGTCCATCGAGATCGCGGCCTCGACGCCGCCGGCCCGGGTGCCGACCACGAACTCGGTGGACCCGCCGCCGATGTCGATGACCAGGTACGGCTCCAGGGCGTCGGCGGGCAGGCCGCGCACCGCGCCGGTGAAGGAGAGCCGGGCCTCCTCGTCGCCGGTGACCACCTCGGGCGCGACGCCGAGGGTGCGCTCCACCATCGCCCGGAAGTCCCCGGCGTTGGAGGCGTCCCGGGACGCCGAGGTGGCGCACATCCGCACCCGGTCGACGCCGAGCGTGTCGATCTCGGCGGCGTACGAGGCCAGGGCCACCCGGGTCCGCTCGATCGCCTCGGGGGCGAGCCGACCCGTCTTGTCGACGCCCTGGCCGAGGCGGACGATCTCCATCCGGCGGCTCAGGTCGACCAGCGGCGCGTCCGGCCCGGCGGACGGGTCGGGCAGGTCGGCGACCAGGAGTCGGATCGAGTTCGTCCCGCAGTCGATGGCGGCCACACGCGTCGTCACGGCAGCAACCCTACGGCAGCGGCCCCGCCGCGCCACCCGCGACGGGGCCACGGGGGTCCCCGGCGGGCCGCCCCGGGAGAGAGCCGTGGCGGGAGCGGCGGAACAGCTCGGGCAGCCAGCCGAGCGCGCCGACCAGCAGCAGCGCCGCCAGCAGGGGCAGCCGCCACCACCAGCGCACGGTGGCCGGGGGCGGGTCCGGCTGGTCGGCCACCCAGGGGCGGGCGGTCTTCGACCAGGCGAGGAACGCGTCGCCGACCGGCAGGACGCCGAACGCGTACCGGCGGGTGGTCGGGGTGTCGACGGGCAGGCCGACGAGGTCGCCGTAGTTGGCCAGCGCGCCGGCGAGCGCGGCGTCGCCCTGGGACTGGGCCGCGCCGAGGGTGACCACGGTCGCCGACAGGCTCACCCCGAGCAGCAGCGGCCCGGAGTCCACGTCGGCCGGCCCGGCCAGGCCGTCCGGGTATTCGCGCACGGCCGGGCCGAGCCCCAGCGGGGACGCCACGAACCGGTCCCGGAAGGTCAGGTACTGCGCGCGGGCGAACGCCGGGTCGACGTCCACCAGGAACCGTTGGATGACGCTCTGGGAGGTGGCGCGGGCCACCTCGGCCGGCGCCCCGGTGACCGGGTCGACCCGGTGCGGCAGCAGGCCGGTGCGCGGGTCGAGGCGCTGCCGCACGCCGTCCAGCCAGCGGGCCACCGTGCCGGCGAACCGGGGCGGCGGCGGGGCACCGGGCGGGGCCTCGGTGGACGGCGCGCCGGGCGATGGCGCACCGGGCCGCACCGGATCGGGCGGCGGCGCGCCGGAGGGCAGCAGCGCGTCGTGCAGCCGCAGCGAGGCCACCGCCACGGTCGAGTCGACCGGCCACGCCTGCCCCGGGTACGCGGCCAGGTACGGCGTGCCGGCCGCGTCGAACGCCGCCCCGATCGCGGCGGACGCCTCGGCGAACCGGGCCACCTCCGCCGGGTCCCGCCGGTCGGCGGGTTGCAGGGCGAGGATGCCGCCGCGCAGCCAGTTCGTCCAGCCCTGCCAGAAGATCCCGTACGCGGGGGTGAGGCCGGGGTCGAACGGGGCGGTGCCGGCGGGCGACTCCAGCCGGGCCAGCGCCCAGCGGGCCTCCCGCAGCTCGCCGGCCCGCCGCCCGGCCGGCTCGCGCAGGCCCAACTCGACGCGGGCCAGCCCGTACAGGGCGTGGGCGAAGAAGTATCCCTCCGGGAACAGCGCCTGGGCGTCCTCGCCCGCGCCGTCGTCGAGGGCGGCGCGCAGGAAGGCGAGCTGCCGGGCCACCCCGGGCGGCTCCCCGTCCGGGCCGGCGGTGGCCGGGACGACGAGGCGGGCGACCCCGAGGAGGGCGGCGGCGGTCAGCAGCACCGCGCACACGCGACGGACGATCCCCATCCCGCCAGCGTGCCCCACGTGATCAAGGCCGGCGGCGGCCCCGACGTGATCAAGGCCGGCGGACCGCACGAGGCGTCAGAGGCGCAGCAGCATCCGGGTGTTGCCGAGGGTGTTGGGCTTGACCCGTTCCAGGTCCAGGAACTCGGCGACACCCTCGTCGTACGAGCGCAGGAGCTGCTCGTACACCGGCTGCGGCACCGGTGCGCCGTCGATCTCGCGGAAGCCGAACGAGCCGAAGAACCGCGTCTCGAAGGTCAGCACGAAGATGCGGGCCACCCCGATCTCCCGGGCCGCGTCGATCAGCTCGCCGACGATGCGGTGCCCGATCCGCCGCCCCCGGTACGCCGGGTCGACGGCCACGGTGCGGATCTCGGCCAGGTCCTCCCACATCACGTGCAGCGCGCCGCAGCCGACGACGGTGTCGGCGTCTGCCGCGACCCGGAACTCCTGCACGTCCTCGTAGAGGGTGACCGTGGCCTTGCTGAGCAGCCGCCGGTCGTCGGTGTAGGTGTCGACGAGCCGCCGGATGCCGCGCACGTCGGAGGTGCGGGCGCGGCGGACGAGAACGGTGTCGGTGGTCATCTCACCCCGCCGCCGGGACGTCCACGCACGGCCCGGCCGCCCACCACTTCTCCACCAGCGCGAGGGTCTCGTCGCCGAACGGGTTGACCCCCGGGCCCGCGCCGAGCGCGTGGCCGAGGTGCACGTGCAGGCACTTGACCCTGCCGGGCATGCCGCCGGCCGACACGCCGTCGATCTCCGGCACGTGCCCGATCGCCTCGCGGCGGGCCAGGTAGTCCTCGTGCGCCGCCCGGTAGCGGGCGGCCAGCTCCGGGTCGGCGGCCAGCCGCTCGGCCATCTCCTTCATCAGCCCGGCCGACTCCAGCCGGCTGCACGCGGCCGTCGCCCGGGGGCAGGTCAGGTAGAACAACGTCGGGAAGGGCGTGCCGTCGGCCAGGCGCGGGGTCGTCTCCACCACGTCGGGCAGGCCGCAGGGGCAGCGGTGGGCCACCGCCCGGGTGCCGCGCGGCGTGCGCCCGAGCTGGGCGGCCACCGCGGCCAGGTCGGCCTCGGTGGCCGGCTCCCGCTTCGGCGGGGGTACGGAGTCCGCCGCCGGGTCGGGCGGGGGTACGACAGTCACGGTGCCCATCTTTCGTCGGTGCGCGGGAACGTCTGCGTGCGGGAAGTGGCACGCTCACTGGCCCGGGCGGTCGGCGTTCGCAGCCCGCACGCTCGACCACAGGGTGTCGTACCAGGGATCGGGGGTCACCGGCCGGGCGGGGGCCTTCCCGCCGCCCGCGTCCCGGGCCGCGCCCGCCGGGTCGTTGAGCACGATCACCGGGACCTCGCCCGGGTAGACCATGTAGAACCGCTCCCGGGCCTGGATGCGGATGTACTCGTCGTCGCGCCACTTGGCCGCCTCGGCGGCGCGCTCGGCGATGAGCTGCCGCTGGGCGGCCTGGGCCGCCTCCATCCGCTCGATGTCCGCCT
The DNA here is from genome assembly GCF_020884815.1 of Micromonospora sp. NBRC 110038. NCBI lineage: Bacteria > Bacillati > Actinomycetota > Actinomycetes > Micromonosporales > Micromonosporaceae > Micromonospora > Micromonospora sp. NBRC 110038. Next base: position 153,078 of record NZ_BBOL01000001.1, on the reverse strand, counting down.
GCTGGTCGAGATAGACCCGGACCGGATAGGTGTACGCGAGGGCGAGCGCGATGAGCACCGCGAACAGCACGGTGGCCCGGCCGGTGAAGCGTCGGGGGTGGGGTGCGGAGAGCCGCTTGACCGTGCCACCGGCGGCGGTGCGCCGCGCGGCGGCGGGACGGTTCGCGGAGCGTACCGACTCGGTGGCGCGTGCCGAGCCGGGTGACCGGCCGGCGGCGCGTGCCTCCACGCGGACGCCGTCGCGGACCGACGCCCGGGCGCGGGCCCCGCCCGGCCGGCCGGACTGACCCGGCCGGCGGACGGGACGCTGACCACCCGGTGTGCGGCGCTGCTGCATCGTCACACCCCTCCCCCGAGGCCCAATGGGTGTCTCAGGCCGAACGGTAACGCGGGAACGCGCCCGCACCGGCGTACCGCGCCGCGTCGGCCAGCTCCTCCTCGATGCGCAGGAGCTGGTTGTACTTGGCCACCCGGTCCGAGCGGGCCGGGGCGCCGGTCTTGATCTGGCCGCAGCCGGTGGCCACCGCCAGGTCGGCGATGGTGGTGTCCTCGGTCTCACCGGAGCGGTGGCTCATCATGCACTTGAAGCCGGCCCGGTGGGCCAGCTCGACCGCGTCGAGGGTCTCGGTCAGCGAGCCGATCTGGTTGACCTTCACCAGCACGGCGTTGGCGGCCTTCTCGGCGATGCCCCGGGCGATGCGCTGCGGGTTGGTGACGAACAGGTCGTCGCCGACGATCTGGATCCGGTCGCCGATCGCCGCGGTCAGGGTGGCCCAGCCGCTCCAGTCGTCCTCGGCCAGCGGGTCCTCGATGGACACGATCGGGTAGTCGCCGACGAGCTTGGTGTAGTAGTTGCTCATCTCCTCGGCGGACTTCGCCGCGCCCTCGAACGTGTAGGTGCCGTCGTCGAAGAACTCGGTGGCGGCCACGTCCAGGGCGAAGACGATGTCGGTGCCGAGCCGGTAGCCGGCCTTGTCGACCGCCTCGGCGATCAGGTCCAGCGCGGCGGCGTTGGTGGGCAGGTTGGGGGCGAAGCCGCCCTCGTCGCCGAGGCCGGTGGAGAGGCCCTTCTTCTTCAGCACCGACTTGAGCGCGTGGTAGACCTCCGCGCCGGAGCGCAGCGCGTCGCGGAAGGTGGGCGCGCCGATCGGCGCGATCATGAACTCCTGGACGTCGACGTTGGAGTCGGCGTGCGCGCCACCGTTGAGGATGTTCATCATCGGCACCGGGAGCAGGTGCGCGTTGGGGCCGCCCAGGTAGCGGAACAGGCTCAGCTCGGCGCTGCCGGCGGCGGCCTTGGCCACGGCCAGGGACACGCCGAGGATGGCGTTCGCGCCCAGCTCGCCCTTGTTGTCCGAGCCGTCGATGTCGATCATCTTCTGGTCGATCAGCCGCTGCTCGCTGGCCTCGTAGCCGATGAGCTGGTCGACGATCTTGTCCTCGATGTTGGCGACGGCCTTCTCGACACCCTTGCCCAGGTAGCGGTCCTTGTCACCGTCGCGCAGCTCGACCGCCTCGAACGCGCCGGTGGAGGCGCCGGACGGCACCGCGGCGCGGGCGATCGTGCCGTCGTCGAGCCCGACCTCGACCTCGACCGTGGGGTTGCCCCGCGAGTCGAGAATCTCCCGGGCGACGATTCCCTCGATGGTTGCCACTGAGTCGCTCCTCGTTTGTGTGGTTCCGGTCCGGTATGGGCCGCGACGGTGCGGCTGAGGCAGGTGTTGAACGCAGCGTATCGGGCGACGGCGCGACGCACCGCGTCGCCCGGCGCTTCCGGCGGGACGGTGCGGGTCGGACATTCCCGGATTCTCGGCCCTCAACCGGCAACGGGTTTGCGCGACGTGGACCCGATCGACAAGGCTGGTGGCCATGCCCGCCGCCTCGACCACGTTCCGCGCGCTCGCTCTGTCGGTCATCGCGTCACTCTCGGTCACCGGCTGTCAGGCCCTCGACGACGCCGGTCAGGCGGTCGGGCGGTCGGACCTGGTCAACGACTTCGCCGCCCGGCTGGACCGGGCGCTCGAACTCACCTACTCGGCCGAGTACCAGCTCCCCGGCGGCCGGAGGGCCACCATCGCCCAGGCGCAGGACCCGGCCCGGTCGGCGTACACCTGGCCGGGCGGGAAGTTGACCGTCACCGCCGACGCCACCGCCCGCTGCGAGACCGGCACCGCGAAGGCCGTCTGCACGCTGCTCGCCCCGCCCCCGCCGAACGCGCGGCCGTCGGTCGAGCTGTTCACCGAGGCGAAGCGGCGCGGCCTGGTCACCCCGCCGGTGGTGGTCGGGCTGCTCACCGAGGCCGCGCTCGACCCGCAGGCCGTCATCAAGGAGACCGATACCACCCTCGCCGGGCACCACGCCGCCTGCGTGGAGGTCAAGCGCTCGGCCGGCGACTTCACCGCCTGCATGACCACCGAGGGCGTGCTCGGCAGCTTCACCGGCGAGGTGGACGGCACCCCGATGGAACTGGCGCTCGACCGCTACACCGACACGGTCGACGGGGCGAGCTTCGAGCTGCCGGCCGGCGCGGGCGTCGTGGACCGCCGCACCGCCGACTCGTGACGGAACACCCCGCGGGCGCGTTCGTGGCGGGGGCACCGCACGACGGCCCGCCGCAGCCCGGTGACCTCGCCCTCGTGGTCTCCGGGCGGAAGCTGCTGACCGGCCCCGACGGCCACTTCCCCCGCGTCGGCGAGCTGCCCGCCGGCACCGGCTGGGTCCCCCTCGGCACGCTCGACGGCGTGCCCGCCTGGGGCGCGGACGCGACCGACGACCAGCCGCCGGAGGGCAGGTGGCGCAGCTGGCGGTCGCTGGCCGCCGCGCTGCCCGCCCCGCTGGCGGACCTGGCCGGCCGGGCGCTTGCCGTGCTCACCTTCCGCCGCACCCACCGCTGGTGCGGGGCGTGCCGGGCCGAGCTGGCCGACGTGCCGGGCGAGCAGTCCCGCCGCTGCCCCGGCTGCGACCTGTACGTGCCGATCCGGCTCTCCGCCGCCGTCCTGGTCGCCATCACCCGCCCCGGGCCGACCGGCGGCCCCGACGAACTGCTGCTGGTCCGGCACGCGTCCGGGCCGACGGCGCTGTGGGCGCTGGTCGCCGGGTTCGTGGAGGCCGGCGAGTCGCTGGAGGACGCCGCGCGCCGGGAGGTCGGCGAGGAGGTGGGGCTGGGCCTCGGGCGGCTCACCTACTTCGGCAGCCAGCCGTGGGCGCTGTCCGGGCCGGGCGTGCTGCTGGCCGGGTTCACCGCGACCGCCGCCGACACCACCGCCGAGCCGGTCGTCGACGGTCGGGAGCTGACCGAGGCCCGCTGGTTCCCGCTCGACCGGCTGCCGGCGGAACTGCCGCCCGCGTACTCCATCTCCCGCTGGCTCGTCGACCACGTCGCCGCCCGCCCGGCGGGCTGACCGCCCCGGCACCGGGGGCCGTCCGGCCCTGACCGCGCCGGCCCGTCCCGACGGATGCTGACCCGGGCGGCCCGCCCACGGTGTGCAATGGCGGGAGGACGAGGTGGGGGCGGTGGCGGTGCACGCGACCGGAGCGGCACGGGACGAGGGGTGGCTCGCGGCGACCGACGCGGCGGCGCTGACCGTCGCCGACGCCCTCGCCGCCCTCGGCGGCGACCCGCAGGGCCTGACCCCCGACGAGGTACGCCGACGGCGCGACCGGGTCGGCCCGAACGCGGTACGCACCCACCGGGTGTCCGCCGTCGCCGTGCTGGCCCGCCAGTTCCGCTCGGCGCTGCTCGGCCTGCTGCTGGCCGCCGCGACGGTCTCGTTCTTCGTCGGCGAGCGCACCGACGCCGTGGTGATCGGGGTGATCCTCGCGGTCAGCGTCGGCCTCGGCTTCGCCAACGAGTACCGCGCGGAGCGGGCCGGCGCGGCCCTGCACGACCGGGTCCGGCATGTCGCGTCGGTGGTGCGCGCCGGCCGGGTGGAAACGGTGGACGTCGTCGACCTGGTCCCCGGCGACGTGGTGCGGATCGGGCTGGGCCAGGTCGTCCCGGCCGACCTGCGGCTGATCGAGGCCCACCGGCTGGAGTGCGACGAGTCGGCGCTCACCGGCGAGTCCACCGCCGCCGTCAAGGACACCGCGCCGGTGCCCCCCGGCACGCCGCCGGACGACCTCGCCTCCTGCGCGCTGATGGGCACCGTGGTGCGGGCCAGCTCGGGCGTCGGCCTGGTCGTCGCCACCGCCGGGCACACCGCGTTCGGCCGGATCGCCGTCGGGCTGGGCACCCGGCACGGCGAGACCGAGTTCCAGCAGGGGCTGCGCCGGTTCTCGCTGCTGCTGGCCCGGGTGGCGGGCGTGCTCACCGCGCTCATCTTCGTGATCAACCTGGTGCTGCACCGGCCGGTCATCGACGCCGTGCTGTTCAGCCTGGCCATCGCCGTCGGCATCACCCCGCAACTGCTGCCCGCGATCGTCACCGCCAGCCTGGCCGCCGGCACCCGCGCGCTGGCCGCCCGGCGGGTGCTGGTCAAGCGCCTGGTCTGCGTGGAGGACCTGGGCAACGTCGAGGTGCTGTTCACCGACAAGACCGGCACGCTGACCGACGGGCGGCTCACCCTCGCCGAGGCGCTCGGCCCGGACGGCCGCCCCGCCGACCCGCCCGACGCCGCCGCCCCGGACGCCGCCCGGCCGCCCGACGCCGCCGGCCCGCCGGACGCCGCCGGCCCCGGGCCGCTGCTCGCCGGGCTGCTGGCCAACGAGGCCGGGCCGGACGGCGCGGACGGCAACCCGCTGGACCGGGCGCTCTGGCAGGCCCCGGCCGCCGCCGCCCAGCCCGTCGACGCGTACCGGCGGGTGGCGGTGCTCCCCTTCGACCACAAGCGCCGCCGGGTCAGCGTCCTCGTCGACGGGCCGCACGGGCGGCTCCTCGTAACCAAGGGCGCGGCCGAGGAGCTGCTGGCGCTCTGTGTGGACGTACCGCAGCAGGCGCGGGACGCCCTCGACGCGCGACTGGCCGACGGCGGCCGGGTGGTCGCGGTGGCCAGCCGGCCCGCGCCCGACCTGGCCGGGCTCGACCCGGCCGACGAGCGGGACCTGCGCCTCGCCGGCCTGCTGGTGCTGCGCGACCCGCCAAAGGCCGACGCGGCGGGCGCGGTGCGCCGGCTCGCCGCCCTCGGCGTCACCGTCAAGGTGATCACCGGCGATCACCCGGCCGTCGCGGTGCGGGTCTGCGAGCAGCTCGGGCTCCCCGTGACCGGGGTGCTCACCGGGACGGACCTGGCCCGGCTGGACGACGCGGCGCTGCCGGCGGCGATCGAGCGGGCCAGCGTGTTCGCCCGGGTCTCGCCGGAGGACAAGGCCCGGCTGGTGCGGGCCCAGCGCACCGCCGGCCGGGACGTGGCGTTCCTCGGCGACGGCGTCAACGACGCGCTCGCCCTGCACGCCGCCGACGTCGGCATCTCCGTCGACACCGGCACCGACGTGGCCCGCGACGCCGCCGACGTGCTGCTGCTCGACAAGGACCTCGACGTGCTCGCCGACGGGGTCACCGAGGGCCGGCGGATCTTCGCCAACACCATCAAGTACGTGCTGATGGGCACGTCCAGCAACTTCGGCAACATGTTCAGCGCGGCCGGGGCGTCGGCCTTCCTGCCGTTCCTGCCGATGCTGCCCGGGCAGATCCTGCTCAACAACCTGATCTACGACCTGAGCCAGATCGCCATCCCCACCGACCGGGTGGACGCCGACCAGCTCGCCCGCCCCGCCCACTGGGACGTGCGGGAGATCCGCCGGTTCATGCTGACCTTCGGGCCGCTCAGCTCGCTGTTCGACTTCCTGGCGTTCGCCCTGCTGCTCGGGGTGCTGCACGCCGGGCCGACGGAGTTCCGCACCGGCTGGTTCGTCGAGTCGCTGGCCACCCAGACCCTCGTCGTCTTCGCCATCCGCACCCGGGCCAGCCCGTTCTGGCGCAGCCGGCCCAGCCGGCCGCTGCTGGTCGCCGCGCTGGCCGCCGTGGCGGTCGCCTGGCTCATCCCGTACCTGCCGGTCGCCGGGCCGCTCGGGTTCAGCCCGCTGCCGCCGCTGTTCGTGCCGGTGGTGGCGGCGCTGACCGTGGCGTACCTGGGGCTGGTGGAGCTGGCGAAACGGACCCTGTTCGCCTCCTCGGACCTGCTCCGCCCGCCCGACCGGGCCCCCGGCCCTGCCGGCCCGCCCGGACTGCCCACGCCGCCCGGCCCGCGCCGCTCGGCAGAGGCGACCCGACGGCGACGCACCCACCGGCGGGCGGGTCGCTTCACCACCCGCTGAGCAGGGTGCGGAGGTGGCGTGGGGGCGGGCAGTCGTGGGCGAGCATCGCGTCGTGCCACTCGCGCACCGACACGCCGGCCGGGCGCAGGGCGGCGATCTCCGCGACCTCGCTGTAGCCCACGAAGTAGGTGGAGAGCTGCGTCGAGGTGAGCAGCGCCCGCCGCCACTTGCCGGCCGCCTCGCCCTCCTCCTGGAAGCCCCGGCCCGTCATCAGCGCCATCGCCTCGGCCTCGGACAGGTCGTCGCAGTGCACGAGCTGGTCGAGCAGGGCGTTGATGGTCATCCGCAGCTGCATCTTGAGCTGCTGCAGCCGCACCGGCAGCCCGCCGTAGCCGAGGCCGGCCATCAGCTCCTCGGTGTAGACCGCCCAGCCCTCGACGAACGGGCCGGACCTGGCCAGCGCCCGCACCCGGGTCGGGCCGACGTGCCGGCGGGCGTGGGCGAGCTGGAGGAAGTGCCCCGGCATCGCCTCGTGCACCGTCAGGTTGCGGATCATGTGGTCGTTGTATTCCCGGTAGAACGACTCGACCCGGGCCGCCGGCCAGTCGGCCGGGGTCGGCGCGATGCAGTAGAACGTCGGCACGGGCGCGATCTCCAGCGGGCCGGGCGAGTCGCAGTAGGCCACCGCCACGCCCCGGGCGAACTCCGGCATCTCCTGGATCACGCACGGGTCGTCGACCAACGTCACCAGGTCGTGCGCCCGGACGAAGTCCGTCGCCTCGTCGAGGGTGACCGAGGCCAGATCCACGATCGTGTGGTCGTCGGGGTGCTCGGCAGCCAGCAGGTCGAGCGCCCGGCGCACGGTCTCGTCGTCGGCCGGGCCGCCGACCAGCTCGACGGCCGCCTCGCGCAGCTCGGCGGTGACCCGGTCGAGGTTGGCCCAGGCGCGACGCTGCACCTCGGCGGCGCCCAGCTCGGTGTCGAGCGTGTGCCACAGCCGGGCCTCCCAGCGCCGCCGGCCCAGCCTCGGGTCCCGCCCCGGGCCGGCGTCGGCGGCCAGCCCGGCGCGCAGCCACGCCACGAACTCGTCCAGCGCGGCGATCGCGGCCGTGGCGGCGGGCTCCACCCGGTCGTGCAGCCCCGGCTCCTCGGCGAGCAGCCGGGGCACCTCGTCACGGACCAGGGCCGCCGCGCCGGTGAACTGCCCCACCGCCGTCTCGGCATGCACCCGGGGCACGTCCCGCAGCGTCGCGCGCGCGGTCGCCAGCGCGTCCGGTACGGCGGCGAGCCGCCCCGCCAGGCTGGTCAGCCGCACGTCGGCCGGGGCGAACGGCCGGGCGAGCAGGGCGTGCAGCAGCGGGGCCGGGTTGTGCCGCAGCGGGTCCCACTCGTGGCTGCGGATCTCGTCGGACTCGAACAGCTCCCGGTCGACCAGGGCGGTGAGCAGCGCGTGGTCGACGCTCTCGTCGGTGTCGAGGGAGTCGGGGTCGATCTCGGAGAGCACGTCTGCCGCGTCCCTCAGCATCGCCTGGTCGGCGGCGACCGCCTCGGCGGAGAGGTCGGGCAGGCGGTCGTCGTAGCGGTGGTCCCCGGCGGAGGTGGCCAACCCGGGCCGGCTCTCCAGCAACGCCTCGACGATCCGCTCGGCGAGCGGCACGAACGCTTCCATGGCCCGAACCCTACCGACCACCCCCGACACCCGCTCCCCGACGAGATCTTGGTGCGGAACGGCCCCGCTGGGGGCACTTTCCTACCAAGATTCGCGAGCGGGCCGGGTCAGGGGTGGGTGGTGGTGCGCTCGGCGGCGCGGATCGCATCGGCGTACGCCAGGGTGGCGCGGCGCAGCGCCGCCTCCGGGTCCAGGTCGGCGGCCCGGGCCGCCGCCACCGCGGCCAGCAGCTCCGCGCCGAGCCGTGCCTCCGCGCCGAGCCTTGCCTCCGCGTCGGCCGCCGGCAACGGGACCGTCAGGCCCGCGCGCCCGGCCCGGTCGAGGATCTTGGCGGCCAGGGCGAGGGCGGGCAGGCTCGGCGCGATGCCGTCGAGCACGGAGTCGCGGGCCTTCTCCGCCCGCTTGATCCGCTCCCAGTTGGCGGTGATCTCGTCGAGCGTCGTGGCCCCGTCGTCGGCGAAGACGTGCGGGTTGCGCCGGATCATCTTGTCCACCAGGCCGCCGGCCACGTCGTCGACGGTCCACCGTGCGCCGTCGGGCAGCTCCTCGGCCATCCGCGCGTGCAGCAGCACCTGAAGCAGCACGTCACCCAGCTCCTCGCGCAGCGCGTCGGTGTCGTCCGCGCCGATCGCGTCGTACGCCTCGTAGCACTCCTCGATCAGGTAGCCGGCGAGGCTGCGGTGCGTCTGCGCCCGCTTCCACGGGTCGCCGCCCGGCGAGGCCAGCCGGTCCATCACCTCGACCGCGTCGAGCAGCCGGGCGCCCGGCGGGTCCCACGAGCCGTACATCAGCTCCAGCTCGGCCAGGCCCGGCTCGCGGGCCAGCCGCAGGCCCAGCTCCCGGGCCAGCGCCTCGTCGCCGGCCGGCCCGGCCAACCAGACGACCGCGCCGTGCGCCGCCGCCGCGTGCAGCAGCGCCGGCACCGCCGGGCCGTCGGGCACGGTCACCTCGGCGCCCGCCGCGCGCACGGCCGCCGTCAGCTCGCTCTCCGCGCCGGCCAGCACCGGGTTGCCGCGTACGACGTCCCAGGCCGCCGCCGTCAGCAGCCCGACCGGGAGCCGGGGCGAGGTGACCAGCAGGACGACCCGGGCGGTCATCCCTGGGGCGCGGCCGGGGCGCTCGGCTCCGCCGGGGCCTGCGGGGTGGAGATGTCGGTCACCGGGCCGTTCTGGTTGATGTACGGCAGCGAGTAGAAGACCAGCGACTGGCCGGTGCTGACCACCGACGGGACGCCGACCGGCCGGAACCGGGGGTTGATCGACGCGCCCGCCTTCTCGGCCTCCTGCTGGAGGGCGTTGCTGAGCGCGGTGGCGGCCCGCACGAAGCCGCCCTGGCTGCCGGGGCCGCCGCTCTCCCCGAACGCCTGCCGGACCTGCGCCACGGTCATCCCCGGCTGGATCGCCCCGGTCTTGGCGATGGCCTGGTAGACCGCCATGACCGCCTCGTCGCTCACCTCGGCCGTGGGCAGCTTCGCGCCGAGCGCGCCGGAGATGTCCACCCACTCGCCCCAGAGCTGGACGTACTCGGTGGAGGCCGGCATCTGGAGCTGCTGCTCCAGCTGCTCCGGCTTGACCTCGTCGGCCACCGTGACGCCCTGCTCGGCCACCACCCGCTTGCCCAGCTCGATGCTGACCAGCAGGTTGAGCACGTCCTGCCGGGTGACCGAGGAGCGCAGCTGCTCCGGCGACGGGGTGGCCCCGCCCTGCCCGGCCTGCGCCCGGATCGCGTCGGCGTACTTGGCCTGGGCTTCGTCGTAGATCTCGTCCACCCGGTCGACGGAGTACTTCGCGTCGCCGACGTACGCGGCGACGTCCGGCGCGGCCTTCCCGCACGCGGCGAGGGAGAGGACACCGAGGGCCGCGACACTGGCGGCGGCGATGAGACGGCGAGCACGCATGACCGTCACTCTCTCATGCGCCCCCACCGGCCGTGACGCCGCCCACCACGCAGTGCCGCCCCGGCCCCGCCGCCCGGCCCTGCCCCCGCCCCCGCTCACCGGGCGCCCGCCCCGGCCGGCTGGGCCACCGGGGCCGGGTCGCCCAGCACGTCGGAGAGAAGCTGGGCGCACCACTCCAGCAGCGCCTGGTCGCGCAGCGGCTCGCCGCCGATCCGGCGGGTGCTCGGCCGGGGCACGCTGACCTGGTCGAGCGCCGACTTGTAGACCGAGTCGGGGTGGTAGCGCTTGAGCCGCAGCTGCTTGGAGTCGGGCAACGGCAGCGGGCCGAACCGGAGGTGCTTGCCCTGCATGCTCACGTCGGTGAGGCCGTAGCGGCGGGCCAGCAGCCGGAACCGGGCGACCGCCACCAGGTTCTGCACCGGGGCGGGCGGCTCGCCGTAGCGGTCCGTCATCTCGGCGACGACCTCGCGCAGCCGGTCGGCGTCGCGGGCCTCGGCGAGCTTGCGGTACATCTCCAGGCGCAACCGCTCCACGCCGACGTAGTCGTGCGGCAGGTGCGCGTCCACCGGGAGGTCGATCTTGACGTCGGTCTCCTCCTCGGGGCGCTCGCCCTTGAACGCCTGCACCGCCTCGCCGACCATCCGGACGTACAGGTCGAAGCCGACGCCCTCGATGTGGCCGGACTGCTCGCCGCCGAGCAGGTTGCCCGCGCCCCGGATCTCCAGGTCCTTCATCGCCACGTACATGCCCGCGCCCAGCTCGGTGTGCTGGGCGATGGTGGCCAGCCGCTCGTGGGCGTGCTCGGTGAGCGGCTTCTCCGGCGGATAGAGGAAGTACGCGTACGCCCGCTCGCGGCCCCGGCCCACCCGGCCCCGGATCTGGTGCAGCTGGGCCAGGCCGAGCAGGTCGGCCCGCTCCACGATCAGCGTGTTGGCGTTGGGGATGTCGATGCCCGACTCCACGATCGTGGTGCAGACCAGGACGTCGAACTCCTTCTCCCAGAAGCCGACCATGACCTTCTCCAGGGCCTCCTCGCCCATCTGGCCGTGCGCCACCGCGACCCGGGCCTCCGGCACCAGCTCCCGGATCCTCCGCGCCGCCTTCTCGATCGACTCGACCCGGTTGTGCAGGTAGAACACCTGCCCGTCGCGGAGCAGCTCGCGGTGGATGGACGCGGCCACCTGCCGCTCGTCGTGCGCGCCGACGAAGGTGAGCACCGGGTGCCGCTCCTCCGGCGGGGTGGCGATCGTCGACATCTCCCGGATGCCGGTGATCGCCATCTCCAGGGTGCGCGGGATCGGGGTGGCCGACATGCTCAGCACGTCCACGGAGGCGCGCAGCGTCTTCAGGTGCTCCTTGTGCTCGACGCCGAAGCGCTGCTCCTCGTCGACGATGACCAGGCCGAGGGACTTGAACCGGGTCGCCGTCTGGAGCAGCCGGTGGGTGCCGATGACGATGTCGACGGTGCCGTCGGCGACCATCTCCAGCGTCCGCTCGGACTCCTTCGGGGTCTGGAAGCGGGAGAGCTGCCGGATCTGCACGGGGAACTGGCTCATCCGCTCGGCGAACGTGTTGTAGTGCTGCTGCACGAGCAGGGTGGTGGGCACCAGCACGGCCACCTGCTTGCCGTCCTGCACCGCCTTGAACGCCGCCCGCACCGCGATCTCGGTCTTGCCGTACCCGACGTCGCCGCAGATCAGCCGGTCCATCGGGACGGTCTGCTCCATGTCCCGCTTGACCTCCTCGATGGCGGCCAGCTGGTCCGGCGTCTCCTGCCAGGGGAACGCGTCCTCCAGCTCCCGCTGCCACGGGGAGTCCGGGGCGAACGCGTGCCCCTTGGACGCTTTCCGGGCGGCGTAGAGCTGGATGAGCTGCGCCGCGATCTCCTTGACCGCCTTGCGGGCCCGCGCCTTGGACTTCTGCCAGTCCGCGCCGCCCATCTTGTGCAGGGTGGGCTGCTCGCCGCCGACGTAGCGGGAGAGCTGGTCGAGCTGGTCGGTGGGGACGAACAGCCGGTCACCGGGCTGGCCGCGCTTGCTCGCCGCGTACTCGATGACCAGGTATTCGCGGCTCGCGCCGTTGACGGTGCGCTGCACCAGCTCGACGTACCGGCCGATGCCGTGCTGCTCGTGCACCACGTGGTCGCCGGCCTTCAGCTCCAGCGGGTCGATGGTGTTGCGCCGCCGGCTCGGCATCTTGCGCATGTCCCGCGTCGAGGTGCCCCGGCCGCCGGTGACGTCGTTGCCGGTGAGCAGCACGAACTTCGCCGCCTCGGCGACGAAGCCGCCGGTCAGGCCGCCGCAGGTGACCAGCACCTCGCCGGGGGCGGGCGCGGCCGGCACCTGCTCGACGAACCGGGCGCCGAGGCCGGCGTCGCGGATCACCTCGACGGCCCGCTGGGCGGGGCCGTGGCCCTCGAAGACCAGCGCGACCGACCAGCCGTCGCCGGCCCAGCGCTTGAGGTCCTCGGCCACCCGGTCGGTCTCGCCGTGGTAGAGCGGGGCCGGCTGGGCGGCCAGGGTCACCGCGATCGCGTCGTCGGGCGTGACGTCGACCTCGGTCGGCGCGTCCTCCCAGGGCTGCCGGGCGGGGGCCGCCGCGTCGGCGTCGGCCAGCCCGAACGGGGCGAGGGTCCACCAGGGCCGGCGCAGGGCGCGGGCGTGCGCGCGTACGTCGGCCAGGGTCTTGAAGGCGGCGGCCCCGAGGTCGACCGGGGCCTGGCCCCCGACGGCCGCCGCGGCCCAGCTCGCCTGGAGGAACTCCTCGGAGGTACGCACCAGGTCGTGCGCCCGGGTGCGGATGCGCTCCGGGTCGCAGAGCAGCACGTGGGTGCCGGCCGGCATGCAGTCGAGCAGCAGCTCCAGGCTCTCGCCGCCGAGCAGCGCCGGGGTCAGCGACTCCATCCCCTCCACGGGGATACCCTCGGCCAGCTTGTCGAGGATCTCGGCCAACTCGGGGTGCTCGGTCGCCAGGGCGGCGGCCCGCCGCCGCACGGCCGGGGTGAGCAGCAGTTCCCGGCAGGGCGGGGCCCACAGCAGCCCGGCGGCCTCGATGGTGCGCTGGTCGGCCACGGCGAAGGTGCGGATCTCCTCCACCTCGTCGCCCCAGAACTCGACCCGGGAGGGATGCTCGTCGGTGGGCGGGAAGACGTCGAGGATGCCGCCGCGCACCGCGAACTCGCCGCGCTTGGTGACCAGGTCGACCCGGGCGTACGCCATGTCGGTGAGCCGCCGGGCGACCTCCTCCAGGTCGGCCTCGTCGCCGGCGGCCAGCCGCACCGGCTCCAGGTCGCCGAGGCCCTTGAGCTGCGGCTGGAGCAGCGACCGCACCGGCGCGACGACCACCCGCAGCGGCCCGGTGCGCCCGTGCGCGTCGGCGGCGTCGGGGTGGGCGAGCCGGCGCAGCACGGCCAGCCGGCGGCCGACGGTGTCGGAGCGGGGCGAGAGCCGCTCGTGCGGCAGCGTCTCCCAGGACGGGAAGACGGCGACCTGCTCGGGCGGCAGCAGCCCGCCCAGCGCCGAGGCCAGGTCGTCGGCCTCCCGGCTGGTCGCGGTAACCGCGAGCACGGGCCGCCCCGCGCCCCCGGCGGGCTCGGCGGCGGCTCCCCGACCGGCGGCTCCCGGGTCGGCGGCGACGGCGGCCACGGCGAACGGCCGCAGCGCCGCCGGGGCGGTGAGGTCCAGCCCGTCGACCTGCGCGGCACCGGAACGGGCCAGGTCACGCGCCCGGGCCAGCCCGGGGTCGGCCAGGGCGGCGGCGAAGAGTCCGGTGAGCAATCTGATCACTTCCCAGTGGCACGGTGACGGCACACGGCGGAGCCCCCGCGCCCGGCGGGGACGGGGGGTCGACAGCACCCCAGCCTATCCCCGCTTGACCGGCGACCCGGGCACGTGGTCGAGTCCGGGGCATGACGGGACGGCGACGGCTGGTCGAGTTGAGCCACGTGATCAGCGACGGCATGACCACGCTGCCCGGCTGGCCGGCGCCCCGGGTCACCGAGTGGCTGACCCGGGAGGCGTCCCGGGCGAACTACGCCCCGGGCACGGAGTTCCAGGTCGGGCGGATCGAGATGATCGCCAACACCGGCACGTACGTGGACACGCCCGCGCACCGGTGGGCCGACGGGGCCGACCTCACCGGCGTCGGGCTGGACCGCCTCGCCGACCTGCCGGGGATCGTGGTCCGGGTGCCCGCCGGCACCCGCGCGGTGGATCGCCCGCTGCTCGCCCCGCACGAGGTGGCGGGGCGGGCGGTGCTGCTGCACACCGGCTGGTCCACGCACTTCGGCACCGACCGGTACGCCTCCCCCGACGCGCCCTACCTGACCGGGGACGGCGCGGCGTGGCTGGTCGAGGCCGGGGCGGCCCTCGTCGGCATCGACTCGATCAACATCGACGACATGAGCCCGGCGGCCCGGGGCGAGCGGCCGGCGCACAGCGGCCTGCTGGCGGCCGGCGTCCCGATCGTGGAGCACCTGACCGGCCTGGACGCGCTGCCGCCGACCGGCTTCCGGTTCACGGCCGCCCCGCCGATGGTGGCGGGAATGGGCACGTTCCCGGTCCGCGCCTTCGCCGTCCTCACTGAATAGAACGTCGTCGCCTGGCCTCGCCGCACGCGGGCGCGGCCCGGCCTCGCCCCACCGGGCGCGGACCGGGAGATCTTGGTGCCAAACGGCCCCTCCAGGGGCCGAAACTCACCAAGATCTGCCCGATCTCTCCCCGTCAGCGACGTCGCCACGCCGCCATCTGGCACCAGCGCGTCGCCAACGGAGACCTTGGACACTTACGGCTCCCGGGGAACCGGAACCGTCCAAGATTCACGTGGTTCCCGACGCCGCTGGCGGGTCGCCGGTCAGGCGGCCCGCGTCGCCTCCGAGTCGAGGCCGGCCAGCAGCCGGCCGGACAGGTCGACCAGGGACCGGGACTGGGCCAGGTCGATCGGCCAGCGCTCGACGTCCGCCCCGGCCGAGAGTTCGAGCAGCAGGCCGGACGGCGGGGTGGGGCCGACGTCCATCCGCCACAGGCCGAGCCGCACCTTAATGACCTCGTCGCCACGAACCGCGGCGTCGACCAGGCCGGACAGGTGCAGGCCGCTCGACACGGCACAGTCGGGGCCGCGCAGACACCAGGACGAATGGGCGAAGTTCGGTAGGTTACGCATGGGCCGGGGTCCTTCCCGGTCAAGGCCCGGGACTGGAGTGCCACCTCCACCCCGGGCCGCTCTTCATCCGCCGGGCGAACCTGCCACGGAAGTAAGCCCATGCCTGCGTACACCAAGAAACAGCGACTCATCGACGCCCTGACCAGCCGGATCGAGTCGGGCGATAACCCACCGGGAGCCAAGCTGCCCTCCGGCACGGAGCTGTGCGCCGAGTTCGACGTCTCCCGCCAGGTGGTCCGGTCGGCCGTCGACTGGTTGAAGGCGCGCGGACTGGTCGAGGGCGCCCCGGGCGCGGGCGTCTTCGTGCGGGAGCCGGACGGTCAGTAGCGCACGCTGATCCGCCCCTCGACGGCGTCGACGACGACCTCGCCCCCGTACGGGACGATCTGCTGCGGGTCGGTGTGGCCGAGGTCGACGTCGAAGACGACCACCGCGTCCGGGGCGTACTCGGCGAGCGCCCGGGTCACCGCCGCCCGCTGCGCGTCGGCGTACGCCCGGCGCTGCTCAGGCGTGTGCGGGCGGTCGAAGTCCCACGCCTTGGCCCGGCCGACGAGCACCGCCGGGAAGCCCGCGAGCAGCCCCCGCTCCCCCAGGTTGCGCAGGATCCGGTACACCTCGGTCGCCGACGGCAGCTCCTCCGAGGTCTCGACGATCAGCACCTCGCCCGCGTGGTCGGCGACCCCGCCGACCCGGTCGGTGGCCAGCAGCCAGTGCAGGATCTCCAGGTTGCCGCCCCAGGTCCGGCCCCGCACGACCCGCGCCGGCCCCTGCCAGTGCCAGCCGCCGCCTGGGAACATGGGCGGCTCGGCGGCGAGGGTGGCCGGGTCGCGCCAGTCGTTCGGCTGGTCGCCCCACTCGGGGGCCGGCGCGAGGTCGTACCAGCCGGGGGTGAACAGGGCGGCGCGCAGCGAGTCGGCGGTCACCGGGTGCAGCGCGCCGGGCCGGCCGAGGTGCACCAGCACGGACCCGCCGTGGTACGCGACGATCCCGAGCCGGTGGAGGTGGTTGAGCAGGTTGGTGTTGTCCGAGTAGCCGAAGTAGGGCTTCGGGTTGGCCCGCAGCACGGCGTCGTCCAGGTGCGGGGTGACCGTGATCAGGTCGTCCCCGCCGACCGTGGCGAGCACGGCGGTGACCGTCTGGTCGGCGAAGGCGGCGCTGACGTCCCGGGCCCGGTCGCGCGGGTCCGCGCCCAGTGCTCGGGTGGTCGGGTACTCGACCGGTTCCAGGCCGAACTCCTCGCGCAGCCGGCGCAGGCCCAGCTCGTACACGTGGGGGAAGACCGCCGGCAGCCCGGCGGAGGGTGACACGACCGCGACCCGGTCGCCGGGCCGGGGCTTCGGCGGATAACGCAGCGACTCCATGATCGGACGCTACCGGCCGCCACCACCGCTTTTCGGCCTCGCGACGGCGGGGATGGCGAACCACCGCAATCCGCGCATCTTGCCCCTAGGCTGGCCGTGTGGACGAGGAGCCGGACATCCCGGTGCGCGCGTGGCTGCCCCGCACCGCCGCGCTGCTGCTCGGCACCCTGGCCCTGGCGACGGGGTTCATCGCCGCCTACGTGGGGGCGCTGCACGACCCGACCCCGCGCGACGTGCCGGTCGGGGTGGTCCTCGGCGACCAGCGCGCCCAGGCGGTCATGGCCGCCGTGCGCCGCGAGACCGACAAGATCGAACCCATCGAGTACGACGATCCGGCCGCCGCCGACGACGGGCTCACCGGCCGCGAGGTGTACGGCGTGCTCACCTCCACCCCGGAGGGCGGGCTGCTCCTCACCACCGCCAGCGCCGCCGCGCCGGCCGCCACCGAGGTGGTCGACCAGGTGTTCGCCGAGGCCGCCCGGCGGGGCGACCTGCCGCTGACGGTCACCGACGAGGTGCCGGTGGAGCAGAGCGACCCGCGCGGTCTCGTCCCGTTCTACCTCGCGGTCGGGTACGTCCTCGGCGGTTACCTCGCCGCCACCGCGCTGGGCCTGCGCACCGGCACCGCGCCCCGCAGCCTCGCCCGCGCCGGGCTGCGCATCGCCGCGTTCGCGGCGTACGCGGTGGTGCTCGGCGTGGCGGGCGCGCTCGTCGTCGGCCCGGTGCTGGACGTCTGGCACCACGACGTGCCGGCGGTGGCGGCGGTCGGTGCGCTGGCTGTCTTCGCCGCCGCCATGATCGCCTCCGCCGTGCAGGGCTGGCTCGGGCTGCTCGGCACCGGGCTCGTCATCCTGCTGCTGGTGGTGCTCGGCAACCCCGGCTCCGGCGGCATCTACGCCCCCGAGTTCCTGCCCACCTGGCTGCGCGGGATGCACCGGTGGAACGTGCCTGGGCTCACCACCGACCTGATCAAGTCGGCGGTGTACTTCGACCGCCGGTCGATGGGCTGGCCGCTGGCCGGGCTCGCCCTGTGGGTGGCGGTCGGCGTCGTGGGATTGCTCACGGCCACCCTGGTCCGGGGCCGGCGCGCTGCCGCCCGCCACCCGGCCGACACGCCTCCCACCAGCGACGATGCGCCCCCGCGGACCGAGCGCGGTTAGCAGGGGCACCCTGTACGACAGAAAGCGATAACAAGGGGCCCTTCCTTTCGAAGGGGGCGGCGCGGATACGATCCAGGGAGTCGGACAGCGCTGTCCTTCGTCCCCGGCGTAAGGAGCGCACCCGTGACCGACCAGCACGACCACGACGGCCCGGACGCCGCACTGCGGGCCGACATCCGCCGCCTCGGCACGCTGCTCGGGCAGACCCTCGCCCGGCAGGAGGGCCGCCCGCTGCTCGACCTGGTCGAGGAGATCCGGGCCCAGGTCCGTTCCGACGCCCCGGCCGCCGCGCAGCGCCTCGGTGGGCTCGATGTGACCACCGGCACGAAGCTCGCCCGTGCCTTCTCCACCTACTTCCACCTGGCCAACATCACCGAGCAGGTGCACCGGGCCCGCGACCTGCGCCGCCGCCGGGCGGTCCAGGGCGGCTGGCTGGACCAGGCGGCCAAGATGATCGCCGAGCGCGGGGTGCCCGCCGAGGAGATCGCGGCGGCGGCCCGCCGGCTCGCCGTACGCCCGGTCTTCACCGCCCACCCGACCGAGGCGGCCCGCCGGTCGATCCTGTCGAAGCTGCGCGCCGTCGCCGACGAGCTGGACGCCGAGACCGCCAACGCGATCCTCTACGGGGCCAGCGACGAAGGGCCGGCCAACCGCCGCCTGGCCGAGCTGCTGGACCTGATGTGGCAGACCGACGAGCTGCGGCTCGACCGGCCGGACCCGACCGACGAGGCCCGCAACGCCATCTACTACCTGCGTGATCTCTACGCCGAGGCCGCCCCGCAGGTGCTCGACGACCTCGCCGACACGCTGCGCACCCTCGGCGTGGAGACGTCCCCGACGGCCCGCCCGCTGACGTTCGGCACCTGGATCGGCGGCGACCGCGACGGCAACCCGTTCGTCACCCCGCAGGTCACCGGCGAGGTGCTGCGCATCCAGCACGAGCACGGCATCGCGGCCACCGAGGCGGCGATGGAGCACCTCATCAACGAGGTGTCCGTGTCCCGCCGGCTGCGCGGGGTGTCGCTGGACCTGTCGGCCAGCCTCGCCGCCGACCTGGACGCGCTGCCCGAGGTGGCCCCCCGGTTCCGCCGGGTCAACGCCGAGGAGCCCTACCGGCTGAAGGCCCGGTGCGTGAAGGCGAAGCTGGCCAACACCCGGGAGCGGCTGCGCCGGGGCACCCCGCACGTGCCGGGGCGCGACTACCAGGGCGCGGCGGAGCTGATCGCCGACCTGGAGCTGCTGCGCGCCTCGCTGGCCCGCAACGCCGGCCAGCTCACCGCCGTGGGCCGGCTCGCCTCCACCATCCGCACGGTGTCCGCGTTCGGCCTGCACCTGGCGACGATGGACGTGCGGGAGCACGCCGAGAAGCACCACGAGGTGCTCACCCAGCTCTACGCGGCCGTCGGCGAGGTGTCCGACTACCCGTCGCTGACCCGCCTGGAGCGCACCAAGCTGCTCGCCGACGAGCTGACCGGCCGCCGGCCCCTGTCGACGCTGGACACGCCGCTGACCGAGAGCGCGCGCAAGACGTTCGACGTGTTCTCCACCATCCGCGACGCGCAGGACCGGTTCGGCTCCGAGGTCATCGAGTCGTACATCATCTCGATGACCCTCGGCGTCGACGACGTGCTCGCGGCGGTCGTGCTGGCCCGCGAGGCCGGGCTGGTCGACGTGCACAGCGGCCGGGCCCGGATCGGCTTCGTGCCGCTGCTGGAGACCCCCGCCGAGCTGAACGCCGGCGGCGAGCTGCTGGACGAGCTGCTGTCGCTGCCGGCCTACCGGTCGCTGGTGGCGGCCCGGGGCGACGTGCAGGAGGTGATGCTGGGCTACTCCGACTCCAACAAGGAGGCGGGCATCACCACCAGCCAGTGGTCCATCCACCGGGCGCAGCGGGCGCTGCGGGACGTGGCCGCCCGGCACGGCGTGCACCTGCGGCTGTTCCACGGCCGGGGCGGCACCGTCGGGCGCGGCGGCGGCCCCACCCACGAGGCGATCCTGGCCCAGCCGTACGGCACCCTCGACGGCGCGATCAAGGTCACCGAGCAGGGCGAGGTCATCTCCGACAAGTACACGCTGCCGGCGCTGGCCCGGGAGAACCTGGAGCTGACCATGGCCGCCGTGCTCCAGGCGACCCTGCTGCACACCGCGCCCCGGCAGCCGGCCGAACAGCTGGAGCGCTGGGACGCGTCGATGGACGTGATCTCCGACGCGGCGTTCCGGTCGTACCGGTCGCTGGTGGAGGACCCGGACCTGCCGGCGTACTTCTGGGCGTCCACCCCCACCGAGCTGCTCGGCGCGCTGAACATCGGCTCCCGCCCGGCGAAGCGGCCCAACACCGGGGCCGGCCTGTCCGGCCTGCGGGCCATCCCGTGGGTGTTCGGCTGGACGCAGACCCGGCAGATCGTCCCCGGCTGGTTCGGGGTCGGCTCGGGGCTGGCGGCGGCGCGCGAGGCCGGCCTGGAGGACGTGCTGGCCGAGATGCACCGCAACTGGCACTTCTTCCGCACGTTCCTGTCGAACGTCGAGATGATGCTGACCAAGACCGACCTCAGCATCGCCCGCCGGTACGTGGAGACCCTCGTGCCGAAGAAGCTGCACCCGATCTTCGAGAAGATCGAGCAGGAGTACGAGCTGACCAAGCGGGAGGTGCTGGCGGTCACCGCCTCGCCGGCCCTGCTGGAGAACTCGCCGGTGCTCCAGCGCACCCTCGCGGTGCGCGACACCTACCTGGAGCCGCTGCACCACCTCCAGGTGGCGCTGCTGCGGCAGTACCGCGACTCCGGCGCGGCGGGCCGGGCGGTGGCCACGGCCCCGGGCGGGCGGCGGGCCCCGAGCGACGGTACGGCGCTGGAGCGGGCGCTGCTCACCACTGTCAACGGCATCGCCGCCGGCATGCGCAACACCGGCTGAGGTGTAAGGAAGGGCCCCCTGTCAACGCATTCCGCATAGCAGGGGGCCCTCTTCAACGCCCGCCGGCAGGCGGGGCCGGTCCCTCGGGAGCGGGCAGCCGGGAGCGGCGTCAGAAGTCGCCGCCACCGAAATCGCCGCCACCGAAGTCACCACCGCCGAAGTCGCCGCCGCCCGAGAAGTCGCCGGCGGTGCCGTAGTCGCCGCCGCCGAAGTCGCCCGCGGTGGCGTAGTCGCCGCCGCCGAAGTCACCCCCGAAGTCCGCGCCGTCGCCGAAGCCCTCCTGGTAGCCGGCCTCGTAGCCGGGGTCGGCGAACGCCGGGGAGAAGAGCGCGTCGGCGATCAGCATGCCGCCGAGCACGCCCGCGCCCGCGCCGAGCGCCGTCTTCCACCACGGGGTCGAGTACCAGCCGGCCGGCACGGGGCGGCCCTGGTAGCGGCCGCCGGGGTAGTAGTAGGGCGTGCCCTGGCCGGGCTGCGGGCCGGCCCGGAACGTCTGCCCCTGCACGTTGACCTCGCGCTCGCGGGTGAGCTGGCCGGTGCCCTCGGCGGAGGCCAGCGGCGGCAGCTCGGGACCGGGGTCGATGCCGAGCGCGATACGGGCCGCGCGGGCGTACGCCAGCCCTTCGAGGGCGGTCTCCCGGGCCAGCCGGTACTGGTGGACGGTGCGGGCCTGCTCCAGCTGGCTGCCCGCCGCGTTGTACCGCTCTCCGGCGTCGACGAGGGCCTGGCGCACGGCCGGGGAGTCGCCGTGCAGGTTCATCACCTGGCCGCCGAGGCGCTCGTACCAGCGCTGGGCGTCGGCGCGCACGTCGGCCAGGCTGCGCGCCTCGCGGGCCGCGCTCTCCCGGCGCCACCAGACGAAACCGCCGACGAGCAGCGCCACGAGGATGACCGCGAGCAGAATTTCCATGCCTTGAAAAGTACCCGGGGCGCGCCCGTCGTACGCGTTTGGCAAGCTCTGGTGATGAGCTTCTCGACGCTGGCCGTGGTGGTGCTCTGTCTCGGCGTGGGCGGCGCGCTGGGCTGGTTCGCGGCCCGGTCCCGGTCGGCGGCCGACCTCGCCCGGCTGGAGGCCACCCTGGCCGCGACCCGGGAGGGCGAGGGGCGGCTGGAGCAGTCGATGCGGGCGCTGAGCTACGAGGCGACCGCGCAGTCGCAGGAGGCGGTGGCGCGGGCGGTGGCGCCGCTGCACGAGACGCTGCGCCGCTACGAGTCCCGGGTCGCCGAGCTGGAGCACGCGCGGGTCGACGCGTACGCCGAGCTGCGCGAGCAGGTGCGGGCGATGGGCGCGGTCTCCGGCGAGCTGCGCACCGAGACCAAGCAGCTCGTGGCGGCCCTGCGCGCGCCGCAGGTGCGGGGGCGCTGGGGCGAGCACCAGCTGCGCAGGATCGTCGAGGCCGCCGGCCTGCTGGAGCACTGCGACTTCAACGAGCAGGTCACCGCCGCGACGGACCACCAGGGGGTACGCCCCGACCTGGTGGTCCGGCTGCACGGTGGCCGCTCCGTGGTGGTGGACGCGAAGGCGCCCTTCGACGCGTACCTGACGGCGATGGAGGCCCGCGACGAGCGGGGGCGGGACACCCACCTCGACGCGCATGCGCGGCACCTGCGGGCGCACGTCGACGCGCTGGCGGCGAAGACGTACTGGGCGGCGTTCGACCAGACCCCGGAGTTCGTGGTGCTGTTCGTGCCGGCCGACCCGTTCCTCGACGTGGCGTTGCAGCGCGACCCGACGCTGCTGGAGCACGCGTTCGCCCGCAACGTGGTGCTGGCCACCCCGGCGACCCTGGTGGCGCTGCTGCGCACGGTGGCGTACTCGTGGCGGCAGGAGGCGCTGGCCCGCAACGCGGTGGCGGTGCACTCGCTGGCCCGCGAGCTGTACGGGCGGCTGTCCACGCTGGGCGACCACGTGGGCAAGCTGGGGGCGTCGCTGGGCGGGGCGGTGACCGCGTACAACAGGGCGGTCGGCTCGCTGGAGGCGCGGGTGCTGGTCAGCGCCCGCAAGCTCGCCGAGCTGGGCGTGTCGGACCGGGAGCTGACCGCGCCGCCGCAGGTGGAGGTGGCCCCCCGCCAGCCGCAGGCCCCCGAGCTGCTCGGCGGGGCCGACGGGCCTGACCTGCGGCTCGACCGCCTGACCGGGCCGTCCCCAGTGGACCCGTAGACCCGACCTCGATAGCAGCACACATGTGACAATGC
This sequence comes from Micromonospora sp. NBRC 110038, assembly GCF_020884815.1. Taxonomy (NCBI): domain Bacteria; kingdom Bacillati; phylum Actinomycetota; class Actinomycetes; order Micromonosporales; family Micromonosporaceae; genus Micromonospora; species Micromonospora sp. NBRC 110038. Next base: position 130,533 of record NZ_BBOL01000001.1, on the reverse strand, counting down.
GCGCCTATGCATGTCACGAAGTGGTCACAACGTACCGGCCGGTAGTGACACCAGCCACAGCCAGCACAAAGGATTTCGCTCACGCGCGCCCTGTGACTTCAGGGCCCTGTTCTCTGGAGGAAAAGAGAACGTGAGCAGACCCCGAAACCTGAGCCGGCGCACCTCCGCCGGGCTCTTCGCGTCGGTCGTGGCCGCCGGCGCCATGACCGGCGTCGGTGGCGCCGCGACCGCGAGCGCCGCCCCCGCCACCGACACGGAGGCTCCGCAGGCCACCGCCGTGGAGACGCTGGGCGCACACGACGCCAAGCTGCTGAGCGAGGCCGAGGCGAAGCACGCCAAGACCGTCACCCTGATCGTCGCCACCGACAAGGGCGAGGCGAAGGACGTCGCGGACGCGGTGCGGCAGCTCGGCGGCACGGTGAGCCGGCGCTTCGACTCCATCGGCTACGTCCTGGCGAAGGTCCCCACCGCGAAGGTGCTCAAGGCCGCCACGCTCCCCGGCGTCGCCGCGGTCGACCTCGACGAGACCATCCAGCTCCCCGACCCGGCCCCGGAGGCCGCGCCGGCCGGCGCGAAGGTCGCCGCGCAGGGCGAGACCCTGGCCGGGCCGGGCGCCGACACCGGCGCGGTGAACCCGTACATGCCGACCAACGAGACCGGGGCGGAGGCGTTCAAGGCCGCGCACCCGGCGTGGGACGGCCGCGGCGTCACCATCGGCATCATGGACTCCGGTGTGGACCTCGACCACCCGGCGCTCCAGACCACCACCACCGGCGAGCGCAAGATCGTGGACTGGGTGACCGCCACGGACCCGCTGGAGGACGCCACCTGGCGCGCGATGATCACCGAGGTCTCCGGCCCGAGCTTCACCGCGGGCGGCGCGACGTGGACGGCCCCAGCCGGCAGCTACCGGTTCAACACGTTCCGCGAGTCGATCACGGCGGGCAGCGACCCGGCCGGTGACGTCAACCGCGACGGCGACACCACCGACACCTTCGGCATCCTCTACGACGCCACGACCCACGACATCCGGGTCGACGCCAACGGCAACCGGGACTTCACCGACGACCCGGTGATGCGCCCGTACAAGGAGAAGTTCCAGGTCGGGCGCTTCGGCACGGACAATCCGGCCACCGCGGTCCGCGAGCAGATCCCGTTCGTCGTCGAATACCGCGAGGACGTCGACACGACGCCGGTCGGCGGCCCCGGCCTGGTCGACTACGTCAACATCGGCATCGTCGAGTCGACCCACGGCACGCACGTCGCCGGCATCACCGCCGCCAACGACATGCTGGGCAACAGCGCGTTCGACGGGGCGGCCCCCGGCGCGAAGCTGGTCTCGGCCCGCGCCTGCTCCTGGGGCGGCGGCTGCACCGCCGCGGCGCTCACCACCGGCATGGCCGACCTGGTGATCAACCGCAGGGTCGACGTGGTCAACATGTCGATCGGCGGCCTGCCGGCGCTCAACGACGGCTCGAACGCCCGCTCCCAGCTCTACAACGAGCTGATCAACACGTACGGCGTGCAGCTGTTCATCTCGGCCGGCAACTCCGGCCCCGGGCTGAACACCGTCGGCGACCCGTCGGTGGCCGACAACGTGGTCAGCGTCGCGGCGAGCATCAGCAAGGACACCTGGCTGGGCAACTACGGCTCGGTCGTGGCCAAGGACAACGCCCTGTTCAACTTCTCCTCGCGCGGCCCGCGTGAGGACGGCGGCTTCAAGCCGAACATCGCGGCCCCCGGCTCGGCGATCTCCACCGCGCCGACCTGGCAGGCCGGCAACCCCGTCCCCGAGGCCGGCTACCCGCTGCCGCCGGGCTACCAGATGCTCAACGGCACCTCGATGGCGTCCCCGCAGGCCGCCGGCGCCGCCGCGCTGCTGCTGTCGGCCGCCAAGGCGACCGACAAGGGGGTCACCCCGGCCGCGCTGCGCCGGGCCGTCTACACCTCGGCCAAGCCCATCGCGGGCGTCGCGACGTACGCGCAGGGCTACGGCATGTTCGACGTGCCGGGCGCGTGGGCGCTGCTGGACAAGGGCGTGCAGACCCGGTCGTACGTCTCCGACGCGCCCGTCTGCACCGAGCTGTCGGCGAACCTGACCCGCTACGACAAGGCCACCGGCACCTTCGTGCCGAACCCGCACCGGGGCACCGGCGTCTACAACCGCTGCGCCGTGGCGCAGGGCGGGCAGCCGCTGAAGAAGTCCAAGACGTACGAGGTCAAGGTCACCCGCACCAGCGGCCCGAACAAGAGCCTGCTGCACACCGTGACGCTGCGCGGCAACGACGGCACCTTCAGCGCGCAGAAGCAGGTGTGGCTGCCGCTGAACAAGACCCTCACGATCCCCGTGAAGGCCAAGCCGACGACCCCCGGGGCGCACGGCGCGCTCCTGGTGATCGACGACCCGGCCACCTCGGTGGTCGACTTCGAGGTCTCCACCGTCGTGGTGGCCGCCACCGACGTGGCGAAGCCGGCCTACTCCTTCTCGGCCGAGGGCTCGGTCGAGCGGAACAGCTCCACCTCGTACTTCGTGACGGTCCCGCCGGGCGCGGGCGCGATCCAGGTCAACCTGTCCGGCATCGCCACCGGCTCGCAGACCCGGTTCATCGCGTTCAACCCGTACGGCGTGCCGGTGGAGAGCACCGCGAGCACCGCCTGCTACACCAACTTCTCCAACGCCGCCGCCTGCAAGCCGCAGGAGCGGGACTACCAGAACCCGATCGCCGGGGTCTGGGAGTTCGAGGTGGAGTCGCGGCGCACCTCGCCCGCGCTGGACAACCCGTACCAGCTCCAGGTGCGGGTCCAGGGCGTCGCCGTCTCGCCGGCCGTGGTCGAGCTGCCGTCGGTCACCGCCGGCGCACCGACCGAGGTCACCTGGGGCCTGACCAACACCTTCGGCCCGGTCTCGGTGACCGGTCAGGGTGGCCCGCTGGCCAGCGTGCACGCCGAGCGGCCGACGATCGCCGAGGGCGCGCAGCAGGAGTACCTGGTCGAGGTGCCGGCCGGCGCGGCCAGCTTCACGGCCCGCATCGGCAACACGGCCGACCTGGGGGCCGACCTGGACCTGTTCGTCTTCCGGGGCACCACCGAGGTCGGCCGCTCGGCCGACGGCGACTCGGAGGAGGCGGTGACGCTGACCAACCCGCCGGCCGGCACCTACCGCGTCCTGGTCGACGGGTACGCCGTCGACGGGCCGGGCACCAGCACCGCCTACGACTACCGGGACTCGTTCTCGGCGGCGTCGCTGGGCACGCTGACCGCTCCGGCCACCCCGCTCTCCCTGGCCAACGGCGCCACCGCCGCCCTCACCGGCACGGTGACCGCCCAGTCCGCCCCGGCCGCCGGTCGGGCGCTCTACGGCGACCTGGCCGTCACCACCACCGAGGGCGCGGTCGTCGGCCGCGGCTCGGTCGCGATCGGCGCGGTCAACTGATCCGCGCCGCCTGACCACCCTCCGCCTCACCACAGGAGCCCGTCCCCGCCCCCGCGGGGGCGGGCTCCTGTCGGTACCGGGCCAGGGGCCCGGCTCGCGGGTCAGGAACGGCGGGCGGACTCCACGACGAACGGGATCCCCTGCTGGCACGTGCTGAGCAGGTCGGGCTTGGCCCGGCCGGTGACCTCGACCTTGGCGCCCGCGGTGAGCACGTCGGCGGGGCCGCCGATGAGCTGGTAGCCGTCCAGCAGGCGGCAGCCGGGCTCCACGCCCGCCTCCACGGTGCCGGTGAGCGTGGTGGCCCCGACGCCCGGCGGGACGCTGGGGCGGCCCGGCTTCGGCGGGAGGCTCGGGCGGCCCGGGGGCACCGAACCGGACGGGGCGGACGGGTCGACCGGGTCGGCGCTGGGCGCGTCGGTCACCGCGGCTCCTCCGGAGGGGCTGGGGGCGGCGCTGCCGTCACCGGTGCCCTGGCCGCCGCAGGCGCTCAGGGCCGCGCAGGTGACCAACGCGGCGACGATGGTCCGAGGAGTCTTCATACCGATCAGACGCTTCCCGCCGCTGATCCGTTCCCGCCCTGGCGGCCCGGCCCGGTCAGGCGCGGGCCGAGGCGGCGGCGGCCTTCATGTCGCGCTTGAGCTCCTGCGGCAGCGAGAAGGTCAGCCGCTCGTTGGCGGTGACCACCTCGTCGACGTCGGTGAAGCCCCGCGCGGCGAGGTGCGCCAGGACCTCCTGGACCAGCTCGTCGGGGACGCTGGCCCCGGAGGTCAGGCCCACCGTGCGGGCCCCCTCCAGCCAGGAGTCGTCGATCTCGTGGGCAAAGTCGACGAGGTGGCCGGCGCGGGCCCCGGCGTCCAGGGCGACCTCGACCAGCCGGACCGAGTTCGAGGAGTTGCGCGAGCCGACGACGAGCACCACGTCGCAGTCGGGGGCGATCTCCTTCACCACGTGCTGGCGGTTGGAGGTGGCGTAGCAGATGTCGTCGCTGGGCGGCGACTGCAGCAGCGGCAGCCGGGACTTGAGCCGGGCCACGGTCTCCAGCGTCTCGTCGACCGACAGCGTCGTCTGGGAGAGCCACACCACCTTGCTCGGGTCCCGCACGGTGACCTTGTCGGCGTCGTCCGGGCCGTCGACGAGCTGGATGTGCGCGGGGGCCTCACCGGCGGTGCCGATGACCTCCTCGTGCCCCTCGTGGCCGATCAGCAGGATGTCGTAGTCCTCGGCGGCGAACCGCTTGGCCTCCTGGTGCACCTTCGTCACCAGCGGGCACGTGGCGTCGATCGCCTTGAGCGAGCGGGCCTTCGCCTGCTCGTAGACCTCCGGGGCGACGCCGTGGGCGGAGAAGATCACGGTGGCCCCCTTGGGCACCTCCTCGTTCTCCTCCACGAAGATCGCGCCCTTGGCCTCCAGGGTCTGCACCACGTGCTTGTTGTGCACGATCTGCTTGCGCACGTAGATCGGGGCGCCGTAGAGCTTGAGCGCCTCCTCGACGGTCTGCACCGCCCGGTCGACGCCCGCGCAGTAGCCGCGGGGCTTGGCCAGGAGCACGCGCTTGCCGGTCCGGGGAGTCGTCTCAGCCTGAGTCACCCGCCCATCGTACTGCCGCACCGACAGGCGGCACCGGCTGCGCGGGCCGCCCTCCCGGCGTCCGTAGGGTGGGGGCGTGAGTGCGGATGAGAGCGGGCGCAGCAGCTCCGACGAGCCGTGGCCGGTGCGGGTCGTCAGCCAGAAGGTGGGCGCGTGGATCGCCCGGCTCGGCTGGGTGTGGGTCGACGGGCAGGTGGCGCAGATCAGCCGCCGACCCGGGGCCAGCACGGTGTTCCTCACCCTGCGCGACCCGTCGGCCGACCTGAGCCTCACGGTCACCACCAACCGGGACGTCCTCGACGCCGGGGCCCCCGAGCTGCGCGAGGGCGCCCGGGTGGTGCTGCACGCCAAGCCCGAGTTCTACGCCGCCCGGGGCACGCTGAGCCTGCGCGCCGACGAGATCCGCCAGGTGGGCCTCGGCGAGCTGCTGGCCCGGCTGGAGAAGCTCAAGAAGCTGCTGGCCGCCGAGGGGCTGTTCGACCGGGCCCGCAAGCGCCGGCTGCCGTTCCTGCCGGGCCGGATCGGGCTGATCACCGGCCGCGCCTCGGCCGCCGAGCGGGACGTGCTGACCAACGCCCGGCGGCGCTGGCCGGCGGTCGAGTTCCGCACGGTCAACGTGGCCGTGCAGGGGCCGGGCGCGGTGCCGCAGATCGTCGACGCGCTGAAGGCGCTCGACGCCGACCCGACCGTCGACGTGATCGTCATCGCCCGGGGCGGCGGCGGCATCGAGGACCTGCTGCCGTTCTCCGACGAGGCGCTGTGCCGGGCGGTCTTCGCCTGCCGTACGCCGGTGGTCAGCGCCATCGGCCACGAGACGGACGCGCCGCTGGTCGACTACGTCGCCGACGTGCGGGCCTCCACCCCGACGGACGCCGCGAAGCGGGTCGTGCCCGACCTGGCCGAGGAGCTGCGCCTGATCCGGCAGGCCCGGCAGCGGGTCGAACGCGCGGTCCGCAACCTGGTCGACCGGGAGGCGCACCGCCTCGACGGGCTGCGGTCCCGGCCGGTGCTGGCCCGGCCGCAGGTGATGGTGGAGCAGCGGGCCGCCGACGTGACCGCGCTGCGCCAGCGGGCGGGGCGCACCCTGCACCACCGGCTCGGCGCGGCCCAGGACGAACTGCGGCACACCCTGGCCCGGCTGCGCGCCCTGTCCCCCGCCGCGACCCTGGAGCGGGGCTACGCGATCGTCCAGCGCGCCGACGGCCACGTGGTGCGGGCAGCCGGAGAGGTGGGCCGGGGCGATGCGCTGCGCGTCCGCCTCGCCGAAGGCGAGCTGGCCGCCACGGTCGACGGCTGAGCCGCGCGTGACCGCGGGGCGGGATGTGCTGGGATGGGACGGATGACTGACGAGAAGAACGCCGGGCCGGACGAGCGGCTCAGCTACGAGCAGGCCCGCGCCGAGCTGGCCACGGTGGTGGAACGGCTGGAGACGGGCGGCACCTCGCTGGAGGAGTCGCTGGCGTTGTGGGAGCGCGGCGAGAAGCTGGCCGAGGTCTGCCAGCACTGGCTCGACGGCGCGCGGGCCCGCATCGATGCGGCCCGGCGGCAGCCGGACGCCTGAGGCGGACGTGGCTGCGGGGCGGCGCTACCGCCGCCCCGGCACACCCGTCAGTTGAACAGGTTGTACAGCTCCTTCGGGGCCTCGACGACCTGGTCGGCCGGCGGGCGCTGGGCGGCGGTCGCCGCGCCGTAGTCGGCGTACGTGATCCGGATGTCCTGGGCCTTGTTCTGCCCGGACGCCGGGATCTGCACGACCAGCTCGCTGAGCCGGCCCTGCGGGTCCAGCTTCGCGGTGAACGGCACGGACTGGGCCTGCTGCCCGAGCGCCTTGATCAGCTCGGCGTTCAGCGAGCCGGCCTCGGCGGCCTTCGTCACGTCGATGGTGCCCGCGTACGCGCCCTCACCGGTCTGCCGCACCTCGGTGACGCCCTGGGTCAGCACCTCGCTGCCGGCCGGGTCGACCTTCTCGAAGTCGAAGCCCAGGTTGCGGTTGCCCTTGATCCGGCTCTGGTCGAGGTGCTGGTACTTGCCGAGGTTGAGGCCCTGCACACCGGGCAGCTTGGCCGCCTGGCCGCCGAGGTCGAGCTTGACCCAGCTGTCGGGCTTGAGGTGCACCAGGTCGAGCTTCATCGAGACGTCCGAGGAGGCGTCGCCGATGCTCAGCTTGATCTGGGCGCTCTGGCTAGGCTGGTGCACCTGCCCCTCGGCGGTGGTGCCGACGCCGGTCATGGTGAACCGGAAGTTGCCGTTGCGGATCTCGTTCGTGGAGTTGAGCAGGGCCTGCTTGGCGTCGCCCGTGCCGGGCGAGGCGCTGCCGGGCGAGGCGCTGCCTGCTGCCGCGCTGCCGGAGACCGTGGGGGACGCGGAGGCCCCCGCCTCGCCGGTCCCGGTGCTGTTGCAGGCGGCCAGACCAGGAGTGAGCAGCGTCGCGGCGAAGACCGCCGCGCTGAAGCGTCGAATGGTCACGTGAACCTCTCCAAGTGGGTCGTCCGGCCCGCGTGGGCGCCGGAGGGAACGCCTACTTCTGTTCCCTGTTGCCGGGTTCCGCAATCCCCGCGCGGTTCATCCGACCCACCGTCCGCAGGTGGAAGGGTGGCGGACGCCGCCCTCCCACCTGCCCCGGATCAGTTCTTGAACATCTCGTAGAGCTGGTCGGAGGCCTCGACGACCTTGTCCGCCGGCGGCTGCTGCACGGCGGTGGCCGCACCGTAGTCGGCGTACGTGACCTTCAGGTCCTGCGCCTTGGCCGAGCCGGCGGCCGGCACCTTGACGAGGAACTCCGTGAGCCGCCCCTGCGCGTCGAGCTTCGCGGTGAACGGCACGGCGCTGGCCTTGTCCGCCATGCCCTTGACGATGTCGGCGTCGAGGACGTCCGAATCGGTGACCTTGGTCGCGTCGAGGGTGCCCTCGTACGTGCCCTCGCCCGTCTTCTTGACGTCGGTGATCGCCTTGGTCAGCGCCTCGCTGCCGGCCGGGTCGACGTCGGCGAAGTCGAACTGGAGATCCTTGGCGTCCTTGATCTTCGAGCGGTCGAGGTGCTGGTACTTGCCCTTGCGCTCCTTGGCCCCGGGGATCGCGTCGGCCATCGGGCCGGAGATGTCCAGCTTCACCCAGCTGTCGGTGTCGATGAAGACGAAGTGCATGTCCATCGAGAAGTCCTCGGTGGCGGCGTCGCCACCGGTCATCTTCATCTCGGCGCTCTTCGACGGCATGTGCACCGTGCCGCTGCCGTTGAACTCGCCGCCGGTGATGGCGAAGGTGAAGTTGCCCTTGCTGAGCTCCTTGGTGGAGGCGAGCAGCGCCTCCTTGGGGTCGGCGGGCGCGGCCGGGGCGGCGGACGCCCCACCGGCAGCCGGCTCGGCGGCCGTCGAGTTGTTGCAGGCGGTCAGGGCGGGGACGAAAAGGGCGGCGGCGAGGACGCCGACGCTCCACCGTCGAATGATCACGTCGTTCTCTTTCCGAAAGGCTGCCCGGCCGTATCGCGCGGCCGGGGTCGAGCCGGGGCAGCCTAACGGAAAGGTCGGACGCTCGCCGTCCCCCGCCAGCCCCGGCCCCCACCCCGACTTGGCCACTCTCCGTGACGCCTGCGCCGTGGTCCAGGGCGAGCGGCCGGGCTGACTCCCCGTAGCGCCCCGCCGCCCCCACCAGACACCGCACGCCCCCTTTGCTCTGCACCCACGCACGCAACACCTATGCGAACTGGCCAAACGCGCGACGGGCGGAGCGAAGGAGACGGCAGCAGCGTCGCGCTGCGTGCCCGTTGCGTATTCGGGTGCAGAGCAAAGGGGTGCACGGGGCAGGTGCGTCGCCGAGCGGCGAGAGTCACGCTGTGTGATGTGCGTTCGATGGTGGCGCGGACCAGGTCGAGCCGAGAGGGCCGCTGCCGTGGACCGAAGCGGCACGGCACGGCGGACCAAGAGGGCCGTAGGCCGCGGGCCGCGGACGGGTGCGGCACGGCGCACGGTGCAGCGCGGCGCGGTGGCGCTGGCTAGCGAATTGCGTCGGCGAGCCGGCGCAGCTCGTTCTCCCGGGCGTCCCCGACGACGATCACGGTGCGGCCCGGTTCGAGCAGCACCAGGGCCTGCTCGTTGCCCCGGGCGGTGTACCGCTGCCAGTTGCGCCCGCCCACCTCGGTGGGGCCCTGGGGCTGCCCCTCGGCCGTCAGCTCGGCCGGGAGCAGCCGCTCCGGCGGCACGTTGCTCTGCACCAGCTGGGCGCCCCGTCCCTCCGGCGTCAGATAGCCGATCCGCAGGCTGGATCCGCCCTCGACGGTGCGGTAGCTGGCGCTGACCGTCCGCCAGTCGGAGTCGAGCCCGGCCGGCTGGCTCACCGGGAACGCGTTGGCCGCCCGGGCCTGCTCCACGGCGGGGGCCGGGTCGACGGTGCTCGGCTGGTCACCGCCGAGGAATCCCCGGTAGAAGGCGAGCAGCAGGGCGATCGGGACGAGCAGCACCAGCAGGGAGATCGCCATGTCCTTCGGCGACCGCTCGGACCGGGCCTTCTCCCGACCCGGCGGGCCCGGCGGCAACGGGCTCGGCGTCGACGGCATCGACGGAGTCGGCTCGGCGGGGCTGTGCTCGGCGGGCTGGGCGGGATCCACCCGGCCATTGTTCCAGCCCCGGGTCGCCCCGCCACGAACCGCCACCACGCGAGTGACCGGGGTGATACGTCCCACCGCCCGGTTGCCGGGAAGCTGGCCACCAGCGCCCCGGCCCGGCGATAGGTTGACCAACGTGTGAGGATCAGCGACAAAGCCGGCGGCGGCGACGGCCGCATGCCGCCGGTCCACCCCGCAACGTCGCGAGGAGGAGGCCGTCATGACGAGCACGAGGACGCGTACCCCCCAGGATCTCGACCGCAACCTTGCCCTCGACCTGGTCCGGGTCACCGAGGCCGCGGCGATGGCCGCCGGCCGGTGGGTCGGGCGGGGCGACAAGGAGGGCGGCGACGGGGCGGCCGTCGACGCCATGCGCAAGCTGATCAACTCGATCCCGATGCGGGGCGTCGTGGTGATCGGCGAGGGCGAGAAGGACAACGCGCCGATGCTCTTCAACGGCGAGGAGGTCGGCGACGGCACGGGCCCCGAGGTCGACGTCGCGGTCGACCCGATCGACGGCACCACCCTGATGAGCAAGGGCATGCCCAACGCGCTGGCCGTCCTCGCGGTGGCCGAGCGGGGGGCGATGTTCGACCCGAGCGCCGTGTTCTACATGGAGAAGCTGGCCGTCGGCCAGGAGTACGCCGACGTGGTCGACATCAACGCCGGGGTCGCCGAGAACCTGCGCCGGATCGCCAAGGTCAAGGGCACCGACGTGTCCGAGGTCACCGTCTGCGTGCTGGACCGGTCCCGCCACGACGACCTGGTCACCCAGATCCGCCGCACGGGGGCGGGCATCCGGTTCATCTCCGACGGTGACATCGCGGGCGCGATCGCCGCCGCCCGGGGCGAGTCGGACGTCGACGTGCTGATGGGCATCGGCGGCACCCCGGAGGGGATCACCGCCGCCTGCGCCCTGAAGTGCATGGGCGGCGTCATGCAGGCCAAGCTCTGGCCGCGCGACGCGCAGGAGCGGGAGAAGGCCCTGGCCGCCGGGCACGACCTGGACCGCGTGCTGTTCACCGACGACCTGGTCACCGGCGACAACTGTTTCTTCGTGGCGACCGGGGTCACCTCCGGCGACCTGCTGCGGGGCGTGAGCTACCGGGCCGGCGGGGCGTACACCCAGTCGATCGTCATGCGCTCGAAGAGCGGCACGATCCGGGTGATCGACTCCTACCACCGGCTGGAGAAGCTGGCGCTGTACTCGGCCGTCGACTTCGACGGCCGGCCCCTCGCCGAGCAGGAGTGACCGCCACCGGGACGATGTCCCCGCCGACCCTGCCGGTCGCCCGCCGGATCACGGCCGTCGGGCTGGCCACCGCCTCCGGGGTCACGGTGGCCGTGCAGTCCCGGATCAACGGTGAGCTGGGCGTACGCCTGGCCGACGGGATCGCCGCCGCGGTGGTCTCGTTCGGCCTGGGCCTGCTGGTGCTGCTGGTGCTGGTGCCGGCCACCCCGAGCGGGCGGCGGGGCCTGGCCACGCTGCGGGCGGCGCTCGCGGGCGGCTCGCTGCGGCCGTGGGAGTGCCTCGGCGGTGCCTGCGGGGCGCTCTTCGTGGCCGCCCAGGGGCTGACCATCGGCGCGCTCGGCGTGGCGGTGTTCACCGTGGCGGCGGTCGCCGGGCAGTCCGGCAGCAGCCTGCTCGTCGACCGGGCGGGGCTCGGCCCCGCCGGCCGGCAGGCGGTCACGCCGAATCGTCTGGTGGGCGCGGCGCTGACCGTGCTGGCCGTGCTGCTGGCGGTCGGCGACCGGCTCGGCGACCCGGCCACGCTGGGCCTGGCGCTGCTGCCGCTGCTGGCCGGGGTGGGCCTCGCGTGGCAGCAGGCGGTGAACGGGCGGGTCCGGGTGGCCTCCGGCAGCGTCCTGGCCGCGACGCTGGTCAACTTCGCGGTCGGCACCGGGGTGCTGCTCGCCGCGTTCGTGGTGGACGTGGCCGTCCGGGGCGGCCCGGGCGGTGGCCTGCCGACCGAGCCGTGGCTCTACCTGGGCGGCCCGGTCGGCATCGTCTTCATCGCGGTCGCCGCCGCCGTCGTGCGGTTCACCGGGGTGCTGCTGCTCGGCCTGGCCACCATCGCCGGGCAGGTCGTCGGCGCGGCCCTGCTGGACGTGGTGCTGCCGACCACGGCGTCGCACCCGGGGGTGAACACGCTGCTGGGTGCCGCGCTCACCCTGTTCGCCGCGCTGCTCGCCGCCTTCGGGCCCCCGGCCCGTCGGTAGCTCCCCCCGACCGCAGCTCCCCGCTCACCGCAGCGGGCGACGGGGGCCAGGGGCGGCGCGCAGGGCCGCGACGGTCTGCGCGAGCGCGCTGCCCAGCGGAGTCGGCTCGACGCCGAGGGTCTCGGTGGCCGCGGTCGAGTCCATCAGGAAGGGCCGGTCGAACTGGTACGCCGTCTCGCGTAGCTCCCGCGCGAACGGGTTGGCCAGCCCGCCCAGCCACAGCGCCGGGTACGGCAGCCGGGCGAGCCTCGGGGCGGGGGCGCCGACCAGGGCGGCGGCCCGCACGGCCAGCTCGCGGGCGGAGACGGCGGGCGGGCTGGGCACGTGCCAGGCCCGGCCCCAGGCGCGTTCGTCGGCGGCGGCCCGCACGAGGGTACGCGCGACGTCGTCGACGTACGTCCAGGTGTGCGGGGCGTCGAAGTCGACGGGCAGCACCGCCCGGCGTCCGTCGAGCACCCGGGGCAGCAGCATCATCGGCAGCGACAGCGCGCCGACGCCGAGGTAGTCGGAGCCGCGCACCTCGGTCACCCGGACCCGCCCCGCCCGGTGGGCGGCGACCGCCTCGGCCCACATCCGGTTGCGGACCTGCCCCTTCGTGCCGCCCGCCACCGTCGGGGTGTCCTCGGTCATCGGTCCGTCGACCGGCCCGTACCCGTAGAGGTTGCCGACCGTGGCGAGCACGGCCCCGGCGCGCCCGGCGGCGGTGAGCAGCGCGGCGGCCAGCGGCGGCCAGTCCGTCGGCCAGCGGTGGTAGGCCGGGTTGGCGCAGTTGTAGAGCGCGACCGCGCCGTCGGCGAGGGCGGCGAGCCGGTCCGGGTCGGCGGCGTCGGCGGCGACCCGCTCGACGGCCGGGTGTTCCGGGCCGGTGCCGCGCCGGGTGACCACCCGGACCCGCTCGCCGGCGGCTGCCAGGAGGTGGGCGGTGGCGGTGCCGACGGGTCCGGCGCCGACGATCACATGCAGCGACATCACAGGTCACCCTTCGAATCGGGGGTACGAAACGAGAGCAGTGCTCTCGATCTGGTGCACCCAGCATGACGCCCGGACGGGAGCACCGTCAAGAGCAGTGCTCTCTTATTTGATCTGCGCTCTCCGGCGTGGCAGAGTGGGGGCATGCCCGCTCCCTCGATCCGCGCCCGCGTACGCGCCGAGATGCTCGACGAGATCAAGGCCGTCGCCCGCCGCCATCTCGCCACCGACGGCGCCAACCTCAGCCTGCGCGCGGTCGCCCGGGACATGGGGATGGTCTCCTCGGCCCTCTACCGCTACTTCCCGAGCCGCGACGACCTGCTCACCGCGCTGATCGTCGAGGCGTACGACGCGCTGGGGGCGGCCGTGGAGGCGGCCGACGCGGGCGCGGACCGGCTCGACCCGCGCGGGCGCTGGCAGGCCGCCTGCCGGGCGGCCCGGGACTGGGCCCTGGCCCGTCCCGCCGAGTACGCCCTGCTCTACGGCAGCCCGGTCCCCGGTTACGCCGCCCCGGCCGACACGCTCGGGCCGGCGATGCGTCCACCGGCCGTGCTGGTCGGCATCGTCCGCGACGGGCTGGCCGCCGGCCGCATCGCCGCCCCCGACCCCGGCGAGCTGCCCGAGCCGCTGCGGGCGGACCTCGCGGAGATCGCCGCCGCCCTCGCCCCGGGGCTGCCCGAGGCGCTGCTCGCCCGCTGCATGGCCGGCTGGACGCAGCTCTTCGGGCTGATCAGCTTCGAGCTGTTCGGCCGGATCGACCGCACCCTGCCGCACCGCGCCGAGTATTTCGCGCACCAGACCGGCCTGATGGCCGACCTCATCGGCCTCCCCCGCTGACGGGGGCGTGATCAGGGGGCGTCGGAGGAGTGGCCCGGGAAGAGGTGGGCGGAGGGGTCGATGGCGACGGCGGCGTTGTTGACCGCCGTCGCGGCCTCCCCGAAGCCCGTGGCGATGAGCCGCACCTTGCCCGGGTATTCGGTGATGTCCCCGGCGGCGAAGACCCGGGGCAGGTTCGTCGCCATCGCGCTGTCCACCAGGATGTGCCGGCGGTCCAGCCGCAGCCCCCACTCGGCGATCGGGCCGAGGTCGGCGGTGAAACCGAGGGCGGCCACCACCGTGTCCACGGGCAACGTCTCGGGCGCCGCCCCCTTCACGGTGATCTCCGCGCCGGTCACCGAGCTGTCGCCGTGCAGCCGGGTGACCTCGGCGTTGACGACGATCCGCACGGACGACCGCTGCACCCGGGCGACGGTGGCGGCGTGGGCGCGGAACCGCTCCCGCCGGTGCACCAGGGTCACCGAGCGGGCCAGCGGCTCCAGCGCCAGCGCCCAGTCGAACGCGGAGTCGCCGCCGCCGACGATCAGCACGTCCCGGTCGGCCAGGGCGGCCGGCTCCGGCACGAAGTAGACGATCCCCGTGCCGGTGAAGCTGTCGGCGACCGGCAGCGGGCGCGGGGTGAAGCTGCCCAGGCCGCCGGTGACGACCACCGCCCCGCAGGTGAGCTGCTCGCCACCGGCGAGGCCGAGCACCGGCTGCCCGTCGGTGTGCGACAGCTTCTCGGCCCGGGTGCCGAGCAAATATCTCGGCTGGAAGGGCGCGGCCTGGGCGACCAGGTTGGCCACCAGGTCCCGCCCCTTGACGGCCGGGAACCCGGCCACGTCGAGGATCAGCTTCTCCGGGTACATGGCGGTGATCTGGCCGCCGGCCTCGGGAAGCGCGTCGACCACGGCGACGGAGAGCCCCCGGAACCCGGCGTAGTACGCGGCGAAGAGCCCCGTCGGCCCCGCACCGATCACTGCGACATCGACCTCGGGCATGGCGTACCGTCGCTTTCCGCTCACGGATCAACGCGTGCTGATGCCGACGGTAGGCGCGCGTCGGGTCCGGATCAAGCACCGTCCCACGTCGGGCGCGGGCCGGGCGCGGCCCGACGCCGGGTGAGAAGGGTGCCCTTCTCCACCGCAGGCGTCAACAGGGGCCCTTCCTTACGCCCGCAGCGTCGGGGAGCCCAGGTCGTACGGGTCGTCCTCGACCCGGCGGCGCCGGAAGAGGATCGCGGCGACCACGCCGCCGACCAGCCCGAACAGGTGGCCCTGCCAGGAGATCCGCTCGTCGGTGGGGAGGATGCCGAGCAGCTGCCAGCCGTAGAGCAGGCCGACCAGCAGCACGACGGCGAAGTTCCACCAGCTCCGCTCGACCACGCCGCGGGTGAGCAGGACGCCCAGGTAGCCGAAGATGACGCCGCTGGCCCCGACGACGACCGAGTTGGGTGAGCCGGTGAACCACACGCCCAGCCCGCTGACCAGCACGATGACCAGGGTGGACCACATGAACCGGCGGAAGCCGGCGGCGAGCACGAAGGTGCCGAGCAGGATCAGCGGCACGCTGTTGCTGTAGAGGTGGTTGAAGTCGGCGTGCAGGAACGGCGAGAAGAGCACCCCGTCGAGCCCGTCGATGTGCCGCGGGATGATGCCGCCGGCCAGGTCGAGGTCGATGCCGAGGCCGACGTCGAGGGCCTCCACCAGGAAGAGCACCGGCACGACGGCGCACATGGCGACGAAGGCGCGGCCGATCGAGGCGTAGAAGGCCTCGGTGCCGAAGCGTCGCGGGTCGCCGCCCGGGGGGCCGTCGTGCAGGGTCATGCCCAAACAGCTATCAGCAATCCCGCCCGGCCGCCACCCGGGCGGCGGGGCCGTCGGGGGAAACGACGACGGCGGGGTGGGCGTCGGAAACGCGCCCGCCCCGCCGTCGCGGTGCTCGGGAATGCGGTGCTCAGCGGATCAGTACCAGCCCTCGCTCTGCGACTGGCTCCACGCCGAGCACGGCGAGCTGTAGCGGCCCTTGATGTAGCCGAGGCCCCACTTGATCTGGGTGGCCGGGTTGGTCTCCCAGTCGTCGCCGACCGAGGCCATCTTGCTGCCCGGCACGGCCTGCGGGATGCCGTGCGCGCCGGACGAGGAGTTGTGGGCCTTGGGGTTCCAGCCGCTCTCCTTCGTCCAGAGCTTGTCCAGGCACGGGAACTGGTCGATGCCGAAGCCGGCATCGATCATCAGCGCGCAGCCGATCTTGCGGTTGCCGCCGTACTCGCTGCACGAGGCGGGGATCGGGCCGTCGTACGGCTTGCCCGCCTTGGCGGCGGCCGCCTTCTCGGCGGCCTTCTTCGCCGCCGCCTCGCGCTCGCGCTTGCGGGACGCCGCCTCGGCCTCGCGGGCCCGCTCGGCGGCCTCCTTGGCCGCCGCGGCGGCCCGCTTCTCGGCCTGGTACTCGGCGGCCCGCGTCTCGGCGGAGACGATCCGGTGCTGGGCCTGCCGCTCGCGCTGGTAGTCGAACTCGGCCTGGTCCACCTGCAGGCCGACCTGCGCGGTCAGGCCCTGTTGCTGGGTTTCGCGGTCTTCGCCCAGATAGAAGCCGCCGGCAACGCCCACGGAGAGCAGTGCGACGGCGGCGGTACGGGCACCGAACCGGCTCCACAGCCGACTCACGAAGTGGTCCCTTCGTCGGGGGCAAGGACACGGCGCGACCCTGGCCCGAGGAGGGACCCGGCCCGCGCCGTGAGCGCCCCGACCCTGCCGGTCGCAGCCGACGCACTCGCCCCCGCCGCTCCTCGCCGTCGGGTGCCCGACGGGAACGGACGATCTTGGCGGCGCGTGGACGCTCGATGGACACCATCGCGCACAGTGAGGCTGATGGGAAACCACCAGCCCCAATTGTGACCTGGGCCACAGGCAGAATCACGCTAAAGGGTGACTAGACAGGCATGATCTCGGTCAGAATGGGATCTCCTCCAACAGATCCGTCACCATCGCCGCGATCGGCGACCGCTCGGACCGGTTCAGCGTGACGTGCGCGAACAGGGGATGCCCCTTCAGGGTCTCGATCACCGCGGTCACGCCGTCGTGCCGGCCCACCCGCAGGTTGTCCCGCTGGGCGACGTCGTGGGTGAGCACCACCCGCGACCCCTGCCCGATCCGGGAGAGCACGGTGAGCAGGACGCCCCGCTCCAACGACTGGGCCTCGTCCACGATGACGAAGGCGTCGTGCAGGCTGCGGCCCCGGATGTGGGTGAGCGGCAGGACCTCCAGGATCCCCCGGGCCATGACCTCCTCCAGCACGTTCTCGTGCACCACCGCGCCGAGGGTGTCGAAGACGGCCTGCGCCCAGGGCGACATCTTCTCCGTCTCGGAGCCGGGGAGGTAGCCCAGCTCCTGGCCGCCGACGGCGTACAGCGGGCGGAAGACGACCACCTTCTTGTGCCGGCGGCGCTCCATCACCGCCTCCAGGCCCGCGCACAGCGCCAGCGCCGACTTGCCGGTGCCGGCCCGGCCGCCCAGCGAGACGATCCCGATCGACTCGTCCAGCAGCAGGTCGAGGGCGACCCGCTGCTCGGCCGAGCGGCCGTGCACGCCGAACGCCTCCCGGTCGCCCCGGACCAGCCGGACCGTCTTGTCGGGCAGCACCCGGCCGAGCGCGGAGCCGCGCCCGGAGTGCAGCACCAGACCGGTGTGGCAGGGCAGCCCCGCCGCGCCGTCCAGGTCGAGGGTCTCGCCGGCGTAGAGCGCGGAGATGTCGTCGTCGCCCAGCGCCAGCTCGGCCATCCCCGTCCAGGTCGGGTCGCTGGCCTGGCCGTGCCGGTACTCGTCGGCGCGCAGCCCGACCGAGGCCGCCTTCACCCGCAGCGGCATGTCCTTGCTCACCAGGGTCACGTCCCGCCCCTCGGCGGCCAGGTTGAGCGCGACCGAGAGGATCCGGGCGTCGTTGGACTCGTTGCGGAAGCCGGGCGGCAGCACGCCGTCGTCGGTGTGGTTCAGCTCCACCCGCAGGGTGCCGCCGGCGTCGTTGGCGGGCACCGGCCGGTCCAGCCGGCCGTGGCGCACGCGCAGCTCGTCCAGCATGCGCAGGGACTGCCGGGCGAACCAGCCCAGCTCGGGGTGGTGCCGCTTGCCCTCCAGCTCGGAGATGACCACGAGGGGCAGGACCACCTCGTGCTCGGCGAACCGGTGGAAGGCCGCCGGGTCCGAGAGCAGGACCGACGTGTCCAGGACGAACGCCTGGCCGGCTGGTCGGGGCTCCTCGGGCTCGACCGGGGTCGCCGCGCGGCGGCTCCGGGTGGCGCGGCGGGTCGTGGCAGTCGCGGCCGGGGTCTGGTCGGCACCGGCGGGGGTACGGCGAGTCGTCACAGGCCTGCTCCGGCGAATGGGCACCCGGCCATCCGCGTTCCGCCTCGTCCGGTGCCCGGGGACACGGGGTCGGATGCGGGCCCCGTGCGCGAGGTCGCAGATCCGGGCTGGCCGGCTGGCCCGGGGGGAATCCCGCGCCATGACTAGACGCTAGCCGCGCCACGGCGTCCCGGCTAGAGGTTGACCCGTGGATCTCGGGAGTCGGACCGGTGAACGGGCACGGCGGACCGGCCGGGATGCATGCCCCCTGCGCGCATCCCGGCCGGTGGGACCACCGTCACCGGTCTGACGTGGCCCCGGCGGTGCGCGTCCGCCGCGGACGTCGCACCGGGTTCGTCGGCCGGCTCAGTTCTGCCACCGGACCAGGACGGCGGGGTGCCGGCCGCCGACGGCCGCCGTGGTCCCGGCCGTCGCCCGGACAGCGGCGGTCGCCGTGGTGGCGACCGCGACGGCACCGGCCGGGTGCGCCGGCGGGCCGGGGACGGGCGCCGCGGAGACGGCGGGCGCGGCGGAGGCGGCGAAGGCGGAGCCGGTGTACGTGGTGCCCTGCCGCGCGGTCGGGCCACGCCGGACGGCCTGCGGAGGGCCGGCGAGGGCCGAGGCGATCGCGGCCTGGGCCTCCCGGCGGCGGCGGTTCCAGGCGCCCCGGTCGCCGTCGAAGTAGCCCTGCCGGTAGCCGAACCGGTAGCCGATGCGGTAGCTGAGCTGGCCGTGCAGCCGTCCGGCGGCGTAGCTGGCCGAGCCGAGGACGAGGACGAGGACGACTGCGACGAAGGGGCTCACCGCTCCTCCGGTCCGGTGCCGGCGGGGTCGGCTCCGGGATTGGTGGGGCCGGCTCCAGGGCCGGCGGGGTCGACCTCGGGGTCGGCGGGGTCGGCGGTCAGGAGCCGCTCCAGGTCGTCCGTGCTGACCTCCTCGACCAGCTCGACGCTGATCCGGCAGCCGTCGAGCACGAGCTCGGCGACGGAGCAGCGGCGGATCTCGCCGCCGGCGTCGTAGACCCGGACGCTGAGCTCCGGGCAGTTGAGGTGGGTCCGCCAGGCGTCCCACTCCGCCCGGTCGCCCACGTTGAGCGACAGGTAGCGGCAGCCGCGGGCGAGGTAGAGCCGCCAGGGGGCGTTCAGCCCCGCGGCCACTCCCTCCGCGACCAGGCCGAACGCCTGCTCACGGGTGGCGAGTTCGGTCACCGCGCCCCCCTGAGGACGGGGAAGGGACGCAGGCGAGCACCAGTCGTCTCGTGCACGTGACACACGGTAAACTGTCCCATGGGCGTGACAGTATCAGCTTTTCGTCCGATTACCCCGCCACTGACGTGCTCCTATCCTGCGCAGGTGATACGCCTTGAAATCGCCCTCACGAAGGGCCGGGAACGGCCAGTTACGCGTGTCTCATTCACGTGACATAGGCGTGCCCGGCGTCCCCAGTGGATCCGGCTGGCCGTACCGTCACGGGGTGACCGAGAGCGCTCACGCCAGGAAGATCGCCTTCGCCGCCTTCGTCCGCCGGGCCCTCGACGACGCCCGGGCCATGCGCGCCTGGAGCGGCACCGAGGTCTCCCGACGCACCGGGGTCTCCCGGCAGACCATCAACCGCTGGGTGCGCGGCGACTGGGCCAGCGACCCCGAGGCCGAACGGGTGGTCGCCTTCTGCGAGGGGCTCGGCCTCAACCCGACGGCCGCCTTCGCGGCCCTGGGTTGGGAGCGCGCCGCCACCCCACGGGCGGCCACCGCACCGCCCCCGATGGACCCGGACGTGGAGGCGCTGCTGCGCCGGCTGGTCGACCCCAACGTCTCCGACGCGGAGAAGTTCCACATCCGAGAAACCATTAGATACCTCGCGTATCGCCCAAGTCTCCCGGTAGATGTCCGAAAAAGGGGTAATCGGGCGGGCTAGTTCCTCAGATGGCGAAAGAACGGCAAGCCGTACCCAATCGTTTCGCTCCGGGGCCGGAACGGGCACGCTAGCGTCCTATCCGTACTGCTTGGGCTCGTCGTCGGCGGGGGGACGGGACAAGGCCGAACCCAGCCCTGCGGGACAGAAGGAGGGGTCTGTCGATGACCCTGAAGTGGTTCGCAGTCGTGGTCGCGGCGGTGGCGCTGACCTCGGCCGTGACCGGCAACGTGGTGATCGGCGTGGTCGGCGACGGGGAGCTTCCCGTGGTCGCCAACCTCCTCGCCCTCACCACCGCCGGCACCGCGGTCGTCCTGGCCGTCGTCGCCGAGCTGCACGAACGGCTCAACGACCGGATCAGCGCGCTCACCGAGTTCCTGGTGGCCCGGCTCACCGAGATCGAGACGCGCACCGGCGACCGCAACGCCGGCTTCGTGGAGGGCTACCTGCTCAGCCACGGCCAGGACGCCGAGGTCCTGCCGTTCGGGCGCCGGGGCCGGGGGGCC
The DNA here is from genome assembly GCF_020884815.1 of Micromonospora sp. NBRC 110038. NCBI lineage: Bacteria > Bacillati > Actinomycetota > Actinomycetes > Micromonosporales > Micromonosporaceae > Micromonospora > Micromonospora sp. NBRC 110038. The sequence goes on along the minus strand of NZ_BBOL01000001.1, from coordinate 110,154 downwards.
GCCGAACGCTGACCTAATCCTGGCCGTAGCGCCTCGTCTCGACCACGAATGAGTGGCCCGCGCCGGGGTACGCTGTCGCGCGTGCCGCCGTTGAATCTGGGCAACCAGCAGCCGAAGACCCCGCTGGACGCCGACCAGGCCTGGCAGGCGACCGCCGGCCGGGCGTCCGACACCGTCCTCTTCTTCGACTTCGACGGCACACTCGCGCCCGTCGACGACGACCCGACCGCCGTGCAGCCCGCGCCGAAGGTGCTGGCCGCGATCGAGGCCCTCGCGCCGCTGGTGCGCCGGGTCGCCATCGTCTCCGCCCGCCCCGTGGAGTTCCTCCGCGACCACCTCGGCGGGCTGGCCGGCGTCGACCTCTACGGCCTCTACGGCCTGGAGCACAGCCACTCCGGCGGCGAGACCGTCACCGAGCCCGCGGCGCTGCCCTGGGTGCCGACGATGCAGGAGCTGGCCGACCTCGCCCGCGCCGAGCTGCCGCCCGGCGCGCTGGTGGAGTTCAAGCGGCTCTCCGTGGCACTGCACTGGCGCACCGCCCCCCAGCTCCGCGAGGTCGTGGAGAAGTGGGGGCAGGCCCAGGCCGAGCGGCTCGGGCTACGCGTGCAGGCCGGCCGGATGGTGCTGGAGATCAAGCCCCCGGTCGACCGCGACAAGGGCATGGTGATCGGCGAGGTGGTCCGGGACGCCGGCGGGGCATGGTATTTCGGCGACGACGTCTCCGACATCAAGGCGTTCGCGGCGCTGCGCGCCCGCGCCGCGGCGGACCCGGAGTTCCTCGGGGTCTGCGTGGCCGTGGCCAACCCGGAGACCGGCCACGAGGTCGCCGAGGCCGCCGACCTGACGATCGACTCCCCCGCCGCCCTCGGCGACTTCCTCACCGAGGCCCTGCCGCGCCTGCGGTGAGCCCGGCCCCGCCCGGTCGGGCTCGGGGCCGGGCGGGTCACACGCCGAAGCGGCGCTGCCGGTTGGCGTACGAGCGCAGGGCGCGCAGGAAGTCGACCCGGCGGAAGTCGGGCCAGTTCAGCTCGCAGAAGTAGAACTCCGAGTGGGCCGACTGCCAGAGCATGAAGCCCGACAGGCGCTGCTCGCCGCTGGTCCGGATGATCAGATCCGGGTCCGGCAGGCCCCGGGTGTAGAGGTGCTCGGAGATGTGGTCGACGTCGAGGGTCTCGGCCAGTTCCTCCAGCGTGCCGCCGGCCGCCGCGTGCTCGTGCAGCAACGAGCGGACGGCGTCGGCGATCTCGCGCCGGCCGCCGTACCCGACGGCGATGTTGACCTGCGCGCCGCCGGTGCGCTGCCGGGTGCGTTCCTCTGCGGCCTTGAGCGCCGCCGCGTGGTGCGCCGGGAGCACGTCGAGCGCGCCGACCATGCGCAGCCGCCAGGGGTTGCCCTCCTCGGCCAGCTCGGTCGACAGATCCTCGATGATCTGCAGCAGCGGGTCCAGCTCCTCCGCCGGGCGGGACAGGTTGTCCGTCGACAGCAGCCACAGCGTCACGTGCCCGACGCCGGCGGCGTCGCACCAGCGCAGCAGCTCCTTGATCCGCTCCGCGCCCATGCGGTGCCCGTCGTTGGGGTCGACGAAGCCCATCTCCCGCGCCCAGCGACGGTTGCCGTCGCACATGACGCCCACGTGCCGGGGCACCGGCTTGCCCGCGAGCGTGGCCGTCAGCCGCCGCTCGTACACGGAGTAGAGGAGATTCCGCAGAGTCATCACTTGCAGAGTAGCGACCCCGCGCGCGCTTCAACCCTTCGGTGGCCGATGCCGCGCCGAGAGACCGGCACCGATCATCGCGAGGGTCCGCGCGTCCAGCCGGCCGTCGCCGAGGCCCAACTCGACGACGGTGCCGAAGACCCGCTCGTCGCGCCGGGCCGCCCGCACCGCCGCGTCGACGACCCACCGGCGGCGGGCGAGCCAGGCCGCGGCCGAGCTGTGCCGCAGGTGTACGCCGAGGCGGCGGCGCAGCGCGGCGACGTAGTCGCGGGCGGCGTGGGCGGGGTCGCCGGCCGCCGCCGCGCCGGCCAGCGCGCCGGAGAGCAGCGCGTAGAAGATCCCCTCCCCGGTGAACGGGTTGATCAACGACAGGGCGTCCCCGGCGAGCAGCAGCCGCCCCCGGCCGGGCGGCGGGCGGTGCGTGGACAGCGGCAGGTGGTGGGCGCGCAGCCCGGTCACCGTCGCCGGGTCGACGTCGGGCAGCAGCGCGGCCAGCCGGTCCAGCAGGTGCGCCCGGGTCAGCGGCTCGCCGCGCAGCACCTCCCCGTACCCGACGTTCGCCCGCCCGTCGCCGATCGGGAACGACCAGGCGTACGCCGGCCAGCGCGGGCCGGAGGTGACGATGAGCTGCTCGGGCGGGCCGGGGCGGGCCGGCGCGTACCCCCGGATCGCCAGGGCCAGGTGGCGGTCCGGGTTCACCGGGTGGCCGAGCGCCCGCCGCAAAACCGACGACGCGCCGTCCGCCCCGACCACGGCCCGCGCGGTGATCTCGCCGTCGAGCACCACCCGCCCGCCGCGCGGCTCGACCCGCCGCACGGCGTGCCGGCGCAGCTGCGCGCCGGCCGCGACCGCCGCCGCCACCAGCCGGGCGTCGAACACCTCCCGGGGCACCGTGTACGCCGGCCGGGGCAGTGCCCGCGCCACCGCGTCCCCGCCGGGGCCGACCAGCCGGATCCGGGGCAGCGGCGCGTACCCGTCGACGGCCCCGGTGACGCCCAGCCGGGCGAGGACGTCCAGCGCGTGCGCGGCGACGCCGTCCCCGCACGCCTTGTCCCGGGGGAAGTCGGCCCGGTCCAGCAGCAGCACCCGGGCACCGGCCCGGCGGGCGGCCAGCGCGGCGGCCGCACCGGCGGGACCCGCCCCGACCACCGCCACGTCGTACTCGTCGCTCATGGCGCCTCCCCTGTCCCCGGGCGGCTCACCCCCGGTGTCGGCGTGGCCTCCGCCCGGCCGGCGCGCCACAACCCGTACAACGCCAGGACGGCGGCGGCGAGCAACGGGGCGCCGTCGCGGACCAGGCCGTCGACGCCGAGCAGCCACCAGCACAGCGGCAGGTCCACGGCGAGCACGCCGAGGGTGACCGCCACCAGCAGGCGGCGGGCCCAGCGCCGGCCGCGCAGCAGGAAGGCGGTGCAGAACAGCACGACGTAGCTGACCGCGATGCCGGCGGCGAACCAGAACAGCACGGCGGGGACGGCGGCCGGCCGGCCGTCGAACACGACGCCGACGGCCACCAGGGCCGGGACGAGCATCAGCGGGCTGTACGTGAACGCGGCGGCCCGGCTGGTGAGCAGCCAGCCGGTGACCGGGGGCCGCTTCGGGGCGACCTCCCGCCAGGCGATTGTCCCGCCCTCGACGACAAGGCCCCTGCGGTGCCGGACGAGGTGGCCGGCGACGGCGTCGGAGCGGTACAGCAGCCAGACCACGGCCACGCAGAGCGCGGTGAGCAGGGCGAAGCCGAGCAGCCCCGGCAGCGGCGGCACGCCCTGCCTCGGCACGACCAGCCGGCCGACGGCGAAGACGGTGGTGACGGCGAGGATCAGCCCGAACGGCCGGGCCACGGTGCGGCCCCGGTTCACGTGCCCGATCAGCAGCAGGAAGCCCAGCGAGCGCAGCATCGCCCAGCCGGTGCGCACGGCCAGCCCGAAGCCCTGCTCCGGGGCGTACCACCAGTTGAGCAGCTCGACCACGACGGTGGCCGCCGCCGTGACGGCCAGCAGGGTGGTCAGGGCCCGGACGGCGGACGGCCGCCGGACCTCGGTGGTCGCGGCGGCCGTCCTCATGGCATCCGATGGTGCCCGGTGCGGGCAAGCGTCACACCTACCGGCGGGGCTGTTCCTGGTCGAGCCGGGCGCGCAGCGCGTCGAGCTCGGCCCAGAGGACGCCGGGCAGCTTGTCGCCGAACTTCTCGAACCACTCGGTGATCAGCGGCAGCTCCTCGCGCCACTCGTCCGGGTCGACCTTCAGGGCGATCCGGACGTCCTCCGGGGTCATGTCGAGGCCGTCGACGTCCAGCGCGTCCTGCGCGGGAACCATGCCGATCGGGGTCTCGACGGCGTCGGCGCGGCCCTCGATCCGCTCGATGACCCACTTGAGCACCCGGGAGTTCTCGCCGAAGCCCGGCCAGAGGAAGTTGCCCTCGGCGTCCTTGCGGAACCAGTTGACGTAGTAGACCTTGGGCAGCTTGGCCTCGTCGCCGTCGGTGCCCTTGCCCATCTCGATCCAGTGCCGGAAGTAGTCGCCGGCGTGGTAGCCGATGAACGGCAGCATCGCCATCGGGTCGCGGCGCACCACGCCGACCGCACCGGACGCGGCGGCGGTGGTCTCCGAGGACAGGGTCGCGCCCAGGTAGACGCCGTGCACCCAGTCCCGGGCCTCGGTGACCAGCGGGATGGTGTCCCGCCGCCGGCCGCCGAACAGGATCGCGTCGATCGGCACCCCGTTGGGGTCGTAGTAGTCGTCGGCGAGGATCGGGCACTGCGTGATCGGGGTGCAGAACCGGCTGTTCGCGTGCGAGGACAGGCCCTCGCTCTGCGGCGTCCAGTCGTTGCCCTTCCAGTCGACCAGGTGCGCCGGCGGCTCACCCATGCCCTCCCACCAGATGTCGCCGTCGTCGGTGAGGGCGACGTTGGTGAAGATAGAGTTGCCCCGGTCGAGGGTGCGCATCGCGTTCGCGTTGGTCTTCCAGTCGGTGCCCGGGGCGACGCCGAACAGGCCGTACTCCGGGTTGACCGCATAGAGCCGGCCGTCCGGGCCGAAGCGCATCCAGGCGATGTCGTCGCCGATGGTCTCGACCTTCCAGCCGGGGATGGTCGGCTCCAGCATGGCCAGGTTGGTCTTGCCGCAGGCCGACGGGAACGCCCCGGCGACGTGGTAGACCTTCCCCTCCGAAGAGGTGATCTTGAGGATCAGCATGTGCTCGGCGAGCCAGCCCTCGTCCCGGCCCATCACGCTCGCGATACGCAGCGAGTAGCACTTCTTGCCGAGCAGCGAGTTTCCGCCGTAGCCGGAGCCGAAGGACCAGATCTCCCGGGTCTCCGGGAAGTGCGAGATGTACTTCGTCTCGTTGCACGGCCACGCCACGTCCTGCTGGCCCGGCGCGAGCGGGGCGCCGATCGAGTGCAGGGCGTACACGAAGTCCGCGTCGTCGCCCATCGCGGCCAGGACCTTCGCGCCCATCCGGGTCATGATGCGCATCGAGGCGACCACGTACGGGCTGTCGGTGATCTCGACGCCGAACATGGGGTTCTCGGCCTCGACGGGGCCCATGCAGAAGGGGATGACGTACATGGTGCGACCGCGCATGCAGCCGCGGTAGAGCTGCGTCATCGTCCGCTTCATCTCGGCCGGCGCCATCCAGTTGTTGGTGGGGCCGGCGTCCGCCTCGTCCACCGAACAGATGAACGTGCGCTCCTCGACGCGGGCGACGTCGGAGGGGTCGGTGCGGGCGTAGAACGAGTTCGGCTTCTTCTCCGGGTTGAGCCGGATCAGGGTGCCGTTGGCGACGAGTTCGTCGGTGAGGCGACGCCACTCCTCGTCGGACCCGTCCACCCAGACGACCCGGTCGGGAGTGGTCAGTTCCGCTACCTCACGGACCCAGGCGAGCAGTTTGGGGTGGGACGTCGGGGCCTGATCGATCCCCCGAACGGTGGCCGGAGCAACCATGACACATCTCCTTGTGGTCGACGCTGACCGGACTGCGGCATGCACGAGTGGTGACGGCGCGAGGCGTCGCCTTCGTGGAAACCTGGGATTGGCCTCAGCGTAAACCGGGCGACGTCGCGAGTCAGTGGGACTGGTTGTGAAGAACTGCACAAGGTGCGGTCACGCTGCGGCATCGCGATCTGATACCCGCTTTCACGCGCAGTTTCACGCAAATTCTTCCGCGACCTTCGCCGAGGTCCGGGCCCTGCGGGAACCGAAGGGCCGCGCGCGACGGGTGGTGCGGATGAGGGTTGCGGTGACATCGGCGAAGTGCCGACGGAATGCGCGAAGCTGTGCGCGGATGCGCATTCCCGAAACGATCCGCGAATAATCACCCGGCCGGTTACGCTCCGCCCGGCCCCGGCCCGCCCGGTCACGCCACCGGCCCGCCCGGTCGCTGCTACACGCCCGCGCAGCGGGCAACCGGTACGCTCAGCGGGTGGCCGCGACGATGACCGGTGACCAGCCAGGGTCCCCGCCGACCCGACCCGGCATGGTCCGTGCCCTCATCGACCGCTTCGGTCACCTGATCCGCGAGCTGAGCAAGTTCGCCACCGTCGGCAGCGTCGCGTTCGTCGTCGACATCGCGCTGTTCAACTACCTCGCCAACGCCCGGGGCGTCGAGCAGGTCACCGCGAAGACGATCTCCACGGTGATCGCCGCGAGCGTGGCCTTCGTCGGCAACCGGTTCTGGACGTGGCGGCACCGCCAGCGCTCCAACCCCGCGCGCGAGTACGCGCTGTTCTTCTTCTTCAACGGCGTGGGCATGGGCATCGCGGTGGCCTGCCTCGCCATCAGCCGGTACGGCCTGGGCGCCATCTGGCCCGGTGTCTTCCAGACCGCCCTCGCCGACAACATCGCCAGCTTCGTCGTGGGCACCGGGCTCGGCACGCTGTTCCGGTTCTGGTCGTACCGACGGTTCGTCTTCGCCGAAGCGGGAACCCCGAAGGTCGCGGAAGCGGGAACCCGGACGGCCACGGAGGCGGCGACCGACCGGGATCCTCCGGCGTGACCCGCCGCCCATCTCGTCCGGCCGGACCGGCCCGGCCCGCCCACTCGCCTAAGGTGTTGCGCATGCGTCTTGTCCGTCTGCTGCCTGAGCGCTGGCAGAAGTTCATCCACGAGGCGCTCAAATTCGGCGTCGTCGGCGGCATCAACACCGCCATCAATTACGCGGTGTTCAACGCGCTGGCACTCACGGTGTTCCGCGACGGCCAACTCAAGGCGACCGTCGTCGCCACCATCGTGGCGACGATCACGTCGTATCTGATGAACAGGCACTGGACGTACCGGGATCGCCCGAAATCGGCATTGCGTCGCGAGTACGCCCTTTTCTTCCTGTTCAACGCGACCGGCCTCCTCATCGAACTCGGCGTTCTGGCGGCGGCCAAGTACGGCCTCGGCATGACCAGCCTGCTCGCCCTCAACGTGGCGAAGACCGGCGGTGTGCTGCTGGCCACCCTGTTCCGCTTCTGGTCCTACCGGACGTTCGTCTTCCAGCCCGCCCCCGCCGAACCGGCGGCCGACACCTGGCACACCATCCCGCGCGACGAGTGGGACACGATGGCCGAGCTGGACCCGGTGGCCGAGCTGGCCGAGTCCGTCACCGAGCTGGAGGAGTCCGAGCCGAAGCCGGGCCCCGCCGGGCGGCCGGCGGTCGGCCCCGACGAGCCCGCCACCGCGTACGGGGTCCCGACACCCGCCCAGGGCCGGCCCGCGCCGGCCGACGCGGGGCTCGGCAACACGGGGCTCGGCAACGCGCTCGACGGCGAGCTGGCGGCCGAACTCGCCGAGGAGATGCACGCCGGCACCCGCCGACGCCGGCGCTGAGTGAGGTGGCAGAGGTGACGAGGGTGACCGCAGCTCCCGAGCCGACCGCGCCCGCCGGGGCCGCAACCGCTCCCGAGCAGGCCGCAACTCCCGGACCGACCGCACCTCCCGAGGTGACTGCGGCTGCCAAACCGGCCGTGGCTCCCGAGCAGGCCGTGGCTCCCGAGCAGGCCGTGGTTTCCGAGCAGGCCGTGGTTCCCGCACCGGCCGGGGGGAACGGGGCGGTGGCCCCGAACGAGGGGGCGGGCGCGACGGAGACGACGGGAGCGAACGAGGCGACGGGCCCGGCGGAGGTGACCGGACCGGCCCGGTCGGGCACCGGCGCGCCGGCCGAGCTGTTCTTCGAGGACCTGACGCCCGGGCGCACCTTCGACCTCGGCGAGGTGCGCGTCGACGGCGCCGAGATGGTCGCCTTCGCCCGCCGGTTCGACCCGCAGTGGTACCACGTCGACGCCGAGCGCGCCGCCGCGAGCCACCACGGCGGGCTGATCGCCAGCGGCTTCTACACGGTCAGCCTCTTCATGCGCGCGTACGTCGACCACGTGCTGGCCCGGGCCGCGGCGGACGCCTCCCCCGGCCTGGAGGAGCTGCGCTGGCTGGCCCCCGTCCGCGCCGGCGACCGCCTGGCGGCCCGCCTCGACGTGATGGGCGCCCGCCCGTCCACCGCCCGCCCCGGGCTCGGCACCGTCAGCCTCAGCGGCACCATGTTCCGCCTCGGTCCCGACGGCCAGCCGGCACAGGAGGTGCTGCGCACCCGCTTCCGCGGCTGGTTCACCCTCCGTCCCGGCTGACCGCCTCCCGCCCTCCGCTCAGCGCGGCGGCGGGCAGAGGCGGCGGGATCAGGCCGACGGGTCCCGCAGCGGCTTGCCCTCACGCATGTCCGCGAGGATGTCGCGCATCTCGCCGTCGCCGAGGGAGTGCCGGTCGTGGTGCGCCTCGACCAGCTCGTACAGCTTGGTCTGGACCTTGTCGACGTGCGGGACGTCGGTCAGCACCGACTGGCCCCGCTCCCCGGCCGACTCGATGGTCAGGGTGCCGCAGCCGAGCAGCCGCTCGACGAAACGCTGGCTCATCGCGTGGTCGTTGATCCGGGTGAGCGGGATGTCCCGCCGGTCCCGGGAGAGGACGCCCTGCTGGAGCAGCACCCGTTCGTTGGTGAACAGGTAGTGGGTGCTGCGCCAGACCAGGAACGGCCAGAGCCCGAACCAGAGCACCAGCAGCACCGCCAGCCCCGCGAGGACGTACAGCGCGATGGTCGCGGCGTCACCGTCCGGGAGCAGGATCCAGCCCGCCACCACCGCCGCGACGGCGAGCACCAGCACCAGGACCGGACGCACCACGGCCTTCCAGTGCGGGTGCAGGTGCAACACGACGTGCTCGTCCTCGGTGAGCACGTCTTCGGGAAACGCCACGCCGAACCTCCTCGCCAGAAACCGGACGAGCTGACCGTAGCGGGTCGACGCCCCCGCGCGGATCACCCGGTGCGGTGGTTCCCGGACGGGCCGACCTTCCCTTCACCGCAGATGCAGGACGTCGCCCGCCGCCAGGGTGCGCGGGCCGGCCGGCGTGTCGACCAGCAGCCGGCCGTCGGCGTCCACGCCGGTCGCCGTGCCGGTCACCTCCTGCCCGCCGGGCAGCAGCACCCGCACCGACCGGCCGACCGTCGCGCAGGCCGCCACGTACGCCTCGCGCAGCCCGCTGCCCACCGCGTCGCCGCCGGCGCAGCGCCAGCGGTCGTACCAGTCGGCGACGGAGCGCAGCAGGGCGCGCAGCAGCGGGTCCCGGTCGGTGGCGACGGCACCGGCGAGCTGGAGCGAGGTGGCCGGCAGGCCGGTCGGGTTCGCCGGCAGCTCGTCGGCGCGCAGGGTGACGTTGAGGCCGATGCCGAGGACGATCGCCGGGGGCTGCTCCGGTGTCGGGCCGGGCACCGCCTCGGCCAGGATGCCCGCGCACTTGGCGTCGCCGATCAGCAGGTCGTTGGGCCATTTCAGGGCGGCGTCCAGCTCGGCGAGCCGGGCCACCGCCTCGACGAGCGCGACGCCGGCGAGCAGCGGCAGCCAGCCGTACCCGGCGGCGGGGACCGCCTTCCAGCCGCGCTCCGCGACGGCCTCGCCGGGCCGCAGCAGCACGCTGGTCGCGATGCCGGCGCGGGCCGGCGACTGCCAGACCCGGTCGCGGCGCCCTCGGCCGGCGGTCTGCCGCTCGGCGACCACCACGAGGCCCTCCGGCTCGCCGGACCGGGCGGCCTCGGCCACGTCCGCGTTGGTCGATCCGGTCTCGGCGCGCAGCTCCAGCCGGGCCCACGGGCCGTGCGGGGCGGTCAGCGCGCGGCGCAGCCGGGCCGCCGACAGCGGCGGGCGGTCCAGGTCGGTGTACGGCGAGCCGGGCATCCCGCCAGCCTACGGCCCGCCGGTGCGCGGCGGCGCGTGCCGGCCGTTCGGCGACGGGTGCCGGCCGGCTGTTCGGTGGCGGACGCCGGCCGCGTGCGGGTGCGGTGCTGGTCCGGCGCGGTTACTGAGGCGTACTGCACACCGTCGGCCACCTGAACCATCGTTATATTCCGTGGGTGACCAACGAGACCGGGATCAACATCCACAGCACGGCGGGCAAGCTGGCGGACCTGGAGCGACGGGTCGACGAGGCGGTGCACGCCGGGTCGGCGCGCGCGGTCGAAAAGCAGCACGCCCGGGGCAAGAAGACGGCGCGGGAGCGGATCGAGCTGCTGCTCGACGAGGGGTCCTTCGTCGAGCTGGACGAGTTCGCCCGGCACCGGTCCACCAACTTCGGCCTGGAGCGCACCCGCCCGTACGGCGACGGGGTGATCACCGGCTACGGCACGGTCGACGGCCGGCAGGTGTGCGTCTTCGCGCAGGACTTCACGGTCTTCGGCGGCTCCCTCGGCGAGGTGTTCGGCGAGAAGATCGTCAAGGTGATGGACCTCGCCATGAAGATCGGCTGCCCGGTGATCGGCATCAACGACTCCGGCGGGGCCCGCATCCAGGAGGGCGTGGCGTCCCTCGGGCTCTACGGCGAGATCTTCTTTCGCAACGTGCGGGCCAGCGGCGTCATCCCGCAGATCTCCCTGATCATGGGCCCGTGCGCGGGCGGCGCGGTCTACTCCCCGGCGGTCACCGACTTCACCGTGATGGTCGACCAGACCTCGCACATGTTCATCACCGGCCCCGACGTGATCAAGACGGTCACCGGCGAGGACGTGGGCATGGAGGAGCTGGGCGGCGCGCGGACGCACAACGCGCGCAGCGGCAACGCGCACTACCTCGGCGCGGACGAGGACGACGCGATCGACTACGTCAAGGCGCTGCTGTCGTACCTGCCGTCGAACAACCTGGACGAGCCGCCGGTCCTCGACGCCCCTGCGCTCCTCGACATAACGGACGCCGACCGGGAGCTGGACACGCTCATCCCCGACTCGGCCAACCAGCCGTACGACATGCACCGGGTCATCGAGCACGTCCTCGACGACGGCGAGTTCCTGGAGGTCCAGCCGCTGTACGCGCAGAACCTCGTGGTCGGCTTCGGCCGCGTCGAGGGCCGGCCGGTCGGCGTGGTGGCCAACCAGCCGATGCACTTCGCCGGCACCCTCGACATCGCCGCGTCGGAGAAGGCGGCCCGGTTCGTGCGCACCTGCGACGCGTTCAACGTCCCCGTGCTGACCTTCGTGGACGTCCCCGGGTTCCTGCCCGGCACCGGCCAGGAGTGGGACGGCATCATCCGCCGGGGCGCGAAGCTCATCTACGCGTACGCCGAGGCCACCGTCCCGAAGGTCACCGTGATCACCCGCAAGGCGTACGGCGGGGCGTACGACGTGATGGGCTCCAAGCACCTCGGCGCGGACCTGAACTTCGCCTGGCCCACCGCGCAGATCGCGGTCATGGGCGCGCAGGGCGCGGTGAACATCCTGTACCGGCAGGAGCTGGCCGCCGCCGAGGACCCGGCCGCCGTGCGCGCCGAGAAGATCGCCGAGTACGAGGACACCCTCGCCAACCCGTACATCGCCGCCGAGCGCGGGTACGTCGACTCGGTGATCCCGCCGCACGAGACGCGTACCCAGATCGTCCGGGCGCTGCGGGTGCTGCGCACCAAGCGCGAGACGCTCCCGCCGAAGAAGCACGGCAACATCCCGCTCTAGGTGCAAGGAAGGGCCCCTGTCAACGCATTCTGCAGAGCAGGGGCCCCTTCCTGACGCCCCGGCACCCGCGGGCCGCGCCACCCGCGGGCCAGCTGCGGCGGGGGCGGCGGACGTCAGCAGGCCGGGTTGGCGGCGAGGCACATCCGGCGGGCCGCCGCGCGGCCCAGTTCGAGCAGCTCCGTGTCGCTCGCCCGGCGGTCGGCCGGCAGGTCGAAGCCGAGCCCGCTCGCCGGCACGATCACGGTGACCAGGTCACCGACCCTGACCAGCAGCAGGGTCTCCGTCGACGGCTGCAGATCGAGCGGCTTCCCCGTCGCCACGTCCACGGGAGTCGACGAGGTGCGCTGCAGAACGACGGCCTGGTCGCCGGCGAAGTTGCCCGAGGCGGCCCGCCAGGTGTGCGTCACCGAGACCGTGACAGCCCCGCCGACCCACTGCATCGGCCGCGACTCGTGCCAGGTGTCGCACGCCGCCATCGTCGCGGTCAGGTCGACGAACAGCCGGGTGGCGGCCCTCGGGGGAAGGCGGTAGACGTCCTGGGTGAGGACCCAGAGGCCGGCCGGCTGGTCCTGGTCGGGCGCGGCCCTCTGGAGCAGGGTCTGCGACCGGGAGTACCGGGACACGGGCGGCTCCGCCGCCAGCCCCCTTTCCCCGGCGCACGACTGGAGCAGCGGGTCGATCCGTACCGGCTCCTGGAGCCCCGAGTCGCCCAGCCGCACGTTGCTCGGCACGCCCACCTCGGTCGGGTCCAGCAGGGCCTCCTGCGGGATCTCGGCCCGGCCGGCCGGCTCCGCGCCGTTCGAGGAGAGCCGCTGGCCCGCCGGTGGCGCGAGGTGCCCGGCCCGGCCGCCGGCCGCCACGGCGAAGCCCGAGAGCACGGCCAGCACGGCGGTCGCCGCCGCCAACGCCGTACGCCGGCTGCGGCGGCGGGCCCGGGCGCGGATCTCCGCCGGTTCGAGCCAGCGTACGTCCCGCAGGTCCCGCCGCATCCGTTCGGCGAACGTCAGGTCGGTCGGCTGGTCAACGTCGTGGTCGTCAAGCATCGGCGGCCTCCTCCAGGTCAGAGACGGCGAGCAGCCCGGCGAGCGCGGTGCGCCCCCGGGAGAGTCGAGCCTTCACGGTGCCGACCGGGGCGGCGGTCTCCCGCGCCACCTCGGTGACGGGCATGCCGAGCAGGTAGTACAGCGCGAGGGCGGTGCGCTGCTCCTCGGGGAGCTGACGCAGCGCGGCCACCACCGCGACGGTGTCGGTGCTCGGCGCGGGCGTGCTGTCGTCGGCGCCGTGCCGCAGGTACGCCCGCGCGCGGCTGCGCAGGCTGCGCCACCGGCTGACCGCGATGCGGGAGGCGACGACGCGTACCCATGCCTCCGGGTCGTCGTAGCCGGCCACCGTCGACCAGCGTTGCCACGCCCGGATGTACGCCTCCTGCACGGCGTCCTGCGCCTCGGCGAGGTTGCCGGTGAGCGCGTAGACGAAGCCGAGCAGCCGTTGCCGGCTGCCCCGGTAGAACTCGTCGAACCCGTCGACTTGCGGCATTCGTTGTCTCCCCCGCGTCCAATCGCAGGGGACACGCGCGGGACGGGTCGGTCGGTTGCCTGATCGCGCCGCCGGTTCGGGGCGGCACACCTGCCGGTCGGCCCGCCCGTTCCCGGTGGTGCGCCTTCCCGGGCGGGTCGGGGCCGTCAGACGGTCAGGCCGGCGTCGGCGAGGATCGGGCCGGCCAGCAGCGCCGCGCCGACGACCAGGGCCAACAGGTTCACCAGCGCGAACAGCGCGACCCAGAACAGCGGCGGGAACGGGGTGAGCCGGGCCAGCTGGTCGGCGTCGGACTCCGGCATCCGGCCCCGGGAGCGCAGCCGCTGGAGCTCGACGACGGGCCGTACGCCGCCGAGGAGCAGGAACCACACCGACGTCCAGGCGAAGGCGGCCTGGACGTCCGGCGAGGCGTACCAGGAGACGGCGAGCACCACCCCGCCGGTGGCCAGCAGCGACACCGCGCCGAAGGCGTTGCGGACCATCACCAGCATCGCCAGCAGCAGCGCCACGGCGATCCAGAGCAGCAGGGTGATTCGGTTGCCGCCGAGCAGCCAGGCGCCGGCGAGGCCGACCAGGGACGGCGCGACGTAGCCGGCGAGCAGGGTGAGGATCATGCCGGGGCCGGTGGGGCGGCCGGCGGAGAGGGTGAGCCCGGAGGTGTCCGAGTGCAGTCGGATGCCGTGCAGCCGGCGGCCGGTGAGCAGGGCGGCGAGGGCGTGTCCGCCCTCGTGGGCGATGGTGACGGCGTTGCGGGCGATCCGCCAGGGCAGCCGGGTGGAGACCACCGCCAGCGCCACCGCGGCGGTGACGACGACGAGCAGCGGTGGCGGGTCGGGCTGCGCGGAGAACAGCTTGTCCCAGAGCGTGCCCAGCTCGTCGATCGCCACCATGGGGCGCGAGCCTACCGGCCCCGGCCGGGGCCGGGTCGTACCGCGTCGAGGGTGAAAGTTTCCTTTGAACATCTTGTGATCTAGGGCAACTAGCTCCAAAGATGGATGTCAATCGAATGGCGTCCCTCTGGAGGAACCCATGATCCGTACCGGATTCACGCTGCGCCGACTGATCGCGGCGGGGATCACCGCCGTAGCGGCAGCGGCCACCGCCCTCGTCGCCACGACGGGCCCGGCGGCCGCCGCCACCACCGCCGGCGTCGATGTCTCCCACTACCAGGGGTCGATCAACTGGACGAGCGTCCGCAACGCGGGCATCGAGTTCGCGTTCATCAAGGCCACCGAGGGCACGAGCTACAAGGACCCGAACTTCAACGCCAACTACGTGAACTCCTACAACGCCGGGGTGATCCGGGGGGCGTACCACTTCGCCCGGCCGAACATCTCCTCCGGCGCCACCCAGGCCAACTACCTGGCCAGCAACGGCGGCGCGTGGTCGGCGGACAGCCGCACCCTGCCGGCCGCGCTGGACGTCGAGGCCAACCCTTACAGCGGCGGCACCTGCTACGGCCTCAGCACGTCCGGGATGCGCAGCTGGATCCAGGACTTCCTGAACACGTACCGGTCCCGCACCGGCCGGTACGCGGTCATCTACACCACCACGAGCTGGTGGAACCAGTGCACCGGCAGCTGGACCGGGCCGTGGGCCAACCACCCGCTGTGGCTCGCCCGCTGGTCGAGCACCCCCGGCACCCTGCCGGCCGGCGCACCGGTCTGGAGCTTCTGGCAGTACACGGCGTCCGGCAGCGTCTCCGGCATCAGCGGCAACGTCGACCGCAACTACTGGAACGGCGACCGCAGCCGGCTCATCGCCCTGGCCAACAACACCTGACCCGCGCCTGATCCGCACGTCTGATCGGCACGTCCGTGGCGACGGTCGGCGGCAGCGGGATCGACTGCGACCGTACGGTCGACGGTCGGTCCGGCTGCCGCCGGCTCGTCACTGCCCGGCACTCGTCAGCCGGCACTCCCCTACCAGGCCCGGGTGACGGTACGCGCCGGCAGCGCGTCCTCCCGCACCACCGTGGCCCGTCGCGTCAGGCGCCAGGCGGCCACCCCGGCGACGGTGACCGCCACGACACCGAACATCGCGAACAGCACCGGAAGCCCCACGCTGACCAGCAGCAGCACCACGTCACCGAGCGCGACGAGCATCCACAGTGCCAGCCGGGGCCGCGCGTCCCTGCGTCGGTATCCCATGTCGCACCTCCTTGCGTCGTCCGGGATCAGATACCCCGTTCGACGCAAGGTCATGCGAGCCGCTTTCACGGCGGTGGGAATCGCCTGCTCAGCGGGCCGGGTCGCGGGTCGCGGCAAGCGAACCGGCTCCGGCCGGGCGCTCTGTCCTTCCGGCCGGGCGCTCAGTCGACCCGGTCCGGCTTGAAGCCCTTGGCGATCCGGTCGAAGTCGGCCAGCCGCGCCTGCCAGTCCTTGTTGGCCACCTCCCAGCGGAAGGCGTACCCCCGGTTCTTGGCGGTGACGAAGCCCCGGTTGCGGACGTGGATGCGGGTGTTGTCCCGGGTCTCCAACCACTCCCAGTCCGCGCACGTCTTGTAGTAGTCGCAGCGCTCGATGCTCAGATACTGGTAGCCGTTGACGTAGTTCTTCCGGTTCGGTTCCTGCCGCTTCCAGTCGGCGTAGGCGTCGTCCAGCGGGGTGTTCGTCCACTGCACCAGCAGCTCGCCCACCCCGTCGCGCTCGTCGAACACGATCGTGTTCTGTCCGACGTTGCGCCGCGTCCAGCCCTTCGGCAGAGGCAGCGAGAAGCCCGCCGGGTCCTTGTGCAGGACCCAACCCTCGGGCAGAGCATTCGGGTCGACCGACGGGCTCGCCGACGGCGTCGGGCTGGGCGGTGCGGCGCTGCTGGTGGCCGGCGCGGGCGAGGACGGCGCGGCGGCCGACGGCGTCGCCGAGGACAGGCCCGCCTGCGGGTCGCCGGGCCCCGGGTCGTCGTCGCCGCCCCGGCCGAGCAGCGGCACCGCCACCAGCAGGCCGAGCAGCAGCACCGCGACGAGCGCGCCGACCAGCAGGCTGCGGCGGCTGCGCTCAGGCTTCGTACCCGAAACGACTGCGGCCCGGCCCGTCGACGAGGGTGCCGGGCCGGCGGCCGCCGGCAGCACCGACGTCGGCGTGGCCCGCTCGCGGGCCCGGTCGGCCCACTCGCGCGGCGGCCCGGCCTTCCCGCTCGACGAGCCGGTCTTCTCGCTGGACGGGCCGGCGTCCTCCTGCGGCCGGTCGGCCTGGTCGCGCGACCGGTCGGCCTGATCGCCGGAGGCGTCGGCCTGGTCGCCGGAGGGTTCGGCCCGCTCGACGGACGACGCGGACGACGCGGGCGGCGACACCGGCACGGCGGGGCCCGGGTCGACCCGGGTGTCGTCGACCTGCCCGGCCGGAACGGCGTCGACCTTGTCGACCCCGTCGACCGCGCCCCCGGTGCCCGTGACCTCGCCGGAACCGGCCTCGTCGGCCTCCTCGGCCGGTGACTCCTCGCCCCCGTCGACCGGTGCCCCCGCGACCCGGTCGGCGCCGGTCGCGGCGACCGGACCGGGGAGCTTCGCCGTGGGGTCGGCCGCCCGTGCGCCGGTGTCCGCGACCTTCGCCGTCGGCGCGGCGTCCGTGCCCGACGCCGGAGGGTCGACCTTCGCGGTCGGCGCGGCGTCCACCCCGGGCGAGGGGACCTTCGCGGTCGGCGTGGCGTCCGTGCTCGGCGGGGAGACCTTCGCGGTCGCGTCGTCGCCGGCCGCCGCCGCCGCGCCGCCGGCGACGAGGCCACCCCCCGGGGTACGCGGCGCGGGCGGCACGGCCGGCCGGCTCGTGCGCGGCTCGGCGGGGCGGGGTGCGGGCACCACCGGCGGTCGCGGCTCGCGCGGCCCGTTGGGCCCCGGCCGGCGTACGCCGTCGAGCAGCGAAATCGTCTTGGAGCGCCGCCCGGCGGCCTTCCGCAGCAGCCGCTCGGCCACCTCGGCGTCGATCCGCTCGGCCGGATCCTTGCGGAGCAGCCCGTTCAGCACCGGCTTCAGCGGGCCGGCGTTCCTCGGCGGCGGCATCGGCTCGGTGGCCAGCGCCGCCAGGGTGGCGATCGCCGACGGCCGGGCGTACGGCGACTTGCCCTCCACCGCCGCGTAGAGCGTCGCGCCCAGCGACCAGAGGTCGGCCTCCGGCCCCGCCGTGCCGTCGCGCGCCCGCTCCGGGGCGATGTACGCCGGGGAACCCAGCACCATGCCGGTGCGCGTCACGTTCGGGTCGCCCGGGATCGTCGCCAGGCCGAAGTCGGTCAGCACCACCCGACCGTCGGTGCCCATCAGCACGTTGCCCGGCTTGACGTCCCGATGCATCACGCCGGCCTTGTGCGCCGCCTTCAGCGCGCCCAGCACCCCCAGGCCGATCTCGACCGCCTTGGCCGGCGTCACCGGCCCGTCCTCGGCGATGGTGTCCTGAAGGGACTTCGACGCCACGTACTCCATGACGATCCACGGATCGCCGTCGGTGCGCAGCACGTCGAAGATGCGGACCACGTTGATGTGGTTGAGCCGCGCGATCGCGCGGGCCTCCCGCAGCGAGCGCTCCCGCATCTCGCGGCGCTCCTCCGGGGTGAGGCTGGGCGGCGGGACCAGTTCCTTGATCGCCACGTCCCGGTGCAGCACCTCGTCGCGCGCCTTCCACACCCGACCCATGCCGCCCTGGCCGAGCGGCGAAATGAGCCGGTACCGGTCGGCGACGAGTTGGGGAAGCGCGTTCGACATCGGTGGAGACGGTACCCGGCGGCGGCCCGCCGCACACCGCCGGCACGCCACTGTGCGACGAAGGTCAAGTTCGCGACGCGTACGCTGGATGGCATGTCTGCCGATGAGCCGCTGTTCCGGGTGACCCGGGGCGTGCCGACCGCCGAGGAACTGGCCGCGCTGGTCGGCGTCATCGTGGCCCGGACCCGCCCCACCGCCGCCCCCGCACCGGCCGCGCCAGGCGCCTGGGCACGCAGCGGCCGCCCCCGCGGCACGGCGCTCGCCGCCGGCCCGGGAGCCTGGCGCGCCTCCGGCCTGCCCCGCTGATCCTCCGGCCGCCGTCCGGCACGCCCCGCCGCCGTCGGGGGCTCCCGGAGGTCGGCGACACCCGTTAGCCTCACTCAGGGAAACGGTGTCGTGACGGGTAGGGAGGGCCGATGATCCCCGAGGAGGACCGCCCAGCGCCCTGGTTGAGCGGCTACGGCAGCATCGAGGCCGACATCCGCCAGATGCGCGAGTTCGCCGACAAGCTCCAGGCAGAGGTCGAGCGAAACTACGCTCCGCACCTGTCGTACATCGCGGACGACATGAAGGCGCAGATCCCCAACCCCGCCGACGCCTTCGTCGAGCTGGTGCAGTTCCTCAAGGCACACAACGAGACCCAGCAGGCCACCGCCACCATGGTCTGGTCCGTCGGTGGGGCCACCGGCCACCTGGCCGCCGCAGCCGGCCGGATCGCCACGCAGTACGCCGACTCCGACGCCTTTTCGGCCGCCCGCGTCTCCGACGTGGAACGGGCCCTCGCCAACCCCGGCGGGGCCGGGCAGGGCCGGCCCAGGCCAGCGCTGCCCGACCCGACCGGCCCGGACAGCGGGCCGGGGCGGGCGGTGCTGCCATGATCGAGCGGGGCAGCGGCCGGACGTCCGGCCTCACCGACTGGCGGTTGATGGACCTGCTGAGCATGTGGGCCTGCGTCCAGGACCACGACACCGCCGGGCACTGGAAGCAGGTCGCCGGCTGGCGCAAGGTCTGCGACCTCGCGCAGGCACACCTGGGCCGGCTCAAGGAATACCGGCGCGGGCTCGCCGAGGCGTGGCCCCCGGCGACCAACGCCGCCGCCCGGGCGTACCTCGGCGAACTGGACGACCTGATCGACAAGGTGCAGCGCACCCACGACGCGGCAGCCGCGAACTACGACGCCCTCGCCGCCGCCACCCGAGCGATCAGCAGCGCCCGCGCCGAACTGAAGCCCCTGCACGACGAGTACGTGGAGAAACTCCAGCAGAAGCGGACGTACGAGGCGACCGCCGCCGATCCGAAGGCGGCGATGGGCGCCCGGGTGCCGGACAAGCCGGTGACCGACGCCGACCTGGAGCGACTCAACGTCCAGGCCCGGAACCTGATGTACGGGTTGAGCGGCGAACTACAACAGGCCCAAGTAATGCTCCGCCAACCTCCACCTTCACCCAAGACACCGCGGCAGCCAGACAATCCCGACACTTATGGCGACAGTGCACCAATAATTCCACCCATAACGCCTGTCCCGCTCGCAGGTTCCGGCCTACAAACCTCGCAGGCGCAAATCAAGAAACCAAATCCCGCACCTCTAGCACCTCAAGGCGTAGGGCCAATACTCGGCGGAAACAATTCCCCCTCAGGCTTAAAAAGTCAAGCCTTGCCCTCGATATCATCGAACACACCGAGCAGCGCATCACATTCCATCGGAACGCCACCAACCATTCCGCCTAATCCCACCCCCCTTCGACCCAACTTGCCGAAACCTGGGCCTGGACAGTTCGGCTTTTCACCCCGGCCGACTACTGGAGGAACCAGTGGTACTTCACCCTCCAACCCGAACCGCCCTTTCCCGCCCAATGGCCTGATCGGAGGCATGCCTGGGGCGAATACTGGGCAGCCTGGAGGGACTCCGCCCTCTCGCAGGGTCAACCCCATCGGCGGCGTGATCGGAGGCGGCGGCGCAGGAACAACCCCGACAGGAGCAGCAGGCTCCAGACCCGGAGGCGGACGCAGTAGCCCGGGAGGCTTGTTTGGGCAACCCTCCAACAACGGAAGTCTCACCTTCGGGG
This sequence comes from Micromonospora sp. NBRC 110038, assembly GCF_020884815.1. Taxonomy (NCBI): domain Bacteria; kingdom Bacillati; phylum Actinomycetota; class Actinomycetes; order Micromonosporales; family Micromonosporaceae; genus Micromonospora; species Micromonospora sp. NBRC 110038. Next base: position 90,181 of record NZ_BBOL01000001.1, on the reverse strand, counting down.
CGACACCTCGTCAGGACGGAGATCGACGAAACCCCGAAGAAGATCGAGGCTGGGACCCCGATCACCCTTGGGAAACCGTGAATGGGGTTCCTCCCGTCGTTAAGTCAACAGACGATGAGGGGCCAATAAACCCGGGCCCAGCCATCGGCCTTGATCGGTGAATCGCTACATCTCAGCCAGTTTCACATTGACCCTGGCACTCATTGGTGGCACAACACCACCTTCCATCAGCCAACGGCAGGCAGCCACAATCTCGGATGGAGCAAGTCGGATCCGGGGCGACCAATGGCATCTTCGTTTCCTGAGAGCCACCGAAGCTCAGAGAATCACCCAGGGAAATGGAGTCATTGTCGCCGTTCCCGATACCGGAGTGGACCCCCATCCCGACCTTCGACGAAACCTGCTTCCCGGAATAGATATCTCAGAAGGCAGAGATGGCCGCATAGATAATGACAGCCATGGCACTGCCATGGCTGGGCTTATTGCAGCACACGGGCAGAAAGTAGGAATGGGAGCACTTGGCATCGCCCCCGAGGCCAAGATACTACCCATAAGATCGAAGCAGATTGACGGCAAGGGTGATACCGAAGACCTTGCAAGCAGCATCGAATGGGCCACTCTTCACGGCGCTGACATAATAAGCATATCTGCAGTCTCCGGCGCCAGCCGGCGACTGCAACAGGCCATCCGCGCCGCACTTCAAGCGAATATCGTGGTTGTAGCCGCTGCAGGCAACAGGCCATTCGACATAGGTGTCGGATACCCCGCATCAGAGGATGGCGTACTAGCAGTAGGCGGCATTGACACGACGGGCAATCTTGCAGCGGTATCGGTTACAGGATCTGCTATAGACATCACAGCTCCGGCGGTCGATATTTACAGCACTAGCTATGGCGGCAAGTACTCCAAAGGGACCGGCACTTCCAGTGCCACTGCGATAGTCGCGGGGGCCGCTGCTCTTGTCCGGTCCAAGTACCCCGACCTGCCGGCCTCGGAGGTCGTCCACCGCCTCACTGCCACCGCCGTCGACAAGGGGCCGCCCGGCCGTGACGACGAGTACGGCTACGGAGTCGTCGACCTGGTGGCGGCGCTCACGGCAGACGTACCCCCTCTGGGTTTCGAGTCGGCGACGGCGGGTGCGCCAGGCGCGGGCGGGCCGACCACGACGGCGGTCGCGGAGCCGGCCGACGATGGTGACGACGGGTCTACGGCTCGTGGCCTGGCCACGTTGGGGGTGATCGTGGCCGCTGCGGGAGCCTGGGCGCTGGTCGCACGGCGCCGACGACTGAGCGACGACCCGCCGCCGCGGATTAGCCGGTGAGCCGTCAGCAGTGACGCCATGTCGGCGACATTGGGGGGTTGGAGCGGGCGGGATACCGCGATGTCGGCGACATGGAGTCGATCAACGGGCAGGGCAGCACCCGCCGGCCCGGAGTCGATCAACGGGCAGGGCAGCACCCGCCGGCCCCGAGTCGATCAACGGGCAGGGCAGCACCCGCCGACATGGAGTCGATCAAGGCGACAGCGAGGGTCGCGGCCAGGCAGAGGCGGCGCAGGTGGTGGAGGCGGTAGCGTCGGCGGCGTGTCGAACTCGATTGCGCTCCGACTCGTGCTCGCGTCGGCGAGCCCTGCCCGTCGCAAGCTCCTGCATGCCGCCGGCATCGAACCCGATGTGCTGGTCAGCGGGGTCGACGAGTCTCAGGTGGTCAGCGAACGGGCCGAGGACCTGTGCCTGGAGCTGGCCCGGCTGAAGGCGCAGGCGGTCGTCGGCCGGCTGCGGCCCTCCGCCGACGAGCGGACGCTGGTGCTCGGCTGCGACTCGGTGCTCGCCTTCGACGGCGAGATCCTCGGCAAGCCCGCCGACGAGGCCGACGCGACGCGGCGTTGGGAGCGGATGCGGGGGCGCACCGGGGTGCTGCACACCGGGCACTGCCTGATCGACGTCATCCACGAGACGCGCGCCGAGGCGGTCGCTTCGACCACCGTGCGGTTCGCCGAGGTCAGCGACGAGGAGATCGCGGCGTACGTCGCGACGGGTGAGCCGCTCGCGGTGGCCGGCGCGTTCACCATCGACGGGTTGGGCGGGGCGTTCCTGGAGGGTGTCGACGGGGATCCGGGCACGGTGGTCGGGCTTTCCCTGCCGCTGCTGCGTCGTCTCCTCGGCGAGCTGGACCTGCGGATCATCGACCTGTGGACGAAGGTCGCGCCGGGCGGCCAGGAGGTCGAGGCGCTGGGTACGGTCCGGTCATGACGACGAAGTCGCTGCCGCTGACCCCGGAACTGCACGCGTACGTGGTGGCCCACGGCTCCGCCCCGGACGAGGTGATGCGGGACCTGGTCGAGGAGACCCTCGCCGCGCTGCCCGCCGAGGCGAGGATGCAGGTGGCCCCGGAGCAGGCGGCGTTCCTGACGTTCCTCACCCGGCTGGTGGGGGCGCGGCGGGCGGTGGAGGTGGGCACCTTCACCGGGCTGTCCTCGCTGGCGATCGCGCGCGGGCTGGCCGAGGGCGGGCGGTTGACCTGCTTCGACATCTCGGCGGAGTACACGGACGTGGCACGGCGGTACTGGGCGCGGGCCGGGGTCGACGACCGGATCGAGCTGCGGATCGGGCCGGCCGGGGACACGCTGCGGGAGCTGCCGTACGAGCGGCACCTGGACTTCGCGTTCATCGACGCGGACAAGGTCGGCTACCCGGTCTACTGGGCGGAGCTGGTGCCGCGCATGCGCCCGGGCGGGATCGTCGCCGTGGACAACACGCTGCGCGGGGGTCGGGTGCTCGCCCCGAGCAACGCCGACGACCGGGCCGTCGCCGCGTTCAACGACGAGGTGATGGCCGACGTCCGGGTGGAACCGGTGCTGCTGCCGATCGCCGACGGGCTGACGCTGGCCCGGGTGCGCTGACGACGGCCCTCGGCCGACCGATCGCTCCCGCTCACCGACGCTGGGCTGCCCCGCCACACCCCGATCACGGTGGGGTGCGGCGGGGCACGGGTGTTTGGAGGGGGCCCTTCTTTGCAAGTTCAGCGGACGCTGCGGGCGAACTGACGGGCGGCCCAGGCGACGCCGGCGGCGGCCAGCACCGCGATGATGCTCAGGCCCTGCCAGACCTTGTCGTTGCCGAGGTCGCCGGCGAAGAGGGCCCGGGTGCCGTCCACGGCCCAGGAGAACGGGTTCCACTCGGCGACACCCTGGAGCCAGCCGGGGGCGAAGGTGAGCGGCAGCAGGATGCCGGAGAGCAGCAGCACCGGCTGGGCCACGGTGTTCATCAGCGGGGCGAGCGCGTCCTCGCTCTTGACCTTGAGCGCGACGCCGTAGGAGACGGCCGAGGTCATCAACGCGATGAGGGCGAGCATCAGGTACGCCAGGAGCAGGTCGCCGATGAACACGCGCAGCTCGAACAGGAGCGCGAGCACGGTGATGATGACTGCTTGGGCGAGCAGCGACACGACGTCGCGCAGGGACCGGCCGAGCAGCAGCGCGAGCCGGCTGACCGGGGTGACCCGGGACCGTTCGATGACCCCGGCGCGCAGCTCGGCGATCAGGCCGAAGCCCTGGAAGAGGCCGCCGAAGATGGCCAGCAGCACCAGCAGGCCGGGCACGAAGATCTTGTACGCCTCGGCCTGGGTCGGCGCGTTCAGCGCCGGCTTGAGCAGCGGGGCGAAGAGCAGCAGGTACATCACCGGCTGGAAGACGCCGACGAAGACCCAGACCGGGTTGCGGAGCAGGAGCTGCGTCTGGCGCTGGAAGACGAGCCAGGTGTCGCGGGCGAACTTCATGATCGACTCCGGGGAGGTCAGGACTCGCGCAGCGAGCGGCCGGTCTTGGTGAGGAAGACGTCGTCGAGGCTGGGGCGGTGCAGCTCGATGGAGTTGAGCGCGAGACCGGCGTGGTCGAGCCGGCGCAGGACCTGCGGGATGGCGGTCGCCCCCTCGTCGACGGTCAGCCGCAGGCCGCCGCCGTCGACGGTCTCCAGCTTGGCGACGTACGGCTCGGTGTCGAGCAGTTGGGCGGCCTGGCCGGTGGTGGCGACGTCGAGCCCGACGAGCAGCACCTCGCCGGAGATCTCGCGCTTCAGCCCGGTCGGGGTGCCCTCGGCGACCACCTCGCCGTGGTCCATGATCGCGATGCGGTCGCAGAGCGCGTCGGCCTCGTCGAGGTAGTGCGTGGTGATGAAGACGGTCATCCCCTCGGCGCGCAGCCGGCGGATCTCGTCCCACATGTGGGCCCGGCTCTGCGGGTCGAGGCCGGTGGTCGGCTCGTCGAGGAAGACGATGCGCGGGTCGTGGATGATGCCGAGGGCGATCTCGACGCGGCGACGCTGACCGCCGGAGTAGGTCTTGCACTTGCGGTCGGCGTACTCGGTGAGCTGGAAGGCGGCGAGGGCGCGTTCGGCGCGGCGGCGGGCGTCGGCCTTGCTGATGCCGTACATCCGGGCGTGCAGGACCAGCTCCTCGCGGGCGGTGGAGTCGTCCCAGGTGCTGCCGCCCTGGGCGACGTAGCCGATGCGGCGGCGCACCTCGGCGGGGTCGCGCAGCAGGTCGGCCCCGGCGATGGTGGCCTGGCCGCCGTCGGGGGCGATGAGGGTGGCCAGCATCCGCAGGGTGGTGGTCTTGCCTGCGCCGTTGGGGCCGAGGAAGCCGAAGATCTCCCCCTCGGCGACGTCCAGGTCGACGCCGCGGACGGCGTCGACGGTCTTGTGCTGTCGACCGGCGCGGGAGCGGAACGACTTCCGCAGCCCTCTGGTCTCGATCATCTTCGCTCCTGGTCGTCCTTGGCCGGACGGGACCGGCCTTTCCCCCGGGGACGCCACGCGACACGGGTGGCCCCGAAACTCCGGCGAGGCTAACGCGATATAACTTCTCTAGTCAACTTTGATTATTCTCCTCGCGCGCCCCTTCCCCGACGCTCCAGTCGTCCCGCCCGGCCAGCCCCTCCGGCAGGTACGGCACGCCGGCCTCGATCCGGTCGGCGACCCGCTCGCACCAGTCCGCCTCGGCCTCGCCCCGGGCGATCCACAGCTCGTACGTCCAGCTCACGCCCACCGGCTTGGAGTCGCGGATCCAGGCGGACGCCATCGAGGCGCGCATGCTCTCCACGCCGGCCCGCAGCACCTGCCCCCGGCTGCGCAGCGCGGCCGCCGCCTCCGGCCTGGGCAGCGCCGGCAGGAACGCGAACGCCGCCATGAACGGGTCGTTCGTCTGATGATTGCCCCACCACAGGTCGCGCAGCAGGGTCTCGAACTCGTCGACCCCCTTCGGGGTGATCTCGTACGTCGTCCGGGCCGGCCGGACGCCGACCTGCTCGGTGGCGACCTCGCGCAGCAGCCCCTCCTCGCCGAGCTTGCGCAGCGCGTGGTAGATCGAGCCGGGCTGCACGTTGGCCCACTTGTCGGCGCCCCAACTGAGCAGCTCGCGGCGGACGTCGTAGCCGTGCACCGGCTGCATCCACTTGACCAGGCCGAGAATCATCATCCGAGTGGCAGACACCGGAGAAGCGTATTAGGCAAGTTTGACTATCGGCGGCGGGACAGTGCCACATCCCACACTGAGCGATCGTTAGGGTCGCGACCTCGGCCGATAAACTCCCCGTCAGTAACATCCCGGGAGGAGGCACGAGGTGCGCAAGGTACTCATCGCCAACCGAGGCGAGATCGCCGTCCGCGTCATCCGCGCCTGCCGCGACGCCGGCCTGGGCAGCGTCGCCGTCTACGCCGACTCCGACCGGGACGCGCTGCACGCCACCCTGGCCGACGAGGCGTACGCCCTGGGCGGCGACACCGCCGCCGAGACGTACCTGCGGATCGACAAGCTGATCGCCGTCGCCGCGCAGGCCGGGGCCGACGCCGTCCACCCCGGGTACGGCTTCCTCTCCGAAAACGCCGACTTCGCCCAGGCCGTCCTCGACGCGGGCCTGACCTGGATCGGCCCGACCCCGCAGGCGATCCGCGATCTCGGCGACAAGGTCACCGCCCGGCACATCGCCCAGCGGGCCGGCGCGCCCCTGGTCCCCGGCACCCCGGACCCGGTCGCCGGCCACGACGAGGTGACCGCGTTCGCGGTCGAGCACGGCCTGCCGGTGGCCATCAAGGCCGCCTTCGGCGGCGGCGGGCGCGGCCTCAAGGTGGCCCGCACCCTGGAGGAGATCCCGCACCTGTTCGAGTCGGCCACCCGCGAGGCGGTCGCCGCGTTCGGCCGGGGCGAGTGCTTCGTCGAGCGCTACCTCGACCAGCCCCGGCACGTCGAGGCGCAGGTCCTGGCCGACCAGCACGGCAACGTGGTCGTCGTCGGCACCCGCGACTGCTCGCTCCAGCGCCGGCACCAGAAGCTCGTCGAGGAGGCCCCCGCGCCGTTCCTCACCGACGCCCAGCGCGCCCAGATCCACGACAGCGCCAAGGCGATCTGCCGGGAGGCCGGCTACCACGGCGCCGGCACGGTGGAATACCTGGTGGGCGCGGACGGCACGATCTCCTTCCTGGAGGTCAACACCCGCCTCCAGGTCGAGCACCCGGTCACCGAGGAGACCGCCGGCATCGACCTCGTGCGTGAGCAGTTCCGCATCGCCGACGGCGAGCGGCTGCGGCTGACCGCGGACCCGACGCCGCGCGGGCACGCCATCGAGTTCCGAATCAACGGCGAGGACCCGGGCCGCAACTTCCTGCCCGCCCCGGGCACGGTCACCGCGCTGCGGCTGCCCACCGGGCCCGGCGTCCGGGTGGACACCGGCATCTCCGCCGGCGACGTGATCGGCGGCAACTTCGACTCGCTGCTGGCCAAGGTGATCGTCACCGGCGAGACCCGCACCGAGGCACTGGAGCGGGCCCGGCGGGCGCTGGACGAGATGGTCGTCGAGGGCATGGCCACCGCGCTGCCGTTCCACCGCCTGGTGGTGCGCGACCCCGCGTTCACCGCCGCGCCGTTCACCGTGCACACCCGGTGGATCGAGACCGAGTTCGACAACACCGTGCCGCCGTTCACCGCCGTCGCCGGCCCCGCCGAGGGCCCGGCCGAGCGGGAGACCATCGTGGTCGAGGTGGGCGGCAAGCGGCTGGAGGTGACGCTGCCCGCCGGCCTCGGCGCGGGTACGTCCACCGCCGCGCCCGCCGCGCGGAAGCCGGCCCGCCGGGGCGGCGGGGCCAAGGCCGGCGCGGCGGTCGACGGCGACGCGCTCACCTCGCCGATGCAGGGCACGATCGTGAAGATCGCCGTCGCGGACGGGGACACCGTCGCAGAGGGTGACCTGGTCGTCGTGCTGGAGGCGATGAAGATGGAGCAGCCGCTGCACGCGCACAGGGCGGGCACGGTCAGCGGGCTGTCCGCCGAGGTCGGCGCGGTCATCACCGCCGGCTCCCCCATCTGCACGATCGCCTGAGGCGCACGGAGGAGCCGCGTACCGGCCCGGGGTGTTTTCCGCGACCACCGCGGGCGGCGAAGCCCAGGTCCGGCAATGATGGCCGGGTGCGGTTCCTTCATGGCGCGGTCCCCGCGCACGACCTGACCTACAACGACGTCTTCATGGCGCCGGCCCGATCCGAGGTCGGCTCCCGGCTGGACGTCGACCTGGCCACCTCGGACGGCACCGGCACCACCATCCCCCTGGTGGTGGCGAACATGACGGCGGTGGCCGGCCGGCGGATGGCCGAGACCGTCGCCCGGCGTGGCGCGATCGCGGTGATCCCGCAGGACATCCCGATCGACGTGGTGGCCAACGTGGTCGGCTGGGTCAAGCGGCGGCACCTGGTGCACGACACGGCGATCACCCTCGGCCCCACCGACACCGTCGGCGACGCCATCCACCTGCTGCCGAAGCGGTCGCACGGCGCGGTGGTGGTGGTCGACGAGGCCGGCCGCCCCCTGGGCGTGGTGACGGAGGCGGACACCCTGGGCGTGGACCGGTTCGCCCAGCTCCGGCACGTGATGTCGACCGAGCTGCACACGGTGCCGGCGGATGCGGACCCGCGTACCGGATTCGACCGGCTCTCGGCGGCCCGGCGGCGGCTCGCGCCGGTGGTGGACGGCGACGGCCGCCTGGTCGGGGTGCTGACCCGCAAGGGCGCGCTGCGCGCGACCCTCTACCGGCCGGCGGTGGACGACCGGGGCCGGCTGCGGATCGCGGCGGCCGTCGGCATCAACGGCGACGTCACCGGCAAGGCCGCCGCGCTGCTGGAGGCCGGGGTCGACACCCTGGTGGTGGACACCGCGCACGGGCACCAGGAGCGGATGATGTCCGCGCTGCGGGCGGTGCGCAAGCTCGACCCGGGCGTCCCGGTCGCGGCCGGCAACGTCGTCACCGCCGACGGGGTACGCGACCTCGTCGAGGCCGGTGCCGACATCGTGAAGGTGGGCGTCGGGCCGGGCGCGATGTGCACCACCCGGATGATGACCGGCGTGGGGCGGCCGCAGTTCTCGGCGGTGCTGGACTGCGCGGCGGCGGCGCGGGAGCTGGGCCGGCACGTCTGGGCCGACGGCGGGGTGCGGCACCCGCGCGACGTGGCGCTGGCGCTGGCCGCCGGCGCGTCGAACGTGATGATCGGGTCCTGGTTCGCCGGCACCTACGAGTCCCCCGGCGACCTGTACACCGACGCGGACGGCCGGCGGTACAAGGAGAGCTTCGGGATGGCCTCGTCGCGGGCGGTCAGCGCGCGTACGGCCGAGGACGGCGCGTTCGACCGGGCACGCAAGGGGATCTTCGAGGAGGGCATCTCGTCGGCCCGGATGTATCTCGACCCCGACCGTCCGGGCGTCGAGGACCTGATCGACGAGATCATCTCCGGGGTACGCAGCGCGTGCACGTACGCGGGTGCGCGCACTCTGGCGGAGTTCGCGGAGCGGGCGCTGGTCGGGGTGCAGAGCACGGCCGGCTACACCGAGGGGATGCCCCTCCCGACGAGCTGGTGAGCCCGCCGAGGTGCGCGCCAGGTGAATTACTCGCCTGTCTAACTATTATCGGGTGCTAACTTTTACCCATGGAGCACGTTTCGCCCGCATCACCGGCGCGGGCAGTCGCGCCCGGCACCCAGGCGAGCCCGGCGGACAGCGGGACGACGCGCAACGGGGCTGCGGGCCGGCCGGCGGCGGACACCGAGACGGTGGCGGCGCTACGCGACATGCTCCGGATCGCCGGGGACACCCGCGCCGCGCTGGCCCGGCGGCTGGGCATCGGGGCGACCGACGCCGCCGCGATCGAGCACCTCGTCGCCAGCACGGAGCCGCTCGGCCCCGTCGAGCTGGGCAACCGGCTGGGCATCCGGTCGGCGTCGGCGACCAGCCTGGTCGACCGGCTGGTGCAGGCCGGGCACGTGGCGCGGGCACCGCACCCGCGCGACCGGCGGCGGCTGTGTCTCCAGGTCACCGACCACGCCGCCGAACAGGTGGTCGAGGCGCTGCGGCCGATGCTCGTCGGGGTGGAGCGGGCGGTCGGTCGGCTCTCTCCGGAGCAGGCGGCGGCGACCGCCGCGTTCCTGCGCGAGATGGCCGAGGTGATGCGCGAGTACATCGACGCGACCCCGGCCGAGCCGGCGCAGCGGCGCGCTCCGCGCTGAGCCGGCGTCAGCCGAAGCCGAAGCCGGGGCGTCGGTCGAAGCCGGGCCGGCGTCAGCCGAAGCCGAGGGGCGTCAGTCGAGGCCGGGCCGGCGTCAGTCGAAGAGGCGGCGGATGACGTTCCGGGCGGCGGCCTCCGGGTCCGGGCCGGTGCGGGGCGGGAGCGCCCCGGCCAGCCAGAGGGTCGCGAATCCGTGCACGATCGACCAGGCGGCGAGGGCGTCCGCTTCCTGGTCCGGGTCGGTGCCGTCGCGCGGGAGGGCGGCCACTCCGGCCCGCAGCGCCGCGCCGGCCCGCTCGCGGGCGGCCGCCACCTCCGGGTCGTCGCGGCGGTAGAGCTCCGGGCGGAACATCACCTCGAAGTGGGCGCGGTGCCCGACCGCGAAGCGGACGTACGCGACACCGGCGTCGAGCAGGTCGCCGGCCTCGCGCAGCGCCCCGGCCAGCAGGTCGAAGCCCTCGACGGCGAGCGCGGTGAGCAGCCCCGCCTTGTCGCCGAAGTGGTGGGCGGGGGCGGCGTGCGAGACCCCGGCGCGGCGGGCCAGGTCGCGCAGGCTCAGGGCCGCCGGCCCGGCCTCGGTGATCGCCTCGACGGCGGCGGCGAGCAGGGCGCGACGCAGGTCACCGTGATGGTAGCCACGCTGTCCGGTCATGGCCGAAGCCTAACTTGTCGTTGACAAGATGGCGAGGCGGGCGCAATCTAGCCAGTGACAAGTTACCCCTGACCGAGGAGGTTCCCATGGCACCCCTGATCGCCCTCGTCGCCGGATTCACCCTGGCCCGGCTGGCCGGGCTGCTCGGCGTGGACGCCCTGGACGGCTGGCACCCCGCGCTGCGGGTCGGGCTGGCGGCCCTGTTCGCGCTCACCGCGTTCGCCCACTTCACCGGCCGCCGGGCCGACCTGATCGCCATGGTGCCGCCCCGACTGCCCCACCCGGGGCTGCTGGTGACCGTCACCGGCGTGCTGGAGCTGGCCGGCGCCGTGGCGCTGCTCGTGCCGGCCACGGCGGGGTGGGCGGCGGCCGGGCTGGGGCTGCTGCTGCTCGCCATGTTCCCGGCCAACGCCTCGGCCGCCCGGCGCGGGCTGACCCTGGCCGGTCGGCCGGTGACCCCGCTCGTGCCTCGCGCGTTGCTCCAGGTGGTCTTCCTCGCCGCCGCCGCCGCTATTTCGTTTGGGGCCTGACTATCAGGGGGCTAACATGAGCGCATGGACCTGATCGGGCTGCGGGACGTGCCGCTGGGCCGGCTGCTGGTGACCGCCGGTCACATCGTCGGCCAGCGGTGGAACCGCTACCTCGCCGAGGAGCACGGTCTGACCCAGGCGGGCATGGCCACCCTGATGACCCTGGCCCAGCACGGCGAGCTGCCCCTCCGGGCGGTCGCCGAGGCCGGCTTCATCCGCCCGGCCACCCTCACCGGCATCGTCGACACGCTGGAGCGGGACGGCCTCGTCGAGCGGCAGCGCGACGACACCGACCGGCGCAGCGTGCGGCTCGTCCTGACCCCCGCCGGCCGGGAACGGGTCGCCGCACTCATCACCCTCATGCAGTCCGGCCGACCGCTGACCTCGGTCGACGCAGACCCGGCGAAGGCGGCCGTGATCCGGCAGTTCCTGCTCGAGGTCATCGGCAGTGGAGAGGAACCACAGATGACGCCCCACGACACGAGACCGGAGACCTCTGCGTGCTGATCCGGCTGCTCCGCGCGTACCTGCGCCCCTACCATCGGCCACTGGCGGCGGTGCTGGCGTTCCAGTTCGTCGGCACGATGGCCTCGCTCTACCTGCCGAGCCTCAACGCCGACATCATCGACCAGGGCGTGGCCCGGGGCGACACCGGCTACATCATGCGTACGGGCGGCTGGATGCTGCTGGTCAGCCTGGTGCAGATCACCTGCTCCACCGCCGCGGTCTACCTCGGCGCGCGCACGGCGATGGGCTTCGGGCGGGACGTCCGCGCCGAGCTGTTCGCCCACGTCAACCGGTTCTCCGCCCGCGAGGTGGCCCGCTTCGGCGCGCCCTCGCTGATCACCCGCAACACCAACGACGTGCAGCAGGTGCAGATGCTCGTGCTGATGAGCTGCACCATCCTGGCCGCCGCGCCGATCATGAGCGTCGGCGGGGTGGTGATGGCGCTGCGGGAGGACATCGGGCTGTCCTGGCTGATGCTGGTCAGCGTCCCGGTGCTGGCGGTCGCGCTCGCGCTGATCATCCGGCGGATGGTGCCCGGGTTCCGGCTGATGCAGACCCGCATCGACGTGGTCAACCGCGTGCTGCGCGAGCAGATCACCGGCATCCGGGTGGTCCGGGCGTTCGTCCGGGAGCCGTACGAGACGGAGCGCTTCGGCCGCGCGAACGCCGACCTCACGGCGACCGCCCTGCGCACCGGCCGGCTGATGGCCCTGATCTTCCCCATCGTGATGCTGGTGCTCAACGTCTCCAGCATCGCCGTGCTCTGGTTCGGCGCGGAACGCGTCGACGCCGGTCAGATCCAGGTCGGTGCGCTCACTGCCTTCCTGCAGTACCTCATGCAGATCCTGATGGCCGTCATGATGGCCACCCTCATGCTGATGATGGTCCCCCGCGCCGCGGTCTGCGCCGAGCGGATCGTCGAGGTGCTGGACACCGACTCGACGGTCGTCCCGCCGGCCGCACCGGTGACCGAGGTGACCGTCCGAGGCGAGCTGGAGCTGCGCGACGTCCGGTTCCAGTATCCGGGGGCGAGCGCGCCGGTGCTGCACGACATCTCGTTCACGGCGCGCGCGGGGCGCACCACGGCCGTCATCGGCAGCACGGGGGCCGGCAAGACGACCCTGCTGACGCTGATCCCCCGACTGGTCGACGCCACGGCCGGGGCGGTGCTGGTCGACGGGGTGGACGTGCGCGACCTCGCCCCGGACGAGCTGTGGCGGCGGATCGGGCTGGTGCCGCAGCGGCCGTACCTGTTCAGCGGCACGATCGCCAGCAACCTGCGGTACGGCAACCCGGATGCCACCGACGACGAGCTCTGGGCCGCCCTGGAGGTCGCCCAGGCGCGCGACTTCGTCGCCGAGCTGCCCGAGGGGCTGGACGCCCCGATCGCTCAGGGCGGCACCAACGTCTCCGGCGGGCAGCGGCAGCGCCTCGCGATCGCCCGCGCCCTGGTGCGCAAGCCGGAGATCTACCTGTTCGACGACTCGTTCTCGGCGCTCGACCTCGGCACCGACGCCCGGCTGCGGGCGGCGCTGCGGCCGGTCACCAGGGACGCGGCGGTGGTGATCGTGGCCCAGCGGGTCTCCACGATCGTCGACGCCGACCAGATCATCGTGCTCGAGGACGGGGGCATCGTCGGGATGGGCCGGCACGCCGAACTACTGGAGAACTGCCCGACGTACGCGGAGATCGTCGCGTCCCAGCAGACGGCGGGGGTGCCGGCATGACGGCCGTACCGGACCAGCGGCCCGTCGGGGCGGCGAAGGCGGAGCCGGCCACGCCGAAACGGCTGCCCCCCGGCGGCCAGCGCGGCGGCCCGCCGTGGATGGGCGCCGGCATGCCGGCCGAGAAGTCGATGAACTTCGGGCCGTCGGCCCGGCGGCTGCTGCGCCGGTTGCGGCCCCACCGCCTCCAGCTGATCGTCATCGTCACCCTCGCGCTGGTCAGCGTCGGTTTCAGCGTGTACGGGCCGAAGGTGCTCGGCCACGCCACCGACCTGATCTTCAGCGGGGTGATCGGCCGGCAGCTACCGGCCGGGACCACCGCCGAGCAGGCGGTCGCGGCGGCCCGCGCGGCCGGCAACGACAACTTCGCCGACATGCTGGCCCGGATGGACGTGGTGCCCGGGGTCGGCATCGACTTCACCGCCCTGGGCCGGGTGCTGCTGTTCGCGCTCGCCCTCTACCTGGCGGCCAGCGTGCTCATGTGGTGGCAGGGCTGGCTGCTCAACGGGGTGGTGCAGCGCACGGTGCTGCGGCTGCGCGCCGACGTCGAGGACAAGCTGAACCGGCTGCCGCTGCCGTACTTCGACCGGCAGCCCCGGGGCGAGCTGCTCAGCCGGGTCACCAACGACATCGACAACATCTCGCAGACCCTCCAGCAGACGCTGAGCCAGCTGCTCACCTCGCTGCTGACCGTGGTCGGCGTACTGGCCATGATGTTCTGGATCTCGCCGTTGCTGGCGCTGGTGGCCCTGGTCGCGGTGCCGCTGTCGGTGGTGGTCACCGGCGCGATCGCGAAGCGTTCGCAGCAGAGGTTCATCGCCCAGTGGACGCACACCGGCGAGCTGAACGGCCAGATCGAGGAGGCGTTCACCGGCCACGAGCTGGTGAAGGTCTTCGGCCGGCAGCGCGAGGTGGAGGCCGCCTTCACCGCCAAGAACGACGAGCTGTTCCGGGCCAGCTTCGGCGCCCAGTTCATCTCCGGGATCATCATGCCGGCGATGATGTTCATCGGGAACCTCAGCTACGTCGCGATCGCCGTGGTCGGCGGGCTGCGGGTGGCGTCGGGCACGATGAGCCTCGGCGACGTGCAGGCGTTCATCCAGTATTCGCGGCAGTTCACGCAGCCCCTGGCCCAGGTCGCCTCGATGGCCAACCTGCTGCAGTCCGGGGTCGCCTCCGCCGAGCGGGTGTTCGCGGTGCTCGACGCCGAGGAGCAGAGCCCCGACCCGGCCGTGCCGGCCCGGGTCGCCGACCCGCACGGCCGCGTCGAGTTCGACCGGGTCTCCTTCCGGTACGAGCCGGACAAGCCCCTGATCACCGACCTGTCGCTGGTCGCCGAACCGGGCCACACGGTGGCCATCGTCGGGCCGACCGGGGCCGGCAAGACCACCCTGGTCAACCTGGTCATGCGCTTCTACGAGCTGGACGCCGGCCGGATCACCCTCGACGGGGTCGACATCACCACCCTGCGCCGCGACGACCTGCGCGGCCGGATCGGCATGGTGCTCCAGGACACCTGGCTCTTCGGCGGCACGATCCGCGACAACATCGCGTACGGCAGGCCGGGCGCGAGCGAGGAGGAGATCGTGGCCGCCGCGCGGGCCACGTTCGTGGACCGCTTCGTGCGCAGCCTCCCCGACGGCTACGACACCGTCATCGACTCCGAGGGCAGCAACGTCAGCGCGGGCGAGAAGCAGCTCATCACCATCGCCCGGGCGTTCCTGGCCGAGCCGTCGCTGCTGATCCTCGACGAGGCGACCAGCTCGGTGGACACCCGCACGGAGGTGCTGCTCCAGCGGGCCATGGCGGCGCTGCGCTCCGACCGGACCAGCTTCGTCATCGCCCACCGCCTGTCCACCATCCGCGACGCGGACCTGATCCTGATGATGGAGAACGGCCGCATCGTCGAGCAGGGCACCCACGAGCAGCTGCTGGCCGCCAGGGGCGCGTACCACCGGCTCTACCAGGCCCAGTTCAGCCAGCCGGACCCGGTCGCCGTCGGCGACCCGGGGCCCCGGCCCGCCCCGGTCCAGGGCTGAGCGTCGTGACACGGGCGGGCCGCCGGCACGGGACCTGCCGGCGGCCCTGGCGGCCCGGACGTCGGGAACGAGGGCCCGACGTGCGGGGCCGCGCCCCGACAACGGTACGCCGCTCGTCACGGACGCGCCGACCGCCTCCACCCGTACGCCGAGGTTGCCGGCCCGCCGGCCGTGTCGGCGGTCACCACCGGCCGGGGTGGGCTGCGGTGACGCCGGGCACGCCGGCAGGCTCGGTGCATCCGATCGGCCGGACCCGGCGAGGGGGTTGTCGTGCCTGAGCTGCTCACCAACGTCGCCTCGCCGCTCTGGGCCTACCTGGTCCTGCTCGGGTTGCTGGCGGTCGACGCCTTCGTGCCGGTCGTACCCACGCAGGTCCTGATGATCACCGGCGGCGCGCTCACCGTGTACGGCGGGCTGAGCCTGCCGGTGACCATCGGCGTCGGCGCGCTCGGCGTCTTCGCCGGCGACCTCGCCTGCTACCTGCTGGGCCGGCGCGCGCCGGACCGCCGGCCGGCACCGACCGCCGCGCCGGGCCGGGCCCGCCGGATCGCCGGCCGGGTGACCCGAGGGCTGCGCCGGCCGGGGCCGCTGGTGATCCTGCTCTGCCGCTTCGTGCCCGGCGGCCGGATGGCCGCCTGCTTCGCCGCCGGCCGCAGCCGGTACCCGTACCGGCTGTTCCTCGCGTACGAGGCGCTGGCGGCGGCCGGCTGGGCCACCTACGGGACGCTGATCGGGCACCTCGGCGGCACGGCGCTGACCGAGTCGGCGTGGCAGCTGCTGGTGATCGCCGGGGCGGCGGCGGCCGGCTTCGCGGCGGCCGGGTGGGCGATGACCGCCTTCGGCACCCGCCGAGCCCGCCCCGAACCCCCGACCGACTGACCACGAGGGGTGGCAGGGGAGCCGCCTCGGCTACTCCAGCTCGTGGAGCATGAGCTGGCGGGCCGCCTCGGTGATCGAGCCCGACAGGCTCGGGTAGATCGTGATGGTCTGGGCCAGCTCGTTGACCGTGAGGTTGTTCTCCACCGCCATCGTGATCGGCAGGATCAGCTCGCTGGCCTTCGGGGCCACCACCACGCCGCCGATCACCTGGCCGCTGGCCGGGCGGCAGAACAGCTTCACGAAGCCGTCGGCGAGGTCGTCCATCTTCGCCCGCGCGTTGCCCGACAGCGGCAGCATCACCTGGCGGGCCGGGGTCCGGCCCGCGTCCACCTCGTCCTGGGAGACGCCCACGGTGGCCAGCTCCGGGTCGGTGAAGACGTTCGCGGCGACCGTACGCAGCCGCAGCGGCCGGACCGCCTCGCCGAGGGCGTGCCACATCGCGATCCGGCCCTGCATCGCGGCGACGCTGGCCAGCGGCAGCACCCCCGTGCAGTCGCCGGCCGCGTAGATGCCGGGGACGTTGGTGCGCGACACCCGGTCGACGGTGACGTAGCCGCCCCGGGCCAGCTCCACGCCGTACTCCGCGAGGCCGAGGCCCGCGGTGTTGGGGATCGAGCCGACCGCGATGAGCGCGTGCGAGCCCTGCACCAGCCGGCCGTCGGCCAGCTCCACCTCCACCCCGTCGGCGGTGCGCCGCACGCCCTCGGCGCGGGAGTTGTTGAGGATCGTCATGCCCCGGGAGCGGAACACCCGCTCGATCGCCATGGCGGCGTCGGCGTCCTCGTGCGGCATCACCCGGTCCCGGCTGGAGACGAGGGTGACCGGGACCCCCATCGCCAGGTATGCGCTGGCGAACTCGGCACCGGTGACGCCGGAGCCGACCACGATCAGGTGCTCGGGCAGCTCGGGCAGGTCGTACACCTGCCGCCAGGTCAGGATGCGCTCGCCGTCGGGCACGGCCGTGGGGAGCTGACGCGGGGTGGCCCCGGTGGCGACCAGCACGGTCGACGCGTCGATCGTGTGCTTTCCGGAGCCGTCGGCCGGGGTGACGACGACGCGGTGGGTGTGGCCCAGCATGTCCTCGCCGAGCCGGGCCGTGCCGGCGACGAAGGTGACGCCGGCCTTGACCAGCTTGGCGTGGATGTCGGCGGACTGGGCCAGCGCGAGCCGCTTGACCCGCTCGTGCACGGTCCGCGCGTCGACCGTTACCGCCTCCAGCCCGTCGGAGTGCACCCCGAACTCCTCGGTGTCCCGGTAGCCGGTGACCACCTCCGAGCTGGCGATGAACGTCTTCGACGGGACGCAGTCGGACAGCACGCACGCGCCGCCGGCCCCCTCGGCCTCCACCACGGTCACATCGGCGTCCAACTGGGCGGCGACCAGAGCCGCCTCGTACCCGGCCGGCCCACCGCCGATGATCACGATCTGGCTCACAGCTGTCGCCCCTCGTCCATGCTCACAGTGACTTTCTTCTCCCCGACACGTCCGACACGCACCGTCGTATTCTCCCCCACCCGTCCGCCGGGCTATCGTCATCGCCGTGCGTCATTACGCCGCCTACGGCTCAAACCTGGATCCCGCCCGGATGCGCGCCTACTGCCCGCACTCCCCGATGGTCGGCGTCGGCTGGCTGGAGGGCTGGCGGCTCACCTTCGCCGGCGAGGGCGTGATCGGCTGGGAGGGCGCGGTCAGCACCGTCGTCGAGTCCCCCGGTGACCGGGTGTTCGTGGCGCTCTACGACATCCACCCGTACGACGCCGCCCAGCTCGACGAGATCGAGGGGGTGACCTCCGGGACGTACCGGAAGCTGCACGTCCGGGTTTCCACCCTCGACGGGGACGTGACCGCCTGGGTCTACGTCTTCGACGGCTACGAGGGCGGCCTGCCGACGGCCTGGTACCTGTCGGAGATCGCCAACGCCGCCGAGAAGGCGGGCGCGCCCGACGACTACGTCAGCGAGCTGCGGTCCCGCCCCACCGGCACCGCGTCGGCATAGCGCGTCTCCCACGCCCTCAGTCTGCTCTCCCCCGGATCGGGGCGCACGGCGGCCCGGGGCGGGGTCGCCTGGCCCACACCGGCGGGCCGCCCGTCACGCGGCGGCGGGGTTCCTGTCACGCGGCGGGGACGGTGCGCTCGTACATGTCGGCCCAGTGCAGCTCCCGCAGCCCTACCGAGCGGTAGAGCGTCGCCGGGGAGGTCGGGTTGGCGAGGTCCACGCCGAGGCCGGCATGCCGCCGCCCCTTGGCCGCGTAGACCGCGAAGGCCCGGCGCAGCAGCGCGGCCCCCACCCCGCGCCGCCGGTGCGTCGGCAGCACCGACAGGGTGCGCACCCAGCCCATGTCCTGCTCCAGCGCCTGGTCGGACGACTGCAACGCGCCGGCCGGCTCCCCGTCGACCTCGGCGACGAACCACTCGTCCCAGGTCCTGGCGTACGCGGGCAGGTGCTCGCGCCACTGGTCGTACCCGACCGGCTCGTAGTCCGGGGTGTCCCGGAACGACGTGTCGAAGATCCGGTGGAACAGCCGCAGGTCCGCCTCGTCGCCGGCCCGCAACGGGCGGACCGTCACCCCCGGCGGCAGCGGCGGCTCGGCGGGCAGGTCGGCCAGCTCCCGGCTCATCCGCAGGTACCGCTTCACCCGGGTGAACCCGGCCTCGGCCAGCTCTGCCGCCCACCGGGTCTCCGGCCCGTACGCCGACACGCGGACGGTCAGCGCGGGCAGGCCCCGCTCGGCGGCCCGTTCGGCGACCCGGTCCAGCATCCGGGCGAGCAGCGGCGCACGGACCGCCGCGCCGTGCTCCGGGTCGACGAGGACGTCGACGAACTCCCGGCCCACCCCGGTCGGGTTGTCCACCAGCGACCAGGCGACGAGCCGGCCCTGGGGGTCGCTGACCAGCCAGGAGTCGCGCGCCGGGTCGAAGTACGGTGCCGTCAGCGCGGCCTTGACGTCCTCGGCGTCGAAGTCCGGGTGGCCGATCGAGAAGGTGTCGGCGGCGTGCACGACCGCGAGGATCGCGGGTACGTCGTCGAGGGTGGGGCGGCGCGCCGCCCAGCCGGCGGGAAGAGTCACGGGGCGATCCTGGCAGCCACCCCTGCGCCCGCGCCCCCCATTTTCCTCCCGCCGCTCCCGCTCCCCCTGGCGCGCCCGGCGCCCCGCAGCGCCCCGCGCGCCGCTCGGCGCGGGGCGGCGTGGTGAGCTGCACCTCAGGCGTCAGGAAGGGGCCCTTCCTTGCACCAGGGTGTGCGCGCTGGTCAGCAGGTCGAGCAGTTCGGTGCCCTCGGCCGGGGTGAGGGCCCGGAAGCCGACCGACGTCAGGCGGTCGGTCACCGCGTCGGCCCACAGCCGCCGGCGCACCAGGGGCCCGGCCGGGGGATACGGCGGCGGCCAGCCACAGGCGAGCGCGGCGGACTCCCCGTCCGGGCCGGACAGCACCGACTCCAGCGGCGTCAGCCCGCCGGCCCGCGACGCCAGCAGGCACGCCCCGATGACGTGTTCCCGGAGCAGCAGCAGCCCGACGGCGGCGCGGGCGGCCGGTGAGTCGGCCGGCGGCGGCGTGGCCCGCCAGGCGGCGAAGAGCGGCATCGCGCTGGCGTCGGCCGCGTCGGCCACCCGGTGCAGCAGGGTCGCCAGCCGGGTCACCCCGGCCATGGCGGCCAGGTGCTCGATGCCCCACCGGCAGCATTCGGCCAGGTACGCCGCCGCCACCTCGGGCGGGCGGAGCACGCGGGCGGCGGCGTCCCACCCGTCGGCGACGGCGTCGGGGGCGACGAAGCCGAGGGCGGCGGTCACCGTGGCGACCCGGACGTCGCCGAGCACCCCGGCCCGGCCGGCGACGTGGAAGGCCCAGCCGGGGATGCCGAGCCGGCCGGCCCGGCGCAGGGTGGCCGGGCAGCGGGTGAACGCCGCCCCGAGCCCCAGCACCAACGGCTTGCTCGCGGCGGCGACCTGCTCCGGCGTCATCGGGATCAGTCTGCCCCGCCGGGGCCCTCCGCCGCAGCCCCCTCTTCGGCGTCCACCGCCTCGATCGCGCCCTCGACCTCGCCGGTG
Source organism: Micromonospora sp. NBRC 110038 (assembly GCF_020884815.1). Lineage (NCBI taxonomy): Bacteria > Bacillati > Actinomycetota > Actinomycetes > Micromonosporales > Micromonosporaceae > Micromonospora > Micromonospora sp. NBRC 110038. The sequence continues at coordinate 70,267 of NZ_BBOL01000001.1, read as the reverse complement.
CGGCGGCGGGCGGCGGTGACGGCCCGCTCCGCCGCCCGGCGGGCCAGCTTCCGTCGGCTCAGCTCCTGTTCGGCCCGGGCGCGCCGCCGTTCCAGCTCGGCCAGCGACCGTTCGATGCCGGCCAGTTCCTCGGCGCCGTCGTGCTCGGCCTCCGCCGCGCCGGCCAGCTCCGCCTCGGCCCGCTCCTGGTCGGTACGCGCCCGCGTCAGTTCCCGCTCCAGCGCCCGGCGCTGCCGGGCCCGCTCGGCCCGCGCGGCGCGCTCCGCCTCCCGGGTGGCACGGGCGGCGTCCCGCTCGGCACGGTCGGCCTTCCGGGCGGCACGCTCGGCGCGGTCGTCCTCCCGGGTGGTGCGGCCCGCCTCGCGGGCGGCGTGATCGGCGTGATCGGCGCGGCCGGCCTTCCGGTCGGCCTGATCGGCACGGCCGGCGTGCTCGCCACGACCCGTCCTCCGGTCGGCGGCGCGGTGCCCGGGGCCGGCGGGCGGGCCGGCGGGTGGTGTCGGCTCCTCGCCGCCGGTGACCAGGCGGAGCTGGGGGCGGGGCACCTCGCCGAAGCCGGCGTAGCTGGCGGCCCGCAACAGCCGGCCCGAGCGCACCTGCTCGGCCATCCCCGCGTCCGAGAGGGCGGCGTTGAGGGTTGCCTCCACCTCGCCCAGCGGCAGCTTCCCGGCCGGCGGGCCGCCCTCGACGTCGGCGGCCAGCCGGCGCGCCTCGGCGACCAGTGCGGCGACCGCCGCCCGCCGCTGGGCGGACAGCTCCCGCAGCCGGGGGCCGCGCAGGTCGCGCTGGGCGGCGCGCAGCGCCTCGGCGAGCTGGGTCAGGTCGGCGACCAGCTCGGGGCGGCGCAGGGCGAGCAGGTTGACCAGCCAGGCGGCCACGGTGGGCCGGCGCAGCCGGGCGATCTCGCGGGCCGTGGCCGGGTCGCCGGAGCGCCGGGCCTCGGCGACGGCCGCGTCGCGGGTGGCGACGAACCCCTCCGGCGGCTCGGTGTAGAGCCGCCGGAGGAGGTCCTGCGGGAGCGGCACGGCTCAGGCGTCGAGCCGGCTGCCCGGCTCGAGGCGCTGGTAGTCGGTGCCGGACAGGGCGGCGTACTGGCGGTCGAGGACGGCGAGCCCGTTGTCGTTGAGCAGCCCGTCGTGCAGGGCGAAGGCCCGGCGCGGGGCGACGGCGCGGATGAAGTCGACGACCTCGGAGAACTTCGACCAGGGGGCGTGGATCGGCGCGAAGAGCGTGTCCACCTGGACGTCCTCGGGTGCCACCAGCGAGTCGCCGGGGTGGTAGACGACGTCGTCGAGCAGGTATCCGAGGTTGTCCACGACCGGGATGTCGGGGTGGATGACGGCGTGCCGGCCGCCGTAGGCGCGTACCGGCACGCCCGCGGCCGTGAACGACTGGCCGGGCGCGACCGGCTCCAGGGCCTCGGCCGCGTCGCCGAGGACGCCGGCCAGCGAGGCCGGGCCGTGGATGCGCAGCGGCCGACGGTCGAGCTGCCGGGTGAGGGCCGCGACGTCGACGTGGTCGGGGTGCTCGTGGGTGATCAGCACCGCGTCCGCCCCGTCCAGCGCTCCCGGGTCGCTGAAGACGCCGGGGTCGACGACCAGCACCCCACCGTCGTGCTCGACGCGGAGGCAGGAGTGGGCGTACTTGGTGAGCTGCATCGTGACTCCTCGATTGACCTAATCGTGATGTCTCAGAGCGCAGTCTGCCGGAACCGGCCCGGTGCCGCGTCGCGTCTGACGTATCGCCCGACGGGGGGCGCAGACGATCGGAGCTGTTGATGGACGGACACGCGAGACGCAGGCTGTGGACCGCGGTGGGGTTGGTGGCGTTGCTGGCGGTCGGCGGGTGCAGCGCCGACGGCGGCAGCGGCGGCGCCGAGGACTCGGCGGCGGTGGCTCCGCAGCAGGAGGCGCCGGCCGGCGGGGCGAAGGCGGAGCAGGGGGCCGACGCCGGTGGGGCGCGCTCGGGCGCGGGCGGCGGGTCACCGGACCTGCGGGTCGACCAGCGCTCGATCATCTACACCGGAACCATGCGGGTACGGGTGGACGATGTGGACGCCGCCGCCCGGTCGGCCGTCACGGCGGTCACCGGCATCGGTGGCTTCGTCGGCGGCGACGAGCGCAGCAGCGGGGGGACCGCCGACGCCCGGGCGGAGCTGCAGCTGCGGGTGCCGGCGGAGCGGTTCACCGCCGTGCTGGAGGAGCTGGCGCGGCTCGGCCGGCAGGAACAGCGGGCGATCCGCACGGAGGACGTGACCGAGGAGACCGTCGACCTCGACGCGCGGATCGCCACCCAGCGGGCCCGGGTCGAGAGCGGTCGCAAGCTGCTGGCGCGGGCCACCTCGATCGGCGACCTGGTGACGCTGGAGAGCGAGGTGGCCCGCCGGGAGGCCGACCTCGCCTCGCTGGAGGCGAAGAAGCGCCGCCTGGCCGACCTGACGGCGCTCTCCACCATCACCCTCACCCTGGTCGGGCCGGAGGCGGACGTCCGGGACCCGGAGCCTGACACCGGCTTCCTGGTCGGCCTGCGCGGCGGCTGGACGGCGTTCGTCGCCTCGCTGGGCGTGCTGCTCACGGTGCTCGGGGCGCTGCTGCCGTTCGCGGTGGCCATCGGCGTGCCGGTGGCCGTGCTGGTGACGGTGCTGAGGCGGCGCCGGCGGCGGGCGCCGGCGCCGGTCGTCAGCGCGCCGCCGCCAGTGCCCGCAGCGCGGTCTGCACCATGACCCGGACGCCGACAGCGATGGCCCGCTCATCGACGTCGAACGAGGCCCGGTGCAGGTCGACGTTCGGGCCGGACCGGCCGACGCCGAGCCGGGCCAGCGCGCCGGGGACGTGCTCCAGATACCAGGAGAAGTCCTCGCCGCCCATGCTCTGCGGGGTCTCGGCGACCCCGTCCGGGCCGAGCGCGGCGTGGGTCGCCGCCGTCAGCACCTGGATCGCCCTGGCGTCGTTGGTGACCGGAGGTCGGCCGCGCAGGTACTCCAGGTCGACGGTGGCGCCGGTGGGGGCGATGACGTCCCGCACCACCTGAGCGACGATCTTGGGGGCCTCGTCCCAGGTGTTGCGGTCCATCACCCGCAGGGTGCCGGACGCCGTCGCCTCGGACGGGATCACGTTGTACCGGGTGCCGGCCGAGGCGTGGCCGAACACCAGCAGCAGCCCGCTGTTGGCCGGCACCCGGCGGCTGACCAGGGCGGGCACCTCGGTGACCAGCCGGCCGAGCGCGTCGACCAGGTCGACGGTCAGGTGCGGACGGGCGGTGTGCCCGCCCGGGCCGGTGAGCCGCACGGTGACGTTGTCGGCGGCGGCGGTGATCGGGCCGACCCGCAGGCCGACCTTGCCGACGGGCTGGTTGGGGTCGCAGTGCAGCGCGAAGATCTGCACGACGTCGTCGAGGCCGCCGGCCTCGATGACCTCCAGCGAGCCGCAGGGCAGGATCTCCTCGGCCGGCTGAAAGATCAGCCGGACCCGGCCGTCCAGCTCGCCGAGGTCGGCGAGCTGGGCCAGCAGCATGCCGACGCCGAGCAGCACGGTGGTGTGCACGTCGTGGCCGCAGGCGTGGCAGACGCCGTCCTTCGTGGACCGGTAGGGCACGTCCTTGACGTCGGTCAGCGGCAGCGCGTCGATGTCGGCGCGCAGCGCGACCACCGGGCCGTCGGGGCGGCCGTCGATGTCGCAGATGACCCCGTTGCCCTTCGGCAGCATGCGGGGCCGCAGGCCGGCGAGGGACAGCTCGCGGGCGATCAGGGCCGCTGTCTCGAACTCCTCGCCGGAGAGCTCCGGGTGGGAGTGGATGTGCCGGCGGGTGGCAACGAGGCCGGGCACCCGGAGGGCGAGCAGATGGTCGAGCTCGAAGGGCAAAGGCTGCGACCCGGACGGCGACTCCGGCCAGGCCGACGACGCCAGGTGGCTGCCGTTCGGCAGCGTCAACGCACTCGTCACGTCGAAATCTCGATCACTAGGAATGGATGGATCTTCGGGGATGACAGCCGCCAGCCTAGACCTTCGACGGTGACTCTGTGCAACATCATTCCCGTAGTGATCGGACCGCGCAGCGTCACGAAAGCCCTGGTGGGAGGGCTCCATAATCTGCGGGACAGCAGGTAGATCGCGGTTGAACGCCGTCATCTGCCCCACACCTCCTACAACCCGTAACCGACTCGGCGGTCACGAAATCACCCTCGATCCGGGGCCGTCGCTACCGAATTGTCGCATTAGTCGCTTCGGCTAACCGCCGCTCAGACAATTAACCGACCGCACTCGGCGGCCGGACGACTCCCGACGGTGACACGACGGGTCGGCATGCTCCCGCACACGCTGTCCGTCCCGTTCACGCGGACGGGTTACCCACTGCCCCGGGTGGCACACACCGGGCCGCCCCGGCTGGGCTCACACCGGCGACCCTAGCCCCGCCCGGTTACGCTTCGCGACCCCTCAACCGACGGATCAGGGGTGGGTCAGAACCTGTCGCTGGGGCGGTACGTGCCCCAGACCTGGCGCAGGGTGCCGCAGACCTCGCCGACCGTGGCCCGGGACCGCAGCGCCTCCTTCATCGGGTGCAGCACGTTCGCCGTGCCCTCGGCGGCGGCGCGCAGCTCGCCCAGCGCCCGCTCGACGGCGGCGTTGTCCCGCTCGACCCGCAGCTTCGCCAGCCGCTCGGCCTGGGCCGCCTCGATCGTCGGGTCCACCCGCAGCGGCTCGTACGGCTCGTCGGCGTCGACCGTGAACCGGTTGAGGCCCACCACGACCCGCTCGCCCGAGTCGATCTCCTGGGCCATCCGGTACGCCGACTGCTCGATCTCCCGCTTCTGGAAGCCCGCCTCGATGGCGTCGACCACCGAACCGTGGTCGGCCACCCGCTCCATCAGCTCCACCACCGCCGCCTCGATCTCGGCGGTCATCGCCTCCACCACGTACGACCCGGCGAACGGGTCGACGGTGGCGGTCAGGTCCGTCTCGTACGCGAGGACCTGCTGGGTGCGCAGCGCCAGCCGGGCGGCCTTCTCGGTGGGCAGCGCGATGGCCTCGTCGAAGCTGTTCGTGTGCAGCGACTGGGTGCCGCCGAGCACCGCGCCCAGCCCCTGGATCGCCACCCGGACCAGGTTCACCTCGGGCTGCTGGGCGGTGAGCTGCACGCCCGCCGTCTGGGTGTGGAAGCGCAGCATCATCGACTTCGGGTTCTTCGCGCCGAACTCGTCACGCATGAGCCGGGCCCAGATCCGCCGGGCGGCGCGGAACTTCGCGACCTCCTCCAGCAGGGTGGTGCGGGCGACGAAGAAGAACGACAGCCGGGGCGCGAAGTCGTCCACGGCCAGCCCGGCGGCGAGCGCCGCCCGGACGTACTCGACGCCGTTGGCCAGGGTGAACGCGATCTCCTGCGCGGGCGTCGCGCCGGCCTCGGCCATGTGGTAGCCGGAGATGGAGATGGTGTTCCACTTCGGCACCTCCGCCCGGCAGTAGGCGAACGTGTCGGCGACCAGCCGCAGCGACGGCTTCGGCGGGAAGATGTACGTCCCCCGGGCGATGTACTCCTTCAGGATGTCGTTCTGGATGGTGCCGTTGAGCGCCGCGCCCGGCACCCCGGCCTCCTCGGCGACGAGCTGGTAGAGCAGGAGCAGCACCGACCCGGGCGCGTTGATCGTCATCGAGGTGGAGACCTTGTCCAGCGGGATGCCGTCGAACAGCAGCCGCATGTCCTCGATCGAGTCGATCGCGACGCCGACCTTGCCGACCTCGCCGTGGGCGATCGGGTCGTCCGAGTCGTACCCCATCTGGGTGGGCAGGTCGAAGGCGACGGACAGGCCCATGGTGCCGGCGCGCAGGAGCTGGTGGTAGCGCGCGTTGCTCTCGGTGGCGGTGCCGAAGCCGGCGTACTGTCGCATCGTCCACGGTCGGGAGGTGTACATGGTGGAGTAGACCCCACGGGTGTACGGGAACTCCCCCGGCCCGCCCAGCCGGTCGGGCAGGTCCTCTGGCAGGTCCGCCTGGGTGTAGACACCCTTGATCGGGAAGCCGGACTCGCTCGACCGCGGTTCGCTCATCCCCGGATGGTAGGACGTGCCGCCGCGCCGGAGGGTGAGGGATTCCGCACACCGGACCCCTGTCTTTCCCGGCGCCCCCGAGGGTGAACGCCTGGCCACGTAGGGTCCGGTTCGGTAAACGTCCGTCGCGTCGGGTTTCGCATCGGGCGTCGGAACCAGCAAGATAGGGGTGTTGTGTCCCAGCCCCCTCGATTTCCCCCGGTGGCTTTTCTGTGACTCAGATCCCGACGTGGAGCGGCGGACCAGTCAGCCCACCCCACGGACGTGCGGCAGCCGGCACCACCATCGGTGACCGATACTCCCTCCGGTCCGCGGTGGGCAACGGCGGCATGGGCACGGTCTGGCGTGCCACAGACACCCTGTTGCGGCGCGACGTGGCGGTGAAGGAGGTCGTCCTCCCGCCGGGCCTGGCCCCGAGCGACCGCGACGCCATGTACGAACGCACGCTGCGCGAGGCCCGCGCGGCGGCGGCCATCCAGCACCCGGCCGTCGTCCAGGTGTATGACGTGGTCACCGAGGGTGGCCGCCCCTGGATCGTGATGGAGCTGCTGGACGCCCGCAGCCTCGCCGACATGGTGATCGAGGACGGGCCCGTGGCCCCCCGCGCGGTCGCCAAGATCGGCATCGCTCTGCTCGGCGCGCTGGAGGTGGCCCACGCGATCGGGGTGCTGCACCGCGACGTCAAGCCGGCCAACGTGCTGATCTGCACCGACGGCCGGTGCGTGCTCACCGACTTCGGCGTGGCCAAGCTCCCCACCGACGTGCAGCTCACCACGCCGGGGATGGTGCTCGGCTCGCCGCACTTCATCTCGCCCGAGCGGGCCATGGGCCAGGATTTCGGCCCGCCGAGCGACCTGTTCTCGCTCGGCGTGACCCTCTACACGGCGGTGGAGGGCCGGCCCCCGTTCGACAAGGGCGACCCGATCGAGACCATGCACGCCGTGGTCGAGGACCCGCCGGCCACACCGCAGCGCAGCGGCCCGCTGACCCGGGTGCTGATGGGGCTGTTGGAAAAGGACCCGGCCCGCCGCCTCGACGTGCACACCGCCCGCGCGATGCTGCGCGAGCTGCTCGCCGGCCCGCTGACCAGCACCGCCACCGCCGTCAACTCGGTCACCGACCCGTACGCGGTGGTGCCGGTCAAGCCGCGCCCGCCCGTCGTCACGCCGCCGCCCGCCGAGGAGCCGAAGCCCAGCGGGCAGATCGGCGGCCGGGCGATGCTCGCCCCCGGCGAGTCGCTGACCGACCGGCTGGCCGCGCTGCGCCGGGGCGAGAAGGGCAAGAACAAGAAGAAGACCGCCGCCGCCGCGAGCGCCGCCGCGCTGGACGACACCAGCGCCGACGCACTCGCCGGCCCGCTGCACACCCCCACCGGGGCGATGCCCACGCCGCCCCCGCCGCCGGCCGGCCGCACGTACGGCGGCCCGCCTGCGGCGACCCAGCGGGTCGACGCGGGCGCCGCGCCGGAGGCCACCCAGCGGATGACGTACGGCGGCTCGCCCGACGCCACCCAGCGCGTGCCCCAGGGCGGCGCCTCGCCCGACGCCACGCAACGGGTCTCCGGCCTCGGCGCCTCGCCCGACGCCACGCAACGGGTCTCCGGCTTCGGCGGGGGTGCGGCCGACGCGACGCAGCAGGTGCCCGGCTTCCGCGGCGGCTCGCCGGACGCCACCCAGCAGGTGCCGTTCGGGCCCCGACCGGACGCGACGCAGCGGGTCACCTACGGCAGCCAGCCCGACGCCACCCAGCCGGTCCCCGGCTTCGGCGGCTCCCCCGACGCCACCCAGCGCGTCGGCGGCGGCGCGTACGGCGGCGGCCAGTGGTCGGTGCCCGGCACCGGCCAGCCGTGGACCGCCCCGGCCGCCGGCGCGCCCGCCCCGGCCACCGGCGGCGGCGCAGCCGGCCGCCTCGTCGCCACCGTCAAGGGCTGGCCGCGCAGGACGCAGCTCGCCGCGGCCGGCGGCCTCGCCGTGCTGCTGCTGATCGCCGTGTTCGCCTTCACCGGCGGCGACGACCCGGAGTCGCCGGCCACCCCGCAGGGGCAGCCGAGCGCGGGTGCGCCCGCCGGTCCCGGGGTGGAGATGCAGGAGCAGTCGGCCAAGGGCGTCACCGTGCAGGTGCCGAAGGGCTGGGAGCGGCGCAGCGCCGACGGGGCCGTGTGGGTCGACTACGTCGACCCGGAGGACAACGGCCGCAAGGTGCGCATCCTCTCCGAACGGTGGAGCACCTCGTCGATGCGCTGGGCCGAGTCCGCCGCGAACGGCCTGCGCAGCCGGTCGGCCTCCTGCCAGAAGCCGTACAACCAGGTGTCGATGACCGAGCAGGAGCTCGACGGCAAGGCGGCGGCCGAGTTCGAATACACGTGCGGCGAGGGCGACACCAAGCGGCACGGGGTGTGGCGCGGGGTGGTGCACGAGGGCAAGGTCTACTCGTTCTACCTCTCCTCGACCGACGCCCGGTTCGCCGAGAGCAAGCCGATCTTCGACCAGATGGTGGCCTCGTTCAAGCTCGGCGGCGGCAGCAACTGACACCGACGGGGCGACCCGACGCCGGCCGGGCCCGGGCCGGCGCGACACCGGCCCGGCCGGGCCGACGCGACGTGGTGATCCGCCGCCGTGCTATCAAGAGCCATGGCGGCGGAACCCACTGACCTTGACGAGACCCGCGACCGCGACGACGCGCGCGGGCTCGACGACCTTCGCGACCGGGCCCGGCGGTGGCTCGACGACGACCCCGACCCGGCCAGCCGCGACGAGCTGCAGGCCGTGCTCGACGGGCTCCCGGGGAGCGCGCCCGAGCTGGCCGACCGGTTCGCCGGGCCGCTGACCTTCGGCACCGCCGGGCTGCGCGGCCCGCTGCGCGCCGGCCCCAACGGGATGAACCTCGCCGTCGTCACCCAGGCCGCCGCCGGGCTCGTCGCCTGGCTCGCCGCCCAGGACGCCACCGGCCCGCTGGTCATCGGGTACGACGCCCGGCACGGCTCGCGGGAGTTCGCCGAGCGCACCGCCCAGGTCGCCACCGGCGCGGGCCGCGCCGCCCTGCTGCTGCCCCGCCCGCTGCCCACCCCCGTGCTCGCGTACGCGGTGCGGCAGCTCGACGCGGCGGCCGGCGTGATGGTGACCGCCAGCCACAATCCCCCGCAGGACAACGGCTACAAGGTCTACCTCGGCGCGCAGCTCGGCGGCGAGCTGGGCGCGGGGGCGCAGATCGTGCCGCCCGCCGACACCGGCATCGAGGCCGCCATCCGGGCGGTCGGTCCGCTCGCCGACGTGCCGCTGGGCCCGGCCGGTCAGGTCGTCGGCGACGACCTCGTCGTCTCGTACGTCGACCGGGCCGCCGCCGTGGTCGACCCGGCGGGGGCCCGGCGGCTGAAGGTGGCCTACACGCCGCTGCACGGCGTCGGCGCGGCCGTGCTGACCGCCGCCTTCGCCCGCGCCGGCTTCGGCATCCCCGGCGTGGTGCCCGACCAGGCGGTGCCGGACCCGGACTTCCCCACCGTCAGCTTCCCCAACCCGGAGGAGCCGGGGGCGATCGACCGCCTCGTCGGCCTCGCCCGGCGCACCGACGCCGACCTGGCCATCGCCAACGACCCCGACGCGGACCGCTGCGCGGTGGCCGTCCGCGATCGGGGTGCGGCGGGAGCTGCTGGCGTGGCGGGTGTTGCCGGCCCGGCGACCGTTGCCGGCTCGGCGGGCGCGAACGGGTCCGGCGGCTGGCGGATGCTGCGCGGCGACGAGGTGGGCGCGCTGCTCGCCGACCACCTCATGCGCCGGGGCGTGCAGGGTCTCTACGCCACCACCATCGTGTCGTCGTCCCTGCTGCGGGCCATGTGCGCCGCCCGGGGCCTGCCCTACGACGAGACGCTCACCGGGTTCAAGTGGATCGTCCGGGCCGGCGGCGGTTCCGCTCCCCTCGTCTACGGCTACGAGGAGGCGCTGGGCTACTGCGTCGCCCCGGAACACGTACGCGACAAGGACGGCATCACCGCCGCGCTGACCGTCGCCGAGCTGGCCGCCGGCCTGAAGGCGCAGGGGCGCACCCTCACCGACCGGCTCGACGAGCTGGCCGCCGAGTTCGGCGTGCACCACACCGACCAGCTCTCCGTGCGGGTCGACGACCTGCGGATCATCGCCGACACGATGGCCCGGGTGCGGGCGGCCACCCCGACGACGCTGCTCGGGCAGCCGGTGACCGAGGCGCGGGACCTGCTCCCCGAGGCGGACGTGGTGATCCTGCGCAACGAGGCGGCCCGGGTGGTGATCCGCCCGTCGGGCACCGAGCCGAAGCTGAAGGCGTACCTGGAGGTGGTGGAGCCGGTCGCGGACGGCGACGTGCCGGCGGCCCGGGGCCGCGCGGCGACGGCGCTGGCGGCCCTCCGCGCGGAGATCGCCGCCGCCCTCGGCGTGTAAGGCCGCACGCCCGCCCCCTCCGGCCTCCTGACCGGCACCCGCGGCCGGGCCCGCCGCAGCTCGGTGATCAAGAGGTTTGCGTCATCGTCGAGGCCGACGATGACGCATTTCTCTTGATCACCGAGGCTGGGTGGGTGGGTCAGTGCCTCAGGGGCGCTTGCCGAGGGCGGCGTCGACCGCCTGGCCGAGGGCGGTGACGACCAGGGCCACCGAGGGGCGCACCACCGAGTCGTCCAGGCTGACGGTGCCGGAGAAGCCGGCCCCGCCCGCGATCTCCTCCAGCCGCCGCCGGGCGTCGACGGCGGCGTCGCCGGTCAGGCCGAGCGCCGGCTCCATCCGGAGCACCGCGACCAGGGTGGCCAGCGCCGCCGTCGCCTCGTCGGGGAGCTGCCCGCCGGCCAGCGCCTCGGCGAGCCGCCGCCGGGTGTCCTCCTCCACGCTGGCGTCCGCCGTCGGGTAGCGGTGCACGTGGATGAAGCCCAGCTCCGTCTCCTCGACGTCGCGCACCACGCCCCGGGCGACCAGGTCGCCGAGGATCCGGTCGCGCAGGCCGTGCCGCAGCCGCTGCACCCACGACGACGGGCTGTGCGGGGTGTCGGCGGCCATCCGGCCCAGGACCTCGTCCAGGATCGGCTCGCCGGTGGGCGCCGGGTCCGTGACCACCAGGTTCCCGTCGGCGTACGCGACCCGGCCGGCGAGGGCCAGCTCGATCAGTACGGCGGCGGCCATCCCGAGGTCGAGGCTGATCCGCGGCATGGTCGCCTTGCCGGATTCATCGTCGTACGCGAGGAGCAGCAACTCCTCGGCCAGCGCAACACCAGTCATGGCCGGAGACGGTAGCGCCTGAGCGCACCCCCGCGCGCCCCAACTCGCGCCTCAGAAGCGGGGCATGCCGCCGAACTGGCGGTCGCCGGCGTCGCCGAGGCCCGGCACGATGAACATCTTGTCGTTGAGGCCCTCGTCGATCGAGGCGGTGACCAGGCGCAGCGGCAGGCCGGACTCCTCCAGCCGCCGGATGCCGACGGGCGCGGCGAGCACGCAGAGGACGGTGATGTCGGTGCAGCCCCGGTCGGCGAGCAGCCGGCAGCAGTGCTCCAGGGAGCCGCCGGTGGCGAGCATCGGGTCGAGGACGAGCACGGGCAGGCCGGCGAGGTCGCGGGGCAGCGACTCCATGTAGGCGCGCGGCTCGTACGTCTCCTCGTCGCGGGCGAGGCCGACGAAGCCCATGGACGACTCGGGGAGCAGCCCGAGCGCGGCGTCGGCCATGCCGAGGCCGGCCCGCAGCACGGGCACGAGCAGCGGCGGGTTGGCCAGCCGGGTGCCCTCGGCAGCCGTGACGGGGGTCTGCACCGGGTACTTCTCGACGGGGAAGGAGCGGGCGGCCTCGTACACGAGCATGGTGGTGAGCTCGTGCAGCGCGGCCCGGAAGGAGGAGGAGTCGGTGCGCGCGTCCCGCATGGCGGTCAGCCGCGACTGGGCGAGCGGGTGATCGATGACGTGTACGTCCACGATCGGTCAACCTACCGAACGGTCGGGTCCCGGGACATGGGGAGCGACGCCGCTCACCTCCACGGCCGACAGCGCGGTCGCGTGACCAAGATCACGGGGCGCGCGGGTGCGTAGACTTCCGGGCATGACGGCGACAGCGACGTCGGCCCGGTCGGACCTCTCCGAGCTGGGACGATCCGAGACCGCTCTGCGGACCTTCCTGCACGGCCTGCCGGGCGTGGACCAGGTCGGCGCGGAGCAGCGGGCGGCCCAGCTCGGCACCCGCTCCATCAAGACCACGGCCAAGGCCCAGGCGATCGACCTGGCCATCCGGATGGTCGACCTGACCACCCTCGAAGGGGCCGACACCCCCGGCAAGGTGCGGGCCCTCGCGGCCAAGGCGCTGCGCCCCGACCCGGCCGACCCGTCCTGCCCGCACGTCGGCGCGGTCTGCGTCTACCCGGCGATGGTGCCGCACGTGGCCGAGGTGCTGCGCGGAAGCGGCGTGCACCTGGCCAGCGTGGCGACGGCGTTCCCGTCCGGGCAGGCGCCGCTGGAGGTCAAGCTCGCCGACACCCGGGCGGCCGTGGCGGCCGGCGCGGACGAGATCGACATGGTGATCAACCGGGGCGCGTTCCTGGCCGGGCGTTACCAGGAGGTCTACGACGAGATCGTGGCCACCAAGCAGGCGTGCGGGGACGCCCACCTGAAGGTGATCCTGGAGACCGGCGAGCTGGCCACCTACGACAACGTGCGCCGGGCGTCGTGGCTGGCGATGCTGGCCGGCGGCGACTTCATCAAGACGTCCACGGGCAAGGTGCCGGTCGCGGCGACCCTGCCGGTGACCCTGGTGATGCTGGAGGCGGTCCGCGACTTCCGCGCCGCCACCGGACGGCAGGTCGGCGTGAAGCCGGCCGGCGGGATCAAGACCACCAAGGACGCGATCAAGTACCTGGTCATGGTCAACGAGACCGTCGGCGGCGACTGGCTGGACCCGGACTGGTTCCGGTTCGGCGCGTCCAGCCTGCTCAACGACCTGCTCATGCAGCGCACCAAGCTGACGACCGGCGTCTACTCCGGTCCCGACTACTTCACCCTGGACTGAGCGTGATCTTCGAATACGCCCCTGCGCCCGAGTCGCGCGCGATCGTCGACCTCAGGCCGTCCTACGGCCTGTTCATCGACGGCGAGTTCGTCGCCGGCGAGGATCTCCACAAGACGGTCAACCCGGCCACCGAGGAGGTGCTCGCCGAGGTCGTCTGGGCCGGCGGGGCCGAGGTGGACCGCGCGGTCCGCGCCGCCCGCACCGCGTACGAGAAGGTGTGGGGCCCGATGCCGGGCCGGGACCGGGCCAAGTACCTGTTCCGGATCGCCCGGATCATCCAGGAGCGCTCCCGCGAGCTGGCCGTGCTGGAGTCCCTCGACAACGGCAAGCCGATCCGGGAGTCCCGGGACGTCGACCTGCCGCTGGTCGCCGCGCACTTCTTCTACTACGCGGGCTGGGCCGACAAGCTGTCCCACGCCGGGTTCGGCCCCGACCCGAAGCCGCTGGGCGTGGCCGCGCAGGTCATCCCGTGGAACTTCCCGCTGCTCATGCTGGCGTGGAAGATCGCCCCGGCGCTGGCCGCCGGCAACACGGTGGTGCTCAAGCCGGCGGAGACCACCCCGCTGACCGCGCTGCTGTTCGCCGAGATCTGCCAGCAGGCCGACCTGCCGGCCGGCGTGGTCAACATCGTCACCGGCGCGGGCGACACCGGCCGGGCGCTGGTGGAGCACCCGGGCGTGGACAAGGTCGCGTTCACCGGCTCGACCGAGGTGGGCAAGGCCATCGCCCGGTCGGTCGCGGGCACCCGCAAGAAGGTGACGCTGGAGCTGGGCGGCAAGGCCGCCAACATCGTCTTCGACGACGCCCCGGTCGACCAGGCGGTCGAGGGGATCGTCAACGGCATCTTCTTCAACCAGGGGCACGTGTGCTGCGCCGGGTCGCGGCTGCTGGTGCAGGAGTCGGTCGCCGAGCAGGTGCTGGAGTCGCTGAAGCGCCGGATGGCGCTGCTGCGGGTCGGCGACCCGCTGGACAAGAACACCGACATCGGCGCGATCAACTCGGCCGAGCAGCTCGCCCGCATCCGCGAGCTGTCCGACGCGGGCGCGGCCGAGGGGGCGCAGCGCTGGTCGCCGCCGTGTGAGCTGCCCGAGCGCGGGTTCTGGTTCGCGCCGACGATCTTCACGGGGGTCACCCAGGCGCACCGGGTCGCCCGGGAGGAGATCTTCGGCCCGGTGCTGTCCGTGCTGACGTTCCGCACCCCGGCCGAGGCCGTCGAGAAGGCCAACAACACGCCGTACGGGCTGTCGGCCGGGATCTGGACCGACAAGGGTTCCCGGATCCTGTGGATGGCCGACCGGCTGCGCGCCGGGGTGGTGTGGGCCAACACGTTCAACAAGTTCGACCCGACCTCGCCGTTCGGGGGCTACAAGGAGTCGGGCTACGGTCGCGAGGGCGGCCGGCACGGGCTGGAGGGGTACCTCGATGTCTGAGCGGGTCGCGGTGCGCAAGACGTACAAGCTCTTCATCGGCGGGAAGTTCCCGCGCAGCGAGTCGGGACGGTCGTATCTCGTGCAATCCGCGAACGTGTCGCTGGCCTCCCGCAAGGACGCGCGGGACGCCGTCGTCGCCGCCCGCGCCGCCGTGAAGGGGTGGGCCGGGGCGACCGCGTACAACCGGGGTCAGATCCTCTACCGGGTCGCCGAGATGCTGGAGGGCCGCCGCGAGCAGTTCGTGGCCCTGGGCGTGCCGGGCGACGAGGTCGATGCGGCGATCGACCGCTGGGTCTGGTACGCGGGCTGGTCCGACAAGCTCCCCCAGGTGTACGGCGGCGCGAACCCCGTCGCCGGGCCGTACTTCAACCTGTCGGCGCCCGAGCCGACCGGGGTGGTGGCCGTGGTGGCCCCCGAGTCCCCGGCGCTGCTCGGCCTGGTCAGCGTGATCGCCCCGGCGATCGTCACCGGCAACACGGTGGTGGTGGCCGCCTCCCCGACCCAGCCGCTGGCGGCGGTGACCCTGGCCGAGGTGCTGGCCACCTCCGACCTGCCGGGCGGGGTGGTGAACATCCTCACCGGCGCGCTCACCGAGACCGTGCCGACGCTGGCCGCGCACATGGACGTCAACGCGATCGACCTGACCGGGGTGAGCGACGCCGCGCTCGCCGCCGACCTGGAGGTCAGGGCGGCGGAGAACCTGAAGCGGGTGCTCCGGCCGGCCCCGGCCGACCACGACTGGCACGCCGACCCGGGCGTCACGCGGATGACGACGCTGCTGGAGACGAAGACGGTCTGGCACCCCAAGGGGGTCTAGCGTTCCGGCCTTGGGGTTTTCGGGGGGAGCCCGCCCGCTCCGGGCGGTCAGGCTTGATCCCTCCGCGGGCGGGCTCCCCCCGAAAACCTGACCTCGGCCGAGCCGCGGGTGAGTTCCGGCTCAGGGGCGCTGCCGTGGGAGGGGTCTACTACGGGGGGTAGGATTCATGTCGTGACGCGGTTGGGTGATCTTGAGCGAGCGGTGATGGACGTGCTGTGGGACACCGTCCCGGGCACGTCGGACGGGGTGACCGTGCGCGAGGTCGCCGAGGCCCTCGACGGCCGCGAGCTGGCGTACACGACGGTGATGACCGTGCTGGACCGGCTCGCCGGCAAGGGCATGGTGCGCCGCCAGCGGGAGGGGCGGGCCTGGCGCTACCAGGCCGCGGCCAGCCGCGAGGCGCACATCGCCCAGCTCATGCTCGACGCGTTGGACCTCGGCGGCAGCCGGGACGCCGCGCTGGTGCGCTTCGCCCGGTCGGTGACCGGCACCGAGGCCGAGGTGCTGCGCGCCGCCCTCGGCGCCGAGGCGGACGCCCCGCCGACCGGGCGTACCGGGGCGGAGCCGCTGACCGGCCGGGTCGAGGGACCGCGTGCCGACCTGGCCGGGCGGCCCGCCCTCGCCGACGAGGCGACGGACCGGTAGGGCCGGCGTCATGGCGTACGCCGTGCACTTCGCCGCGACGGTCCTGGCCTGCTACCTGACCGCGCAGGTCCTGGCGGCGTCGACCTGGACGTGGCGGGCCCCCCGGGTGGCGATCGTCTGCTGGCAGGCGGTCGGGCTGGCGCTGGGGCTCTCCGCGATGGGCCTGCCGATGGCGCTCGGCGTGGCCCCGTACGACCGGCCGACCGGGAGCGCGCTGCTCGCCCTCGCCGACGACCTTGCCCACGGCACCCTGCCGGTCGGCGTGGGGGCGGTGCACCTCGGCCTCGTCGGGGTCGGGTTCGGCATCGGGGCGGTGCTGCTCGGCACGACCGTGCGCAGCGTGCACGCCACCGTCCGGGCGCAGCGGCGGCACCGGGACCTGCTCGCCCTGGTGGCCCGGCGGGACCCGGAGGTGCCGGGGGCGCTGGTGCTGGACCATCCGAGCGCGGCGGCGTACTGCCTGCCGGGGGTCAAGCCCCGCGTGGTGGTGAGCGCCGGGGCGCTCAGCATGCTCGACCGGGCCGAGTTGGCGGCGGTGCTGACCCACGAGCGGGCGCACGCCCAGGAGCGCCACGACCTGGTGCTGCTGCCGTTCACCGCGCTGTGCCGGGCGCTGCCCTGGTTCCGGTGGGTACGCGACGCGCACGAGCGGGTCGCCCTGCTGGTCGAGATGCGCGCCGACGACAAGGCCCGCGAGCTGCACGCCGAGGCTCCCCTGGCGGGGGCGCTGCGCCGGTTCGCGGCGGCCGGCCACCGCATCGCCCCGGCCGGCACGCTCGGCCTCGGCGACCGGGACCTGGACGTGCGGGTCCAGCGGCTGCTGGTCGCCGACCGGCCGCCCCGGCTGCTCGGGGCCGCCGCGCTGGCGGTGGCGGCCACCCTGGTCTCACTGCCGGTCTCCCTCTTCCTGAGCTGACTCCTCGCCGCCCGCCGGACTGACGCCCGCCTGCCGGCCTCGCCCGCCCCGGCCCCGCCCCGGCCCCGCCCGACCCGGACCCGGCCTCGCCCTGCCCGGCCCGCGGCCCGACCCTGATCGACTCCAGGTCGGCGACATGGGGGTATCTGGCTCTCGGGATACCCCCATGTCGCCGACATCGCCAGCGCGCGCCCGGCGCGCCGACATCGCCGGCGCGCGCCGGGCGCGGCGGCGCGGATCGGCCCGCGTCCCCCGTTGCCGAACGCCTCCCCTGGTGCCGGATCGCCGACATGCGGGCCGATATGTAGAGAGCCTATGTGTAGGCTCGCTACGACAAGACAGCCTACCCTCGGAGGGCGGTCATGGATCCTCTGCTCCTCGCCCGGCTCCAGTTCGCCACCACCACCTCGCTGCACTTCCTCTTCGTCGTCGTCACGCTCGGGCTGGTCACCCTGCTCGTCGGGCTCCAGACGGCCTGGGCGATCACCGGCAACCCCGCCTACGAGCGGCTGACCCGGTTCTGGGGCCAGCTCTATGTGATCAACTACGTGCTGGGCATCGGCACCGGCCTGCTCATGGAGTTCCAGTTCGGGCTGAACTGGAGCGGCCTGTCGCGCTACGTCGGCAACGTCTTCGGCGCCCCGCTGGCGATCGAGACCCTGGTCGCGTTCTTCCTGGAGTCCACGTTCCTCGGGATGTGGATCTTCGGCTGGCACCGGCTGCGCCGGGGCGTACACCTGGCGCTGCTGTGGGGCGTGGCCCTGACCGCGTACGCCTCCGCGTTCTGGATCATGGTGGCGAACGCCTGGCTCCAGCACCCGGTCGGCTACGAGGTACGCGACGGGGTGGCCCACCTGACCGACTTCGGCGCGCTGCTGACCAACCCCACCCTCGGCCTGGCCTTCGGGCACGTGGTCGCCGCCGCCCTGCTCACCGGCGGGATGCTGATGGCGGCCGTGAGCGCCTGGCACCTCATCCGGCGCACCCCGGACCACGCGCTGTTCCGCGCCTCGCTGCGGATCGGCCTGGTCACCGCGGCCGTCTCGATCAGCCTCGTGCAGGGCTTCGGCTTCGCCCAGTTCGGGCCCGTCGGGCAGGCCCAGCCCACCAAGTTCGGCGGCGGCGCACAGCGCGACGCCCTGGTCGCCGAGTGGGCCGCCCGGTTCGGGCCCGGCGACTACACCCCGCCCGTGCTCGCCGACGTCGGGCTCGGCTTCATGATCCTGATCGGGTTCCTCCTCGGCGGCCTGTGGCTGCTGCTCCCCCTGCTCTGGCGGGACTGGCTCATCCGGCTCCGGTTCCCGCTCTGGCTGGTCCTGCTGGCGCTGCCGCTGCCCTTCGTCGCGGTGATCCTCGGCTGGATCGCCCGCGAGGTGGGCCGCCAGCCCTGGGTCGCGTACGGGCTGCTCTCCACCGAGCGCGCCGTCTCCCCGGTCGCGCCGGGGGTGATGCTCGCCTCGCTGATCGGCTTCACCCTGCTGCTCGGCGGGCTCGCCGTCGCCAACTGGGTGCTGTTCGCCCGGCACGCCGCCCGGGGCGCCGCCGACCCCGCCCTCGGCCGCCGGCCCGGCCCGGCCGCCGACGACCCCCGTCCCGTCCCCGTCCTCGGCTGAGGAGGCCACCCGTGGAACTCGCCTGGTATGCCCTGCTCGGGCTCTTCCTCGCCGGCTACCTCGTGCTCGCCGGCTACGACTACGGCGTCGGCCTGCTGCTGGCCCGAGGCGGGCCGCCGGCCCACCGGCGGGCGGCGCTCACCGCCGTCGGCCCGTTCTTCCTCGGCAACGAGGTCTGGCTGGCGGCGACCGCCGGCATCCTGTTCGGCGCGTTCCCCGCCCTGGAGGGGGAACTGCTGTCCGGCCTCTACCCCGTCGTGGCCGCCGCGCTGGGCGGGACGATCACGGTGACCGTCGGCGTGCAACTGCGCAGCCGCCCGACCGGCGAGCCGACCCGCGCCGCCTGGGACCGGGTGGTGGCCGCCGGGAGCCTGGCCGCCGCGTTCGGCTGGGGCGCGCTGCTCGCCGGGCTGCTCCAGGGCGTACCGCTGGCCGCCGACGGGCACGTCACGGGCGTCGGCCACGTGGCCACCCCGTTCGCGGCCCTCGCCGGGCTGGCGATGGCGGCCCTGATGGCGGCGCACGGTGCGACGTTCCTCACGCTCCGGCTGCCGGCCGAGGCCGCCGCGCCGCTGACCCGTACCGCCCGCCGGCTGGTCGCGGCGGCGCTCGCCGCGGTCGCCCTGGCCGCCGTCGCGGGCCTGCTCTCCGATCGGGTACGCGCCGCGACGCAGCGCCCGCTGCCGGCCGTACTGCTGCCGTTGGTGCTGGTGACGGCGCTGCTGGTGGCCCGGACGGCGCTCGGGCGGCGGCGGCCCGGGGTGGCCTTCGCCGCCACCTCGGCGGCGCTGGCGCTGCCGGTGGTGGGGGTCGGCGCGGCGCTGTGGCCCTACGCGCTGGTCTCCACCGGCGCACCGGGGGCGTCACTGAGCGTGGCGGACGCGGCGGCCAGCGGGCCGACGCTGACGCTGCTGGGTTGGCTGGTGCTGCCGCTCCTGCCGGCCCTACTAGGCTTCCAGGCGATGTGCTGGTGGGTGTTCCGGGGACGGACCGACGGCAGGACACCGGTGTACTGGTGAACCGCCGTCCCTTCGACCCGCGTCTGCTGCGCCGGGTCCCCGCGGCCCGGCGCGACCTCGCCGTGCTCGCGGTCCTCGGCGGGCTCACGGCGCTGCTGGTCGTAGGGCAGGCCACCGCCCTGGCCACGGTGCTGGCCAGCGCGCTCGACGGGCGGCTGGCCCGGCCGGCGCTCGCCGGGTTCCTGGCCGCCGTGGCGGGGCGGGCGCTGGTCGCCTGGGCGCAGGGCACGGTGGCGGCGCGGGCCGCCGCGACGGTCAAGGCGGCGCTGCGGGCCGACCTGCTCGCCGCCGTCGGTCGGCACGGGCCCGGCTGGGTCGCCGGGCAGCGGGCCGGGCAGCTCGCCACGCTGGCCGGGCGCGGGCTGGACGCCCTGGACGCGTACTTCACCGGCTACCTGCCGCAGCTCGTGCTCAGCGTCACCGTGCCGGTGGCCGTGCTGGCCCGGATCACGTTCGCCGACTGGGGCTCGGCCGTCATCATCGCGCTGACCCTGCCGCTGATCCCGGTCTTCGGTGCGCTGCTCGGCTGGCAGGCGCAGGCCGCCACCGAGCGGCAGTGGCGGCGGCTGTCCACGCTGGGCGGGCACTTCCTCGACATGGTCGCCGGGCTGCCCACGCTGCGCGCGTTCGGCCGGGCCCGCAGCCAGGTCGAGGTGGTCCGCCGGATGGCCGACGGGCACCGGGCCGCGACGATGCGGACGCTGCGGATCGCGTTCCTGTCCGCGCTGGTGCTGGAGCTGGTCGCCACGCTGTCGGTGGCGCTGGTCGCGGTGCCAGTCGGCATCCGGCTGCTCGGCGGCGGGATCACGCTCTCCACCGCGCTGCTGGTGCTGCTGCTCACCCCCGAGGCGTACCTCCCGCTGCGGGCCGCCGGCAGCCGGTTCCACGCCAGCATGGAGGGGCTCACCGCGCTGGACGAGGCGCTGACCCTCTCCGCCACCGACCCGACCGTCCCCGCCGTCCCCGCCGGGCCCACGGACGCCGCGACGCCCGCCGGGGCGCGGCCCGCCCCCGACGGGCGCGGCGAGATCCGGTTCGAGGGCGTGACCGTCGCGTACGAGCGGACCGTGGCGCTGCGGGACGTCACGCTGACGATCCGGCCCGGCGAGCGGATCGCCATCGTCGGGCCGAGCGGCGCGGGCAAGAGCACCCTGCTCAACCTGCTGCTCGGCTTCGTCGCCCCGACGTCCGGCCGGGTCACCGTCGGCGGTGTCGACCTGGCCGGCGCGGACCCCGACGGGTGGCGGCGTCAGGTCGCCTGGGTGCCGCAGCGGGCCCACCTCTTCGCCGCCCCGCTCGCCGACAACATCCGGCTCGGCGCACCCGGCACACCCGACGCCGCGCTCGCCGACGCGGTCACCGCCGCCGCGCTGGACGAGGTCGTCGCCGCCCTGCCCGACGGGCTCGACACCGTGCTCGGCGAGCGCGGGCACGGACTGTCCAGCGGCCAGCGGCAGCGGGTCGCGCTGGCGCGGGCGTTCCTGCGGGACGCGCCGGTGGTGCTGCTGGACGAGCCGACCGCGCGCCTGGACACCGCCAGCGAGGCCGGGGTGCTGGCCGCCACCCGCCGGCTCGTCGCCGGGCGGACCGCCCTGCTGGTGGCCCACCGTCCGGCGCTGCTCGCCGACGCCGACCGGATCCTGCGGATCGACGACGGCCGGGTCACCGAGCTGGCCCCCGCCCCGGCGACTCCCGCAGCAGGGGTGGCTGCCGCGTCGGCCGCTCCCGGCTCCGGTGCGGGAGTGGCCACCGCGCCGGCCGGAGAGGAGGGGGCCCGGTGAGCAGCGGGAGCAGCCGGGCTGGCGACGGGAGCGTCCGGGCCGCCGAGCGGACCGTGCTGCGGCTGGCCCGGCCGTACCTGGGCCGGCTGGTCGGCGCGGGGCTGCTCGCCGCCGCCACCGAGTTCGCCGGGCTGGCCCTGATGGCCACCGCCACCTGGCTGCTGATGAGCGCCGCCGGCCGGCCGCCGCTGGACCGGCTCACCGTGGCGATCGTCGCGGTGCGGGCGCTGGCGATCAGCCGAGGCGTGTTCCGCTACACCGAGCGCCTCGCCGGCCACGACGCCGTGCTGCGGATGATCACCGACGTGCGGGCCGGGGTCTTCGCCGCCCTGGCCGCCCGGCGCGACGCCGCCCGGCAACGCACCGGGGACGCCCTGAGCCGGCTCGTGTCCGACGTGGAGGCCGTGCAGGACCTGCTGCTGCGGGTGCTCGTCCCGGGGGCCGCCGCCGCGACGGTCAGCGTGCTGGCCGTGGCCGGGGCCGCCGCCGTGTCGCTGCCCGCCGCCGGGGTGCTGGCGCTGGGCCTGCTCGTCGCCGGGGTGGCCCTGCCGCTCGCGGCCACCGCGCTGACCCGGCACGCCGCCGACCAGGTGGCCCCGCTGCGCGGTGCCCTCGCCACGGACGCCGTGGACCTGACCCACGGCGCGGCCGACCTGGCCGCGTTCGGGGCCACCGGGCACGCGCTGGACGCCGCCGCCGACCGGGCCCGCCGGCTGGCCCGGCTGGAACGGCGGCTCGCCGCGACCGGCTTCGCCGTGGACGCCGCCGGGGTGCTGGTCGCCGGTGCGACCGCCGGCGCGGTGGTGGTCACCGCGCTGCGCGGCGGCGTCGGCGGGGTGCTGGTCGGCGTGCTGGCGGTGGGCTCCCTGGCCGCCGTCGAGGTGGCGCTCGCGCTGGTCGGGGCCGCCCGGCAGCGCACGCAGCTGCGGGCGGGGCTGGTCCGGGTGGCCGCCCTGCTGACCGCTGCGGAGACCGACGCGGCCGTTGCCGACAACGCTGCCGGGGCTGGGGCCGGGGTGGGGGCCGCTCGGGCCGCCGGTGTCGCCGCCGTCGTCCCGGGCTCGCACGACGTGCGCTTCGACGAGGTCACCGTGCGGTACCGGGCCGGTGCCGCCCCGGCCCTCGACCGGTTCACCCTGGACCTGCCGGCCGGTCGCCGGATCGCCGTGGTCGGGCCCAGCGGCGCCGGCAAGAGCACCCTCGCCGCCGTCCTCACCGGCTCGGTGGGCCCGGCGGAGGGCCGGGTCACCCTCGACGGGGTCGACCTGTCGGCGTACCCGGCCGAGGAGCTGCCCCGGGCGGTCGGTGGCCTGCTCGCCGAGGCGTACGTCTTCCACGCCACGGTCCGGGAGAACCTGCTGCTCGGCCGGCCCGCCGCCGACGAGGCGGAGCTGGCCGCCGCGACCCGGGCGGCCGGGCTGCTGGACTGGGTGCACGCCCAGCCGGCCGGCTGGGACACGGTGGTCGGCGAGGAGGGCGGTCAGCTCTCCGGCGGCCAGCGGCAGCGCCTCGCGCTGGCCCGGGCGCTGCTCGCCGCGCCCGGGGTGCTGGTGCTCGACGAGCCGACCGAGGGGCTCGACCCGGCCGCCGCCGACGCGGTGCTCGCCTCGGCGCTGGCGGCGACCCCCGCCGGGCACTCGGTGCTGCTGATCAGCCACCGGCTCAGCGGGCTCGCCGACCTCGACGAGATCGTGGTGCTCGACGCCGGCCGGGTGGTCCAGCGCGGCCGGCACGACGAGTTGGTCGCCGCGCCGGGCTGGTACCGGGACCAGTGGCTGCTCCAGGAGGCGGCCGAGCGCGGGTACCTGGCCCTGACGCCCCACCCCTGAGCCGGCCTCCGGGATTCCCCCGGACGCGCCGCCCGCCGCCGCGTGGCAGGCTCGGTCGCATGGCGCCCGGCGACGACGTACTCGTGGAGGAGCGGCTGCGCGAGCTGGGCGACCGGCTGTACGGCCCGGCGCGGCTGAAGGCCGACCTGCTCACCGAGGCCCGCCACGCGTTGCAGGACGCCGTCGAGGCGTACCGGGACGGGGGTCTGCCGGCGGCGGAGGCCGCGCAGCGGGCGGTGGCCGAGTTCGGCGAGCCGGCCCGGCTCGCCCCGGCGTACCAGGCGGAGCTGGCCACCGGGTCGCTGCGCGGCCTGTCCCTGCGGGTGCTCGCGGTCGCCGGCGTGCTGGTCGTCGCGGGCGACCTGACCTGGCAGGGGTCGAGCTGGAGCGGCGGGCCCGGCCCACCGGTGGCCTACCGCCTGCTGTCGGGCGCGGTGAACGGCATCTGGCTGGGAGCGGCCATTCTGGCGGTGGCGGGGCTGACGGTGGTCGCCGCGTCGGCCCGGTCGGCGCACCCGGCGCTGCCCCGCCTCGCCCGGTTGACCGGCTTGGCGCTCACCGTCGCGCTCGTCCTCGGCGCGGCCAGCGGCGCGGCCCTGTACGGCTGGTCCGTCGGGCTGTGGGAGGCGGCCCGCACCTGGCCACCGATGCTGGTCGGCGCGCTGGCCAGCGGCGCGGGGTTCCTGTGGATCGGCCGGGCGGCCCGGTCCTGGCTGCTCGCGACCCGCCGCCGGCCGGCCGGACCGGCATAGGGTGCGCCCGAGCCGGCTCGCCGGCTCGCCGACCCGCCGACCCGGCGTGGGTCCGGCGCTCCGCCGGAGTCGGCCGCGCCCGGACGCACCACGTCCCACGCACCCACGCACCCACGTTCGTCACTCCCCGCAACGGGCTCGCCCAGCACCACCACGCCCACTTCCCCCTTTGCTCTGCACCCACATACGCAACACCTGACGTAGGGTGACCGCACGTCGACCCGCCCGGCACCGCCGATTCCACATCCGAGCAGCCCAGCCGGGTGTTGCGCGGATGGGTGCAGAGCAAAGGGAAGACGAGTCGTCATGCCGGGCAGGCCGACCGCCACGCGGAGTGACGCACGCTCTCCCGCACCGACGATGACCGCCGCCATGACAGAAAGTGACATGAGTGCGGCGAACCCGAGGGCGGGCCGCAGGCCCGGGACGCGGGCGTAGGGGCCGCCGGCTGGCGCGGGCAGCCGGGCGGGCGCGGACAGCCGGGCGGGGTCAGGCCGGCGCGGGCGGGGTGTCGCCGAGGAACTGGCCGACGGTCGCGCTGAACTCTTGCCAGCCGGCCCGCTCACCGGCGAGGGCCCGACGACCCGAGTCGGTCAGCTCGTAGGTGCGGCGCTCCCGGCCGTTGACGGTGCTCCAGCTGCTGGCCACGTGCCCCGCCCGCTCCAGTCGGCGCAGCGCCGGGTAGATCGTCCCGGTGGGCAGGTCGAGGGCGCCCTCGCTGCGGGCGCGCAGCGCCTCGATGATGGCGTAGCCGTGCAGGGCCCCCCGCTCCAGCACCGCGAGCAGCAGCGCGTCGAGGTGTCCGTGCAGCGCCTGGGCCTTCATAGGTAGCAAGACTACGTGTGGGCCGCGCGGGCCGCCACCGGGGTGCGGGCATCGGCCTCCCGGAGTCGCCCACTAGGGTATGTGCCCAGAGTCACTCGACGGCCGGAGACGCCGCCGGGTGGGCAGCCCGAAGCACACGGAGGTCAGCGTGGCCCGCCAGTCGCCCCAACGGCCCGACGCCGACGAGCCCGAGCTCGACGAGACCGACGGCACCCTCGAAGAGATCGACGAGGACGCCGAGCGCCCGTCGGCGCGCGAAGCCGACCGCGCGCTCTGGGACGAGCTGCGGATCGACCCGGTCGAGATCGCCCTGCCCGCCGGCACCGGCTTCACGCTGCGGGCGTACCGGCCGGCGCGGGAGCTGACCCCGACCGACGTCGCCGAGCGCGACCAGGACGACCCGTTCCTGGCCCGCAGGCAGGCGGTCGAGACCGACGACGAGGACGACGACGAGGTCGTCATCCTCGACGAGGAACTGGCCGCCGAGTTCGCCGAGGCAGAGGCCGAGGAGGCCGAGAAGGCGGACGGGAAGTCCCGCCGCCGCAAGCCGACCGCCGACGCCGACGCGGCTGACGCCGACGCCGACACCGACGCGGACGCGACGGAGGAGTCGGACGCCGACGACGCCGAGGACGAGGCAGACGACGAGGAGGTGCCGGTCTTCCTCAGCCACCGGGGCAAGTTGCTGCTGTTCAAGACGCCGGAGTCCCTCGTCAGCTTCGTCAGGTCCGGCGCGCCCAACGACATGTCTCAACTGGACAGCTGGAATGAACTGTCCGAACGGGTGGAACCGGCCGACATCGTCCCGCTCGACGAGGACACCTACGAGCTCGACCTGGTCGTGGAGAACCTGCGGGGCGGGCACGACACCTGGGACTCGACCCTCCTGATCGAGGCCGGCGAGGTGGCTCGGGACATCGCGTACGCGCTGCGGCTGCCCGCGGTGCTGGACATGCTCTCCGCCGGCTCCAGCCTCGACGACCTGGACGAGGCGCTGCGTGCCACCGCCAACGGCGGGATCGGGGGCTTCCTCGGCCGGCGTCGGCTGAAGAAGATCGGCGCGCAGACGGCGAGTCTCGGGTGGCGCACCATTGTCGGCAAGATCTCTGCAGTCGTGGACTGGCGCGACTGACGCGTTCCAGGGAGCATCAGTCTCTGGCAGAGAAAGACCTCAGTCCCGGGAGGAGGACGACGCCGTGGCGCTCGTGCGCGTGTACTGCGGTCTGGCCTCGGCGGATCCGGCCGACCGACCGGCCTCGGCCGGTTCGACGCTGACGTCCGCTGTGGTCGACGACGCAGGTCGGCTGCTCCATGTCTGCGAGATCGGCGACGACCCGGCCGGCTATGCCCAGCTGGTCGCGCTGCTCGTGGAGCGGTCGGGCGGGCCGAGCGGGGCCGCGATCGCCGCCGACAGCGACGACCACACGGTCACCTCGCTGCTGAGCGCCGCCGGGCGTCCCCTGGCCATCGCGGACGACGACTCCGTCGACGACTTCGCCGAGCGGTTCGCCGACGACGACTCGCTGGAGGAGATGCAGTCCCCGCCGGCCGAGCGGCGGGCGGTCGGGCTGGCCCGGGCTCTCCAGGCCGGCGCGCTGTCGGCGGTCACCCTGCCGGCGCCCCGGGACCTCGCCGGTTACAAGCAGGTCCTCTCGGCGCACGCCGCGCTCGCCAGCGGCCGGCACTCCGCCGCCGTGGCGCTGCGCGAGGTGCTGCGGGAGCTCTACCCCGCCGCCCTGCGCGCGTACCCGGACCCGGCCGAGCCGGTCGCCCTGGCCGTGCTCGACGCCCTGCCGGAACCCGGCATGCTGGGCGGCACGATCGCCCGGGGCCGGGAGGTGTCGGTGGCGGCGGACGCCATCGCCGCCCACCTCGCGGCCGACGGGGTGGCCGACGAAGGCAAGATCAACGATGCGGTGACCGCGCTGCGGGTCGCCATCGCCGAGACCCCCCGCCGCGCGGCGGTGAGCCGGGCGCTCACCTCCGCCGTCGCGGAGACCGTCCGCCAGGCGGTGGCCTCGGTGCGGGCCTGCGATGCGGGCTGCGAGGCCCTGGTCGGCGCGCTCGACGCCCGGGTCACCACCCCCGTGCCAGCGTCTGGCCGCCGGGCCGCCGCCCGCCGGGGGGAGCCGATCGCCGAGCTTCCCGGCTCGGGTCTGCGCGCGCTGCGGCCCACCGAGCCCGAGCCGGTCGCCGGGCGGCGCAGCCGTCCCGAGCCGGTAGCCGGCGGCGGCCTGCCCGCCCAGCCCCGTCCACTCGGCCCGCCACCGGTCGCGCCGGAGCCCGTCGCCCCGCCGCCGGTCGCCCCGCGCCCGGTCGTCCCGGCCGCCTCGGCCACCCCGCCCGTCTCCGGCCCGCCGTCGCCCGACCCGCGCCGCCTGATGGACGGCCCTCCGCCGCCGGAGCCGCGCCGCCTGATGGACGGCCCGCCCGCGTCCGCGCCGGAGCCGCGCCGCCTGATCGACGGCCCGACCAACCGGCCGGTCTCCGCGCCGCCGCCCCCGCCGCCGGGCATCACGCCGATCGCGCCGAGCCAGCGCGAGCGCGGGTCCGTGCCGCCGGCCGAGGCCGGCGAGCCGTTCCGGCCCACGCTGACCACGGCCGCGATCCAGAACGCGCGGGCGGAGCGGCAGCGCACCATCATCCCGCCCCGGCCCAAGACGACGGGCGAGTCCGCGCCACCGCCCACCGGCGGCTTCAGCGCCACCGACCTGAGCGTCCCGGTGCCGGCCCCGCGCCCCGGCCAGGAGGCTGCTCCCCCCGGCTCGCGGGCGAACTGGCCGCTGGTCAACAACCCCGAGGACCCGGCGGACAGCTCCCCGAACAACCCGGTCGTCCGCCCCTTCGAGGAGCGGGCGAAGCGGCAGATCGACGCCCCGACCGAGGTCGTCCCGGCGACCGAGGGCCGGGTCACCCCGCCATGGCTCGCCGACGACCTGCCCCAGGAGCCGCCGATGCTGCGACTGGTCGAGCCGCCGCCGCTGGCCGACCGGGCGCTGCGGGAGGGGTCGGGCCCGACCGGGGACCCGCGTCTGGAGCCCCCGCCGCTGCGGCTGGTCGACCGGGGCGAGGCAGCCCGCGCCGAGCGTCCCGCCCCGGAGCCCCGGCCCGAACGGCCAGCGATGGAGCACCGCTCCCCGCTCGGGCAGCGGGTCCCTGCGGAGCAGCGGCCCACCATGGAGCACCGGTCGGCCCCACCCCAGCCACCGCGTCCCGCCCCCATGGAGCGGCGTACCCCGCCGATCTCCGACGAGGGGGACGGTGACCTGCTGATCTTCGCCGCCGCCAAGTCGGCCTGGTTCGTCGGCCACGGCGACGAGGCCGAGCTGGACTGGTCGAGCACCGCCGACACCGGGTGGCAGGCCGCCGAGCAGGCCGCCCGCCCGGCGGTGGGTGCCGAGACCAAGGCCGGGCTGCCCAAGCGGGTGCCGCAGGCCAACCTGGTGCCGGGCTCGCCCCTGCGCGAGGAGCGTCCCCTGCGGATAGTCCGCGACGCGGCCAGCCTCGCCGAGAACACGACCGGCTACTTCCGGGGCTGGCGTCGCGGGCAGGAGATCGGCGGTTTCGCCGTCGGCGGCCGACCGGGCCGCGAGGCGGCGGGCGGCTGGGACTTCACCCGGGACACCGGCGACCGCGACGACGACCGGGAGTACGAGTACCGCTCCGCCGGCTACCGCTCCTGACCACCGCGCCGGGGCGGCACCGCCGCCCCGGCTTCCCGTCCCGGACACCGGAGCGTCGCAGCCACCGGAGCGTTGCGGCATACGGCCGACACGGCGACGGGAAGCTCCCTGGTGGACTCGGGGACCGCGGAGACCGGACCCGGCCGCAGGCACCCCACGCCGACGGCTACGACTGCCTTGCGGCGGCCTGACGTCCCCTGGGGACGGACAACGTCGAGGGACCCACCCTGTCATTAAGGCGCAGGGCAGCGCGTCCCGGCGCGGGAGCAGGCGACCGCCAGCAACGGCGGCCAGTCGCCACCCGCGCCCGGACAGCAGGACGCGCCCGACGACCCCGGCGGAATGCCGATCGTCGGGCGCGTCCCGTCGTCGATCAGGCCGGCGCGACCGCGCGCGAGCGACGCATCGTGAGCACGTACTCGACCAGCGAGATCAGCACGTGCTTCGTCGACTCCCGGTTACGGGCGTCGCAGGCCACCACCGGCACCTCGTGCGAGATCGCGAGCGCGTCCCGGACGTCCTGCGGGTCGTGGTACTGCATCCCGTCGAAGCAGTTGATGGCCACCAGGTACGGCAGCCGCCGGTGCTCGAAGAAGTCGATGGCCGCGAAGCAGTCGGCCAGCCGCCGGGTGTCGACCAGGACCACCGCGCCGATGGCGCCCCGGACCAGCTCGTCCCACATGAACCAGAACCGGGTCTGGCCGGGGGTGCCGAACAGGTACAGGATCAGGTCCCGGTCGATCGAGATACGGCCGAAGTCCATCGCCACCGTGGTCGTCGTCTTGCCCGGCACCTGCCGGGTGTCGTCGACGCCCACGCCGGCGGAGGTCATGATCGCCTCGGTGGTCAGCGGCGTGATCTCCGAGACCGAGCCGACCAGCGTCGTCTTGCCGACGCCGAAACCACCGGCGATAACGATCTTCGCCGACGTCACGCGCCCGCTCGGGACGGGCGGGCGGTGCGACATGTCAGAGCCTGCGAAGTCCACTCAGCACCCTCTCCAGCAGTTCAGTGCCCACCGCGTCGTCGGAGTCGTCCAGGATGGTCGGCTCGTGGACCGCGACCAGGCCGTCGGTCGCCATGTCGGCGATGAGCACCCTAGCCACGCCGAGCGGGAGCTGCATCCGCGCCGCGATCTCGGCAAGCGACTGCACCCGTCCGTCGCACAGCGCGGCGATGTACTGGTGCTCCCGGCCCTGGCCGCCGTTGGAACCGGCAGCGGCCCGACCACGCACCGTCGTCTCGACGAGTGCCTCCAGCGCGATGTCCAGCCGGGGTCGGGTACGACCGCGGGTCACGGCGTACGGACGGACCAACGCTCCGGTCGGCTCGTCACGATCCATGTCGCCGCTCACCTCCTTCGTCCCCGACACCGGCTGGACCCGGTGGAACCCGTCGTTTCTGTCGTTGCCGCCCCGCCTGACCCACCGGCCAGCGCGCGGGTCAGCCCATCATCCCCACAGCCGTACGCGGCTGCGGGGTCAACGCGTCGCCCACCCGGTCGACCAGGAGGGCCATCTCGTATCCGACCTGCCCGACGTCGCAGCTGCGGGCGGCGAGCACGGCGAAGGACGAGCCGTCCGAGATGGACATCAGGAACAGGAAACCGTTGTCCATCTCGACCACGGTCTGCAGCACCGCGCCGCCCTCGAAGCAGCGGGCCGCCCCCTGCGTGAGGCTGACCAGGCCGGACGCGATCGCGGCGAGCTGGTCGGCCCGGTCACGCGGAAGGTCTCGTGACGACGCGAGGAGCAGACCGTCCGCGGAGACGGCGACCGCGTGCGCGACACCGGGCACCCGGTCGGCGAAGTTGGCCAGCAGCCAACCGAGATCCTGCGTAGTTGTCATCCTTGTTGCTCCTTCTGCCCGCTCCCGGCCACCGGGCCTGAGCCAGACTGCGAGGATTGCTGCCCACCCGAAGCTTCCTCCGGGTTGGTCGGGTTGCCGTCGGGCTGGGTGCGCCCGCGCTGCACGCCTCGATGGTATGCCGAGAGCAGACCGCGGACGCCCTCCGGTGTGCGGCGCTGGACCGACGTGGTGGGCTTCTCCACCCCGCCGGGCACGAGCTGGGCCATCGGCACCCGCTTCGGCAGGCCCTTGCGGGTGGTCTCCGCCACTGGGACCTCGGTCGCCGCCGAGGCGGCCCGCCAGCCGTCGTCCGCGGCCGTCTGCCAGGCGTTGCCCTGCGACGTGGGCCGCCGGCCGGTGAAGGCATCGGCGGGACCGGGGCGACCGCCGCCGTTGGTCGGCGATCCGTTGTCGCGGGGCACTCCTCCGGCCATCGGGGTGTCTGCCATCGGTGCGTTACCTGTCGTCCGGGGTGCTGGTGTCTGGACGGCCCGGCCGGTGACGTCGACCGCGGAGAACTGCTGGGTCACGGCGCTGTTCGCCGAGCTTCCGGCGCCGTTGGTCGCTGCGGGCTGGGTGGGGCCCGCCGCCTCCTCCGCGCCCGAGCGGCGGGTGCGGAACCAGGCCGACTCCAGCTCCCGGAAGATCGGCAGCTCCATCGTCTCGTCCGCGTACCGCTGCTGCCGGGTCTGGGCCTGCGGGGGCGTCGGCCGGGCCGGCGTCGGCGGAGTAGCCGGAGCGCTGGGCACCTCGGTGCGCGGCACCCGGGGCAGCTCCGTGGTCATGTCCAGGGCGGCCGCGAGGCGCTCCGGCACCGGCGGGGTGGCCGGCTCCGGGGCCGCCACCGGAGGCCAGGCCGGGGGTGCCACCGGCGCCTGGGCCGAGGGGACCGGCCTGCTGGGCAGTGGCTGCGCCGAGTACGGCTGACCGGAGACGGGCGTGCCGGCCGGCTGACCGGACACCGGTTGAGCGGAGACGGGCTGACCCGACACCGGTGCCGCCGAGACGGGCTGACCCGACACCGGTGCGGCCGAGACGGGCTGACCCGACACCGGGAAGGCGGAGGCGGGCGGTGCCGAGACCGGCGGAATCGGGGGCGCGGAGACCGGCGGCACCGAAACCGGCGGCGAGGTCCATCCGCGGGCCTCCGGGCTGCTCGGCAGCTGCCGGGGAATCGCCGGCTGCTGGCCGCTGCTGGCCGGGTCACCGTCACCGGGGGCCCGCCGCTGCGGCAGCGGGTCGATCTGCTGCCCGTTGGAGGTGCGGGGGGCCGGGGCGCCGCCTGCGGCACCACCGGCGCCGGTGAGGTCCGACCAGGCCGGCATCGACCGCATGGAACCGGCCGACGCGGGCGTGCCGTGGCCGTTGCGCGAGGCCGGGTCGAAGGAGCGGCCGCCCAGGGTGACCTGGTTGCCCGAGTGCCCCGGCCGCTGGCTGGGCGCGGGGGCGGCGGGGCCGTTGCCGAAGGCCGCGAAGGCGCCCAGGGTCGGGGTGGGCCCGCCCGACTGCGGGCCGGTGAGCTGCGCGGGCGGGGCCGGCAGCGCGCCGGGTTGCTGGACCCGGCCGGAGAGCGCACGGGGCACCAGCACGGTGGTGGGCAGGGTCACGTCGGCGACGGTGCCCCGGTCGTTGCCGGGCCGAAGCTCGACCTTCACCCCGTGCCGGGAGGCCAGGCGGGCGACCACGACCAGACCCATCATCCGGGAGACGGCCACGTCCACCTGCGGCGGCGTGGCGAGGCGCTCGTTGAGCTCGTGGAGCTGCTCGACGCTGATGCCGATGCCCCGGTCCTCGACGTAGAGGCTGGCCCGGTCGCCGACCCGGCGGGCCTCCACCATCACCTGCGAGTCGGGCGGCGAGAAGGCGGTCGCGTTGTCGAACAGCTCGGCGACCAGGTGGACCAGGTCGTTGACCGCGTGCGCGGCGACCTCGATGTCGCGGTCGATCACCCCGAACTCGATGCGGGTGTAGTGCTCGACCTCGGACTGGGCGGCCCGCAGCACGTCGATCAGCGCCGCCGGCTCGCGCTGCACGCGGGTGGAGTCGGCGCCGGCGAGCACCAGCAGGTTCTCGTCGTTACGGCGCATCCGGGTCGCCAGGTGGTCGAGCTGGAACAGCTCGGCCAGCCGGTCCGGGTCCTCCTCGCCGCGCTCCAGCCGGTCGAGGTGGCCGATCAGCCGGTCGACCAGGATCTGCGAGCGGCGGGCCAGGTTGACGAACATTGTCGCGACGGAGGCGCGCAGCGCGGCCTGCTCGGCCGCCGTCCGCACGGCCTCCAGGTGGACCGCGTTGAACGCCTCGGTCACCTGACCGAACTCGTCCTTGCTGCGCACCGGCAGCGGCTCGGCGATCTGGTTGGCCGCCTGGACCGGGGAGAGCTGGCTGGACAGCTGCGGGTCGCGCAGCCGGGCGACGGCCTGGGGCAGGCCGTACTGGGCGATGTTGAGCGCGCCCTGCCGCAGGTCGCGCAGCGACCGGGCCATCGACCGGGCGACGAGGTACGCGAACAGGATGGCCAGCAGCAGCATGCCGAGCAGCAGGCCGGTCTGGAGGAACACCGTGCGCTGCACGTCGGAGCGGAGCGCGTCGGCCTGCTTGACGACGTCGCCGTCCAGCTTGGCCTCGACCGTACGGATCAGCTTGGCGTTGGCGACCATGGCCGCGTCCCACTGGTCCGGCCCGAACGGCGCGTCGGCCATGCTGCCGTTGATGTTGCCGTCGAGCCAGCCGGTGTAGTTCTGCGCCTCGCGCCGGTCGCCGCCCGCGACGGTCTGGTCGTGCAGGTCCGCCTCGGCCTGGCTGGCCACCGCCTTGAAGCTCTGCAGCGCCTGCTGCTGACCGGTGCCGCTGGCGATGTAGTCGGTGCGCAGGATGGGGGTCAGCTCGCGCTGGATGAGCGCCCGGTGCACCACGACCCGGCGGACCGAGAGGTATTCCTTCTCCCGGGCGACGGCGGCCGCGGCGCGCATCCGGTCGCTCAGGTCGTTGTCACCGGCGAGCTGGGTGGCGGAGTCGCGGATGGAGAGCAGGTCGTTGATCAGACCCTCGTACGCCTGCATGGCGTCGATGATCTTGAGCTTGCCGTTGAAGACCTGACTGCGGGTGCCGGGCAGGTCCTTCAGGTTCTGGTCGATGCCGTCGAGCAGGTTCTCCAGGCTGTTCGGCAGGTCCTCGACCTTGGCCCGCTGGCTCAGGTACGGCGCCTTGGCCTGATCGACCCGGCTGTTGACCCGGTTGTACGCCTCCTGGTATTGCGCCTTGGCCTGGTCGCCGTTCGCGCCGAGCAGCAGCACTGCGGAGGTGCGCTCGTCCTGCAGGCTGTTGACCAGGTCGCCCGAGTAGCCCACCAGGTTTGCCAGGTCACCGGAGCGGTTGGCGTTGTTCAGCGTCTCCAGGTTGTCGACGAGGCCACTGGTGCCGACGACGACCGTGGCGATGGTCGGCACGATCATGATGAGACCGAGCTTGGACCAGATCGGCATGTCGCGGAGCCGGCCGGCCGGCCGACGCAGTCGCGACAGGAAGGAACCCGCCGTCTTCGGTCGTTTGCTCACGTCACCGCCCTCGCGATCACAGCGCCCGCGCGTTGCCCCGGGCAACGCCCAGCGACCGACCCGGCGGGTCGGACCTCCGAGATTCCATCACGCCGTGTTCCAAAGAGAAAGCCCAGGCTGGCCGTCGCCGAAGGTGTGATGAGATGTTGATGCAATTTGCTCGCAATCCGTCTGGCCGGAGTGACTGAGAGTAATGAAACACCCCCGTCGCGTCATCCTTCTCGCCGGCCCCTCTGGCTCCGGAAAGTCGTACATAGCCCAACGAACCGGGCTTCCCGTCCTCTGTCTCGACGACTTCTACAAGGACGGTGATGACCCTACGTTGCCGCGCCACGACGGCCTTGTGGACTGGGACTCACCCCGTTCGTGGGACGCCGGGGCGGCCGTGGAAACGATTGCCCGACTGGCCCGCGACGGCAAGGCCGAAGTGCCGGTTTATGCGATCGGCGCGGACCGGCAAGTGGCCACCCGGCCATTCGAGGTGACCGGATCGCCACTTTTCGTCGCCGAAGGGATATTCGCCGCCGAGATCGTCGAGGAATGCCGACGGCAGGGGCTGCTCGCCGGGGCGTACGCGCTGCGCCGGCCGCGCGGCACCACCTTCCTCCGGCGGCTCGCCCGCGACCTGGCCGAGCAGCGCAAGGCCCCCCGGGTGCTGCTGCGGCGCGGCCTGGCCCTGCTGCGGGCGGAGCCGGCGGTGCTGCGCCGCCAGGCGGGGCTCGGCGCCCGTCCGGCCCCCGCCCGTGAGGTGCTGCGCCGGGTGGCCGACCTGCTCGCCGGCCACCCGCACCACCCCTGATCAGCCCAGCAGCTTCGCGTACGCCGGCTTGATCACCTCGTCGATGATGACCAGTCGCTCGTCGAACGGGATGAACGCGCTCTTCATCGCGTTGATCGTGAACCACTGGAGTTCTTTCCAGCCGTAGCCGAAGGCCTCCACCAGCAACGCCATCTCCCGGGACATCGAGGTGCCGCTCATCAGCCGGTTGTCGGTGTTCACCGTGACCCGGAACCGCAGGTCACGCAGCAGCCCGATCGGGTGCTCGGCGATCGACGCCGCCGCGCCGGTCTGCACGTTCGACGAGGGGCACAGCTCCAGCGGGATCCGCTTGTCCCGCACGTACGCGGCCAGCCGGCCCAGCGTCGGCCGGTCGTCGCCGGGGGTGATGTCGTCGACGATCCGCACCCCGTGGCCGAGGCGGTCCGCGCCGCACCACTGGATGGCCTGCCAGATCGACGGCAACCCGAACGCCTCGCCGGCGTGGATGGTGAAGTGGAAGTTCTCCCGCTGGAGGTACTCGAACGCGTCGAGGTGCCGGGTGGGCGGGAAGCCCGCCTCCGCCCCGGCGATGTCGAAGCCCACCACCCCGGCGTCGCGGTGCCGTACGGCCAGCTCGGCGATCTCCTGCGACCGGGCGGCGTGCCGCATCGCGGTGAGCAGGGTGCCCACGCGGATCTGGTGGCCGGCGTCGGCGGCGAGCGCCGTGCCCTCGGCGAACCCGGCGACGACCGCCTCGACCACCTCGTCCAGGGTCAGGTCCCGCTCCAGGTGCTGCTCGGGGGCGAACCGCACCTCCGCGTAGACGACGCCGTCGGCGGCCAGGTCCTGGGCGCACTCCCGGGCCACCCGGCGCAGCGCGGGCGCGGTCTGCATGACGGCCACGGTGTGGGCGAACGTCTCCAGGTAGCGCTCCAGCGAACCGGAGTCCGCCGCCTCGACGAACCAGCGGCCGAGCGCCCCGGGGTCGGTGGTGGGCAACTCGTGGCCGACCTCGGCGGCCAGCTCGACGATCGTCGCCGGCCGCAGGCCGCCGTCGAGGTGGTCGTGCAGCAGCGCCTTGGGAGCCTTGACGATGTCCTCGTATGAGATTGCGACCATGCTGAGACCCTAGTGGCCACCGGACGGGCCGCCGACGCGACCGGCTGGGAGGATGGCGCGGTGATGGACCCCCGCATCGTCGGCCGGCTGCGCTGCCCGGTCTGCGCGGAACCGCTCACCGAGGCCGCCACCGGGACCGCCCGGGCGCTGCGCTGCCCGCGCCGGCACAGCTTCGACGTCGCCCGTCAGGGCTACGTCGACCTGCTCGCCGGCCGGGCCCCGCACGCGGGCGACACCGCCGAGATGGTGGCCGCCCGGGCCGACTTCCTCGCCGCCGGGCACTACGACCCGGTCTCGGCCGCGCTCGCCGCCGCCGCGCTCGCGGCGCTGGGTGCCGCGCCCGTGGCCGACGAGGGGCAGGACGCCCCGGCGGCGGACCCCCCGGCGGCGGACCCTCCGGCGGTCGGCCACCCGGTGATGGACGCCCCGGCGGCTGTTGCCCCCGCCGCGACGGGCCGGTTGGCTGACGCCCCCGCGACAGGCCGCCCGGCGGCTGACGCACCCATCCCGCAGGCCCTTTGCTCTGCACCCACGGGCGCAGCGGTGACGGTGGGTGACCGCTGCGTATGCGGGTGCAGAGCAAAGGGGGCACACGCAGTCGGTCGCCCCGGCCCGCGACACGCCGGGCCCGCAACACCCGGCGGGCCCGCAACGTCCGGCGGGCCCGCAACGTCCGGCGGGCCCGCAACACCCAGCGGAACCGGCCGGGCCGTCGGGGCGTACCCGCTGGTGGTGGACGCCGGGGCGGGCACGGGCCGGCACCTCGCCGCGGTGCTGGCGGCGCTGCCCGACGCCGTGGGCCTGGCCCTGGACGTCTCCAAGCCGGCGCTGCGCCGGGCGGCGCGGGCCCACCCGCGCGCGGCGGCGGCGCTCGCCGACACCTGGCGGCGGCTTCCGCTGGCCGACGGCAGCGTCGCGGTGCTGCTCGACGTCTTCGCCCCGCGCAACGGCGCGGAGTTCCGCCGGGTGCTCCACCCGGCGGGCGTGCTGCTCGTGGTCACCCCGGCCGAGGACCACCTCGCCGAACTGGTCGACGCGCTCGGCCTGCTGAAGGTCGATCCCGACAAGGCGGACCGGGTCGCCGGGAGCCTGGCCGACCACTTCGACCAGGCCGCCGAGAGCGTGCTGCGGGCCCGGCTGGAGCTGACCGCGCCGGAGGTCGCCACGCTGGTCGGGATGGGGCCCAGCGCCCGGCACACGGACCCGGCCGTCCTCGCCGCCCGGATCGCCGCCCTGCCCGAGCCGGTCGGGGTGACCCTCGCGGTCCGGCTCGGCGTATACCGTCCCCGCTGAGCCGGGTGCCGGCCCCGCCGACCGCGGCGCCGCCGCCTCAGGTGGACAGGTCGACCTCTTCCCAGCCCGGCGGTTCGTCGTGGTAGGGCCCGCGCAGGACCACCGCCCACTCCAGCGCCCACCGGCGCTGACCGATCGCGTTGGCGTCGACCAGGCCGGGCCGCGACCGCCCGTCCCGCTCCAGTTCCAGGTACGCCCAGTCGAGGCAGTAGTGCAGGTCGAGCAGGGCCGCCGCGTCGGCCGGGTGCTGGGGCGCGGCCAGGATGCGGGAGCGCCAGTGCGCGAAGGTCTCCCCGCCCGCGATGTGCGGCAGCCGCTCCACCAGCCGCTCGTCGACCGGCAGCGTCGGGTCGAGCTGCTTGGTCAGGCCGAGCACCCAGGCCAGCGAGAACAGCGCGTCGTGGTGCAGCACGAACGACCGGTGGTCGCCCCGGCCGCCCATCACGAACTGCCACTCGGGCGGGGTGACCATGTCGACCAGGTGGGAGTTGAGCAGCCAGCTCATCGCCGCCTGCGCGGGCATGCCGAAGCACCGGGCCAGGATCACGTGCAGCACGGCGATGCGCGCCTCGATCTCCACCGTCGGCCGCAGCTCGATCTCGTCGCCGGGCTCCCACACCAGCGGGAACTGCTCGGGTGGCAGCGGCAGCCCCAGCCGGGACAGCTCGTCCAGGCTGGCGTCACGGACCTCGCGCGGGTCGGGAGCGGGTACGCGCACGGCTCAGACCCCTGTCAGTCGCATCGGCTAAGCGCCGGTCGTCCCCCTGGCCTGGGAGAATAGCGGTTAACGGCGGTCGGCACCACGACAGGTGGGTGCCGGGACGGACGCGGGGACAGGTCAGCCGATCCGCTCGATGACCAGCGGCTTCGCGGCTGGGGCGGTCGGCGAGATGCGTACCGCCCGGGCGGCCTCGGCCAGCGCCGCCGGGATCCGGGCCGCGTGCTCGGCGCGCAGCTCGTACAGCGGCTCGCCGGCCCGCACCGGGTCGCCGGGGCGCTTGTGCAGCACCACCCCCGACGGGACGCTCACCGGGTCCTCCTTGCGGGCGCGGCCCGCGCCGAGCCGCCAGGCGGCCACCCCGATCGCGTACGCGTCGACCGACGCCACGAAGCCGTCGGAGTCGGCGCGGACCACCTCCACCTCGGGTGCGGTGGGCATGGGCGCGTCCGGGTCGCCACCCTGGGCGCGGATCATCGCCCGCCAGGCGTCCATGGCGCGGCCGTCGCGCAGCGCCGCACCGGGGTCGGCGTCGGGCAGCCCCGCCGCGTCGAGCATCTCCCGGGCCAGGGCGAGGGTCAGCTCCACCACGTCGGCGGGCCCGCCGCCGGCCAGCACCTCGACCGACTCGGTGACCTCGACGGCGTTGCCGACGGCCAGCCCGAGCGGGGTGGACATGTCGGTGAGCAGGGCGACCGTCCTGACGCCGTGCGCGCCGCCCAGCTCGACCATCGTGCGGGCCAGCTCGCGGGCGTCGTCGACGGACTTCATGAACGCCCCGGAACCGACCTTCACGTCGAGCACCAGCGCGCCGGTGCCCTCGGCGATCTTCTTGCTCATGATCGAACTGGCGATCAGGGGGATCGCCTCGACGGTGCCGGTGACGTCGCGCAGCGCGTACAGCTTGCGGTCGGCCGGTGCGAGGCCCGCGCCCGCCGCGCAGATGACCGCGCCCACCTCGCGGAGCTGGCGGATGAACTCGTCGTTGCTCAGCGCGGCCCGCCAGCCCGGGATCGACTCCAGCTTGTCCAGCGTGCCGCCGGTGTGGCCGAGCCCGCGCCCGGACAGCTGCGGCACCGCGCCGCCGCACGCCGCGACCAGCGGGGTGAGCGGAAGGGTGATCTTGTCGCCGACGCCGCCGGTGGAGTGCTTGTCGACGGTCGGCCGCTCGACGGCGGAGAGGTCCAGCCGCTCGCCGCTGGCGATCATCGCGGCGGTCCACCGGGCGATCTCCGGCGCGGTCATCCCGCGCAGCAGGATCGCCATGGCCAGCGCCGACATCTGCTCGTCGGCGACCAGGCCCTTCGTGTACGCGTCGACGACCCAGTCGATCTGGGCGTCGCCCAGCACCCCGCCGTCCCGCTTGGCGCGGATGACGTCCACCGCCGTGAAGGCACTCATCAGTCTCAACCACCCCACCGAATCGGGATCTCCTGCGGCGGCTCCCCCTCGCCGGCCCAGAAGATGGTGCCGGTCGCGTCCACCACCACGACGCGCGGGGTGCGGGCGAGCCCCCAGGCGACCGCCTCGGCC
The DNA here is from genome assembly GCF_020884815.1 of Micromonospora sp. NBRC 110038. Classification (NCBI taxonomy): domain Bacteria; kingdom Bacillati; phylum Actinomycetota; class Actinomycetes; order Micromonosporales; family Micromonosporaceae; genus Micromonospora; species Micromonospora sp. NBRC 110038. The sequence goes on along the minus strand of NZ_BBOL01000001.1, from coordinate 31,090 downwards.
GCCTCGTCCCAGCTCGGGCCCTCCTCCAGCACGCCGGTCTCGGCGCCCTCGGTGTCCCCGGCCGACCGCTCCCAGTACGCCGTCCACACCTGCCGCCCCGCCGACAGGTCGGCGTGCACGAAGACGGTGCCCCGCCCCCGCCAGGCGGCCAGCCGGTCCGGCACCACGGGCACCGGCCGTTCGCCGGTCACCGCCTCCAGGTCGGCCACGTCGAACGCGTGCGGCAGCAGCTCCGCCATGGTCAGCGGGCCGTCCTTGGCTTCGATCAGGCAGCGCGGGCCGCCCTGCTCCCAGAGCAGTTGCCGGCACCGGCCGCACGGCATCAGCGGCTCGCCGGTGGCGTCGACGCAGGACAGGGCGACGATCCGGCCGCCGCCGGTGGCGTGCAGCGAGGAGACCACCCCGCACTCGGCGCAGAGCACCACCCCGTACGCGGCGTTCTCCACGTTGCAGCCGACCACGATCCGGCCGTCGTCGACGAGGGCGGCGGCCCCGACGGGGAACTTCGAGTACGGCACGTACGCGTGCCGCATCACCTCGGTGGCGGCGGCCCGCAGGCGCTCCCAGTCGATCTCGGTCATCCCACCATTCTGCCCAATTCACGCCGGTCAGGGGCGGGCAGGGCAGGGGCGACGGCGACCCAGTTCAGCGGACGGCCAGTTCCGCCAGTCGATCCGCGGTCACCTCGGTCAGGTGCGCCGCCGCCGTCGCCACGTCGGCGACCGGTACGTCGGCACCGGGGTCGACGTACACCAGTGCGTCGTTCCTCCGGACCAGGTGAACCTGGTCCTCCCGCTCGGTGCGTACCCAGTGATCCGGGCCCACCGCCCGGCACGACAGCACGGCCGGCGGGCCGCCGGCGGGTCGGTCGCCATAGAGATCGTCGATGGTGGGGCCGCAGTGGGCGGGCGGGCTGAAACCGCCGGGCAGGGGCACCACGACGATCGACAGCGAGGACTCGCCCTTGGCCATCCACACGGAGAGCCTGCGGTCGCTGCGATCGGTGAGTGCGGCGGTGACCCGGTAGCCGTCCACCTCGGCCACCATCAGGGGCACCCCGAGCTGGGCGAACGCCTGCGCCCGCTCGGCTCGCCGCGTCGCCTTGTGCAGGAGGGGAAATGCGGCGGTCGGCACCAGCAACAGCACCGCCGCCGCCCCGGCCTGCACGGCCATCGGCAGCCGGACGACCCCCAGCAGGACGCCCACGGCGAAGCCGGCTGCACCGAGGCAGGCGGCGAGCCAGCCGGGCGGCGGCGTCCAGCGCGGCTGGAACGCCTCGTAGAGCCCGACGGCGCCGGCGGTGGCGATCGCCCCGAGGAGGGCGGCCGGCAGCGCCCGGTCGGCACCGGTCGCCCGCAGCGCGAGCCAGACCAGTGCGGTCACGACCAGCGGCCCGACGAAGATCGTGGGCAGCCGCCAACTGAAGCAGGAACCGATCGTCTCCGGTTCGCAACTCGCGACGAGCAAGGCCTCGGTGTGCCACAGGGAAGTCAGCGCCGCTGCGCCGAGCGCCCCCAGCGCCATGGCGAAGGAGAGCCGCCCGATCAGTCTCATGTGTGCCCTTCCGACCGTGGGGCCCGGCTGCGGAACAGCCGGGCCCCACGAAATGTCACCAGTTGTAGCCGTAGAGACTCATGTAGTTGTTCAGGATACGGGCGTAGGCAAGGTTCCCGTCCCGGTTGGGATGCAGCGTCTCCATGCTGGCGGCCTGCACCGGATCGCCGTCCTCGTCCTCCAGCAGATCAGGCACCACGAAGGCGTTCAGGTACTCGCTCGACGCCGAACAGATGCCGTGCCCGCCGAACTCGCTGCGGGCATCCATCCCGTGGACCTTGTTGGCGGCGTCGGAGGGCAGGATGGCGGCCATCTGGTCGGCGAGGCTGTTGAGGAACGCGGTCTCGTTCGTGGAGAGGCCGACCGGAAAGGCCGGCGGCAGGGTGACGGCGTACTGACAACCGGGCTCGAACAGGTGTGGATACCCCATCACGAAGATCCTGGCGTTGGGAGCCCGGACCCGGACCTGTCGCACCACCTCCCGGACGGAGTCCTTGACGACGCCGTTGATGAGTTCCGTCTGCTTTTCGCCCAGCGGCTTGTTGTCCCCCTCCATCACGTAGTCCGGCGCGCTGCAGTCGACACCGGCCGCGCAGGACATGCCCACCTTGGTGAACCGGGCGTCGTTGCCACCGATCGAGAACATGACCGCCGTGGTGTTGGCGTTGAGGGACCCCTGGTCGATCTGGCTGATCTCGCCGTACTGGCCTTCGACCCGGGTGCCCTGCCACTTCCCGTCGGTGACCAGGTCCGGGCTCATCACGTTGTGGGCCCGGGCGCCGCTGCACGCCACGAACTGCGCGTCGATGGTGACGTTGTGGCCGGCCGCCAGGCTGCCGATGGTGCCGGGCGCGCCCGGGATGGTGGCCTTCTGGGACCAGGCGTTCGGGCTGCGCCGGCACGAGTTGCGGTTGGCGTCGTCGTCGCCGTACTGGTCGCTCACCCGGGTGTAGTCGCCGCTGCCCTCGCCCGAGGAGTACGAGTCGCCCAGCGCGACCACGAAGTGCCGGGGCTTGCTCGGCAACGGCTGGACGGCGATGGCGTCCCAGGCGATGTCCTGCACCCCGGTGCCGTCCAGGGTGAAGTTGCTCAGCTCCACCTTCGGCGTGCCGCTGCCGGTGAAGTCGAAGACGCCCAGGTTGACCCACTTGTTGGCCTCCCACTGGGTGGGGATGGTCCGGTGCTCCGTGGTGCCGTTCGGGCGGCGGACGACGTACCTCGCCTGTCGGGTGTGCGCGCCGTGGTCGGGCAGGTGCACCCACACCCGGGTCCACGCGTTCGTGGGATTGATCGTCCAGGTGCCGGTCACCCGGTAGTTGGGCTCCTCCGCCTGCTTGTAGGTGTGGCTGAACCAGAAGTGGCCGCCGAATCCGGCGCCGATCTGATGGAAGTCAACCTTGCCCGGGGTCACCACGTCGCCGTCGAGCTGGGTGTACGTGGCGAAGTTCAGGTCGAACTCACCACCCCTGGTGAAGTCCGGGGTGCAGCCCTCCGCCCCGAGCGCGACGCTCGTCGTGATGTCGTCGATGATCCGCACACCGCTGGGCAGGCCGTCCACCTTGCAGGTTCCGTCGCCGTTGACCGGCGTGGGGTGGATGTTGTCCCCCGGTTCCGTGTAGGGCCGGGGCTCGACGCTGGTGAACGTGCGGCGCTCGACGCCGCACTCCGAGGCGCAACTGGCCCAGGTGACGGGTCCGTGCCACCAGCACTTCAGGTCGTCGCGCTGACACGCGCCGGCCTTCGTGGTCGGGTAGTCGCCCGGCACCTTCGGCGGCAGCGTCTCGTCGCAGTTGTTGACGTTCGGCTCGCAGAACGTGTATCGGGCGGGCTGCCCGTCCGCCGGCGCACCGAGCGGCCAGGCCGTCTGGTACGTCGGGAGGTACTCCTCCTCCTCGTAGTTGTAGCGGATCAGCGACGTGTAGCCGAAGCCGATCACCCGTTCCGGGTACGACCAGTGGTTGGGATGCTTCGCGTTGTCGTAGCCGATCTCGTCGTCGACGATCAGATGCCCGGACGAGTCGTAGACGTCCAGCGGTGCGGTGAGGAACATCGCCCGGTCCGCCGGGTAGTCGGTGTTGGCGGGGTTGTTCGACCAGCCGACGCCGTACGGGGCCGACGGGCTCTGGGGGTTCTGGGGGTAGAAGCCGGTGTTGTACGCCCAGATGGCGAACCACCAGTTCTCCAGGTACTGCGGGTCACCGTTGTTGGCGATCAGGCCGGCGTTACGGGTCTGGTTCCACTTGTCCTGGAGGATGCGCAGGCCGGCGGCGACGTTGACGGCGTAGTCCGTCGCGACCGCCTTCTGCTTCGTCGCGTCCCAGGTCACCCCGGCGACCACCTGGCCGGTGTCGGACCACTTCATGCCCGACGTGACCTGACCGGCGCCGTAGCCGCAGTCGGTGTGCTCCCAGTCGATCAACTCGTAGTTCGGGTCTTCCAGGTCGAGCCCGTAGTAGCCGAGGCTGGTCAGCGGGTTGCCCACCGAGGCGTCCACGGCGTGGCGGCTGGCCTGCCAGAGGTTCGACTCCTGCGCCAGGATGCCCAGGAAGACCTGTGCGGGCACGTTGCCGCCGCCGGCGAGCGGCAGGGAGGGAAACATCCCCTGCGGCGAGTACGCCGACATGCCGTTGTTGTTCCAGTTGGCCGGCCGCTGGAAGGTCAGCATGCCGCGTACCGCCAGGTCCGCCGCCCATTCCATCTGCCGTACGGTCGGCTGGTAGACCTGGATGGTCGGGTCGTTGCGGGACACCGCGCAGGTGCGGTCCGGGTCGTCCGACACGTTGGGGTAGGCCGTGGCGGCGGTCGCCCGCGAGCCGGAGCCCGGCGACGCCGGTGCCCGACCGCCCAGGGCCGGCGAGAGCCGACGTCCCGCCCCGCTGTCCTCGGGCCGCACGGTGAATGCCAGCGGGCCGCCGTTGGCCGTGCGCCGGGCCGAGACGTCCACCCGGTCCGCCTGACCGCTGTCCGGTCGTTCCGCCGGCCGTCCGGCCGCCTCGCGACCGGTGGTCGCCCGGGACACCACGAGCGCCCCGGTCGTCGACACGTCGCTGTCCGGGAGGCCGTCGATTGCCGACCACCCCGGCGGCAGCTGCTCGGTCATCCGGGCCTCCGCACGCCCGCCGACCGCGAAGACCCGCCCGCCCGCGCCGGCGCGGAGCTTGATCTCACCCTTCGGTGCCGATCCGTGATCGCTGATCCGGCCGGCGGCGAACCGCTTGAACTCGGTCCGTCCATCATGGACGACCTGGAAGGCGACCGCGTCGCGGCCGTCGGCGAGCAGGCGGAACGGGCTGGCCGAAGCGGTTGCCACGGCGGTGGTCTTGCCCTTGGCTCCGATGCGCACCAGGCTCGCGCCCTTGGAGCCGATCAGCTCTTCACCGACGGGCACGGTGGAGGTGACCTGACCGGCGGCCCGGACCGCGCGGATCGCCCGGGTCGGGTGCGCCGCGTCGACGGTGCCGATCCAGGTGTGCGCTGCCCCGCCGGTCGGGGCGGGCATCTCCAGCCGGGAGAGCACGGCCCGCTCGCCGGCACCGCAGCCCGGGTTGTGGTAGGCCAGCGAGACGCGTTCCCGCAGCTTCGTGACCGCGCCGGTGTCCAGGTCGACGACGGCGGCGAAGCCGCCCCGCTGCATGAGGGGCTCCCGGTTGGTGAAGGTCCGGGGGCCGTAGACGACCACGGCGCGGCGGCCGGAGCCGGTGACGCACGCCTGGCCGATCCACTGGTCGGCGTCGAGGCCGGGCTCGGCGAGGGTCGCCGCCGTGCGCCAGGCGTAGGCCTGCGCCTCGTCGGCGACGAGCAGGTGCAGGCCGGTCGCGTCGCTGGAGGTGGTGACGGCGCGGTCCGTGGACCGCCGCCACCCCGCCCCCAAGCGGGCGTCGGGGTCCGGCACCCGGTCGGGGTGGGTCGGCGCGGTGGCCTTCTCCGTGCTGTCGGCGGGGCGGGGCTCGGGCGGCCCGCCGGGGGGCTTGGCGGTCGCGGTGGACGGTGCGGACAGCAACGTGGTGGCGCAGAGCAACGCCGCCAGGGCCGTCAGGGGCCGTTTCATGGTCACCTCACGCAGACGAGGGAATCTGCGCGAAGGGTTGACCATCCCGTCACCGTCGGGTCATCGATACGGCACAGGGCGGAGACGCCCATGCCCGGCGGGGAGGCCGCCGGGCATGGGCAACGGTCAGGTGTCGGCGACCAGGCGTCAGCCCTTGATGTACGGCTTGCCGTCGGCGGCGGGCGCCCGGACCCGGCCGACGAGCCCGGCCACGGCCAGCATGGTCGCCAGGTAGGGCAGCATCGCCAGGAACTGGCTCGGGATGCCGCTGCCGATCGCGCCGAGGTACGTGCCGAGCTGGTCGGCGAAGCCGAAGAAGAGCGCGGCGAGCAGCGCGCCGGTAGGGCTCCACCGGCCGAAGATCAGCGCGGCGAGGGCGATGAAGCCCTTGCCACCGATCATGTTCTTGGTGAACGAGTAGAGCGCGAGCGTGTACGACGCCCCGCCGATCCCGGCCACCACCCCGGCCAGCAGCACGTTGCGGTAGCGCACGCGCAGCACCTTCACGCCGAGGGTGTCGGCGGCGGTCGGGTGCTCGCCGACGGCCCGGGTCCGCAGGCCCCACCGGGTGCGGAACAGCGCGATGTGGATGACCAGCACCAGCAGCAGGCCGAGGTAGAGGAAGAGGTTGCTGCGGAACAGCGCCGGCCCGAGCACCGGGATGTCGGAGAGCAGCGGGATCTCCCAGGTGCCGAACCGGGGCGCGGAGTTGTACTTCTGCGCGTCGGTCTGCATCAGCCGCTCGTAGAGGAAGCCGGTGACGCCGACGGCCAGCAGGTTGAGCACGATGCCCATGACGACCTGGTCGACCAGGTAGCGGATGGCGAACACGGCGAGCAGCAGCGAGATGAACGCGCCGCCGATCGCGGCGGCGACCAGGCCCACCCACACGCTGCCGGAGAGGCTGCCGAACAGGGCGCCGCTGAACGCCCCCATCAGCAGTTGGCCCTCGATGGCGACGTTGACCACGCCGGACCGCTCGCAGAGCACGCCGGCGAGGGCACCGAAGATCAGCGGCAGGGCCAGGATGAACGTGCCCCGCACCATGTTGACCATCGGCATGAAGTTGCGCCCCTCGGGGGCCGCCGAGACCTGCCAGCACAGGAACGACAGCACGAAGGCGACGATGCCGACCCCGAGCAGCGTGGTGAGCCAGCGCTTGGGCACCCCGACGAGCAGGGCCACGCCGCTCGCCGCGGCGATGACGCCGAACAGGATCGCGCCGATCGTGCCGTCGATCTCCAGCGCCGCGCCGCCGTCGGTCTCGCTGAGGGTGAAGCGGGCCTGCTGGTCGGTGGCGAGGGCCCCGAAGACCACCGTCGCGACGACCCCGAGCGCCAGCAGCACCGCACCGATCTTTCGGGTACGGGTCCAGAAGCCCTCGTCGACCTGGGCCACCGCCACGTCCGGGACAGCCATGGTTGACATGCCTTACCAGCCCTTCGCCAGGCTCGTCTGCAACCGGGCGGCGCGGGCGGCCCGGAGCTGGAAGATCGCCTTCACCAGGGCCGGCGCGGCGATGAAGATGACGATCAGCGCCTGGAGCACGGTGACCAGCTCCAGGGAGATGCCCGCGTACCCCTGCATCCGGTTGCCGCCGGCCTGGAGCGCGCCGAACAGCAGCGCGGCCAGCAGCACCCCCCACGGCTTCACCCGGCCCAGCAGGGCCACGAGGATGCCGTCGAACCCGATCTGCGCGATCACCAGCGGGGTGAGCGCGTTGGCCGTGGAGCCGAGCACCATCTGGCTGCCGCCGAGGCCGGCGAGCAGGCCGGCGATGGCCATCATCAGCACGTACGTGCGGGGGACGCTGATGCCGGCGGTGCGTGCGGCGTCCGGGTTGGCCCCCACGGCGCGCAGCTCGAAGCCGAACGTGGAGCGGTTGAGCAGCCAGGCGACGAACCAGGTGGCCAGGACGGCGAGCAGGATGCCGGCGTGCACCCGCAGGTTGTCGCCGAGCAGCCGGGGGAACTGGGCGGAGGAGTCGACGGGCCGGCTGATGGCGTCGGCCCGGTTCGGGTTCTGCACGCCGCTCTGGACGATGATCCAGGAGAGGAAGTACAGCGCGACGTAGTTGAGCATGATCGTGTTGATCACCTCGTGGGCGCCGGTGCGCGCCTTGAGGATGCCCGGGATGAACCCCCAGAGCGCGCCGCCGGCCGCGCCGGCGAGCACGGCGACGAGCAGGTGCAGCACCGGGGGCAGCGGCAGCAGGAAGCCGGCCAGCGCGGCGAGGATGACGCCGATGGTGGCCTGGCCCTGCGCGCCGATGTTGAACAGGCCGCCGCGGAAGGCGAGCGCCACCGACAGGCCGGTGAACACCAGCGGGGCCGTGTAGGTCAGCGTCTCCGAGATGGGGCTGAGCGCGGCGGTGAAGCCGGACGCCTCCGGGTCGAAGATCGCGCCCTTGAACAGGTTCGCGTACGCCTCGCTGACCACTGTCCAGCTGGAGTTCAGCGCGTCGGACGGTCGGGCGGTGATGTAGCCGTAGGTGGCCAGCACGTCCGGGTCCGAGACGATGATCAGCACGGCGCCGACGAGCATCGCCAGCAGCACCGCGAGCACCGTGACGGTCACCGTGTTGGCCGCCCACAGGTTGTCCAGGAACAGCCGGCCCAGGGACGGGCGGGGCTCCTGCGCCGGCCGCTTCGGCGCGGTGGTCGTCGCGACGCGGTCGACGCCGCCGGCCGCCACCTGCGCGGCCTGCGCCTCGGTCGCCGGTTCCTTGTCGGGCGAGCCCGACGCCGGGTTGGGGTTGCTCATGCCTCGTCCTCGCTACCGGGGCCGTCGGGGGCCGGGGTCGCCGCGTCAGGGTCCCGCTGCTGCGCCCCGGGGGCCGGGGTCGCCGCGTCGGGGGTGATGCCGGCCATCAGCAGGCCGATCTCCTCGCGGGGGGTGTCCGGGCCGACGATGCCGATGACCCGGCCGCGGTACATGACCGCGATCCGGTCGGCCAGGCCGATCACCTCGTCCAGTTCGCTGGAGACGACCAGGACGGCGGTGCCCACGTCCCGTTCCCGGATGACCCGGGAGTGGATGAACTCGATGGAGCCGACGTCGACGCCGCGGGTCGGCTGGGCGGCGATGAAGAGCTTCAGCGGCCGGGACAGCTCCCGCGCCACGATCACCTTCTGCTGGTTGCCGCCGGAGAGGGTGCCGACCGGCGCGTCCGCCGAGGGGGTACGGACGTCGAACTGCTCGATCCGTTCCCGCGCCGAGGACGCGATGGCGTCGGGTTGCAGGGACAGGCCCCGGCCGAAGGGCGGCCGGTCGTAGATGTCCAGCACCAGGTTCTCGGCGACGCTGAACTCCTTGACGAGGCCGTCGACGCTGCGGTCCTCGGGGACGTAGCCCACCCCGGCGCGCAGCACCTTCTTCGTCGACCAGCCGTGCACCTGCTCACCGTCGAGGGTGACCGTGCCGGCGAGGACGGGCCGCAGCCCCATGATCGCCTCGATCAGCTCGGTCTGCCCGTTGCCCTGCACGCCGGCCACGCCGAGCACCTCGCCCGCGTGCACGGTCAGGTCGACCCCGTCGACGGCGCGGATCTGCCGGTCGTCGTCGACGACCAGGCCGGCGACCTCCAGGATCGGCTTGCCGGGGGTGGCGGGCTGCTTGTCCACGGTCAGCCGGACGCTGCGGCCCACCATCAGGGCGGCCAGCTCGTCGCGGCTGGCGGTCGGCGAGGCGGTGCCGACGGTCTTGCCGCGCCGGATCACGGTGATCCGGTCGGCGATGGCCTTGACCTCGCCGAGCTTGTGGGTGATGAAGACGATCGACTTGCCGGCGGCCTTGAGCGACCGCATGACCGTGAGCAGTTCCTCGGTCTCCTGCGGGGTGAGCACGGCGGTCGGCTCGTCGAGGATGAGCAGGTCGACGTCCCGGGTGAGGGCCTTGACGATCTCCACCCGCTGCTGGATGCCGACCGGCAGGTCCTCGATCACCGCGTCCGGGTCGACGCGCAGGTTGTAGCGCTGCGAGACCTCGGCGACCTCGCGCCGGGCCCGCCGCCGGTCGAGGAACCCGGCGATGCCGCCCTTGACCTGCTCGGCCCCGAGCATGACGTTCTCGGCCACGGTGAAGACCGGCACCAGCATGAAGTGCTGGTGCACCATGCCGATCCCGGCCGCGATGGCGTCGGACGGGCCCTTCAGCTTCAGCGGCGTGCCGTCGACCAGGATCTCGCCCTCGTCGGGCTGGTAGAGCCCGTAGAGGACGTTCATCAGGGTCGACTTGCCGGCGCCGTTCTCGCCGAGCAGGGCGTGGATCTCTCCAGGCTCCACCGTCAGGTCGATGTGGTCGTTGGCGACCAGATCACCGAACCGCTTGGTGATGCCGCGCAGTTCGAGTCTCAGCGCAACCTCCTGGAGTGCGAGCGATGGTGCAGCGTAGCCGCTGCCGAGCCGCCGGTCACCGGGTCCGCCCGGGCGTCGGGTGGTGCGGACCGGCCGCCCCGACCACGTGGGTGGTGTGCCCGCGTGCGTCGAGGCGGCCGGTCGTCGTGCCTGGGGTCCCGCCGGCCCCGCCGCCGGGAGCGCGGCGGGGTGGCGGGGCGGTCACTTGGCCGGCTGGGCCTTCGAGGTGACCGTGATGGTGCCGGCGGCGATGTCGGCCTTGATCTTCTCGACCTCGGCCTTCAGGTCCGCCGGGACCTTGCTGTCGAACTCGTGGTACGGGGCGATCGACACACCGTTGTTGGCGAGCGTGCCCACGAAGCCGGGGCTGGCCTGGAGCTTCTCCCCGCCGGCGGCCTTGACCACGGCCTCCTTGACGGCGTCGGCGATGTTCTTGACCACGGTGGTCAGCAGCGCCGGGCAGTTCGGGGTGCTCTCGCAGCCGTCGGCGTCGACCCAGATGGCCGAGTACTTGCCGCCGGAGGCCTGCGCCGCCGCGGTGGTGCCGAGGCCCGCGCCGCCGGCGACCGGCATGATGATGTCCGCGCCCTGGGCGACCAGGGTGTCGGAGACCTTCTTGCCCTCGTCCTGCTTGACGAAGTCGTTGGTGAAGGAACCCTTCTGGGTCTCCTTGTTCCAGCCCAGGACCTGGACGTTCTTGCTCTTGGTCTTGTTGTAGTACGCGACGCCGTCGGCGAACCCGTCCATGAAGATCGTCACGGGCGGGATCGGCAGGCCGCCGTAGGTGCCGACCTTGCCGGACTTGGTCATCCCGGCGGCCAGGTAGCCGGCCTGGAACGCGGCCTGGGCGGTGTCGAACTGCATCGGGTAGACGTTCGTCTCCGGCAGCTTCGAGTCGACGATCCCGAACTGCTGGTTGGGGTTCGCCTTCGCGATCTTCGAGGTCGCGTCGCCCATCAGGCCACCGACGGCCAGGATGAAGTCGCACTTCTGGTTGACGTACTGGGTCAGGTTGACCTCGTAGTCCGCCTCGGCCTTCGACGCGACGTACTTGATGTCGATGTTGCTGTTGGCCTTCTGGGCCTCCTGCAGGCCCTTCCAGGCGGAGGTGTTGAACGACTTGTCGTCGATGCCGCCGACGTCGGTCACCATGCAGGCGCTGTACTTCTTGGCGCCTGCGTCGCCCGCGCCGTTGTCGTCCTTGGGGGCCTCACCACACGCGGCGGCGCCCAGCACGAGCCCACCCGCCACGAAGGCGGAGGCGATCCGCATCCCACGCACAGAGCGCAAGACGTCTCCTTCCCATTGCACACCGCTCTGCGCGGTGGCAGCCCTTGAGCCGGCCTGCTTTGTGGCCGCCGGCGTCCCACGTTACGGACGGGAGCGTACGCCCACGCCTACCCACCGGCCGACAATCGTGCACGACTGTTGAGTGCCTGTTACCCCTACGTAACCCTTGGGTGGGGCACATCACTTCTCGTGCCGGTAGTGGACCGGTCGGGCGTCACGAACGTCCGGTTCCCACGGCCTCTCCCCTGGCCAGGGCGTTAGCGCCAGAAGACCGCCACCGCCGCGTTGACCAGGGTCAACCCGACGATCGCGAGGAAGTGGCCGCGGTTGACCGTCTCCCGCTTACGGGAGAAGAAGACCATGACAAAGATCAGCAGCGCGAGCACCAACTTGGTAACAAGTTTGGCGGGGGCCGGTTCGTCGCCGTCGCGCAACGGGGCGGACAGCCCGATTCCGGTCAGCAGGCCGATGACCGACCCCCAGAGCATGGCCGCGTTGATCCGCAGCCGACCGCTGACGTACTGGGCGATCGCGCCGCCGAGCAGCAGCGCGAACCCGATCAGGTGAACGTAGAGGAGTACCAGGCGAAGAGCTTCCATCCGGCCATCCTCCCCTATCAACGACGTCTTGTAGTAGGGGGCCCGCTGGCGGGAACGGCTCAGCCCGCGCCGGGCGCGGCTGCGCCACGTCGGCGGGCCGCCAGCACCAGGGCGAGGCCGGCCAGGGCGTAGCCGGCGAGCACCGCGAGCGACCGGCCGGAGCCGGCCCCGCCGAAGAAGGCGACCGAGCGCAGCAGCGTGCCGCCCGCGCCCAGCGGCAGCCACTGCCCGACCGTCCCCCACGGCTGCGGCAGCAGCTCCGGGGCGGCGGCGACCGCCGAGAGGGGGTTGCCGACCAGGAAGACCAGCAGCGCGCCGAGCCCGACGCCGGGGCGACCGAGCAGGGCGCCGAGGCCCGTCACCGCCCCGGCCACAGCCAGCGCCAACAGGCCGATCGCGCCCGCCTCGGCCAGCGGGTCGCCGCCGAGGATCCCGAGCCAGCCGTGCAGCACCGCCACGCCGGCGAGGCCGGCCAGCGCCGCGTACCCGAGCAGGCCGGCGAGCCGCGCGGCCCGGCCGGGGACCAGCAGGACCAGCAGGGCGCCGGCGAGCATGCCGCTCAGCGCGAGCGGCAGGAACCCGGCGGCGAACCCGGCGCCCCGGGGATCGTCCGGGTCGGCGGGCACGACCTCGGTCACCGGCACGGGCCGGCCGTCGCCGAGCCGCGCGGACGCCTCGGCGAGCAGGGCGGCGACGGTGGGGCTGGCGGCGGGGGCGGTGTGCAGGGAGACGCCGGAGGGGCCGAGGACCCAGGCGGCGTACACCTCGCGGTTGCGCAGCGCCCGGTCGGCCGCCGCGGCGTCGGGCAGCGTGGTCACCGCGAACGCGCCGGGGCCCGCGGCGGCGAGCCGGCCGGCGAGGTCGGCGGCGGCCGGCGCGGGGCCCGCGACGGCGACCGGCAGATCGCGCGGCGCGAGGTGCGTCGCCGGGGCGGCGAACAGGGGTACGAGCAGCGCCTGCACCACCACCGCGAGCGCGGCGAGGCCGAGGGCGAGCAGCAGCGGCGACCGGAGTCGGGCCATCTCCACTCCTTAAAACGAACGTTCGTTCTCTTAAAGACGAGGGTGCGCCCGACGCGGCCGCCACGTCAAGAACGAGCGTTCGTTTTACGCTGAGAGGCGTGCCACGCGTCTCCGACGAACACCTCGCCGCCCGCCGCCAGCAGATCCTCGACGCCGCCCGCCGCTGCTTCCTGCGCGACGGCTTCCACCGCACGTCCATGCAGGACGTGATCGCCGAGGCCGGACTGTCGGTCGGCGCGGTCTACCGCTACTTCCCCAGCAAGAACGACCTGATCACGGCGATCGCCCAGTCGGTGGTCGGCGGCGCGGACCAGGTCTTCGCCGGGCTCACCGCCACCGATCCGCCGCTGCCGCTGGTCGAGGCCCTCGACCGCGCCCTGACCTACGTCGACGGGCAGGCCGGCCCCGACGGCATCCTCCCCCTGGCCCTGCAGGTGTGGAGCGAGGCGCAGCGCGACCCGGCCCTCGCCGAGTTCGTCCGGGCCACGTACGACCGGCTGCGCGGACACTTCGCGGCGCTCGCCGCGCGCGCCCGGGAAACGGGCGAGTTGCCCCCCGACGCCGACCCGGAGGCCGTCGGTGCCGCCCTGTTCGGCCTGATCCCCGGCTACTTCACGCAGAAGATCCTCACCGGCGCACCGGACCGCGCCACCTATCTGGCCGGGATCCACACCCTCCTCCGCCAGTAAGGAAAGGCCCCCTATCAACGCCTACGGCAGAGAAGGGAACCCCTCTCACGCCGAGTGTCGATAGGGGGCCCTTCCTGCCAACTACAGCCGCCAGAGTTGGAAGGTGGGGCCGTCTGCGGGGAGGGTCACCGCGCCGTCGGCGTCCGGGCACAGTGCCGGGGCACCGCCGTAGGCGTTCTCGGCGGCCGGCAGGCCGGCGATCCGGACCGGGGTGCCGGCCGCGCGCCGGGCCAGCACCAGCACGCCGCCGGTGGGCGTCTCGCGGAGGAAGACCAGCGTGTCCGCGTCGACGTGCACCCAGCGCAGGCCGCCGTGGCGCAGCGCCGGCTCGGCCCGGCGCAGCGCGATCAGCCTCCGGTACGCGGCGAGCGTGCCCGCGTCCCAGCTGCCCGGCCGGTGCCACGGCATCGGGGTACGCGAGCCCTCCCCGTTCGCCCCGGTCAGCCCCAGCTCGTCCCCGGCGAAGATCACCGGGGTGCCCGGCATGGTGGCGAGCAGCCCGGCGGCCACCTCCTGCCGGGCGGCGTCGCCGACCACGGTGCGGATCCGGGCCGAGTCGTGCGAGCCGAGCAGCTGCCACGAGTGCACGTACGACCGCCAGGAGACCAGCGACCGGTAGGTGTCCAGGGTGGCCCGCACGGCGTGCGCGTCGCGCCGCCGCACCCCGCCGGGGGTGCCGAGGAAGTTCGGCACGGGCTCGTCGCCGTGGCGCAGCCAGGACCAGACGGGGTCGGTGAAGCCGACGTAGTTCATCGTGCCGTGCCAGCCGTCGCGGTCCAGGTCGCCGGTGTGGTCGTGGCCGTGCTCGGCGAGCACCAGCCCGTCGGCCCTGGTTTCGGCCACCACCTCGCGCAGCAGCCGCGCCACCTCGTGGGTGTACGCGTCCGCGCCGCGCCGCCCGGTCATGTTCGCCACGTCGACCCGCCACCCGTCGAGCGAGTATGGCGGGCGCAGCCAGCGGCGCAGCAGCGAGTCCTCGGCGATGGCGAAGCGGCGGCGCAGCTCCGCGCTGCCCCAGTTGAGCTTCGGCAGCGACTTCACCCCGTTCCACGACTCGTAGTCCCCGGTCACGGCGTCGAAGTAGTACAGCTCCCGTTCGGGGGCGGTCACGTCGGAGACGGCGGCGGTGAACCAGTGGTGGGCGTCGCCGGTGTGGTTGCTGGTGATGTCGCCGAGCAGCCGCCAGCCCCGGGCGTGTACCGCGTCGGCGAGCCGGGCCAGCGCGGCGTCGCCGCCGAGCAGCGGGTCGACGGTGTCGAAGCTGGCCGCGTCGTAGCGGTGGTTGGAGCGGGCCGGGAAGATCGGGGTGAGGTAGACGGTGTTGACGCCGAGCCGGTCGAGGTGGTCGAGCCGCTCGGCGATGCCGTCGAGGTCGCCGCCGTAGAACTGGCGGGGGGTCTGCGGGCCGCGCCCGATCACGGGGGTGTCCCAGTCGCAGGGGACGGCCCAGTCCGGGGCGGTCCGGCCGTCGGCGGCGGCGGAGCGGGCGAACCGGTCGGGGAAGATCTGGTAGATCACCGCGTCGCGGGCCCAGGCCGGCGGCGGGGCGTGGCTGACCAGCTTGAAGTCGCCGTGGTCGGGCACGTCGTGGTCGGCGAGGCCGGCGGCGGTGAGCCAGCGGTAGTCGCCACGGGCGTCGGTGAGCAGGAACCGGTAGTTGCTGACCGGGTTGCGTACCTCGACGTCGGCGCGCCACCAGACGTCGGAGCCGGTGCGGCGGTCGACGGTGGCCTCGGCGAAGCGCGGCTCGCCGTCGGGGGTGCTGCGCACGTGCACGGAGCGCACGTCGACCCCGACGGGGACCCGGACGAAGACGGGGACGGTCTGCCCGAGGGCGGGTTCCTGCTCGGGGACGTAGGCGGCGGAGCCGTCGTGGTGCGGGCCCGGGGAGACGGTGCGGCCCGGGGCGGCGGTGCGGCGCTGGGACATGGTGCGGCCTTTCGGGTCGGGTCGACGGGGAGTGGGCGGGCACCCGCCGCGGTCGGTCACCCGACCGCGGCGGTCCGCCCGGAAACCGCTCCGGTGTACGTCGACACGACGCCCTTGCCGCAGCGTGAGCCGAGGAGGCTCAGCCCTTGACCGCTCCGGCGGTGAGGCCGGAGACGATGTACCGCTGGAGGAGCTGGAAGACCAGCACGGTGGGGACGGCGGTGAGCAGGGTGCCCGCCGCGAACATCCCGAAGTTGTTGTTGCGCTCACCGGCGACCAGGCCGAACATGCCGACGGCGAGGGTCTTCGACTCGGTGTCGGTCAGGAACACGTTGGCGATCATGAACTCGTTGATCGTGCCGATGAAGGACAGCAGGGCGGTCACCGCCAGGATCGGCGCCACCAGCGGCAGCATGATCCGGAAGAAGACCTGGGCGTGCGACGCGCCGTCCATCGTGGCCGACTCGTCCAGTTCCCGGGGCAGCGTGTCGAAGAAGCCCTTCATCAGCCAGGTGTTCACGCCGAGCGCGCCGCCCATGTAGAGCAGGAACAGGCCCCACGGGGTGTTGAAGCCGATCGCCGGCCACAGGTCGGTGACCGTGGTGAAGATCAGGAAGATCGCCACGATCGCCAGGAACTGCGGGAACATCTGGATCAGCAGCAGGGTGAGCAGCCCGACCCGGCGGCCGGCGAAGCGCATCCGGGAGAACGCGTACGCCGCCAGCGAGGACAGGAAGATGGACACGAAGCTGGCCAGCCCGGCGATCAGCAGCGAGTTGACGAACCAGTGCCCGAACGCCGTGTCGGCGAACAGGTTGGCGAAGTTCTCGCCCGACACCCCGCCGGTCGGCACGAGGGAGGTCGACGAGAGGGTGCCGAGCGGGTTGAGCGCGGCCGAGAGCACGAACAGGATCGGGAAGAGGCTGAACGCCACGGCCAGCACCCCGACGACGTGCCGCCAGCCGACCTGGGCCAGCCAGCGGTTGCGCCGCCGGCCGGCGGCGGTGCGGTCGACGGCGGGGGTGTGCGCGTAGGTGGTCACGAGTAGACCTCCTCCTGCTTGCGGGTGTTGCGGAAGCTGATCGCCGACACCGTCGCCACGATCGCGAAGATGAAGATCGACACCGCCGCCGCCATGCCGAACTCCGCGCCCTGCGCGCCGAAGGCCAGCCGGTACGTGTAGGTGATCAGCAGGTCGGTCGCCCCGTTGCGCGGGTTGTCCGCCGGGAACGGGCCGCCCTCGGTGGTCAGCCAGATCGCGTTGATGTTGTTGAAGTTGTACGCGAACGACGCGATCAGCAGCGGCGACAGCGCGACGAGCAGCAGCGGCAGGGTGACCGCGCGGAACGACTGCCAGGGCGACGCGCCGTCGACGGAGGTGGCCTCGGTCAGCTCCTTGGGGATGGCCTGGAGCGCGCCGGTGGCGACCAGGAACATGTACGGGTAGCCCAGCCAGAGCTGCACCAGCAGCACCGCCGCCCGCGCCGACCAGTCCTGGCCGAACCAGTCGACGCCGAGGCCGAACAGGTTGTTGATCAGCCCGAAGTCGGTGTTGAACATGTCCCGCCAGACCAGCAGCATCGCGAACGACGGCATGGCGTACGGGAGGATCAGCAGCACCCGGTAGAGGTTGGTGCCGCGCATCCGGGGCGAGTGCAGGGCCAGCGCGATGGCCATGCCAAGCAGGAACGTGAACCCGGTGGAGCCGATCGCGAAGGCGAAGTTCCACAGCAGGGTGCCGAAGAACGGCCCGGAGATGTTCGGGTCGGTGAGGACCCGGGAGAAGTTCTCCAGCCCGACGTTGACCTGCCAGCCCTGCGCGAGGCGCTCGCCGTCGGCGGCGACGAACGACCCGGTCGCCTCGTCGGCGGTCCACCGCTTGCCGCTCTCGCTGTCGGTGACGCAGTCGCACCCGGCGTCGTACGCCCGGATGGCCCGGCCCTCGTAGGCGCGGGACAGGCCGGAGGAGCGCAGCGCGCCCCCGGCGGTGGGCACCACCAGGTCGGTGATCTCCTGGCTGCGGGCGCTGGCCTGGCCGAAGTTGAGCACGGTGTAGCCGTCGGCGGCGGTGACCTTGCCGCCGGAGCCGACGGTGACGTCGGCGGCGTCGAGCCGGCGCAGCCCGTCGGCGTCCCCGGCGGAGACGGCGCCGGTGGCCGGATCGGTGACCAGGAAGACCAGCGCGCCGGTGGCAGGGTCGCCCGCGGTGGCGACCGACAGGGCGTACTCGGTGGAGCCGGGGACCTGCTTCACCGAGGAGCTCTGGATCGCGACGACGGCGTCGTCCTTGCTGCCCCGGTGGCCGTCGCCGAAGTTCGTGAAGGCGGTGCTGGCGGTGTAGAGCACCGGGAAGACCTGGAAGGCGATCAGGAAGAGCGTGCCGGGGACCAGGTACTTGGCGGGGATGTGCCGGGGGGTGAGGTAGAGGTAGAACAGGCCGGCGGTGGTGGCCGCGAGCAGGGCCAGCCCGACCCACTTCTCGGCCTCGACGAGCGGGAAGGCCGCCCAGAGCGCGATCCCGGCCACGAGGCCGAGCAGGATCACCTTGACGACGAGGCCGGTCGCGGTGACCGGCGCGTGGTGCCGCGCGGTGCGGGCGGTGCGCGGGAGCCCGGGGCCGACGGGCCCCCGGCCCGAGGTCCGCGTGGACCCCGGGCCGGACAGCTTCGTGCTCATTACTTGATCTGGCCGGAGATCGTCTTGCCGGCCGCGGTGATCGTCTTGGCCGGGTCGGCGCCGCCGATGATCGCGGCCTCGGCCTTGCCGAACGGGTCCCAGATCGCGGCCATGGCCGGGATCGCAGGGAGCACCTGGCCGTTCTTGCCGGCCTCGGTGAACTTGGCCAGGTCCGGGTCGCTGCCCTTGACCTGGTCGAGCGCGGCGGTCAGGGCCGGCGGGCGCGGCTCGGCGTTGTACAGGGCCACGGCCAGTTCCGGCTTGGTGGTGTAGTTCGCCACGAACTCCTGGGCCAGGGCCTTGTTCTTGCCCTTGGCGGCCACGTAGAACGCCTGGACGCCCACGAACGGCTGCGCCTCCTTGCCGCCGGCGAAGCCGGGGACCGGGGAGATGTCGTAGGAGATGTTGGCCTTCTTGGCGTCGGCGATGGCCCACGGCCCGGAGACCAGGAAGGCGCACTTCTTGCCGGTGAAGGTGGCGATCGAGTTCTCGGGGGTGATGGAGCGCTTGAGCGCGCCCTCGCCCTTCTCGCCGAGCTTCGCGATCTTCTGGAACGCGGCGATCGACTCCGGCTTGCCCACGCCCAGGTCCTTCGGGTCGTAGTCGCCGTTGGCGGCGGTGCCGAAGAGGTAGCCGCCGGCCGAGGTGTACAGCGGGTAGATGTGGTAGGCGTCGCCGTTCTGGCCGGACTGGAGGCAGAGGATCTCGCTGGCCTTCTTGTCGGCCTTGAGCTTCTTGCCGGCGGCGACCAGGTCCTCGATCGTCTTCGGGGCCTCCGGGGCCAGCTCGGTGTTGCGGATCAGCGCCAGGTTCTCCATGGCGTACGGCACGCCGTAGAGCTGGCCGTTGAAGGTGACGGCCTTGACGGCGGTCTCGTTGAAGCCGCTCTTCTGGTCGGCGGCGAGCTGCACCGGGTCGATGGCGCCGTTCTGGACCAGGTTGCCGATCCAGTCGTGCGCGCCGACCACGACGTCGGGGCCGCTGCCCTGCTGGGAGGCGGTGACGAAGTTGGTCTGCAGGTCCTTCGAGACGGCCTGGACCTCGACGGTCACGCCGTTCTCCTGGCCGAACTTCTCGGCGAACGGCTTCAGGGCGGCGGTCCGCTTGTCGTCGGCCCAGATCACCAGCTTCCCGCCGGTGGCGCCGGCGGACTCCTTCGCGGCCGGCGCGCTGCTGTCGTCGTCGCTGCCACCGCAGCCGGAGGCGGCCAGCGCCAGGCCGAGGACGGCGACCACACCCGCGGTACGGATGCGCATCGGTACTCCTGTCGTCATGGCGATCCGCCGGGGGAAGGGCGGCCCGCCAGTGGGAACCTCTGTAAGTTCTTTCCTACCGGCGCGGGGATGCTGCGCCGCTGCTCTCGCGTGTTGCCGGGACGTTAGCAAGATGTTGCGGATGATGGAAGGGCTTGCAGAAAGGTACGCAAGAACTTGCCCGTGAGCTAAAGTGCCGCCATGCGCGCTCGACTGTCCGACATCGCCCAACAGGCCGAAGTCAGCGAGGCCACGGTGTCGCGGGTGCTCAACGACCGCCCCGGCGTGGCCCCGGAGACCCGGCAGGCCGTCCTGACCGCCCTCGACGTCCTCGGCTACGAGCGCCCGGCCCGGCTGCGCAAGCGCAGCGCCGGCCTCGTCGGCCTGGTGGTGCCGGAGCTGGACAACCCGATCTTCCCCGCGTTCGCCCAGGTGATCGAGTCGACCCTGGCGCAGAGCGGCTTCACCCCGGTGCTGTGCACCCAGACCCCGGGCGGCGTCACCGAGGACGAGTACGTCGAGATGCTGCTCGACCGCCAGGTCTCCGGAATCGTCTTCGTCTCCGGGCTGCACGCCGACACCGCCGCCAACCACGACCGGTACCGCGCGCTGATCGCCCGGCCGCTGCCCGTCGTCATGATCAACGGGTACGTTCCCGGGATCGCCGCGCCCTTCGTCTCCTGCGACGACCGGGAGGCGACCGAGCTGGCCGTCGCCCACCTGGTCGCTCTCGGGCACCGGCGGATCGGGCTGATCACCGGCCCGGACCGGTTCGTCCCCGTGCAGCGCCGGGTGGCCGGCTGGCGGGCCGCCATGGGGCGCCTGGCGGGCCTGCCCGAGGCCGAGCTGGCCGAGCTGGCCGAGCTGACCCTGTTCGGCGTGGAGGGCGGCGAGGCCGCCGCGGGGCGGCTGCTGGAGCGCGGGGTGACCGGCGTGGTGTGCGGCTCCGACCTGATGGCCCTCGGCGCGATCCGGGCCGCCCGGCAGCGCGGCCTGTCCGTCCCCGGCGACCTGTCCGTGGTGGGGTACGACGACTCGCCGCTGATGGCCTTCACCGACCCGCCGCTGACGACGATGCGCCAGCCGGTGGCTGCCATGGCGGTGGCCGCCGTGCGGGCCCTGGTCGACGAGATCAACGGGCACGCCGCCCCGCACTCGGAGTACCTGTTCCGGCCCGAGCTGGTGGTGCGCGGCTCCACGGCGGTCGTCCGGCAGCCGGCCGCCCGGCAGCCCGCCGCCGCTCTCGCGAGGAGCGCCGGCTGACCGCCGTCATTTCTTGCGCAAAGCCTGCTTGACTCTTGCAGGCGTGGGGCGGCATTCTGCTCTGACCACCCGGTGGCACACCGCCGTGCCACGCACCCCACGCCGTCCCGCGCCACAGAACGGGGATCGCCACCCATGACCGCCAGCACCCCCACGCCGCTGACCTCCGACGACGACTGGTGGCGCTCCGCGGTCGTCTACCAGGTCTACGTCCGCAGCTTCGCCGACTCCAACGGCGACGGCGTCGGCGATCTCCAGGGCATCCGCGAGCGGCTGCCGTACCTGCGCGACCTCGGGGTCGACGCGCTCTGGCTGACCCCCTTCTACACCTCGCCGATGGTCGACGGCGGCTACGACGTGGCCGACTACCGCGACGTCGACCCGATGTTCGGCACCCTCGCCGACTTCGACGCCATGATCACCGACGCGCACGCGCTCGGCCTGCGGATCATCGTCGACATCGTGCCCAACCACACCTCCAGCGCGCACCCGTGGTTCGTCGCCGCGCTCGCCGCCGCCCCCGGCTCCCCGGAGCGGGCCCGCTACCTGTTCGCCGAGGGCCGGGGCGAGCACGGCGAGCTGCCGCCCAACGACTGGGAGAGCATCTTCGGCGGGCCGGCCTGGACCCGGGTGCCCGACGGCCAGTGGTACCTGCACCTGTTCGACCCGGCCCAGCCCGACCTCAACTGGCGGCACCCCGAGGTGCGCGCCGAGTTCGAAGACGTCCTGCGCTTCTGGCTCGACCGGGGCGTCGACGGGTTCCGCATCGACGTGGCCCACGGCATGATCAAGGCCGAGGGGCTGCCCGACGTCGGCTTCAACTCGATGACCGGCGGCCGACGCCAGTCCGAGCTGCTCGGCAAGGGCCGGCTGCCGTACTTCGACCAGGACGAGGTGCACGAGATCTACCGGGCCTGGCGGCCGATTCTGGACAGCTACCCCGGCGGCCGGATGGCCGTGGCCGAGGCGTGGGCCGAGACGCCGCAGCGGCTCGCCCGCTACATCGGGCCCGACGAGCTGCACCAGGCGTTCAGCTTCGACTTCCTCGACGCCACCTGGTCGGCCGACTCGTTCCGCAAGGTGATCGACACCGCGCTGGCCGAGGCGACCATCGTCGGCGCGCCGACCACCTGGGTGCTGTCCAACCACGACAAGCAGCGGCACGTCACCCGCTACGGCGACGGCGAGGTCGGCCTGCGCCGGGCCCGCGCCGCCAGCCTGCTGATGCTGGCCCTGCCCGGCTGCGCCTACCTCTACCAGGGCGAGGAGCTGGGCCTGCCGGAGGTGCTCGACCTGCCCGACGAGCTACGCCAGGACCCGTCGTTCCTGCGCACCGGCGAGAGCAGGGACGGCTGCCGGGTGCCGATCCCGTGGAGCGGCGAGCTGGCCCCGTACGGCTTCGGGCCGGCCGGCAGCGAGCTGAGCTGGCTGCCGGCCCCCGCCACCTGGGCAGCCCTCTCGGTCGCCGCCCAGGCCGGCACGCCCGGCTCGACCCTCGAGCTCTACCGCGCGGCGCTGCGGGCCCGGCGCGCCCACCCGGCGCTCGCCCGCGACGCCGACGGCGTGACCTGGCTGGAGACGACCGGCCCCGGCGTGCTGGCGTTCCGCCGCACCGGCGGCGGCGCGGAGCTGACCTGCGTGGTCAACCTCAGCGACGCGCCGGTGCAGATCGACGGGTACGGCCAGCCGGTCGTGGCCAGCGCGGAGCTGACCGGGCAGGGCACCGGGCACGTCCTGCCGGTCGACGCCGCCGCGTGGTTCGAACGGCGCTGAGCCGGGTACAGCCCGCAGTGGACCCCTGGTCGTCCGTCGTGCCCCGCGCCGACGGGCGGCCGGGCAGCCGACCCCTTGTGGTGGGGGGTGAAGGTGGCGCCGGCGCCCCGTGGAGTTCCGCTCCACGGGGCGCCGACGTCCGTCCGGGACGGCGCGCGGGGTGTCCCCGATCACCGTCCACCCGGGAAGTTTCGGGGCCCCGGGCGACTTCCTGCATCCAGAAGCGCCAATCGCAGGGACAGGAGCCGGGACAATGGACACCGCATTCGACGCCGTCACCGTCGGCCGCCACACCCTCCGCAACCGGGTGGTCATGGCGCCCATGACGCGCAGCCGGGCGCACGGGCCCGGGGCCGTCCCCACGGAGCTGATGGCCACCTACTACGCCCAGCGCGCCAGTGCCGGGCTGATCGTCACGGAGGGCGTGCAACCCTCGGCGGTCGGCCAGGGCTACCTGAACACCCCCGGCCTGCACACCGCCGAGCAGGTCGCCGGCTGGCGGCGGGTGACCGACGCGGTGCACGAGCGGGGCGGCGTGATCTTCGCGCAGCTCATGCACGTCGGGCGGATCGCCCACCCGGACAACACCGCCCACGGCTCCGCGCCGGTCGGCGCGTCCGCCGTGCCGGCGGCCGGGACGATCGTCACCCCCACCGGCCCGCAGGAGTTCCCGACCCCGCAGCCGCTGGACGCCGAGGGCGTCCGGGCCACCGTCGCGGACTTCGTCGCGGCGGCCCGCAACGCCGTCGACGCGGGCTTCGACGGGGTGGAGCTGCACGGGGCGAACGGTTACCTGCTGCACCAGTTCCTCTCCACCAACGCCAACCGGCGCGACGACGAGTACGGCGGCGACCCGACCGGCCGCATCCGGCTCGTCGTCGAGGTGGCCACCGCCGTGGCGGAGGCGATCGGCGCCGACCGGGTCGGGCTGCGGATCTCGCCGGCCAACCCGTACAACGACATCGCCGAGGACGACCACCGCGAGACGTACCTGGCCCTGGTCGACGCGCTGAACCCCCTCGGGCTGGCGTACCTGCACGTGGCCGAGGGGGCGGACACCGAGTTCACGCCCGTGCTGCGCGAGCGGTGGGCCGGGGCGCTGATGCTCAACCCGTACACCCCGGGGGCCTGGACCGGGCCGGAGGCGCTGAAGCTGGTCGAGCGCGGCGACGCCGACCTGGTCTCGTACGGAGCGCTGTTCCTCGCCAACCCCGACCTGCCCCGGCGGCTGGCCGGGGGCGGCCCGTTCAACACCCCCGACTACACGACCGCGTACGGCGGCGGGCACGAGGGCTACACCGACTACCCGGCGCTGCCCGACCAGGGCTGACCCGGCACCCGGGCGCGTCCCCGACCAACGGGGGCGCGCCCGCGACCGGCGCGGGCAGAATCGCCGCATGGCGTATCTGTTCCTGGTGCTCGCGATCGCGTCCGAGGTGGTCGGGACGAGCCTGCTCAAGGCGACGCACGGGTTCACCCGGCTGTGGCCGACGCTCGGGCTGGCGGTGGCGTACCTGGCGGCGTTCGGGCTGCTCTCGCTCGCGGTGCGGGAGATCCCGGTCGGCGTGGCGTACGCGATGTGGTCCGGGCTGGGCACGGCGGCGATCGTCGCGGTCGGGGCGGCCTTCCTCGGCGAGCCGCTCAGCGTGACGAAGGTCGTCGGCGTGGCGCTCGTCATCGCCGGGGTGGTCGTGCTCAACCTGGGCGGGACGCACTGAGCGGCGGGCCGCCGGATCCGGCGGCCGACGATCAGCGGCTCAGCGGGCGGATCGGCACGGCGAGGCCGACGGTCAGCTCCCCTTCTCGGTGAGCAGCTTGGCGATGCGGGCGAAGCCGGCGCGCAGCTCGGCCTCGGCGGGCGCGGGGCGGGGCCCGGCCGGCTCCCCGGCCGCCTCGGCGGCGGCCTCCAGCTCGTCGTCGATGACGTCGTCGAAGTCGCCGTAGAGGTCGGACGCCTCGATCCGGGCCGCCTCGTCGGAGGCGGCGATGCGGGCGGCGGCGATCTCGCCACGGATCTCGTCGGGCGACAGGGCGGGCACCAGGGGCTCCACCACGGCCATGAGCTGCTCCTCGGCCACCACCGACTCGGCGAGGGCCAGCGCGTGCGGGCGCTCGTAGGGGCCGCAGACCACCGGCTCCCACTCGTCGGCGTCGTCGAGCGGGCCGAACGTGATGATCCACGGCAGGCCGAGCATCGGCGAGTCGTCCGGCAGGTCCAACGTCACGAGTGCGCCCACGCGCTCATCATGGCCGGTCCTCACATTCACGTGTGAGGCATTTGCCCGAATTAGCCGGGTGGTTGCGCCGGTCATCCCGCCCCGCCGGGCGTGCCCGGACCGGTGTCGACGTCGGCACCGGCGTCGAGGTCGGCCGGCGCCGCCCCCTCGGCCAGGTCCACCACCCGGCCGTACGGGCTGGTCGCGGCCAGCGCCGCGCCGAACAGGACGAGCTGGTTGAGCAGGTAGAGATAGAGCAGCAGGCCGACCGCGCCGGCCACCACCGTGTACGCCGGGTTCCGCTCGGTGCGCACCACGTAGAACCGCCCGACCGTGTTCAGCAGGGTGATGCCCACCGCCACGGCGAACACCACCGGGCGCAGCCGGCGGCGGCTCATCCGCAGCCGGGGCACCGCCACCAGCAGGGCGGCGGCCAGCACCGCGTTGACCAGCACGCTGAGTACGGCGCTGATCACGGTCAGCCCCACCGAGCCCGTGCTGCGCAGCAGGAAGCGCAGCAGCGACTCCAGCGCGTCCACGGCGGCCACCGACAGGCCGAGCAGGACGAACACCCCCACCAGCACAGCCAGGTCGACCAGCCGGCGCACCACCAGGTTGCCGGGCTGCTGGTTGAGCCCGTACATCAGCCGCTGCGACGAGCGGATCGCCTCCACCCAGCCGATCCCGGTGAAGACCAGGATGACCAGGCCCACCACCCCGACCGTGTTGCTGCTCTGGGCGATCTGCGCCGGGTCGAGGAAGGGCAGGTTCTCCTTGAGGAAGCCGGCCGCCGCGTCGCTGACCTCGTCGTTGTCCTCCAGGATCGCCCCGAAGATCGAGTACGCGACCAGGGCCAGCGCGAAGACCGCGAAGAAGCCGTAGTAGGCGATCGCCGCCGCCAGCCGCCCGCCGAGCACCTCCGCGTAGAGGTTGCCGGCCCGCCACAGGTGGTCGAAGGTCCGCGACCGGCGGCGCGCCGCGCTCACCCGCCGGTCGATGCCGGCCTCGATCCGCCCGAAGACCTCCACGCCGTCATCCTCGCCGATCCGCCGCCCGCACGGGAGAGCGTCGCCGGCTCAGGACACGCCCAGCAGGAAGTCCCGGCGCGGCTGCCACCGGGTCTGACCGCTGTGCGAGAAGAGCGTGAACGAGTCGACCTCGAACATCGCCGAGAAGTCGGCCAGGTCCTCGTACGCCCGGTCCAGCGCCTCCGGCGCGACGTCCTGCGCCACCGTGACGTGCGGGTGGTAGGGGAAGCGGGTCTCCCGGTGCAGCTCGGGGGCCGAGTTGATGGCGGCGGCGAGCAGCTCGCACTCGCTGATCCCGGCGGCCACCGCCACGAACACCACCTGCGTCACCGGGCGGAACGTGCCGGTGCCCCGCAGGTGCAGGGTGAACGGCAGGTGCGTGGCGGCCACCCCGGCGAGGTGCCGCTCGACCGCCGGCAGCGCCGCCGTCGGAATCTCGGTGGGCCCGAGCAGCGTCACGTGCGCGGGCACCACGAGGGGGTCGCCGGCCTCGACCCGCCGCCGGGTGAGCATGCCGCCCCACGGCTCCGGGATGTCCACCGCGATCCCGATCTGGATGGTGTCGCCGGCCTGCGGCATCCCGTCCCTGCGATCCACGCTCCGCGCCACCCCTCCGGCCACCGACCCGCCCGTCTCCACCCGTACCCGTCGCGCCGGGCGGTCAGCCGAGGCGGACCGGCGGGAGGAACCCGACCCGCTCGTACGTCTCGTGCAGCGTCGCCGAGGCGACCGCGCGGGCCTTCTCCGCGCCGGCCGCGAGCAGCTTGTCGAGCTGCGCCGGGTCGTCGAGGTAGGCCCGGGTGCGCTCCTGGATCGGCGTGACGAACTCCCGGACCACCTCGCCCAGGTCCTTCTTCAGGTCGCCGTAGCCCCGGCCCGCGTACGCGGCGACCAGGTCGTCGATGCTGCGGCCGGTCAGCGCGGAGTAGATGGTGAGCAGGTTGGACACGCCCGGCTTGGTCTCGCTGTCGAAGACGATCTCCCGGCCGGTGTCGGTGACCGCGGAGCGGATCTTCTTGGCCGAGCGGGCCGGGTCCTCCAACAGGTCGATGATGCCGCTCGGCGAGGACGACGACTTCGACATCTTGGCCGTCGGGTCCTGCAGGTCGGTGATCTTCGCGGTGTCCTTGACGATGTGCGGCGCGGGCACGACGAACGTCTTGCCGAACTGCGAGTTGAACCGCTGCGCCAGGTCGCGGGACAGCTCCAGGTGCTGCCGCTGGTCCTCGCCCACCGGGACGGCGTGCGCCTGGTAGAGCAGGATGTCGGCGGCCTGGAGGATCGGGTACGTGAACAGGCCGACGCTGGAGCGGTCGCTGCCCTGCTTCTGCGACTTGTCCTTGAACTGGGTCATCCGGCTGGCCTCGCCGAAGCCGGTGATGCAGCCCAGCACCCAGGCCAGCTGCGGGTGCTCGGGCACCTGCGACTGGACGAACAGCGTGCTGCGCTCCGGGTCCAGGCCGACGGCGAAGAGCTGCGCGGCGGCCACCCGGGTGCGCTGCCGCAGCACCTTGGGGTCGTGCCCGGCCGTGATGGCGTGCAGGTCGACCACGCAGTAGAACGCGTCGTGGGTGTCCTGCAACGCCACCCAGTGCCGCACCGCGCCCAGGTAGTTGCCGAGGTGGAACGAGTCGGCCGTCGGCTGGATGCCGGAGAACACGCGGGGGCGGGCGGGTACGTCGGACATGCCGGCATTCTGTCAGCAACCCCCGGCGTACGTCATGACGGGCCGGCGGGTCGGCTCTCCGCCGCCGCCAGCGGGCCGGTGACCTCGCGCCGCGGCTCGGGCAGGCGCACCACGGAGACCGCGAGCCGGGACACCCGCCGGCCCTCCAGCGCGAGCACCCGCAGCAGCCACCCGCCGGGCGGGTCGTCCGGGTCCCGGTCCCCGCCGTCCGCCGCCGGCGGGGCCACCGGCACCTCGTCCCCCACCACCGGCAGCCGGCCCAGCGCGGCCATCACGTACCCGCCGGCCGTCTCGTAGGGGCCGGCGGCCAGCCGCACGCCGGTGCGCTCGGCGAAGTCGGCGAGGTTGAGCCGGCCGTCGACCACGGTGGGCAGGCCGGTCGGCTCCGGCTCCGGGTCGCCGTCGTGCTCGTCGTGGATCTCGCCGACCAGCTCCTCGATCAGGTCCTCGCAGGTGACGATGCCGGCGGTGCCGCCGTACTCGTCGACCACCACCGCCAAGTGGTGGCCCTCGCGGCGCATCTCGGTCAGCGCGGCCAGCACCCGCTTGCTGCCGGGCAGCCGCTTGACCTCCCGGGCCAGCTCTCCGACGGTGGTGCCCGGGTCGAGGTCGGGGCGCAGCAGCACGTCGCGCAGGTGCACGAAGCCGACCACGTCGTCCTGGGTGCCGTCGACGACCGGGTACCGGCGGTGCGTCTCGGCCCGGACCAGCCGCTCCGCCTCGGCGACGGTCATCCCGACCGACAGGAACACGACCTCGGTGCGGGGCATCATCACCTCGCGGACCAGGCTCGCCCCGGCGGCCAGCACCTCGTCGATGATCCGCCGCTCGTCGGCGTCGAGGACGGTGCTGGCGGCGACCAGGTCGCGCAGCTCGGCCTCGCTGATCCGCTCCCGGCCGGCGGCGGGGCTGGCCCCGAGCAGGTCGGTGACCAGCCGGGTCGCGCCGTCGGCGGCCCGCACCACCAGCCGGGCGACGGCACGGGCCAGCGGGCCCGGTTCGCGTCGGACCCGCCCCGCCGGCCGCCGGCGGAGCCCGGGACCACCCGCTTCCCGCATGACAACTCATCGTAGGGCCCGCAACGGTTCGGCACAGGTCGTCCACCCGGAGTGACGGTGTGCGTATCTGTTCAGTCATGAAAGATTGTGATGGAATGGCGGTGCGGCGACGCGGAGCGCGGCCACAGCCGGCCGCCGTAGGGTGAGCGCGAACGGCCGCGGCGAGGCGCGGCCAGGCAGGAGGACCCCGACGTGAAACTGCTCGTCACCGGCGGCGCCGGCTACATCGGCAGCGTGGTGACCCGGATGCTGCTCGACGCCGGCCACGAGGTGGTCGTCCTCGACGACCTGCGCACCGGGCACCGCGAGGCGCTCGCCCCGGACGCCACCTGGGTCGACGCGCCGATCCACGAGGCGGCCCGGGTGCTCACCCCCGAGGCGGGCTTCGACGGGGTGCTGCACTTCGCCGCCCTCATCGCCGCCGGCGAGTCCATGGTCCGCCCGGAGCTGTACTGGCAGAACAACACCGTCGGCTCGCTCGCCCTGATCGACGCCGTCCGGGCCGCCCGGGTCCCCCGGATGGTCTTCTCCTCCACCGCCGCCGTCTACGGCAACCCGACCGAGCTGCCCATCCCGGAGACCGCCGTCAAGGCCCCCACCAACACGTACGGGGCCACCAAGCTGGCCGTGGACATGGCGCTCACCTCCGAGGCGATCGGGCACGACCTGGCCGCCGTGTCCCTGCGCTACTTCAACGTCGCCGGGGCGTACCTGCGCGGCGACGTCGCCATCGGCGAGCGGCACGACCCGGAGACCCACCTCATCCCGATCGCCCTCGACGTCGCCGCCGGCCGGCGGGAGAAGCTCCAACTCTTCGGCGACGACTACCCCACCGTCGACGGCACCTGCGTGCGCGACTACATCCACGTCGAGGACCTGGCCCGCGCCCACCTGCTGGCGCTCACCGCCGCCGTGCCCGGCCGGCACCGCGTCTACAACCTGGGCAACGGCGCCGGGTTCACCAACCGGCAGGTCGTCGACGTGGTCCGCGAGGTCACCGGCCGGCCGCTGCCGGTCGAGGTGGCCCCGCGCCGCGAGGGCGACCCGGCCGAGCTGGTCGCCTCCTCCGCCCTGGCCCGCGAGGAGCTGGGCTGGACGCCCGAGAAGCCGACCCTGCACGACATGGTCGGCGACGCCTGGGCCTTCTACCGCACCCACATCCTGGAGCGTCCGTGACCGACCCCGCGCACCCCTCGTCCTCACCGGCCGACGCCGCCGCCCCCGCGTCGGCCGGTGAGGTCGTCTCTCCCGCGCCGGCCGGGGACGTCGCCGACCGGGCCGCCGCCGGCTTCCGCCAGCGCTACGGCGCACCCGCCGCCGGCCGCTGGGCGGCACCCGGGCGGGTCAACCTGATCGGCGAGCACACCGACTACAACGACGGCTTCGTGCTGCCGTTCGCGCTGCCGCTGCGTACCGTCGTCGGCGCCGCCCCCGACGACGGCGGCCGCTGGACGGTCTGGTCGGAACTCACCGGCGACCAGGTCGGGTTCGGCGCCGACGAGGTGGCCGCCCCCGGCCGGGTCGCCGGCTGGGCCGCGTACGTCGCCGGGGTGGTGTGGGCGCTGCGCGAGGCCGGCCACCGGGTGCCCGGGGCGCGGCTGGCCATCGCCTCCGACGTGCCGCTCGGCTCCGGGCTGTCGTCGTCGGCCGCGCTGGAGGCCGCCGTGCTGGCCGCCCTCGTCGACCTCGGCGGGCTGGACCTGCCGGCCGAGGGGCGGCCCCGGCTCGCCCAGCGGGCCGAGAACGCCTACGTCGGCGCGCCCACCGGGATCATGGACCAGTCCGCGGCGATCCGCTGCCGCGCCGGCCACGCCCTCTTCCTCGACTGCCGCACCGAGGCCGTCGAGCACATCCCGTTCGACCTGGCCGCCGCCGGGCTGGCCGTGCTGGTGATCGACAGCCGGGCCCCGCACCGGCACGCCGACGGCGAGTACGCCTCCCGCCGCGCCGCCTGCGAGAAGGCCGCCGGGCTGCTCGGGGTGCCCGCCCTGCGCGACGTGGCCGCCGCCGACCTCGACGACGCCCTCGCCCGGCTCGACGACGACGAGACCCGACGCCGCGTCCGGCACGTCGTCACCGAGGACCAGCGGGTGCTCGACGCCGTGGCGCTGCTGCGCGCCGGCCGGGTACGCGACATCGGGCCGCTGCTGACCGCCTCCCACGCGTCGATGCGCGACGACTTCGAGATCACCGTGCCGGAGGTCGACACGGCGGTCGAGGCGGCCCTCGCCGCCGGGGCGTACGGGGCCCGGATGACCGGCGGCGGCTTCGGCGGCTGCGTCCTCGCCCTGGTCGACGCCGACCGCGCCGACGCGGTGGCCGACGCCGTCACGACCCGGTACGCCGAGCGCGGCTTCCGCGCCCCCGGCTTCCACCTGGCCACCCCCGCCCCGGGCGCCCACCGCCTGTAAGGAGGGGCCCTGTTAACCACGCTGGGCGTCCACCGCGCACCGGTGGACGCCCGCAGGGGTTTCGCATGGCGGCGCAGAAGGTCAGGCGGCCTCGACGATCATGCCCGCGCCGACGGTACGGTTGGTGGCCTCGTCGATGATCACGAAACCGCCGGTGGTGCGGTTGCGGCGGTACTCGTCCGCCAGCAGCGGGATCGTCGTGCGCAGCCGCACCCGGCCGATCTCGTTGAGTTTGAGTT